>NZ_AQWM01000025.1 GCF_000376105.1 Asticcacaulis benevestitus DSM 16100 = ATCC BAA-896
TGACGCAGATCGCCAGGTCAATACTCGACGCCCGACAGGCCCTTCTGGAGCAGTTCAACCTTCTCCATCGAAAGGTTCTAGCTATGGCAAAGGCCGACCAGCGAANGTGTCGACTGATGACCATACCCGGCGTCGGCCCNNTAACCTCGCTGACTTTTGTATCTGCTATCGACCAAGCCGAGCGGTTCTCCTNGTCACGCGACATTGGTCCACACTTCGGACTGACCCCGCGAAAGTATCAGTCAGGAGAAACAGACTACACCGGCCGCATCTCAAAGACGGGGGATGCCAGCGTACGCACAGCTCTTTACGAGGCGGCGAACACAATCATGATCCGGCCCAGCAAAGCCATACGCCTGAAAGCGTGGGCGACAGCGATTGCCACGCGCTCGGGCCTAAAAAAGGCCAAGGTCGCCTTGGCCAGGAAGCTCGGCGTCATCATGCATGCCATGCTCCGCAATGGGCAGGACTTTGCGGCTACCCAAACAGAAAGGGCTGCCATGGCCTGACATATTACACCCTCAGGCCGCTCTACCATCCTCGGCCTGAGCCAGGTCCCTTCGCCGGGACGCGAGGATCGGTCAGACCGCACGTCCGCTCGCAGCCGAATAGGACTGCGACCTAAAGATTGGTCGGCCGAGCCTTTTTCCTACACCATCAAGCAGCGCTCTCAGAGATGACTGCGGACAGAAGCACGAAGCCGGCGATCGGAAATGGCTCAAAAGGGATTGACTTTAAGTGGCCCGTTACAGAAGCGGACGTTTGAAAACCAGGGCCATGCGATCGGTCTTGCCGCGGACCTGCGGATCAAACACGATCTTTGTATGGTCATCGGCCGGATTGGCAAGAGCCTTGCTATCCTCAACCAGTTCAAAACCCGCCGCCTTGAAATCGGCCAGAACACTCGCCTTTTCAATGCGGTGCAGGCTGTTTGTGGCGGTGGTTCCTGCGCCGGCCACGGTGGCGTGGTCGGTCACGATAACAAGGCCGCCCGGCTTGAGCGCCGCCAACAAGGCCTTGTCGAGCATCAGGGCATCGTGGCCCTTTTCATTGTAGGTGTCGTGGTAGACTGTGCCGATAAAGATGACATCGTAAGGCACAGCGGGCGTCGGGATCTTGCCGAAATCGGCGGTCAGCAAATGCACATTGGGACGCGCGGCGGCCATGGCATCACGCGCCGGCCCCATCTTGTAGCCATCGACCCAGCCCTGAGGGTTCTGCGAATCAACCTGACCGGAGCACACCGCCGATGATAGCAGCATCGAGGCGTAGCCCTGGCCGGCGCCCATATCGAGGACATGATCGCCCGGTTTGACGTGAGACAGTACAAAGCGTGTTTCACTCAGGCGGTGAGCGTCGTTATCGCGCTGATTGGCGGGACGGTCGGTCTTGGCCAGCACGGCCTCGACACGGGTGTCGAGCGTGGCGCCGGGCGCACATTCAGGCGCGGTTTCGGCCATGGCGGCGCCGGATAAGGCGCCGAAGGACAGCGCCAGGGCGAGACAGAGGATACGCTGCGATACCATGGTATTTCTCCCGAAATTGATTATTGGCCAAAGAAAAAAGGCGCTCAGAAAGAACGCCTTTTTCACATATCTCACAAGTAAATTCTCAGTAACCTAGAGACCGGGAAGCTTGAACTTGCGATCCGGCTTTTGCGTGATGATGATCGGCTGCGTGCCGACCAGAGCCTTGACGCGCTCGGCTTCGGAAGTGGCATCTACCGGCGTCGACTGGTTGCCCAGGCTGGCATTGGTGGAGGCGGCCGTGGTGTCGTCCTTCTTTTTCCAGAACATCACCTTGTCGGCGAAAGAAGGCTCCTTGTAAGCCAGATCGCCGAATTGATCGTCAACCACGTAGCGGGCCAGCGGGTCGGCCTTATCGGCGCCCATGCGGGCCACAAGGGCGGCTTCACCGGCGCTGCGGTTGGTGGCGTCGCGCTGGCCGAGCAGGGCCTGACGGGCGGCGCTATCGGGTTGCAGTTCCTGCGGACGGGGCTCACCGGGTGCGGGCGGACGCAGGGCGTAATCGGGCGGCACGACCAGCGGCGCCTTGGTGACCACGCGGAATTCGTCGGGCACAACCTTATTCAGGCCGAGCGCGTTCTTGGTGGACGAGCAGCCCGACAAGGCTACACCCGCCAAAATCATCAAACCCGCCGCGATCTTAACCGACTTCATCATTTGCTCCAAATTCCCCATCCGACATTTTAACCATGCGGGACCGTGAAGTGATACTTGTTTTCTACATACCTGCCAAGCGCTTTACGCCTGACCGGCATCTTTGTCCTTGGTTGTCATGTCCGCGCGGATGAAATACCACACGAGCAGGGCCACCCCGATGCAGATGGCGCTATCGGCGACATTAAAGACCCACGGGAAGATATGCGTCCCGGAAAAGTCAAGAAAATCTACCACATAGCCCAGCCGCGCCCGATCGATGCCGTTACCCAGAGCGCCACCCATGATCAGACCGAGGCTCAAAGCGGCCAACGGGTTTTTCTGGTTACGCAAGAAATCGACAATGACCGCGGCCATGCCGAACTGAAACAGCACCAAAAGCCACCGGCCAGGGCCTTCCAAAGTCAGAAGTCCGAAGCTGATGCCTTTGTTATGAACCATGGTGAAGGAAAAGAACGGCAAAATATTGACGTGCTGTATCTCCTCCAGGCGCAGGCCGAATAAAATCCAAAGCTTGCTGGCCTGATCGAGCACCAGCACGACCAGCGCCAGAAGGATGCCTTGCAGGCCAAGCGGGCTGTAAAGCGGCGTGAAATGGGTGCGCAGTTTCTGCATCAGGTTATCCGGCATGGGTTTGGTCCCACAGGGCCACAGCCTCGGCATCGCGCAGGGACAGATCGGGGTAACGCGAATCCGTGCCAACCTCCGGCAGGATGCGCCACGATCTCTGGCACTTTTGCCCTTCGGCGAGCGCGAATTCGACCGCGATCATCGGCAGGCCTTCGAGCGTAAAGGCGTGGGCCGGCGGCGAATCGGTGGTAACACTCGCCTGTGACGTGCGGAACACTTCGGCGGCGTCAATGTCTTCGAAGGCCTCAAAGGCGGCGCCATCGGCGAGATAGACCCTCGGCGCGGCTTCGAGCGCCGAGCCGATCACCTTGTCACGGCGCTTGTCTTCGAGGGCTGCGGTGACGACCGAAAGAACCGTCTCGATCTTGGCCCAGCGGTCGCCTTCGGCGACATTGTGCCAGACGTCCGGCGCGGCTTCGAGCACGCGGAACAGATTGGCCTTGTCGTTCGGGCTACGTGAAGACCAGGCTTCTTCCATGGTGAAGGTCATAATCGGCGCCAGCCACAGGGTGATGCGCTCGAACAGGATGTTCATGGCGGTGCGGCAGGCGCGGCGTTTCAGCGACGAGGGCGCGTCGCAATAGAGGCTGTCCTTGCGGATATCGAAATAGAGCGCGGAAAGCGTCTGGATGCAGAAATCGGCGACCGGGCGAACCACGGCGGCGAAATCATAGACCTCGTAGGCAGCGCGCACCTTGGCATCGAGCGAATAAACCTCATTGAGGATATAGCGCTCCAGTGACGGCAGGTCAGCGTAATCGACCGCTTCGGCCTCGCTGTAGCCGTTGAGTGCCCCCAGCAGGTAGCGCACGGTGTTGCGCAGCTTGCGATAGGCGTCAACCGTGGTCTGGATGATCTGTTTGCCGATGCGCAGGTCTTCGGAATAGTCGGCGAAGGCGACCCACAGACGCAGGATTTCGACACCGGATTCCTTGGCGATATCCTGCGGGGCCACGACATTGCCCTTGGACTTCGACATCTTCTCACCCTGTTCGTCGAGAACGAAACCGTGGGTCAGGACGGCGTTATAAGGCGCGCGGCCGCGCGTGCCGCAGGATTCCAGCAAGCTTGACTGGAACCAGCCGCGGTGCTGGTCGGAGCCTTCGAGATAGAGATCGGCGGGCCAGTGGCTATCCGCACGGCCTTCGATGGTGAAGGCGTGGGTGCAGCCGGAATCGAACCAGACGTCGAGGATGTCGGTGACCTTCTCGTAATCATCCGGGTTATAGCCGTTGCCGAGGAAATCGGCATCGGGTCGGGTGAACCACGCATCGGCACCGCCATCAGCGATCATCTTGATGATGCGCTCGTTGACGGCTTCGTCCTTCAGCGGTTCGCCGGTCTTCTTGTCGACAAACATGGCCAGGGGGGTGCCCCAGTTGCGCTGGCGGCTGATCAGCCAGTCCGGGCGCGTCTCGACCATGCCGCCGATACGGTTGCGGCCCTGATCGGGATAGAAGGCGGTGGCGGCGATGGCGGCCATCGCCTTATCTCTCAGAGATTCATCGCCATCCATGCGGATAAACCACTGTGGCGTGTTGCGGAAGATGACCGGAGCTTTCGAGCGCCACGAGTGCGGATAGGAGTGCTCGACCCGGCCGCGCGCCAGCAGATTGCCGGTCTCGATCAGCTTCGTCATGACCGCGCCATTGGCCTCGCCAAACTTGCCGGCCTTCTTGCCTTCGGTTTCCAGCACCTTCATGCCGGCAAAGAGCGGCACGTGCGAATAGTAGGCGCCGTCGGGATCGACCGTATCGGGGATCGAATCGAGCGAGCGGCCCGATTTCAGCCAGACAAGGTAGTCGTCGGCGCCATGGCCCGGTGCGGTATGGACAAAGCCGGTGCCGGCATCGTCGGTGACGTGATCGCCGGCCAGCATCGGCACGTCGAAGCCGTAGCCCGAATCCAGCGTGGCCAGCGGGTGTGACAGCTTGAGGCCGCCCAAAACGTCCGGCGGCACATCGATGACCTGTTTCCAGGCAGTGGCGTTGGCGGCCTGCAGCACGCCTTCGGCCAGCTTTTCGGCCAGCACCAGCTTGTCACCAGCCTTGACCCACGGCGCGAACCCCAGCTCTTCCTCGGACTTCACGGCCGTCACTTCATAGACGAAGTAGGCGACCTTGGGATTGAAGCTGACGGCGCGGTTGGCGGGGATCGTCCATGGCGTCGTCGTCCAGATAACGACCGAGGCATCTTTCAGATTATCGAAGGCTTCGGTGGCTTCCGCCCAGTCGCCGGTCTGGATCGGGAACCTGACCCAGATGGTCGGGCTGACATGCGGATGGTATTCGATCTCGGCGTCGGCCAGCGCTGTGCGCTCAACCGGCGACCACATCACCGGCTTGGAACCGCGATAGAGCTGACCCGACATCAGGAACTTGTGGAACTCAGACGTCACCTTGGCTTCGGTGGTGAAATCCATCGTGGCGTAACGGTTCTGCCATTCGCCAAGCACGCCCAGTCGCTTGAATTCGTCGCGCTGGCTCTCGATCCATTTTGCGGCGTATTCGCGGCAGGCCTTGCGGAACTCGGCGGCGGGCACCTCGTCCTTCTTGCGGCCCTTGGCCCTGAATTCCTCTTCGATCTTCCATTCGATCGGCAGGCCGTGGCAATCCCAGCCCGGTACGTAGTCGACGTCATGGCCGGTCAGGAACTTCGAGCGCACGACAAAATCCTTGAGGATCTTGTTGAGGGCATGGCCTATGTGGATATTGCCGTTGGCGTAGGGCGGGCCGTCGTGCAGCACGAACAGGGGGCTACCCGCGGCCTGACGGGCCTTGCGAACGCCATGATATAGATCGGCCTCATCCCACTTTTTCAGCATTTCGGGCTCGGCCTTGGGCAGGCCGGCACGCATGGGAAATTCGGTTTCGGGCAGGAAGACGGTTTCGCGGTAATCGCGGGCCGCAGGGGCATTTTCGAATTCGGGCATGACTCTCAGGTCTTATAAAAAGATGTCGGTAATGGGGCAGGCACGTTTATTCCCAGCACAGGCGATCCTGCGCTGGGCCTCAAATTCGTATGATTTGCAAGCCTGACATCAACATGGTTCTGGCTTTAACAGAGCGTCCCAAACTTGCCTAGAGCCTTATGCCAAAAAGTGGATGCCACTTTTGGGAAAAACATAAGGCGTCACAAAGATTTACAGCCTTGAACCGATTTAACCTCATCGTTCAAGGCTGTAACGCAAAAATAGGATAAAGTGGCTTTTTGCAAACACAAAGCCGCATTGACTTTGCCGGTGGCTCCGAACTAGCCTGCGCTCATAAAACAGCCAAGGAAGCGCCCCATGAAAGCCATACCCGTTCTCAGTCTCGCCCTGCTGGCCCTGACCGCCGGCGCCTGTCAGGCGCAAACACTCGCGGAATCGGGCGCCACGCCCTTCACCGTCACCGAGGTGGCGCGCTTCGATCAGCCCTGGGCGATGGTCTTTCTGCCCGGTGGCGACGCGCTCATCACTGAAAAGGCTGGCAAGCTGAAATGGCTGTCCGGCAAGACCATCAGGGACGTGGCCGGTGCGCCCAAGGTGCTCGAGGAAGGCCAGGGCGGTTTCGGCGATGTGGCTCTGGCGCCGGATTTCGCGCAATCGGGCATGATCTATCTGAGCTGGGTCGAAAAAGGCGAAGGCAGCCTCAGCGGCGCCGTGGTCGGTCGCGGCAAACTGACGCTCGATGCGGCCAAGCCGCGCCTTGAAGGACTTGAGGTCATCTGGCGGCAGACCAAGGTGGAAGGCGACGGGCACTTCTCGCACCGCCTGCTGTTCTCGCCAGATGGCAAATATCTCTATGTCACCTCAGGAGAACGGCAGAAAAAGACGCCCGCGCAGGATCTGACCGTCAATCTCGGCAAGGTGCTGCGCCTTTTGCCCGATGGCAAACCGGCACCGGGCAATCCCTTCGCCGGCAAGGGCGGGCAGTCGGCGGAAATCTGGAGCTATGGTCACCGCAATCTGTATGGGCTCGGTTTCGACAAGGACGGCCGTTTGTGGGAAAACGAGATGGGACCGCAGGGCGGCGACGAGGTCAATCTGATCGTGGCCGGCAAGAACTATGGCTGGCCGATCGTTTCCAACGGCAGCGACTATGACGACACCGATATTCCGGATCATTCGACGCGGCCGGAATTCGAGGCGCCGAAGGTGTGGTGGAACCCGTCGATCTCGCCGTCTTCCATGCTGATCTATACAGGCAAAAAATTCCCGAAATGGCAGGGCGACATGTTCATCACGGCGCTTTCGGGGCAGGCCCTGATCCGCGTCCATCTCGATGGCGACAAGGCCACCAAGGGCGATCAGTGGCCGATGGAGCGCCTGCGCGAAGTCGAGCAGGGGCCTGACGGTGATATCTATCTGCTGGAGGATGGTGACGGGCGGTTGCTCAAGCTTTCGCCGAAAGCCTGATCCTGCTGGCAGATTTTGGCATCAGGCCGGTTATTCTGCTCAAAACAGGAGACCGGAATTGAGCAAGATCGATCTGAAAACGGAATATAAGTCGCTGTATAGCGCCACGTCGAAGGACTTTGCGCTGATCGAGGTGCCGTCGCTGCACTATCTGATGTTCGATGGCGCGGGCGATCCCAACACCGCGCCGGCATATGCCCAGGCCATCGAGGCGCTGTATTCCTTGTCCTACACGCTCAAATTCATGAGCAAGCGCGCCTTTGACCGCGATTATGTCGTCGGGCCGCTGGAAGGGCTGTGGTGGGCCAGGGACATGAAAACCTTCGTCACGCGCGACAAATCGAAATGGTCGTGGACCATGATGATTCTGCAGCCGGACTGGATCGAGAAGAGCCACCTGTGCGCCGCGCTCAGCGAGGTGGTGATGAAAAAAGGCTTGCCGGGGCTGGAAAAGGTGCGGCTGGAACGGCTGGATGAAGGCCTGAGCGCGCAGATTCTGCACGTAGGGCCTTACGATGATGAAGGGCCGGTTTTACAGCGGCTGCATGAAGAGTGGCTGCCGGCACAGGGTCTGATCGAAACCGGCAAGCATCACGAAATCTATCTCAGCGATCCACGCAAGACGGCGCCGGAAAAGTTGAAAACCATCCTGCGTCAGCCGGTAAAAAAACGTTAGAGCACTGGACTTGCCCGGAAAGGGACGGCATTTTGCCCGCCGTAGCGGCGGAGTGTTATGCGTATCAAGTGGATCAGTGGCGTGGTGGTGATGACTCTGGCGGTAGCGCTGGTCAGCCGACTAGGGAGTAACGCCGATGCGGCCATTCGTTCCCATTGCACCGCTATTGGCCTGGAACTGCGGGTTCGTGCCGCTAAGAAGGCCAAAGACATGGCGGCCTTGCGCAAACGGGGCGCCGATCCCGTTGTGATGACGCAGTGGGACGTCTATATCAGCCATGTTGACGCCATGGGGCGCACACTGATCGATAATTTCAGCGAGCCTGAACCGCCACGTCCGCGCGATACGGCCGCCATGCGACGTCTCGATCTCGACAGCCTGACCCATGCGGGCGAAAGCTGTACCGGTTAAGCTTGGAAATAGGCCCGCGCCTTGGCCGCATCGCCCTGGATGGCGATCTTCATCTCATCGAACGAATCGAACTTGGCTTCCGGACGAATGAAATCGAGTAGGCGGGTCTCGACCACCTGGCCATAAACCTCTTCGCTGAAATCGAACAGATAGGTTTCGAGCAGTTCGATATCGCCGCCGACCGTCGGGCGGACGCCGATATTGCTGACGCCATTGATCACGCGGCCATCGGGCAGGGCGGTCTGGGTGACATAGATGCCGTAACGCGGGCGCAGATAATCACCCAGCGTCAGGTTGAGGGTGGGAAAATCGATCGTGCGGCCCTGCTTGGCGCCATGGATGACCTCGCCGAGATAGGCCTGCGGGCGGCCGAGAATCTCCGTCGCCAGGGGCGCATCACCGGACAGCAGCGCATCGCGCACAGCGGAAGACGACAGCTTGTGGCCTTCGGCATCGGTCTGACATGGCAGGATGTCGGTGGTGAAGCCAAGCTGATCACCAAACGCCACGAGATCCTTGGCATGGCCGCCGCCGCGCTTGCCGAACTGGAAGTCGAAACCGGCCGAGACGTGGCTTAGTTTGAGATAGTCACGCAGAATCAGGCGGGCGAAGTCTTCGGCAGAGAGCGATGACAGATGGGCATCGAAGGTCAGCACAAACGCATAGTCGACCCCCAAGGCCTCGAAAGCACGCAGTTGTTGCGAAAGCTGCATCAGGCGGAAGGCCTTGCCGTCCTTGTGGAAGAAGCTTTGCGGATGCGGATCGAAACAGATGACCGCCGAGGGCATGCCCTTGGCTTTTGCAGCGCGGATAGCCGATTCGATCACATGCTGATGGCCTATATGCACCCCGTCGAAACTGCCGATTGCGGCGCTGGCGCCAACGGGCAGAGGCGTATCGGCCTCAAGACTTTGGTCTGCTGCCACGCCAAGCGTGATGACCTTGATGGAGCGAGGCAGGAGAACGGTCACAGACTTATGCAGGTCTCTTAGGGGCGATAACCACAGCGGTTCCGCTCAACATGGTCTTGTTGCGCACTTTGACAAGGGTCGAGAGCGTGACATGGCCGGATTTTAGGTCGATGGCCTTGATGGTCAGTTCTACTGTCGCTTCATCGCCGGGTCTGACGGCGCGCTTGAAATCGAGCGTCTGCGAGACATAGATCGCTCCTCGGCCTGGCAGGTCGGAGGCCAGGGTGGCCGAGATATAGGCGCCGAGTAACATGCCGTGGGCGATGCGGCCCTTGAAGGGCGAGGCGCTGGCAAAGGCCTCATCGACATGGACGGGGTTATGGTCGGTCGAGACATCGGCGAAGGCGCGGATGGCGGCGTCATCCACCATAAAGACCCGGGCGGCGGTCTGGTCGATCGACAGTTCGTCAAGATAGAAGGCGTTGGTCATGATGTGAGGTCTAATGGATGGGACGAAGGCTGCCAAGGGCAAATCCCGGGACCTATTGATTTTGCTTCAACCGCGGCCGGGCGGGATAAACAGGCAAGCGCCAAACGATAGAATCGTCCCGCTTCGGCACAAATAATAGAGATTTCAGCGCTATTTTCACCATAAATGATGGTTAATATAGGATAAATGATTGAATTTATTGAATAAAAAATGAAATCGCTCTTAACCTGATTTTATCGTCTGCAAGCTATTCTGGACCGGTCTTGAAACAAGAGCCTGCGTATTGCAAGGTTCGCTTAGAAAAAGTGGGGCGTTACATGGCCATCGATATGTCCATGCCGGTCTTGGTAGTTGATGACTATAAGACCATGCTGAGGATTATTTCCAATCTGCTTAAGCAGTTGGGATTTGAAAACGTCGAAGAAGCTTCGGATGGTACCGAGGCGCTCGATAAAATGAAAAAGAGTTCTTATGGACTGGTCATCTCCGACTGGAACATGGAACCAATGACCGGCTATGAGCTGTTGTTGAAGGTTCGCGCAGATGATGTTCTGAAGCGCACGCCCTTCATCATGGTCACCGCCGAAAGCAAGACGGAAAACGTCATTGCGGCCAAGAAAGCTGGTGTTAACAATTACATTGTTAAGCCTTTCAACGCCGCGACTCTCAAGCAAAAGATCACCGCCGTTCTCGGCGACTTCTAAGCCTGTCCATTCGTATTAAGTAGGATTATCATGGCCCTGCCAGCATCAAAAACGCCAGAGTCTCAAGGTGATGACAGCCACGGTGCCGGCGGGTTCGAAGCCGCCATGGCCGGCGAGCTTGAGCCCAAGCTCATCAATCTGATGCAGCAATCCGAGGCGCTCGTCGCCCTGATGCGCGGCTTCTTCCAGCAGCTCGATAAGCGCCGCTCGGACGAATTCAGCATCATCGCCGGCTATATCGCCAAGGCAAAGGAAGAAATCCGCGACATGCGTCCGCATGATATTTCGCAGGAACGTATTCCGACCGCCGGCGCGGAACTTGAAGCCATTACCCGCGATACCGAAAACGCCACCCACAATATCATGAACTGCGCCGAGGCGATGTTGGGCTTTTCCGTCAAGGACTTTGGCGACGATCCGAAGGCTTACAAGGCCGCGGTCGATGATGAGGTCATGAAGATTTTTGAGGCCTGCTCGTTCCAGGACATCACTGGCCAGCGCGTGTCGAAGGTCGTCAATGTTTTGAAGCAGATCGAAGAGCGCGTTGGTCGTTTGGCCAACACTCTGGGAATCGAAGACGGTTCGCCCCGTGAAATGACGGCTGAAGAGAAGCGGGCCCACGATCTGTTGCTCAACGGTCCCGCCATTGGTGGTCCGGAAACCAAGCAGGACGCCATCGACGCCATGTTTGATGAGGCGCCGGCCTTTGAAGCCCCGATCAAGGCCGATGCCCTGGCCGACAAGGCACCTGCTCCGGCTCCGGCTCCGGCACCTGTTGCCAAGGCGCCTGAACCCGCTCCGGCGCCTAAGCCAGCCCCGGCGCCCGCACCGGTCGCTAAAGCGCCTGAACCCGCACCGGCTCCCAAGCCGGCTCCAGCCCCGGCCCCTGCGCCCCAGGAAGCCGCCGGCAACTCGCAGGACGATATCGACTCGATGTTCGATATCCCCGAAGAGGATATGGGTAAGACAAATTCGCAGGACGATATCGACGCCCTGTTCGATTAAGCATAAGCAGCAAAGACATTTCGAGCCTCATCAAGAAGGCAGAATGCTAAAGATTGCGATGGTGAAGAAGCGCGGTGGCCAGTGTGGTCGCCGCGTTTTTTCGTTCCACGTGCCAAGCTTTTTTGCTTAAGTTGTCCTTATGACAGAGACATATATCGTGCGGCCGATAAGGCCGGAAGATTATCAAAACTGGCGGCCGCTATGGGACGCCTACAACGCCTTCTATGGCCGCAAGGATGGCACCGCCTTGCCGGAAAGCGTGACCGACATGACATGGGCGCGTTTCTTCGATGCGGCCGAGCCGGTTCATGCTCTGGTCTGCCTGAGCGGTTCTGAAATGGTCGGGCTGGCGCATTACCTGTTTCATCGCTCGACCTCTGCGATCGAGCCAAGCTGTTACCTGCAAGACCTGTTTACGGTGCCGGCATGGCGCGGACAGGGCATAGCCCGCCGGCTGATCTCAGCCGTCAGCGAGGCGGCTCAGGCGGCCGGTACGGCGCGCCTCTACTGGCACACCCATATGAACAACCGCACGGCGCAGAAGCTATATGACAAGGTCGCCGAGCGTTCTGGCTTTATTGTCTATCGCAAGACGTCGTGACTATTTCCAGCGCAGGGCGTCAGCCACGTATTTGGCATTGGCCATCTGGGTATCGAGAACGGCCTTGAGCAACAGCGGATCCAGCACGCCCTGGGCATTGGTGGCCTCAAGCGCATGGATGCCCGCGGCTATAAAGATGAGGTCGAGGCCCTGACCATTCGCGCCCAGAACATCTGTCGGCAGGCCATCGCCGATGGCGACAATGCGCGTCTTGTCGTGCGACTTGCCGGTGATTTTTTCCAGGGACTGATAGCAAAGCTCATAGATGGGCGCATAGGGCTTGCCGGCCATAATCACCGGGCCGCCAAGAGAGGCGTAAAGATCAGCCAGCGAGCCCGCGCACATGATGATCTTGTCACCGCGCTGCACCACCTTGTCCGGATTGGCGCAGATCATCACGATCTTGCGCTGGGCGGCGAGGGTGAAGGCATGCTGATACTGGTCGAGCGTATCGTTTTCGTCGTCGAACGGCCCGGTGCAGGAGATAAAGGTCGCCGTTTGGGGCGTGCCTGACAGGTCGATATCTATGCCTTCGTAGATGACGCTGTCACGCTCGGGACCAACCTTCCAGGCAGAGCCTTGCGGTGCGAATTTCTTGAGATATTCGCGGGTGGCGTCGCCGGAGGAAATGACGTCGGAGAAGGCATCATCCATGATGCCGAGGCTGGCCAATTGTTCGATAAGGCTTTCGCGGGGACGTGGCGAATTGGAGATCAGGATGACCGGGCCGCGCTCGGCCTTGAACTTGCGCAGGGCTTCATAGGCGGGCGGGAAGTGCTGACGACCATTGTGAAGGACGCCCCAGATATCGCAGAAGATGGCGTCGTAATGTTCGGCAATGTCAAAAAGACCGTTCAGCAGTTCAGGATGGCTCATCAGACTCACATAGGTTACGCGGCGGTTCGGCCTTCCTTATCGGCTGCGTGTGACGAGGGAAAGGCAGAAAGTCAGTGTGAGCGCATTAAAGCCTATCAGGCTCGGCGGCGGCCTTGCTGCGGCATGGTCGATTTGACGAAGCCTGCAGGTGGGTCGGTTTCTGCCAGAACCTGTTCCTTGATGGCGCGCGGTTCGCCGAACAGATGACCCTGCGCATACCCGATCTCGATGTCGAGAATATCGACGACCTGACGCTCGTTCTCGACCTTTTCAGCGATAACCTCAATGCCATAGCGCGCCAGCAGGCCGGCATAGTCACCGGCGTGGATGTCCTTGAGGAACTTGAGCGTGGGCTTGCCTTCGACGTCCAGCAGTTGTTCGAGCAGCAGATTAGCGCCAACCTTGACGTAGCGCACGTCAGAACGGTGCAGATCCTGCAGGTCGAAATCGATGGTCGTCACCTTGTCGATCGAGAAGCGGAAGCCGAGATCGGCCAGCTTGGCCATGTTGCGCGCCTCAACCGAAGCGCGGGTGGCAAAGGCGTCCTGACCCAGTTCAAAAATCAGCGAACCGGCGAGATCACGGTTTTCATTGAGGAATTCCAGGAACTGCGGGAAGAAGGTCTCGTCACGCAGGCTCGTCAGGGATATATTGCAGAAGATGCCGATGCGGCGGTCCTGCTTGGCCAGGCGGCGCACGATCTGCACGCAGCGGAACAGCAAAAGGTTGTCAATGCTCGGCACCAGACCTTCGGCGTCGGCCACGGTCAGGTATTCGGCGGGCATCAAGACACGGCCGGTGACATCGCGCAGGCGCGAAAACGATTCATAGAAGATGGTCTTGCGCTGGGGCAGCGAGACGACCGGCTGGAGATAGAGATCGACCCGGTTTTGCGTCAGGGCTTCGCGGATGGTCTCGATCAGCGCCAGGGCCTGCGCTTCTTTGTGGTTCATTGCGGGCGAGCCGCGCAGCGGCACCACAACGGGGCCGGATTTCCACTCGTTCATGCGGTCTTCGATGCTTTCACCGAGCTTCATGACCAGATCTTCCAGCATCTTCACTTCCGAGGTCAGTTCCTCGGACCGTGAGGTGCGCTGGTTCTGCACGCGATCGGCCAGTTCGATCATGTCTTTTTGCGTGGAATCGATGGCATCGACCATCAGGCGGTGGGCGTCACGCACATTCTCGACATCGCGGATGATGCGGCGTTCAGCCATCTGCTGCGAGGCATAGGCGTGAAAAGCAAGGCAGCAGCCCAGCGTGCCGGCGAGGGCCGCAATCGCCGTGCCGCCATCCGAACCACCACGGAAGATCATCGCGGCGACGCTCGCGCTGATCAGAATGTAGGTCACGACAAGGATGGCCGGAACAAATTTGCCCATTGGAGGTCCCAGATACGCCAAAAGCGGCACGCAGAATCACACATTGACTATGGAATGATTCAGGAGACCCGGAAAGGGGCTGTTAACACTTGTAAACAGATATTAACGGGCAGATCTAAATAACGCCGTCGGTATTCCGGCGGAACGGGCCGGGATAGTGTTGGTCGGACGTCCGGCGGCGATCCGGGCCGAAATAGGTCTTGCACCGGATGTAGGGGCGGGGCCGCATGATGACCGAATCGAGCCGTCCGAGCAAGGCGCGGGCTGTCAGCGGTTTGACCACGAACTCGTTGACGCCGGCATCACGGGCCTGAATGACGCGCGAACGCTCCGAATGGCCTGTGATCATGACCACGGGCAGGTAGGGGTTCGACGAATCGGGGGCGTTGCGCAGCATCTTGGTGAACTCGACGCCATCAATCGGGTCCATGTTGAAATCGACAAGGGCAATATCGGCTGGAAACTGACGCAGCATATCGAGTCCTTCGGCGCCATCGCGGGCCTCGCGGACATTACGGATGCCGGTGCCTTTCAGGATGGCGGCCACGATGGACCGCATATGCTGATTATCCTCAATCAGCAGAATTTTCAGACTACTGTAGTCAGCCATGGTTCAGATGCAGTTTGAATAGATGCGAGCCTTACGCCCGGGTTGTTATGGCGAACGCATAGAGCTGTTATGCGAAATGTCCAAATCTTTTAAAAGCGAACATTGATATTTCGGGGATATTTCCGACAGAGCGGATATTAGGTAACACCGATGTGGAAATATCGCTAAACGCTTGTGACCATGAAACTGGGGTCCATATGGAAATCGCCCCATTTGAGTCGCCAGCACAGGTGCGGGCCGGTGGCGCGGCCCTTGGCGCCGACGAGACCGAGCAATTGCCCTTGCACAACACGGTCGCCCTTCTGCACCAGCACATTGGACTGATGCAGGTACATCGATATGACGCCCAGACCATGGTCGATAAAGGTCAGGCCGCCTTCGTAAAACAGATCCGGCTCAGCCAGTACCACCAATCCGCCTTGCGGCGCATAGATAGGCGTGCCGATGGGGGCGGCCATGTCGAAGCCATAATGCGGGCTTTTCGGTACGCCATTGAGGACGCGCTGATTACCGAACTGGCCAGACACAATGAAGTTCTTGAGCGGATAGATAAAGCCGCCCTTGAAGGTGTCATCGGTGTCGCGGCTGGCGAAGGCTTCGGCCTTAAGGGCCGAATCGCGCTTGATGCGTTCCAGCACTTCCGGGGCTGTGGGGGTGACTGTTTCCGGGGGCAGGCCATCGACGCGCTGCACATCATAGAGGCGCGGGGTGAAAGCCAGGTCGAAACTGTCGCTGCCGGCGGGTGTGCGTATCTCGATACGGTAGGGCGATACACCGTCGCGGTCGATGCCGATATAGAACCAGCCTTCCGGCGAGGTATGGCCGCGTAATGTCCCGTTCAGCCATAGCTCGGCGTCAGGATCCGCCTGACCCACAGCATAGCCGCTTTGCTCGAAACGGCCGCGCAGACGAAAGGGCAGGTCAGCCGAAAAGGCCGGCCGCGCCAGAAAGCCAAGCGCCGCGCCAGCGCTCAAACTCAGCACGGAACGGCGGTTCAGCCCTTTGGATATCACGGGTTCCGTCTTTTCCAGGCCTGGGTCGCTTCTTCGGGACCGGCATAGGCTTCCTGCGTGCGCGGGTCCCAGTATTTCAGCGCTTCGAGCGGGATCTGCTTGCCGGAAACGGCGCAGATCACAAACTTGCCGGGGCGCATGAGCGTGTAGTCGCCATCGCCGTAATGGATGATGGCCTGGCCGGGCAAGGGAGAGGGCGTGTGCATATTCATGACGGCAACATAATCCGATGATGCCCCACGATCAAGGGCACCGACTTAAAACAGGCTGCCCTGATCCGGTGATGGCGGTTTAGGCTTGGCAGAGGCGGGTTTATGGGACGGATGGGGTTTCGGCGCTTCTGATCGGGCAGCCACGGGCGGCGGGCCATCGCCATGGGCGATGACGCCCAGGGTTTCGTGGTTCTTGAAGGTCAGAACCAGCGCCTCGCCCGGTGCAATGCCGGCGGGAGAGGTGACCAGCGCGCCATCGGCGCGGTTGACGCGGGCGAAGCCGGTATTGAGCGGACGATCCGGATCGAGACTGACGCGCAGTTGCTCCAGTCGCTTCAACTGCTCTGTGCGCTGAGAAAGGGTGCGCGTCATGGCCTCGCCAAGGCGTTTGGCAAGCTCGGGCAGGCGTTCGCCGCTGCGCGTAACGGTGCGTGTGAGCGCGGCGTCCATACGCGTGGTCAGGCTCGGCAGGCGCGCGTGGCTTTCGGCCAGGGTGACACGGCGCGCCACGGCCAGATCGAGGCGATGCGCCAATTGTGCCAGTTGTGTGTGTTTGAGCTGACGCGGCCGCTCCAGCAGACCGGGCGAAAAGCGGCCGGAGACGCGAACATAGGCGGTCTGGTGCAGGTTGAGGTTTTGCAGCAGGCCGCCGCCGAGACGGTGCGCTACATAATCCAGACGTTGCTGGGCAGAGTCGATCAGGTCGAGCGGCTTGGGCAGGGCGCGCGCCAGCATGGTCAGACGTTCGCGGCGGGTCTCTAACAGACGCGCCATGGTGCCCTGACGGCGGCGTTCGAGATCAGCGGTGAAGGCGCGCAATTCGCCCAGCACAGGCGTAGCCATTTCAGCCGCGCCGGTGGGGGTGGGGGCGCGCCGGTCGCTGACATAGTCGATCAAGGTGGTGTCGGTTTCGTGCCCGACGGCCGAAATGATCGGAATGGTGCAGGCATGGACGGTGCGGGCGAGGTCTTCATTGTTGAAGGCCCACAGATCTTCGACCGAACCGCCGCCGCGCGCCACGATGATGACATCGGGACGCGGAAGAGCGGGATCGGTGTGAAAACCGCGCAAGGCATGGATCACCTGAGGCGCGGCGGTCTCGCCCTGCACCACAACCGGCCAGACGATAACGCGGCACGGCCAGCGGTCGCGAATACGATGGAGGATATCTCGGATGACCGCGCCGGTGGGCGAGGTGATGACGCCGATGGTTCTTGGCGCGTAGGGGAGGGCTTTTTTAAGTGCCGGATCGAAGAGGCCCTCGGCGTGGAGTTTTTTCTTGATGCGATCGAGCTGGGCCAGCAAGGCGCCGACGCCGGCGACCTCCATGGCCTCGATGACGATCTGGTATTTCGATGACGCCGGGAACGTGGTGATCTTGCCGGTGACGATGACCTCAAGGCCGTGCTCCGGCTGGGCTTGCAGGCGACTGACATTGCCCTTCCAGATAACGCCGTCGATGGCGGCCTTGTCGTCCTTGATGGTCAGATAGACGTGGCCTGAGGCGTGGCGCGTCACCTTGGACACCTCGCCGCGCAGGCGGACGTGATCATAGGTGGTTTCGAGCGTGCGTTTGAGCGCGCCGGCCAGTTCGGACACCGAATAGGCGGCGGCATTACTTTGAGCGTTGGTTGATTCGGGGGGAAGCAGATCGTCGGCCATGCCTCAGTTTAGCGAAATTTGCGCCTGCGGCCAGCCTTCATGCCAAAACAGAGGTGTAAACTTATTTTTACGCGATCGTTAGGCTTTCCTTAGCGCCCCCAACTTAGGGTGAGCCTTTTAGTGCCCGTGTAGAACAGAGCCGATGCGCCAGCTTATGCCATCCTCGGACCTGGAAGTCAGCCGCCACGCTGCCTTTCATCAGCCGGAAAGCCTTGATGCCGAACCGGATTCCGGCTTTGGTCATCTTGTCACGCTGGCCGCTGATATCTTCGAGGCGCCGATCGCCCTGATTTCGCTGGCCGAAGGGGATACGCATACCTTTATCGCCTCGGTCGGCCTGGATATGACCTCGGTGCCGGCCAAGGTTTCCTTCTGCGATCACGTGTTGAAGCGCGGCGATGTGATGGTTATCCCTGACGCGACGTCTGATGCACGCTTTATGGCCAATCCGTTTGTGACGCGCACGCCGCACATACGTTTTTATGCCGGCGCTCCCTTGCGCCACGAAGGCGCCCTGATCGGCACATTCAGTATTATTGACACGCAACCGCGTGACGATTTTGACGCCATAAAGATTGGCCGCCTGCGAAAACTGGCTGATACCGTGGCGGCTATGCTGGCGATGCGCAAAGGGGCGGCGATCCGCAAGGCCACGATCCGGAAGCTTCAGGAAACCCAGCGCAAGCTCGAACTGATGGAAGAGGTGGCCGGTGTCGGTTACTGGCATATCAACGCCAAGAGTGGTGCCTGTTTCTGGTCTCGCGGTGTCTACGCCATTCATGGCCTGAACCGGGTCAGCTATCAGCCGCAGCTTGAAACCTCGATCGCGCTGTTCCATCCCGAGGATCGTGAGGCGGTCGAGCGTTGCGTCCGTCAGGCCATGGCAAACGGGGAGGATTTCACCTTCCAGCATCGCCTGATCCGTGCCGATGGCGAGGAGCGCATCGTCTATTCCAAAGGCGGCGTCGAGATGGACGAAAACTGCGCGCCTGAGTTCATTTTCGGCATCCTGCAGGACGTCACCGAACAGGTGCATCTGCAGGAAACCTTGCTTGCCGCCAAGGAGCATGCGGAGGCTTTCGTGCTTGCCAAGTCGGACTTCCTGTCGAATATGAGCCATGAGATCCGCACGCCGCTGACAACGATCCTCGGCTACGCCACCCTGCTCAATGGCGTGCCGGAAATGCCAAGCGATGCCAGACACTATGTCGGCCGTATCAATAAGGCTGGCGAGGCGCTGCTCAGCCTGATCACCGATATTCTCGACTTCTCGAAGCTGGAGGCCGGGCAGGTCAAGCTGACGCCGCAGCCAACGGATCTGCGCAGCCTGGCCTCGGATATCATCGACCAGTTCGCCGTGCTGGGTGAAAGCCGCAACATCACCCTGAGCCTCGCCTATGACGCACGCACGCCGGACTGGCTGATGCTCGATGAGGCGCGTCTGCGTCAGGTGCTGTACAATCTGATCGGTAACGCCTGTAAATTCACCCATGACGGCGCCGTCACCCTGTCGGTGGAGATGGATAAGACGGGCCGGCTGCGTGTCGAGGTCCGGGACAGCGGTCCCGGTATTGCGGCCGATCAGCAGGCCCGTCTGTTCACGCGCTTCAACCAGATCGACAACAGCATCAACCGCAAGCACGGTGGTTCGGGGCTTGGCCTGTCGATCTGCTACGAAATCTGCAAACTGATGCAGGGCGAGATCGGTGTAACATCGGTTCTGGGCGAGGGCTCGTGCTTCTGGTTCGAGATTCCGGTCGCCATTGCCAAAGCGCCTAAAGCGGTTACGGCCGCGCTCGATCTCAAGCCGTTTTTCCTTGAAGACCGCAAGGTGCTGATCGTCGATGATCATCCGATCAACCGCGAACTGATCCGTCTGTTGCTCACCGATTCAGGCCTGGAGATTCATGAGGTTGGCGATGGCGAGGCAGCGCTTGAAATCTGCGAAACCATCAAGTTCGACCTGATCTTCATGGACATCCAGATGCCTGTGCTCGACGGTATTGCCGCCACGCGCTGTCTGCGCGAACAGGGCGGCCTCAACGCGGAAACCGCCATTGTGGCGCTCAGCGCCGCCGCCCAGACCAAGCTTTCAGACGACACGCGCGGGCAGGGCTTTACCCATGTGCTGAGCAAGCCGATCGACATGCCGCAGTTTTTCGCCATCCTGCGCGATTGTCTCGAAGGCACGTTTATCTCGCACCGGCTGGCGGGCTAATTTAAGTTTTTATGATTTTTCGGCTTGACCGGAACCCGGTCGCAAAAACCTCACTTTCCAATTTGGAAAATTATGACTTGACGATTTGGAAAGTCGAGATTAAGTTTCCAATATGGAAAGCGAGGATCTGCATCATGCCAAATTCTGAAATTGAACCTAAAACCGATTTATCCCCCGCCGAATTGCTGGCCTCTGTGCGGGCCTCCCAAGCCATTATGGCGGATGGGTTTTCGCGCCATAGCTGGACTTATGACCTGACCTATTCGGCCCTGGCGGCCGTGATGGTCGGGGGATATGGCCTCCCGCTGCCCTATCCATTTTTGATTGAAGGTTTGGCTCTGGCGGGGCTGGTTGTTCTGGCCAAGTTATGGGCGCGCAAGCACGGCATTTGGATCAGCGGCTTGACCCCAAAGCGGGCGCGGTGGGCGGCGATAGGCATAGGCGCGGCCATGCTGCCCTTGCTTTTCATTACGGTTTGGGCGGCGCGCCTCCATAATGCGCCACTGGTTCCTTATCTTGCCGGGGGCTTGAGTTTTATCGTGGCCCTGGCCGGGGCGCGCCTGTGGCGGTATCTGCTCCGCCGTGAAGTGGGGCTGCAAGGATGACTGTGGTTCCCCACTTTGATGCGGTGATCCATGCGCCGGGGCGACTGCAAATCTGCGGCATACTGGCCACGGCCGATGCCGCGGAATTCTCGGCGATCCGCGAAGCCATTGGTGTCTCGGACTCTGTGATGTCCAAGCACATCAAGCTGCTGGAAGAGGCCGGCTATATCGTGGTCAAGAAGGCGGCACGCGAGGGGCGGCAGCGCACCTGGCTGTCCTTGACCGCTGAGGGGCGCATAGTCTTCACCAAACATATTGCTGAACTGACGCGTTTGGCCGGAATTGTCGGATAAAATTATGGCTTTTTGCCCCGGAATTGAGTAGGGGCTTGGGCCATGAACATTCTGCTGATCGGTTCGGGCGGCCGCGAACACGCCCTCGCTTGGAAAATCGTGCAATCGCCGCTTTGCGACAAACTGGTCATCGCGCCGGGCAATCCGGGCATGGCGGCTTTAGGCGCCAAAGACATAGAGTGCCATAATATCAAGGCGACGGACGTGGCCGGCCTGGTCGGTCTGGCGCGGGACATCAAGGCCGATCTGGTCGTGGTCGGTCCCGAAAATGCCCTGGCAGAGGGTTTGGCCGATGCCCTGGCCGTGGTCAATATTCCTTGTTTCGGTCCGAAGAAACAGGCGGCGCAGCTTGAGGCCTCCAAGGCCTTCACCAAGGATTTCTGCAAGCGCCACAATATCCCCACCTCAGCGTCGGAAACCTTCGATAACGTCGCTGAGGCGCGCGAATTCCTCAAAACCTACAGCCCGCCCTATGTCATCAAGGCCGATGGTCTCGCCGCCGGCAAGGGCGTTGCGATCTCGCCGGATTATCAGGACGCCGTGGCCGAGATCGAGGCCATGCTGGGCGGCCGTTATGGTCCGGCCAGTTCGAACATCGTCATCGAGGAATTCATGACCGGCGAGGAGGCTTCGGTCTTCGCTATCTGTGACGGCGAAACCGCCATGCTCTTCGGCTGGGCGCAGGATCACAAGCGCGCTTTCGACGGCGATACCGGCCCCAATACCGGCGGCATGGGCACCTATTCGCCGGCGCCTATCGTGACCAAGGCCTTACTGGATATTACGCAGAAAGAGATTCTTGATCCAACCATGGCGGGGATGAAGGCCGAGGGCAACCCCTTTAAGGGCGTGCTCTATCCCGGCCTGATGATCGAAAACGGCAAGCCTCGTCTGGTGGAATACAATGCCCGCTTCGGCGATCCGGAATGTCAGGTGCTGATGCTGCGGCTTAAAAGCGACATCGTGCCCTATCTTCTGGCGGCGGCCAAGGGTGGCCTCAAAAACATGCCGGCACCGGAATGGCATGACGAACCGGCGGTCTGTGTGGTCTATGCCGCCAAGGGCTATCCGGACAGCCCTCTGACGGGGTCGATCATCCGTGGCGCCGAGCAGGATTTCGGCGACGATGTCACCGTGTTCCACGCCGGCACCAGCCGCGCCGAGGACGGTTCTTTGCGCGCGGCCGGCGGGCGCGTGCTGAACATCTGCGCGCGTGGCAAGACCTTGCAGGACGCGCGCGATAAGGCCTACGCCGCGATCGGCAAGATCGACTGGCCGGGCGGCTTTTATCGCACCGATATCGCCTGGCGCGCTTTGTAAATCGCTGTCTTTGGCCGGTTAGCGTGTGACGACGTCTCTAGCGGGTATCCATCCTACCTGCGTCGCTCCGCTTCTGCTACTCGATGGCACCGGCCGTTACGTTTAGCCTTCGACCATATAGGTAAAAGGTTTTCCGCGTGATTCCGGCTCCCAGCCATCCGCGATGGCCTTGCCGATCTGAATGGCCACGTCCTGCTTGTTGACCTTCGGGCGCTGGGCATGGCGGCTGGGCTTCGGGAACGGATATTCCAGCAGCAGCACCTTTTGCGGGTTTTCCTCACGCTGCACCGAGATGCACAATCCCTTGGCGCCATCCACCGTGGCCCATTGCGGTTCACGGTGGATATGCCAGCGGTACGCGACGCCGTCGACCTTCGCGACGTCTTCCATGGCTCGTTTCGCCTTAGCGACCATTATTTACTCTTTTGAATCAGGGCTTCGAGGATCGGTTTGATCCATTTCTGCTTATCTACATCATAGACAGCGAAACCGCCATCCCAATACCAGTAAGCGGTAGCGAAGCCGCGTTTGTGGGCCGCCTTCGTCACCGAGGCGGTCCAGACGGCACGGTCCTCAAGCTTGCCGTGCTTATCGTAGGCGCCGTATTCGCCCAGAAAAATCGGTCGGTTGGCGGCCTGCGCCCACGCCTGCACCTTGTCGAAATCCGCGTCGATGGCGGCCACTTCTTCCGGCTTGCCGGTCCAGCGTACGCCCTTGGTGTCCTGAATGTTCTTAGGCGCCCAGCTTGCGCCCTGGTGCGTGAAAGGGAAGGGGTCGTAATAGTGGAAGGTGACGATCAGGTGTTTATCTTCCGCTGGCAGTTTGAGCAGCGCCAGATCGTCGCGGCTGTTCCAGTGCGTTGGCCCGACGATGACATTACGGGTCGGATTGGTTTCGCGGATGATCGCTATCAGATCGACCAGCCAGGCGTTCCAGATCTTGTCATCCACCTGGCCGTTCGGTTCGTTGAGCAGTTCAAAAATGACCTTGTTCGGCGCATTTCTGTAGCGCTCTGACAACTCGTACCAGACATTGGTCAGATTGGTGGCGCAGGCATCGGCATCCTTGGCGCAGAACTCGAAGTCGTGCTCATCAAGGATGACGTTGAGATCGCTGGCCAGCGCCGCCTGAACCACGTCATCGATACGTTTGAGGTAGGCGGCGTCCAGATGACCATCGGGCTGCAGGTGCTTGAAAGCAAACAATGGAATGCGAACGGTCGAGAAACCGGCCTCATGCACCTTGGCGAAATCGCTCAGGTGGAACTTGGTTTGGCCACCTTCCCAGAAGGCATCGTAACCTCCGATGATGTTGACACCGGCGCCCATGTTCGCCACCTGTTCGGCGGCCGAAATCTCGACAAAGGGCTTGGGGCTTTCAGCGTGAGCGGCTGAGGCCAGGCCTGCCGCACCGGCCATCAGGGCAAACGCCAACCGAAGGCCCGTCATGGGTTTGAACATATATCATCTCCCTCATTTATCGTTGTTATGAGGGGAAGGTAGTCCGCGAGGTTTACCGAGTCAAACCCTGCGCGCCACTTCTGACAGCGTTGTCGAGAAAAGCCAGCAGACCGGCTTCATCGTCGAATTTGGCGCGGATCGGCAGGCAGGCGATTCGGCTGCGCCAGGCCGGATCAAGCTTGATCCAGTCCTTTTGCGTGGTGATGAGCCGGGCGCCCAAGGCTTCGGCTTCAGCCATCAGCCTGGTCAGATCGTTAGGGGTAAGGGCGGCATGGTCGGGAAAGCCGCGAAAGCCCGCGATATCATAGCCTTCGCTCTGCAGGGTAGCCTCAAACTTCCAGGGCTTGGCGATGCCGGCAAAGCCAAAGACCGGTGCGGGGATCGCTGGTGCATGGGCTTGCAGGCGGGCGACGAAGACCGGTTTGTCGCCGAGCAGAGCGATCAGATCCGGATCGGGCTGGGCGTCATCGTCCGGCATCCACAGTATGCAGAGGTCAGCACGCTCAAGGCCTTGCGCCAGCGGTTCACGCATCGGGCCATAGGGGCAGATGCCATTGTCGCCGAAGGGCCAGGCACCGTTACGCGTATCGCCGTCGATGACCAGTATATGCAGGTCCTTGGTGATTTTCAGGTTCTGGTGAGCGTCATCGACCACGGCGATGATCGGCTTAGGTTTTTTGCGCACCTTTTCAATAAGACGCAAACCGGCGGCGCGGTCATGGGCAATGACGAAGGGGTGATCCTGCGCCAGCATCAGCGGTTCGTCGCCAACTTCGGCAGCGCTATGGAGTGCAGGATCGACCCCGATCGGCCCGGCCAGCGTGCCGCCGTGACCGCGCGACAGACCGTAAGCCTGAGGCGCCAGCAGGCTGAGGATCTCATCGGCGATGGGCGTCTTGCCCGATCCACCGAGCGTCACATTACCGATGCTGATAACGAACAGCTTTGAACGGTAGGGCTTGGCCGTGGCGCTTTTGATCGTATTGATCGCCAGCCACAGCAGGGACAAAGGCCACAGGAGGAAACGCCACCACGGCGCGCCAGCGGCGTTTTTCTTATACCACCAGTCCGGGGTTTTGATCGTCATGGCGTGTGTTCGGGCAACAACGGCGACAGCGCCGCCCAGACGGTATCAAGCGTATTGGCTTCGCGCTTGCTGACGATATTCGCCTTTTCGTTGGCGGTGCGCACCACTTCAGGGTGCTGGCGCAACTGGCTGAGCAGGAAGCCGAGTTCGCTCGGCCCCTGAACGCGGAAGCCCGCATCATCATCGAGCAGGTCGGCATAGATGCCGCTCCAGTTGCTGATATCCGGCCCGGTGATCACCGCCTTGCCAAGACGCGCGGCTTCGAGCGGATTATGCCCGCCAATGTTTTCCAGAAAGCTGCCGCCCATGATGGTGATGCCGGCGAGGCTGAAAAAGACGCCCAGTTCGCCCAGCGTATCGGCGAGGTAAACGTGGGTCTTGGCGGTGATCTTTTCGGTCTTCGAGCGCTGCGCCACTTTCAATCCCATGGCTTCGAGATCGAGCCTGATCTCGGCGGCGCGGATGGGATGGCGCGGCACCAGAATCAGCAGGTCGCCGCCCCATAACGCCGGTTCCAGCGTCTTGGCGATCAGGCCGTCCTCGCCATAATGCGTGCTGGCCGCCAGATAGGTGAACTGCTTGCCGACCAGCTTTTTCAGCTCTGACAGGGCAGCCTGATCGACCGGCAGGGCAGCGCCGACCGATTTGAGATTGGCGCGCGGACCGACGACGGCACCTATGGCCTCCAGCCGTTCCTCGCTGTCGGCATCCTGTGCCATGATCAGGCTGTAGCCCTTGAGCAGGGTGCGAACCCCGCCCTGGAAACGCTGCCAGCCCCTGTAGGTCTTCTTGGTGATGCGCGCGCTCAGCAACACATGCGGCACCTTGCGCAGGCTCAGTTCGCGCAACTGGATCGGCCAGATGTCGCTTTCGATGAAGACGGCCAGATCGGGACGCCAGTGATCGAGGAAGGCCTTGACCGCCTGCGGTGTATCGATCGGCGCAAACTGGTGGATGACGCCTTCTGGCAGGCGCTTGGCGAGAATATCGGCCGAGGTCGTGGTGGCGGTGGTGATCAGGATGGTGAGGTCCGGGCGCTCGGCGGCCAGCACCACGATTACCGGCAGGGCCGAAAGGCTCTCACCGACGCTGACGCCATGGAACCATACGAGTCCTCCGGAAGGGCGCGGCTTATCGGTCTTACCGAGACGTTCGGTGTAACGCACGGCATCTTCCTTGCCGCGCGCCACACGGTTTTTCAAAAGGCGCGGGGCGATGCCGTGGGCCAGTCCCATCAAACGACGATAGAGGGCCAGCGAAAAGCTCATGACGTCAAACTCGCATTCAAACCCAAAAGCGCGTCGGCGCGATCGGTGACGGCGGTCAGGGCCTGTTCGGCCTCAAGGCGCAAGGCCTCAAGCGCGGCTTCGTCCGTATCGGCCGGCACGGGCGGCAGCACGCCCCAGACCATGGCGCCTTTGGTGAAGGGCAGGGGCACACGCATCCGGTCCCAGGTGTTGAATTCGAGATAGGTCTTGGTCGATTGGCCCAGCACCACCATCGGCGCCTGACTGATCTGCGACAGCTTGAGCGAGCCCTCCGTCATGACGCGCGACGGACCGCGCGGGCCATCGGGGGTCATGGCAACGCAGCGGCCGCCGGTCTCCTTGTCGCCGCGTATCCAGCGGATCAACTCGCGGAAAGCGCCGGCGCCGCCTTTTTGCTTCGTCGGATCGGACTTCTTGGCTGATGAGCCGCGGATCGAATGGTAACCGAAGCGCGTATTGATCTTGACGCTGACATCGCCGCTTTTCGACATCGAGGCCAGCACACAGACCGGCTGCCCGCGATCGCGCGGCCATGAGGCGTGGCCGAGGTGCAGGCGACCATGCCAGAACATCAGCACGACCGGGCCCTTGCCATCCCAGATGGCTTCGACGGCGTCTTGCCCCTCGACCCGCCAGGTGGTGGTGGCGTAACAGAACTTGAGATAGCCAACGATAATCGTGGCGATCAGGGTTTGCATAAAATCGGATTGCAGCAGTTTTTTCACGCGACCACCTCCGCAACATAGGGCTGGCCGAACTGGGTGGCGGCGAGGGTGGCGTAAAGCCCACCGCTGTTGATCAAAGCGTTGTGCGTGCCGCGTTCTACGATTTGGCCGCCATCCAGCACCAGAATCTGGTCGGCGTGGCGGATAGTGGAGAGGCGGTGCGCGATCATAAAGGTGGTGCGGCCGGCCATCAGGCGCTCCAGCGCTTCCTGCACCTTGATCTCGGATTGGGTATCGAGTGCCGAGGTGGCCTCATCGAGCAACAGGAGCGGGGCGTTTTTAAGGAAGGCGCGGGCAATGGCGATACGCTGCTTCTGACCGCCGGAAAGACGCGAACCGGCCTCCCCAACGCTGGTGTCGTAGCCTTGCGGCAGGGCACGGATGAAATCATCGGCAGCGGCATCCTTTGCAGCCTGTTCGATTTGCGCCGGTGAGGCGCCGGCAGTGCCGTAAGCGATATTGGCGCGGATGGTGTCGTCGAACAGGAAAGGGTCTTGCGTCACCAGCGCTATCTGGTCGCGCAACGAAGAGAGGGCGATGTCGCGGTGGCTCACATCATCGAAACGGATATCGCCGTCGCTCAGATCATAGAAGCGCGGAATCAAATTAAGCAATGTTGATTTTCCGGAGCCGGACGGGCCGACCAGCGCGATGCTCTCGCCCGCCTTTACAGTGAAGGATACGGCGCGCAAAACCGGGGCGTCGCCATAGGAGAAGCTGGCCTTGTCGAAGGTTATAGCCTTGAAATCACGCGGTAACGTCTTGGCGTTGGCGGTCTCGGTTATTTCCGGCTCGATATCTAGCGCGGCGAAGAGACGTCGGGCGGCGGTCGTGCCTTGCGTAAACGTGCCTTGCAGACCAGCCAGTTGGCGCAGGGCCTGGCTGGCAGTGCCAAGCGCTGCGATGAAGGCGAACAGGCTTCCGACGGTGATGGCGCCGCTCTGGGCGCGCCAGCCAGCATAGCCCAGAAGCCCCGCCAGCAACAGGGTAGTCAGCACTTCGGTGGCGGGTGCGGCCATCGAACGGGCATTGGCACCCTTGATCATATGGCTCTGGCGGCGGGCGATGACGTCGCCGATGCGCGCCTCTTCGGCAGTCTCCTGATTGCTGATCTTGATGATTTTGACGCCATCCAGGCTTTCCATGACGGCGGTCGAGAGGGTCGAGGTCTCCACCATGGTGCCCTGCGCCGCCTTGCGCGTCAGCTTGAGGTAGCGTCCCATCACCAGACTGATGAGGGGGGCAGCGACCAGCACAGCCAGGGTCATGCTCCAGTCATTGATCAGCATGGTGACGATGCCGCCCGCCACGATCAGGCTGGCTTGCACGTATTGAACCACGCCGGTTGAGGCGGCATCGCGCACCAGATCGGCGTCATACAGCACCGACGACAGGTATTGACCGGAGTGGGCCTGTTGCAAACGGCCGAGATCGGCGCGGACGAGGCGTGAAAACAGTTGTCCCTGGATCTTGCCGACAAGCTGATTGCCGAGCTGATTGAGGGACACGGTGAGGGCGCGCTGCCCCAAGAAGCGGATCAGGCCTGTGACGATAATCACGGCTGGCACGATCACCAGCGGATGCGCGCGCAGCCAGGTCTTCAGATCGGCAGGGAAGACTTTCAGCGAGGCTTCGGCGCTGGCGGCGTGAAAGAGAAGGTCGATGGCCGGGCCGAGCCACCAGGCCAGAATCGAGGTGGTGATGGCCACGACAACGGCGCCCAGGAGCGCTATCGCCAGCAAACCTCGTTGGGGCTTAAGATATTGCACCCACACGCGCGCCATCAGCGCTTTGGCGCTAAGGTTGTCTGGGGCGGTCGAATTTGCTTGGTTCATCGATCGGTCTGGTAATCGCTTTTTGAGCATTTATATAGGTTTATGCGTCAATTCTGTAAGCCTGTCGCCTGTTTATGTGTTAATGGCAGGGCGAATCCACAACGCCGTAAGCCTGAAGGCTGTGGCAAGGGCGAGTGTTTGCGCGACGCCTGAGCACAAAGAGACTGTATGAAACTGCTGCCCAAGAAGATCCACAAAAAGGCGTTTCCTACTGACACCAAGTGGGGGCTTTTCACCACCTATATGCATTATCTGTGGGCCGATCACGCCTATCTGCGCGTCGGTTTCACCAATGCGCACTGGATCGGCAACGACATGGTGCGGACCAACCAGCCGTGGCCGTTTCAGTTGGCCTGGTGGAAAAAAGAGGGCATCCGCACGGTGATCAACCTGCGCGGCGGCAAGGGCTCGTTCTATTATCTTGAAAAACACGCCTGCGAAAAGCTGGGGCTCAAGCTGGAGGATTTCGGCCTGACTTCGCGCAGCCTGCCGACCGCGGCGGAATTCCGTGAGGCCAGGGCGCTGTTTGAGCGCATCGAATATCCGGCGCTTTTGCATTGCAAGTCGGGCGCCGACCGCGCCGGCATGATGAGCGTGCTGTATCGCCACTTCCATCTTGGCGATCCGATCCGCGAGGCGGCCAAGGAACTGGGCTTGCGCACCCTGCACATGAAGGCCGGGCATACCGGCGTGCTGGATTATGTGTTCGAGGTCTATCTGCGCGATATCGAACCGAAAGGCATCAGCTTCTATGACTGGACCCAGAGCCCGGACTACGATCCGGATAAGATCAAGTCGACCTTCCACGCAAGCTGGTGGGGTACGTTGCTCACCGATAAGTTACTGAAACGGGAGTAGTTTTACTCATCAGGCGCACTAAAGGCAGCCATCATACGCGGTCTGTCATAGTCGAGAAGCCATTTATCGAAATTATGATAGATGTTGAGCAACGCTTCAGCCGTCAGGGCTTTAACATCCATCCCCCTATCGTCATAGATTCCCATGAATACTTCTGATTTGGGGCTATACAGATAAATTTCGACAGGAACACTAGGTTCTATTGGCATCTCACGGGTAATAGCGCCCCAGATCAAGACGTCGCGCATGGTCTTGTTATTAGATACATCATAGGCAGTCCAGTTTATGGGAGAATAATCTTCATCATCTTCCGTTCCTGGCGGTTTTGCGCACCATTCCGTCATGGGAATGCCGCCGTCGAAGCCGGTCATTTTCAGAATATCAAGTCCGGTTTTGCAGCCTTTGTGCTTACGGTAAAAGAATTCACCTTTTTCTAGCGTCCAGAACCCTACGATCGCCAGCAAAGGTGTTGTCGACGGGAAAACGTAGTCTGCAATGTGCCTCGCCCGATCAAAGGCCTGAACGAAACGTGGCACAGATTGGGTTATATTATGAAATTCCTCTCCCCCCAGTTCAAAACGTAATGAATAGGGGGAGCGGATAAAACGGTCGTACCAATCAGGCCCTGGCACCGCAAAATCCATCATAATCAGTGGCTGTGATCGTCTGAGGAAGGATCGATCAGCTTATGGGCGTGGATGACGAAATAACGCATCAGCGCATTATCGACCGTCGATTGCGCCTTGGCGCGCCACGCTGCGACGGCCTCGGTGTTATTGGCGTAGGCGCCGACAAACTCGACCTTTTTCAGATCCTTGAAGGTGGTGCCGTCGAGGCTCAAAAGCTCGCCGCCGATGACGAGGTGGAGGAGTTGTTTGTCGCTCATAATCTTACTCGCTAAATATCAAAGGTGTTCCAGGTGAGCGCAACGCCGGATGATATCATCGAAAAGCGGTGCGCCCGCGCAGATCAGGGAGGGCTTGAGGCTATCTATAGCATTGAATCCGTAAGGATTACCTAAATGGTCTGTGACAATCGCGCCAGCCTCCTGCGCGATCAGGGTGGCGGCCGCCACGTCCCAGTCACGTTTTGGCGTAAGCGCAATGGTGAAATCGGCCTTGCCGGCGGCGACGCACACCATGCGGTAGGCGACGGACGGGCGCGAATGGACGCTGAGGCGCGGCCATGGCACCGGCCATATATCCTTGCCGAACAGGCGGGAATCGCCGAGCACTTCGGAATCTTCCAGTTGGATACGCTGGCTGGCGCGGATCGGCTGGCCGTTGAGCCAGGCGCCTTCGCCATAGGCGGCCGCGTACATTTCAGATGAATCAGGCGCATAGACCACGGCGGCGACCGGCAGGTTGGCCTCGATGACCGCCAGGGCGATGGTCCAGTAGGGACTGCCCTTCGACAGGCCCATGGTGCCGTCGATCGGATCAAGTACGAAGGTGCGCACGGAGGTCAGGCGTTCGGCGTTATCGGCTTCCTCCTCGCTCTGCCAGCCATAATCGGGGCGAGCCGCGAGCAGGGCCTCCTTGAGCCACAGATTGACCTCAGTATCGGCATTGGTGACGATGGAGCCGTCGGCCTTGTAGCTGGTGATTAGGCCGTTGGCCTTGAGGTGCTGGGCAAGCGCCCCCGCACGACGCACCTTGTCGATAATCAGTTCGAGGTCGGTGGCGTGATCATCGCGCATCATTTGCCCCCAAGGCTCAAGCCTTCGACGAGCAGGCTTGGTGTATCCATGGTGCCGCGAACCTCCAGATCGGAGGCGGGAACCAGCCGCTTGAAGATATCGATCAGATTACCGGCGACGGTGATTTCATTGACCGGATAGGCGATGACGCCGTTTTCGAACCAGAAGCCCGAAGCGCCGGCCGACCAGTCGCCTGTATCGTTATTGACGCTGGGACCGAACATCGAGGTGACAACGACCCCCTTGCCCGCCAACTGCATAAGGGCTTCCGGCGATTGCGTGCCGGCTTCCAGCGTGATGTTGTGTGTAGCGACGCCCGGCGGGCTGGCAAGGCTGCGCGAGGCGTGGCCGGTCGAGGGCATGCCGAGTTGCTTGCCGGCGCCGGTGTTGAGCAGCCAGCCGGACAGGACGCCATCCCTGATGATCGCGCGCCGGCTGACCGCCACGCCTTCATCATCGAAAAAGCATGAGCCAAGGCCACGGACGCGCAGCGGATCATCGATGATCTGCACAGAGCTGTCGAAAAGCTGATGGCCCAGTTTCTTCTTCAAAAAGGACGAGCCGCGCGCAATCATGCTGCCGGAAATAGCGCCGAGGAACTGGCCGATCACCGACTTGGCGATGCGCTTGTCAAACAGGACTGCCGCTTTTTGGGTCTCGATCTTGCGGGCGCCCAAAGAGGCCAGGGCGCGTTCGGCGGCCAAGCGGCCGGTATCGTTGACATCGGGCAGGTCAGCGGCAAAACGGACGCTGCGGCCTTCGCCATCGCGCTCCATATTGCCGTCGGCATCCGTGGCGATAAAGCGGCCGGACTGGAAGAACAGGCTGGTCTGGTGCGTGCCGCGGAAACCATCGGAGGTCAGCATCGACCACATATTCTGTACATAGCCGGTGCTGGCGGCGTCGCTTTGCAGCGCGTCATTGCCAGTCGCCAGTCCGCCGGCTTCGATATCGAGCGCGCGCTGTTGCAGGCTTTCGGCGCTGAGATGCGTCGGGTCGAAGAGTTGCAGATCCGGCTTTGTGGCTGCGGGCTTGTAGAGCAGCGCCGGATCGGCCAGGCTGGCATAGGGATCTTCCGGCGCCAGGGTGGCCATGGCGACGGCACGCTCGACCAGGCGATCGAGCGTCGCTTTCGAGAATTCGGAAACCGAAACGACAGCCTGTTTCCGGCCGACGAACACACGCAGGCCCAGATCGCTGTTCTCATCGCGCTCGACGGTTTCAACCTCGCCCTTGCGAACGCCGACCGACAGCGAACGGCTTTCGGCGAAGACTGCCTCGCAGGCATCCGCGCCGGCCTTGCGGGCAGCGGTCAGGATATCGTCAAGGCGCTGGACTTGCGCGTCTGCGCGGGCGGAATCTGGGTCGTTTCGCGTTTGCAACATGAAAAATCTATAGGCCCGCGCCCCGTGGTTACGCAAGTCTCGTTTGTGACAATTCGATCTGGCGAAAGATTCGCATAACGGCTTTTTGTTGCAACGGGGTACCGTAGCTTAGAGGTTTTTTTATATGTGAGGTCTAGAATGTCGCGCAATCGGGCCCGCCTGATAAGACTTTCAAGGCCATGACTGAGGCGAAATGCACATTGTGATGAACAGCTTGGCGAATTTGCTTACGCCCCGGCGGTGGTCAAAGAAAAGGGCTCCGCAGGCGGTTGAAACGAACAGCCTGACCCTGAGCGAAGCGGAAGAGGTGGCGGCTATGAAGCCCATCATCTCCAGCTATTGCCTCATCATCGGTTGTTACTACGCGTTCGTCACCCTTAACCGCTTCTTCAGCGAAACGGGGCAGGGCTTAGTGATACTGGCCACTTTGTCCGTCTTGACCACAGGCGCATCTTTGGCCTTCTACGCCTTTTACGTCAAACGGGCGCGTCACGTCTATCAACTCAACATCGCGAGCCTGACGGTCAACTTTTTGCTGTTCTGCAATCCGGTTGCTTTCCAGGCACTGCATTTCAATGACAACAGACTGGTTTATTTCATTTTCCTGAGCCTAGTCTACGCCATGACCGGGATCAGCCTGCGCGTGGTCATTCCGAGCGTCGGCGTCACACTCGTGACGGTCGCTGGCATGGGCTATATTCATAACGGCAGACTGTCCGTCGACAATGTCGCCATGGTGATCCTGATGGTGGCCCTTGCCACCCTGCTAACGGTGGTCGTGCGTCAGACGCTTCTGCGTGCCGTGCAGGCGCGCGTCATGGCGGAAGATCTGCACAGTAAAGCGCAAACCATGGCTGATAGCGATATGCTCACCGGCCTGCCCAATCGTCGCAGCTTCTTCCGTGTCATGGAGGCGGCTCTGGCGGGCGTCAACACAGGCCGGCAGGTCTTCCATCTGGCACTCATCGATCTCGACGGCTTCAAACCGATCAACGATATCTATGGCCATAGCGTCGGCGACACCTTGCTGATCGAGGTCGGCAATCGCCTGAATCAGGTCTGCGCCGACCGTGCCTTTGCCGCGCGCATGGGCGGCGATGAGTTCGCGATTATCCTCTATGGCGATGTCAGCGCGCAATTGCTTGAAGACTTCGGCGCCAGACTATGCGACGCCTTGCGCGATACCTATTTCCTCGGTGGCGTGACGGCCAATATCTCCGGTAGTGTCGGTTTCGTCAAATGCGCTTCCGATCAACTTACCGCTTCGCAATTGTTGGAGCGTGCCGACTATGCGCTCTATTTCGCCAAGCAGAACCTGCGCGGCGCCCCGGTGGTTTTCACCGACAAGCACGAAGCCGACATGCGCGATTTCTCGCTGGTTGACCAGACCCTGCGCACCAGCGATCTCGATCGAGAACTGTCGATCATGTTCCAGCCCCAGGTCGATGTGGTGGACAACAAAACGGTCAGTTTCGAGGCCCTGGCGCGCTGGAACAGCGCCAAGCTGGGCTCGGTTCGACCGGATATCTTTATCAAGGCGGCCGAGCGTTCCGGCCTGATCACTCAGATCACGCTGTTGCTTCTGGAAAAAGCTCTCGCCGAGGTGCGGACATGGCCGGAAACGACGCGTGTGTCGTTCAATCTGTCGGCGCGCGACCTGCGTTCCGGCATTTCGATCGTCAATATCTGCAATGCCGTGCGTAATTCCGGCATCGATCCGCACCGCATCGAGTTCGAGATTACCGAAACCGCCATGCTGACCGATTTTGAGCAGGCGTGCGAGGCGCTGACCAAGATGAAAAGCATGGGCTGCCGCATCGCCATCGACGACTTTGGTTCGGGCTATTCGAGCTTCAGCTACATCCATCGCCTGCCGGTCGACAAGATCAAGATCGATCGCAGCTTCGTGGTGCAACTGCTGCAGCACGGCTCAGCGCTCAAGATTATCAAGACGATCATCGATCTGTGCCGTAATCTCAATCTGGATTGCGTCATCGAAGGCGTGGAAACGCAGGCCGAAATGAACAAGCTGGCGCAGATCCGCGCGCGCTATATTCAGGGTTACCTGTTCTCGAAACCCATGCTGGCCGAGCAGGTTCTGCCCTATCTCGAGAACGAGACATCGCGCATGCATGCGGCGCTTGAGGCGGGCTGATTACTTCCAGATGCTCTTCCCGCTGCCGGGCAGGCCCATCTCGGCCCACTTTTCCGACACGCGGTCGATGACCTCCTGCTCCATATAGAGCTTCTCGCCCCACTCGCGGTGCGTTTCGGGTTCCCACTTATTGGTGGCGTCGAGACCGATCTTGGAGCCCAGACCTGATTCCGGTGAAGCGAAATCGAGATAATCGATCGGGGTGCGATCGACCAGGGTGATGTCGCGCGCCGGATCCATACGCGTGCTCATCGCCCACATGACATCCTTCCAGTCGCGGGCGTTGATGTCGTCATCCACTACGATGATCCACTTGGTGTACATGAACTGGCGCAGGTAGGACCACGCGCCCATCATCACGCGCTTGGCGTGACCGGGATAGGCCTTCTTCATCGAAATGACGGCGATGCGGTAGGAGCAGCCTTCGGGGGGCAACCAGAAATCGACGATCTCCGGAAACTGCTGCTGGATGAGCGGGATAAACACCTCGTTGAGCGCTTCGCCGAGCACCGAGGGCTCATCGGGCGGACGTCCGGTGAAGGTGGAGAGATAGATCGGCTTCTTGCGCATGGTGATGGCGCTGATCTTGAAGATCGGGAACTTCTCGACCGAATTGTAATAGCCGGTGTGGTCGCCGTAAGGGCCTTCGTTGGCATAGTCATCGAGCATGACGTGGCCTTCCAGGATGATTTCGGCGTGGGCAGGCACCAGCAGCGGCACGGTCTTGGCTGGTACGAGCTCGGCCTTTTGTCCGCGCAGCAGACCGGCGAACTGGTATTCCGACAAGGTATCCGGCACAGGCGTGACGGCGGCCAGGATCAGACCGGGATCGGCGCCCAGCACGGCCGCGGCGGGCAGGGGCTCACGCCGGCCCTCGGCCTTCCAGCGGCGGTGATGTTGCGCACCGCCGCGATGGGCCAGCCAGCGCATGATGGTGGTGTCCTTCGATAACACCTGCATCCGGTAGATGCCGAGATTGTAGTCATCCTCGCGCTTATCCGAAGGCCCCTTGGTGACGATGAGCGGCCAGGTGATCAGAGGCGCCGGCTCGCCGGGCCAACAGCCCTGGATCGGCAATCGGGTCAGGTCGATCTGGTCGCCGGTCAGCACCACTTCCTGCACCGGCGCGGTTTTCACCGTCTTCGGGCGCATGGCCATGACGGTCTGGGCCAAGGGCAGCATGTCCCAGGCGTCCTTCAGGCCACGTGGCGGCGCAGGCTGGCGCAGGAAGGCCAGCAGTTCGCCGACTTCGCGCAGATCAGAGGGCAGGGTGCGGTCCTTGCCATCCATGGTGACGCCCATGGCGACGCGTTTAACGGTGCCGAACAGGTTGACCAGAACCGGCATGGGAGAGGGCGTGCCGTCTTCGAGCATGACGTTCTCGAACAGGACGGCCGGGCCTTTTTCCGCCAGCAGACGCGTCTGGATCTCGGTCATCTCCAGGTGCGTCGAGACCGGCGTGGTCACCCGGACCAAGTCACCGGAGGCTTCAAGCTTGTCCAGAAAATCGCGCAAAGACTTATAAGCCGACATACTTTTATTCCTTAGTCGCTCAAGCGCCGCGAAGGCGGCTTCGCATAGGCTCGGGCGGCCCCATGTTGAAATAATGCTGCCCTCGCCACGGCAAGACCGGTGGAGAGTTGTTCATTTGCGGTGACATAGGCCGGATTGCGGGCCGTGGCAATGGGGCCAAGGGTCGCAAGCGCTTTAGCTCATGTGCCGCGGGGCTGGGCCATTGAAAACCTATGGCAACTCAGCCAAGGTGACGCGATTCGTCGGGAGGATGCCGTGGTCGCGGACAACAGAGGCTTGCTGGTTATTGGCGCGCGTTCGCTGGTCGGACGCCGCATGGCCGAAGCCATCAAGGGCGCCGGCTGGCCGCAGGACAGCGTGCGCTATACCGCGCGCGAACCACTGGCCGGACAGAGCCTGATTCTCGACACGACGCGGCCGCAGGACTTCCAGCCGGATCGCAATCTCGTGGCTGTCATTATGTGCGCGCCGATCTGGCTGATCAGCGAAGCCCTGCTGGAGCGCCTGATCGAGCTTGGCATGAAGCGGATCATCGCCTTTTCCTCGACCAGCCGGCTGACCAAGGCTGCTTCCGCGGAACCGGCCGAACGCGAGGTTGTGGCGCGCCTGGCGGAAGGCGAGGCGATCCTGACCGCCTTTTGCGAAGCGCGCGGGGTCGCCTGGACCATCCTGCGCCCGACCCTGATCTATGATGAGGGCGAGGATGCCAATGTCAGCCGTATCGCCGGGACCATCCGCAAGTTGGGCTTTTTTCCGGTTTGCGGCCTGGCATCGGGCCTGCGCCAGCCTGTACATGCGCGTGACCTCGCTACCGCCGCCATGCAGGCCCTGACCGCGAAACCGGCTTATAATATGGCCTATAACTTAAGCGGTGGCGAAGACCTGACCTATGCCGATATGGTGCGGCGTATTTTCGAGGCGCTCGGCAAGGCGCCGGTGATCATCGCCCTGCCGGTCTGGATGTGGCGACTTGGTTTTTTCGCCCTCAATCTGATCCGACCGAAAAAGTCGCTCAAACGCAATATCAGCATGGCTCTGCGTATGAATGTTGATCTGTGGTTCGACCACAGCGCCGCCACGAAGGATTTCGGCTATGCATCAAGAGCTTTCAGGCCTGTGTTCCAGACGTAATTATTTAGGCTTCCATTTCATCGATACGCGTACAGACTTGCCATCAAAGCGCTTAGCCCAGTCGGTCTTGTTACCCGAACTGCCGAGGCGGTCCATGATCCGCATCAGCGAGGCGCCGAAACCATAATCCTTGGGTGATTCCGTCACCAGCACGCAGTCGTCTAAATCGCCGCTGGGGGTAAAGCGACATTCGGCGGCGGCTTCACCGCTGATGTTGTCGTTCTGGGCGTCCCCGGGATAGGACGAAACGCTCAACTGATCGAAATAGCCATGGATATCCATGGTCTGGAAGCGCGGGTCGTTGGTCTCTGTGGCATAGAAGATGACGTCGCGCGGAATTTGCGCCAGCGACAAAATCTCGGGCTCTTTGGGTGCATCGGGATGGGCTGTCAGCCAGGCATGGCCGATCTTGTCATCCTCGTCACGCGCCAGAATGTGATAGAGGCGCGCGGCACGGTCGAGATCGACGGTTGCGCCCTGACCAGCCTCATAGGCTTGCGCCGTCAACGCAATCGCTGCACGGTCACCACGGCGTGCCGCTTTCTTGAAGAGGATCAGCGCCTCGGTATAGTCTTGGGTCACGAGATCGCCGATCTGGTAAAGCTGTCCAAGTTCGGTCAGGGCCGCGCCCTGTCCCTGATCGGCAGCCTTTTTCAGATTTTGCAGCGCTAAGGCGTTGTTGGGCGCCGTGCCGCGACCTTCGGCATAGGCCATGCCCAGGGCATATTGCGCATTGGCGGCGCCTTCAGCTGCGGCCGTTTTGCAGTAGGGGAAGGCTTTCGGCCAGTCGGCGTGGATCGTGGTATCTTCTGTATAGGCCGTACATATAAACAGACTGGCCTCCGTACGCCCCTGATCGGCGGCCTTTTGATACCAGGTCAGCGCCTGGCCGGAATCCGGCTTCACGCCACGGCCCAGGCGGTAAAAACCGGCCATATCGAGCTGGGCCTGTGCATTGCCGGCGTCGGCAGCCTTGCCTATCCATTCAAGGGCGGATTTTTCATTCTTCTTCTGAACGTACTTGCCGATCAGATAGGCCTGGCCGAGATCGTATTGCGCCTGAATATCACCGGCCGTGGCCTTGTTGCTCAGCGCTTCAAACTGTTCCTTGGCGGAGGGCGGCTTCGGTGCGGCCAGTGTTGCCATAGCCGGCCGAGCGTTCCCGATCAGGGATGCCGCCAGAAACGCTAAAACGGAGACCAAAGCGGCTTTACGCACAAATGCCTCTACTTATCTGACCAGACACCCAGTTCATTACCGGAAGGATCACGAAAATGAAAGCGACGTCCGCCGGGGAAATCGAAGATCGCCAGCGTGATCTCGGCGCCTTGCGCCTCGACCTGCGCAAGTGAGGCTTCGAGATTGTCACTATATAGGATCACCAGCGGCTTGGCGGAAGAACTGTCGGCGTCAAAGCCGCCGTCAATTCCGGCATCGGCCAGCGCCGCATAGGTCGGGCCGTAGTCGATAAAGTTCCAGCCGAAGGCCTTGCTGTAAAAGTCTTTCAGCGGGTTGAGATCGCCGCCGGGAAATTCGATGTAGTCGATCTTGTGGTGCGCGGGCATTCAGGCGTTTCCTTAAGGGGGCAGTTTCCAGACGCTCGCCGGCTTCAGCGCGCGGTCTTCGATATCGGCATTGGTGATGATGTCGTAATCGGCCAGTCGGGTCAGGCCATCCTTAGGGAAGTAGGTCCGGTGCGGATCACCGATATAGACCTCTATAGATTGCCGCGCGGCGCGGCGAAAATATGTCAGCATGGCGTCAGTCATCGCTTTTTCATAGCATATATCACCGGCCAGAATGACATCGATCTCCGGCAGCGGGCCGTCAAGCAGATCATCGCCTGTGAAGGCGAGCGTGACATCATTGAGCGCTGCATTCAGCGCCACCGCTGCTTCTGCATAAGGATCGATATCGTTGCAAAGCACGCTTTCAGCGCCAGCCTGAATGGCGGCGATCCCGACCAGGCCGGAGCCGCAGGCGATATCGAGCACACGCTTGCCTTTGACGATAGCCGGGTGCGCGGCGACATATTTCGCCAGAGCCTGACCGCCCGACCAGGCGAAGGCCCAGAAGGGCGGCGCCAGCCGTTCCTGCACCAGATCCTGCTCGGTCATCAGCCACAGCGGCGTGACTGCGTCAGCTTGATAGAGACGCATTTCGGGCAGGCTGGGCACAGGCAGCACGCGGGTATGGCTACGAATAAAGGCTTGCTTATCGGGCATTACGGCTTGGAGACCGACTCTGCCAGCGCCTCTGCCTTGACGGCTTCCCCGCCAAACTGGCTGGCAAATTCAGGCGCGATGAGGCCCGTCAGCATGGCCTGAGGCACGTGAATCTCATAGGCCCCCTCGGCATAGGGACCGACATCATAAGGCGCATAGAGCGCGCCAATAGCGCCGATCTTGCCCGTCTGGACGGAAGGAAGCAGGATCAGGCGGCTCTCGGCAAATTTCGGGCAGGCAAAACCGGAACCGCCCTGCGAGATCGGCTCGCCGGCGCGTTTGGAGCGCTCGGCTTCGATCTGGCGGCAGACGTAGGAATCAATCGGTTTGAAATCGGCGCCCGGCGCAAACAGGCGCGCAGCCGGCAGCAGATCCTTGCCGGTCTTGTCCCACAGAAGCGTCTGAAAGGTATGGTTGGGGTGGGCGCCGCCCTGAAAATCATCTTCCTCGGCGAAAAGCGACACAAGCCGCTCGCTTTGAGCCGATATTTTCCAGTCGATCGCATGGGAATAGGGCGGCTCAATGAAGCCATCGGCGCTGTTTTGCGCATGGTCCTTGCGCGCCTGGTCGATAAAGGCGGTCAGGGTCGCTTCGCCCTCCTTATAGAGGCGCGCGTGCAGTTCGGGATAGAGCTTGATGAGATCGGGCAGAGACAGGCGGACATCGACATCGGCGTCCGACTTGGCGAAGCTCATCGGCGCCGCTATGGCTGGCGGCGCGTCTGGCGCGGCTTCGTCCTTGGGTTTCTTGTGGCACGCCGAAACCGTGACCAGCGTCAGAAGAAGCAGTCCGGCGAATTTTAGCGTATGCGTCATGCCGTTCCCTATAGTAGGCTGGTGAAGTGCACAGCCAGCAGGCTGAAAAACCAGATCAGGCCGGTGGTGTGGTTGGATTTGAACAGTTTCAGCGCCTGGGCGCTGTCCCAGCCATCTCCGTTTGCGTTCGGCCGCAGGCGGACAACCTGCCAGAAAAGATGCGCCGTTACGAGCAAAAGTCCACCGAAAAAGAGGCCGGGCAGATTGGCGTAATAAGCCGCGACGCCGGTCAGAGCCGATGCCATTCCGTAGAAGATGCTGACGCCGTTCACCGTATTCTTGCCAAGGGCGCGGGCGCTCGACTTGACGCCGATCATGGCGTCATCCTCGATGTCCTGCAGGGCGTAGATGGTATCATAGCCCAGCGTCCAGAAGATCAGGCCGGCATAGAAGAGGATCGCGGGCAGGGTCAGGGTGCCGGTGATGGTGGCGTAGCCCATCAGGAAGCCCCAGTTGAAGGTCAGGCCCAGCCACGCCTGCGGCCACCAGGTGATGCGCTTCATGAAGGGATAGCCGGCGACGAGCAGAAGCGAGCCGACGCCAAGCAGGATGGTGACGAGACCAAGCTGGATCAGGATCAGGAAGCTGATCAGCGAGCACGCGGCGGCGAAGGAGATGGCTTGTTTCGGCTTAATCTGGCCGGCGGGAATGGGGCGGCTGCGGGTGCGCTCGACCTTGGCGTCGATATCGCGATCGACGAAATCATTGAAGGCGCAGCCGGCGGCGCGCATCAGCACCGAGCCGATGGCGAACAGGAGCAGCTTGTACCACGGGAAATGATTGCGCAGGACGTCCTGTGGTGACAGAACCGCCGCGATTCCATTGTTATTAAGCGTGAAGAACGGGTGCGCGATGGCGAAGGCCAGCCCCATGGCGCCGGGCAGGAACAAAAGCCAGATGCCGATAGGGCGATCCAGCCGGCCAAGCTTCAGCCACGGCTGGAGTTTGGCGGGCGCGTAACGGTCAACCCAGTTGAGTTTGGCGGCATCAGGGAGTGGGGCGTGAGCAGGAGTCTTCATGCCCTGTTGATGAACCGCGCCATTGGAATTGTCGAGTGGATTTTGAGGCGATCAGCGCGCGCTGTCAAACAAACGGGTCAAGGGCCTGTGGCCCTTGTCAGGCCCGGCGCTTGTGCAGCAGCGAGCGGTCCTTGCGCACCTGGCTGGCTGGGATGACGCGGGCGAACGGACGCATGCCAAACAGGCTGTCCTCCATGCCGGTTTCAAGGATATCGCCGCGCTTGGGAGCCTTCAGGAACAGGTCTTCCATTGGCGTGATGACGTAAAGGCCTTCCGGCACATAGACCAGAACCAGGCCTTCGTTCTTCGGCATGACCTCGGACCAGATCTTGAGCTGGTCATAATAGTGCGGACGGCGCCAGTCGTTGGGGCGATCGGGATCGACATCCACAGCGAGGGTGGTGCCATTGGGCTCAAGGCGCAGCACAAAGCCGGCATGATCCGGGCGCCAGACGCCATTCATGTCGTCGTGCTTCAGCCACAGGCACTTGAATTCCTGGCAGATAGTTGGATGCAGGCCCCATACGCCGCAGCCGCCTTCGGGGCGCACGTTGAAGCAGGTGTGACCGGCTTTCTTTTCCAGATCCGGGATATCGTAGACCTTGCAGCACAGGTTGCAGTCGCCGCATTCTTTCAGCTTCGCGCGCTTGGCGGGCGGCGCTTTGTGACTGTCATCATGGTACGCTTTATGCGTGACGTGCGGCATCGTAAGACCCTGAACCTTTTGTCCAGTACTGCCGGCCCTTTTGCCTGCAGAACGGCTGAAAGGGTGTCAAATCAGAGTCAACAAACGGTTACTTTAACCTTTTATTTTTCAATATTTTGCACAGCGATTCGACGTTCTCGACCTGTTCTATTTTCTGAGTGACTTGCGGCCTTCGATAACCTCGTCATAAGAAAAAACAATCGCCGGATCAGGGGGGGCGACATCGTCTGAGGCGTGCGGGCAGGCCAGCACCTTGAGGACATGGCGCAGGATATGTTCGCGCGCCTTCACCTTGCTGTCGGTAGCCACGCAGATCCATGGGCCATGTTCATGGTGTGACCGGCGCAGCATATCGTCCCTGGCCGCGGAATAGTCTGCCCAGCGATCCTGGGCCACCTGATCGAGGTCACTGACCTTGAGCTTCTTGCGCGGGTCGGAACGACGGTCATCGAGACGCTGCTTTTGCTCGTCACGCGAGATATCGAGCCACAGCTTGATCAGGGTGATTCCGCTGCGCGCGATCATGCTTTCAAAATCCGGCACGTCGCGGATAAAGGTCTCCTGCTGATCCGGCGTAGAGAAGCCCATGACCCTTTCGACGCCGGCGCGATTGTACCACGAGCGGTTATAGACCACCCATTCACCGGTGGAGGGCAGGCGGTTGACGTAGCGCTGAAACCACCAGGCGCCCTTGTCGAAATCTGTCGGCTTGGGCAGGGCGATGACGTGCGTGTTGCGTACCGACAGACATTCGGTCAGGCGCTTGATGGCGCCGTCCTTGCCGGCGGCGTCACGGCCTTCCAGCAGGATGCAGACCTTCTGGCCATTCGCCATGGTCCAGATCTGGGTATCGACCAGGGCAATCTGCAATTGCTCCAGACGTGCCTCGGCAGCTTTTTTTTTGGAACGTTTGTCGTCTTCGGATTTGGACATGGGGGCCTCTATAGAATGACAGCCCCATACCATGCGCTGAACGTATAAAGAATCAAGCTATTCGGCGGCCCTCCGAGGCTATGAGGCGCAGATGGGCTGCCTTGATGTCCGCGTCGGGGGCATAAAGCTTGGATGCCACAAGCGTGTACTGGCCGAGCCAGCCGTTAGGGTTGCGCGGTGCCGCACAGGTAGTCTGGTAAATGCCAACCATACGATCGACCTTGCCATAGCGGTTCACCATGGGACACAGACAGATTTCAAAGGTCACTGTCTCGGTTTGAAACAGATCGGCGTCTTCCGGTTCCATGTCCGTATTCTGAGTCTTCCAGGGCGCGCTGAGGGTCAGCACGATGGGCTGTTCACGCCTGCGGCTGATGCCCAGCGCGGTGACGATCGTATCGACGAAGGCCGGGCAGAAAAGCGCCAGAAAAGACGTATCCTTCAGTTCATAGCCATGCAGGGAGCGCAAAAAGCCGCCTGATAAGCGAAAACGGTGGCCTGGCTGCGCCGTGGAGATCATGATCATCTGCGGTATCAGGCTCTTCAGGCGTGCCGGATCAAAGCTGTCTCGTGAGGGCGCCTTATCCGGGCTGGCCTGAAGGCCGCGCCAGTAGCTTAACAATGAAACTGTGCTGGAATGGGGCACGGTGGTCTCCTTTGCCCCTGTAAAAGGCAAGATCGTTGCCGTGATTGTCCATTTTGAAGCGTTTTCCACCGCTGATTTAATCAAAAGGCAAGTTTGGTGCGGTATGGTTCTTGCTGATGATCGGGCTAGAATAGCCAAGAGGAATGTTTTGATGCGCGCTATGTTTGCAAAATTTGTCACCGTCCTTCTGGGCGTCAGCATGCTGACCTTTGCCGGCCAGGCCATGGCCTGCACCACGGGTTGCACGCCTCCGAAGCCGCCCACCGTCCCGACGAACCCTAATCCGCCCCACACGCCCTGCACGAGTTGCGGTGGTGGTCACGGCGGCGGCAAGACCACGGTCGATGTCAATGTCAATGTTCGCGCCAACGCTTCCGGCTCGGCCTCGGCTGGTGCCACCTATTATGGCGGTGGTTACAGCAATTGGTCGCAGACGCCCGGTTACCCGCAGGCCGCGGGTGGCCTCAATGTGATCACCGGCGACGCAGCGGCTTTTGAATCCTATTCGGAACAAAAGAGCTTCACCCGCCAGACCATCATTCAGGCAAGCTGCATCGACGACACCGGCGTGCCGCACCCGGCGTCGCAGGTCTTTTCGGGCCGTGACATCGCCAACGGTTATCGCGGCGAAGTCTATCGCTGCATCGCCGGCACCCACATGCAGTGGACCTATGCCGATTATGATGGTTCTAAGATCAATTTCGATGGCGGCAAGAACATGACCTGCGCCAAGAACGAGGCCCTGTGGTTCGAGAACGGCGCCCTGACCTGCAAGGTGCAGACCCCGCAGCGCCAGTGCAACGAGCGCTCGCTGCTGCGTCGTTTTGGTGTCGGCATCAAGATCCTGACCCTGACGAGCACCGAGACGATCACCAAGCAACGTCAGATCGCTTCGGCGCAGAGCTCTTCGAGCTCGACCGTGATGAGCTTCGATGGTGGTGTCGGCGGCTTCGTCCAGTAAGCTATTGGATATAAAAAAAAAGCGCATAAAACTGAAAACCCCGCAGGTCACCTGCGGGGTTTTTGTTTGTTTTAAAGAAAGAAACAACACCACGCCTCAAGAGAGGCGCGATGGTGGGGTATCTTACTTCGCGGCGGCCGCTTCCGCCGTCACTGCCGGCTTGATCTGGATACGCACGGCCTTGCTCATGTCGAGATATTGCGCGGCCAGGCGCTGGATATCAGCCGCTGTCACCGCCTGGTACTGTTCGCGGCGATTGCGGATATAGTCGAGCTTGCGGGCATCCGTCGTCGAGCCGGGCAGGGCGCCAGCCCAGTAGGTATTGGTTTTCAGGTCGGTGTCCATCCGGTCGAGCAGCGGCTTTTGCGCGCGCAGCAGTTCGTCATCACTGATCGGCTTGGTCTTCAGTTCGGTGACGATCTCCGAAAGCGTGTCATAGAAGGCTTGATCATCCTCCGGCTTCACCTGCGCTACGGCGCTGAGGTAACCAAAGCCGGGGAAGGTCTGGGAATAATAGTTGCTGGCATAGGGGCTATAGCTCAGCCCCTTCTTTTCGCGCACGATATCGGTCAGGCGCAGCGACATCACTTCGGCCAGCACCGTCAGCGCGCGGGCGCGCTGGGTATCCGAGGTGAAATCGGCGCTCGGCCAGGCGACATAGCTCAAATCCTGATCGGCGCGTCCCTGATGCTCGAACACCTGTTTGAGGTTTTGCGTCGGGAAATGCAGGGTCAGGCCATCGGCCGGGATCACCGGCTTGTCGGCGCGCTGGGCCAGCGTAGCGAAGGTCTTGGCGATTTCGGCCTCGGCGTCGGTTTCGCTAATATCGCCGACAATGGTGATTTCGATCGGGCCCGTCTTGAGCTGGCGATCGACCAGCGCCTTGACCTGCTCATTCTTCGTGGCGAGGAAATCGGCCTGAGACGGCATGGTGTAACGCGGATCGTTATCGCGCAGGACGGCGCTGCCCTTCATTTGGAAGACGCCGCCGGGTGTCGAATTGAGCGAATTATAATAGTCGGGGATGAACGCCTTAAGGCGCTCGAAGGCGTCACTGCTGTAGGCCGCATCGGTGGTGAAGGCCATCAGGACTTCCATCTGCGTGGCGAAGTCGGCCTTGGTGGTGCCGCCGGAAAGCGTGGTAGCGTCTTCACCGAGCCCTAAGCCCACGCCATAGATCTTGCCGGTCAGGCTGTCCTTCAGTTCCGAAGCGGTCAGCTTGCCGAGGCCGCCTTCCTGCAGATCGGACACCGAGGCGGCGAAGACCGGCGGCTTGGATGCCGGCGATAGCGAACTTAAGCCACCGGCGAAGCGGACGGTGATGCCGATTTCATCGGTCTTGAAATCCGTGGTCTTGATGGTGGCGCGCACGCCATTGGCATAGGTAAGCTGGGTGATGCCGAGGTCTTTAATGTCTTCCCGCTTGATCACCTTGCCTGGTGTGCCGAAGCTCGTATAGGGCCACGGCTTGTTGGCGCGCGCTTCCGAAGCCGTCATTTGTGCGGCCTGCACCTGCTTATAGGTATCGAGGAGGGACTGCTTGTCGAAATCACCGAGCGTCGGGCCTTCGTGCCACAGCAGCGGACCGTCGCCGGCAAACAAGGGCTTGATGCCGTCGTTGAGGGTGGCCAGGGTGACCTTCGGCTTCATGGCGACGAAATAGTCCCAGTCCTGCTGGGGCGAGGTGAAGACATCGCCATCGGCCACGGAGCTGACGAGGGCTTCGGACAGATCGCGGCTGTTGCGCGTCTTGGCGCCTTGCAAGGCCTGTTTGAAGTAGGTTTCGATATCGCTGAGCGTGCGATCGAGTTCGGCCTGGTCGGCGCCGAATTCGGCATACTGGCGCACCGTAGTATAAGCAGCGATGAAGGCATCCTTCTCGCGGCCGGGCTTGGGCGTGATCGAAAGCTGCGTCACCTTGGCGGTATGGTCGATGTCGTCATGCGCGATGGTAGCCGAGGCGAAGGGGGTATCCGGCAGCTTGGCCTGACGCTCCAGACGTTCGTTGAGGATCTGGGTGCGGATGCCATTGAGGAAATCGACATTGGCGCTGGCATAGGTCTGGTAGGTTTCGGTGAGCGGCGCGGCCCAGGTCAGGCTCAGTTCGGTGCGCAAGCCCTTTTCGGTATAGACTTCCGAGATGACGCCCTTGGGCTTGTAGGCGCCGAAGTCGGTGACGCGGATCGGCGCGGCCGGCTTTTGCCAGTCGGCGAACTTTGTCTTGATCTTGGCTTCCATGGCGTCAGGGTCAAAATCCCCGACGACGACGAGGGTGGCTTGTTCGGGGCGGTAGAAGTGGTTGTAATAGTCAACGAAGCGGTCGCGCTTGGCGTTGCTGATAATGTCGGTCAGGCCGATGGGCAGGCGGACTGCGTATTTCTGGTTGCCGAAGGCGGCGGTGGCCCACTTCATATAGGCGTGACGGCCGGGGCTGTCGCTGGCGCGTTCTTCACCCAGGATAACGCCGCGCTCACGATCGATGGCGCCGTCGTCCAGCGACAGATTGCCGGCGGTTTCACGCATCAGGAACAGGCCGGTGTCGAGATCGTCCTCGGCCACCTTGGGCAGGTCGAGTTCGTAAACCGTTTCGCTGAATCCTGTATGCGCGTTGGTATCGGCGCCGAACGACAGCCCGTGGCGTTCGAGAATCTTGACCATGTCGCCTTCGGCCACGTTCTTCGAGCCGTTAAACGCCATGTGTTCGAGGAAGTGGGCCAGGCCCTGCTGGCTGTCGTCTTCCATCAGCGAGCCACCATTGAAGCGCAGGCGGATCGAGGCGGTGCCGGGGGGCGTTGCGTTTTTCAGGATGATGTAGGTCATGCCGTTCGGCAGTTTGCCGAAGCGCACGGCCGGATCGGCCTTAATGTCGGAATGGTTTTGCGCGAAATCCAGTCCCTTGCTGATGTCGATGGCCATGCCGATGGCGGGGGCGGAGACGGTGGGCGTCTCGGCATAGGCGCTGATCGGCGTCAGGGCGGTCGTGTTCAGGGCCGCGACGGCAAAGGCGGTCAGCAGGGTTTTCTTCATCAGCATAGGTGCGCTCCGGTTTGATGGGAGGACACTGCCGCAGGATTGCGTCTGAAGAAAGGGGAATTTGGCGGATTAACTTTTGTTAAGGTGGCGCAAAGGCACGAAAAAGCGCGCCATCCGAAGATGACGCGCTTTTAAATTGACTTTGCCGAAAATTTTAGTTGCCGACGTAGAAGGTGGCGCTGTTACCTGTGGCGCGGGCGGTCGAGACAATCGTGCGTCCGCGGCCGACGCTGGCGGTTGCCGTGGCGTTGACGTCGGAGGTATTGACCTGAGTGTTGTTGACACCCATGTTGGCCTGGCATTCGGCGCAGGCATAGGCCACCGCCTGATTGCCGACCGCATCGGCGGTGACGTAGCCATCCCAGCCGGTGGTGCCGTCAAACGAAGCGACCACATCAACTCCGCCCGACGATAATTGATTGTTGTCGAGGCGCACATAGATGTCGTTATTGCCGGCAGAAACCTGATTGCCAATGCCCGAAGCGGTGGCGAAGGCCTGACCGTATTCGTCGGCCTGGATCACAGCCTGCGACTGGACGAGGCCGCTTTGCGTCTGGGCGTTGGTGACGACGAGCGAGCCGCCCTGGTTTTCCAGATTAACTTTGTTGCCGAGCGCGGTCGATTTGGCCTGCATGTTCCAGACATTGCCAGCATAGACCTCGGCGCGGGCCTGGGTCATGGCCGAAGCCGCCTGGGTGACATCGTGCTCTTGTGAACCGCGATCATCACTATAGGCAGTATAAGCGTTGTTCGTCGCCGATGCGTTGTACGCATTGGGAGAGGGCGAGTAACGCACGGTCGCTGACACGTTGGAGCGCGCCTCGGTTGACGAGGTCTGGGCAGCCGTCGAATCGAGGCGGCCATTGGTCATCTCATAGGCGGTGTGGTTGACCTCGGTGATGGCATTGCCTTCGCCGCTGACATAGATGGCGTTGTTCGGCGCATTAACCTCGGTGGTGGCTTCGACGCGATCGGCGGTCGAAACCTGATGTGTGTCGGCGGTCAGGTGGCCGGCCTTGGTGACGCCGGAAGCATAGTTGCCAATGCCCTGGCTCAAAGCATAGACCGGCGTGCCGAGCGAGAGGTCTTCTTCACCGGTATTGGTGCCGGTGATCGTCGTGGTCGCCGTCGTGCGACCGCTCAAGAACTGATACGAATAGAGCGTCGCGTCATAGGTGTCGTTGCCGGTCTGAACACTGTTGGCGGTGGCATAGGTATCCAGACGCGTCAGACCATCGTTCTGCACCACATTCAGAGTCTGGTTCGCGGCAATGACGCCGCCCTCGGTCTGATTGTTGGTCCATTCCCCGTCGGGGATGGTCTGACTAGTAGCGGGAACCGCCGTCAGAAGCACTGTAGCCAGCGTCGTGCTCAGCAGGGCCGCGACGCTTGTCGCCAGCGATGTTTTGCCAACGGCTCGGTTCTGCGCGCGTACCAGCATTGTTCGTCTCCAGATTATCGTAGGCCGGGGTCAGGCCACCCGTGGCGCCCAGGGTGTCGTTGTAAAGGAAGTCGTTTTGCGGATCGAGACAGACGTCCGGACCGGAAGCGCCGTAAAGATTGGCCATGAATTCCAGCGTGGCGCGTTCGATCATGGCGCGCACGGCCAGTTGCATGGGCTCAAGTGCGCCCTGGCCGCCACTGATGTCGAAGATATTGCCGTTCAGCACGTCGAACACGCCGGCCTTCACTTCTTTACCAACGATCTGCTTCTGATAGGAGATCACATCGACCACTTCCAGCGTGCGCGTATCGACGAGGCGCAGATCGAGCGCGACATTCATCACCAGCGTGCGGCCGTAGAACAGGCCCTTGACGCCGGTCGTCTTGGTTTCGCCAGCATAGGCGTCCACGCCCGACGAGCGGATGTTGTTGTTCAGTTCGGTGATGCCGCCGACGATGAAGAAATCGGAACCGGCGACCTGACCGGCCATGATCTTGCGGTAATCGGCCGGATGCGTCGGGTTGGAAACCGGCGCGTCGGTAATCAGCTTGTTGTTGGCGTACTTCAGTTCCAGTTCGCCGACCGAGGTGTCGAAACGCTCGACCTGACGGGCGCCGGCCTTGGCCAGGGCGGTCATCGCCATCAGCGAGGCGCCTTGGGTGATTTCGCGGCCACCGTCGAGCGAGGCGCGGCCGGTGTAATCGGAGATACGGCCAACCGCGAGGCGCGGCGAAGCCAGGCGGTGCGAGCGGGCATAGCCGCCGAGGCAGACCAGAGCGTCCGAATAGGCGGTCGGGTTGGCCGTCACCGGTGCTTTGCCGATAGGGGTCTTGTAATTGCCTTCGGCATTAACGCTTGGCGTGGTCATGCAGCCGGTGAGCGCGACTGCCATTGCCGCGGCGCTGATGAGGCCAAACAGGGCGGGTTTGCGGATTTGCATGGTCATCAGAAGTTTACCTGTCCGTTGAGAGTTCCCTGCTCGCCAGTAACGGTCGTGCCGTTGGCGGTCGCAGTGACATTGCCGTTGTTGGTTTGGGTCGAGTTGACGATCACGGTATTGTAGTTACCCTGAACCGTGACCTGGAGATTGTTGCCGATGGCCGAGGCGCCGCCCAGAGCACCTGCGCCGGAATAAGAGTCGCCGGCGCCAAGGGTCTTGGAATAGGAATAGACGCTGTTGTCGCTGCCGATTGACATGACGCCATCCACCAGGACGCGGTTGCCATTGGCGTCGCGCGTCGAAGGATCGATGGCCGTCTGCATCTGGTGCAGGCTGAGACCGTAACCCGCCTGATAGGACGCTGAACTGGTGTTCATGCTCTGAGCCTGCGCACTGGCTGCGAGGCTGGCCATGCCGGCTAAGGTCAGGATACATACTTTACGTAACGGCATTTGGTTCGCTCCGCTGTCCGGGCCGATACGCCGCGGATACGGCAGACGACCAGCAATTTGGATGCCACTTTCCGTTGCAACCCTAAAAATTAGGTGTATTTTTCCTAAAATGACGCATTAAATTCATTTATATAGGCTTTTTTGTCTGCCTTCAGCGCGCATCACCTCTGTTAAAAGGGGAAAACTGCGGGCATATATAACCAAATTGAACCACTTTTGATCTCGCAGTTTCTGAGAAGTCCCGAAATATGACAGACGGCCCTGAACCCGAAGTGCCTGAAAACACGCAACGCCACAGGGAGCCTGCTTTTAATGCGCCTTTGATGGTGGTGGTCCTGCCGGTTCTGATGATCGGGGCCTATTGGCTACAAATATCTGGCGGCCCTGCGCTCGAAGGTGCGTTGCTTGATAATTTCGCCCTGTCGCCGATCCTGTTGCGTCAGGGACATTTCGAACTGTTGTTTACGCATATCTTCCTGCACGGACGCTGGACGCACGTTCTGTTCAATGCCGGCGCATGCCTGATCTTCGCCACCCCGGTGGTACGGGCCTTTGGCAAGGGAATTGGCGCCGGTCTCTCCTTCTTCGCCTTCTTCTTTCTATGCGGCATCGCGGCGGGCCTCGGTTTTTGCCTGCTCAATCTTATGTCCAGTATGCCGGTTGTGGGGGCATCGGGAGCGATCTACGGCCTGATCGGCGCCTCTACACGCATTATAGGTGCGCGCGGTGCGGGGCGTGTGCTGCCGTTAATGAGCCGCCATGTCCTGACGACAAGCGCGGTGTGGTGTGGGCTTAATCTGCTGCCGGCCCTGCTGCCGTTCCTGCCGGGCGGGGAGGGCGTTGTCATCGCCTGGCAGGCGCACATTATAGGCTTTCTCTTCGGTGTGTTGGTGATCGGCCACTGGTTACATGCGTTTCACCCGCGATTCTTCACGACAAATTGACTCTCCCGACGCGCATGTGAATTGCTATTCTATCTGTTGAGCGCACCGTTCACCTCCCACATGGGGGCTGGTGCCTGACATCGGGTGCCGGAAAAACAGACATCCGGGGAGGATGCGCATGCTGATAAATCAGTTACTGAGTACCAAGGGGCGAGAAGTCTATACGGTCACGCCAGACGATAGCCTGGCTTCGGTCGCCGCTCTTCTTTACACGCGCAAGGTTGGGGCGTTTGTCGTGACGGATCGCGCCGGCGCCGTGGTCGGCATTGTGTCAGAGCGCGACATTGTCCGCGCGATAGCGACAACAGGCGGACAATCGCTTGGTCAGCCCGTCAGTCAGGTGATGACGCGAGAAGTGTTTTCGGCGGGACCGGGCGAAACCATTGATGCGCTTCTTGGCCATATGACGGATCGTCGTATCCGCCACTTGCCGGTGATGGAGGGCGGGCGTCTTATCGGGATTGTGTCGATCGGTGATTTGGTCAAGGCCAAGATTGCCGCTAGCGAACACGAAGCCCAGACGCTTAAGGCCTATATCTCGGCGGGGTAGGGCATTTTTTGCTGTGTCGTGGTCAAGTCTGTGAGTAAGAGTCATTTTGTGCTTGCGCCCACAGGCTTGTCTCACTAGATACCGCGCCTCGCTGTTGATGTCCTTTAAGGGTTGCGACGAAGGCGGATCGATCCGAACGGTTTGATCATTTTGAGTCTGTAAAGATTTAATTAACGCTTGATGTCGTCGAAAGAAGGTATTAAAAGAGCGCTTCTTCTGAGTCTGACGGAAACTGACGGGGATTGTTCTTCGGAACTACCTAGTGAGGATCTGTCGTCTCAAAAGGTTGAGTTTCCGGGTTCGAATTTTTTGAATTTAGTTTCTTGACTGAAGAATTGGATCGGTTATAAGCGCCGCTCCGCTGTTTGAGCCTAAACGTTCGAGCGGTTTGGTTGTCGAGAAAATCTTTTTGAAAAGAAACGCTTGACACTAAAAAATGATGCGGTATAAGCGCCGCTCTCTTCGATAACGAGATTAAGTTGTCGCTCTGGATGGTTTAACCGCCGTTCAGTGTATCTGCTTTTTGCGCTTAGTTTTTGAGCAGCAATTACGGTCTTTGACATTGTTATATTTGGAAAGGGAATCGCAGGCGGCGGTGTTCTTGCGGAGATGTTGAGATACATTTCCATACGACACTAATTTGTTTGCGGTCTCTTTAAAAAGACAACCATTAAGGTTGGTCTGGCTTCGGCTTGATCGACCTTTGTGGGAACTCGTTAATAATTAGATTTACGCAATGTAACGCAGTAACGAACATAGGCTTTTGTTTATGTTCACATAATGCTTATGAGCAGATTAAGGTCAAAACAAC
>NZ_AQWM01000026.1 GCF_000376105.1 Asticcacaulis benevestitus DSM 16100 = ATCC BAA-896
GGCACCGGTCATGCCGCTCACCTCCAGCGCCATCAAGCGTTCAGCCGTAAAGCTGATCATGTCGCGCAACAAATCGCTGTCGGAGGTCTTTTCAACAAGCCCTTTCAGGGCCATCATATCGTTGGTCATCGGTGGTCTTTCGTCTCTGGAATGAGTGTAGGAACCCAAACCATATCCGAAAATCACTGATGGCCAACCCCGCTTCGCTGAGGCTCGCTTTGCCCTTTGGACGGGCAGCGAGCCTAGCGCTACGCTCTCAACCAATTACACCACGCTGTGGGACACGACCGAAGGTAGTTCCGCTTTGTGTAAGCGGGCGAAATAGCTTGAACGTCTCTTAAGGGCCAAAACCGGCGGTTTTCATTCGGCGCTTTAGCGCCTGCCGTATTCATTCTTGATGTTAGGTCCGGCGGAACGATATATAAAGTTCGGAATTCCGCGACCACCTCCCGATCGAAGACTGGTCGGCCTGCAAAATTTGAAATTACTGAGCAAACCAGTGCCTCAGTAGAACTGCTGCCAAGGACTTATTTGAGTGATAAACGTTGGCATCATGGCACGGCAAAAAACGAGGCCACAGTAAAATGCGGCCTCGTTTTTTAATTGGCCCCGCGCGGGGGGCATGAGGACGATGCTTTCTATGGCATCCATACGTTATTTTCGTGACCCACAAGGGGTCATGTTTAGCAGCCCGTGAAATCCGTTACGTGGACTAAAGATTCCCGCCTTCGGCATTGAGCTCTGACAGCGCAAAAAGAGTCAAGCGATGCCTGATTATGGATTTGGTTCGGCGGAATATCCAGTTTAAATTCCACGGCATAAGACTCAACTGGCATATGACGTCCGTATGAAATCAACGGTGGAACGCAAAGCTGCGAGGCTCGCAGAGATCTCCACATCAGAATCAGTGATCGATATGCAAAAGCTAGAGCGCTTTTCCATGCTCGATGAGCATATCGCCATTTACGGAAAAAACCGACCTCGCGAATATGACCGACGAAGAGTTCTTGAAGGCGGTCTTAGGCGAGGAAGTACCAACTCAAGCCCTAACCGGTCTGAGAACGCGTTCCGCACCTATCGCAGGTGGACTCCTGCGAAGTGCCCGATCTAAACGAACAACATGCCCGTTCTTATCTAGACCGCACAAAGGAAATGGCGCACCCGACGAGATTCGAACTCATGACCTACGGTTTAGGAAACCGGCGCTCTATCCTGCTGAGCTACGGGTGCGTTAGGTCCATTCCTAAAGTAAGCCGGCGAGAGGCTCAACAGGCAGAATGAGATTTTCTTCGAAAAGCTCGACATGCCACGGTCGCATGTGGAAATACCCCACTCACATTCACGCGTAGAGATCCCTTGATGCGTTGTGACAAGCGCTACATGCCATGTTTGGCAAGAGGCCCAAAATCAGACCGATGCCAACAGACTGACCGACTGGGGGAAGGCCATTGCCAGCGACGAAAGGAGACGGTGCAACGCTCATTCGCTGATGCCAAACAACTTCACGGACACCGATTTGTCAGGTTCCGAAGTCTGATCCGTGTCCGCCGGCAATGTTTGCTGGCAAGCACCGCCCAGAATATCAAGGCCATGCCTACGCAATTGACCAAAAAGGCATCGCCCGCATAACGCCCAGCCCCGCCCGCACAACAATTCCTACAAACAGAGAAGCCAACCAACCGGCCAAAAATAAACCCCGCCAAATGACGGGGTTTATCGTAGTCTGGAGCGCCGTCAGCGATGACGGCGCTCCTTCTCGTTTTCAGGATCAGATGCTTGCTTAGAAACTGTATTTCAGTCCTGCCATGACAGAGTAAAGCGTCGCCGACTGACTGACCGTCGGCGTTGTCATGGTCGTCGAAACGCTGGAAATCTGATAACCGGCGCAAACGGCGCTGGCGGCCGAAACCACCGCTCCCGTGGCATCTGTACAAGCCACCTTATAGATCGGCGTACCCTGACGCCCATCTAAACCGTACTCAGCCACAACACCCCACTTCTTGTTGAGCAGGTTGCCCAGGTTGAAGATATCGAGCGTCGCAGTCAGCTTATGACCTTCAAGCATCGGAACGGGAAGCTCCTGGGACAGGTGCAGATCCCAGCGCTTGACGTCCGGGTTGCGGTTGGAGCCCTTGGTCAGGATCCCGGTCGGCAGGCCAAACTTGTCGACGATCTTCTGCAGGTTGGTCAGATCGGCAGACGTCTTGAAATAAACCGGCACGTTTCCGGTCATGAAGCCAAGGGTGTTGCCGGACATCGGCGTCGACATTTGCGGTATGAAGGCCAACTGATTGTTGGACACCACGCCGAACACCTGACCACGTGCGGCCGAACCCGCGTCAGCCACATAGAAGCTCAACGGGCGGCCATCATGCAGATCGCCAAACAGGGTGATGTTGGTCTTGGCGCCGCGGATGAACTCGACCTCATAGCTCGCGTTGAACTTGTAACCACGGTAGATTTCGAAAGAAGACTTGCCAAGCGTCGGCGCATTCGGATCTTCAAGTGAAATCTGGTCGCCATAGTTCGAACCGCCGCAGCAGTCGGTCGTGGCGAATTCCGGCACGCCGCCATACTGGTTGGTCTTCTGGTTGGTATAGGCGGCCGACAAGTCGAGATGGTCTGGCACGCGGAAGAGGTTCAGGGTGTCGAAGCTCTTGGTCGCCGAGAAGGCAATGGTGCGGCTCGACGATTCCTGGGCCGGGTTATAGGCCTGGATGTCATAGCCAGAGCCCGGATTAGCCAGATCGAGGTCGTTGGTGCCGTCGGCATTCTTCGCGGTGTCGAGGCCGAGTGTCGTGCGGTTGGCAAAGATCGAGACGTTGCGGGTATCCAGCGTCGTGCCGGTGGTCGCCCCAACAGAAAGCCCGTCGTAACGCATACGGCCGTCGGGTGTATACTGCTGCACGCCGTTGATGGTCAGGGCGCGGGCGCGAACATCGCGGAACGCCAGGCCGGTGTGGCTGCGAACAAACACAGCATCAAGACCCAGAACCACGCCGATCGGGGTTTGGTAGTGCGTCGACAGGTTCAGCTTCCAGTCAGACGGCATCTCGAAGCCAGGCGCGATGCTGTTGGTATTGGCGACACGCACCAGGCCCGGATTGAGCGACAGCAAAGACGTGGCGGAGGACGGAACGCCCTGAGCGAAGGTGGCGTCTGACTTGTTGATGTTCATCAGAGCCGACGCCGTCGGATCGCTGGCGGCGAAGACTGTACCTGAGTTGGTTTCCTTGAAGGTGCCGTCGAGTTGGCGCTGCAAGGTGAAGGTCGCCGTCAGGATGCCGGTGTTGCCGAAGCGATTAGACAAGAAGACGTCCGGCAGGCCGCCCGTGTAGAGGCCAAAGCTGGCCGAGGCGTCGAGCGTACCCTCTTCATTATGCCACTTTGCGCCGACACGCGGCTGCAGCACGCTTAGGCCATCATAAGTGACTTGATTGTCGTAGCCATTGCGTGCCGTGAAGTTCGCGTTGAGTGCGGGCTTGTCGTCCATGTTCCAGAAGTCATAACGCAGACCATAGTTGACGGTCAGATTTTCCATCGGATCGAAGGTATCCTGCACGAACAGCGTGTTGTTCATGTAGGAGAAATCAGCCGCCGCCTTGCCAGCATCGCCGGAAGGATTGTTGTTGTAGAACAACTGATCGACCTTGCCGTCGCTGAAGGATTTCTGGCTGTCGAAATAGTAAAGGCCATTGGCGGCCTGAACGAACAGGTTGTAGATGCCGATTTGCTTGCCCTGATAGCCCCCCTTGATCGAGTGGCTGCCGAGACGATAGGTGCCGACAAATTCACCCGAATTGTTGGTGGTCTTCAGGACGTTGGCCTGACGGTACTGGTCGGGGCCAAAGTTGAGCGTCAGCTTGCCGGTCGTACAGCTGCTGACCGAGGCCAGGCTGGTGGCGTCGGTACAGACCTGAATGCCGGAGAAGCCCTGACCTTCCGGCGGCATCTGACCGCGCTGGTAGTTGCGCATGGTGATGCGCGCTTCCGTCGAGAAATTATCGTTCCAGCGCGAGTTGAGCTGCAGGGCGTAATTGTCTTCGTTTTCCGGCTGTGTGTACCAGTTAGTGTTGAGGTAAAGCGCCGGCGACGAGTTGGGCGCCCCTTTCCAGGTATTAGAGAAAGCGTGACGGTAGGTGAAGGAGACGCGCTGACCTTCCATGACGTTCCAGTCGAGCTTGACCGAGTACTTTTCGTCCTTGAACGGCGTGGTCAGCGGGATCGCGCCCGGATTGAGCGCAGCCGAGGCGGCATAGCTGGACCAAGGCGCCACGATGGAATCGATATAGGATTGATTGATCGGCACGAACGGCGGCGGCGCAACCGTATTGTCTGTATAGCCCAAGCTGGTGCCGAAACCACCGCCGTCCGGACCGGCGGCAACGACCGAAGCCGAGGTATATTTTTCATAGGAGGTGGCGAAGAAAAGCTTATCCTTCAGGATCGGACCTGACAGGAAGAAGCCATAGTTTTCGTCGGGAACGTAGAGCTTCAGCTTGTTGGAAACGCCAGTGTCGGGATGATAAAGCTGGTTGCCGTTCCAAGCCTTGTTGCGGAAATTATCGAACAGCGAGCCATGGAAGCTGTTGTTACCTGAGCGCAAGACCAGGTTGAGCGAGCCGCCGGTGAAATCGCCTTCTTCGACGTCGGCCGGGACGGCCTGAACCGTCATCTGCTCAACGGCTTCGATTGAGATCGGGCCCAGATTGGTCGACAGGCCACCGGTGTTCAAACCGAAGTCATCGTTCGAGCGCACACCATCGATGGTGATGCGGTTGGCGCGCGGGGCGGAGCCTGCGATATAGAGGCCGCCGGACGGACCGGTGCTGCGGGTATTGGGATCGAGATTGGTCAGGGGGTCACGGCGTGCCGCTTCACGAATATCGCGCTTGTAGGTCACGACTTCCGCCAGTTCGGCGCGGCCCATGCGGGTGCGCGAACCAGGATTGGACAGGATGGTCGTGCGCTTTCCGGTCACCACAACGGTCGTAGCGCCGACCTCTTCCATGGCAATATCAAGCTTTTGCTGGTCACCCAGGGTGAGATAAACGTCGCTCGTCTGGCTGTCTTTCAGGCCGGCAGCGGTAATGTCGATCTCGTAAGGGCCACCCACTTTCAGGCCTGACACATCATACCGCCCATCGGCGCCCGTGCGAGCGACAGCACGCGTGCCGCTGGACACATGGACGATCGTGACGGTGGCGTCGGCCACAGGCGCGCCCTTGGTATCCGTAACGACGCCACGTATGGCAGCCGTTGTCTGTTGTGCGTATACGGCCGGCGCGGAGGCGGCCATCAGCGCCACGGCGGCAGCGCCGAGCATATATTTGTTGAACATTGAGCTATCCCGTTTGAGTATGAGCGAGGCGTTGAAATCGACCCGGCGCAACGAGATGCGTATGAAATTAGCATGACACTTTTGTTGCGCCGCAGCGCACTTCTAAGAAATAAGTTGCCGTGCGGTCAAAATGCCACAACGGTGACGTACTTATTGAAATGTATGTCCTTTTTGAAATTTCAGGTTGCAAAATGGAGGCTTTGTCATCCGCCTGAAATAGGCGTAGTTTAGAGCAAAGTGTGCGGCGCACAATGACATTGCACCTCAAGGAGATACGCGATGAGGCTGAAGACGTTTCCAATAGTGCTCGTGGCCGTTGCCATAGCCATAACCGCGATCGCGCCGTCCTCCGCATCGGCCTGGGGCGATTCAGGCCACCGCATGATCGGCGAAGCCGCTATGCGCCGGTTGCCGAAGGGACTGCCAGCTTTCCTCTATACCGCGGCCTCGATCAGCGATGTCGGCCAGTATTCGCGTGAGCCCGACCTGTGGCGCAAGGCGGGTCTTGTGCATGATGCCGACCGCGATCCGGCGCATCTGATAAGGCTCGATGACACCGGAATTTCACTGGCAGGCATGGGACTCACCGATCTGCCGGCCACGCGCTCGCTTTACGAAGCGGCGGTGCGCGCTAAAGGCGTCGATCCGGTGCTCGCAGGCTACCTGCCCTACAGTTTGGCCGATGCCCATTTGCAGGTGACCAAGGACATGGCCTTTCTGCGCCTCATCGCCTTGGCTGACACGCACGAAAAAGATCCGGCGAAACGAGCGTGGCTCAAGGAAGCGTTGCGCCGCCGCCAGGACCTGACCCTGCGCGACATCGGCATCCTCTCCCACTATATCGCAGATGCCGCACAGCCGATGCATATGTCAGTACACTATGACGGCTGGGGGGATTTCCCAAATCCAAAGGGCTTCACGACCGCGCATATCCACTGGCCTCTGGAGGGCGCCTACGTGCGGCAGAACGTAACCCTCAAGGCTGTGCTGCAGGACATGGCGCCCTACGCGCCGTGCGCGGACAAGGTTGAGGTCTGCATAGCGCAGCGCCTGGAACGTGATTTCGATCAGATTATGCCGCTGTACGCATTGGAAAAAGATGGCGGCTTCAAGCCCGGCGATTCCAGGGGCGGCGCCTACATGACCGGCCGGCTAGCGCACGGCGCCTCAGATCTTCGCGATATGTTGGGTGAGGCCTGGCGCGACTCTGCGAACATGACGATCAATTTCGCCGAGCAGACCTACATGGATGCAGAAGCCGGTCATATCCCAGACCTCTACGCGCTTTTGGCCGGAGAAAGCTAAAGTGATGAGCAAGCATCGATATCTGTGCCATCGTACATTCGAAATCCAGCTGACGTCTTTTGACGGCGGTCTGCCAACTGGCTGCGTCCGAGGTATCACGCCTTGACGGTTGCCTTATCGGGTGAAAGATCTCTCGTGTGGCATCGAGATACTCAGGTCAGCGCCGCAGGTATTTCAGCAAGCGGTCCCGGTTGATATTCACCGCAATAACGACCAGCGCGGCGACCGCTATGCAGCCGCACCAGACGACCGTGCCGTAGGCAAAGCCCACTGTGAAACCTGCCACAAGCCAGGCCGCGAACAGAAGGCCGAAGCCCCCTGCCCGCAGACTTAGGCTAAGAGGCCGGGCCAGTTTGGCGCCGAACCACTCCTGCTGATGTCGGCTCATGGCCGCCAGCAGCAGGGCGAACGCCCCCAGACACAACAGAAAAATGAAGGCGTCGCTCATCATCAGTCTGCGATGTAGGACATGGTGGCGAACAGGACGGCACTCACGGCTATGATCTTGAACATGGCGGTCTCCTTCGGCTTAAGCGGGTTCGGGTTGGGTTTTGCTGGCCTTTGTCTTCGCCTTGACCATCGGTTTGTGACGCGCGACCTTCCTTGCGGCAAAAGCAAAGCCAATAGCCGTCAGTACCATCAGGCCATCGAAGCTGAGAAAAAGGATATCGCCGCTGACAAGGCTGTGGATAAGTCCGCGCGGCGTGGTGATCGCATTGACCACCGGCACCAACGCGAACAGACCAGCACAAACGCTCAGGGCCTCGACCCAGCCCCTTTTGGCCGGCCGCGCAAAGCCCCAGACCAGCACCGCTCCCCAGGCGATGAACAGGCTGTGGATCTCCCAATCGGCCCGTGCGGTCATGCCGAGCGGCAGCAGTCGGTTGGCGAGAAAATAGATGGCGATGCCCGCAGGGAAGCCGACGATGCAGCCGATATTGAGCTTTTCTACCAGTTTGAAACCAATGTGAGGACGCGCAGGATCGGGCAATTTCAGGCGGCGTTTGCTCGTCCATAAAACCAGCCCTGTGGCGATCATCATGGTCCCGCCGATGCCACCGATAAAATAGAGCCAGCGCAGCACGGCACCGGCATAGCGGCCGGCGTGCAGACCGACCATCACGCTTTCGGTCTTTGCTTCAACGCCGCGCACCGGCGAGACCCATAAAATCTGTCCGGTCACGCCGTCAAACTGCACACTGTCGCCGCGCGTCTGCATGCGTTTATCCGGCGCGCTCGTCGCCGTCAGGGTGGCGCCAGCATTGCCGGGATTGACGGCGCTGAGATAGGCGATGCCGGCGCCCTCCCAGCGCTGACGGGTGGTTTCAAACACCTTGTCGAGATTGATAAATGCCGCCGGCTTGCCGGTCGGTTCGCGCGTCGGGGCGACAGGATAAAGCGCCGCGTAATAGCTCTCTTCGGTCATCCCACTCGCCTTGATTGGCCACGGCATGTAGAGCGAGGCCAGCGTGACCAGACCGGTATAGGTGATCATCAGGATAAACGGCAGGGCCACAACGGCGCTGACATTGTGCGCGTCGAGCCACGATCTCTGCCCCTTGCCAAAGCGCAGCATAAAAAAGTCAGCGAATATTTTCTTGTGCGTGACGATACCGGTGATGCAGGCGGTCAGCATCATGATGGCGCAAAAGCCTACGATCCAGCGCGCCCAGATGACCGGGATATAGTGCAGATCATAATGGAAGCGATAGAGGAAGTAGCCGCCTTGTGTATCGCGCCCTGCCGCCTTTTGCCCCGTGGCCGCGTCAAGCCTGACTGTATCCTTTTCCCAGTCACGCACGGCGTCCTTGCCGGCTTCAGGTTTCGGCGTCCAGTACACCTCGACCGGCCCGCCGCGCTTGCCCGGCAGATAGATATCCCAGGCCACGGCCTCGGGCTGGTTCGTGCGCAACCAGGTCATGGCATTTTGCGCGGCGACCTGCGATGTGACGACGACCGTCTGCTCCGGGGTCATCCAGCGCGTGATCTCATACTGGAAATAGGCGGAGGTGCCGCTCAGGAAGATGACGAACAAGAACCAGCCGACCAGAAGCCCTGTCCAGGTATGCAGCCACGCCATGCTTTGCCGGAACGCGCCCTTCATGCCGTCGCCCGCAACAGCCAGAGCGCAACCCCAAGCAAAACGGCGGGAATGAGCAGACCCAGCGCCATGCGCTTCAGGTCACGGGCGGCAAACACCCACATGACGACACAAACGCAGATGGCGAAAGACGACAGCATGCCCGTCAGCACCGCGCCGGACGTCGCCACACCCTCAAAGCGCGATAATCCTGCCGACAGAAGCGCCCCCCACAGGGCGGCAATGCCGTAACCACCGACGGTGGCCGCGAACGTACGCACCAGGACGCCACAGCGCGCACCCCATCGTGGCGAGATCGTCAAACTCAGTCTCAGATCAGGCAAAAGCACATCCTTAAAACTATTGCACATGCAAGTTATTTTCAAAGACGTGACTAGAAGAAGGCAACTTGCGAGTCAATCGCAAAACCATTTGGCCCAGCCGCAATCGATGCCAGTATAAAATTTTTACCTGAGCCTGGACACATCATGTGAGGCGCTATGACGTCACTTTTCGTCAATCAAGCCGCTGAACCTCTATGTTGCGGAACTCAATCTGCTGCCCCTCGGCTTGCAGCGCGATATAGCCTTGCCTCAACTGAAGCGCACCTCCTGCCGTCGCGATTAGCGGCACGGCGTCCTTGTCCGCGGGATCAAGCTCCGGCTTGGAATAGTGCAGGACTGGCTTGCCGTTGATGAAATGGGTGATCTCGCCATTGGGGAGAACTTCAATCTCAGCCTGCGTCCACAAGCCGACCGGCAGAACCGGCGACGACGACAGGATACAATGGCGCTCGTCACGTTTTGCGCCGATCACGACCGATGTGCCGGGCGTACAGAGATTACCGGTGGGCTCTTCTTTCGGACGGGGAATCCCTAGCAATTGAAACTCCAGGCTCACAGGAAAGGCCTGTTCGCGGCGCATGGTCTCTGGCGCCTGCGCATGAAGCATCACACCAGAATTGCTGATCTCCCATTCCTTGATGTCGGGGAGCGGTTCGCCAAACAATCGATACTCGAAACGCAGGCGATAGGCTTTCAGCGGCGCCTTCCAGAAGAGATGGCCGTAGGCACCCTCGAACTTTTTATAATGGGCGTAGGAAACCCGGATGACACCGTCCTGCGCAACGAAGGTGTGCAACGGATCCTCGCCCACCGCGTGCCCGGCAATCTTCGGCGTCCATCCCTCAAGCGTTTCCCCGTCGAAGAGCGGCTCCCACTTGGCTTCAGCCGCCAGGGCCGTAACAGGGGTCGTGGTGATGATGAGCGCAAGACTCATACCCATGAGGTTTTTCATGTTTATCTCCGGAGGGGTTTCTGGTTCGGAAGAATTTTGGCTTATTTTTGCTCGGGCCAATGGCTTGAGAAAGGTCATGTCTGAAGGATGTAAGCGATTGTACCATCTGGATTAAACGCGAACGGCTGCACGGCCACGCGGCGACGCACGTCACCACCCCGTATCCCGTTCAGCCCGACAGATCCATCATGGCAGAATGAGCGAGATATTCAAAAATTGCGAACGAATAATATCCGAGCGTCCAGCACATCGATCGATTGGTCCAGAGAGCGCCAATCCACCTTTTCGTCCCGTGCTTAAAGAACAAGGCAAAGCTTAGCCCACGCACACAGAAAATTCTGAAAAAATCCAACACGTCTGTCGGAACGGACAACACTTTGAAAGCGCTGACGCCTATTCATTTTAATGGGCCAATTGTCGAATTCACTTCAACCTATAAGCCACAGTCTTGCGCTTCGAAAGTATAGCGCTATGGTAAGACAATTAAAAAAATGGCGGATCCATGCCGCCATGGGAGTGAAACATGACGACGCGCCGGCAGGTCTTGCACGGATTGATTTTGAGCCTGAGCGGCGCTGCGGCGCTGTCGACCTTCCAAGGCGCTGCAGCACGCCCGCTGCAGGCGGTAAAGTCTGGCGCTCCCGCTTTTTACAGCGCGGATGAACTGGCGCTGGTCACATGTCTCGCCGACGCCATTATTCCGCGCACCGATACACCGGGGGCCATTGACGTCGGTGTCCCCGCCTATATGGACCACCTTTACCTGACCTGGGCCTCCGCCCCCACGCAAGGCGCACATCATGCCGAACTGGCCGCCATTGCTGGGCACCTGGAACGCTTTGGCGCGCCCCGCACCTCGGGTGACACCAAAAGCCGTCTCAAGGCCCTGACCGATCTCGACGCAGCCGCGTTCGCCTACGGCACCGACGCCTCCGGTCTTGGCGGTTACCGCGCCGTCAAATCCTTGATCGCTACCGTATATTACCTGTCGGAACCAGGCGCGACGCAGGAGTTGCAATACGAACTGGTGCCGGGAAGATGGATCGCTTCAGCACCGATTGGCGACATCGGCCGAACCTGGGCCCAATAAAACACGAATGCAGGATGTTGCTATGCGTGAATTCGATGCGATCGTCATAGGTTCGGGAATGAGCGGCGGCTGGGCCGCTAAGGAACTGTGCGAAAAGGGCCTTAAGGTGCTGCTCCTAGAGCGCGGCCGCGAGCTGAGCGTCGAGAAAGACTATTCCGACATGTTGTCGCCGTGGGAGTTGCCCAATCTCGACCGCATTCAGGAGGACGAGCGCAAGACGCATTATCCGATGCAATCGAGGTCGGTGGGCTATGCCCTGCACGAAACCACCAAGCAGTTCTGGGTCAAGGAGGATGAGCAGCCCTACGAGACACCGGAAGGCGCGCCGTTCGAATGGGTTCGCGGCTATCACAGCGGCGGCAAGTCCTTGATGTGGTCGCGACAATCCTATCGCTTTGGCCCGCAGGATTTTGAATCCAACAAGAAGGACGGCGTTGGCGTCGACTGGCCTATCCGTTATGATGACCTGGCGCCGTGGTACGACCATGTCGAGCGCTTCGCCGGCATATCGGGGAACCGCGACGGTATCGACAGCCTGCCCGATGGCGTTTTCCAGCCGGCCTTCGAGCTGACCATGCCGGAAAAAGCCTTCGCGGAGCGGGTCAACAAAGCCTTTCCCTCTCGCCACGTCATCGCCGCGCGCGTCGCCCACCTGACCGAGCCGACCCAGGAACAGATAGACCTGGGGCGTGGCCCATGCCAGGTGCGCAATCACTGCCACCGCGGCTGTTCCTACGGGGCATATTTCTCGTCGATGTCGGCCACCCTGCCGGCGGCGCGCAACACGGGCAACCTGACCCTGATCAGCCACGCCATCGTGCAGGCCATCGACTATGATCCGGTATCGAAGCGTGCGACCGGCGTCCGTGTCATGGACGCCAATACGCGCGATACCAAGACCTACAGCGCACGCCTGATCTTCCTCAATGCCTCGACGGTCGCCTCGACCCTGATCATGCTGAACTCACGATCCGAAGCCTTCCCGACGGGTCTTGCCAACAGCTCCGGGCAGTTGGGCCACAACCTGATGGACCATTTTGGTGGCGCCGGCGCCGGGGGCGACATGCCCGAGTTCGATGCCTATTACCATGCCGGTCGTCGTCCGGGCGGCATCTATGTCCCCAATTTTGCCAATATCACCGAACCGGACAAGCCCTTCCTGCGTGGCTTCGGCTTTCAGGGCGGCGCCACGCGCCCAGGCTGGACAGGCGACCGGCCGGGTCTCGGACAGGATTTCAAACTGGCCAATCGCACGCCGGGATCCTGGAGCATCGGCATTTTCGCCTTTGGCGACATGCTGCCCAATTACCGCAACCACATCCGTCTGCACGAGACCAGGACGGATAAGTGGGGCATGCCCATAGCGGTTATCGATTGCCGCCTGGGCGACAATGAACTGAAGCTGATGCAGGCGGCCGCCAGGGATGGCCGGGCCATGATCGAAGCCGCCGGGTGCGTCAACATCTGGTCATCGGATGCGGACAACATGACCATAGAGTCGCTGACAGCGCCAGGCAACAAGATCCACGAAATGGGCACGGCGCGCATGGGTCGCGACCCCAAAACCTCGGTACTGAACGGCTGGTGTCAGTCCCACGACGTCCCCAATCTCTTCATCACCGACGGCAGTTGTATGGCCAGTTCGGCGGTTCAGAACCCATCCCTGACCTATATGGCCCTGACGGCGCGCGCGGCCGATCATGCCGCGCAACTGATGAAGGACGGCGCTCTGTAAGCACGCCGTCGCACCTCTACGGATTGTAACCCGTTAAGGTCATACGAGGTCCGCCCTGATCGCTTGAGCCTTAATCCAGTGTGGATCGATAGCGCATCATCGCCACCGTCATGGCGACAACAATAAAGATCAGCATGGGCCAGATATTGGGCCACATGGCCGTCAGGTCCGAGCCCTTCAGCATGACCGAGCGCACAATGCGCAGAAAGTGCGTGAGCGGGAAGATCTGGCCTATAGCTTGTGCCCAGTCCGGCATGCCGCGAAACGGGAACATGAAGCCCGACAGCATCATCGAGGGCAGGAAAAAGAAAAAGGTCATCTGCATGGCCTGCATCTGGCTCCGGGCAATGGTTGAAAAGGTGAACCCCACCGCCAGATTGGCGATGATAAACAGACCCACGCCCAAGGCCATGATCCACGGCGATCCGATAAACGGCACGTGGAAGACATAATAGGCCGCCAACAGGACAATCCCCGTCTGGATCAGCCCCACACCGACATAGGGCGTGATCTTGCCAACCATGACCTCCCAGGGGCGCGCCGGCATGGCCAGAAGGTTTTCCATATTGCCGCGTTCGGTCTCACGCGTCATCGCAATCGAGGTAATCATGATCATGGTCATGGTGAGGATGACGCCCAGAAGGCCCGGCACGATATTGTACTGCGAGATGCCTTCAGGGTTATACATGCGGTGCACCACGATATTGACCGGTGGATCGGTCTGGTTCAGCGGCGCCCACTCGCCTTTCAGTTCAGGGCGCAGGGCCGACTGAACCGTCTGGTCGATCATGCCAATGGCGTTTGACGCCGCTGACGGGTCCGACGCATCAGCCTCGATCAGCAGATCGGGCTTGTCACCGCGCAACAGGGCCCGCGTGAAACCGGCCGGCACCGTCACCACAAACGCCACATCGCCGCTTTGCAGGGCGCGCGTCCCCGCCTCGGCACTGGAAGCCTGGCCCTTGATATCGAAATAGCTGGAATTCGAAAGCCCCGACACAATGGAGCGCACAGCCGAGCTGTTATCCTCCAGATACAGCAAGGTCGGCAAATGGCGCGGGTCGGAATTGATGGCAAAACCGAACAGGGTCAGCTGGATAACCGGCACCATGATCATCATGCCAAACGTCATGCGGTCACGCCGCATCTGGATGAATTCCTTGGTCAGGATGGCGAGGATACGATGCAGCCACGACATGCGCCTACACCCCCACCGAGTTATCAACGGCCGAAGTCATCAGATGGATAAAGACGTCTTCCAGATTAGGCCGTACCTGCTGCCAGTGGACGTTGCTCTTGTCCCGTCCGGCAATCAGGGCTTTCAACCTGTCCAGATCACCGCCGCTGACGTGCAGGGCATTGCCGAAATAGGCGATATGGTCAGCCCCCGGCTCGCCACGCAAGCGCTCCATCAGGTCGCGCACGCCCACCCCTTCGGCCACAAAGGTATAGAGCCCGGAGCGATCGATAATATCATCCACCCGCCCCTGCGCCATCAGCTTGCCATAGGCGATATAGACGATCTGATCACACCGTTCGGCCTCGTCCATATAGTGGGTCGAAACCAGCACGGTCAGCCCTTGCGCCGACAGGCGGTGGATCTGATCCCAGAAATCGCGCCGCGCCTGCGGATCGACGCCGGCGGTCGGTTCGTCCAGCATCAGCATTTTCGGACTGTGCAAGGTGCAGGCGGCCAGCGCCAAACGTTGCTTCCAGCCGCCCGACAGCGTCCCCGCCAGCTGCTTCTGCCGCGACGTCAGCCCTAAGGTTTCCAGCGTCTGATCGACGATCTGGCGGCTGTTTTTCAGCTCATACAGATTGGCAACGAATTCGAGATTTTCGCGGATGGTCAGGTCTTCCCAGTAAGAGAACTTCTGGGTCATGTAACCGACCTGGTTCTTGATCTCGCGGCTGTTTTTTAAGATGTCGAAGCCAAGACAAGTCCCCTCACCGGCATCGGGCTTCAACAACCCGCACAACATGCGGATGGTTGTGGTCTTGCCCGAGCCATTGGGCCCAAGGAAGCCCCACACCTGACCGCGCGGCATCTGGATATCGACCTGATCGACGACCGTAAGCTTGCCAAAGCGCTTGGTCAGTCCGCGGACGTCAATAGCGAGATCTTTTGGCGCCAGGTCTTTTTGAGCGAGATCGGGATCCGCCATCACAGGCTCACATCGACCGGCTGACCAGCATGAAGCACTTGCGGTTTGTCCGGTGTCGCCTCGATCAGGAACATCAGCTTCTGCCGCTCCTTCACGCTGTAAATCACCGGCGGAGTAAATTCCGCATTGGCCGAGATATAGCGCACCTTGCCCGAGAGCGCCGGGCAACCATCGCAATGGATGCTCACCACCCGCCCCACCCTCAGCTTGGCCAGCGCCGACTGCGGCACAAAGAAACGTACAAATTCGCGCCCCTTGGGTCGCACGGTCAGAACCGCCGCCCCGGCCGCCACAAACTCACCTGGCTCACGCAGGCGCTCATCCACCTGCCCCGTCAGCCGCGCATGGACCTCACGATCCGCCAGCGTCCATTGTGCTGAGGCGACATCGGCGCCAGACGCCTCAGCCGTCGCTTGCGCGGCCTTGACTTGATCGGTGCGCGCGGCCAGACGCTTTTCGCTGATCTGTTTGTCGATACTGACCACGGCGGCGGCAGCGGATTTGGTGGCGCTGCGCAAACTGTCCATCTGAGCCGCCGAGACATAGCCCTTCGATTCCAATTGCGCATACCGCGCCTCATTGGCTCTCGCCAGATCAAGCGCCGCCTGCGCCTGCGCCCGTTGGGCCAGAAGCGGCGCTATATCAGCCTCGCGCGCGCCTTTCGACAGATCCGTCGCATTGGCCTGCGCCGCCTCAGCCCGGCTTTGCGCACCCGACAGGGCATGTTGCGCCTGACTGGGATCCAAACGAAACAAAAGCTGATCCGCGACCACCGCATCGCCGCGATCCACAGTGACGGCGGTGAGCCAACCCGATTGCGGAGCGGCAATACTCACCGCCTGCGCTTCGACATAGCCGCTATAACTGGCGTCTGGCTTGGTATTACACCCGCCAAGTGCCAGCAGGCTCACGCTCATCACCACAAGCTTACGCATCAGAAGGCACTCCTGTTTTTAGGCCTTTCATGAACAGATCGATATGGGCATCGAGATAGGGTGTGGCCTTGAACGGCACCGCCTCGGCCGGCGCAAAAACCAGCGACCACAGGACGGATTTCAGCAGGGGGGCGATAAACAAATGGGCCAGGACCTCGCTATCGCCGCGCCGTATTTCGTCACGCGCCATGGCGCGTTCGAACACGCCGCTCAAGGCGGCCAGTATAACGCCGACCACCTCACGGCGATAAAACAGCACAAGTTCAGGAAAGCGTCCGGCCTCAGCCACCAGCAGTTTAGGATAGATAGGCAATTGACCGGAATCGATCAGACCGCCCACCAGACCCGCCACACGTCGCAAAACCGGTTCGAGCGGACCGTCATAGGATGTCAGAAACCCCGACATCATCTCGACGCGCGGCCCGATGTCTCGGCGCACCAAAGCCTCGAACAAAGCCATCTTGGTCGGATAATAGAGATAGACCGTGCCCTTGCTGACGCGAGCCTCGCGCGCCACTTCCTCCATGCGCGCATCGGCAAAACCGCGTGCAGCGAATTGCGATAAAGCGGCATCGAGAATTTCAGCCTGCCGCACCTCAGGCGTTGCTCGCCGGCTACCGAAGCGGACATTGCTATCGACCACCTATAGACTCCTTACAGTACTGACTGGTCAGTACTGTAAGGCGAAAAGCGCGTGGTTGCAAGCCCGCTCCAACCCGATTGCGAGCGCGAGGCGCCCGGTGATGATGTGACGACGTTCCCGGGATTCGGCGGCCTGAGGTTTAAAGGCCATCCAAGGCACGGCCCTCTCGCCCGACCGAAATAACCTCCAGGATTCGCTTCATCCGCCCTTGAACAGGCTTGGCTACAGCCGGCGTTTTCAGCCACAAGTGCCCTATGCGTGCAGGGGGATAGCCCTACGCAGCGGGGTTCTGACGCTTCATCAGGTGATACGAAATCGCATCGTAGAGCGCATTATAGGACGCATCGATCACGTTATGGCTGACCCCGACCGTGGTCCAGGTTGCCCCCATCTCGTCGCTGCTCTCGATCATGACACGGGTCAGCGCGGCCGTGGCCTCCGAAGGCGTCAGGATACGCACCTTGTAGTCCGTCAGGTGCATGGCGGCCAGCGCCGGATAGTGCGGCAGAAGCGCCTTGCGTAAGGCCGCATCGAGCGCGTTGACCGGACCGTTGCCCTCGGCCACCGTCATCACCACCTCGTCCTTGATCGCCACCTTGACCGTGGCTTCCGACAGGGTGACATGGTTGCCATCCGCATCGACACGGCATTCATCGAGCGCGCGATAGCTTTGCAGATCGTAATAGCGCGGAATGAAGCCAAGCGTCTGGCGCGCCATCAGTTCAAAACTGGCCCCGGCGTCTTCATAGGCATAGCCCTGGGCCTCGCGCGCCTTGACCGCCGTGACCAGATCACCGATGCGCGGATCATCCGCCGCCACGTCGATCCCCATCTGCTGCAAACGGCTGAGGATATTCGCACGGCCTGCCTTGTCGGAGACCAGGATCAGGCGCGCATTACCGACCCATACCGGATCAATATGCTCATAGGACCGGCTGTCCTTGCTCATCGCGCTGACATGCAATCCGCCCTTGTGCGCGAAGGCACTGCTGCCGACATAGGCGGCATGGCGATCCGGCGCGCGGTTGAGCCGGTCATCGACCAGACGCGACAACTTGCCGATCTGCGTCAGTTTTTCAGCGCTGATGCCGGTATCAAAACCCATCTTGAGCATCAAGGTCGGGATCAGGGCGATCAGATTGGCATTGCCGCAGCGCTCACCGATTCCATTGATCGTGCCCTGGATCTGGCGCACGCCGGATTCAACGGCCGCCAGCGAATTGGCAACCGCCTGTTCGGTATCGTTATGACAGTGGATGCCGAGTTTCGCGTCCGGCAAAGCTTCATGCACCACAGCGACGATCTTGCGCACCTCCGACGGCAGCGAACCGCCATTGGTATCACACAGCACCAGCCAGTTCGCACCGGCCTCATGGGCGGCACGCAGGGCATCGAGCGCATAGACGGGATTGGCCTTGTAGCCGTCAAAGAAGTGCTCGGCGTCGAAGACCGCCTCACGACCGCTCGTCACCATATGGGCCAGCGAGTCACCGATCATTTTGAGATTTTCGGCCTTGGACACCTTGAGCGCCGTCTCGACCTGCCAGTCCCATGCCTTGCCGACGAGGCAGACGGTTGGCGTATGGACCGCCAGAAGATCCTGCAAGCCGGGATCATTGGAGGCCGAACGGCCGGCGCGGCGCGTCATGCCAAAGGCCGACACTTTCGCGAATTTCGACGCCGGACGATCGGCGAAAAAGGCGTCGTCGGTCGGGTTGGCGCCGGGCCAGCCGCCTTCGATATAGTCGATACCAAAGGCGTCGAGCGCCGCTGCGATCGCCTGCTTATCCGCTACCGTGAAGTCGATACCCTGCGCCTGCGCGCCATCGCGCAAGGTGGAGTCATAAAGATATATCCGCTCAGCCATGGCGCCATTTAGCCTGAACTGCCCCGCACAGCAAGCGGCGGTCGCTTTCTTTTAGTCGATGCGGTGGACCTTGAGGATGCGGACCTGCGGGTCGAGCATCTGGCCCTTCATGACGCCGATGCCTTCGGTAGGCGATACCGGCATGTGCAGGATCGACCGCACAATGTCCATGCCCTCGACCACATGGCCGAAGGCGGCGAAGCCCTCTGTATCGCCCGAGGTGGCGCGGCCGGCATCAAGAAAGCGCATATCGCCTATGATGATGAAGAAGTTCGCTGTCGCGGTGCCCGGTGCGAAGCGCGCCAGCGAGATCACGCCGTCTGTATGAGACAGGCCGGTCTGCGTCGTCGGCTCGTGCTTAACCGGCGGCAGTACACGATCCGGATCGCTGCCGACCCCGCCTTGAATCAAGCCAGACTCTGTTCCGCGCGTCATGGCGCGGTAAAAGACGGTGCCGTCCAGTTTGTGCTGATCGACATAGGCGAGGAAGTTGGCCGTCGTCAGAGGCGCGCGTTCGGCTTCGAGCGCGAGCACGATAGGACCGGCGGTCGTCTCGATGCTGACGTGCACGAGGGCGGGCGCGGTCACCGCCGCCGGAACCGCGCTATCGTGCGTCTGGGCCTGACTTGAAAATGGCCAAAGACAGATAACAGCCAGCAAAAGCGCTTTGTACATGAGGTCTCCTGATCATCCGGCACCGACTGTAGGCGAACGGCGCGTCAGATCAAGGTCTGCAAAAGACAAAGCCCGCGCGCCTGGGGGAAAACACGCAGGGCTTTCAGGCGAAACAGGACTCAGACGTCTGTTTCAGCCAAAGACAGCAGCGTGGCGTTGCCGCCTGCCGATGTGGTGTCGGTCGAGATCGTGCGCTCGGAGACGAAACGCATCAGGAAGTGCGGACCGCCAGCCTTCGGGCCCGTGCCGGAAAGGCCCTCGCCGCCAAAAGGCTGCGAGCCGACGACGGCGCCGATCATCGAGCGGTTGACATAGAGATTGCCAACGCGCGCCATCAGCCCCACCTTGTCGGCGGTGGCCTTGATGCGCGAATGCAGCCCCATGGTCAGGCCGTAGCCCAGGGCGTTGATGCGCGCGACAAGGCTATCCAGTTCGCCGGCCTTCCAGGTGACGACGTGCAGCAGGGGGCCAAACCATTCCTGCTTCAGGTCTTCGAGGCTATTGAGGCGGATCAGGGTCGGGGCGATAAAGGTCCCCGTATTTTGCGGCAGCTCAAGCGCATGCACCCAGTTGCCCTCCGCCGACTGGCGGTAGGCCTCCAGCTTATCGCGCGCGCCGGCGTCGATCACCGGGCCAACATCGGTGCGGATATCGGCCGGATCGCCGATGACCAGCGTATCCATGGCGCCCTTGAGCATGGTGATGATGCCGTCTGCGACCTCGTCCTGCACGATCAGCAGACGCAGCGCCGAACAGCGCTGACCGGCGCTGCGGAAGGCCGAGGTGACGACATCGGCGACCACCTGTTCCGGCAGGGCCGAGGAATCGACGATCATGGCGTTAAGACCGCCGGTCTCCGCGATCAGGGGCACGATCGGGCGGTTGTCGTCCTTCAGCAGGTTGCGGGCGATGGTGCGCGCTGTCGGCATGGAGCCGGTGAAGGCGACGCCGTTCACCTGCCCATGGCCGATGATGGCGTCACCGACCTCGACACCGCCGGGCAGGACATGCAGGACGTCGTGAGGTATACCAGCCTGCCAGGCCAGCTCGACAGCCCGGAACGCGATCAGCGGGGTCTGCGGCGCCGGCTTGGCGATGACGGCATTGCCGGCGACGAGGGCTGCACAGACCTGACCGAGGAAGATGGCCAGAGGGAAGTTCCATGGCGAGATGCAGGCGAAGACGCCGCGGCCGACAAGATGCAGTTCGTTACGCTCACCCGTAGGCCCCGGCAGGATTTCCGGCTGAAGCTGGGTGCGTGCCTGAACAGCGTAATAACGGCAGAAATCGACGGCTTCGCGCACTTCGGCCACGGCATCGCCCACCGTCTTGCCGGCTTCGCGCACGGCCAGTCGCATCAGCTCCAGACGGTTGGCTTCGAGGAGATCGGCCAGGCGTTCCAGACAGGCGGCACGGTCCTCGACCGGACGCTCGTTCCAGGCGGGCGCGGCAGCGGCGGCCGAGGCGATGGCGCGGTGCACATCGGCAGCGGTCGCCTCAATGACGGTGCCCACGACCGAGCCATCGGCGGGGTTGAGCACGTTGCGCGCTGCGCCCGTCACCGGCTGGCCATTCACCATGGCGGCGGCCTCAAGCGGCGTCGTGGGCGCGCTGATCGCCGTCATTACCTGCGCCAGGGTTTCGGTGTCGTTCAGATCGAGACCCGCGGAATTGATACGTCCGGGAAACAGATCGCGCGGCAGGGCTATGGCGGGGTGCGGACGGCCTTCGACGGCCTTGATATGGGTGGCAGGGTCGGCCAAGAGCATGTCCTCCGTAACGGTAGCGTCAGCGAGTTGATGAACAAATGAGCTGTTGGCGCCGTTTTCCAGCAGGCGGCGCACGAGATAGGCGAGCAGTTCGCGGTGGCCGCCAACCGGTGCGTAGGTACGACAGCTATAGCCTTCCTGACGCACGAGGCGCTCATGCAGGCCCTCGCCCATGCCATGCAGGCGCTGGAACTCGAAATCGCGGCGATTGCCCGCCCAATCGATCAAGGTGGCGACGGTCAGGGCGTTATGACCGGCAAAGGCCGGGAAGATGTGCGAGGCGTCGAACATATCGCGCGCACAGGCAAGATAGGAGACATCGGTCGCGGCCTTGCGGGTGAAGAGCGGATAGTCGCTCAGGCCCTCGACCTGCGCCTTCTTGATCTCGGAATCCCAATAGGCACCCTTGACCAGACGCACCATCAACTTGTTGCCGGTGGAAGCGCCTAAGGCTTGCGCCCAGGCGATGACCGGACGACAGCGCTTGCCATAGGCCTGCACCGCCATGCCGAACCCTTCCCAGCCCTTGAGCTTGGGATCACGCGCCACACCTTCGATGATATTGAGCGACATCATCAGGCGTTCGGTCTCCTCGGCATCGACCGTCAGGCCAATGCCGTGACCGGCGGCCTGACGGGCCAGCTCACGGATCATGTCGGTCAATTCGGGCACGCAAGCTGCGGCATTCGCCACTTCATAGCGCGGATGCAGGGCCGACAGCTTGACCGAAATATTGTGCGCCTTGCCCTTGGGCGACGTGCCGACGGCCTCGATGGCGTTGCGGTAGGAGTCGAAATATCTATCCGCATCTTCACGGGTGCGGGCGGATTCGCCCAGCATGTCGAAGCTGGCGGTGAAGCCGGCATTTTCCGGCTTGGCGGCGCGATCGAGCGCCTCGTGGATGTTACGGCCCATGACGAAGACCGACCCCATCATCTTCATCGCGGCCGCCACTCCGGCGCGGATAAAGGGCTCACCGGCACGCGCCAGCAGGCCTTTCAGCGCGCCGCCGTCTTCGGCCACCAGGGCACGGGTCAGAACCAGCCCAAAGGTGGCGGAGTTGACGAGGCCCGAGGACGACTTGCCGGAATGCGCCTTCCAGTCGGCATCGCCAAGCTTGTCGCGGATCAGGAGGTCGGCAGTGGCGGAATCGGGTACGCGCAGGTAAGCTTCGGCCAGCGAAAGAAGCGCTACGCCTTCCTGCGTATTGAGGCGGTATTCGTGCAGGAAGCGGTTGATCCAGCCCGTGTCTTGCGCGGCGCGCAAATCGTTGAGGATCAGGCCGGCCTGGGTAAGCACGCGACCGCGCGTGGCGGCATCCAGTGTGGCGGCGGGCAACAACCCTGCCAGCACCTCGGGCTCGGGCGCCCGAAACAGGGCTTCCATCTGCGAACGGCTGGTATCGAGCCCGTTTGTCATGGTCACTGGTCACTCTCTGAAATTTATATCTCTTGTATAAATCCGAATTGACCGAATGTGCTTGGTATTTTAACCTTCAAGACCGAAGATAATTTTCCAAATTGGCGCTTTACCGAAGATATTGACATGCTCGACGAGATGGACCGCCGCATCCTGCGCACCCTTCAGGACGATGGCCGTATCACCAATCAGGCCCTGGCAGAGGCCTGTCATATCTCTGCGGCTGCGTGTTTTGACCGGGTGAAACGGCTGCGCAGCAAAGGTTATATCCTGGGCACCATGGCGATCCTCGATCCGGTCAAGCTCGATTGCGCCCTGATGATCTTCGTCGAAGTGCTGCTCGATCGCACCACAGGCGGGTTGTTTGAGGAGTTCTCCCGGTCAGTGATGCGATATCCGGAGATCATGGAGTGTCACATGGTGGCAGGTGGTTTCGACTACCTGATCAAGGTGCGCGTCAAGGACATGGCCGCCTATCGCGCCTTTATGGGGGATACCCTTGTCAGCCTGCCCGGCGTGCGCGAAACCCGCACCTATGCGGTGATGGAAGAGGTCAAGAACACCATCGCCCTGCCCGTGTGATCAAAGAGCGCTATAGCTCTGAGCATACCAGCCACAATCCTGATGGGGTTGGATTTGCTATGATCGGCTTTGGCATCTGGATGTTGGCGCGTGTGGGCAAAATCAAAAAAGCCTACAAGCTTGTCGGTGCTGCGCCTTAACTCTTTGCTTGCAAAAGGTGTAGAGCGTCCGGCGCACCTTCAAAGGCAAAGGGATTGAGGATTTGCCGCCCCCAGAGAAGCGTGCGCTCGATCTCAGTAAGTTCGGCCTCATCCGCGATCTTGGCCCATTCCGCATGAATGGCCACGAGCTGATGCTCAATGATCTTTGAGGCTTCGGCTTCGCTAAGAAGGAAGTGGGGCGCAGCCTGGAGGCAGACAGCAAGCTGGCTTCGATTATTGCTTCCTATGATGATCATCGCTTGTCCGGCCTCACCACCCGCGCGCGCTTGCGGGCAAATATCATAGGCCGGTGTCATGGTAAGACTTTCACCGTCCCAGAAGGCCGCATGATTTCGGGCATGGTCATCCGTATTGCCGCACAGGATATTGAACACCAGGCGCTTGAACAGATCCAGTAAAGTCGCTCTAGGTTCGGTGAAACGGTGACGGATGATTTCTGTCAGGGTTTCGTAACTGGCGTAGCGCGCCATCATCTCATCAAGTTCGAAGAGCGTCAGAGCGGATACCATTGCCCGGCGATGCCAGCTATCGCCTTTGCGCACCCGGTCAAAGCGTTCGATCAACAGAACATCCCGCCCGGCGACACGCACGAGATCGACGGGCGCGGCATTGATCCCCACTATACTGGCTAAACGCATGGCGACAAATTCACCTTTGACGACATTGAACACGTCATCCCGTGAAGAAAACTTTGCAATAAGCTTGCGTTCGCCGTCTTCGATAATGGCCTTCGGACGTGCTCCGCCAATGGAGTTTCCATGGAACAGCGCCAAATCAAGATCAGCGCCGATGGGCTTACCCGCTTCCACATGGTCGGCCACGCTCATGAGGTCTTCATACGTCGTATGGCCTTGGCCGCGCGGCACATAGGTTGTTGCCGATGCCTGGAAATCCAGCGCGCCGATACGGTCGGAACCTGACGCCAGCAGATAGGTCAGGTCATCAAGTTGGCCCACGTCAATGGCGTGACCTTTCAGACCAAACTTGCGGTTGATAATGACGCGGCGACCCCAGGCATCTGGAGCGGCATCACGCAGACAGCCCGCCATAGTCAGGCTAGCCAAAGGCTCAAGCACCCCTTTTTGTAAAGGAAGCTCAGGTTCGTACAGAGCCATGGCGTCTTTGCGGTCCAGGTAACTGCGCCCATAGTTGAACACCAGGCGTTCACCATCCCTGGCAATGAGGCCCGCGACAATGGGTTCGGCGTGGCCGGGGAGCCAGACCCAGACAAAAGCCTCGTTCGGATTTTGATTAGAAGTCATCTTTTACCGCCCTTGTCGATGAACGCACTTTCTTGGGCAGAAGCGCGACGATGCGTTCCTGTGCGGCTTTTCTGGTCGCCAAAGCGTGAGGATCGGCATCGAACAGTTTGACACCAAGAATGGCGGCTACTTCAAAGACAACGCCAATCGTACAGCCAGGGTCTCCCTGTTCGATGCGCTGAATGAGCCCACGTGATATGCCTGCGCGCTCAGCCATTTGAGCGGCGGTCAGCTTCCTTTCCAGGCGGGTTTCACGGATCATCTGCCCAAGAAGCGCGACGGCGTCCTGGCTATAACGCGAATAGGCGCGAACCGCAGGCTTAGGCATGGTTTTGGTCCATAAAGGCAGCATTAGAAGATCTAAGGTTCTGTTTATGGATCATAACGGTTTGGCGGTTAATAAGTCAATAAATGATCCATAAAGGAAGCTTTTGCCCAATACAGGTCTATTTATAGACCAAAATTATTATGTAATGACAATGTGCCAACGACAGCCGCATGAAGACACTGATCCAGATGATGTCGAGGATGTGACAGACCAGGGCTAAGCGTCATCAGATGGATCTAGTTGGCGGGGATCATGCCTTGCTCGAACATGTGGATGAACATGGCCCCCATCCAGATCAGACCGGAGGTGACGTGCAGGCCGTCGGAGCCGACCAGGGGCAAGAAGGCCGCACAGGGCGGTCATGGTTAGCTTGCCGGGCGTGCGTGAAACCCGCACCTACGCGGTGATGGAAGAGGTCAAGAACACCATCGCCCTGCCCGTGTGATCAGAGGCCACGCGCTATCGGTCTGGGTAAGACTATGAAAAAGGCGGCGCCATGAGCTTGTGCCCTCTCCTGCCTAATTCGCCGGCGCGCGCATCGGCCCAAAGCGACTGAAATGCCGGCTAAGACCGATCATGAAGGTGGGGGACTGGCGGCTGCTCACGAAGCGGGTTTGCAAAAGCGGCGTATCAATCACCGTCACCGTCCGGGTCTGGCGGAAGAGATCGTCAACCATCAACTCGAGATCGAACTTGTCGGTGAGCTTACGGCTGTATTGAATGTTCGCCTGGCCAGAACCGGTCGTGTAGCCCTGACCGGTATAGGATTTGCCAACACGCTTGTAGCTGGCGAAAATGCGGTCGCCCTTCTTGAAGAAATAGTTGAGAGAAAAGCCGCCATCCACAGACGTCGCCGACCGGACACCGGAAATCTGGGGATTGCGCAACGCACTTTGCGTCAAGGTGGCGTCGGCGCTAAACATCAGCTTGTTGGAGATCTGTCGGCTGACATCGGCCGAGACACCGTAGGCTGAGCGGCGACGCCAGTTCACGCGCGTGCTTTGGGTGACGATATTGCCAAGGCCCTGGGGATCGGGAATAATCTGCGAGACCGTTGTAATGGTACGGGAATCTCCGCGCCAGAAACCCCGCAGGCCATAGTTCAGCCCCTTCCCGTTAAATTCATAACGCGCTTCGATAGCGTCGCTTTCCTGCGGTTTCAGTCCCGGATTGCCGGCATCTACTGACGTATCTGAGGAATAGACGATATGCGGATTGAGATCTGATGCCTCCGGCCGTTGCTGACGATGCGTGTAGTTGAAACGCACCTTTTGTTGAGATGAGATGACATAGGTGGCAAACAGGCTTGGGTTCAGGCGGCTATAATTGATATTGCCTTTGGTGCGATAGGTCAGGTCGTTGGTCGCGAGATGAAGCACCTCTCCGCGAAGGCCTAACAGCACCGTCCACCTAGGGGTAACTTCACGCTGAAACGTTGCATAGAAGGCCGAAACCACTTGATGGGAACGGAAGTCATCGGTCAGAAGGGGATTGACCATCAAATTGTCATCGTTGTCTGCGGGGCCAAAGACGCGACTATTTATGGTGTTGTCCTCGAGATCAACCTCGGCACCCAAGGTCAACTGGTCGTCGCCTATGGGCGTATTATATTCGGCATGCATGTTTGCCTTCGTCTTGTCGTTGCGCCGATCATGGGTCTGTATCCGGGTGCCCGTATTGCCTGGGATGGTCGAGATCAGATAGGTATTGGCGCTGCGGAAATCGTTTTGCGATGCGCTACGTGCCAGACTACCGTCCATCTTCAACGTTTCGTCGGGCTTTTGACCGTAGTGGGTGTAGTTGCCGGATAAGCCAGCACTTTCAGTTACGAAGCGCCCAGCGCCGGACTGGTCGAAAAGGTTTGTGACCGCGCCATCTGCCGCCTGGCTGACCGCATGCGATATATCAGTCGAATCCGACGGCATGCGATTATAGTTGAACGCCGCTGCCAGGACATCATTTGGGCCAAGATCATATTGCAGATTGGCCATCAGGAACGGTCCACGATAACTTGAACGTCCCTCACCCTTTGAACTGGACGCCTGCAGGGTCGCGTCCGTGCTGTCCAACACGGACGTTTGCGACAAGGAACGAGAGTCCATCTCGTTGTTGAGATAACTGCCAATTAAGGTTATGCTCAGCTTGTCCTTGGTTATCCCGAGGAACGCTGTCTCCAAAGACCCCGCAGGCGAGCTATATCTGGCGCTCAGACTGCCGAACATGCCAGGCGGCATATTGCGCTGCGTGTTGATATTGATGATCGGCGCGCCGTCACCCGACGACTGTTGCGCCCCCGGATTGGAAATCACCTCGATCGTCGAAATATAGGCCGAGGGCATCGATTTTAACGCCACGCCGCGATTGTCGCCTGACAGCATCAACGAGGGCCGTCCGTTCAGATACACAACCACATTACGCCCGTGATAGGTGACATTGCCGGAGGGATCGACATTGACACCCGGGATTTTGTTCAAGGCGTCAGCCGCGGTGCCGGTCTTCGCGTCCAGGTCCTTGCTGACGTCATAGACATCACGGTCGTTGGGGGCTTTTTTCTTGCCGGTGACCGTGACGGTCGTGGTGTCCGATTTCACGGCGGATGATGTGTCGCCGCTCGATGGCTCGGCCTGTGACGGGTCGGCCTTGGCCGATTCAGCCTGTGTTTGGCCGTCGGTGGTCTGTGACCACGCCGTCGCCCGTAGGCCGAGCCCCGACGCCAGGCACGTGGCCACTAATAATATACGGATGGATCGTTTCATACCTTCCCCCTCTTCAAGTATGGACTTAGACAAACGCGTCGCACCGGCCCGCAAGGCGTAGGGGCCGATTCAATCAAGACGTGTTGCAAATTCCTTTTACACGCTTTCCCAAAAACGGAATGCATTTTTTTCCAAAAGCCCTTTAAATATAGGTCTTTTGGTTAAAAAAAGCGGTAATGGCAGTGAGCGTCAAGGCATAATCCCGATCAGAAAGGCAAAGACTGTTTTGCTGCCACCTAACCGACATGTAAAAACGGCGGCCTTCGCAGGGAAGACCGCCGTTGGGTAGGCTTATACAGGATGCAGCGGACTATTCCACCGGCATCATGCCCGGCATCATATTGGTGTTGAGGTGGTACATGACCCACAGCGACCCGACGATCAGGATACCCACGATCAGCACGGTGAAGACGAAGGCCGCATTGTTCCACATCTGGCTCGAAGACGTGTTCATATGCAGGAAGAAGTAAAGGTGCACCAGGATCTGCACCACGCCGATGGCGACGACGACCGGAATAAGGCTTGAGGCCGGTAGCATATGCGCCATGGTCAGGCCAAACGGGATCGCCGTCAGGATGACCGACAGGATAAAGCCGATCAGATAGGACTTGACCGTGCCGTGGCCGGCCGTGTCGTGGTGGGCATCGTTGTGCGCCACCTCGGCATGGCTCTGATCGATATCGACCGGCTTGGTGTGCAGCGCCTTCGGCGTCTTCGGCTTGGCAGTATTGGGCGTGCTCATTATGCGGCTCCCATCAGATAGACGATCGTGAAGACACCGATCCAGATGATGTCGAGGAAGTGCCAGAACAGGCTCAGCGTCATCATGCGGATACGGTTGGCGGGGGTCAGACCGCGCTTGAACAGGTGGACGAACATGGCGCCCATCCAGATCAGGCCGGAGGTGACGTGCAGGCCGTGGGTGCCGACCAGGGTAAAGAAGGCCGACAGGAAGGCCGAGCGGTCGGGACCGGCGCCTTCATGGATCAGGTGGGCGAACTCATAGATTTCCATGCCCATGAAGCCAAGGCCGCAAAGAGCAGTCATGGCCAGCCAGCCGATCACGCCCTTGAGCTTGTTGGCTTCCATGCTGATCATGGCCATGCCGTAGGTCAGGGACGAGATCAGAAGCAGCGCCGTTTCGATCGCGACATAGTTGAGATCGAACAGTTCGCGGCCATTGGGGCCGCCCGCGGTGGCGTCTTTCAGAACCGCATAGCCCGCAAAAATCGATGCGAACAGAATGCAGTCGCTCATCAGGTAGATCCAGAAGCCCAAGGTGACTTTCGGACCTTCATCATGATGATCACCGGCGTGGTGAGCATCGTTCGGATTGTGGTCGTAGGCAGAATCGATCTGATTTTCGTAATGATCGACGGGGTTGGCTGGTTTGCTCATCTTATTTTCCCGCCTTTACAGGTTGGCCCGCCTTGGCAAGACCGGCGGCTTTGAGATTGGCGAAGTGCGCGTCTTCGATGGCCTTGACCTCTTCAGCCGGCACATAATAGTCGCGGTTTTCATTGAAGGTGTGGGCAATGCCAAGGCCGATCATAACCAGCAAGGCGCCGCCCGCCATCCACCAGATGTGCCAGACAAGACCAAAGCCCAGGCCTGCGCTGACAATACCGATCAGGAAGCCGCTATAGGTGTTGTGCGGCATGTGAATTGGCTCATAGCTTTTCGGCTGCACATAGGCAGTGCCGGTTTGCTTGGCATCCCAGAAGGCGTCGTGGTTGCCGACCTTCGGGACGACGGCGAAGTTATAGAATGGCGGCGGCGACGAGGTCGCCCATTCCAGCGTGCGGGCATCCCAGGGATCACCCGTCAGGTCACGCAATTCGTCCCGCTTCCAGATGGAATAGACAATCTGGGCGATCTGGGCGAGGATGCCGACGAAGATCAGAAGCGCGCCGCACAGGGCCACGATCAGGTAAACGTGCCAGACAGGATTGTTCATGAAATCGAGGCGGCGGGTCATGCCCATCAGACCCAGGGCATAGAGCGGCAGGAAGGCCACCCAGAAGCCGATGAGCCAGCACCAGAACGACACCTTGCCGAGGCCTGTGTGCAGCTTGAAACCGAACGCCTTGGGGAACCAGTAGTTCAGGCCGGCGATGCAGCCGAACACCACGCCGCCGATGATGACGTTATGGAAGTGGGCGATCAGGAAGACCGAATTGTGCAAGACATAGTCAGCGCCAGGCACGGCCAGCAGAACGCCGGTCATGCCGCCGATAACGAAGGTGATGATAAAGCCAAGCGTCCACAGCATCGGCAGTTCGAGACGCACACGCCCGCGGTACATGGTGAACAGCCAGTTGAAGATCTTCACACCCGTCGGGATTGAGATGATCATCGTGGCGATGCCGAAGAAGGCGTTGACATTGGCGCCTGCGCCCATGGTGAAGAAGTGGTGCAGCCAGACAATGAATGACAGAACGCAGATGCACAAGGTGGCGTAGACCATGGCGTCGTAACCGAACAGGCGCTTGCGTGAGAAGGTGGCGACGACTTCGGAGAAAATGCCAAACGCCGGCAGAACAAGGATATAGACTTCGGGGTGGCCCCAGGCCCAGATCAGGTTGACGTACATCATCGCGTTGCCGCCGCCGTCATTGGTGAAGAAGTGCATGCCGAGATAACGGTCCGCGCCCAGCATGGCCAGGGTGACGGTCAGGATCGGGAAGGCCGCGACGATCAGCATGTTGGCTGCGAGCGTGGTCCAGGTGAAAACCGGCATACGCATCAGGGTCATGCCCGGCGCGCGCATCTTGAAGATGGTGGCGATCAGATTGACCCCGGAAAGCAACGTGCCAAGTCCGGATATCTGCAGCGCCCATATGTAATAGTCGGTGCCGACGCCCGGCGAAAACTCTATCTCAGACAAGGGCGGATAGGCCAACCAGCCGGCGTGCGAGAACTCACCGACGACCAGCGACACGTTGATCAAGATGGCGCCGGCCGCGGTCAGCCAGAAGCTCATGCTGTTGAGATACGGGAAGGCAACGTCGCGCGCACCGATCTGCAGCGGCATGACGACGTTCATGAGACCTATGACGAACGGCATAGCCATGAAGAAGATCATGATGACGCCGTGGGCCGAGAAGATCTGGTCGAAGTGGTCCGGCGGCAGATAGCCCGCGCCGCCATTCGACGCCAGGGCCTGCTGGGTGCGCATCAGGAGCGCGTCGGCAAAACCGCGCAGCAGCATGATCAGCGCCAGGATGATGTACATCGCGCCGATCTTCTTGTGGTCCACGCTCGTGAGCCATTCGGTCCAGAGGTATTTCCACTGTTTGAAATAGGTGATGAGCGCCACCACCAGAACAGCGGCACCCACCATGCCGCCACCGGCAATCATGATGATGGGCTCATGCCAGGGAATCGAATCGAGGCGCAGCTTGCCGAAGAGGAAAGCTACGAGCGGCGAGACGTCCGCTGTGGAGGCCGCGTGCGCGGCAGGTTCTGCGTGCGTTAACATGTGATACTAGCTCTTGATCGCTGTGGGCGATGCGGTGACGGCAACGGCCTGTGTCTTCACGGACTGAGTCTTTGATACAGGCGCTTTAGGCGCAAAGCTCTTGTTCGTTGTCTTTTGTTCTTCGCCGGGTTTGCAGATCTCGGCGTCCGGCGCGATGGTCTTCATCATCGCCATGTTCATGGCGTCTTCCCGGCACAACTTGCCGTCCGTGCAGTTGTTGAGCACCTTGTGGAACAGCATCGGCTCGACCGTGGCGTAATAGGACGGCTTGAATTCCATGCCGGGCTTGGCGAGCTGAGCGTAGGCCGCCGCATCAAGCGGGGTCGGGGCGGCTTGCGCCCTGACAACCCAGGCCTTGAAATCAGCGTCATCAAGCGCGAGCGCCTTGAACCTCATGCCAGCGAAACCCTTGCCGCTGTAATTGGCCGAGATACCCTCGTACGCACCGACGTGATCGGCGCGAAGGTTGAGCTGCGTTTCCATGCCGGTCATGGTGTAGATCTGCGAACCGATCTGCGGAATGAAGAAGGAGTTCATCACCGTGGCCGAGGTCAGCTTGAAATGGACGGGCGTGCCGACCGGCACAGCCAGTTCGTTGACGGTCGCGATATTATAGTCCGGATAGATAAACAGCCACTTCCAGTCCAGCGACACCACCTCGACTTCGATGGGCTTGACATTGGGCTGGCTGACGTGGGCCAGCGGGGCGCGCGGATCGAGTTCGTGGGTCGAAATCCACGTCACGGCGCCAAGCGCGACAATAATGAGGGTCGGAACGGCCCAAACCACAGCTTCGATGCGGTTGGAATGCTCAAAATCGGGCGCGTAGGTCGCCTTCTTGTTGGAGGCGCGATAACGCCAGGCAAACCAGAAGGTCATGAAGATCACCGGCAACACCGGAATCAGCATGAGCAACACGGCCAGGATGATCAGGTCCTTTTCCTGCACCCCGATGGGCCCCTTAGGGTCCATCACAACCATGTTACAACCCGATAGCATGAAGGCCGCAGCGGCCAGACCACCGAGCAGGACGACACGCTTTATATTGCGCTGCAGCGAAGACGGCACAGGCACGCCTCCGTGTTGAGAGACGTGAGATGTCATAGGCACCGAGTGAGAGTCCAATTTACACAACAGGAAAGAATCCTAAACCACACAAAGGAGTTAAAAGCGTACTCGCGCATTTTTTTCAGAGATTTTCCAAGCCCCTAAACAGGATTTTCACGAAACTGGCAAGTGCCATATTGTCGCACACGCCCACATTATTTTTCGCACTTGCGTTAAAAAACATCGGTATTCAAAATCCATACGAAGCGCGTCAGATCGCAACCCCATGAGCCTTTACGGTTTTGTGATCATTTTTTTATAAGGTTAAGGGCGAAAAAACCGTTGCAATATCCGGTTTTAGCGATAGCATGGGATAAATTGACGCAGGCGTTAAAAATATTTGACCTGGAGTATAAAAGCATGGAAACGACCAAGACCTACCCCCAAGTCTATCAGTTCGGGCCGGTTTTCAAAACCTTCCTGGTAATGGCCGCCTTTGCCCTGATCGCTGTGGGTGTGACCGGTGCGATACAGTCCTATGCCCGCATGGATGGTGTCGCCACCCAGTTCGCCGGCATCCTGCTCAGCATGATTCCCATCGCGGCCGCCCTTTTTGGCGCCCCGATGCTGTGGCGCTGCAAACTGACCCTGCATGAAGATCGTCTGGTCTATAACGGCCTAATCGTCGATGCCGTCATCCGCAAGTCGGACGTGCTCGAGGCCCTGACCCCTGCCCCGCAATACGGCATGTTCCAGATTTTCCTCACCCTGGCGGGTCATCCGTTCAAGCGCCTGCATCTGGCCGTGCTTGGCCATATGGATGATGCGCTGGAGCGCTGGGTCAACGCCCTGCCGCACGGCCAGACCTCACGGGTTTGACAAGATTTTTCCGGTTTGAGACGTCCAGGGTTTAGAGCGGACCCTGTGATCGCAAAGCAAAGCGGCCGTTGGAGCAATCCGGCGGCCGTTTTTGTTACGCCTCAGCGTCCGCCTTGCGAAACCATCGGAGCCAGACCATCACCCCCATGAGCATGGCCGCCAGCGAAAACCAGGTCAGGGCATAGACCAGATGGCTGTTGGGGAATTTGATCACGGTCATACCGCCCTTTGGCCAGCCACCCGGATTGGGCGTGGCATCGGCATCGATAAAGTAGGGCGCCACCGTTCCAAGCTTACGTCCTTGCGCCAGTTCGGCGACATCGCGACGATACCAGCGCTCACCCACTGGGTCATTGGCCTGCGACAACAGCCAGCCCGTATCTTCCGACATGCGCAACAGGCCCGTCACCGTTACCTCGCCCGTCACCTGGTCTTCGAGTCGCGTCGCCGGCGCCTGGTGATCGGTCGGCACAAAGCCGCGATTGACATAGACGATCGTGCCGTCATCGGCCTTGAGCGGCGTCATCACCCAATAACCGGCGCCCCGTTCGCTGAGGGCATAAACTTGCGCCTCCTTGTCGTTGAGAAACTGACCCGCCAAGGTGACGTGGCGGTACTCGTCCTTCTTTTTCGTCAGGTGCGGCCACTCGGTTGGCGCAATCGATACCGCTGAAGCATGGACGCGCGCATCGACCTCGGCGATCAGCTTGGTTTTCCACATCAGGCGCTGCACCTGCCATACGCCCAGCGTCAGGAACACGGCGAAAGCGAGAAGAAACAGGGCATTAAAGAGAAGGCGGCGCATGACGAGCCCCTTTCACAGGAACAAAAGCTGTTCCCTAGCGAAAATGGCACCTTCTTACAAGGCAATGGGGCGCGTCACCCTGCCGCATAGAAGGTTTTGAGCTTCTCCAGCGCCGCTTGCGCTGCCACCGGATCGGGCGCCTCGTTGTCATCGTTCCAGCCGAAGGTCTCGTTCGGCCCGACCTCCTGCACCACGATGCCATCGCGACGCGCCAGCACGAGCAGGGAATTGTAATAGGCGCCGTAATGCACACCCTCTTGCGGCACCAGCCAGACGATTTGGCCGCGTACCGGCACGACCGTCTCGTCCTTCCACAACGCCCTGGCGCCATAGCCGGTGCAGTTGATGACGACCTTTTCCTTCAGTTTAGACAGATCGGACGGCGCATGAAATTCGGCCTGCACGAAGCGACCGCCGGCCAGCAGGAAATCACTCTCAAGCTGATGGCTGTAATCGGCCACATTAAAGGTCATGTGCGCGCCGCGCCTGACATTGCTGACCGAAAACGGATGCTCGCCCGGTGGCACCATGCTGTAATGCGGGGAAACATCACGCAGGCGATCTTCGAGATAGAGAAAGCCCGGATCGACGTCCTCGGCAGCGGAGGGCATGTCCACGGGCGGATCGCGCAGGATATAGTTGTCGAGCCATTCGACCGGATTGCCGGCCAGACCGACAAAGGCCTGGTGCATGGTCAGGGCCGTGCGCGCCATGCGTTCCCAGCGATCGCCGAAATCGGGCGCAGCCGCATCTGCCTTGGCGATACGAGAATCGGGTGTCCAGCTTCCGGTGGCGCGCGCCGAACGCACAAAGGGAAAGCGTTCACGGGCGTAGATGGTGACCTCGGCGCCGGCGCGCTGAGCGGTGATGGCCGCCGTCAGGCCAAGCGCGCCTGCGCCAAGGACGGCGATCTTGCGCGGCGAACTTTGCATGGCCAGGCGCACCGCCACATCGGCCGAGCCCCAGGACAAAGACCAGCCACTGCCGCCATGACCATAGTTATGAATGACGATCTTGCGGCCGACCTCTTCGCTCTCTAACCTTGGGCCCGCCGCCCGGAAAGGGCGCAGGCAGACCGTGGTGCGGAAAACATCAGCAGGCGACACCCGGATGCGCGGCACCATCATGCCCTGCCCCCGCGCGCCGTTGGCCAGACCGATAAGCCCGGCCGTCGCCAGTCCCGATTGCAGCAGCTTTCGTCTGTCCATGGCGCACCCCCGCTTTTGCTGGCGATACCTTAGCCAAGTTCAAAAAGAGCGCAACGCACAAGCCAAAACAAATCTGTTGATGCCTGAGCCAAAAAAAAGCCGCGCTAAACAGCGCGGCCAAGTTTACAGGGAGGAAACGCCCAGGAAGGGCATCAGCGCCGAAGCGCCGAACACCCTCAATATATTGTGCGGCGCAATAAGATTCAAGTTAAATCGGATACCGTATCTGTAAACTCACGTAACACTTATGTTTCATTTTGTGAGCAGATTCTAACCTTACGGAAGGTAGCTTTGAACGCTTTTAAGTTCAAAGCTCATCTATAGCCAATGAACAGCATCAATTTTGCTTGGCAAACCAGGCCCTTAAGTCCTATGAGACAAGGAAAGCGCGCCATGAGGGTGCGACTTACGAAAGCACGTCATGTCCACCATTCAGGATGTCGCAAAACTGGCTGGCGTCTCCACCGCTACGGTATCCCGTGCGCTGAATGGCTATGAACACGTCTCACCCGGCGTTTTTGACAAGGTGATGAAGGCGGTCGGGCAACTGGGCTACGAGCCCAACCAGATGGCCAAGTCGCTGCGCACGCTGAAAACCAAGCGCATCATCGTTACCGTCCCCAATATCGCCAACGCCTTCTTCGCCAATATTATCCGCGGCGTTGAAGAAGCCGCCCAGGCCGCCGGCTATACCGTTCTGCTTGGCGATGTCGGGTTTCGCGGCGACAGCGAAGACGCCTATGCCGGTCTTTTGCGCCGCAAGGAAGCCGACGGCATGATCTTCCTCGGCCACACCCTGCCCGCGTCGCTGCAAGGCCTGATCGCCCGGCAAGGCGCGGCCGCACCGGTCGTCAATGGCTGCGAATTCAGCGATGATCTCGGTGTATCGTCGGTCCATATCGACAATGCCCGCGCCGCGCAGGACGTCATGGACTATCTCTATGGCCTGGGACACCGCCACATCGGCATTATCACCGGCGATATGGGCAGCCCGATCAGCCGCGACCGCCTGCAAGGCGTACATGACAGCGCCAATGCCCATGGCCACGACGGCCAACTCCAGGTGGTCAACGGGGATTACTCGATCGAGTCGGGCGCCGATATGGCGGCCAGACTCATCGCCCTGACGCCGCGTCCCAGCGCCATCTTCTGCTTTTCGGATGACATGGCCTTTGGTGCGCTCCACGCTATTCGCTCTGCGGGTCTGGCGTGTCCGGCCGATATGTCGATCATCGGCTTTGACGACGTGCGGCTGGCGCGCTTTGGCACGCCGGCGCTGACCACGGTGCGTCAGCCGATGCGCGATATCGGCCGCAAGACGGTCGAGCTTCTGATCGGCATTATGGACGAGGGCGTGACCGAGCGCGTCAATATTACGCTCGGTCACGAACTGATCGTGCGCGAAAGCACGTCTGCGCCCCGTTCTTAGCTTAAAGTTTAAGCCTTAGACGCCACCTCACGTGGCATGCGTCCATGCACCAGACGATACAGCACCGGCAACACCAGGAGGGTCAGCAGGGTCGATGACACGATGCCGCCAATCACCACAGTCGCCAGCGGACGCTGAACCTCCGAGCCGGCGCCGACATTGAACGCCATGGGCACGAAACCCAGTGACGCCACCAGAGCCGTCATCAAAACGGGCCTGAGACGGGTCAGGGCCCCTTCATAGATAGCGGCGTCCAATGTTCTGCCTTCACTTAAGAGCGAGCGGATAAAGGTCACCATCACAACACCATTGAGCACCGCCACGCCGGACAGGGCGATGAAACCGACGCCGGCGGAGATCGAGAGCGGTATTCCGCGAAGCGCCAGGGCGATCACCCCGCCGGTCAGCGCCAGAGGCACGCCACTGAAGACGATCAAGGCATCCTTGATATTGCCGAACAGCAGGAACAAAAGCCCTATGATCAGCACAAGCGCGATCGGCACCACGATCTGGAGACGCTGCGTCGCCGAGGTCAGTTGCTCGAAGGTGCCACCGAAACTGACCCAGTAGCCCTCTGGCAATTTCACCTCCTGATCGACCTGCGTGCGCAGCCGGGTGACAAAAGACCCGAGATCGCTGCCACGCACATTGGCGGTGACGACGACCCGGCGCTTGCCGTCTTCGCGGCTGATCTGGTTCGGCCCCACCACGGTCTCGATGGTAGCGACCTCTGACAGGGGTACAAAGCCCGCCATGCCGGCCTCCCCATGCAGAGGCACCCGCAGACGGCCGATGTCGTCGATGTTCGAGCGGATAGGTTCCGGCAAACGCACGACGACATCGAAACGCCGGTCACCTTCGAATATCTGCCCGGCTTCTGTGCCGCCAAGTGAGGTGGCGACCACGTCCTGAAGATCGGAAACGTTCAGTCCCAGACGCGCCATGGCGGCGCGATTAGGCGTCACCTGAAGCACCGGCAGACCGGTCACCTGCTCGACCTTCACGTCCTCGGCGCCCGGTATCTTTTCCATAATCTCCTGAACCACCTCTCCACTGGCCAGCAGTTGATCGAGGTCATCGCCGAAAATCTTCACCGCCACATCCGAGCGCACGCCTGAGATGAGCTCGTTAAAGCGCATCTGGATGGGCTGTGTGAACTCGTAATTATTGCCGGGAATCTGTTCGACCGCCGCCTGAAGCCTGGCGACCAGTTCGTCCTTGGGCTCCTTCGGATCGGGCCATGCCTTACGGTCCTTCAGCATAACAAAAGTATCGGCAACCGACGGCGGCATAGGGTCGGTGGCGACCTCCGCCGTGCCCAGCTTGGCGAAGACACGATCAACTTCGGGAAAGGCTTTCAGGCGCGATTCCAAAGCCGACTGCATCTTCACGGCCTGGGTCAGGCTGGTGCCGGGGATACGCAGGGCATGCAGCGCCACGTCACCCTCGTCGAGATTGGGGATGAACTCTGCCCCCAGACGCGTGGCCAGAAAGCCGCAGACGACCACAAGGCCAAGCGCCAGCCCCATGACCAGACGGCGCGAGACCAGCGCCTTTTGCAGGGCCGGCTCATAGAGCCTGCGCGCGCCACGCATGAACCCGCTTTCCTTTTCCTGCACCTTGCCGGTGATGAACATGGCCACCATGGCCGGCACGAAGGTCAGGGAGAGGACCAGCGCCGCGGTCAGGGCGGTGACGACGGTAAAGGCCATCGGGTGAAACATCTTGCCCTCGACGCCCTGCAGGGCGAAGATTGGCACGTAGACGATGGTGATGATCAGCACGCCGAACAGGCTGGGCTTGATCACCTCATCGCTGGCTTTGGCCGCAAGGCTGAAGCGCTCTTCCTTCGTTAACAACCGGCCAAGGCCTGCTTGCGCCTCCGCGAAACGGCGCAGGCAGTTCTCGATGATGATCACGGCGCCATCGACGATCAGGCCGAAATCGAGCGCGCCCAAGCTCATCAGATTGCCCGACACCTTGTTTTCAACCATGCCGGTGATGGTCATCAGCATAGCGACCGGAATGACCAGAGCCGTGATAATGGCTGCGCGGAAATTACCCAGCAGCAGGAAGAGGATGACGATCACGAGCAGCGCGCCTTCGATCAGGTTTTTCTCAACCGTTTTGATGGTGCGCTCGACCAGATCGGTCCGGTCATAGACCGCGACCGCCCGAACGCCCGAAGGCAACGCCTTGTTGGCGACCTCCAGCCGTTTGGCCACCGCTTCGGCGACCGTGCGGCTGTTCTCACCGATCAGCATGAAGACGGTGCCGAGCACGACCTCCTTGCCATCTTGGGTCGCCGCCCCCGTGCGCAGTTCCTCACCGAGCGCCACATCAGCGACATCGGCCACGCGGATGGGCACACCTGAGCGCGTCTGGACAACGATCGACGACAGGTCGGCGATGGTGGCCGCCTGTCCGGGCACGCGCACCAGATACTGTTCACCGGCCTTTTCGACATAGCCCGCGCCGCGGTTGGCGTTGTTGCCTTCCAGCGCCGTGATGACATCCGTCATGGTCAGGCCATAGGCCGACAGGCGTTCCGGCAGGGGCGTGACATGATACTGGCGCTCAAAGCCGCCGATGGTGTTGACCTCGGTAACACCCGGCGTGTTGCGAAGCTGCGGCTTGACGACCCAGTCCTGCAGGGTGCGCAGATCTTCAGACGTCCAGGCCGTGCCGTCAGCCTTGACAGCGCCGGGTTTGGCCTCGACCGTGTACATGAAGATTTCGCCAAGGCCGGTCGAGATCGGCCCAAGGGTTGGCTCCGCCCCTTCCGGCAACTGGCTTTTGGCCGATTGCACGCGCTCATTGACGAGCTGACGGGCAAAATAGATGTCGGTGCCGTCCTTGAAGGCGACCGTGACCTGGCTCAGGCCATAGCGCGAAATCGAGCGGGTATAATCAAGCCCCGGCAGGCCGGAGATCGCCGTCTCGATCGGATAGGTGATGCGCTGTTCGGCCTCCAGCGGCGAATAGCCGGCGGCTTCGGTATTGATCTGGACCTGCACATTGGTGATATCCGGCACCGCGTCGATCGGCAGGCGCTGGAAATTATAGATGCCAAGCGCACTCAGCGCCACGACGATGATGAGGACGATCCAGCGATGGCGGATCGATTGTTGGATGATTTTTTCTAACATCTGGGCCCCCTAGTGATCGTGGCTCGCGCCGGACTTCTCGATGTCCGCGCGAATAAGGAAGGCGCCCTTGGTGACATAGACCTCACCCGGTGCGAGGCCGCCCAGAACTTCGGTCCATTCCGGCGTCTGACGGCCCAGTTTGAGCATCCGAACCTCGTAGGTGGTCCCGACCCTGGCGAACACCACCTGAAAATCGCGGAAGCGCTGGATGGCTTCGGTGCGGACGGCCAGTGGCATGCCTTGCGAACCCACCGTAAAGCTGCCCTCAACACCGAGACCTGAGCGGAAACTGGCGGAGGCGCCCGCCGGCAGATGGACATGCGCCATCAGGGTCTGTGTGGTCGGATCGGCATGGGGCAACAAGGCCTCGACCTTGGCCGTAAGTCTGGTCTGGCCGTCGAGGCTGCGCACCTCAACGTCCTGCCCCACCCGGATCTTCTCGGCATCACGCGGAAAGACGAAGAACTCGGCATGCAGGGCATTGGGATCGGCGATCACATAGAGCGGGCTGTCATAGGCCACGCCGCCGACATTGGCGTTCTTTTCCATGATAACACCGGAGATGGGCGCCGGAATGGCGTAGGTTTGCAGGCTTTCGCTCGATTCGACGCGCGCCAGCACCTGCCCCTTTTGCACCAACTGCCCGAGCTCGCCGTTCATCGAGATGATGCGACCGGGGTACCAGGCGCGGACCTCGCTCCTGCCCTCGGGCGTGATCTCGATACGACCCGACATGTCGATACGCTCAGCCAGGATGGCAGCCCCCGCCGCTTCGGTCTGGATGCCGGCGCTGACCGCCGCATCCGGCGCAAGCGTTGTCCGGCCCTCATAGGAAGCATAGGTCCAGGTCGAGACCTTGCCGTCGTGCGTTGCCTTGATGGCGACATCGAACGAATGCGGTTCGCGCACCACACCCTGCCCGCGCAGGAAATCGCCTTCAGGTGCGAAGCTGAAGCTATCAACCTGGCCGCCCAGCCTTGTCAGGCTCGTCGTGACCGTCACCGATTTCGGACTGAGGGGCTTCGATTTCAGATATGGGTAAAAGCGGAACTCAGGCTCAACGCCATCCTCAAACAGGGTGACCTCGAGCGAAAAATCGCCGTCTTCCAGCAGACGCCCGCCGTGCGGTCCCTTGGCGGTCTCCCCGCCTTCGGCATGACCATGCTCGTCCTTTTCAGTCTTGCTACAGGCGCTAAGCGCCAGCGCAGCCGCACCGGCCAGCCAGAACCGGCGATTTATAAGATGTGATCTATACATTAGTTGGCATCCTGAACGGGAATAAGAGGAACCCACTGGCCAGCCAGGTGTTCACGGCGGGCGCGCTCCAATTGAAAGGTTTTAAGAACGAAGAGACGGCGCGTTTTGATGCCGATCAGGGCGTCCTGCGCGCCGATGACATCGCGGTAGCTAAAGCCACCCCGCGCGAAACCCTCACGCACCTGCGTAACCGCGCGTTGGGCTTGCGGAATCACCTCGGCGTCGATCCGCCTGACCTCTTCGGCATAGCTGACAAGCCTCGGTGAGATGGCGGCGATCTCACGCAACCGGATGCGTTCGCTCATTTCGATATCGGTTGCCGCTGCCTCCGCCTCGGCCTGAGACCGGACGACGGCGCCCTGATTGGTGTCATAGCGACCAAGCGGGATCGAGCCACCGACGACAAAGGCGACCGCCCCATCGGCCTTGAAATGACGCACACCGGCTTCAACGGTCGGGTCCTGTGCACGCTTTGATGTTTCCAGCGCTACTTGCGCCGTCGCTATGCGCTGCTGCACCCGCAAGCGCTCGATCTCCGGCGTCTCCATAAGAGTCGGTGTGGCGCCGGCTGCACTCATATCTTCCAGCCACGCCGTATCAAGGTCAAAATCGACCGGGCCATTCCAGTAGGCCGCGAGTTGCGCCTTGATCGCATCGGCCTTCTGTCTGGCCTGATCGACGGCAATCTGCGCCTGCGCCACGTCGCTATCCGCCAGAGAGCCGGCAAACAAAGGATCGCGCGCGGCCTTCACCCGCCGCGTGACCTCGGTTTGCGCCTGACGCGCCAGGGTCAGCCTGTCCTGCGCCAGCCCCACTTCGGCCTCGCAGACAACCGCCTCGATCCACAAACCCTGAACCTCGGTCATCAGATCAAGCGACCTGATGCGGCCATTAGCGACGATCAGGTCACGCTCGGCACGGGCAACGCCGATCCGGGCCTGCCGCTTGTCGCCGCGCTCCAGGATCTGCTGGTAGGTCAGCGTGGTTTCGGTCCGGTCGATACCGCCATAGGGCTGTGAGCCCAAGAGGTTCTCGACCTGAAGATCAAGGCGCGGATTGGGTTTTACGCCGGCCTGAAGAAGGCTTCCCTCGGCACCCAGCAGGCGCTGACCTTGAGCAGACAGGGAAGGATCGGCGGTGGCTGCGCGGGTTATGGCCACAGAAAGCGGCAGGGTTTCTGCCTGAAGGGCAAGCGCGGATATCGCCCATGCCAGGGAAAGGCCTGCGACACGCAGGGCCGTCGTCTTTGCGCCACCAGGGCGCAATTTAGGGAAAGTCATTGAAATATCTCGCTATGTTTCTGAGCGCGCCCATAGGCGCAGGTGCACTTAAATGCGGCTCAGACCACGCGGAGGCTGGTCAATGGAGGCCGGAAACTGACCGGCAAGGCTTTTCGTCACATCCGGGCGCAGGATGACGGACGCAACGGCGGGAAAAGGCACGGACACATCCATATTGCTGAGCGTGCCGGAAGGATTTTCATTAAAATGGTGGTGGTGATTGAGGTCCATCATATCGGCCGCATCATGCACATCCGGCGCATCTGTATGGCCAACGCACGACTCTTTCGAACCGTCACAGGCCGATAACCAGCCACCATCGGCCAGTTTGATGTCGCCCTTGGCCTGATGCTCCATAATAAACAGGCTAGACTGCGCTGACGCAAAGCTGGCGTTGAGAATCGCCACCGTGCAGAGCAAGGCGGTGAAAGCCCAAAGGCGTGACAACCATGATGTGGCCGGGCGTTGCATGCAGATCAAAGACGGGTCCGGAGATGGCATGAGAACCATGCACGAGCCTCTCTACACTGTTTTTCGATGAACGAACAGATGGATGTCACCTTATCATATGCGACCAGCCGCAGCTAAAAACACCCCCCTTCAAAGGGGTTCCGGCCAGCCGCAAGGAAGTTGGTGAGAGGCCATTGTAATCGATTTCAGATCATGTTACCCATTTTGAAAATGAGACCATGGGCGCATTAAGACGTCCTCTCACACATGATAAAAAATACAGGGTCGGCAGGATGAAACTTTTCACATTAGCCACGAGTCTGCTCGCACTGTCGCTCGCGCCAGCGGTGACACAGGCCGGGGACTTGGGCTTTACCGATACACCCCTACTGCCCGGCGGCAAGTGGCACGTCCATGATCCGGCACGTCCGCATCCGGCCATTGTCACCGCCGGCAAGACAGCGTCCGATGCGCCTTCCGACGCCATCGTGTTGTTCAATGGTGGCGACCTTAACGCCTTTAAAATGAGCGACGGCAAGCCGGCCGACTGGATCCTGGCCGATGGCGCCATGACCGTGCCAAAGCGCGAAGGCCAGCATGGCGATGGCAGCCTGACCACTAAGGACAGCTTCGGCGATATCCAGCTTCATCTTGAATTCCGCTCGCCCGCTATCGTCAACGGCACCTCGCAGAACCGCGGTAATTCCGGCGTTATTCTCATGGGCCAGTATGAGGTTCAGGTGCTCGATTCCTACGATAACGTCACCTATGCCGACGGGCAGGCCTCCGCCATCTATGCCTGGAAGCCGCCGCTGGTGAATGCGTCGCGAAAGCCCGGCGAATGGCAGACCTACGACATCATTTTCGAGCGCCCGCATTTCGACGCTGGCGGCCAGGTCACAAGGCCAGCCTATGTCACCGTGCTGCACAATGGCGTGCTGACGCAGAACCATCAGGAAATCCTCGGCAAGACCGACTGGAAGACGCTGGCCACCTATCATCCGCACGCCGATGCCATGCCCTTCACCCTGCAGGACCACGGCACACCGGTATCCTATCGCAACATCTGGGTGCGCAAACTGGCGCCCGCCGAGGAGTAGAGATCATGGCTCACGATCATAATCCCCTTCTTGATCCCCAACGACTTGACAGACGCAGCTTGCTGACCGGTATCCTGGCCATGGTCGGCGGCGTGGCGATAGCCCCCATAGCCCGCGCCATGCAGGCCGGCATGGACCCCGGTTACACGGTAGAAAAGCCTTACATGACCGATGATCAGCGCAAGCTGACCGCCGCCGTTTCCGAACGCATCATCCCAACCACCGATACGCCAGGCGCGATCGCCGCCGGTGTGCCGGCCTTTATCGAGATGATGTTGTCGGAATGGTACTGGCAGGACGAGCGCGACCTGGTGATGGGCGGGCTTACGGCCATCAATGCCTTCGCACAAACCACCTACGGCAAACCATTTGCCGGCGCCACGCCTGTTCAGCAGGACGCCATCCTCACTCTGGCCATGGACAAGCAACTGACCGGAGCGCCGGCCGACGCCTTCGAACACCTGCGGCAAATGGTGATCTTTGGCTATTACAGCTCCGAGATCGGCTGCACCATCGAGCGCGTCTATCTGCCGGTGCCCGGCCGTTATGACGGCGCCTACCCCTATGCCGACGTCAACCGCGTCTTTTCGTCTTAAGAGGCCCCCAATGTCTGACTATGAATTCGACGCCATCGTCATCGGCTCCGGCGTCTCCGGTGGCTGGGCCGCCAAGGAACTGACCGAAAAGGGCATGAAGGTTCTGATGCTCGATCGTGGCCGCATGGTCGAGCACGGCACCGACTATCCTTTTGAGGGCACCGGCGCGTGGGAGCAGCCCTATCGCGGCGACACACCCCCTGCCCTGACGGAGAGCGACTATTACGCATCGCGTTACGGCGGTGCCGGCCAGACGGCCGTCAAGGACTTCATGAACAATGACCGCCTGAACCCCTACGCCATCAAGGACGGCCCAGAATTTCGCTGGGTTCGGCCAGGGATTGTCGGCGGCAAGTCGATCACCTGGGGGCGCGTGTCTTTGCGCTTTGGCCCGCAGGATTTCACCGCCAACGGTCAGGACGGTCACGGTGTCGACTGGCCGATCCGCTACGACGACATCGCGCCGTGGTATTCTTATGTCGAAGCCTATGCCGGTATCGCCGGCTCAAAAGAAGGCCTGACACACCTGCCCGATGGCGAATTCCAGCCGCCCCACCCGATGAATGTGGCGGAGATCTGGGCCAAGGAACGCCTCGAAAAGGCCATCCCCGGCCGCAAGCTCATCCCAACCCGCGTCGCCAACATGACCGAGGACAAGCCCGAACAGGGCCGTTCGCGCTGCCAGAGCCGCTCGCAGTGCAATCGCGGCTGTTCGTTCGGCGCCTATTTTTCGACCCAGGCCGTCACCCTGCCCGCTGCCCGCGCCACCAACAAACTGACCCTGCTGGCCGATCAGGTGGTGACCTCGCTCGAATACGATCCGACAACCAAGAAGGTCACCGGCGTGCGCACCATCGACGCCAATACCAAGGTGGCAAAAACCTATCGCTCGCGCATCGTTTTCCTGTGTGCCTCGGCCATGGCGTCGAACCAGATCCTGCTCAATTCGAAGCTCGAAGGCAGCGACAAGAGCTTCGCCAATGCGAGCGGCGCACTTGGCCGCTACATCATGGATCATCCCATGCTGACCGTGTTCTCGGGCAATCTGCCGCAAGGGGTGCACGCCGACCTGATCGAATATGGTCGCAAACCGACCGGTGTCTATATTCCGCGCTTCCGCAATATCGACGGTCAGGACCCTGACGCCGATTTCGTGCGCGGCTATGGCTGCCAGGGCGGGGGCCATCGCGACGTCGCCAATGCCACCGGCTTTGGCGCGAGCATGAAGGAAGGCTTGCGCAAATATGGCGCCTGGTCGGTAGGGTTTAATGTCTTTGGTGAGTGCCTGCCCTATCTCGACAACACCATCACGCTTCATCCCGACAAGGTCGATCGCTTCGGCGTGCCGCAGGCCCTGTTCAACGTCACCTACCGTGACAATGAGCGCAAGATGATGACCGACGCCAAGGTGCAGGGCGAAAAAATGATGAAGGCCGCGGGACTTGTCGATGTCTATGCCGAGGAAAGGCCGCATATTCCGGGCGATTCGATCCATGAAATGGGCGGCGCCTGCATGGGCAAGGATCCGCGCACTTCGGTGACGAACAAGTGGAACCAGCTCCACGACGCCCAGAATGTCTTTGTCACCGACGGCTCGGCGCTGTCTTCGACCAGTTGCGTCAACCCGTCCTTGACCTTCATGGCCTTCACGGCGCGCGCCGCTGACTATGCCGTCAAGCAGGTCAAGGCGGGGGTGATATAAAAAAAGGGGCGCGGACTTAAAGTCCTCGCCTTTTTTCTATTTGTCGTGACGCTACTGGCTCGACTTGACGCGCAAATAATCGACCAGAGCCGCACGGGTCTTCGGGTCGGTCACGCCGCGAAACGCCATGCGCGTGCCCGGCACAGCCTTCGTCGGAGCGGTCAGGAAGGTGTCGAGCGTCTTGTCATCCCAAGTGACGCCATAGGCCTTCATCGCCGCGCTGTATTTGAAAGTCGCCGAGTGGCCGCCAGCCTTGCTGCCGTAAAAACCATAGAGATTGGGCCCGACGCCATCACTCTTGCCGGCCTCGATGCTGTGGCAGGCCTTGCACTGCGCAAAAGCGCGCTCCCCAAGAGCCAGGGTGGCCGGATCAACCGGCGCTGGCTTGGCGGGCTTGGCCATCACCGCCGCGGGCATGCTGCCCAGGCAGACGGTCAATATGAGAGCGTGAATAGGTTTCATAGGATCTCCAGCCTGTAAGCGCCAATATGCCGCAAGTCTATGGCATTTTTGCAAGAGGTGCCACACATTGTAATCCATTACAACAGGATTTAGGCCGCCTTGAGACAGGCGACGAACTGATCGCGCCAACGTCCCACGTCATGCGTGCGGACATTATCATAGAGCGCTTCCCAGCGCGCCTTGCGCTCTTTCAACGGCATGGCCAGCCCCTTCTTGATCGCTTCGGACATATCCTCACGACTGAGAGGGTTGACGATCAACGCCTCCTTCATGTGCTCGGCGGCGCCGGCGAACTGCGACAAGACCAGCACGCCCGGATTGGCCGGGTCCTGCGCCGCCACAAACTCCTTGGCGACGAGGTTCATGCCATCACGTAAAGGCGTCACCAGTCCGATATGGGCGGCGCGGTAAATGCCGGCGAGTTCGTCACGCCGGTAAGGCCGGTTGACATAGCGCAGCGGCACCCAGTCAACCGTGGCATAGGCCCCGTTGATCTGGCCGGAAATGGTGTCCAGCCGTGCCCGTAAATCCTGATAGGCGTCGACATCGTCGCGCGAGCGCGTGGCGATCTGCAGCATGAAGAGATGCTCGTGAAGATCGGGATTATCCGCCAGCAGGGTCTCGTAGGCGGCAAAGCGCTCCTCCAGCCCCTTGGAATAGTCGAGCCGATCGACACCCAGCACCATCTTGCGGCCCGCCTGGCTCTTGACCATCAGCTTGCGAAAGGCCTCTGCCGTGTCGCTTTTCAGCGTTTCCGCGAAATCCTCGGCGTCAATACCAATGGGGAAGGCCTTCGCGCGCACCTTCTTGCCATAGGCCTCGACCAGACCGCCGTCTGAGACCACCGCCTGCACATCATGAACGGCGTAATCGACGAAGTTTTCGCAGTCGTCCTCGGTCTGAAAGCCGATCTGATCATAGCTGAACAAGGCCTCGACCAGTTCACCGTGGCGCGGCAGGGTGCTTAAGATGCTGCGCGCCGGCCACGGAATATGCAGGAAGAAGCCGATGCGGTTGGTGACGCCGCGCTTGCGCAGTTCGCGCGCCAGCGGGATCAGGTGATAGTCCTGCACCCAGATGAGGTCGTCCGGTCCGATCAAAGGCAGCAGGGTTTCGGCGAAGCGCGTATTGACGCGGGTATAGCCCTCATCGAAACTGCGCTCATAGGCGACCAGATCGGTGCGATAGTGAAAGAGCGGCCACAGCGTGCGGTTGGCATAGCCGTTGTAATATTCGCTCTGATCCTGCTCCTCCAGATCGAGCAGGGCCACGGTGACGCCGCCGACCTTCTGCATCGACATCTGGCCAGTATAGGTCTCGACCGTCTGGCCGCTCCAGCCGAACCACAGCCCCTTGTCTTCGCGCAAGGCCGCCGCCAGCGCCATGGCGAGGCCGCCGGCGGTGCCGACGCCGGAATCGGCAGGCGGATTAACACGATTAGATACGACGATAAGACGGCCCAACAGGCACCTCCAGTTTGAACACTTCAGTTTGCAGCGCCTGCGCCAGCCAGGCATGGACGCCGTCTACGCTGTCCAGCCGGAAGCGCGCATAGGTTGGACGCGGCGGCCCGACCAGAACCCCGACACCGCCAAAGGCGTTGACCGCAGCAAAGGCGTCCTCATCGGTCAGGTCATCGCCGATAAACAGCGGCATCGTGCCGAAAAAGGGCGGCTCGACCATAAAAGCCCGTACCGCGCGGCCCTTGTCCATGCCGGGTGATAGGAACTCCGCCACCATGACGCCGCGTTGCAGCTTGAGGCCGGTTCGATCCGCCAGATCATCAGCGAAGGCACCGACCTGCACATCGATATCGGCGGCGTTGCGGTAGTGCAGCGCCACGCTGAGCGGCTTGGTCTCGACCACGACGCCCGGGTACTTTTCAGCAAAGGCCGCGACCTCACGCACCGCCTGCGCCAGCTTGGGATGGCACCGCGCCGTCAGCATATCGAGGCGAGCGTCACGGCGTTGCAGGCCATGACTGCCGGCCATGGCGACGATGGTCCCTTCGAGAATACGGTCGAGATCCGCGATCGAACGGCCGCTAACAATCGCCATCCGGCCGCCCAGACACACCTGCATGTCGCGCAGCAAACTGTTGCGCGCGGCGTCCGGCCCGACCCCTTCCGGCACAGGCGCGAATGGCGCAAGCGTGCCATCAAGGTCAAGGAACAGCGACACGTGCGCCATCGTCAACGTCATTTGACCGCCTGTACCTTGCGCGGCGTGCTCAACCTGCGACATTATCATGATACCGCCCGCCCACAGTGCAGGGGGCGCGACACATCTGCCATAGCCGTAATCTCCTTTTGGTCTGCTACGTGTTCTACAGTCCAAAAGCCTGATGAACTCACCCGATATAAGCAATATAGTATCAAATACCGATATAGATTTGAGTATCGCCTTAGATTCGAAACAAAGTCTCAAAAAATAAAATATTCATAAAGGCAAAAAACTGCCGTTGAGGTAAGGTTAGACATATGATCCTGTCGTGTCCACCCTCATACCTATATTTTTAGCCCATCTCTCGTTTCTGTGATCAGACCCGTTATCTGCCGTGAACATGCGCCCATAATTTAGCCACGGTCGTGGGTTGCTTGACCTCACGCCCTGCCAGCCTGAAAGTTTTGCCATGCCCCCATCACCGCCCCATACGCTCGATCTGTCGCCGATCGGCAATTGCGCCGCCACTGCGCTGATTGATCGACAAGGGCGCTTTGTCTGGGCCTGCTGTCCACGCGTCGATGGCGAACCTGTGTTTTCCGCCCTGCTCGATCCAACGGCGGCCGAAGGCGCCGGTTACTGGTCGGTCGAGATCGAGGATCAGGCCGATATCGAACAGGCCTATATCCGCAATACCGCCGTGCTACGCACGGTGATGCGCGACACCCACGGCAACGCGCTAGAGGTCATCGATTTCGCGCCGCGCCTGCACCATCTCAACCGCACCTACCGACCGTGGGCCTTTTACCGCCAGGTGCGGCCCCTCAATGGCGCGCCACGTATCCGCATTCGCCTAACCCCAACAGGCAACTGGGGCCGGGATCTCGCCCGTGAGACCGCCGGCTCCAGCCATATCCGCTATGAATGCGGGGCCGTCGATATGCGCCTCACCACCAACGCGCCCCTGACCTATGTCCGCAACGCCCATGTCTTCCGGTTAGAGAAGACTCTGGCCTTCCATCTTGGTCCGGACGAGCCCTACCCCAATGATGTGCTGGCCGATTCCGAGCACATGCTGCACGCTACCACGGCCTACTGGCAGGGCTGGGTGCGCACCCTCTCCCTGCCCCTCGAGTGGCAAAGCGCCGTCATCCGCGCCGCCATCACGCTCAAGCTATGCGCCTTTGAAGAGACCGGCGCCATCGTCGCGGCCATGACGACATCGATTCCCGAAGCGCCTGGATCGCAACGCAATTGGGATTACCGCTACTGCTGGATACGCGATGCCTATTATGTGGTGCGGGCGTTGAACCGGTTGGGCGCCGCCGACATGCTGGAATCCTACCTGGTCTACCTGCGCAACCTTGTGGACATGTCCGCCGGTGGACATGTCCAACCCCTCTACAGCGTTGGCCTTGAGGCCGATCTGGTCGAGCGGATCGCGCCTGACATGCAAGGCTATCGCGGCATGGGGCCGGTGCGTGTCGGCAACCAAGCCTTTGAGCATCACCAGCACGATGTCTATGGCCAGATGATCCTGCCGCTGACCCAGGCCTTCTTCGATGAACGCTTTTTACGGTTGGGCACCGAAAGCGATTTTGCTGCCATGGAGCGCGTGGGCGAGCGCGCCTTCACCGTCTATGATCAGCCCGACGCCGGCCTGTGGGAATTTCGCACGCGGGCGCGCGTCCATACCTATTCGGCGCTTCTGTGCTGGGCGGCCTGTGATCGGCTCGGCAATGCTGCGGCCTCGCTTGGCCTTACCGAACGCAGCGAACACTGGACCCACCGCGCGAAGATCATCCGCAAAGCCATCGAAGAAAAAGCGTGGAACGAGACGCTTGGCATCTTCGCCGGTTCGTTTGGCGGCGATGAGGTCGACGCCAGCCTGCTGCAACTGTTTGAACTGGGCTTCCTGCCGGCCGATGATCCGCGCTGCGTCGCCACTTTCGCCGAAGTCGAGCGCCAGTTGCGCAAGGGTGATAATCTCTATCGCTATGTCGAACCCGATGATTTCGGTGAACCCGAGACGGCGTTCAACTTCTGTACCTTCTGGTACATCGAGGCCCTCTACATGCAGGGCCGTGTCGAGGAAGCGCGCGATCTCTTCGAAGCCATGCTGGCGCGGCGCACCCATTCGGGCCTGCTGTCCGAAGACGTCAAGGTCGATACCGGCGAACTATGGGGCAATTTCCCTCAGACCTATTCTCTGGTCGGCCTGATCACTTGCGCCACCCTGCTCAGCCGGCCCTGGACAGCCATACGTTAGCATCAAGGCGAGGTCGTGCCCTAGCATTCAGGCAGATCGCGCCCCGGCGCATCGCCAAGGCATCGCTGCGATCGAAATTCGTCCACATGGTGCCGCCAAAGAAATTTACCTCACCAACCTCCCTGCCTTCATTTCGCAGGACTTGCACATTACGTATTTTGGCGTCTATTTTAACGATCGAAGCGGTGGGACTGGCCAGGACAGGTCGAAATAGGCCTGGTGCAGATCCATGATCTCGCCTTCTGAAATAGCCCCATAATTGACCGGACAGGATCTCCCACTTAAATAAGAGGTAGGAGCAATGTCGTCATTATGACCAGCCACAATCCAAAGATAGAAATTCTGGGACAGGAACGGCGCCGCCGTTGGACAACAGCTGAGAAGCTGTCGATGGTTCAGGAAACGTATGAGCCAGAGGTCACGGTGAGCCTTGTGGCCAGGCGCCACGGTGTTCAGCCCAATCAGTTATTTGCCTGGCGCAAATTGGCCTCTCAAGGGGCGTTCACGGCGACCGCGTCTGAAGAAGAGGTTG
>NZ_AQWM01000027.1 GCF_000376105.1 Asticcacaulis benevestitus DSM 16100 = ATCC BAA-896
CCCATCGACACCCTGCTCAAGATAACGATCGCGCCAGCGGTAGGCCGTCTTCTTGGTCTTGCCCAGCGTCCGCACAATCGACGCCAAACTCGCCGCGTCCGCCCACATCAGCACGATCCGCGCACGCCAAACAAGCTTCTGCGGCGTGTTCCGGTCCGCCACCCAACCTTCCAACCGCACCCGAGCCTCAGGCGACAGCAACAGCCTTTTGTCCATGTCCATCGACACAGACTCGCATATTTGCAAGATCAAGGGAATCCATCCGTTGATTCCACAACACTAGCGAGACCTCATCATCATCAACAATCAAAATCATTCTGGAGGGCGCGCCCGGCTCTTCATGCTTTCTGTCCAGCCCTTCATCCGAAGACTTTCCAACGGTTTCAACGCTTGGTTTACGTGGCTGGTCAGTTGTCGCCGCGATGCAGAAGGGAAGGTTGCCAATCACAGAGAGCTTGGAATTGCGGGGCGGCCTTGCCCGCTGAGAGGTCAGTTTCTTCATAAGGCTTCCACCGATTACCGACTGAGTGCGCGACACAGACATGCCATCAGTTTGCACCAATTCAGATTTTAACCGACGGCAAAACGTCGCGATGCCCCTCTCTGGCGACATTTTCCGATCTATCTGAGTTTTCGACATTTCAGTTACTTTCTTGAGGGCTGAAGGCGCGACGTTCTTGCAAACCTGCTTTGATCTTAGATTGCCGCATGACCGAGTAATGACGGTCGAATCGAAGACTGATCGGAGTGAGATTCCTGCACAGTTTTACGCGCACAAGGTATGTCGATGGTGAAGCATGAACCTTCGCCGAGTTTGGATTCGGCTGTAATCCCTCCCCCCATCAAGGTGCAGAAACGCCGCGTCAGGGCCAAACCCAGCCCAGTACCGCCAAATTTATGAGAGGTATCATCCTCGACCTGAGTGAAATCGAGAAATAGCTTTTTCATGCCGTCTTCGCTCATACCGATGCCTGTGTCGCGCACCTTGATCAGCATACGCCCGCTCGATTCTGGGCCTTTATGCACAGTCAAGGTGATCGTCCCTTGCGAGGTGAATTTGGCGGCATTACTTAACAGATTAAGAATCGACTGGCGCAGTTTGAGCGCATCGGCCATGACCTTGCCCGGATCAACGGGCATGTCGAGCACGAGGCGATTTCCCTTCTTGGCGATCACCGGAGCTGTCGCCGCGATGACGTCGTGCACGAGCTGGGCAAGTTCCACCTCAGTGATTGAGATTTCCACTCGGTTCGTCTCGATCCTGGACAGGTCGAGTATATCGGTGACCAGAGCCAGAAGGTGGCGCCCTGCCGCATTGATACGTTTCAGGTCTTGCGCACGTTGGGGGTTCGCGGGTTGGTCGCCCAGATTTTCATGGAGCATTTCACTATAGCCGATAACCGCGTTCAGCGGTGTACGCAGTTCGTGGCTCATCTTAGACAGAAAGATCGACTTCTGCTGGCTCGCGAGTTCTGTATTCTTGAAGGCCTCACGCAAGGCATCGGTTTGCGCACGGTGCTCGTGGGTGGCCTTTTCAAGCTCAGCACTGACGCGCATGACCTTCTCATAATACAACGACAGGATCGTTACATAGACCAGGGCCGACAAAAGCGAGAGGAGATTGACATAGGTCAGGCTGGAGAGGGGCAGCAGCTCCGGAAAATGCCCCAGCAGCAGACGCGCGGCCACAAAGGCCGTCATTTGCGCGATCACTCCGATCAGGACCATACGCACCCGCTCGGCCAGGTAAAAAAAGCCGGTCAGAAGCGCGATCAGGAACCACGGCAAAAAGGGCGAGCTGATTCCGCCGTAATTGAATGAGCCAAAGAGGCTCATGAAGACCAGAAGCTGAACGGAAATCGTCGCTGGCCAGACAAGTGAGCGCGTCATCTTTACCATCAAGGGCAACAGCCAAAAACCGGCGACGCTGGCTTCGATGGTCCAGAACTCCCAGCCGATCGATTTGGAAGCGCCCCACAGGAACAGGATGACGGACTGCCCCATAGCTGGCCCGACCAGGTGCAGGCAGATGAAGGTGCGAACCATCATTAAGTTCGAGCGCTCCCTCCGGATTTCCTGAGGGATGAAGTAGTCCAGTATTTTGTCGACAAACCCAAGCATCTGATGACTCCCGCAATATTTTAAATAGCACGGAAGGCTTTAATTAAAGTTAAAGCACGCCTGCAATCATTTCAGACTGAATTAACTTTCTCATGTTATTTTAAGTTGAGAAATCAGGACTTATTTAATGGAACATTACCATTTATTTTGCGAGACACGTTAATGAAAACTGAAAACGTGCGCCCAAAACACAACTTAAACGCTTTTTTGGATTATTTCATCCCTAAAGAACTTCAGTCTCAGCCCGATATGCACCGACGGGCCAGAATGTTCATGTTAAGCCATGTATTCGGACCATTTCTCGGTAATTCTATTCCATTATATCTGCATTTCGTATCGCACATAGCGCTAGATTATAGGTTCTGGACCTTTACCATATCGATCGTTGCTTTTTGGGTGTACCCCTTCATACTGCGATCGACCAAGCGCTATCAGGTTCTGGCTTTTCTTTCAGTTGAAAATCTCATATTTTGCATCTTGTGGGCCTGCTACGCTTATGGCGGAATCTATTCGCCTTTCCTGCCTTGGGTTCTGATTATTCCCTTGCTGTCTTTTCTCTATTTGCCGACCACGGGCCTTATCCGCAATGTGCTCTTCATACAGATTTTTGGCAGTGTGGGCATTTTCAGCCTGCTGGTTGTAACCGGCGCACCCTTTCCTTCGATCGACCTCAAAGAGTTCCAGTTGTTAGGTCTCGTCTCGATCACCAGCGCCTCAATCTATGTGGCGATGATGGCTTTGTATTTCGCCAACGTCTATTACGCCAACGTTCTGCGCGAACAGAACGCTTTTGAGCGCGAACTCGGCAGTCTTGATGTACTCGCCGACAATCTGCGCAACCTCACCCAGGCCGCTGAACAGGCAACGGCTGCCAAGGCCGATTTTGTGGCCTCCATGAGCCATGAACTGCGCACGCCTTTGAATGCGGTGATCGGCTACAGCCAATTGTTGCTTGAGGATGCCGAGGATGAGGGCGACGAAGAAACGGCGCGCGACCTTGAGCACATATATGGCGCAGGCACGCACTTGCTAAGGCTGGTAGATGACATTCTGGACTTTTCCAAGATTGAAGCTGGTAAAATGACAACTCATGTCTCGACGGGTCAACTCGGCGAAAGCATGGATGGCGTCGCCGCCGAAATCCGTGACAGCCTGACACTGCGCAACCATAGCCTGATCTGCGAGACGTCTGACGGGGCCACCCCATTAAATCTTGACTGGCATGCCCTGAAGAAGGCCACGTCTCACCTGATCGAGGGGATCGCGACAAGCGGCAATGGTGGCGTTATCAGGATTCACAGCACCTTGCTTTCGGGGAAATATCTGCGCCTTAACATCCTCGATCCGAACGTGCGTACCGCCAAGGTTGATTCCGAAAAACTGTTCGATATTTTTTCGGATGAATCCGATACCAGCGCGACCAAGTATGGCGGCGCCGGAATCAGCATGGCGCTGAGCCTGAAGTTCGTTCAGATGATGGGCGGAGACATCAGCGCCAATGTCGATAGAAACGGCCGACGCGAATTCACCATATTGATTCCGATTACACTGGAAACCAAAAATAAGCCGCAGATGGCGGCCTGATGATCGCAACCCTTTTCTGGAATTTTTCATGACCACCGTTCTTATTGTCGAAGACAATGAAATCAATCGCGACATGTTGCGACGCCGTTTGGAGCGCAGGGGCTATGAGGTCACCTGTGCCGTCGACGGCCCGGAAGGCATCGCCATGGCCAAGGAACAGATACCGGACATCATCCTGATGGACGTGGCTCTGGGAGAGATGGACGGCTGGGAGGCAACGACTATTCTTCGAGCAGATGAGATGACGCGATCGATACCCATCATCGCTCTGACCGCCCACGCGCTGGAAAGTGATCGTCTAAAAAGTATTGAGGTCGGCTGTGCGGATTTCGAGACGAAGCCCATAGCGCTCGACATACTCATAGAGAAGATAGAAAAACACATTATTAAGCAAAACATTTAACTAAAAAATATAACCCATTCTGTATGACTTATGTATTGATACACAAATGGGGAAAATCATGGTGAATATAGATCCTTTATCTGGCGCTTTGACTGGCAGTATGCGCGACTACCGCAATATTCCCGGCGCCAATCTATTGGACAGGGCGGAAAGTTTTTATGCCTGGCAGCAATTGCGCCGTAAGGCGGGATTATGGCCGCTGGGGCGTTCGACGGAAATGGGCCCCCACAGCAAGTGTCAGGCGCGTACGGATGAAGGTGAACTTTTCGAGGGCGTTAACTTCGCCTCGCAGGATTATCTGAGCCTGTCGTCCCATCCCGCCGTTCTGGAAACCGCAGTTGAGACCATGAAGCGCTTCGGCGTCCACAGTGCTGGATCGCCCGCGCTGGTCGGCAACACTTCCTTGTCACTCGCACTCGAAGCCAAGATCGCAGCGTTTCTCAATACAGAACATGTATCGCTGTTTCCCACAGGTTGGGCCGCCGGATTTGGTGTAATCAAGGGGCTGGTTCGCGCCAATGATCATATCGTTATGGATGCTCTGGCCCACGCATGTCTGCAGGAGGGCGCGCAAGCCGCAACCAAGAACATTCACCTGTTCCGCCACAACAGCATAGAGATGGCACGCGAAAAGCTGGTGAAGATTCGGTCCACCGACACGACCAATGGCATTCTTGTCGTCACTGAAGGCCTGTTCTCGATGGATTCAGATACGCCCGATCTCATCGCCCTGCAAGAACTGGCACACGAATTCAACGCGACCCTCGTCGTTGATGTGGCGCATGATCTGGGCAGCCTCGGCAAAGACGGGCGCGGCCATATCGGTATTCAGAACATGATCGGCAAGATTGACGTCATCATGGGCAGCTTCTCCAAAACGTTCGCCTCCAACGGCGGTTTTGTAGCCTGCCGCCAGCGCGCCGTAAGGGAATATCTGCGCTACTATAGTTCGCCCAATACCTTTTCAAACGCTCTATCTCCGGCCCAGGCGGCCATAGTCGGCAAATGTTTTGATATTATCGATTCTGAAGAAGGCGCTGCCTTGCGTGGGAAGCTGATGGACAACATCCTGCTGCTACGTGAATTGCTGCAAAGTTGCAATCTCGAGACCTATGGTGACCCTTCGCCCATCGTATGCGTGAAGATGGGACAGGAAAGTCTGGCCCGCCTGACGAGCCGGCACCTGCCCGCCAACGGCCTTCTCGCTAATCTGGTGGAGTTCCCTGCCGTACCGAAGGGGCGCGCCCGCTTCCGGCTTCAGGTCATGGCCAATCATACCCCCCGCGACATCATGGATGCCATTCATAGTTTGAGTACCGCGACAGCGAGCGCCCAACTTGAAGACCTGGCGCTGAAGGCGGGCACCCTAACTTTGACCACGCTTGAAAAGCAAACCCCTTACAAGCATTTGTCTGTTCCAGCGACGGCGCTTTCCGCAAATCGTGAAACTCAACCGGCTGCGGACATCGAAAAAAATTCTTTTTCCTTAAAAGCATCAGCCGGTTAGCCGATTAAGGGGAAATTCACGCCTTTGGGATATAGTGCTTGGGATTAGAGTATTTAAAAATGGGCTGCAGTATGAATAACAAGCTTTTCTCAACCGCCATTGCAATGGTAGCTTTGCTCGGTTGCCCAATGGTTGCAATGGCAGAGGCACCGGCCAAAGGCTTCGTACATTTGGGGTTGGCTCACGGCAAGCTCGCCGACAAAGGCACGACCTATTCTGACGGTGTCGCCATTCCGGGGGGCGGATCCAAATCAAATGAATACTGGCCTGTGGTCCTTGAAGGCGGCTATTTTGTTTCACCGCACTTCGCTCTGCAAGGATCGATCAGCACGCCGGAAACCACGCATAACATCCCAACCGGAAGCATGGCGGGGCTGCCCAATCTCGGCGATGACCAGTTCACCAATCTGACGTTCACCGCGACCTATCATCCGTGGCGCGGTGCCAAAATCTCGCCCTATATCGGTGCGGGCTTCATCGGACACATTACGCTACGCGAACAGGATGGACTTGTTAAGAACCTGCACGTCCAAAGCACGTCCGGCACGGTCATACAGGCGGGTTTCGATTACAGCCTGACCTCGCGTTACGGACTTTATTTCGACGTTAAAAAAGCAACCTACACCGCCAAGGCGTGGGGTGATCTCGGCGCCAGTAAAATTACCGCAACGACTATACTTGATCCGGTCATCGTTCAGGCTGGAGCATCGTGGCGCTTCTAGGGCATTTCCCGATCAAATTGGTCGTACAATGCCCTACTATTTTTTGTTTTTTCGCAATTTTTTACGAAAACCGGAATCCGTTTTTTTTCGAAAATTGCTCTCAAGACCGCCGTAGACGTGCCTGATGTTCAGACAATCTACATTGTGAAAGTAAGACGGAGAGTCGGTGTGAAAAAGATTTTTGTAACCCTTGCCGGGACGATTTTGGCGTGTCAAGCGGGCTCGGCTTTTGCAGGCGACACAGATCGCACCTGGATTGTTCGCGCCGGCATTACACAGCTCACGCTCTCTGATAAGCTTGACCTGACCGTTGGGGGTGCCACTGTACCGGGTGCGGCTCTTAATACCAAGACCCACTACACACCCTCGATCCAGATCAGTCGTTTCCTGACCGACCATTGGGCATTTTCCGCCACAGTAGGCATACCGCCCCACATCAAGCTCAATGGCGGCGGAACCGTAGCGGCCTATGGCAAACTGGGCGAGACGACGTACGGCCCTACAGCCTTCACGATGCAATATCATCCGCTGCGTGAAGGTACGGTCAGACCCTATGTCGGCCTGGGCGCCAGCTACATGATCATTTTTTCGACCAAAGATGCCGCCCTGCAAAACGTCAAGATGACCAACGACCTGGCGCCTGCTATCGAATTGGGCTCTGACTTCATGTTCGACGAACGCCACGGCATGTTCCTCGAAGTCAAAAAAGCGTGGCTGTCGTCGAAGGCTACCGGGACCCTGGGCGGCTATCCTGTCGTCGGCAAGGCCTCCGTTGCTCCCCTGGTCGTGAGTGCGGGCACCAATTTTCGCTTTTAAGGCCTGTCCATTCTAACAGATATTGCGGCTCGTTGGCTCGCATTTTATTGTGCGTTTGCCCATGCCGAAAGCTGAGCCTGAAGCCGATCTTGTTACGGATAAAATCTCGACTACGATTGTCCCTTTTTCCCAGGGTTTTAAGCACAAAATCAGGGGTTTCCACTTTAGGTGCCGATCTACAAGGCCATTCATTGGCGGCAATGACTGGTGTGGTAAAGTAGACCTATTCATATCGTAACGCCTTCGCAGGCTTGCCGGCAGCTATGATAAGGGCATGTAGGCAAACCGTCAGCCATGCGATGGCGAGCGCACACGCGCTTGATGCCGCAAATATCCAAAGCTCCATATCAACATGTGAGGCGAAGCCACTGAGCCATTGCCCCATCAGCATATAGGCTATGGGCCATGCCAGCAGATTTGCGGCGACGACAGGCACCATGTACCGCCTCACAAGCCACTCAACGATATCGCTACGTCCCGCTCCCATGGCCTTTCGGATACCGATTTCCCGGGTGCGCTGTTCAGCTGCGACCGCCGATAATCCGAACAGGCCGAGGCATGCCACCATGAGGGCTGCGCCAGCGCAGCACGCCACAAACGCGGACAGGTTTTGCATGTCGGAGAACTCCCTCGCGACGTAGCCCTTCAGGGAATAAATAGATTTCGGTTGGTTGCCGAGACGGGTCCAGACTGCCTCGATTACAGACCGGGTTTGACGCCTGCGATCGGGTCGCAGCTTGATGCTCATCAATTCCATTGGATAGGGCATGATGCCAAACGCCGCCGCAGGCACCGATTGGCGAACGGATTCAACGGAAAAGTCTGGAACAACGCCGATGACCTGAACAGAATGGCGGGTGTTGCCTTCGGTGACCGTCACTGTCTTTTCGATAGCGGCGACTGGCGAAGGAAACCCTGACGCCTTCACGGCAGCTGCATTCAGAATTACATGACGCAACTGATAGGCCGCAGCATCATCGGTAGGCGGATCGTTGTCCCAGGCGCCTTTGTCTTTAGGAAGGGTGCGATCGAATAGCCGGCCGGCAAGTGGTTTGACGCCGTAAAGTTCGAAAAAACCGTAGTCGACATAATCTGCCTGCAACGCAAGTGGCCCTTGCCTCTTCCTGTTCGCCATTTCGGTCTGCCCGAGCGCATTCCAGGACGAACATGTGGTAGCCTCGACGCCCGGAATCCGGACAATTTCGTTGCGCAAAGCAGGGTTACATGTCCAAGCGATCAGGACGCCATCCATGTTCAGGCGCGTGCCTGCGTCCTTCGCATAGCCGGTCTGACGGTAGATAACGGCGGAGCAGATCATCAATGTGATCAAGAGCGCAAACTGGACCACGACGACAACCTGACGCCCACGTTCACCGGCACGACCTACCATCGGAGCTGTTCGCAACACCTGAGCCGGCCGAAATCCAGAAAGGATCAACGCCGGGTAGGTCGCAGCCAGCGCACCGGTGACCAGCCAGATCAAAAGGATGAGGCCTATGAGTTCGATATCCCGAATCCAATTGAAGCCGATGTTGCGGTTCAAAAGTGCATTCATCGGGCCGATCAGTTGTTCAACGACAGCCACGCCTATGATCAGGCCTATTGTGATGTGGAGCAGGTTTTCGCCCACGAACTGGAGAATGAGGTCGCCTTGCCTGGCACCGGCGACCTTGCGAACCCCCACCTCCACGAGGCGCCTTGTCATGCGCGCTGTAAACAGGGTGATGAAATTGATGGCCGCAATGAGCATGACCAGTCCGCCTACCCCGCAAAGCGCGATGATCATGGACGGTTCTACCGGCGGATTTTCCATTCCCCGGATATCTGGCCTTTGATGCAGTTTAGTAATCGGCACCAGGTCCAGCGATGCGCTCTCTATATTCGTGCCTGGACGCAAACGCACATAGGTATGTGTGTTCCCGCCGCCGATACAGGTCGAGCATGGCCACGCAGGACGATAGTTGAAGGTCGAAAAGGCGGCGCGCCCGGACACTAGGATTTCAGCGGTCCAAGTCGTCTCGGCAGGCAAGTCCTTCAACACCGCCATGATCCGCAGACTGTGCGTCCCCCTCGGATCGCTGAGGGGACTGATCTCAATGGTTTCTCCGATCGGGTTCTCCTTGCCAAAATATGCCAAGGCTATCTTGCGCGTTATCACCGCACTGTCTGGAGCGTCGAGGGCACCGTCAAACACTCCATAGAGCGCCGGCCATGGTATAACGGAGGCGATATCCGGGTCAGCATAGGCAAAATTTTCGACATGCCGCGAAGGCTTGCCGTCATGGGACACGATGCCCTGATCTTCCGCCATCCGCGCAACCGCGTCGATATTGGAACGCGCCAGTAACTGCGCGGCCAATGCGGGTGGCGTCGACGCAAAGCCAATAGGTTCGCCGCGAGGCCCTGAGGCACGTGCAACCGCCAGATAGGTATGATCAGCACCTGGCAACCCACTGTCGAAGCTCAATTCGTTGCGAACGTAAAGAGCGATCAGGATAACGGTTGCGAAACCCAGCGCTAGGCCAGCAATATTGATGGCGGCGTAAAGCCGGTTGTATGCCAGATGGCGAAGGGCGGCCGCCAAATAGGTTCTGAACATTCTAGAGGCCCATATCAGTTTCGCTGACGATGCGACCGTCGAGCATCCTGACCACACGACTCGCCGCTGCGGCATAGGCCAGCGAATGGGTAACCATGACGAGTGTAGTCCCTTTGGCGTTCAAACCTGTAAGAAGCTCGATGATAGCATCGCCATTGGCGGAATCGAGACTACCGGTTGGCTCATCGGCCAGGATCAGGCGCGGATTAGAGACAAGCGCCCGAGCGACGGCGACGCGCTGCTGCTGCCCACCTGAAAGTTGCTTCGGAAGGAACCCCGCTCGGTGTGAAAGGCCAACCTGGGCTAAAGCGTCAGCAATCCGCTCGCGCCTTTGCGCGCCTGGCATACGACGATAGATCAGTCCGATCTCGACATTCTCTTCCGCCGTCAAGTCTTCAATCAGGTTAAAGCTCTGAAAGACAAAACCGATGGAAGCGCGGCGGAGTTCCGTGAGGCGCTTTTCCGGATATCGCGCCACCTCCTCGCCCTCAAAAACATACGAGCCAGAGGAAGGGCTGTCCAGGAAGCCCACTATATTCAGAAGCGTCGACTTACCGCAGCCCGACGGTCCCATGACGGCCAGAAATTCACCCTCCCTCACCTCCAGCGTCACGCCTTCGAGCACACGGGTCTCAACCTCGCCCGTCTGGTAGGTGTGGGATATATCCTCCAGCTTCAGCATCGCGGTCATGGCATCGTATATCCAGTGTCAACAGCCCCCAAACTACCACAGGTTTTGGCGAGTGGCATCGGGTCGCGTGACATTGTTTTCATTGCAAATTTTACGTCTTACAAATTCGAGTGTACAATATCGGACGCGATAGTGTACGATTTCAGCTATGAACTCCAGCGGTCATATTCTTATTGTCGACGATGATGCTGGCGTATGCCTGGCGGCCCGTCTTGCTCTCGTGTCCCATTTTACGCAGATCGAAACCTTCAATGCACCCGACGGGCTCGACGAAGTTATCGTCTCCCGCGACATCGACGCCATCCTTTTGGATATGAACTTTCGTCCCGGCGCCAATTCCGGCCAGGATGGCCTCGATTGGCTCGACCGACTCCATCGCCTGGACCCATCCTTGTCGATTGTCATGATGACCGCCTTTGGCGGGGTGACCCTGGCTGTCGAAACGCTCAAGCGCGGCGCAGTCGATTTCGTGCTAAAGCCATGGCAAAATGAGAAGCTAATTGCCACGCTCTCAGCGGCTGTCGCCCTGACCCACGCAAAGCGCGAGGCCGAAACCCTGCGCCTGCGCGGCGCAGAGTCCGCCATTCGTCCTGGAATGATGATTGGCAATGCGCCATCGCTCTCTCCGGTGCTGCGTCATGTGCGCCGTATTGCCCCCACTGACGCCATAGTCTCAATCGTGGGCGAAAATGGCACAGGCAAGGAGACCATGGCCCGTGAAATTCATCGCCTGTCGTCACGCTCACATCTACCTTTCGTCGCCGTTGACCTGGGAACTGTGCCCGAAGCTTTCGTTGAGAGTGAGTTGTTCGGGCACCGTCGCGGCGCGTTTGGAGGTGCCGACGCAGACCGCGCAGGGCGCTACCAGGCGGCCCATGGCGGAACGCTCTACCTTGATGATATAGGGAGCTTGCCGCTGCACCTTCAAAAAAGGCTCCTGCACGTCATCGAGCATCAAGAGGTTCTGCCAATCGGCGCGACGAAGCCTGTAAAGGTCAATGTACGGCTCATCGTGTCCAGCCAGAGACCGCTCAATGAGCGGGTTGAGGCGGAGATGTTCAGGTCAGACCTGTCCATGCGCCTTGATACCGTTCGGATTTGCGTCCCACCCCTGCGCGACCGGCGAGAAGACATCCCGGCACTTCTTGAACATTTTTTGAGTCTCTATGCGCGCAAGCACAATCTGCCGCGCCGGCGCGCTTCGGGAGACGTATTGAAATGGATCGAGTCCTACGATTGGCCCGGCAATATTCGCGAATTGCGCCACGCGACGGAGCGCGCCACCCTGCTTTTGGGAGACGAAAGGCTTCACCTTGAGGATTTTCCCTTCCTCTTCACGTCAAGGACGCCGGCATCGGAAGGCGGCTCCTACAATCTCGATGAGATCGAACGCGTCGCCATCGGCCGCGCCATGTCAGATTTCGATGGCAATATCACGCTGGCCGCAACCGCGTTGGGGCTAACCCGCCCTGCCCTTTATCGCAGGCTGGAAAAGCATGGCTTCTGAAAGGATTCCGGACCGGTATGTGTTGAGTCTGGCTGCAAGGGCATTGGCTATCGGCCTGCTCGGCTTTGGAATGGGCGAAATGCTCCTTTTGCAGCGCTTCGCGAGTGCTCTCGTCCTTGTTGCCTTGGCGCTGGCCGTCGCACTCGATCTCAACCGCCAGATCCACCAGGTCGATCGGACGCTAAGCCGCTTTGTTAGCGCGATCGAAGCTGGGGACCCCGAACTTCCGCTGACGAGCCGCGGCGGCTTCGCCCGCCTCGATCAAGCCATGCGCGTGCTGCACGACAGCCTCATACGATCGCGTCACAAGCGGCAAGCTGACACCGACTATCTCCACGCCCTAACCGACACCGTATCTGCAGCGCTTATTGTCATCGAACCCGATGGTCGGATCGTAAGATTGAACCGCGCCGCCAACGCACTATCGGAACACACGCTTCTCGAAGGTGACAACGCCCGAAAGCTGCGAGCCATGGCGCCGGGGGAGCGGTTCGTGATCCGGCTCAATCAGGCTCAGCGCAGCCTAGCTCTGGCTGCCTCATTCGCGGTTGATGGAAAGACGCACAAACTCGTCTCGCTGCAAAATATCGAAAGCGAACTCGATGCCACAGAGGTCAAGGCGTGGCAGGACCTAGTACGTATTCTGGCGCACGAAATGATGAATTCACTAACCCCCATAGCGTCCCTGGCGCAAAGCTTGCGACCCATGGTCGGCGAAAGCAATACCCTAGTGGTGGAAGCCATTGACGTCATTGGCCAGCGCAGCGCAGGCCTCATGCGCTTCGTCGAACGCTATCGCGAGGCCGCTGAGCTCCCACGTGCGAATATCCGCACAGTTGATCTAGCGGAGGCACTGAAAGCGCTGGAGCGATTGATGGCCCCGGGCTTGGCCGAACACATGATCACCTGCACCTGGCCCCCTTTTCGCACCGACATGACCATCCGAGCGGACCCCCAGTTGCTGGAACAAGCCCTGATCAACATTCTGCGAAACGCCATGGACGCTGTAGCACAAGCGCCCTTGCCGCGCATCGACGTCAGCGCCGTGGCAGAACAAGATCAAATCGTCATCAGCATTGCCGACAATGGGGCGGGGCTTCCCATTGAACTGTACGACCGCATATTTGTGCCCTTCTTCACCACCAAGGTGGACGGGTCCGGTATCGGGCTCAGCCTGACACGCCAGATCGTCGCCGCCCATGGCGGACAAATCGAAGTCCGCCCCCACCTGCCCCAAGGTACGGAATTCCGGCTCTACCTGCCCGCTTAAGAGCCGTGGCCGAACTTGTAGATGAGGCTCATCATCAGACCAGGACGCTGCGTACGAGTTACGGACTGAGTTTCGCCATCCGGCGTGACGAACAGGCGCTGCTGTTTAGATGAGTTCAGCAAGTCGAAGCCGCGGACGGCAAAGGCCCACTGGGGGTTAAATCTGTGCCGATAAGCAAAGTCGAGCCGATCAAACCCCGTCGTATAGCCCTGCAAGGCCAGCGTCTTGCCAGCGGCGCTATAGGTCAGTTGTAACCAATCCTTCGTCGTCGGCGTATATTCGAGGACCGCATTGCCCGAATAGGTCACACCCGCCCGGCGAAGCATTTGCCCGCCCGTTATCCCGACAACGTCGTTATCGAAGACGTTGAGGTTAAACGAGTACTGAAGGTGCTTGGTTACATCACCCTTGGCGGTGAATTCACCTCCTGCCGCCGTGCTATGGGTCGCATTAACCGATGACGCGATAATGATCTGATCATCGGTGAAAGTCCTTGCTGGCACGATGGTATTGTAGGATTTTCGGTAATACAGAGTGCCATTCGAACTGAACTTTCCGCTCTCGTATTCATAACCGGTCTCGAACGAATCCGTGTCCTGCGGCTTGAGGTAAGGGTTGCCGACATGGGCGAATTGTTTGGAATAGTAGACGGTCGAAGGATCGAGGACCCATGGCATCGGCTTCTGGGTCCGATGACTGTAGCTGGCGACAAGTTTTAGCTGATCGGTCAGGAAGCGGTTGACATGAAGTGATGGCAACCAGCGCACATAATCGCGTCCTGCATCAAAATTCGACGAGACCAGGTTAACGTCCCACTGGTTTGACTCGATCCTGAGACCTGGCATGATGCCCCATTTGCCAAACTGCATTTGGTAAGTGACGTAGGCTGCCGCCGAACGAGCGGTGAATCGAAGAAACGCCGTTTGGTCGGCTTGGCCCGGGACAAGTTCAGACAGCCCCTGGGTCGTGCGCCAGAGTCGCTTATCTCGATCATCAAAGCTGAAACCTGTTTTGAGACTACTCCCGTTTTTGAGGGGCCGCTCGTAATCAACGGTGAAAGCAGTTTCGGCTTCGGGCGCTTTTACAGTTTGCAGATAGGTAAGATCAGGCCGAGCCGGCAGGTCGAAGCTATAGGTATGTATGGTGGTTTCAGGCGATTCCGTATGCGTCCGGATCAGGTTCATCGTGAGTTGCTCGCCGTCGGCCTTTCCAACGTGTTCGTAAGTGGCCTCGAACTCTGTCACAAACTCCTGGCTCGGATCGATGCCAGCGTCCGTGTAGTTTTCAACGACATGGCCATCGCTGTCTATCTTGCGACTTGTCGCGCTGTCTTTGACCATTTTCCAGGCATTGTTCGCGCTGATTTTGACGCTGATCTTGTCGAGGTCCGTTATCTGATCGTCGATTTGCAGGTTTGCATAGGACTGGCGACGCACCATGTCGCTTACCTCAGAGCCATGGGACGTTTCCGTCCCGCCGCCGTCCGAAAACCACGACTGATCGCCATCTTCCCGCGACCTCTCCCTGGTTTGATTGGTGCCAGCCGCCGCAGCGATCGACCACTTTCCGATTTTGTAGGCGGCGGAAGCATCCAGATTAAACCGACCATCGCCGTCACTGCGAACATTTACGCTCCCGTTCAGTCCATCGGGGCGTTTCTTTTTCAAAATGATATTGATAACGCCCCCCGCACCCTCGGAGTCGAATTGCGCCGAAGGGTTAGTGACAATCTCGATACGGTCAATTTGCGCCGGGGTCAGGTTTCTAAGAACGGCCGGGTTCGCGGCGTGACCGTCGATCAGGACCTTGACCTGAGTATTTCCTCGCAATGCGATAGCGCCATGCGGGTCGATCGTCACAGATGGGATGCGGCTCAAGACGTCGTTCAATGTCGCAAAGCCCGAATGCGGGCTGTTACTTACATTATAGACGCGACGATCGATCTTGTTGGTGACTGCCCGCTTGGCGCCTTTGACAACCACGGTCGTGCTCTCCGTAGGCGCCGGCTTATCGGCCGGCGGTGTCGGGGTTTGCCCAAAGGCAGTGGGCGGAACAATGAACATGAGCGCAATACCGATCGCTCCACGAGAAACCGCATATCGAAGGACAAGGCATTCTTTTGCACGCGCGATCATTCGCAACTCCCCAGTGAATGGTAAAAACACAGGATATACGGATCGCACGGCATTTAGCCGAAGGTATTAAGCATTGAATTTATTAGACAATATACGACATACAACAAAATTCGTCCAAAAACGGACGCATTCTTTGTACATTTATGGACGCTTGGTTGATTTCAACGGTAGTGATCAATTTTGGTCGAAGGGCCGTCCGAAATCGGACGCGCCGCCCACAAACTGAAACAATATTTAAATAAACCAAATACTTAATGTTCTTAGCTGTGAGAGACCTAATCGGATATTCTGATCTCAGTTCAACACATTCAGATTATCGTTGGAGACTTACATGCTTGGTACAGACCCTATGCGCCGTCGCCTTTCATTCGCTACTTTCGGCTTAGCGACCTTTCTTCTTGCGGCAGGCCATGCCTTGGCCCAACCCACGCCGTCAGCGCCCCCTAGTTTTAGCATCCCTGTCGATGGCACGGTCGGAGAAGGATTCGGCCCGCGTATGAACCCTGCGGATGGCCAACCGAAATTTCATCAGGGTCTGGACTTCATCGCTCCGATCGGCACCCAGGTGAAGGCCTCCGCCGCAGGAACCGTCAGTTTTGTTGGAGACCTACCGGGCTTCGGGACCGTTATCAAAATCGACCATAATGCTGGAATGGCCACGCGCTATACACATCTTAGCCGGACAGACGTCAAGGAAGGCGATACCGTATCGGCAGGTCAGGTCATTGGTGCCGTTGGAAAATCCGGATGGGGAAGCCAACCGCAGCTTCATTTCGAAATCTGGCGAGACGGCGAACCCCAGAATCCGGCTGACCTTCTTCAACTCCCAGCTCACTGACAGGGTCGGCTCTCAGAAGATTAGCCAGTTGAAGACAGACGCGGAGAGTTGCTCATCGCCACGAGCTGCGCCTAGGTGGGCCGGTCGCCTCCAATCTGTTGATTTGCGCTGAGAACTTCCCCCGAGGCATGCGGACGAAAACTTGCCCCACCAGAAGATAGTCTGCCCTAAACTGCTTCTTTGCGAACACCGTCGGTACACCTACTCAGCAAGTGCGCCTCGATTTTCCGCCCACGCCGCGCGTGTTCAGGACGTACAATCGAGATTGCTTAGCTGAATAATTTTTGACCCTGTCAAGGCCTACTACATTCGACCGGATCCAAAGGCACGACCCTTACGATTGACGCGGACGATGACAGAAATTTTTTTCCATATAGCGAAGATACTCAGACCAATTACCTTTTTGGTGGGCAGGCACGATTTGGCCAAAGGTCCACATATCTGGGAGGTGGAAATAACTATAGCGCGGATTTGGAACAACAGTTTGCGCACGGTCGTGCACTTACCGCCGGAATAGCCTACACGCCTCACTATGCGCACATTAATCGCTTGTATTATGATACGGGCGAAGTGCAAGGCCCCTATGTTGATGGTCTGGACCATGACTTTCTGGGCAGACGCGGCGTTTTAAGCGCCTACACCACCTGGTTGCAGCCTGTGGGTAATTGGACAACGTTGTGGGGACTCCGTGTTGAGAACGAAAAACTATACATTCGCTCGGACGGCACCACAGTTGAACGTTCCGATGGCACTGTTTACCCATCTTTGAATGTGATGCACGGCGTGAGTGAAAACGCCAAAATGAAGTTAAGCTACAGCCGCCGGGTGGACCCACCAGGGATATTTTCTTACGATCCCGGCTACTGGACCTCGACCTCTGAGCTGAGATATAGCGGCAATCCAGATTTGAAATCGCCCAAAACGGACTCTCTTGAGGTCCAATATGTTTATGCCCTGAAGGATATCAATTTCGAGAGCTCTATTTTTTCACGAACCACGCACGACTTTTTAACGCGGCGCAGCTTTGTCGCCAGCGATGGTGTGATTGTTATCCAACCTGTCAACGAAGGCCAGAGCCGCTCGTCAGGCGGGGAAATAACCCTAAAGGCGTCTGCCAGCCCGAAACTCAAATACTCGCTGAACCTGACCCTGCTGCGTAATGAAATTCCTATGTATGCAGGCAGCATACGTGACTACGTCACTATGAACGGAAATCTGCTATTGGAATATGAGCGCGGGGCGCGTGGAAAGCTTAAGGGGGACGTGTATCAGCTGAAACTCAACTACACGGGCCGGAGTTATAATCCTCAGGGCTACACCGCTGCTTATCACGCGCTGAATTTGACATGGCAGCATCCTATCACACCCAAATTGACGCTTGTTATGGATGGTATAGACGTAACAAACGGTGCAACGTCAGTTCAGGTCGTCGATACGCCAGCCTTGAGATATCGCACCAGACAGACGGCATTCGGCCCCTATTTACGGGTAGGACTCGCTTACAAATTTGCAGGCAATCAAGAGGCGCATTGAACGACAAGTCCGATGAGAGGCCCTTCAGGCCCGCAGACAGCACCGCACGGATCACACGCCCGCCATGGCCGCGCGCCATTCATGGTGCGCTGTCTCGTTATTTAAGAGTGCTTAGCCAGGCGCCCCAATCCCTGGTTGCCGCTTAAGCTATAGCCAGTCCCGGTCCAGGGTCCGTGATCCAGGCTAGCTACCGGCGGCTTTCAGGACGTTCCAAGAACGATAAGATCAGACGATCAAGCCACGCATCGGTGCGACACCAGCGGAATCGGGAAAGACACGCCTGGCAAGCGCCGATGATGACGTATCGTATAGCTCGGCCATCAAACCTTTGGCAACAGCACGGAGGTCTGTCGTCGGTGTCAGGTCGCGCCCCTGATAGAGCTGCGCCGCTTTCAGGCCCGGCCAGTCGGCGATCACACGGCCGCCCTTGACCGCGCCGCCGGTCAGAAAGGCCATGGTGGCCGTGCCGTGATCCGTGCCTTGGGTGCCGTTCACCGCGGCGGTACGTCCGAATTCTGTCACCACCAATATGGCCGTCTGGTTCCACACCGGTCCAAGCGTCGTCTCAAACGCACCCAATGCGTTATCGAAGCCGGTCAACAATTGGGTCAGGCGTTGCGCTTCTCTGGCGTGTGTGTCCCAGCCTTCGAACGCCAGGGCCGCAACGCGCGGCCCATCGGCGGCCGTCAACAGACGCGCCGTGCCCTCTGCCATCGCGACCATGGTTTTCGGATCACCCGCGCCGCCCATGGCGGTAATTGGGGTCTGCCCGGAGGCGATCTTGCCGGTTTTTATCGCTTCATCGAGTAGACTGGCTAAGGCGGGATCGGATTTTGTGTACAGGTCCATCAGGCGCGGTGCCAGATCGGGATCGGCGGCTCTAAGCGTCGAAGGCGCCCAGCCGAGCACATCGGCTGGGCCGCGCATGATCAACGGCGTGGTCGAGCCGATACCGAGACCTTTCGAGCCGACCTTCTGTTCCGCCGGCAGCGTTTCCAGAAAGCGGTTCAGCCAACCGGATTCCGTGTGCCCCGGAACGGAATAGCCGGATTCCAGCACGTCCTGGCCATCGAAATGCGAGCGGTCACGATAGGGCGAGGCGCAAGCGTGCAGGATGGTTGCCTGCCCTGCGTGGTATTGGCGCGCCAGATTGACAAGCGACGGATGAAGACCGAACAAGTCGTTGAGCGGCAGAGCTGCCGCCTTATCAACCGCGAGGTCACCGCGCAAACTAGCGTAGTCAGGATCACCGATGGGGGGCACTGCAGTCAGCCCATCCAACGCACCGCGTAAGACGATGACGATCAGGCGCGGATCCCGGCTTCCGGCGGCCTGTCCGATGACGGGGATAAGGCCGCCGAAGGCGGCGGTCACACTTAGAGTGGTCAGCAATTGTCGGCGGTCGATACGCATCTCAGCACCTCATGAATTCGGGAGAGAGAAGGACAAGGCTCAGGCCCTGAGCGCGGGTTTCGGCGTGGGCGACGGCGTCGCGCGTCTGATCGCTCAGCAAGGCGCCCAGCCGCGAGCGGGCGAAGTCACGCGGGTCGATCGATGGATCAGCGCGATCAGCCAGCGCATTGACCACGTCCAGACGAGTACTCAACGCTTCCGGTGAAGCCCATGCCGCCATTGTGTCAGGAAAACCATTGGGACCGGAGGGTTGCCAGATCGGTTGCCCCATATTGTTCAGGGCCTGAATTATCGCCGCGGGCTTCATTCGGATGCCCGTGCCACGGATCAGGGCCGACAGGTAAATCAGCGGCGATCGAAAACGCGTCAGGTGCGGCGTCCAGCTTTCCTCGGCCTCGATCAGGGCCGTGGAGACGGCCCTTAAGTCGCCATCGGTACGCCGGAAGACGTCGGCCAGCTTGGCCACGAGCGGCGCCGGCGGGTCGTCGGCGACGAAATGGCGCGCCAGCTTTGTGGCGATATGCTGCGCGGTGGCAGGATGGCGAGCTAGGTCAAGCAACACTGCCTTGCCCTGATCGAAACCGCTATCGGGATAGGTCTTGCCGAGGATGGTCTGCGGACCGGGTTCATGCGCCCTTTTATTAAAGGCAAATGTACCGGGTATGGCGCCGGCTTTTCCAACAGTCCGGCTAAATGTCCATCCTGTGATCACCTTGGCGAAGGCGGTGACATCGGCTTGAGTATAGCCGGAACCGACACCCATCGTATGTAATTCCATAATTTCACGCGCCAAATTTTCATTCAAACCGCGCGTCCCCTTACGGTTGGCGGGCGATTGCGGCCCGATCGATTGTTGGTTGTCCAGATAGTCCAGCATGCAGGGGTGCGTTTCCGCCGCCAACAGCAGATCAGAGAAATGGCCGAAAATGTGCGGCCGGATGGCTTCGCGCTCATAGGCCCCTGCCGTGATGGCCACCGACTGACTTTTCTTCACCGCCACGGCAAAATGATTGGCCCAGAACATCACCAGCCGTTCGTTGAAACCGATAACAGGACTTTTGATCGTGTCGTTGAACCGCACGTCAGCTTCAGTCAGGGCCGCGTCACGAACAGGATTAAAGTCGGGCTTGTCCTTCTTTGGCTGCAAGGCTTGCGTCATAGCCATGTCGGATATTGCGGACACCGGCGCGCCGGCCTTGCCGTCTTTGATGCCTTTCTTTTCCTGCTGGTAGATATAAAGTGCGGCGAACAGATCAGGCGTTGTCTTCAGATCGGCGCCCTGCGGTTCCGGCGCGCCCTCAGTTATCTCCTGATGCAGACTATCGCGCGCATTGGAGACGGCTGATACCCCGTCTACTCCACTACCCAAACCGAAGCGGGACAAAGCGAGGGCGGATTCGAACACGGCTGATATCGACATGGAACCTCACAGGCAGCTCTTAAGGGTTATACGGCGGAAAGACCGATATCCTTCGCAGAGTTTGTTAAAAAGTCTGCGGGCAACGACCAAGTGGCACCTTCTCGTAGTGTCTCCTGCATGCGCCGAAATGCCTGGTTAAATGGTACGTGAGGGTGATGTCAGTTTAACGCTACCTAGTGTCCGCTTAAGATTCAAAAGGCAAATTGGAGGCAGTTTTTGTCGCCAGACTGTTAGACGATTTCGGCAGGCGCTACATCTATCCAAACCAGAAGCATTCCGAGTGATCGTAAACCGGCAGGTCTTCAATCCCTTTTTAGCGATTTGCGCCTAGTGTCCCGTCTCAGAGATTATGACGGGTTGTTCAACGCCTAGGATTGGCAGTTGTTGAGGTGTTATAAGCAATTGGATGCTGCGAGCGACGCCGGGTTGTTTTTGGATCAATCCCATGTGATCGAGTGTCTTTAGCATTTGGTGAACCGAGGGTGCGGTGACCTTGAAGTAGCGCTGGAAGTCACTCTCAGCCGGAGCGCGGCCATTGATTTGCGAATAGGCCCAAATGAAGGCGAGGTACTGGCCCTGTTTGGCGGTGAAAGGTGCCGACTTTTCGGTCGTCTTTTGGTCAAGCAATTGATTCATTTTAGATTCATCCAAGGACCTTCCGATGAAGGGCTTTGTGAATGAACGTACGATATCGAGTCGATCTTAGCCAGGCCGAACGCGACGCGCTTCGCGCTTTGGTAAGTGGTGGCAAGCAGCCTGTCCGACGGCTCAAACGCATACAGATACTTCTGGCAGCCGACGCCGGCGTCAGCTTTTGCTGACCGCAACAGCCTCACTTAAAATGCCGGCTTTTGTTCTGAATACCCATTTGCGTCGCCACGCACAGCATGATGGCGGAGTACTGGTCCCTCCGCGATGCCACGTCCGTTAAGCTCAATATGAAAGCTTGCCCATATAACGTGTCGTACTCAGCGGCTGCTTATGCCATTCCGCCAGATGCGCCGCGATGCGTTCGACGGCAATGCCGAGCACATAGGGTGCCAGCATGGGCCTGACGATCGGATCAATACCCGGCATCGGCAGATCACGGGAATCATACACAATCGTCCGTGAGGTAAAACGCTGACAGAAGGTCAATGCCCGTTCGGTCAGGGGCCGGCTCGCGTCCTCTCCCAGCATGAGGATCACCGGGACGGTCTCATCTATGGCCTCAAATGGGCCGTGGAAGAATTCGGCCGCCTCGACGGGGATACAGTGCATCCACTGACTTTCCTGCAGGATGCAGACACCCACATAATAGGTCATGGTAAAAACGGGACCTGCCCCCAAAAGGTACACCACCCGATCATCCTTGTAGGCTTCCGCCTCCTTCGCGGCACGCGCGTCTTGTTGAACCACCGTACTCGCCAGTACTGTCGGTAAGGCTTTCAAGGAGGAGAGCAAACACGACAGGTGCGGCCAGCCCTCCGCGCCGGCCAGTATGCCGCCGATAAGCGCCTGCAGAATCATGAAAACACCGTAGAACGGCTCGTGAGTCTCACCCAGGAGAAACCGTGTCTCAATATACTGCGCAATCGGCCTGTCGGCCGCCTGTGTAATGACGAGTTTTCGACAGGGCATGTCCTGAAAAAACTGGGCCGCCGCGACGGATTCCAGTGTTTTTCCAGACTTCGATGCCATGATGACCAATGTTCTCGCATCAAGACGCGGCGGGTTCATGGCCATAAACTCAGCGGGGTAATAGCACCTAACCTCCAGCTTCGGACTGAAGGTTTCGATCCAGTATCGCATCCCTTGCATGATGCGGTTGGGGGCACCAGGAGCCACAAAGTAAATGCGGTCTATGTCCAGCGCGATCGCCTCACCGTAGGCCGCGGCGCGGTCCAGTTCAGCCACAGCGCCGCTTAAGGATTGCGCGAAACTCGTCGCGTCAAAGGGGATGGACAAGGGTAAATACTCCTAATTCAAACGACGTCAAGGACGAGCGCTGCGGCCTGAAAATCGCCTCTCAGCGGAATCCTGACACCGTGATGCATCCAATAGGATCCGCTGGCGATCTTGGGCGTATCGGCCTCCACCGCCCCGACGAGGCTCCGCACCGCATAACGGGCTTGCGGGTCAAGCCCCTGCAACTGGATAAGCGGCGTCGCATCGAAGGTTGAACTGGAGTGCAGGAACGTGAAAAGGACGGCCTGACGTTTCGTCTCCGACACGGTAAGGGTCGCAGAGCGCTCCGAACCCCCTTGCGGAGAGATCAAACGATAAAGATCGCCCCTCTGCACGGTCTGCCGGATGGATTTATACTCCGCAACCAGACGCTTTGCCGTGGCAAAATCCTCCTGGCCCCAGTGATTGAGATTGTCGCCAATACCCAAACACCCCTGCATGGCGGATAAGAACCTATACTCAAGGGAGGTTGCGCGCTTGTTCACCCAGTTTGGCGATGCCGTCACCCAGGCCATCATGACGCCCGGCATGTAGGCATGCGAGAAGCCATCCTGCATTTTCAGACGATCAAAGGGATCGGTGTTATCCGTGGGCCAGACCTGATCGGTCAAATGCATAATACCCAGATCCACCCGACCGCCGCCACCGGCGCACGACTCGATCTCCAGTTTCGGATGACGGCGCCGAAGTTCCGCCAATATCCAATAAAGGTTCTTTGTATAGTCGACGTAGAGCTTCTGTTGATCCTCCGGCGCGCGTTCCGGCCAGCCCGGCTCGGACCAGCTCCGGTTATGATCCCATTTCAGGAACGCGATGTCGTTGTCGCGCAGGAGGAGATCAAGCGACTTGAGCACGTAGTCCCGCACGTCAGAACGCGCCAGATTCAAGACCAACTGGTTCCGCCCCTCGGTACGCGGGCGGCCTTTGAAGTTGATCACCCAATCAGGGTGGGCGCGATAAAGCTGGCTATCCGGGTTCACCATCTCCGGTTCCACCCAAAGGCCAAACTCCATGCCAAGACCACGCACGCGGCTGATCAGCGCCTCGAGACCGTTCGGAAATTTCTCCGGGTTGACCGTCCAGTCGCCAAGGCCCGCATGATCATTGTTCCGCTTTCCAAACCAGCCGTCGTCCATGACAAAGCGTTCTACGCCTAAGGTGGCGGCCTTCTCAGCCAGGGCGATTTGCCCGACTTCATTGACGGCGAACTCCGTGGCCTCCCAAGAATTGTATAGCACTGGGCGCAATTTGGGCTCGGGCGCGCCGGGCAAGATCACCGAACGCTGAAAGCGATGCATACGGCGGGAGGCGCCGCCCATGCCGTCATGGCTAAAGCCGGCATAGAAGACGGGTGTTTCAAGGCGCTCGCCTGGCTTCAGGCGATAGGCAAAGTCAAACGGATTGTAGCCCGCTGTAATCCTCGGATGACCGACAATGTCCTTTTCCACCGTGATCCGCCAGGCGCCGCTCCACGCCAGCGCGCCAAACCAGACCGGGCCATTGTCTTCGTCGGTCAGCCCGGCCCGGCCAATGGCAAGCCACGGGTTGTTCTGCGAACCGGTCATGCCGAGCCGGCTCTCGAGCACGGTCGCACCGGCTTCAAGCGGGCGCTTTTGCAGGGTCCATTCCGCCGCCCAGCGGCCGGTGAGATAATTGACCTCATAGTCTTCGCCGAAAGGCAGGTTCAGCGTGGCGGCCGCCATCTGGTCAACCCTCAGCCACGCCTTGGTCCTGTTGTCGACGACAGCGGATCGGGCCAGAAGGCCCGTGGCCTTGTCCATACTGTACCTGAGTTCGACGTACACCTCCGTCGAAATATCTTTCATCCGCAGGGTAATCCCCTCGGACGTCAGCGTGTGGTCCAGATATTTCAAGACCAGATCGCGGACACCGCTCGGGAAGGCCACCTTCAGAGACGGTTCGGTGACCAGACCGCCCCCGAAAGCCACAAACTCCAGAGGGGTGACCGAGTTGGCGCGGTCAAAACCGGAATAGTCCGAGGGCTTCGGGGCCGGTGCGAGCTGGTCGTCAAGGGCCAGCGGCCCACCCCAGTGCAGGGACTGCACCTGGCCGGCGCTGTCGATCCCGAAGGCATAGGTTACACCCTCACCGTCCAGACGAAACACCCGTGACGCGGGATCGAAGCCAACGCTGGCCGTTGAGCGCATGGGCAGGGCCGCCGCAACCAGCCCTCCCATGACACTTAGACAAGCCGCCCGCCGGCTTAGACCCGTAACACCCATGACGCACCTCCATTTATATTATATATCCATATTGCAGAGGTGCTACGAACGGTCAAGAGCCGCTGGCGCTCAAAATGATGTTATCTCTTTTATGCAAACGAATAGCACCCCTGTGATCCCTTGGGCGCCAAATTTTGAGCGTAAAAAGAAAACTATATGTATTATATATTGACGATACGCGCCGACCTCCCTAAGGTGGGAGGCAAGGGCCCTATCCTACCACTGGTGACGGCAACTCAAAATAAATTCTGCAGGGATGACAGCACATATGCATATCGTGTCCAAGGAGGTTGGCGCCAATAGCGCACCGTCGCCTTACAAGTTCAATCTGGGCTATGTCTGGATGATCTCTTCGATAGCCGCGCTGGGCGGGCTTTTGTTCGGCTATGACTGGGTGGTCATCGGGGGCGCCAAGCCCTTTTATGAGCCCTATTTCGACCTCACTTCCGAAGCCCAGATTGGCTGGGCCAACAGTTGCGCCCTGCTGGGCTGCCTGATCGGCTCCATATGCTCGGGCGTCTTTAGCGATGGCCTGGGCCGCAAGAAGCTTCTGATCGCCGCAGCATCCTTATTTGGCATCTCATCTGTGGCGACGGGGTGGGCGCATACATTTGACACCTTTATTCTGTGGCGTATTCTGGGCGGCGTTGCCATCGGCATAGCGTCCAATGTGTCGCCCACCTACATCGCAGAGATTGCTCCCGCCCAATGGCGAGGCCGTCTGGTCACGCTCAACCAACTGACCGTAGTTGTCGGCATACTCGCCGCCCAGATCGTCAACCTCGTGATCGCCGGCAACATTGCCGATGGCGCGACGGCGGACATGATCCGCAATTCCTGGCAAGGGCAGTATGGCTGGAGGTGGATGTTCTGTGCAGTCGCCATCCCGTCCCTGACCTTCTTCTTTTGCGCTTTCTTGGTGCCCGAAAGCCCGCGCTGGCTCGTGAAAAAAGGACAAACCGAAAAAGCGCGGGCTGTCCTGACGCGCATCGGCGGCGCTGACTATGCTGAGGCGGAGATACGCGATGTTGACAGCGCGCTGGCCACCGAGCGCTCAGAACAAGGCGCATGGCGAGACCTTTTCCGGCCAATGGTCTTTGGTCTGGTTTTGATCGGGATTGGCCTGGCGGTGTTGCAGCAATGGAGCGGCACCAATGTCATCTTCAACTACGCCGAAGAGATTTATCGCGGCGCCGGCTATGACCTGAGCGGTGTGATGTTCAATATCGTCATTACCGGCGCGATCAATCTCTTGTTCACCCTGGTCGCCACCTTCACCGTAGACCGCCTGGGCCGTCGGGCGCTGATGCTGTGGGGAACCGTCGTCATTACGGTTATACATGGCCTTTTGGGCATCGCCTTTTTCCTGGGCATCAAAGGGCCGCTGATCCTCGGCCTTACCCTTGCGGTGATCGCAGCCTACGCCACCTCCCTGGCGCCCGTCACATGGGTGCTGCTGTCGGAAATCTTCCCCAATCGCATCCGGGGACTGGCGATGTCGATTGCCGTATCCGCCTTGTGGATTGCCTGCTTCGCGGTGACCTACACCTTCCCGATTCTCAATAAGCTCCTGGGGGCCGCGGGAACCTTCTGGTGTTACGGCGCCTTCTGCCTCCTGGGTGTCATCTTTATCGCCCTCTTCGTTCCGGAAACCAAGGGTAAAACCCTGGAAGAGATCGAAGCCAGCCTGACCAAACAACGGTAGGGGGTAAAGGCGGACCGTCCTCCGACGCCTGTTGGAGGACGGGTTCGCAGGCCACGGAGCCCGTCAGGCCTCGCCTAGATTTTGAAATCTATAGCGACTGGTGCGGCGGTAGACCTGGCCCGGTTTGAGCCAGGGGCTCGGAAATGCCGGCTGGCTTACCGCATCGATGAACCCCTGAGGCTCAAGCGCCACGGCACCCCATGCTGCAACGGCGCGTGATAAGCCAGCATAGGCTTGCAGGCAGGGCTGGTCGGTATAGAGCGCCAGTTCAAGGCCGGATCTGGGCGCATACAGTGTGGCGGCGGGCGCGGTGTCCAGCCCCGTGTCAGCCCCGAGGACCCAGCTCTGATTGAGGCCAATCTGCGTCAATTGCGGATGTTTCCGGGACAGTATCGCCGATAGGGGTTGGGGTCGATGAAGATCGAAGAGCGTGCCGGCCACCGGTAACCGTAGTCCCGTCGCCAGACACGCCTCGTCAACATGCAGAATTTCATCCCCTCTTATACCCAGACTATGATCCAAGAGATCCCCGCCGGGCGTCTGGTCAAGGTTGAAATAGAGATGATGCGTCAGGTCGACGGGGCACGGTGCATCGACCTCGGCCTTGTAATCGATTTGCAGCGTCATCGCCTCGGGAAGCGACAGGGTTACCTCGACCGCCAGGACACCAGGATACCCCTCCTCGCCGGCCGGTGAAACGTAGCGCAAAACCAGCGGGGCCTCATCTGAAGGCCTCGCGTCCGCCCGCCAGACACGCCGGCTCAGGCCCTTTGCGCCACCATGAAGGTGGTTTGGACCTTCATTTCGGGTCACCTGCCACACCGCATCATCGCAGCGGAAGCTTGCCTGTCTGAGGCGATTGACCGTACGCCCGACGATACAGGCCTGGTAGGTCTTATCGGCTTCGTAGTCAGACAAACGCTCAAAGCCAAGTATGGTCTCGACAAGCCCCTCGGCCGATGGCGCTTTGAGGCTGCGTATCGTCGCCCCGTAGGTCATGACCTCCACACTCAGGCCTCCCCTGGTGGCCAGACTCATGCTGTGGACCTCTACGCCATCGGCCAGACAGCCGAAGACCTTGCCGGGGCTCATAGCTTCGCCAGTCGGCCGCCGTCCACGTTAAGGCTTGCGCCCGTGATAAAGGCGGCTTCGTCGCTGGCCAGAAACGCGGCGGCATGCGCGATATCGTGCGGGTATCCGATATCACCCTTCTCCAGCACTTCAGCGCCGGACTGGACGTTCGGGCTGGCCCACAGCATCGGCGTGTCAATGGCGCCTGGCAGCACAGCGTTGGCGCGGATCCCGAGCGCCGCGCCTTCAATGGCGCTCGATCGTGTCAGGGAGGCAAGCGCCGCCTTCGCGGCCGCATAGGGTGCGACCAGGGGCGAGGTCTGGAAGGCATGTATACTGGATACGTTCACAATGGCGCCACCGGGCGTCATGTGACGAAACGCCTCGCGCGTGAACAAGGCAGCCCCCACCAGATTCACACCCAACAATTGGTGCCAGTCTGCGGCTGTAAGCTCCACGAGCGGCTTGTAGATCATCATCCCGGCGACGTTGATCACAACGTCGAGCTGACCGGTCTCATCCATGGCGCGTTGACACGCTGCCACCACATCACCTTCGGAGGCGACGTCACAGCGTGTGAAAATGATTTTGGGGGCGCCAAGGCCAAGCAGCTCCGTCACAACATCGGCGGAAGCCTCCGCTAACCGATCCACCAGAACCAGACTGGCCCCCTCCGCGGCCAAGCGCCGCGCACACGCCAATCCGATGCCACCGAGAGCGCCCGTCACGAGGGCTGTCTTATCTGAAAACCGCATACTTTTCACCATTCCCGCACATAGCCATCGGCCCCACGCCAGGCAGGATTACGCCAGGGCGGACAGTCACGGCTGAGTTCACGGACCTTCTCTTCATCAACAACAACGCCAAGCCCGGAGCCGAAAAACGCCTCGACCATACCGTCCTTGACATCAAATATCTCCGGATTTTTCACATAGGCCAAAAGATCATGGTCATCCGTATTGTAGTGGATACCGAGTGACATTTCCTGAATGGCAAAGTTTGGCGTCGCAAGGCCAATTTGCATGCAAGACGCCAGGGCAATCGGTCCGAGCGGACAGTGAGGCGCAAGGGCGACATCGTAGGCCTCGGCCATGGCGGCCATGCGCCTGACCTCGGAAATACCGCCTGCATGACTAAGGTCGGGTTGAAGAATGTCGATGCACGCGGCCTCGAGAAAGGGCTTGATATCCCAGCGCGAATAGAGCCGCTCGCCCATGGCGATGGGAATGCGCGTCAGAAGCGACAGCTGCTTGATCGCCTCGGGGTGCTCGCTCAAAAGCGGCTCCTCGATAAAGAGCGGCCGTAGCGGCTCCAGAAGCATGGCCAGTTGTTTAGCCATAGGCTTGTGCAGGCGACCGTGGAAATCCAGACCTGCGTCCAGCCCCAGCGACTGGACGTCGGAGAGCCGTTGTACGACGCCGTTAAGGGAGCGCGGACTGTCAAGCCAGGCGGCATCCTCCGTAGCGTTCATCTTGACCGATTTAAAGCCCTGCTGCAGGCGCACCCGCGCCGCGTCAAGCACATCCGACGGGCGGTCACCGCCCACCCAGGCATAGACCGCGACCCTGTCCCGCACCTGCCCGCCCAGAAGCTGATGCACAGGCACGCCCAATCGCTTGCCTTTTATATCCCAAAGCGCCTGATCCAGCCCAGACAGCGCCGACATCAACACAGGCCCGCCGCGATAGAAGCCGAGCCGATAGGCCGTCTGCCAAACGTCCTCGATACGGTCGGCATCGAAGCCAAGGAAACGATCCCTTAGAGCCGCATAGGCGCCGACGACGGCCTCAGTATGGCCCTCAAGACTGGCCTCCCCCCACCCGATGAGGCCGTCATCGGTTTCCACACGCACAAACATCCAACGCGGCGGAACCGGGAAGGTCTCAATTCGGATAATCTTAGACCTCTGACCGGTTTCCCGTCGCTCCAAGTCCGCTTCCCTCGCCATAGGATTTTGCTCATATATCTGCATAAAAAACTCGCATTTCATTCCGCCTGTCGCACGCGATCAGCCATATCCACAAATATTATGTTGCGGCCGAAACGTCAATATATGTATTATAAATAAGAAGCGGGGCCTCCCGTTGTTCATCTCCGCGGATAGCTTTTTCCGTCCACCTATAAGGTTTTATATTAAATATATACATCACATATCCTGAGCAAAGCGGCCTTTCATGCGATTAAAACCATAAAAAATAGTACCATGCTACGATCCATTCGCCTCAAACATGACAATAAATTTGATTTGAACGCTATATATTGATACGCAAAGGTCGCATTAGTCATTTTTATATTTCACTATTCTCTTATATATTTTTCTTTATATTGATTTAGTGCGTCATTTTTCGACATAGACCTCTCCGCAAATCAGGCTCCCTTGACAGTTATATAATATTTATTTTCGATTTTCAAAGAATACGGTCTCGGGTTATGGCGTGTAGATCGCCTCCACATGCCCCTTGAGGTCATCAGCATAAAAATAGATCGGACGCAGATTCCCCGCCGCATACCGATCCACCTGGTCTGAGAAATGAGCGGACTGGGGATGCCCGCTCTGCCCCCCGATGCTGATCGCATAGGCGCGTACGCGCGGCCCAAATTCGACGACGGCGACAAAGCTGTTCCCTGATGTGCCGTAGTACCGACGCGTGCCGGGATAGGCCTTCGCGCCGAAGGACGCGAGCGCCCCCCACTGATTAGATGTAAACGGCACAGGGTAGCTCGGCTTGGCATCGTCAAACACCTGCTCAACCTCGCCATCATTACGCTGGAAGCGATTGATATCGCCCCACGCCACCCGCCAGGAGCCAAAATCAGAGTTCAGCCGGGCAACGGCTTCCTCTAGAGCCTGCAAACGGTCTTCACGCGAACTTTTCTGCTCCATGTAATCCCAAACGCTCATCCTCGATCCCGCGGCAAGGGGCGCCGCCCGGCGCCACAGCGCCTCCCCCCAGAAGACCGCCAGCGACGTGGCCTGCGAGTCGCTGCTCCATCGCCGGTCCCAGTCCAGAAGAAGCCTCATAGGCGCCTCCAGGCTCGCACGGCGCGGATCGGTCGACGGCAGGGCGTCAAAAGCGCTGCCGAGATGTGGTAAAAGCCTGTCAAAGGTCGGCAGCCATGGGTCATAGGCAAGGTCACGCAGGCCCTCCAGCGTGACCTTATGAGCGGTCTGAAGCAGCTTTACCGCATGGAGGCCGCGCGGATTTTCGCCGGCCTGGTCCATGTACCGCGGATAGTCACTGGCCTTAGGGCTATCGTCACCGGCCGCCGTCCACGGCCAGTTGTTCGTGTTGAACACGTAGCCCGTCTTTGGGTTATAGACATGCGGCAGGCTTTCGAGGCTATGGAGGCCTTTCCAACCCGTCGTCGGATCACGGCCGTCGACAGGCGAGGTATAATCAAAGCGATCATCGCGCAGAGGCACAAACTGGGGATGAAGATAGGCGATGTCGCCCTTCTGGTCGGCGAAGATCGTGTCATTGGACGAATTGGCGCGAAGCCTGGCAATCTCTAAAAAACCATCAAGGTCCGTCGCCTTGGTACGCAGAAAGGACTGCTGGAGGGCTGCCAGGGGGCTGTTCATGAGCGCCACGGCTATCCACTTCCCCTCAGCGGCCCCCATAACGGGACCGTTGTGAGTCTCGTAGACGGTGAAGGCGCGATTGGCCGGCGCCCCGGACGGCAGACGATAGGTGATGGTGATACGGCGCTGCTTCAAAGGACGCCAGCGCTTTCCATCCTGATACACAAAGCGCCCGCCGGGCCGAGCCTTGACCGTCTCGGCAAACTCGTCAATGGCATCGACGCCACTTGAGGTGTGCATCCATCCGGCGGAAGCGTTGAACCCCTGATAGATGAAAAATTGCCCCCAGGTCGCCGCTCCGTACACATTCAGCCCCTCGTCGCTTGTCACCTGCTGTTCTGCCCGAAAGAAGAAGCTTGTGTGGGGGTTTATCAAGAGGAGCGCGTGACCATCGCGCGTGCGCGACGGCGCCAGAGCTATACCGTTCGAACCTGTGGGCTCCTCATAGGCCACCCCCCGCTCGACATCCGATAAAGCCAGGCGGGTTCCCTCGTAAAAGCTCTTCAGTCGGCCCAGTGGCACCTGCTCTATATCGCCACCAATACTGCCTTCGGAGAAACTGAGGGCCATCCACGGCTCGAAATGCGTGAGAACTTTCGGGCGCACCTCCGGATGCTTGGCCAGATAGGTGTTGAGCCCATCGGCCCAGGCGACCATCAGCGCACGCAGCCACGCGGGGCTACGCGCATAGTCAGCCTGCAGGGTGTTCGGGTCGGTGAACATACGCTGGCGTAAATCCGTCCAGATGGCGGCTTCGCCGTCGACTTCGGCCGTTCGGCCCAGGGTCTGAAGGTAATTGCGTTCGATGCGCCCGAAATCGTCCTCAGCCTGCGCGTACATCATGCCAAAAACAGCATCGGCGTCCGTCGCGCCATGGACGTGCGCAATACCCCAGTCGTCGCGCGTAATGGTGACATCCCGGGTGTGGGCCAGCCCCGCCGTCGGAAGCGTAAGACAGGTCAGGCCTAACCAAAGGAGGCTCATACTCAGGTATCGCGGCGCACCGCACCATCCCAACAGCCTGGCACAAACTCGCCTGAGACTGGCAGAGCGACCACCTGAAGGCCTCACAGCGTCTATTTCACTCCGCACTCCCACCGGTCGCCCTCCCCTTAACCCTTCACCAGCAAATGTCCGGATTTCAACCAAAATGGCGCCAGACAGCCGGGTGTCTGACCCAGGGGCAGAATGGACGGACTTAAGTTTACGCCTAAGGCTTCAGCCATAAAGCTACGTCGGGCGTCGATACGGCTCATGACGTCGGGATGGCGTGTGGCGATCTCGGATCTTAACGCAGCGTCTGCAAGAACAACCGGGTCTTCACAGTTCAAAGCCCAACCCAACGGCATCGGCGTCGGGATGATGTCCACCTGGAAGACCATGCCAGACCTGAGCCGGTAATCCCCGGTCGGACGGATCGGGGTATTAACCCACTCCTCGTGACCACACAGGTGCCCCGGATTGAGCATGGAGCCCAAGCCCCCTTGCGCCAGGGTTTCGCTGACGCGCGAAAAAACTTCTGTCCCGGCAACGCCGATATCAACGGTCTCATACCACGCGAGCAAGCCCTTGAAATAGGCCGATGCCGTCTTCAGGAAATCATCGTCCCCGTCGCTGATCAAGCCGGCCCTGGCGGACAAGCCGCCCCAGTAGCCGACCGCCGTCGTCACGCCGTCGCCTCGCGACAATCGCCGCGCCGTCGGACTGCGCAAGCCTACCACCGGCCCTGAAGCGTCGCTCGAGGCCAGCATGACGTGCGCGCTGAGCGGCTCACCCGCGTACGCCATACGCGCCGCAGCCTCAAGTTCGCTGTCGCCCTCCCTCACCTGGGTCACAATCCGCCAGACAGCCGCCGTGGCCCGGGACGCGGCCCACTCGAAGGCGGCGATCTGGTCGGCGTCCACGATCGCCCGCAATCCCTGTTCCGGATGCATGAGGCTCTCGGTACGGTCCACAACCGCCGACGGATCGCCCGCAGACCGACGCAACGCATCGACATAGACAGACGGGAAGAAAAAGCCCGCGTCTTCACCTGCCTCAAGCGCAGGCGGCTTCCAGCCCACAAGGCCAATACGTTGACCTGCAAGGATGCCGATATCTTTTAACACCGCCAACAGGCTGGGAGCACGGCTTCGGTCCTGGCCCGGCAGACTCATCGCCTGGCAAAGCCTCACCTCAAAGCTCGTGAGGCGTGTCATGGCTTGCGCGAACGAGACACATTCGTTGCCAGTGATGATTACGCGGACGTCGTCCGGCCCCAGCATCAATAGGGCTTCTTCGAACCGCGGCTCGAAATCGCAAAGATAGGCGATGTTGGAAAAGTGTTCGCGATCCGCATAGACCGCGACCCAGTCGCAGCCAGCGCGGTCATAGGCCTCCCTACAACGCAGATCGTAGGTGTGAACCGGGACCGAGGGCTTTTGAAGAGGTAGCCCGAAATCAGGTACGGATACGGGCGCAAGTTCGACGGTCATGTTTTATGCCTTAGGAAGACGGATCGTCATGGAATTTAGACCTGCGGCACCAAGCTTATGTGGCGCGTCTGAACCCCGAATGATCAAGTTGAAAAATTGGTCAGGTTAGGCGTGGACAGAGCGACTCAAAGTCCACCCCGCATCCGCCATTTACTAATACTTATATTACATATATATGGGCGACGTGTCGACGCCTTGTCAATCGCAAATATGTCTAAGGATTGCAAAGATGATCCGGGTGGAGACTGATGAGATGCGCGCTGGGCAGGCGCGCCAAAGCGGCTCAGGACATCGCTTGTCCTTCACTCATCCCATGTAAAAGCAACCCCTAAGCCGGCGCGCCTTGGGACATCAAGGGTACGGATCATGTGCCCGTGCGTTTTTGGGGACCACAGACGCGTGGAGCGGCTAGCGCTGAGGCGTCTGGTCGGCCTGGACCTTGACCATCAGGTCAAGCGCGCCTTGGATCAGATCGCGCATCCGGGTTTCAGCTTCGGCACTGTCACCGGCCAGGATAGCATCGGCGACGCGTTTGTGATCGACGACGCTCGCTAACCGCACACCTTTAAAATCATTCGTTTTGCGAATGCTGAACCGCAATGCCGTTTCGATCATCTCGCGCATCTGGCGATAGAACCGATTGCCGCTCGCCTCGAGTACGGCGACGTGAAAATCAATGTCGGAGGTGAGTGCGTCGTCTTCCCCGCGTTCGGCCGCAAACATTCGGCCAATCGCTCTGTTGATCGCCGCCCGTTGCTCACCCGTTGCGACCTTGGCCGCGAGACAGGCAGCGCCTGGCTCGACGCTGAGCCGAATTTGCGTGAACTCTATAAGCAGACCCAGCGAGAAATTACGTTCCAGAAGCCAGCGCAACACTTCGGGGTCAAGAAGATTCCAGTGATCTTCGGGCTCGACACGGGTCCCCTGACGCGGTCGCGCCGACAGCAGGCCTTTCGACGTCAGCATCTTGACCGCTTCACGCGTCACCGTACGAGCGGCATTGTAACGCTGCGAAAGTTCAACCTCCTTTGGGAAGACCTGGTCTCGGTACTTACCTGTAACAATCTCTATACCAAGGTCTTGAACGATAGACTGTGTAAGGTTCGTTGGGGTCAGTCTTGCTCGCATATGTCGTGCCTATTAATCCTGCAATCTCCAGCATACAGCCAGATCGTGACTCGTAACAGACCTGGCTCCTGATAGAAATGCCAATCTCAGAAATTTCGCCAAATCAAGCCCGGGCCTGGGGCCTTGCGTCAAAAAAACGCGGTGCTTTTTAGGGCACCGCGAAGGACAGTCGTCAATGGGAGGATTTAGACGCCTGGCATCAGAAGGTCATACGGAACCCAACGTTGTAGAAAGCGCCGTCGAGATTATCGCCCAGGAGCTCAGCCTCATAGTATCCCTTTTGAACCAGATGCTCCTTGGTCAGGTTTGTGCCCTCAATGAACACATCCACGCGCGGGGTAATCTGGTAGGAGGCACGCATATCAATCTGATCATAGGCTTGCGTGAAGACCGGCCCGCCCGAACCATCACCGCTCAGGCTGGATAAGAACCGATCGCGCTTGTTATAGGCCACACGAACCGAAAGCGGGCCCTTTTCATAGAACCCGATCAGGTTGTACGAATTGCCCAGCCCCGGCAGTGCGAAGGTACGACCAGCAACCTCTGTCGAATTTGACACCTTGGCGTTGCTGTCGACCAGGGTCGCATTCGCAGTGACACCGAAGCCGCTCCACCAGCCGGGCAGAAAGTCGAAGGAGTATGTGCCCGCCAGCTCGATCCCTTCGGCACGCGTCTTTGCCAAGTTGCGGGGGCGCCGGGTCAGGAAGGTGGCCGTCGTGGCCGTAAAGGCCGGGTCAGCCAAGTGAGTCCTTCCGTCTATGACGCTCGTTGTATCAAGACGTTGAGCGTTGGTGATGGTGAAGGCTTCAGAGGCGACCCCGTAATCGATGAAATCGCTCACATCCTTGCTGAAGATGGCCGCGGCCAGGTTAAGGTTCTTCTTCGGATACCACTCGAGCGACAGATCAAGGTTCTTCGACAGGTAAGGCTTCAAGGCCGGGTTGCCGCCGCTGGCGCGCATATTGCCCTGACGCGCATCGTCAATGGAAGTGTTCGGACGCATGTCGCTCGGGCTCGGCCGGGTAAGGGTCTCCGAGGCCCCAAAGCGCGCCAGCAGGTGTCGGGTTATGTTGAGTTTGACATTGAGGCTGGGCAGAAGCTTGCTGTAGTTGGCCTCAACTGTACGCTCAACGGGCGTTGCGCTGGCGTAGACCGGCGTCTGGTTGCCCTCTGATATCCACTTAACATCGACGAGCTGACGATCCGATCCGGAAGCCCGGACCTTCGTGCTGATATAGCGCGCTCCCAGATTGAGGGACCAGGGCATGTCCGCCACCTCGCCCGCAAAGTTGGTCTCGATATAGGCCGATGAGGTCTTTTCCTCCACCCAGTACGAACTGGGCTGGCGCTTAAGGGTGTAACCGCCATTCGCCTCAAGTTGAGCCGCCACCGATCCAGGCGCCCGACCGTAATAGGTGTCCAGCTGTGCCAGCGCTTCAGGCGAACCCAAATAATTGAGCAACTCCAAACCATCGAAGGAGAAGAACTTCAAAGGTGCGTTGGCGCCCAGGCCGCCACCCAGGAAATCACCACCCAGGTCGAGAGGGGTGAGGAAGCGTTGCGGCAGGACAACCGGGTAACCACAGTAGGTACAGTACGCGTCACCGATGCCGAACGACTCGTTCTCCTTGCGCGTGTCATTGAATGCGACACCCAACATGACCGAACTGAAGACACCGCGGTCCACGACGTAGGTCGCATCAAGTCGACCTTCCTGAACGGATGTCGAGGTGTTGCCGCCGCCTCGCGTCGCATAGTGCGCGCGCGCATTGCTTGGGTCCGAGATACTGGCGCCCAGGACCTCAAGTTGCGGCAAACTGCCGTCCGACGGTTGCTTCCAGGTGACGTTGGTCGGAATGCCGACCACAATATAATAGGATCCCGAGCCCCCAACATTGCTCGCGTCGGACGTCGACAGATCGCCGACAATCGTCAGCTGATCGTTGGGGTGCCAATCCATGTTAATGCCGAAGGCCGTTGTATCGGACTTGCGAGGATAGGCCTGCATAACCATGTCCCACTGCCCGTTCTCGGTCTGCTCGATGACGTCGCGATTGGCATCGATGGCGGCGGTGCGCACCTGATTTTCGAGGAAGTAGAAGGCACCGGTCGCGACGGTTCGCTTGATATTGTAACGGCTAAACAGCGCATCGGCCGTGAAGGTGAGCTCGCTACTGGGGCGATACTGATAGGTCGCGGTGAGCCCGGTCCGCTCCTGGCGCTGTTCACTCAGATTGAGATTGTAATTGCGGGGAAAGCGAACGTTCGTGAAAAGGGGTACATTGGGGCTGAGATTGGAACCGTAACCGTTCGTTTGACCGGCCTGCGTGCCGATCGAAGCGTTCGGGACATAGCCGCTGACATTGAACGAATCCTCGCGTGCATCGCGCAACTGATAGGAGGCCGAGACCATCAAGCCCATCTTGCCGTCATCGAACGTCGTGCTGTACAGCGCAAAAGCGCTGGGCGTGGTCTTGCCGCTTAGACTCTCGTTATGCGCCTTCAGACTCACCACCCCCTTCGTGGCGCCAATATCAAGCGGACGGGGCGTCTTCAGATTGATGGTGGAACCAATGCCGCCCTCCGGGATAGACGCCCGCGAGGTCTTGTAGACATCGGCACCGCTGATCAACTCCGCAGCAATATTGTCAAAGCCGAAGCCGCGACCGCCACTGTCATTGGCAATCGTGCGACCGTTGAGCAGAACGTTGTTAAACTGCGGACCGAAACCTCTGACGGTGACACTCGACCCTTCGCCCAGGCTTCGGTCGATCGACACGCCAGGAATGCGCTGCAAGGATTCCGCCACGTTGCCGTCCGGAAACTTACCCAGGTCTTCTGAAGTAATGGAATCGAGACCCACAACAGACTGACGCTTGATACGGGCGGCGGCCGACAAACTTCCGCGAATACCCGTAACAATGACCTCCACCGCCTCGTCATCGCCGGCTGGCGCCGGCGCTTGCGCGTGGGCCATAACCGGCACGATCAACGACGACAACGCACCGGCAACCGCAAGAACGCTCGTCCCTCTTAGAAACTTATTCCGCATATCTCTCCCTCTCTTTGATATACCACTGCTGGCTTCAAGTTGACAAAAAGCGGCACCCGACCTTGATTGCCCGCCTTCAACATATGTAATATATATATCATCTTTTCGTGTCAAGTTCGTCACGATTGGAATTTTAGCTTTTGACATTTTCAAGCGCTTCAAGGTTGATTGCCACGCGAAAGATCCATCCAATTCTTACCGCATGGCAGGTTGGAGACAGGTTCGACGACCTTGATACCTGCGAGCAAAGAGCCGCCCTGGGCCTAACCCGCATGACAAGTCGGTAACTTGACAAACGGCGCCGCACGTACGAAGCCTTTCGTATTTAATGGAGGTAGCCATGACCTTGATTTCACGGCGCAGCTTTGCGACCATGGCTGCTGTTGCAATTGTATCGCCGTCAATGGCTCAAGCTGATCCCACATCCACCATGGAAGCCACTCTTGCAGAGCTGCCACTTGGCGACGGCTGGAGATGCAAAATGACGCACCCGGGGACAGGCAAGGCGCGAAAATGCTATCTCTGGGCCTATGCCCGTGATGATCGACCGTTCGGCGGCTCGGCCCCCTTCCTGGTGGCCTTCCGCTTCGAAGATAGTCGCGCCGGTGACTGCGTGGCCAATCATCTCGATGGCTACAATGGCATTGTGCAGGTGGACGGTTATAACGGTTACAACAGCATCGCACCGAAAGGCGCCGCCAATGGCGGCGCAGTCCTTGCCGGCTGCTGGGCGCATCTACGACGAAAGTTCTACGATCTGCATGTGTCGGATGCCTTACCGGTTGCGACCGCCACGGTCGAAATGATGAAGGCGCTCTGGCGGATCGAGGACGACATCCGCGGCCGGGCACATGAACTACGAGCCAAAGCCAGGCAACAAAACTCCGCCAAGGTCGTCGCTGACTTGTTCAAGCTCTGGGAAACTACGCTGCCCAGAATATCGGGAAAATCAAAGTTGGCTGTGGCCATAAGATACGCACTCAAGCGCCGCGAGGCCTTCGAAGTGTTCCTACATAACGGCCTGGCCGAAATCGACTCCAACGTTGTCGAACGCGCCATCAGGCCCCAGACAATTACGAGAAAGAACAGTCTGTTCGCTGGCTCCGATGGAGGAGGCAGAACCTGGGCGACCATCGCAACCGTTCTGCAGACCTGCAAAATGAACGATGTCGATCCTGCCGCCCGGCTTACACAAACACTCGAAAGGCTCGCCAACGGATGGCCCATCTCAAAACTCGAGGATCTCATGCCGTGGAACTTTAAGGCCTACGGGGCCAGCTGATCGCTTACCTTTCAGGCGGGCCTTAAGACGTTTCAACGACATCGGCCAAATCCGGTCGAAGTCACCATCCGCCGTTGTTAATAATTTCCCGTGTGTGTGTCTTTGCGCTTCAAGTCATCTACTTATCCACAGGCACAGAGCGCGCTCCAATAAAATCAGCTAGATCATCAGAGCCCTTAGATCTTGATCACTAGTCCTTTTCGCCGCATGCGCTCCGTGACAAGCCAGATGCACATGAGGAAGGCGATAACCGGAAGAAGCGCGGCTATAGGTTCATAGATATATGGCCGGCTAAGATGATAGGGGAGCGCGAACAGCGACCAAGTTGGCATTCCAGCGCAAACTTCATCTAAGACATACGCGGTCATTGCGTTCATGCCAATAGCCATTGGAAACAATGCCCAAACAGACACCTTTTCTCTTCCGTCGAGGCAGAGGTGCAATATAGCCAGCAGAAACGTAGTAAGGCCGCACGTCACTAGAACAAAGGGACTTGACCAAATGTCCTTGACTACCGGGAAGATGAAGCCCCAAAGGCATCCCGCGATGAGCGTGCCAATCCCGGCCAGGGCCAGTTTAAGGCCGGCATCTCTGCTTCGCATACGCTGTAACCATTCACCAACAGCCACTCCTATGAGGCCGTGGGCAACGGCCGGCAGCGTGCCTAATAGCCCCTCGGGATCGTAGCCCTCGGGTCCCCGAACGTAATTGTGGCCTCCAGCGCCCAACCACACCCGGTCGAACGAACCTATAAAGTTATGACCACGCACCCAAATATCAGAGGGGCCGGCGTCGATTTGTGGCAAAAGGGCCAGTGGCCAGTAGAGCAGCAAGAGTGCGGCGATGATAACCAGCCGAACTCTTGGGCTGCACAAGAAATAAAGGATCGCACAGGCACCATAGACTAGGCCGATACGTTGTAGCACCCCGAACAGACGCCAAGTCGTGCCGCCGAAATGAGCAAACCAGTCGAGATTGACAAGAAGGAAGCCTAGAAATACCAGCCTGAATGTACGCCAGAATATCCTGCGAAACTGTTCGCCGTTGAGCCCTGTGGCGACCTTGGCCTTAGTAAGTGCCATGGGTACGGAAACACCCATCATCATCAGGAAGGCCGGAAAGACTGTGTCAGCAAAATGCAGCCCCTGCCAAGGTTCATGCAATAGTTGTGGAAATACATGTGCCCCGAGGCCTTCTTTGACCCCATCGGTCGCATTGGCCAGAATCATGCCGATAACGGCTAGGCCGCGCATCACATCAAGGGAGACAAGACGGGAATTCGGGGGGTATATTTCGGTCATGAAGGCGCCCTTTCCTTATCAAACAAGGTGGCGTTTCTGACGAGCGGACGCGCCCAGAAACTGATACTTAGCATGTAGAATAGCATCACGAAGACGAGTAGCAAGCTTGTGCGCAGGCTGACCAGTTCGCCAAGAGTGCCAACTATGAGGGGAGCGATCGCGCCACCCAGAATACCGGAGCACAGAATACCTGACAGGGCGCCATGATGTTTGGGGATCGAATTCAGGCCAAGAGAAAAAATGATCGAGAACATAACTGATAGGCAAAAACCGCAAAGGGGAAAAGCCAAGAGGCTCACCGTGGCCGGACCGAACAAGGCTGCCAGAAAACAGACCATAGCCGCGACAACTGCGCCGCGTAAAACCATACGGGAATCAGTCAATTTCAGGAGCAAGAGTCCCACCAGACAGCCTACGGACATCAGGCCCCAAAAATCACCAACGGTCTGCGCGCCAGTCGTGTTCGGGTCTATGCCGTGGTAGGTTTCCAGAAACGGTGACATCCAGTTGGCGATGGATTGCTCAGTGCCCACATAGGCAGCAATGCCGAGGAAGAACAGTATGACATATCGATCACGCAAGAGATCGAAATAGACCCTTAGAGGTTCACTCTTCTCGTCGCTTTTCAATTCAACCCCAGTCAGGTCAAGCGGCAGCGTAACCAAAGCTATCAATACGAATAGGACCGCGAACAGCCAATAGAGAAGCACCCAATGTGGCGCTCGGGTCAGGTTCATCAGGCTGGACAGCCACAATGACAGGACTCCCTTGTGCGTCATGATGGCCGAGAAAACCATTGGGCTGAGATAGGAGGCAAGCCCAAAGACCAGTTGCCCCATAACGGCAAAGAAGGCGAAGTGGGCTTCGCCGCCCGCGCTGCGTGTCAGTGGGTTAATCACCACCTGCAGAATGGCCATGCCCATTCCTATAATGAACAAGGCCGCCACGGCCGTCAGATAGGTCGGATGGAGCGCAAAAAGCAAACTGCCTGCGAGATTGACTGAAAAAGCCAGAAGCAAGGCAAAGTGGGCGCCCCGCGTCTCGATCAGCATACCGGCCGGGATAGACACAAGACCATAGGATAGAAAGAACGCGAATGGCAGGACACCGGCCAAGGTCAGGCTCAAGTGAAAGTCGCTTATTATAACCGGCATCAATGGGCCGATGATATTGGTCACGAAGGAAATCACGAACCAGACACACTGGATGTAGAGGAGCGTCAACCAGCGATTTGTCATCTTGCCTCCTGAAATGCTTCTGGAAGTGAGCGCTGTCGTGGAAAATGACCGATGGTTTTGGTCGCGCACACACAGCCTGCCGTTAATGCGCCGAAAATATCTTGGCCGCGAATGAGGGCGTCAAGATATCCGGCATTAAAGGCATCGCCGGCCCCTATTGTGTCAAATATAGGTGATGTCATCGGGGGCGTTGCGCTGAAGCGCGCCTCTCCTCTGCACCCAATCGCGCCATCGCGGCCAACCTTAGCGACCAGTGTCGCGCCCGGGCGCAACCAGCCAATAATGTGCTCCATAGAAGCTTTAAGATCGCCTCTTGCAGCCAGGCTGCATATCTCAAGGTCATTGAGCAGAACATGATCACTGAGGGCCAGCCAGGACCTGACTTCTTCAATGACAGACGGCGTCCACCCCTCGGATGGCCAGCCGGTATCGATAGCCACGGCATAGCCTTGGCGGCGAATACGGCTAATGAGATCGACATAGCGTTTACGCAAACGCGGCATGAGAAATACACCCGTCAACAAAGCTACCGCGCCGGGTTCGGCGGGTGGCAAGGTCGATATCCCGTCATAAGCGTCAAGGTGGCCGTGCGTTGTAAAGAAATTACGGTCACCACCAGCATGTATCAGCCCAACGGTCGTGGTGGTGGCCGCCGGTATGGTTTCAATGTCCGCCTGGAGCTCGTAAAACTGTGAAATGAGCCATTGACCAAGGGAATCCGAGCCAACCCCCGCAATCAGATGAACGGACGTACCAAGTGATTGCGCGGCTAGGGCTGCATTTCCTGCGGATCCGCCGGCGCGCATTTCACTTCGTTCCATCAGGATTTCAGTCCCGATACTCGGCCATGATTTCAAAGGCCCCATAACAATATCGACCCCAATATCACCAATGATCGTCAGTTTTGTAGGTATCTTAGTCAGGTTGAACGTCCGTACATTCATGTACTTGGCTAAAGCCTTTTCATGCAGTTTCAAATTTTGTCCAAAAGCTAGTTCATGTTTATGCATCCTGTCAATTATTATATCTAATGGATGTTTTTATTAAATGTTGCCTAGATATCACTAAATAGCTTGCCAAGGCCCTGTTCAACAGACGATTATCCCATTAAGCGCACGCGACATTGATGGGAAAAGGGCTGAAATTTCAGTCATAAACTAATAGAGGCAAACGCAGAATATGGTCAGTCGTGGCTCGACCCAGCAGTCTAGCGCCCCTTACAACCGGCGCATCGTGCTGGATGTCATTCGCCGACAGGGAGAAGCGTCGCGCAAGGAGTTGATCGACAGGGTCGGTCTAAGCCCACAGACGATTGCCAACATCACGCAAGATCTTGAAGATCTCGACCTGATTATTTCCAAACGTCAAAAGGGTGAAAAGTCGCGCGGGCAGCCACCGATGTCCTTCGCCCTTAATCCTGATGGCGGAGATGCCATTGGTATCAGCCTTGAGCTCAATCATATCGCCTCAGCACGCGTGAATCTTGTTGGCGAGATGCGTGATCGTCGTGAGATCAGTGCCGATCTTCGCGATCCAACGACAGCATTGGTCGCGATGATCAAACAGGTTGAGACCTTGCGCCTGGGAGCCCTTCATCCCGATAGAATCTGGGGCGTTGGCGTCGCTATGCCGGGACCGTTTGATGCGCCCGACCTGGCCTTCAAAGGACCGACGGTATTCGAGAAATGGCGCGGGCTGGAAATTTTTACCGCTTTGGAGGACGCCATAGGCCTGCCAGTCTACTATAATGTTGACAGCGTTGCGGGCGCGGTTGGAGAATCCTTATTTGGAGCTGCAAGCGACACCAATCGCTTTTTCTATCTATATATGGGGGCCGGGCTTGGCGGAACCCTTATGATCGATCGCGCCGCCTACACCGGCGCCAATGGTAATGCTACAGAAATCGGCCACATCCCCGTTGAGCGAAATGGCCGCCAATGCAGTTGTGGAAATCGGGGGTGTGTTGAAACCTATCTTTCGCTTCACGCCCTTTCGGAATCGATTGCCGGACCAGGCGCCCTTCTGTCATCAGATGAGATCGAAAAGCGTCTAAATGAGAACGACAGCACTATTCATGATTGGTGCCGCTCGGTTGCTCCTTACCTGCAACAGGTGATCTGCACAGTCGAGAATATGCTGGATCCGCAAATGATCGTTCTGGGCGGAGCTGTGCCCGGGGCTTTGTGGCAAGCGATACTGACTTACGCGCAGCCCTTGTTGCACTCTGTGCGAAGCGGTGGCACGATTCAGAATGCACGCCGCGTCGTCATCTCTTCCCAGGCTGGCGACAGCGCCCTGCTCGGCGCCGCCGTATTACCCATATATGAAAAGCTGACTCCTCGGATTGACGTCCTGACACAAGGCCGCGCTGAAGAGATGGATTCCGCGCAAAAAAAGATCGAGCGCCGCTTCCGTATTTAAGCGGCTTTGAAATGTAGATATAGAATATGTATTTAAAATATCACATTTTTTAAGTCCCAAAACTGCATTTCTATAATACCGCTTTCGAATCCGCTTTGTTTTTCCCCCATAAAATCAAGCGGTGTGTTTCAACTCAAATAGGACCAATTATTACTTACATCCATTAGAAGTAAATATTGACAGCCTGTCATACATCCGTCAAACTTTGCGCCATCGGGGCCTTTGGCCGGTGAGTTTGGAGGGTAAAAATATGACGAGAGTGAACCGGAGCCGCGCACGCTCCTTCTTGATGATTTCCTCGGCCTTAAGCGTCATCATGGGGATGCCTGGTTTAGCTGCAGCTCAAGATGTGCCTACGGACCAGCCCCCCTCCGCAGCACCTGATACAGGGATTCAGGAGGTGGTCATCACGGCGTCAAAACGGGAGACCAAACTGCTCAAAACGCCTTTGGCCGTTACGGCGTTAACACAAGAGTCACTCGACAAGCAGGGCATCCAGGATATTCGCGGGATGGCAACGTCTGTGCCAAATTTGCAAATGGGGTCGAACGGCGATTCCAGTACCGCCATTAGCATGCGCGGCGTCACCTCAACGGACACGACGGAAGTGGCTGAAGCCGCCGTGTCTATCCATCAGGACGGTTTTTACTCACCGCGGCCGCAGGGTGCGCTGGCACTGATGTACGACGTCGAGCGCGTTGAAGTGCTGCGTGGCCCTCAGGGGACCTTGTTCGGTATGAATTCGCCCGGCGGCGTGATTAATGTCATCCCGGCAAAGCCGAAATTTTCAACATATTTTGGCCATGTGGACGCCGGGCTCGGCAGTTATAACGGTCGCGAAGTGCGGGCCATGTATAATTTCGGTTTCAGTGACACGTTTGCCGTGCGCGCTACCTATACGGCGTCAAAGCATGATGGCTACGGCACTCAGGTTCAGGATTTCACCGATATTGCCTCACCCGCCAACGGTATTGAGAAAGACGGCATCCCGGATGTCGATCAGCGCTATAACAAGCCGGTTGCAGCGAAGGACTGGTACAATAATGACAATGAGTGGGCCGGGCGCTTGATTGCGCGCTGGCGGCCCAATGACCGGTTCGAAATGACGGCCACCGTATCGCGATTTGCCGATAATGGCGCAGGAGACAGTGATTACCAAGATTGCAAATCGGCCGAGGGAACGCCAGCCGCCTGCGACCATGAGCTCCGCTATTTGAAGATCAACGTGCCTGGCTATGTGCGCATGACACTTGACGATTATCAGCTCAAAACGGCCTATAATATTAATGATTCCATGGTGTTGGAATACAGGGTTGGATTTGAGGATGAGCGCCGTCATCAACTCCATGACGATGACGGCGGCTTTTACCCGCCGGCCGAATGGTCATCCATTGGCGCGCCACAAACCGCTGAACAGGCTGCCACCCTCAGCTATCCCGTGTCCGACAATAGCAGCGACACACAAGGCAGTAATTATCGTTCCGTGACGCACGAGATTCAGTTGAAATCGAACGGGGATCACCGTCTCAACTATGTTCTTGGCGCATTTTATTTGTACGAACATAAGCAAATTCTCTATAGCCAGGATTTCATCGAAAACAAGAGTTACGATGCAGAGTCAGGTTCACTGATCGATGGCCTGCCTTACGGCGTGGTTTATGACCAACGGGATCGCACCACAGAATCCAAGGCCGTGTTCGGCCAGTTTGATTACAAGATGACCGACACCCTGACACTTACCGTGGGCGGTCGCTATTCGTGGGACAAAAAGGGCGATCACAATGGCTATGAATACGGTGATTGGACTCCGAGCGATGCCTGGTACAACGGTCTTTATGAGCCGACCAGTGTGCGTGCGCATCAATCAAGTGATCTGACGCAGAACATGGGGCGTAATGCGCCGCTAGGCAGCGCGGCCAATCCGCTTGTATACATTACGGATTCCGACAAAAACTGGAATGTCGGCACCTATCGTTTGGGCCTCGAATACAATCCCAGCCCCAACCACATGTTCTACGGCTCGATCGCCACGGGCTATAAGATGGGCGGCATGTATGAGGCAGCGGATTTTTGCAACAATGGTTGTGTCAAGATCCTCGAATACGGGCCGGAACACGTAACCAATTATGAAACCGGTTATAAGGGGAAACTGTTCCACAACAAACTGCAACTGTCCGCGACGCTATTCCTCAGCGATTATCACGATATGCAGAATACCGGCGATAAGGTCATTGGAATCAACACCAATCCTAACAGTCCCGCGGAAGGCAGGGCTGTGACCGCATGGACAACAGATAACCTGCCTTTGGCCCGAATTGAAGGGCTAGAGTTGGAATTCGACTCCAAGCCATGGGACAATGGCGAACTGGGCGGATATGTCTCGTGGCTTCACACTGAAGTCATCCGCGGGACGCTCATTGATGAGTATGCCTGTGCTGGGCGCGTCATTTTCGGCCAAACCCAGTGCGGCGCGCCCGACGAGCAAATAAGCTTAAAAGGCAATCAACTGCCTTTTGCGCCAGAATACTCTCTGACTGTTCACTATCAACATACCCTCCACCTTGGGAACGGCTATACGGTTCAGCCTTATGTCCTGATGCATTGGCAAAGCAAAATGTGGCTCGATGTGCAAAACTATGACGGCGCGCATTTGGCACAATTGCAAGATGCCTACACCAAGTTCGATGGCAACATACGCATTACGCCATCTAACGACACCTTCTATGTCGAGATCTATGGGGAAAACCTGACAAATATTGCCACCAAGAACTTTCAGTCCGCGGGCCTAGGAGAATTGCTCGCTAGCTATGATGCGCCAAGAACCCTTGGTGTTCGCCTGGGTTTTGATTTCTGATACGGACGCAATGCCGCGTTCGTACCGGCGGGAGCAGGCCTTGGTTTTCCCTGGCCAGGACATGCTCCCTGCGGCACTTAGATCGCTCGCTTCTGGCAAAACCCCTTGCCTTTTATTCCGGTATATTTGCTTTCAGTTGACTGGAATGGTGTGGCAAACAAAGGTGCGTTCTTGAACCTCGTAAAGACATCCACCGCTGCTTTGTACCGTCTGTTGCGTCACCTTCTAAAGGGGACGGGCGTGTTGGGTCTTACAGCAAGCCTTATCGCGTGGCCGGGTTCGGCGACCGCCCTAAAGCAGCCCAACATGTCGCACGCCGAACTCGATTCACTCGCCCACAACCTCGGTTAGCCGTAAATGCCGTGCCAGAACAGCTCACGAGGGACACGTCCGCCGCGCCAATTCACCGAATTCTCATCAGCCGCACGATCAAAGGCATGAATAGCCCCTTCGTTAGAATAGCGCGCGATGGTAGCGGTATAGTATAGCCGCCCTCTTCTCATCCAGAAAATACCTAACTACGATAGCTTCAGACAAGATAAGCATAGGAACCCACACGTTGAAACCGATCACAATCGTGACTATGTTGGCTTTTGTGTCGAGCCCTGCCTTGGCCCAGAGTCAGCCATGGCTCGACACCTCGAAGTCGCCCGAAGAACGCGCAAAGGCCGCTGTCGCGGCCATGACCATCGACGAAAAATTGACCTTGATTTTCGGCTTTACCGATGCCGACGACCTAGCGAAGCAGGCCGATGACATCGTGCCTGCGGCGGTCAAGGCTGTCGTGAAAGCAAACCAAGTCCCCGGCTCTTCCGGTTTCGTTCCGGCAATTCCACGCCTCAAGATTCCGGCCCAAGCCCAGACCGACGCATCGCTCGGCGTACGTGTAGAGGGCATGCAGCGTACCGCCCTGCCCTCGTCCTTGGCTACGGCTGCCAGTTTTGATCCCACCGTGCCCGAAGCCGGTGGCCGGATGATCGCGTCCGAAGCCCGGCTGACCGGATTCAACACGTTCCTGGCCGGAGGCGCAAACCTGGCACGCGAGCCCCGTAGTGGCCGTAACTTCGAATATGTCGGCGAAGATCCCTGGCTGGCCGGTAAAATGGCCGCGGGGCTGATCAATGGTATCCAGTCGCAGCACATGGTGTCGACTCTGAAGCATTTTGCCGTCAACGACCAGGAAAGCCAGCGCCACAGCTTAGATGTCACCATCTCGCCCGAGGCCATGCACCAGTCCGACCTGCTGGCCTTTGAATTCGCCTACGAGCAGTCGAGTCCCGGTTCGGTCATGTGTTCCTATAACCTGATCAATGGGCGCTGGGGGTGCGAAAACGAGTACCTGCTGCAAAAGACACTAAAGCAGGACTGGGGCTATAAGGGCTATGTGATGGCTGACTGGGGCGCAGTTCATTCAACTGCGGATGCGGCAAATTACGGTCTCGACCAGTTTACGGGCTTCCCGTGCTGCGGCGACCGCAAGCCCTGGTTTGCGCCCAAGGTCTTCAAAGCCGCCATAGACAAGGGCGAAATCAGCATGACCAGACTTGATGATATGGCCACCCGGATTCTATGGCCGCTGTTCTCGACAGGCGCATTCGACGATCCGGCGAAGGCCGGCCCCATCGACTTCAGATCCAATGCCGCGGTCGCGCAAAAAGCCGCCGAAGACTCGCTGGTTTTACTTAAAAATGACGGCAACCTGTTGCCCCTGGTAGGCGTGAAATCGGTCGCCATGATTGGTGGCCACGCCGACAAGGGCGTCTTGGCCGGCGGCGGCTCTTCCGCCGTTATGCCGGTCGGTGGCAACCCGGTGCCGGAAGCCGACCCCAAGGTCTGGCCGGACCCGGTCATCTACATGCCGTCTTCGCCTATGGCGGCCCTGAAGACCGAATTGCCGAAGGCGAAAGTGTCCTATAGCAGCGGCAACGATATCGCAGCGGCCGTGGCCCTGGCCAAGTCCTCTGACGTCGCCATAGTCTTCGTGACCCAGTTCATGGGTGAGGGCATGGACAGCACGCTAGAGCTCAAAGGCGATCAGGATGCTCTGGTGGCCGCGGTTGCCGCCGCCAATCCGAAGACGATCGTCGTGATCGAATCGGGCGGCGCCATCCTCATGCCTTGGAAGGACAGCGTTCCGGCAATTCTCGAAGCCTTCTACCCCGGCATCCGTGGCGGACACGCGATCGCCCGCATCCTCAGCGGCAAGGTCAATCCCTCAGGGCACCTACCGATCAGCTTCCCGGCATCGGACGCGCACCTCGCGCACGCTGACATACCCGGTTTTGACCAGCCTGACGGCAAAGCCGTCCATGTCACCTACGACGAAGGCGCGACCATTGGCTACAAGTGGTACGATGTAAAGGGCTTTAAGCCCCTGTTCGCGTTCGGCCACGGCCTGAGCTATACCACCTTCGCGGTATCCGATACCAAAGCCACCGTCGACAATGGCGCCTTGAGCGTCGGCGCGACACTACGAAATACGGGAAAGGTCCCGGGCAAGGGCGTAGTACAGATCTATGTTGCGCCTGATGACTACAAAGCGGCGGGATGGGAAGCGCCCAAGCGCCTCGTGGCGTTCCACAAAGACTTGGTCGCCCCTGGCTCCGCCGCCGCCGCCTTTGCGCAGAAGGTGGATCCACGTTTGTTGGCAACTTACGAGGTCGCTGACAACAGCTGGCGTGTAAAGGCCGGGACGTACCACGTGCTGTTTGGTCAGGCGTCGGATGATCTGCCGATATCCGTAGACATCACCCTGCCGGACATGATCTGGAGCGCCGTCCATAACTAAAGGACTGCAGGTTCATTTTCCGACCGGAGCGGAATGACGTTCGCTGGCGGCGTTATTCCGTCTTACTGTTTCATTTTAGACTTTGGTTGCGGGGGCCCGCAACCAACGTAACTACTACCCTATTTCATTTACTCAAGGAATTTCGCGTAAACCTCGGCGACCTCGAACGGTTGGCTCAAGCCCAAGCGCTGTTATGATCAGCTAAGTGTAACCGGGGCAAATTGGCGTGCAAGGGGGCTTGGCAGGGACTCGCGGTTATGATTCAAACTGGAGATGGCTCCATCGACTGAATCGAATGACGATTTTTCCCTGGCGGGTTTGCGCAGTGTTGTTGCGACACTTTTGGGGCAGGTTGAGCGACTCCAGACGGAGGTAGGTTCGCAAGCGAAGGTCATTGAAGAACAATCTCGTACCCTTGAAGATTTGAAACTGGCGGTGACGGTTCGCGACGCCAAGATTGCT
>NZ_AQWM01000028.1 GCF_000376105.1 Asticcacaulis benevestitus DSM 16100 = ATCC BAA-896
ATCAGGCGCGCGCGCTGATCGGCGGCCAGGTCATCCGGCAAGCCGGCAGCGACGCCACGCCGTATCGCATCGCCCTGCCGGTCAATGGCGCGATCGACATGCCTATCCTTGACACCATGACTGGAACGTCCGGACATGGCCGAGACGTCGCGTGCCATGCCAGTTTCCAGGTCGATCATTTCCTTCGTCGAATAGCGAATGCCGTCAGGTCCGTCAGAGATCCGCACCAGTTCGTCTGACGCCATGACTTTTGAATAGAGAGCCTGGTACTCAGACGGGTCGTCATTGATGTACCTGTGCAGCGTGCGGGCGACATCGCGACGATCGAACACGCTCTTCTCACCGGTGATCAGCGTCAGCACCTGGTCGGGGTTTTCGCGGATCAGTTCGGCGTTTCTAACCCTCGCATCCTCGGCCAACCGTTCGCGTTCCACCTCCTTGCCGTGTCGGTCCATCTGTGTGGCATGAACCCCGACGTGCTGGGTCGGCTCGATCTCCAGCCCCCGGTCCTGGTGCGAGCGGTGATCAATGCGGATGTCATGACCGGCGCGGGCCAGGTGAAGATTAGCCGTTTCTTCCCACTCGACACGCAGGGCCTTTAGCTGCTCGTCGGTCGTCGGCAGTTCACGCGCCTTCAGCCATTTGTTTTCGCGTTCAAGGTCGGCCTTGTCGCCAAGCCCGTCCTCGGTCACCTGACGGGTCGTGAACAGGATGTGCGCATGGTGGTTGCGGATATCCATATCCTGATCGGGTGTGTGCAGGGCGAAGTCCACCGCCACGCCATAGCGATCGGCCAGGCCTTGAGAGAACTCACGCACCAGCTCGAGTCTCTGTTCCCCCGTCAGTTCATGCGGCAAGGCGACTTCGATTTCTCGGGCGACGCGGGCGTCTTTGCGTTTCTCGGCAAACTCAGCGGCATTCCATAACGTCTCCCGGTCGCGCGCCCATTCGGCGGTGCTGCCTTCCGGCAAGACGATCTCAGAATTCTCAATGCCGCCCTTACGGGTGTAGTCGTGGATCACACCATCGCGCTCATTGGTCAGGCGGGTGCCGGAACGATAGGCGGCCGCGCCCACGGCCGAGCGACCCGATGCACGGGAGACGGTTTTCATACTCAGATGATAAATCGCCATTGACCTATCCCTTCGCCGGCCCGTGCCGGCGCGCATCTGAGTTGCACAGCAACTCGTAAGTGCGCCCTTCAAAATCTCCGCTACGCTACGATTGCTCAGGTGTGCTGCACGTTTGTCAGGCACCATGCACACCACAAACACGGTCTCAGAGTACCATAAAAGCACTTGCAATCAAGAGTCGAGTCTGGCAAAATAGAGCATCGTGGAGTTGTTACAGGGGTGGCACAATGGCGCGTAAATCCATCGAAGAACGGCTGGCGCAACTGGATGCCCAGCGTAAGACTTTGCAGGCCAGGCTTACCAAAGACGAACGGGCCAGGGACACCCGCCGTAAGGTACTGCTGGGCGCACTGGTTTTACACCGTATTGAGGACGGCAACGCGGCCAGTGCCGACTATCTGCGAGACTTCATCAAACGCGAACTACCGGGGTTTCTCACACGCGAGACCGACAAGGCGCTATTCGATGATCTAATCGGCTCAGATAAGGCAGCCAAATAGAGTGGCTACGAGCGCCGACAACGTTAGGCTATATCGGCCTCAAGACTCGAGTTTTTGGTTGATAGAAATACGCAAAAATCGCCTGGTTCAGCCCCCGTCGTTTGGCAGAACATCTCCCCCGCCCACGGCAGCGAGGACAGCAGATTGTCATATTCAACGCAGCATATCGGCCGACCGCTTTTGATACCAGACGAGACGCACAATCCGCGCCAGGATTTCCAATTTCTGTTCCCTGATTGCTCAAAGGCCGAGGGGCGCCAGGAAGCTTCGTTTTTGCGATTGCGCGGAGTTCAAAGGGATGTTTGATCCGGCATAAGATGGTCGGCGTGATGGATGAAAAAAGGCCTCGCCGATGACCGACGAGACCTGACGCAAAACTCAGTTCCCCGAGGGGCGGCTCCAGAGCAGATGAAAGACCTCGGGCGCATCACTGGCAACCAGGCTGGCATAGACCGGATGGGGGAACGTCGGATCGTCGAACTTTACGGAAAGGTATTCACGGCCGCTGTCGCGTCCTGTTCGCTTCCAGCCGGCGCCGACCTCAACATCCCCTACCAACAGCCGAAAGTCGGGGCTGTTTTCTGACGGGGTCTCGGTGGCCACGATATGGATGTCGACATCCAGTTTGAGCGTGTTGATCTTACCCGTGAAGTTTTGGCCCGAAGCCGTAAAGGTGCCGATGATAGCCATGAGAAGGTGCCTTTCTGAAAATCGGATCGCGCCAATCGCGACCTCGATGCCGCGCCCATGGACGTGAGGCCGGACCTCCTGCACCCCGCAGGGGCTGAAACGCAGTGGAGGACGTCGGGCGCGAGCCCGGCGTTGCCGGATGGTCCGGCTTATGTCCAAAGCTGCATGAATGAGGTCGCTTCAGGCGGCTTCTGCTTCAGAGGGAACCTTGCAGGTATTGCGGACCGAGTCCGGGCGAACTATACCGGTAGGACACTGCGGGAATCTTCATGTCGCCAGACGCTCTTGACCATCTTCCGGACATCAAACGCCGCGAGCTTGAGCACGTGGTGAAGGTGTTGTTCGACGCCTTTGGAGATGCCACAAAGACGAAGATGTCTGATAAGCGCAAGGCCGGCCGCATCCTCAAGGTAATCCTGTTCGGGTCCTACGCACGCGGCGACTGGATTGAAGACCGCCTATCGGGCTATCGCTCAGACTACGACATCCTGATCGTGGTCAGTGGCCATGAGCTCACCGATTTGCAGGAATACTGGTCGGTGGCGGACGACACCTTCGTGCGCGAATACACCCTCACCCATGAGCTAAAGACGCCGGTCAGTTTTATCGTGCACAGCCTCCAGGATGTGAACGACCAACTGGCGCGTGGGCGGCCCTTCTTTAGCGACATCGCACGCGACGGTATCATGCTGTTTGAGGCCGAGGGGCATCCGCTGGCGAAGGCAAAACCGCTATTGGCGGATGAGGTCAAGGTTGAGGCGAAGGGCTATTACGATCAATGGATGCCCCGTGCGCTAGAGTTTCTCGCCGGGACAGTGTTCTATTTAGAACGCGGAAATCTCAAAATGACTGCATTCCATCTACATCAGGCGGCCGAGGCCCTGTACCACTCTCTACTTCTCACTTTGACGCTTTATAGCCCGAAATCGCACCGACTCAGCTTTCTGCGATCGCAAGCTGAGGGCCTCAACGCAGGGCTACGGGACGTCTGGCCAGACGACAGTAAGTTCGCGCGGCGCTGTTTCTCGAAGTTGCAACGGGCCTATGTAGAAGCGCGTTATTCAGCGGAATATGAAATTACGGCTGAAGAACTGGAATGGCTGCAAGAGCGGGTTGGCCTGCTGACGGAGAAGACAAAGCAAATTTGCGAAGCGCACGTCGCGAAATAATTCTGTCGTCCATTCATATCGCCTGAGACGCACCTGTGGTGCCTCCGAAATCAAAATGGCTCGATTGGGCAAGTCAGAAGCCAATCTTCACACCCACATCCGGTTTGAGCAGGCTTTCTTGGCGAAGGTACTCAAGTATCGCCAGCGCATTTTGCGGTGGCAAATAACGCAGTTGGCGCGCCACCACGGCAAAATCACCCGGAGTCAGGTTCCGTAAGCCTTCAAGTTCTTTCGGCGCCGTCATACCGAAAAACTCCTCAAAGGCGCGCACCAGACGTTCTGGCCCCAATGGCGCAAGATCCAGCTTGAAGACGAACCGTCGCAAGCTGGCCGGATCAAGTCGATGCCGATAGTTGGTTGCGGCAATCACGGGAAATGGGTGGCGGTCTAGCCAGGTCAACATCTCGTTGACCTGGCCAACTTCCCAGGACGTGCGGGAATTTGTCCGGTCAAATAGCAAGGAATCTGCCTCATCGAACAGCAAAACGCCCTCCTGCCGGCGCGCGTCCTCGAAAGCACCGGCAATATTTTGTTCGGTTTCGCCAACCCATTTTGATAAAAGGTCAGATGCCCGACGGACGAGCAGCGGCCGGTCGAGAATACGCGCTAAATGGTGCGCCAGGGCAGTCTTCCCTGTTCCAGGCGGTCCGGTCAGGAGCAAGGACACATCGGCCATGCCCAGGTCACGGATAGATCCGAAAAGGGCATCAAGGGGCCGATCGGTCTCATAGAGCTGAAGGTCTAGCGCGCCAAACCCCTCCAGCGGCAACTCTCCGCCACGCAATGCTCGCACCAGAGATGTTGCAGCGCGCGCGCCGCAGTCAGCCTCTCCCGCCAGCCGCGCTGCCCGCGTCGCGACACGCAGCACGCTTGCCGTTTCCGGCGCCTGATCGATAAGCTTGCCGATGGCGTCACCTGGCTCACCCGTTTCATCATTTATGATGCGCTTAAGAATGCGATGGGCGACGCGCCGTGGCGGTAGGTCGAGCTTAAGGACGAAGCTCATCCGCCGCAGGATGGCATCGTCAACATTGCCAATGGCATTCGTCACCCAGATGACTGGCGCCGCATTGGTTTCCAGAAGACGATTGACGAATACCTTGCTGCCTTCACGCTTCGAGAACCAATCACCGTCGGAGCGTTGTGCCCCGCCGATCAAATCCTCCATCTCGTCGAACAGGAGAATGGCGCCGCTGCGATCCCCCATCACGCGCTGCGCGAGCAGAAGCGCCAGGACGCGGTCATTCCGCGTTGGCTCCTCGCCGTCTTCATCTGCCTCTCCGATCCCATGCAACGCGCAGCCAGCGGCGGCGGCCAGAGACCGTGCCAATTCTGTCTTGCCTGTTCCGGCGGGTCCATGGATGAGGATGTTGACGCCATGTGCTTGCTCGCGCACCGCCCCCTCCAGGAGACGGACAAGGAAGCTTGCATCTTGAACGTGGGCAAAATCCGCGAGTTCCAGGTTTGCGACCTGACGACGACCCGCCAAGGCTTCCGCCAAACGATCGGGAGCGGGTTCACGATCAAGAATACGCGATAACGGCCAGCGAATTTCCACGGGATTATCGTGACGTGACCTAATGCCAAAAGTCATCAGGCCAAGCTTCAAAACGTCGCTGCGACGAACGCGCGGCCCGGCCTCCACAGGATCTGCACCGGCGATTTCGCCTAGAACGGCGGGTAAGTCTCGAATTTGCTCGGCGACGATATTGAGCAGATCGGCAACTCTTGGAAGACGATCACACGCAATCATCAGGGTGAGCAGACGCGCATCAAATGCCACTAATTGCAGCAAGCGTCCCAGTTCATCCGCCAAGTCGAGGACTTGCGGGCGTTGATCTTCTGCCTCTAAGGGACTTTGCAAATAAGCCAGAAAATGTGCCCAGTCAGGTTTTTCGTTCGTAGGCCATGCCCCTGCGAAAAGCCAGGCAGCATTCTCAGTGCCCCAAGCTATCAATCGCTCAGCAGTCGCTGAGTTTGGCACGATATCGCGCGCAATCCGGAGCGCTAAGCTGCGGACAATAAATTGTTCGTTCATTGTTTTGTCTTCGTCTATTTGGCGGACGCGCTTCCAAGAGCGCATCTCGCGATGTTCCATTTTATTATTCAGGAACCAGTGCGCGGTCCGGAGCGTTCCCGCCCCGCCGCAGCGCCCAAAGGCGCTTAGACGAAAGGCAGGATCGCGGCGGGCTTAAGGCCCCGGCTGTTCTTCGATCCCAACAATCCATACTCTCCATTTGGCCGCATATGACGCGGCAGAGTGAGCGCTATAGTTAAAATTGAAACGATGCGCAAGACAGCCGAGCTGTATACTTGCCAACCGTGACAACCGCGCCACAGGCGCTGTGCAGAATAGGCTTCCAGGTCGCGTTCTGTATGCTCAGCCTTATTTCGGCCGCTCGGTTCCTTTGAGCCAGAAGTCAAAGATCTGAGCGTTTGATAGGTTAGTAGCCCGGCAGGTTGCCCCGCCGAACTACTTTATCACCTCATCATAAAACGGCTACGCAAGGTAATGATGTCCCGCGTCAGATCTTCATCGTTGAGGCGTTCTGCCCATTCGACAAAAGCCAGGGCATCACTTCCCCATTGGCCAGCCTTAGAACGGTCGTAAGGTCGTCCCGACTGATGCGCAGCCAGAATGCGCTCCTTCTGGCCACGCATGGATTTCCAGAACGCATAATAGGGTAGCTTGATCTTGAACATGAAGCCCGCCGCATCTTCGATTACAAAACCTTCGATATGCCGTCCGTTGAAGGTGTAATCCCGGCCCGCTGCATTAACGCTGGCGAACCACACTTTAAACGCACCGAAGTCGTCAAAGCGGAGTCCATCCTGCTTTACACCAAGACTGAATTCCGCCGCCAAGGCCTGCAAATCCGCATAGCCAAGACGAGCGAATGTCTCAGTCCGGTGAATCGCATCGAGTAGTACGACATGGCGCTCCGTATATTCGATCATGTGCGGGTCGTTGACTGGGTCATTGACCTCAAACACAAGGCCCAAATTTTCGTCGCGCAGACGCGCCTTCAACCCTGCCAGTCCGCCCTCACCAACCTGCATGGTGACGATGTCACGGAACCAGCCCGCGAACTCGGACTCCGGTGTCGATTTCGACGCGAAGAACAGCTCGTCCGCACCGGCATCGAAGCCGAGAATACCGAGAAAGCCGTTCTCCTTGACGAAAAGGCGCAATGGAAAGCTCAGGCTGCGCTCAAGATTGCGCATCTGGGTTTCCGCCCGTTCTTCAAGGTTGAAGAACTTGTCATAGGCGCGCGCCACGATCCGGCGGTCGTCAGCCACAAACAGCCCGCGCGCGGACAAGGTCGTGGCGTCCCACGCACCCTTCTCAAACGCACCGCGCGTGAAGTTGTACGATGCGAGGCCGGGGAAACGTGCGAAACGCTTTTCCGCAACATGCTTGTGGCCTTTCAAAGCAGCCAGCGCTCCTTCGGAGATCAGGCTGCGAGGATCAGGCGCAAAGGCCGATGGCTTCTCCTTACGGTGGATCGCGTTGACCACGCGTATGGTTTCGAACCCGCCCGCACCATCCAGCACCATTACGCTCAGGCAGCCGCCGAACTCGACCTCGGATTCGAGGTTGAAGCTGTTGGCGGACGCCTGGATCGGCAGCTTCGCGCTGTTGCGGTGGCCGTGCACTTGCAGCCAGTTCGTTCCGGCCATCGTACCTGCAAAGGTGGCATCGACCGGATCTTCATAGCGTCCCGTACCTTTCCACATCTGGAGCGATGGGATCAGCAACAGGTCTTCGGCCACACGAGACAAGCCCGCATGGGTGACCAGAACGCGATGCGGCCCATATTCGTAAACGAAAACGTCCTTCAGCCGCGCTACTAGACGCTTGGCCTCACCCACGGTGAAGTTGGCGGCCAACAATTGCGGAAGCGTGTTGTGTTCGAACTCCTTCGACACCGGTGGCTGCCCGTTACCGAAGCGATGAATATGGCACTCATGGTTGCCGTAAATCAGTGCAACGTTCTCACGTGGCAGCAGTTCGTCGACGACAAAGCGGATGACCTTGTCGTTTTCGATACCGCGATCGAGGAAGTCACCGACGAAGATGTAGAACTCATCGTCCTTGAACCCGCCCTGAAAATACTCAGCCACCGGCGCGTAACAGCCTTGCAGATCGCCAATGTGATGGACGCGTGCATAGGCATTAAGATCACGTACGGGGTCGGTGAGCGCAGACAGAAGCCCACCGTCGCCCAAGTCTTCCGGACGCAAAACCTTCAGGCCTTTTGGCAAGGGACTCGACGCGAACCGCTCATAAGCCCGATCGATCACCGACTCCGGCACCTGCTTCCATTGAGGACGCATCAGGTTACGTGCTTTGGCTGTCTCAGGCGACACCCCTGAAAAGTCGAGGCACGTCACGCGGTAGGCGTATTTCGACGCCAGTGCCATAGGCATCTTGAAATCGCGCTGCGACTGGAAGGTGGCGTCGAACAGGATGAATTCGCCCCGCGACATCTTCTGTTCCAGCAGGCGCTCGACCTCCTCCCATACCTTTCGGTCATTGTTGGGATTAATGCTGATACGCCCGTCGGGCAGCATGATGACGCCCCCCATCTGCACCCGCAGGGCGTCGGGCGATAAGGCGTAAGGCTCAAGCCCCGCTTCCGCGATAAAGGTGGATTTTCCGGCGCCTTGCGCGCCACGCATAATGACCAGATGTCTCATTTGAACAACTTTAGGAAGCGGCGGCGCTAAGAGATTCGACTGCCGCCCCTATTCCTTAGGATCGATCAGGCCTTTAATCTCATATGGCATTTCGCCGGTAATTTCATACAATTTTAGCCAGGCTCTGACGGCGGCGGCCGCCGGTCCTGGAACCGGCAGCCCCGCGAACCAGCGAGAAACTGAGGAGCGATCTACCCCCAAGGCTTCCGACAAACGCGACATCCAGCCGCGTTCACCGAAAAGAAAGATAGCCGCCTGCCTCAGTTCCTCCGCCGTCATGGTTCAGGCCTCGCTGACGTTAAGCTGGAAGGTTTCCTGCTCACGTAGGAAGGTCAGCACATTTTCGGAAAAACCGTCGATGTGCGTCCATGTCCCGTAGCCGACGCCATGGCGGGCGGAAGCGACGTTGATCATGTAGGCCTTGGCGGCCACAGGATCAGGCACGACGTCCTGGCTTTGTTCGTCGGTGATCACGATGAGGCGATCATGTTTGATCGCGTTCACATGCGTCACCGCCTTACCGAGCAAGGTGCCGTTGGACGGTTGCGACCTTATGATCGCATCGATCCCGGCCATCCCCCGACGCGGCGGCACTTCAATCACTTCGTTGGAGAAGCTGAAGACCCGCACGTCGCCAGGGATGATGGACGCCAGCGTCGCCGCCGCATCCATGCGCGTCAGGTCGGATTTCGCCGATAGACGCACATTCATCGACGGTGATACGTCGACCAGGATCAGAGTCCGCCCCTTAAGAACGGGTTGTTCCAAGATGGTCTCGGCCAGGGCCTGATCGAGCCACGGTTCGAACCGGGGGGCCGCCCGCGCTGCCGCCACATACCGGAACGGCAACACACGCTCGGCACCACGACGCGCAAGGATTGCATCCTTGACCAGCGCTTCGTCAACGCCGGCCTGATCCATGTTCCGCAGGTTACGCAACAGTGCCAGATAGCCGAGCTTTCGCTCGCCCAGCAGGCGCGTAAAGGTCGCGGCCTTGTCCGCCCCGCCCGACAGCGCCACCTCCCACGTGTCGGGAGAGGCAAGCGTCTTATCGACCAGTTGCTTCCAGATCTCGGCCTGGGCCGTATCCCTGGGTTTGGCGTGACACAGGAACAAGACGTCGCGCAGTTTGACGTCTCCGTCGCGGTCGTACTTGGCCAGTTGGTAAGCGTCGAATTTGACGAAGGCGCGCGCAAGGCCCAGCTTCATCTGCTTCGACAACGGACGTTTGCCGTTACGCCAGTACAGCGTCACAAGCTCGGTCATTTCGTCGGCCCGCTGGATCACACGCTCAATCGTCGGTGCGACCATGGGGCCGCCCTTGGCGATCAGCGCGCACAGCAGCATCAGCGGAGCGTGCCGCAGCTTCATCAGCTCGCGCGCTTCGACCGCTAACGCAGCCAGGATTTCTGACGGCACTTCAACCGCGAGCGCAAGGATGCGATCGGCGATCGTCTGACCGTCTTCATAGAATTCGTTTTCCCACAACAGGCAGGACAGAACCGAACGCCGAAGCTTTTGTTCGACAGTCAGTTCCCGCGCTGGGGCGCCCTCGTGCGTGATGCCGGGGACCTTTTTGAAAATATTGAACCGCATTGGGCTCTCCTTTTCCGGACATCGAGGCGCAAAGCGGCCTTCACCGGACACCGTGTCCGATGGCATTTGCGCGTGTAATGGGCTGAGGCGGCGGCAGGCCATACAATTGGCGGACGCTGCGAGATGGGTGTTTAGTGCGTAGCAAGGCTAGAACGCACCTTGCTGCTACTGATTACGTTCCGGGGGTACGGACGGGATCGTCAGCCCCTCCCCCAGCGAACCGGGTTTGGGTTGGGGAGTCGAACCCCGGCCTTGCGGCTTCTCCAGATCGATGAAAACGTATCCCTACGCCACCCGGTGTGCCGCTCAAATGGTTCCTATTGCAGGCCTGTTTAAGCGACGAGGCAGTTACTAACGCAACTTGTTGCGTAATGCAACAAAAATGATTCAGAATCGGCTTTCCGGGAACAAGCGAATCCGGTGGGAGGTGCTTCCGCCGGATATTGCCGTATCCGGGCCACGCTGGCTTGACGGAAAAACCGTCATCCAGGGCTCACCATTTCCCGAGGTGGCAGCGAAGAAACCGAACTCTACACCACGGAAAACCAACTCTGAGACGGCCAGGGAAAAAACGACAACAGCAGGTGCTCTACCCCTGAGCTACGCGAAGGAACCTTCACGACCGGATTCGAACCGGCGACAACCTCGTTATGAGCGATGAAGCTGTTGTCTGCGCCACTGGCCGCAGTTGTCAGAGGGAACAGACGAAAGCGCCTATTCTGTTGCTCTATCCAATTGAGCTACCCGGTTGCCCGGGGCCGGCTTCGAACCGGCAACCTACAGATTAACGAAGGAATCGCTTTCTACACCACTCTGACAAAGCAGCCATTACGGGCAAATGTTGCATACCGCAACAGGTAAAGTGCCCTTTGAGTTCGTGCACAGCGAATAGTGTTTCAAATGCAACAATATCATAGTGGTGGCTCCTGCGCGCCCAATCAGGAAATAGATTGTTCGTGGAGGTAGATCTCGCGACCATAAGCAGACATCAGCTAGCTGCAGGTGTGAAAAACTCCATCGACTGCGCCCATATCCGGTGGGCATGTAAACTTCTTTTGGTGCGGTTTTAATGCCACAAGGGGGCGCTAACATGGCGTCGAAGCTTGTGGGCGCCGTCTCAGCACTTATGTTTCGCTGATGCGGACACTCATCTATATATTACTTTTCATTTTAATAGCCGTTCTTGCTGCCACGTTTGGCCGCTCTATTGGCCGTTCCGTTAAGGGTGGTATAGCATTTGCGTCGGTTCTGCTTGGCGTGGGCGTAGTTATGGACTCACCAGCGCGCCATGGCATCGAGGCTGTTGAAAGCGAGCGCGACGATTCTGAAGCTTCGAAAGATGGCGAGTAAATAGCTCGCCTCCTCCCTTGTCGGCTTGGCGCCCAACGCGGCCATCTGTCGAGGTAATAACCAAACGGCCTGTAAGGGGTTATTGGCGACTCACTTTTTTCTCTAACTGAACGGATCAAAGAACGGGGCAACGTCGGCGACCAACATGGATGCTCGCCCCTCGACTTAAATACTCAGTAGCGTCCGCGAACGATCACGGATCGCCATTTCCAAGGCCTGTAACCCTTCTGCGTTAGGGTAATAAGTGATGACTCGCAGGTGGCGTAAATCGAAGGGCACATAATCTATGTGCTGCGTGATGAGGATCACTTCACGGCCAAGCGCGTGCGCAATCCCCACCTCGTAGAAGACATTTGGGTTCTTACCTGTGCAGTCGGCAACGATGATGCGAGACCGATCAATCAAACTCACGATGTCCTGCATGATCTGATGATGGATCCAAATATCGTCTGCGCGGTTCACAGTCATACCCACGCTGGCTCCTGCGCGTTGTATCGCCTCATAGACCGGGGTGAACCCAGCGTCAAAAGGCATCATTGCAGACATTTGACTTGCGTCGATCGCTGTCGCCTCGCTAACCGTAAACACCGTGGGCCTATTGCGCAGAGGTGTCAGCGCCCTTAGAAAGACTCGATAAATATCGACATCCTTTAGGGCCCAATGGGTGCGGTTGAATTCAAAGTCCGCCATCTGAAGTTCACCGGCAATCGTGCCGATCCAAGGGACGGGAACCGGCGGAATATTCGTGTCAAAACTATATTCGAGTATGATGTCGCCACCACTCGAGGCCGATACCCGTGTGATCTGGCCAACCCTCGCGAGATTGTCCCCTGATCCCTCCTCAGACATGAACAAGGCGGGATACTGCATCAATTTATTAAAATTGGGACCATGCGCAGCTGTATGGTCTGCTGCTATATGATCTTCCGTGTATTCGAATATCCTGGAACGCGTGAAGCTGCTCCGATGCGGCTGCCAGCCACCGCCCATTACCACTAGATTATACACCGTGCCCTCCTTCGCATTCTGGGCTAGCAACACATCCTACGGCTGTGTCATCAGATACATCGAACAGTCAGATGAGATATCCACCGAGCTAAGTGGTATAACGTTTTCAAATGTCACGCAGGCGCTTAAGGTCTTAGCGCCCGAGCCAGTCTCTGCGCCGGATTGACAATATCAAACGAACCAATCTTTGCGATCACGAGTCGCCCCCTGAAGTATTCGATCGTAGGTTGCCACTCGAACCTTGTCTCCCAAGCCCTCAAATTCGGCGCGGCATCTCTGTTGCGCCTCGGTCTCCGTCTGGGAATTGCCGATGACGAGAATGATGCCCTTTGGTGACGCTAAATGGGTCAGCCCAGTATTTGATCGCACCGTCTCGATATAGTTCAGGAAATGCGCGTAGTAACCGGCGCATTGTGCAATGGCTTTATGTCCGTCAGTCGAATATCCGTCGCCCCGGGCGTTTGAAAACTGCACGTCAGGCCGCTTCAGCTCGACGATCCACCAATACAAACCTAAGGAATTGCGGTTCGCCACCAGGAAGTCAGGTATGAGGCCCGGCCGACCGTCCACAGAAGAGGTGCGGATCGTCCGCTTGGGATAGGCCCATGTACCGTGGTGACCGGACTCGGGAATCACATACTGGAGCAGATAGGGGTTCGCTTCTATTGCTCGATGGATACTTTCCTCATTTCCGTCTTCAAGCGCCATTTGGAAGTCACGGAAATGGTCCTTGTTCAGATTGTTGATGTTACCATAACATGAGCCTGGAAACTCAGCGGCGGCCCTGCGTTCATCTTCCTCGGTCCACCGGGCCGGCTTTATTTCAAATCTCGCCACATCATCTCCGATTGTTAAGTCGATCGTCAGCGCGATCTGAATCGCGGTCGGATTGTTTTCAGATCATTACTGAAGGTTTTGCTATCGACAAGTCAGTTGCAATTTATGGAATAACCGGACGCCTTGCGAAAGCACTGATCGTCCGAGCCCCCCTCGACAAAGCGACGTACAGATGTTCTCGGCTCATTCGGTTCTTAGGATTATCGGCGTCAAGAATGATCACGTGGTCAGCTTCCAGCCCTTTCAGCAACAGGGTGGACCCAATCGACTTCGGTGCGATGTCGCGGCCGGAATGCCGTCTTTGCTCCCTGAGACCGACGGTGTATGTCGCCAGATCTTGAGGCGCGCCTTGCACCACCGACTTCAATGCCTCCAGCATCATGTAGTAGGCACTGTCTCTATAAATGCGCCGCGAGGTGTCTGCTGACATAACCTTGAAAAAAGCGATAACTTCCGCGTACCCACCACTTTGATTGACGGCCAGGGCCGCCATCTCAGCAGGCGTAGGCTCGGTACGATTTCGGCGATTCAAAATCGACTGAATTCGGGTTTGGATTTGCGTGCCACCTACGTTCGTCATCACCGAAGAGAGAAAATCCAGTGAAGCCTGTAAAAGCGGCGCGCCAACTTGGCTATTCATCGACCTGGCGCTCGCCACCACATCGCCAAAATCGACCGGTTCCACCACGCTGACGCCATGCGCCCGGCTAGCATAATTGTGCCGCGAAGTGGCCTGGATCGAATCCCCAATAATCAAAATGGATTGGCTAGGATATTGGCGAGATAGCTCATACTGAACGCGAACCTGAGTGGTGATGTTTTGATTGAAGTCGTTTGTCAAAGGGTACCAGGTCACGTGCCCCGGGCAGGTTCGAAGGTCAATCTGATGACTGTTCTGTAAAGCCTGCCGAGCGCCAAGTAGCCAGACACCTAGATTGTTCGCACCAACCCGATTCCACCGCCAGGGTGTTTGTAGCGTTCCAAGAAGTGGAAATGTGCCCATGACATCATTCGTCCAGTCGGGAAACGGCTCCCGTCGGAAGTTGAAGATGCACTGCATTGGATCTCCGAAGACAACCGTGGGCAAGACACGGGCTAGGCCACTGACAATGCCGTGCTGGTTGGACGTGCAGTCCTGATATTCATCAACAAACAACCGCCCGTAGGTCGCTCTGATTTCGGAATTAATATGACCGGACTTACAAAGGGTGCCGATCGCGTTCTGAATAGCGACATAGTCGGGATTTTGGGTCACATCATGTGCGTAACCGGCTCGCTCCGGAAACATTGAGATTAATGCCAATGCCCAGCCCGCGATCGTGTTCAGCCTGTAGGCACTTGACGGGACGCCAAGTCTCTTCAACCGTGCCCGCAGAACGGCAACCCCGGCCGTTGTGTGTGTGAGGAGAAGCGATGGTTTTGTCGCCTGTTGCGCGACAGAGGCGACAATGAGTTCAGTCTTCCCGCATCCCGCCGGCGCAACTACACACCCCCTCGCCGTACCCAGCACATCAGCGACGTCGACCATCTACTGAATACCACCTGGTCGCGGAAGCGGCCGCGCTGTCGGCGATTGCTGTATCCAGTCCCAGAGCGCCCCAAAAGGCGCAGCGAATGGTGCGGCCACCTGCCCAAATCCCGGTCCAACCACTTCTCTCATAAGGCGTTCCGCAGGCTCAATGTCCTTAAACCAACTGCCAGATTTATCCTTGGCGGCTGTGCCCAGCACAGGGCGCATGGCCTCCTCGAAATGAAGCAAGCATGCACCAAGGCTATATGTATTATTGCTAAAGCGTTTGATGAGCGTATCGACAGAGTCCTGGGACTTCCATTGTACCGCGATGTTCAGCAGTAATTCGATATGGGTTGGAGGCACTGACGCAAACAGGGCCTCTTCCGTCGATAATGGATCCGGCCAGCGGAAGACGGTGATATTCCTTTGCGCGAGCTCGGCATATATCTGAGGGTCGTAGACGACGTCGGAATCCATGAACAGAGCTGTACGATAGCCCATGTCAGCAAAGATTTTAGCCCGCTCAAACATGGTCGATCCATTGCCATCGGCCCAGTGACATCCATGGGCCAGCATGCTGTGTTGCCCCTGAGCCTGGGCGTGCAAATCGAAGCCACGCAGCAATCCGATCTCAGTCTTGCCTTCACAAACGATGACATTAGGCGCCAGAAATGCCTCGGAGCAGGCGCGCAGTGTCTTCTGCGCCTCTTCCCTGTCTCCTAACGGCCTAATCCAATTTTGGGTCACACGGATGGGAACGCCTCCCTCCACACCCGGCATTGGAGGAATAACCGCTTTTGTCGTTCTCATCGCGTGCAATTGAACAGACGATAACTCTTTTAATACAATCGGAGAATGCGTGGTCAAAAACACTTGTTGCGTGGAATCATTCGTCTTGGCCCCCAGAGAGTCTAACAGCCTGACGATCCGGTATGGCTCCAGTCCAAACTCGACTTCATCAACAATAAAGATGGTTGAGTTGCCGACCGATTTTTGCAATCCGGCGACAAGAAGACGCATGGAACCACTGCCCAGACTTCGCATAGGCACATGGTCGTTGTCATGAAGGGCGATGGCCCCGCCCGTAAAGGTCACCCCTCGGACGTCGAGCAAGGCCTTAATATCATCCACGCGGATGCCCATATTATGCGCGATCGTCCTGGATGCGGACAGGATGTCTTCCACGCCCTCGCATCCCTGATCGGCAAAGGCCTGTCTCGCCTGCCTCGACGCCGCCGCCAATGCCGCCGACGCCTGGGACATGTCAGAAGACAGTTTACCCAATACCGATCTGGGCCCTAAAGCCATATGGTGGGCTGCAGTCGCACCTAGTCTAACAGGTGCCACATTCTGACGGTGTTTGAACAGGATGTTGCGCTCCCGCCCCTCCGCCGCCGGACCGTCCGAATATAGCGACCAAAAGGGCTCGAGATCCGCGCTCACGAGGAGGCGTAAGGTCAGGACCGTCTCCAAATGCGCGGCCGTTTCACTTTGCATCTCGCCGGTGCGTGGATTCCATCCGCGGAAAAAATGTCCATATACCTCAAGATTCAACAATTCATCATCGAGAGATCCAAGCGTCACATCGATAATGATGGATGACGAGGTATCGCAGCGATGGAAATCTGCGTCAGTAAAGCTATAGCTCTGACGAGCACCGAGATTTAATTCGATGGCGTCGAGGATAGTGGACTTTCCCCCGTCTCCGGGTCCGATAAGGCAATTGATACCTGAGTTTGGCCACCATTTGAGATGCGAAATTACTCTGAAATGTCGAATTTCAATCTCACGAATCACCGTCATTTTGGCCCCACCTTTTTTGTCAGTATCATCATACTTATAACGACGAAGCATTCAATCTTAAGGCGAACAATAAAGCTAGGCAGCTAATATAGCGAACAGCGTCCCCAAGCCCCGGGGACGTTTCGGGTCGACAAGTAAGCGAATCCGTCTCAAATGTTCTGATAAGAAACAGGCGATTTCGTTGGTAGCTCTAAGAAACGGCAAGATCATGGACCGCTATCCAATATATTATATGAGGAAAGCAGAAGGTAGCCACGCATGAGACAGGGTAGGCTGAAATCTCAAACCGGGCTGAAAGCGCTATTCGAAAGTTACGTTTCGGTTCGACTCGCTCCTGTTAAACATCCGTTCCCAGGCGTCACCACTCGCCATCAACGCTTCATATCCCTGCTGCGTGGCGAGATCGACTGGACCACCGGTACCATCCGCCAGCGCGCGTACGAGCTCCGCTCGCTCACGAAGGACATCCGCCACGCCGCCATCCCCACCTCGAGGATGAGCCGTATCGATAGCTATGCGAATAATGGCCAGCCTGTCGGGTGCGTGTTCCAGTATAGCAGATCCCAACTCGGACCACTGCTCTGATTTACTGCCCTCGCCCGCCTCTCGCCGACGATCGAAGAATTCCAAAGATTTCGCGATCAGTAGGAACCGATGATCGGGGTCAACTTCGCACCAGGCGAGGACTTGGGCAGGGCTGAGCGAACTTAGGGCTGCCGTATCGTAACGGCTTGAGCGGCCTAGGGCCGCCATAAGTTGCTCATCTTCGGCGAACATCCCCGACTGGAGCAGTTTATCCAGAATAGCGGTTCCGAAAATTTTGAAGAGCTCGCCGAGTACATTCTTGTCTTTCCAGACGTGGATATAAGTCCGAAGGCGCCAGTGTATATATCCCTTCGCGACCGCTCCAGCGGCCTCAATCTCCGTGTCGTTGGGAAATGCGAAGGTCACCAAATCTGCCAAATGATGCGCATCACTGTGATCAAGACGCTCGAGATCTTTCCATGGCACAGAACCGAGAAATTCCCTGGTCAGCGCCTGCATGCCCTGACGATCGCGTGTCGTTTTGTCCTGATCGTAGGCTGCCCAGAACATCATCTCCAATGCCGATGGAAATCCGTCGGTCTTACCTTGGACGGTGTCGACAAGCCTACGCACTTCGTCAATCGATAAAATGCGAAGACTATGGGCCAGCGACTTGTAATTCCTGATGGGCGTTCGTTCAAGGACCACCGGATCGAGAACGCGCTCCAGACTGCGGCCGTCCAGCTCAAAGTGTCCCTGCAAATGGACGAAAACAGGCCCCCAGATCGAATCTGAAAGCGCACTGTCGAGGAACCGCTCGAACTGTTCCGCGCTCCGTGCCTTCGCCGCTCTCAAAAGACAGCTCAGAGCATACAGCTGCTCGGGCTGGGGGAGCCCACTATAAGCAAACTTCAATTTATCGAACAGCCGGGGAATGTCAGGATAAGCCGCACCAACGCCCTCACCGAAAGCCGCGCCTGTGTTATAATTGGTCTGCTGGAAAATAAGGTGCAGAACCTCATCTAGGGCAGCATCGTCAAATGCCGCCTGCCGCCCAAGCTCCCTCGCACGATTGTGCCAGACTAAATATCGGGCTGAATAATCGAAATCTTCCCCAGGCGCATCCTCCTCGATATCCTGAAGACTAAGGTTCTTGAGCCCAAAAACCTGCGCCTTGATACGGGTCACAAGGGTCGATGGCTTCAATCTCTCCTGAAGACTCTCCAGCCGGGCACGCGCCTCGGGGCTAAGCGTCCGCGAATGGTAGTAGGCGGTCGATTTGGCGCCGAGCCATCCTTCAGGCCACCCATCGATCGCAGAGAACAGGTTGGCGATGCGGTCCAGGTCGTCCCATAAGTCCCTAAACTCCCAAAGGTCTGAAATCTTGTCAGCGACGCGCTTACGAACCTCCCCTCCCAGAGGTCCGGCCTCCTGTCCGAGCCTCGCGGAGAAGTTCAAAAACAGTCGATACCATTCGGCGATTTCGCTTCCCGTCTCCGGAAAAAAACCAAAGCCCATCCGCCTGGCGCCAAAGTCCGCCGACACTCCCCGGCTGATGCGGGTACCAAGGGCTGTGTCGAGCAGCGAAAATCCAATTGCCTCGAGCTTAGCATCACCTGTCCTCAGTAGGCGCTCGAGGATCCTGGCCCTTTCCGCTGGCAAAGCATCCGTCCCAGAAAACTGAATTTGATACAGGCGTTCAAGCAGACTTCGTACCGCGACATGGCTGCTGTTGCCGTCCTCCTTCAGAACAAACGCAGCTAGGATGTACACGCATCGTTCGAAATACTGCGGTTCGTAGGCGATATTGCGCACTAGGTGCGCTATGCGGCTCCGATCAAAATTTCGGGTCGAAAGAAAAGCCTCGTCGCCTATCGCCACCTCAAGTAAAGTAAGCGCGCGTTCGGGTTGGAGGGGAGCGAGGTTGCAGAAAATATCAAGACTTAGCCCCTCGAGCGCCGCGACTTTCGTAAGACCGTTGCCGTCAGACAACCACCTAACAGCAAGAGCCATTGCAATCGGGGATTCATGCAAATAACTGAGCCGTCGCGAAAATGACCGGGCAAGCCTTAGCGAGCCACATGCCAGCTTCGCCCAGAGCATGTCTTGAGGTACATCATCAAGTGCCCGCAGAGCCAGCCGGTTCGATATTGCGTGAGGCAGCAAGGCGCGCCAATTAGCCCGTTTCTGAAGGAGCCCCCGCCGGCCAAGGTCATTCAGGCAGTTGCGCATCTTCAACATAGTTAGGCCCGCCAGCTCGGACAGGGTTGCCAACTCACTGTCTGGGACGTCGGAGGTTTCACCATCGAAAGAGTAAACTAGCGAAGCCGCCGTCGCGCTCGCCAGGAGCTCAGAACTGGAACCCTGACGTTGAGAGAAGAGGCGGTCGAACAGTTCATTGTTTCTAAGTTGCGCAAGTTCTCCGCCCTGCTCCGCCGTTCCCGCCAGAACAATGGCCACCCGCGCGTTCCCTCCCGAAAAGTCTATGATGTGTTCCACGTCATTGTCGCTGAGGTAGTTGTAGCGCCGTCGTACAAGCGCTGAGACCAACTCGTTTGAAGCCGGTTCAAGGCGGTAAGCCTGCGTCTCCAACGATAGGTCGTCGCGGATGTCGTATTCAATGGTTAGCAGGCTCAGATGGCTGTTGTCCGCCGCGACAATCTTGACCAACCGCTCATGCAAATCGGCGCCGCAATTGTCGACGACCAGAACCATCCGCCGATTTTCCGCAATAAGCTGATCCGCCATATGGTTCGGAGCTGGTGACGGTTCATCCCCCAGATCGGTATATAGAACCGTATCCGGATTAAGGGCCGGATGGTCGGTTTCCACCCTGTCGTCGAAAAGCGCCTGAACTAGTCTTGTCTTTCCCACACCTGACAACCCGATCAGTCTCAAGCATTGGCCTGGTTGGCCTAGCCGCTGGCGCATATTTCCAATCGCCGTAAGCGCCGAAACTGACTCCTCCTCGCCCGGGATAAACGCTTTCACCTCTGGGTCATCGAGGAATTGGGCGTCAGAGGTTGTTTCCATATAGGCCCACGGCCCGTATGACTTCCATCCCTCACTAGAACGCCCAGCCAAAGCCCTGACCCAGGGCCCGAGCGATTTATGCTCCGATGCCCAGTCCGCGAGCGCACGGCGCCCGTAGTAGTCGACGCCAAGGGTCCTGAGCTCATGCTGATCTGCGCAGTCACGCATTACGATTTTTCGCTCTCGCAGACGTCGGTCAGCAACTGATGCCCGGGAACTAGCAATGATATAAATCCCACGCGCTTGATCCAGTTCCGCTAAAGCTGGCCGAACGACATCCCCTGGAAACATCTCCACACGGATTTTTGCTGGAGGTAGATCCTCAGCCTTAATCTGAAAGACAGTATTGCGATCGGGTACCCAGCCGGTTATCTCAACGTCCTCCGGAATAGATATGCGCACGTCGATTCCGCCGTCTGAAGCGCGTTGGTCTCCGTCCCAAGTCACGTAGGCGGGCGACAGACGATTCTTACGCATCTCAGCCTGACATAAGCGCGCGACTAGTATTCGGAGCTGCACGTCATCCAATGAAGCGATGTCGTCACTACTGATATCTAGATAAGTGTGCATCCAACCCCTAAGTCACGATTCCCCGGCTTCTAGCATCAACTCGCCGGAGCCAGTATTTTCTTGTTATCGGCGTCTCGGGCCTCGACTGCCTGGCCCGCTACCGGTTTGAATTCCAGTCCTGTGGGCTTGATGGACAGTTGATAGCCAAAACCACTGCAAATCAACAATGCAATGATGATGGCGACGTACAGTAGGACGCGGTTTAGATCGATTTGAGACGTCGTCATTTTTTCCGATCCTCGGCGAAAATAGACAGACGATCCTTGTCTCTGGACAACTCCAACTGCCTGACAGCTGTCTTGGTGCGGGCGGAAGGAAGGAACAGAAATGTAAGCCGTCAGGATGCGACATTCTCACGAGAGTTACAAGATGTTGGTGTTAAACCCATTTGCGTCCGTCGGCGAGCGACGCGCAAATGCAGCCACGCGGGGCGGCTGCTGGGTGATGGCGGTAAGGGCCGCCATTGGTCGGACGAGCGCCAGGTGAACTGACTTATTCCCCGTCCGACAATTCGGTAAAGGTGCTTGTATCCGGGCGGCTGCGCCGCCTGGTTTTACGAACATTGATGGCGCCGGCGTCGATGACATTTTTCAAATGGATAGCGTAATGCTTCTCGATCATCTCAACTGAGGTCCGGCAGTTTTTGGCAAGCTGATAGATGTCGGCGCCGTCAAGCAGGCGCAGGCAGATATAGGTATGACGCAGGCTGTAAAGCACCCTGGGATGGCCTTCGCGGTCATATTTGAGCCCTTCCTTGACCAGGATGTCATTGAAGATGTCAGTATGGTTTGAGGGGAACAAAAGATCAGCGGGTTTGGCATATTCGAGGATATTGAGTGCCCCATTCTCACCGAAGAGCGGCGCCAACGCGTCGTATTGCTCTTGCCTCGCTGGTGAGAGCTTGCCGGCTTCCATTTTTATCGCGGCCAGCTTCTCGTACTGCTTGCGGTCCTTGGCGCGGCCACTTGGCCCCTGCTTCGGTCGGGCCAGCAGGCGTTCGTAATGCTTTACAGCGGCCGGCATTGATTTGCACGGGCCATAGCCGGTCTTGCCTCTGACCTCGATTTCTAAAATCTTCTGGCCGGTGTCGCGGTCGTGCGCGATCGTCACATCCCGGTGCTGCAACCTGGCCGCTTCATCAGGCCGTAGGCCGGTGTTTCCCAGGATTAGTATCTGGTCGTAAAGCTGCTCATAGGCGTATCTGTAGCGCTCCGGCGCTTCGCGCGCCGCCTTAGCAACGGCTTTATAGAGCTGCTTGTATTCAGCCAGCGTGAACCAGGGTCGATGGATGATTTTCTTTTGTTGCCTATAGGGCGGCGATAAATCCGGCACGCCGTGGATCTTGCGGTGCCGATAGGCCGTTTGCAGAACGAGAGACAGTGTGCCTATCTCATCGTGGATGGTACTGCGCGACGGCGGCTTCGGCGGCCGCACATATTCGCCATCCTGCCCCTTGGCGGGAAGACGGCCATATTGTTTGGCACGGTGCAGGCGGTAACTCTGCGCCTTGCCGGAGTCGATTTCCGTAATGGCCATGCCTTTGAAGAACGGACGTAAATGTAGCCGCAAGCGGTCTTTGTGACCCTGTACCCATTTGGGGCTCCGCTCGCCCTCGGTGATCAGTTCGTACTCCGCCTCGAACAGGTCGGCCATGTCATCGAAACTTGGCTCTCGCCTGGTCAGGACACCGGCGCGGGACTTTCCCCGAAGCTCCAGAAACCAGTCTTCAGCGAACTCTTTCGCCAGGACCAGGTTTTCCTCTTTGGTGCTTTCGCGGCGGCGATCTCCTCCTACGGTCGACGCCACCCACCAAAATCGGCTTTTTGGCTTCCTGTAGAGTTGGACTTTTCCACCAAGAACTTCATGCGTAGGCATTGCATCCCCACCTTGTTCGACCCAGGGTGGAAACAATAACACAGGTGCGTCACGCCAGTCAAAAGTGTGCCAGCAGTGTGCCACGCAAAAACGGCCTCCCGTGAGGAAAGCCGTTTTTTGCAAGTACTTGCTTTTGTTCTAGTTTTTGGTTGCGGGGGCCAGATTTGAACTGACGACCTTCAGGTTATGAGCCTGAACGAAATTCGCATATCTTCCTGATTATAAACGTAATTTTGGCCGCTGAAAAATACTTGTGCTAAATGGTGTGTTAGAAAATGATGGGCTATTTCCGCCTGCAAGTGCGTTTTCAAGCGCGGCAAACGCTGGTTTGGATAATTACGACGGCTACTTGCGGGGCCCACCAAGTATTACCCTATTGCGACTTTTAAAAAAGGTTACTTAGAAGGTCCGTTCTTCGTCGTATCCGCTTCAATCGCGCCAAGCGCCCGCACCGCCCGTTGCCGATCATCCTCGCCTTCGGTCGGCAGAACCGGGATGTCCGGTGTGATACCGGCAACCTCGTTGCCGCCATCGCGGCGCAGGCGAATACAGTTCGACATACGCACGCGTATCCGTGAATGGGCCAGAACCAAGGGTTCCTTCTCGACCATGAAGCCGCAACCATCGCCCCCGGTCTTTACGCCCACCGTCTTGCCTATGCGGTTGTCCTGCATGACGGCGGTAAACATCTCGGCCGAGGAATAGGTCTTGGCGTCGGTCAGCACATAGACCGGACCGGTCCACATGGCCCACATATCATCCGCACCCGATGGCATAGACAGCTGGTAGGCCACCGTCTGGTTGCCATAGGCGCCCCTCGGCAATACCGCCGCCGCCCCTCCGGCATAACCGGCAGCTGCCAGGCGTTTGCATTGTGGCCCCGTCCAAGATTTCTGTGCTCGCCAGACCCAGGACAGATCGCAAGGTGTGGCTGTGGTGGGTTTGCCCTGGGCGAAATAGTTTCGTCCGGCCTGTAGGGCGCTCGTCGCTTCGGACGATGGGCTTGCCTTCAAGGCCTCGTCGATACCCGACAGCTGCTCATCAAAATACTGCGCGCCCGTGGGCGAAGCGACCATCATAAGCGGCGCTGAGTTAACCGGCTTGTCCGTCAAAAGGCGCGGAAATAAATCGCCGCTGTCGTCACCGCCTGTATTGTTGCCAACATCAACCAGCAGAACTGTGACCCCCGCCGCCTTGAGCGCCGCGATTTCATCCTTGAACGCTGATAGCCACTGATCATAGGCTGCATCCCGCACAGCCCCGTTCGTCAGTGGCTTGCCCGCCTTGACCAGATTTTCCCAGCCTAAGGTGCAAGCGGCCGGGAAAGCCCGCATACGAAAAGCCTGGATTCGGATAATTCCCACCCGCCCTCCCCCCGCAGTCGTAATGATACCGGCGCGATAGACTGAGCTTTGGCCATCAAACTTGAGCGTGAAGCCCGGCAAGGTTTCAAACGGTAGCGAGAAGGCGACCGAACTGGTCGGCAGGAAACCCAGCGCCGCGCAGGTGCTGATCGGATCGTTGGCGTCGAACGGCGCGCGCTCCACCTTGGGTTCTGGCGTGGCCGCCGGGGCAGCCTGCGTGGTCAGGACGGAGAAATGGCCATCGTGAAAGGCGCCGATGAACTGCTCCAGCGCTTGCCGGGCTTCGGCATCGGTTCGTGCCGCCGCCAGTGAAGCCTGCGTTCGTTGATCGAGACGCGGCAGATTGATACCCCCCTGCGCCGAGCCAAACCAAGCCAAATTGACGTATTCTTTTTCCAACGTCTGTTTAAGCTGGGCATAGTCCTCACGCCAGGCCGTCGGATCGTACGCCGGATCAGCGAGGGCGCCAAAAGCCGCACTGCCAGTCATAACCACAGCGGCCAAGCCCGAAATCCAAGGATTAATTTGGTGCGGTTTGCTCATGATATGCCCCTCTTTTGCGCGATAATCAGATGGGCTTAACCGGTCCATATCGTATCGTCTTGAACGCCAGACGGGTTTTGAACGTTAAGGGGCGTTTTTTAGTGCCGATCCCTGCGATAGGCGGCCGGCGTCGTACCGATTTGCGCCTTGAACGCACGGTTAAGGTGCGGCTGATCCGCAAAGCCGCACAAGACGGCGATCTCAGCAATGGGCAGATGCCCGCAGATCAGCAGCGCCGCTGCCTGTTCAACCCGTAACCGGCGCTGATAATCGCCAACTGTACAACCTAGATAACGACGAAAGGCCTCCGATAAACGACCGGCATCACAGCTCACAACAGCCGCCAAATGATCCAGCGTCATCTGAGCGCCTTTGGCATCATTCAGGTAATCAATTGCCACTTTTAGAAACCGGGGCAAACGCATGCCTGCCGCCTGGCCACGGGCGAATAAACCCAGCAGTTCGTGCGACAACCCCTCGATAACCAGAGACGAAAAATCATCCGCCCGGCGCAATTCAGTCAATATGCGACGCCCGACATCCGCCACGGCGGCAGAACGCACGATCGGTGCTTCAGCTAAACGCGACACCTCACCCAGACGACCCAGAGCATCCGCCGTGGGCGAAAAAACCAGCTTGTACACCCCGCCCAGCCCAAATCTCTGGGCATGCAGCTCGTCCGGCGGACAGACCAGCAAGGCGCCTGCGCTGTGGGTTTCACTACGTCCACGGATGGTTTCCTCATAGCTGCCGGACAGCACTAGCGAAAAGCTAGTGTCATCATGGGCATGAGCAGCCATGACCACATCCGGCTTGTAACGCGACGGGCGAATGGAGGAAAACAGGCCGTTCATGACCTCGACTATATGCCGGCTTTTACGCCCGTCAAGCAACGCCGCAGCCTCTGCACAAGTTAGCTTTCTATGTTGTCTTGCACGCTACCAGAATTCGAGCATGCCTATGAACGTGTGCGAGGATTTTACAGAAGCTTGCCCTGGTCCTGAATACAAGTCTGTCAACCCCACGCCATCGTCGAGCTTTGACTGTTGCGTTGGCGATCCTAAGCTTGGCGAAGTTGCTCAGCATATGACCAAGGTGTTGCAGGTCGCGTCGGTGACGGCGCTAGTCTTACATGCGATGCCGCAGGGACTTCGAAACCGGCCAAAGCATAAGCTGTCGCAAGTGAGCCAAACCGCGCCGCGATGTGTTTATAGCCCGGCAAGGTTGGCTCGTTATTGATCAGAGACGCAGTTATTTTGCCGTGAGTTGCAAATAGCTTGCGCATGCGGCGCAGCAATTTTTCATTTGTTACAGATTTGAAAACGGCTCGCTTCGATTTAATAACCGGAATAGGGCTGAAGCCTACAAGTTCGCATGCCGCCCAGAAGCCTCCCAGACGAGCGTGATAAGTTGAAGCCGACTGAGTGTAAGGACATGCATCGACCAAGGACCAGGACAGCGTCTTTTTGGCTTTGAGTAACTTGCGAAGAGTAGCGATCAATTCACCGTCAGAAACAGTGTGGTGCCGAAGAAATTTAAGTTTTTCACTCGCCTTTATAAATACCGACCTCCGCACAATCGGTGTCACAGCGCTCACACGTACCCACTCAGATTCGGGATTCAGCATGTGCGGTGACTTCAGTTTTTTGGTAGTCTTGTTATAGACGTAATTTCCGATCACTAGTTCGTTTTTCAGAACGCTTTTAACGATGGAAAAATTCCAGCGATGGCCGTTAGTGGATAGGATATTTTTCCGATTTAAAACCGCCGCGATCTCGCGAAGATTCATTTCCCTGTCCACAAAAAGTTTGAATATCAATTGAATTGTTTTGACTTCTTCCTCAGGTCCGAGGGTTATCAGGACCTTATCGCTTGGATGGGCTTTCACTTCCCCCGCCTGCATCACACCGCGCACTTGGAAATCAGTGTCAATCAAGAGGCGCCTGTAACCATATCGTGGCGGGGCACCTTGAAAGTATCCAAGTTTTGCTTGCTGGACATGCGCACGTGAAACTTTTCGCGATAATTCTCTGCAATATTCGCCGGCCATTACCCGTTTGACGTGTTTCACGGCCGCCGTTGTGAACGTCTGATCGTTTTCGAACGCTTCATTAACATATTCGACGTGTACGCCGGCCTCTCGACAGAAAAATTCGTAAGCTGCACCTTGATCCGCGTCCAGAAACCTGCCCCAACGGGTCACGTCAGAAACCAGCACAATTGAAAACGCGGGAATTGGCGCCCATACATCCTGAAGCAGTTCAGAGAATGCGGGCCTTTCTTGCAAGGTTAGACCGCTTTTGCCTTCGTCAGCGTAGGTTCGGACGATGTCGATATTATTTGCAGCAGCAAATTCCGCGATGATCGCTGCCTGCGCCGCCATCGAATTTTGCTGGCTGTTTGTAGACGTTCGCAAATACTGAGCCGCTTTTCGCGTTAGACCGGAACTTGGGCAATCCATGTCCTCCTCCATATTTAGGTAGATTTTAACGATGCAGACGACCACGGCAGTTTTGAGCGAACCAAACGCCAGTGACGCTGCATACCTCGTCGCATCAAATCGCCTTTGTCATACTCTAATCCGGCAAGTCGATAGGCAGCCCCTAAACTTCCAAACCGCTTCTTATAATGTTGGGGCGCAGGCAATTCGTCATCTGCGTGTATGATTGCCGCCGATAACCAGCCATGAATCGCGTGCAAACGCCGCAGACCCGCAAATAGAAATTCGTCCGAGTATTTCTTACGCCGAGGGGTGCGACAGTTTCTTTTATCAGTGTCAAATCCAGCAAGCTCATATGCATTCTTCAGACTACCGAACCGAACGAGATATGTGCCGGCGCAAGGTACGTAAGAACACCCGTTAATGACTTGCCAATTGAGCTTACCGTTTTCTCGCAGCAGACGCTTGAGACCTGCGATCATTTCCTCGTCGGGGATACGGTGATCTATAGGCGCCTTGAGTCGTTCATTTGCGAGACGGAATAACTCTGGGTCAACTAAAGGCTTGAAAAGTTGAATGCGCACCCACTCAGATTCTGGATTTGGGCGTGTCGGGCTCTTCAATCGCTTTGTTGTGCGGTTGAAGACGTATTCACCGATCATCAGATGATTGACCAATACGCGCTTGACTAAATGGCCATCCCATTCCTGGTTAAGCAAGGCTGGGACTTTTTGATCATTCAGAAGCCTTGCCACTTCTCGCATGCTCAGGCCTCGCTTTACAAACAGACGGAAAATTTTACGCACCACCTCTATTTCGTGAGATGGGCCAGGTATTAAAACGATCTTGTCGCTTCTTAAAAATTTATGATCCCCAGGTTTTAAAATGCCGCGTTCATTCCCATCCGCGTCAAGGACCAATCGGCGAACACAATAAGCTGGCCCTCCTCCTTGTTTGAAGCCTAGGCTAGCGGACCTCTTAACGGCTTGAGTGACCTTACGAGATAGTTCCCGGCTATACTCTGCCGCCATAACTCTTTTCAGGTGCTTCAGAATTGCCGCGCCAACGCTGTCGTCATTCGCGAATGCTTCTACTGCGTATTCAATCCGCACACCTGCCTCTCTACAGAAAAACTCATAGGCGGCAGATTGATCAGGGTCTTGAAACCTCCCCCAGCGCGTGACGTCAAGGACTAGAACTATCGAGAAATCATGATCGGGTTGACGAACATCATGAAGCAGTTGCGAAAGCCCCTTTCGCTCTCGTAGGGTCAATCCACTCTTACCCTCATCGGCATAGGTGGCGACAATGTCATATCCCATCAGTTCCGCATATTCGCCAATTGCGGCAACCTGATTATCTATGGAATAGCGCTGATGGTCCGTCGACATTCGGACGTATTGCACCGCGCGCGGACGGCCTGTGAGGGTCAATTGTTTCATGCAGCACCGCGACAAATGAATGCCCCGGCAGCCTGCCCGAAATTCATTTATCACAAAGCGCGGCAAATTGCATCATAGCAATTCCCTTTCACTGGCCACTCTGAGGCAATACCTTCACAGTGCATTTCTGCACCTGCCCCGCTTTCGCTGCCAACTGCCTGCACCGTATAAGTGATGCCGCGTTGTCAGCGCCAAGTTGTGCATTGACGGTGACGGCCTTCCAAACATCCGGATTGGTGGCATGCATTATGGCTGTGCCAGTTTCCCAACGTGATTTACCCATGATGGCGGCCGCCACATAGGTGTCCGCATCGAATGGCAACAACCTTGGCAGGAATAACAACAGCAACGCGCCCACTATTAGGCCCAACCCACCGGCGATCGCCACGTACCGCCTGTAATTGTGCCGATCATTGATGTTCCTGGTAATGCGTTCGAACGAGGCAGCCGCATAGTCGAACCTTTGCGCTTTTTGATCAAACGCCTGCGCCGACGTTTTCACAAGGTCCGTGCCTGCGCGCTCGAAGGCATTGATGCCCTGCTTCAGAGCCGGCGAGGCCTCCAATGCCTCCAACCGTTTGGCGACGACAACACCGATCTGTTTCAACTGAGCCAGGTCTGCCGCGAAGTCAGGCTTGGCTTGCAAAGCCTCGATCTGGTCGAACAAGGCTTCGACGCCTTTACGGATGGTCTTCAGTTCAGCCGTCGTCGCGCTATTGCGCCTGTCGATGGACTTGCGTAGCGCGTCAAACGCCTTGGCTGCCTCGTCACTATCATCCTCGCCACCCGCTGACGCCATCTCGTCTACCATTCTCTCCCCTCCTACAGTCCTAAACCGCGATCACGGTCGCGGTCGCGTTGGATTGATCGTTCCAGCTCACGACTGATGCTGTCCTGACCGCCAGCCTTGGCGAGCCCAAGTTCCTGACGCCGATTGCGCAGCAACGACTCCACCTGCGGATCGCGGGCTATCTCTTTGGCCATGTCGCGCATGGCCTTTTCCACGGGCGCGCGGGCCTCGTCGTGCTGCCAGCCCTGCAAGCTCTGCTGCCGGGCACTCAGCGACTGCCACCGATCCACTAAGCGATCAGCCCGCACATGCGGGTCGGCCAAGGCCTGACGCTCCTGCGACATGCCGGTGATCAGGGTCTGGGTTCGAGCCTCCCCCGACAAATCCATCATGGCCTGTCGTATGGCCGGGTTGTGCCGCAAGGCCGACTCCATAACCCCGGCCGTACCGGGCTGCGCCTGGTCAAGAGACCGCGATGCCTCGTTCAGCGCCAGCTTCTGTCCTTCAAGGATCGGGAGGCCTTCCCGCTGCATGCGGGCGGCGTCGCTGTAGGCGCGGGCATATCGGTCCGTCGCCTTCTCCAGCGGAGACGTGCCGCGCCTACCGGGTCGATCGTCAATGGCAGCATCCCAGTTGTGGTTGTTGTCACGCTCCGGGGCATTCGCCTTCAGCTTCAGGCCTGTGAATATGCTGCGCTTCTTCGCCGGCTGGGCCGGCTCGTTCGATCTATCGGGCTCCGCGTCCGTCCCGCGCGCCAGGCCAGATGACTGCCGCTCAACCGGATAGACAATATCGCTGTCGATCCCGCGCCGCCGGGCAAAGGCCTCGGTGTCCCTCACCGGCTGACCAGTGTCACGACGGCGGCCATCGCGATCGACATAGTCCAGAACCGTCTCCTTGGCGCCTGAGCGGCCGAGACGGGACTTAAGAGACGCCATGTCGGCGAACTGGTCTTCACCAGCGTACAGTGTTGCCATGTCCTTATGACGGGTCATGGCGACATAGGTCATATGCCGGTCCATCGTCTCTGAGGCGAGCACATAGGATCGGTCTACCGTTGCCCCTTGCGTCTTATGGATCGTCGTGGCGTAGCCATGATCGAACGTCTTGTACTCGCTCGCATCAATCGCCACCGCCCGATCACTGCCATCCAGCCGCGTTAGGATGCGCCCCTGCTCGACGGCTTCGACCGTGCCCAGCGTGCCATTCTTCACATCCATGTCGCGGTTGTTTTGCAGGAAGACGATGCGGTCGCCGACTGTGAAATTGCGCTCGCCATTCTCGGTCTTGTAGGTCATCTCATCACCCTGAAGATGCTCCCTGCCCTTCAGTTCATCGCGGATGTGTTCATTGAGGGCGTGAACATCAACGCGGCGATGCGCCATGGCAGCTCTGCTGCCACCCGGCCGGGCTTCGACGTCATCGACATAGTCACGCACCAACGCGGCACGGGTGGCCTCCTGGTCGGCCCTTAGATGGACGTGGCCGCGCTGCTGATAGGCCGACAGCCCCTCCTCCGTCCGCTCGGTGGCAAAGGCGCGAGAGGCCTCCTTTTGCCAGTCGGTACGCTGCCGGCGGATATCTTCGACAGAGGCGTAGCCAACCTCTTCCGCAATGGCCCGGAAGGGCGCGCCGGCGCCGATCGCCTGAAGCTGTTCATGGTCGCCAACCAGCACCAGCTTGGCGCCCGTCCGTTCGGCCTCAGAGACAAATTTCGCGAGCTGTCGCGACCCGACCATGCCAGCCTCGTCGATGACCATGACATCACGCGGGCCAAGCTGCGCCGTCCCCATCTTCCAGCGCATCTCCCATGACGCGAGCGTTCGTCCCTCGATGCCGGCGCTCTCCTCCAGTCCGGCGACGGCCTTGCCCGCAAGCGCCGCGCCGTGCACGGTGTAGCCCTCGGCTTCCCATGCCTCCTTCGCGGCCGCCAGCATCGTGCTCTTGCCGGCGCCGGCAAAACCAACAACGACGGACACCTGAGCATCGCCAGTGATATGCCTGACGGCATCACGCTGCTCGTCGCTCATACCGGCGGCTTGCAAGCGGCGCGCGCGCTGATCGGCGGCCAGATCATCAGGCAATCCGGCAGCGACGCCGCGCCGTATCGCATCGTCCTGGCCGTTAATGGCACGATCGACATGGCTGTCCCTGACGCCGTGTTTTGAGCGTCCGGACATGGCTGACACATCTCGCGCCATGCCGGTTTCCAGTTCGACCATTTCCCGCGTTGAATAGCGCACACCGTCAGGTCCTTCAGAGATCCGCACCAGTTCGTCAGACGCCATGACTTTTGAATAGAGCGCCTGATATTCCGTCGGGTCGTCATTGATGTAGCGATGCAAGGTGCGGGCGACATCGCGACGATCGAAGACGCTCTTCTCACCGGTGATCAAAGTCAGCACCTGGTCGGGGTTTTGGCGGATCAGCTCGGCATTGCGTACCCTTGCCTCCTCGGCCAATCGCTCGCGCTCGACTTCCTTGCCGTGCCGGTCCATCTGCGTGGCGTGCACACCGACGTGCTGGGTCGGCTCAATCTCCAGCCCTCGATCCTGGTGCGAGCGATGATCGATGCGGATATCATGACCGGCGCGGGCAAGATGAAGATTGGCGGTTTCTTCCCACTCGACACGCAGCGCTTTCAACTGCTCGTCGGTCGTCGGCAGCTCTCGCGCCTTCAGCCATTTGTTTTCACGTTCCAGCGTCGACTTGTCGCCAAGTCCATCCTCCGTCACCTGACGGGTCGTGAACAGGATGTGCGCATGGTGGTTGCGGATATCCATATCCTGATCTGGCGTATGCAATGCGAAGTCCACCGCCACGCCATAACGATCGGCAAGAGATTGCGAGAAGTCACGCACCAGTTCGAGTCTTTGTTCCCCCGTCAGTTCATGCGGCAAGGCGACTTCGATTTCTCGGGCGACGCGGGCATCCTTGCGTTTTTCGGCAAACTCGGCGGCATTCCACAACGTCTCCCGGTCGCGCGCCCAGTGGGCATGGCTGCCCTGCGGCAAGACGATCTCCGAATGCTCAATGCCGCCCTTGCGGGTGTAGTCGTGGATCACACCATCGCGCTCATTGGTTAGGCGGGTGCCGGAACGATAGGCCGCCGCGCCCACGGCTGAGCGGCCCGATGCACGGGAGACGGTTTTCATGCTCAGATGATAAATCGCCATTGACCTATCCCTTCGCCGGCTACTGCCGGCGCGCATCTGAGTTGGCTAGCCAACTCGTAAGTGCGCCCTTCAAAATCTCCGCTACGCTACGATGGCTCAGGTGTGCCGCACATTTGTCAGGCGCGAGACACACACCACATACGGTCTCAGAGTACCACAAAAACACTTGCAATCAAGAGTCGAGTTTGGCAAAATAAAGCATCGTGGAGTTGTTACAGGGGTGGCGCAATGGCGCGTAAATCCATCGAAGAACGGCTGGCCCAACTGGATGCCCAACGCAAGACTTTGCAAGCCAGGCTGACCAAAGACGAACGGGCCAGAGACACCCGGCGCAAAGTGCTGCTGGGCGCACTGGTCCTTCATCGTATCGAAGACGGCAACGCAGCCAGTGCCGACTATCTGCGCGACTTCACGCATCTCACATGGCACCTCCTTTGGAGCACTGCTTGACTTGAATTACCAATGCTTTGAAAAAGATAGGGAAGCGCGATGATAACGTTGGGGAGACGCTCTCTAATCGCACTGGCGACCTTTGCCGGCATCGCTACTTGTACTCGTCAGGGACTTGGATCGCCGCACACCTAATCCACGCAACAAACACGCCTAGCCCACAGAAGGCATTCGCATCGATTCTATTGCTCGCTGTTCCCGAACTTACGCGTAAGGCCGATCATAACCGCCAGACGTTTCGCGCGACCGATTGTCCTCGACTCGCCTTCCGGCGTGACAAATAGAGTTGTTTGCTTCGAAGAATTCAACAAATCCATTGCATTCACCGCAATCGTCAATTTCGCCGTTAGCTTGCGACGATAGGCCAAGTCTAAACGATAAAAGCCTGTCTGGTAACCTTGTAGCATGACACTACGCCCGGCGCCATTCAGGTTCAATTGCAACCAGTCCTCATGCGTCGGCTTGAATTCGACAATCGCGTTGCCGGACCAGGTGACGTACTGCCGGCGCAGAGTTTCACCGCCGAACACGCCATTGACTTCGCTATCGAAGACATTCAGGTTCACCGAGTAATCAGCTGTTTTCGTAATCTTACCCTTCGCACTTAATTCAAGTCCTGCCGCGCGTGACTTGTCGGCATTGATAACTGTAGCGATGACGGTCTGGTCTGCTGCTACGCGGCGTGCATCGGTTAGAGGGTCATGGCTAACCCGGTAGTAGAGACTGCCGTTCGAGCTGAATTTCTTGCCCGTGAACTCATACCCGACCTCGAAGGAGTCTGTGTTCTGGGCGCGGAGATCCGAATTGCCCTCATAGACCAAGTATCGCGAGTAATAGACTCGGCGTGGGTTGAGCTGAATGATGTCCGGCCTTTGCGTACGTTTGCTGTAGCTCGCCACGAGGCGCATTGTGTCTGACAGCGGACGGTTTAGGCTGAGCGACGGCAGGAGCCGCAGTTCGTCGCGCGATGACGCGCCAGCATTCCACTGTTCAGACTCAATGCGTAACCCTGGCATTACCACCCAGCGGGCAAGCGGTGTCTGCCAAGTGCCGTAGCCTGCGAGTGTGCGTCGGTCATAAAGGAAAGTTGTATCAAAATCGCTTTCTGATGGGACAATGGCAGCGATATTCTCCGAACGGCTCCGGACGTCGTTGTCGCTCGTCTCGACCCAGAAACCAGCGGTCAGGCGCGAAGTCCCAAAAGGTCGTTCGTAGTCACCGCCTAACGATGTGCTGCTGGTGGGAGATAGGTTGGAATAGGAATAATTCTCGTCCTCCGGTGACGGTACCGTCCTGCTCAGGTGATGATCCGCGATATCGGCAGTTCTTCCATCGACACGGTTAAGTTTGAGACTAAAACGTTCTCCATCAACCTTGCCCTTGTGCACATAACTGAACGTCCATACAGCGCTGAAACCGTTGTCGGCGGTAAAGATGGTTTCTTTTTGGTCTTCGACAACTGCGCCTGATGGCCCGGTAATCTGAACGATCCCGCTATCATCCACAGAGCCGCGCCAGTGGTAGTTTCCGAAGCCGAGTTCTAGCCTGTCATTGATAGAGGCATCATAGACCAGCCGCGCTGTTTCAAAACCAAACCGGCGTGAGAAGCTGGTAAGATTGGCGCTTGTAGTGGTTTCGATGCCCGACGGGGTCGACCACTGTTGAAGTCCATTTAAGGTCCGCAGATCCCGGATGTGGTTCGAGCCTGCACCCGCTGAGGCCGTCCAACGTCCGGTTTTATAGCTGACATTGCCGCTAAAATTGTAGCGTTCGTCACCGTCAGCGCCGAGACTTACGTCGCCGTTTATCCCTTGCTTCCGCTTCTTTTTCAAAATGATATTGATGATGCCACCGCTACCGTCCGAAGCAAACTGGCCGGAGGGATTCGTCATAACCTCGATACGATCGATTTCCGACGCTCTGAGGTTGCTAACAACTTCGGGCCGGCCCTCTACGCCATCAATCAGCACCTTGACCTGCCTATTGCCGCGTAGCGCGATGCGACCACGGGGATCGACAGTCACCGAAGGTATCCTTGACAGCACGTCGTTAGCATTGGAAAACGCATCGTCGCGGGCGGAGACATCGTAAACGCGCCGATCGATTTTGTTAGTTATCGATGGTTTGCGTACAGTGACCACGATGGCGGGGCCATCCTCAGCCTTGTCGATTCCGGCCGCTGGCTGCTCTGGTGCTGCTGGCGCCACATCCTGCGCGTGCAGGGCCCGCTCAGAATGGACTACGAACTGTTCGGTAGGATCGGAGCGGTGTAGGGTGCCTTCCCCTTGTGAAAGCACGCGGAGCGAGGTAGCAGCGTCAACGGCATTTGCGGAAGGTGCGGCCAGTGTAATTCCAAGTGCAACCACACAAAGGACCCGCGAAAGAAATTTACGCATGTCATTCAACTCCATATGAAACGTTGTGTTCCACATCAACCAACTTGGTATCTCAATGCCCGCTGCTATCGTGATCTGACAGCCTCTGCGATATTGCTAAACGGCATAGAGGTTGCTAATCCGCCGAAGGCCGATGTTTGACTGGTATAATCTCAAATCCTTGAATACTGGCATCTGTTGAGAAGCCTAGGAGAATAAATTCAAAGCCTTTCAGCGCCAATTATCTTGTGATGCAAGGTATGCATAAATCTTGAAATCGGCAAGAGCTTTCTGAGCACATAGCGCTAACGGGTAAGTGCACCCTTCAAAATCTCCGCTACGCTACGATTGCTCAGGTGTGCTGCACATGTGACAAGCGCGAGACACACAACACATACGGTCTCAGAGTACCATAAAAACACTTGCAATCATGAGTCGCGTTTGACAAACTAAAGCATCGTGGGGTTGTTACAGGGGTGGCACAATGGCGCGTAAATCCATCGAAGAACGGCTGGCGCAACTGGACGCCCAGCGCAAGACCTTGCAGGCCAGGCTGACCAGGGACGAACGGGCCAGGGACACACGCCGCAAGGTGCTGCTGGGTGCGCTGGTTCTTCACCGTATCGAAGACGGCAACGCGGCAAGCGCCGACTACCTGCGCGACTTCATTAAACGCGAACTTCCGGGGTTTCTCACGCGCGACGCCGACAAGGCTTTGTTCGATGACATTTTGAAGCCGGCTGGAGATTCAAAATGACGCAAGGCCCTTCGAACTTAAAAGATTCCGTCGTCGCTGCATTGCGCGCCATTCCGTGGCTGATCGCCCTCGTATTCATCGCTCTGTCGCGTCCGGCACTCGCGAATTCGGCCGGCGTGGTGGTGGCGATGGGCTTACTCAGCGCGGCGATCTCCCGGCTCGCTCCGGTGCAGGTGGCGAGACTGCGACAGATACGCCGCAACTATCCCAAAGATGACTCAGAATGATCAACTGGTTCTTCCGTGTTTTCCGCGCCCTGGGCAACATGCTGGCCGCCGCCGCGCGTGACCCACTGTGGGCGTTCATGTGCATTGTGATGGCGCCATTTCGGATGTGGAAACATGTCCTCGGCACGCTCGTCATTGTCATTCTGTCTGCCATCGTACTCGACCTGTTTCTGCTCTGGATTTATTCCCTGATTGTGCCGCATGGGACCCGGAATAAAGTGCTCGATATCGCGTTCGGGATTGTCCTTCTCGTCGTCATGGCGGCGGTCTTTCTGCGTGTGATTGCCGCGCCATTGCTTCTCCACTTCGACTACGGTGACGGCGCGAACACGCATGGCTCGGCGCGGTTCGCCACCCGGAAAGACATGGACGGCATAACGAGTTTACGTGTTGGCTTGCTGATCGGTCGCGAAGGTCCTGGCGGCAAGCTGATGCGTTATGATGGGCCGGCGCATTTGCTGACCATGGCCCCTACGCGCTCCGGCAAGGGTGTGGGTACGATCATTCCAAACCTGCTAACGCAGAACCGCTCGATCGTCTGTATCGATCCCAAGGGCGAGAATGCCCGCATTACGGCACGGGCGAGATCTGCATTCGGGCCGGTCCATATCTTAGATCCGTTCGGCGTCACAGACCAACCTTCTGCCGCCTATAATCCGCTCGCCGCCCTCGATCCTGATAGCCCCGATATTGCCGAGGACGCCGCCCTTCTGGCTGACGCCCTGGTCGTCGATCCGCCTGGTGCCGCCGGTGAAGCCCACTGGAACGAGGAGGCCAAGGCGCTCATCACCGGCATCATACTCTACATCGTTTCAGAGGAAATTGGGGTTCACCGCAACCTGGCTGTGCTCCGTGACTGCCTGACATTGGATACGCACGAGTTTGCCGATCTGCTGACAAGAATGCAGGCAACCCCTGCCTGTCACGGCCTGATCCGCAGAGCCGCCAATCGCCATAAGTCGAAGTCAGATCGTGAGGCTGCCGGCGTTCTGTCGGCCGCGCAACGCCACACCCATTTTCTCGACAGCCCCCGGATGGCGGACGTCCTGCGCCGGTCGGATTTCAGCTTTGGTGATCTGAAGCGCGGTGTCACGACCGTCTTTCTGGTCCTGCCACCCGATCGGCTGGACACCTATGCGCGCTGGCTCAGGCTATTGGCAACACAGAGCCTGACGGACATGGTTCGCGCGCCGGAACGTCTCACCTCCCCCGTTCTGTACCTCTTGGATGAATTCGCCAGCCTGGGCCACCTGGCGGCGGTGGAGCGCGCCATGAGCCTGCTGGCCGGTTACGGCGTGCAACTCTGGCCAATCCTTCAGGACATCCACCAGCTAAAGGCCACCTATGGTCAGAGGGCGGGCACCTTCCTGTCCAATGCCGGCGTCCTCCAGGTCTTCGGCGTCAATGATCATGAGAGCGCGCGACTGATTTCTGATCTGTTGGGTCAAAGCACGATCGTGTTCCAGAACATGAGCCGCAACCTCGATTCCCAAGACTCCGGCATCAGCTATGGTGAACAGCATACCGGCAGGCCGTTATTGACCCCGGACGAGGTGCGACGCCTGCCACCGGAATCGGAATTGTTGTTCCTGGCCGGGCAAGCGCCGCACATCGCGTACAAACTCAAGTACTACGCCGATTCTGAGTTCACAGGCCGGTTTGATCCGGTCTAAGTTCTTTGACATACCCGGTATTCAATACCCGTAATTCGTTACATAGCTGGAGGAACGTCATGACAGTAGATGAGAGAATATCGAAGCTTGAGAAGCGCCATGGCGTCACGACGGCCCTGCTATCTTTGGTCGTTGTCGGGCTTATTGGCGTGGCGAGTTATCAGGCTTACAGACTGCATGGGCTGGAGACGGCAAAAACACTCCGCGTCAAGGAGATCAGGGTTTACGACGACAAGGGAGTTGACCGCGTCGTCCTGGCCGGCAACCTGCCGCAGGTGACGCTCAACGGCAAGCCGAGGAATTTCAAACCCCGCGAGATGGGGGGGATGCTGATCTACGACGGGTCGGGCACGGAACGTGGCGGCTACGGCACCATGAACGGTTATGCTAACGCCATGCTCTCGCTGGATTCAGGCCCGGAAGAACAAGGCAAACAGGTCATGCTACTGTTGGCTGAGCCGGGGGGCGGTGCCTTCTTCCGCCAATGGGACGGAACCGGCTCCGTTACCATGGGCGTGTATGAAAAGCCGTTCCTGACCGTTATGGACGGCAAGGATGTTGTGCTCGCCAAGCCGGAAGATAACGCCTGGACCAAACGCGGCGTCAAATAGCCACGCCCTGTGACCGGATGGTCAAAATACCGACTTCAAATTTCAAGCTACCCGGAGATGAACATCGCATCGATATTGTTCGGAGGCCATTTCATAATACACCAATAGCACATACGCGCGCACGATAAGGCGTTGCGCGAGGAAGTCCGGAATGCCCGTTCTCGCCTCAATTTCCGCGTAATTTAAATTGTCCCATCTGCGGAAGAATAGGACGGCGCGCAGCGTAATCGGCAGCTTGGCGATGATGGAAATCCAGCGTAGCTTTTCGGCGCGTGTTGTCTCATCCATCTGGGCCTGTTGGATCGCACGGTGAAGACGCCTCACCTCATAGGCCTTTGGAATGGAGGGATGAAAGCGAGGCCGGCCTTCCCTGAAGAGCGTGAACCTGAAGACGCACCAGCCGCAAAGCACGTCTTCAAGGAACCGATGGCGGTATCGTCTGATTGACCCAACGTAGTCCGGGCTTGCCGGCTTCATAGCCTTGGCCCACGAAGCTTTCGTCCTGTCGGCTTGGGCGGCTGGGGACCATACCGCGCCACGTCACGCTCAGCCTCCCGCAGGCGCTGGGTGACCATGGATGTGCTGATACCCTGCCACTCGGCAATCTCGGCAACCGTCAGACCATCGACATGGTGCAGAAGCCATATCTCCCGCACCTTTGGCGTCATTCGCCTGGTCGCTTCATAGAACTGCGTCACATACGTCGCCGCAGTAGAACGATGCGCATCCTCATACGTCTGGCAATAATCGTCCGCGAATATCAAAGGCAGGAGCATCATCCGAGGATCGATTACCGGGTTTCCCGCCTCGGCCTCCATGATGTCCTTTTCTGTCAGACACAGCGCCGCGCCCAGCCCCCGCTCGTACATGCCAATTTTTCCCCTCCAGGCCCTGATACGTTCGCCGTAGTTCTCATTGGCAGCATGTCGGGCTTCGATTTCGGCAGGCGTTCGACCGGCACGGGATGCCGTTTCATCGTCAGCTCGACGGGTCGCGGCCGCACGGGTAGCTTTGATGCGGCGAAGAATTTGCGCCCGGCACAGATCGAGAATGGCTTGCCACCTATGGCCGATCTCATCATCCGTCAGGTTGGTTTGGGCGATCGCATAGAGTTCCAGTATCTGCCAGTCTGTGAACTCGCCGCTACAAACGAACTCGGTGGCTTCGCGATAGTCCTCCGGGTCGAAGCCGGGAAGGTCTCGAACCTCCCCGGCCTCAGGCTCGCGCCCGCACATTCGAGCGATAAGCACATCCTCGATCTGCTTGAACCGCGCCCCGAACACCCACTTGCTATCCATTGTCCAGTCGTGGATCAGGAAATATAGATTTATCAGTTCCCCATCGGGCATATCGGGGCGGAACAGCTTTTCGATGACGGCCAGTTCACGCTGGCCAAATCCACCTGGCGGAACGTCGACATCTGGCAATTCGTCCACCAGTCGCTTGTCAGGCTTCCGTTTCATCGCGACCTCCTTGACTATGCGCTGTTAAACGCCGCACCAGTTCCGCGCGCTTCCAATCTTCCCGGTATCCCTCGTCTCTTCGCAGAGGTGGTGGCTTCATGCGGCGTAAAATCTGCGCCCGGCACATATCTGCAATAGCCATCCAAGGCGATTCCGGCTCGCAATCCCAGGCCATGCGATAGATCGTCAGGAGGTTCTTGTTGGAAAGCTTACCCGTAAGGACAGCCGCAAGCGCGTGGGCGTGGTGGTCCGGATAGTCGAACCCTTCAACAGGCGGAATGAGCGCCAGGTCCGGGCTGCCCTGCTCTATCCGCTTTTGCAGCATCTCGGTTATGGGATCGAGGATATCGTCAAAAATCTCATCGTCAGGGCCGGCACCACAATTGTCTACGAGGATGTAGAGATCGAGCAGTTTGGCATCCGACAATTCAGATTCGAAGGCGTCTTCGGCGACGCGCAAAACATCGCGCAGAGAGACGTAATCATCGGTATAAGCATCCTCGGCTTCGTCGTCCTCGTCGTCCTCGTCGCTGGCTTCCGGTGCACCCTTAAAGGACAATGGTGGTTTGGGCGCTGCAACCCGACGCAGGATTTCTTCGCGGCACTGGACGGCAACCCGATCCCACCTAGCTTGCATCGGTTCGGCTTCGCGTAAATAGGCGGTTTCCGATGCCTGGATGAATAGGGTCAGAAGACCGGCATTATCCATTTTGGGGATGGAGTTGAGGGCGTGGCGGAACATCTTTGGTTGCCAGTCCGTGTCGGGGTCTCGCCAGCCCAGATGGTCGGCTTCGACATTGCCGTCCAGCAATTGCATCAGTTCGGCGCCAGCCTCATCGCGAAGCTGGTCCCAGTGTCCGGGTCTCGGCGCGGCGTGGCCTTCTTTCTCGGCCTCGTGCTGGTCCGCCAGCAGCAACAGGTCCAACAGTCGCTCCGGTGAAGGTGACGACGCCAGAATATGGCCAGCAACGTCAAATTGACCAGTCATGTATCCGGCCGGCAGGGGATGTGAAATGGCGTTCATGGCCGCACCACCCCACCCTTCCGGACCATGCCGGAAATCGGGTCGATAAAGAACGGAACGCGGACCCTGAGCGCAATCGGAAGCACCGCCAACATATCCGCGCGGAACGGGATTTCGCCGCGCTCGTATTTGCGGATGTCGTCCTTGGTCAGCGCCAGTTGAGCGGCCAGCCCGCTCTTGGTGAGACCCAGATGCTTGCGGCGTTGCCTCATCAGCTCGCCAAGGCGGATATCTACCGGATTACGCCCGGCAATCGTTACACAAGCACCGGCTGTCCGATGCACAACTTTACGCACACGCATGTCTAACCCCTTCTGCAAGTCGAAGACGCCAAGCGGGTTATTCGCTTGGTGAGCTTCGAGTCCTGGTGATCGGGGAGTTAGTAAACCGCGATAAGACGGTCCCTATGGCCTTCGGACGAGCCTATTGCATACGCCATAGGCTCCCCGACCATATAGGGTCAAAGGAGATCGCACCGGAGATGGCCGGCATCAAACCACTTATCGAGGAGGCTTACTACGGCCCCACAACCGCATGTGGCGGTTGCAACGTGAAGGTGACATAGAACCGGAGAAAAATCAATTCCGGGGAGTGTTAGAAGCAATACTTATTAGAAGATAGCGTCCAGACCTTTTCGGCGAATGAAATTAAGAAGACGACGCATGGGCCGTTGGCTGGCGGGTTAATTATGCGGCAGATGCACCGTCGATGCGTCACATCCCTAGGTCTTCGAGATTGACGATTCTCTATGAATGATTGAAAGTAGCCTAAGGAATGAGGGGCGATCATGGAAAAGAGTTTCGATATTAGCAATTTCGTCAATGCGAAAGTTGCTAACCAATATGAAGGTCAACTTTCGCGCCTCAAGAATGCTGGAAAACAAGTAGACTGTATTGAAAGCGCCGTCAGAGGCGCCTTAGAGAACTTACAAAAAGGAGACTGCAATTCCTTTGTAATCTATGGGGAGCCTCAAAGCGGTAAGACAGAAATGATGGTCTGCCTGACTGCGAAGTTGCTAGACGAGGGATATACGTTCATTTTGCATTTGCTGAACGATAGTGTGGACCTTCTAGGGCAAAATCTAGGCAGATTTAAAAAATCTGGCCTTGCGCCAGCTTCGAGGAATTTTTCCGAAGTCCTCGATCCGGCCTTCAATCTAAAAACGGGCAAACATGTTATTTTCTGCAAGAAAAATGGGAACGATCTTAGAAAACTGATCGATAAAATTGGCACTGTAAAGAATATAATCATAATAGACGACGAGGCAGACTACGCTTCGCCAAATGCAAAGATCAATATTGGCGAAAAGACCGTTATTAACGAGCTGATAGAAACGCTCAAGGGAAAAACGGGCATTTATATTGGCGTGACTGCTACACCGGCGCGGCTAAATTTAAATAACACATTTCAAAACGACAGCCATTTGTGGGTCAATTTTCCTCCCCACAATGCCTACACGGGCCAAGACATCTTTTTTCCGATCGATAAAAAGATAGAATATTCTCTTCAGCTTCTCCCCGACGCAGGCGACAACCCTAAATACCCAAGAAATGCATTTTTTAGTTTTCTCGTTAACGCGGCATACTTAAATTTATACGTCAACACAATTGAAGAAAACTATTCGCTCCTCATTCATACGAGTGGGAAGAAGGTCGATCATAAGGGCGATTGGGGCACTATCAACGCTACCCTCCAAGAGCTGATGACTTCGGGGTCCAAAAATTTTGAGTCATATGTAAGGCAAATATGGTCACTCGCAGCTACCCGCTATACCGATGCGGACACAGATAAATTGACACAATATATTGTGCAAAACATTTCTAGAAATTCGCTTATCGTGTTGAATAGCGAGACAGACTTTGCGCAAAAAGGCCCCTCTGCCACAAATCCGAGCAGCCTATTCACTATAATTATCGGCGGGAATATTGTTTCACGTGGCGTAACTTTAGATAACTTGCTTTCAATGTTCTTTACTCGCGATGTTAAGCACAAAATGCAGCAGGATACCTATATCCAGCGTGCTCGTATGTTTGGTAGTCGCAGCGGATACTTGAAGTTTTTTGAGCTTACAATCCCGAATTCACTTTATGTCGATTGGCATCGGTGTTTTGTATTCCATAGACTGGCGTTAGAAGCGATCCGACAGAAAATGGGCTCACTTGTATGGTTGAGCGATTCAAGGATCGCGGCCGTAGCGACATCGAGCATTAACACTTCAACAGTTGATATGCAGCGCGGGGAAATGTCGTTCCAGTTATTCGACTACGATGACGCTATCGATGATCTTATAGAATCGAAAGCCGGCATTTTTGACAAAATGACGAAGCTTGGAGACATTCTGGGGCCAGGCGCTTTCCCAGAATATCTCGCAAAATATGTATTACAGGTGCTCCCAAAAAGTGGCCACTCAATTGCGATACACCCGACTTCTTCAATTTCGAATCGTAAAGAAGATACGAACCAAGAACTGATTGAGCGGGACAAGGGGCTAATGGGTAAGTCTGAACTTCAAAAATCAAAATACCCGGATGCTATCCATCATTTTAAAATATTTAAGAACTCTAGTAAAAAAGCTCGACTGTTCTACAAATATGAAGGATCAATTCAATTTATAAAGAATCTAAAAAATGGTTCCTGAATACAAATTCTTTCATGGCGCTGTATTATGTGATTTAATAGATATTAGTACGGCGCCTATAACTATTGACGAATTGAAAGAGGACGGGCGGCTAACATCCTACACGCTCAATGGCAAGGTGGGCCTTCAGATTAAGCACTCATCGGCACGATTGTCCCCATGGAGCTTTTCTTTCACTTCTTCGAATTGGGAAGAGCTTGTTCAATTAAGCCGTAAATTTCGAAAGCGGGTTTTCGTCTGCTTTGTTTGCAATGATGCTGGTATAGTCACGCTTGATATTGAATCAACCCTAAACTTGCTGACTTCTGGGCAGTCCGATCAGGCTTGGATACGCATAACTCGCCGGCCAGGAAAATGGTTTGAGGTTACCGGTAGCTCTGGAGAAGATGCTATAAAACGGCCAAGCGGTATCGTTCAAATTATCGATTCCTTGACCTAATTCAAGCAGCCTTGAAACACAGGATCGTCTCAGTTCGCATGCGTTTTGCCAGCTGGTGTCCCGTCACAGGCAAATATCGGCTCGAATTGGGTATTTCGCGTTCATATTCGTCGGTTAGCGTTAAGCCGACAGTCTCACCCGCTATTCTTACCGCCTCTGAATTTTTGATATAAACGCCCTTGAGGCAAGAATTACCCACAACATATGTAGCTAAACCTCCCCGTGTTAGCACTCTCTTGGATTCAGACATGGCGCTGCACATATCATGAGTATAACGCTCAATCATTGCACGACTACGAGCGGGAAGTACATCAAGGTCGCCCATTGATTTCATTATAATCTTGTATTTATCTTCATCCTTAGTACCGGACAAACCTTTCTCAGCACCAATACTTTCGGTACGTATCGCCCGTAGGTCCTTCACATTATAGCCAAGCCATACTAATGCAAGTTTATGGCCGCGCATGTAGTCGATCGCATTGAGGTAAGGCGGTGAAGTAACAATGGCATCGACTGAACCATCTTCCACTTCCTTCAGAACGCGTGCATCTCCAAGTCCGGCAAAAGCGCTACCGGAGAACTTGTTATCGGAAAGACGTCCAATAATTTGAAGTGCGCTTCTCTCAAACCCCGCGAGTACATCAAACTGATTTTCCAACGCGACACGGTGGGGACGACTGTGTGAGGTATCGCGTGCCAAAGAGGCTGCTTGTTCTTTGGTAACAATTATCCTGCTGAGGGCAAGCTTAAAAACGTTCAATATTGACTGTGGGATATCGATCGTGTTGTGGAGGATATAGGCCAACTTACGCAATGCCGCTCGTTGACTAGATGCAAACCAAAATTCGATAAATTTTATAGTTTCATCGTCGTTTTCTTGCCACGGCAGATCAACTTGCTCCTCGGACGTGACTTTCACACGTTCAATGATATCCCACAATTCAATGCGTGCATCTCGTGCATTGACATTTGAACTCCAGACATTGCTCATCAGGACCGCCAGCGGGTCAACGTCGAAGCCAAATGCGGTATGTCCAAATTCCACAGCTTGCCTGAGCACTGTGCCAGACCCCGTCATTGGGTCCAATACAACTGCCCCAGTTTTTAAAGCGCCTAATGCCTTTAAGGCGAGTTCTGGTGCCATTCGGGCAGGGAAAGGATGGACAGGCTTGATCACTTAACTGGCAATCCGGGGAATTGTGGTGGAAAATTAGCCCAATGAGGGCAGTTCGAACGTATGGTGAGGCGTGTCGGCCGGGTTGTCAAATAACGGCCCGGCCGTTCTTCACTTGCGAAATGACTATTTGCCAAGCGCAAGTGTTAGAGGCCCCTTTTGATATTTTGCTGGTATGGCATCTAGTTGGATCTGGAGCGCCTCGGCAATTTTTTTCGGCGTCGTGAGGAGATAAACGTCACCGTTCGTGTTCGCAGAAATCACGCTAGGGACTATCAACTGTAAGCCCTGCATAGCAGCTACAATGTTCCTTTTATGAGGAAACTCATCGTTCTTCAAAATTTCTCGACAACGTTCTGCAATTTGCGAAGCGTGGATAATGTCAGGGAGCTTTGGATTTGTAGACACCACTCTATCAAGCGCCTCAAGTATGACGCCAATTGTTAGGAGGGTGCCTTGGCTGAGAGTCTGTTCAAATGTAGACACCCAATCCGAAGTTTCCTGAGGGGAATACAACTCAAAAAGCGGCTTAATTTTTCGCAAATCCAAAGGCCCTTGACGAAGCGTCAATGAAACCAGCCGTCCCAAAGTCTCCGCTGTCATCGGCGTCACTTTGCTAGTGAGACACTCTTTCTCTAAGGCGCCAGTTGCAAAGGATGGAGCCACTACCAGCGCAAAGTCTGCATCATAATCTTTCTTATGCCTTGCAAGACCAGACACTCCTACATTTCCTGCCGACGCCTTTCCATGAACTGACGATTTTGCATCATAGGTTAGCTTGTAATCTTGCTTCTCTTGGTCGTTTTCCCGCGACACGATGGCACTTGCCACACCTTCTGGCTTCCCGGTTTGCCCCAGACGCTCAACTACAAAACCGAGATAGTCGAGCGCATCGCCTACTATCACCTCAAAACCTTTGACGTGGTCAGTTACTTCGCTAAGCAACTTCACTATTTGAGGAGCAGTCCGCCGGCGGAGCGTCGCTACAAGCCGAAGCATTCTGTCACGATAATCGCTTATTTCTGCTAAGCGGTCTTCGGGGAGGCCGCTGTCGAGCATGTATGTATCTGTCAGGAACTCAACTAAAGCAGAGTCTTGAAGCATACGCAATTGCTCTGGGCTGTCAGAGTATTCAATGCTAAATGGATGACTCTTATTGATAACGATCTCTTGGCGAGCAACATCGTAACGGACCAGCTTCTCGGATGGTCCCATTTCTGACATAACGGTATTGCGGACAAGCTTTTCGGGTGAACCTATAATCTGTTCGCGCCACATCTTTCGAAATGTCGCCGCGTCTCCAATGTTTCCAGTGTCGATAAAATCCGGAATTTGATCACTAGAGGCAAGATAGTCATCAACTAGCCGCTCTAGAGGTTGAAACGGCATACGTTCCCCCATCTTCCCCGCGATCGCGTCGCCTTGGGATGGCCAACTGTCTTCAACAGACTTCTTTGCTGCGTTACGCGCGGTATTAAAGAATCTCATCAAAATTTCGCGTGTTACGGCCAGTTCTCGGCTAGTGGCCACGCCTTCGCGATCGACAGAGATTTTTCCGTCCAGATAATTAGCTTTTACGGCGGCACGAAACGAAGCCCATGTTGAGTGATTTAAATTGGTCAGACCGAAATAAGGGTCTTCCGGAAGGATATTTCTTCCCAACACATTGACGATAAAGCCATTAGAGCTCTCCAAATCATCGCTTTTACCGCCTGAAATCTTGTCCCCGAAAAGGCGCACAGTACCTGTAAGCTCACCGATACCCTCGATCTTTATATGCGGATATGGCGTTTTATGATGCGTGACCGCAACGGGCTCGCCATTTACCTGAATGCTTTCAAAGTCATAGTCTTTGCCAATAATCCATTCCTCAAGGACTCTGGTGTCCACTTTTTTGGGAACGATTACCTCATCATTTACGGAAATTCGAATAGAATCGCCTAAAGGTAACGATGTTCTTAGAAGGCGCTTTATCCAACCAGATTTGATATCCTGTCCTGCGGCTTTGAGATCGGACAAAATTGCCAGGGTCCAGGTCTTTTCTCTTTTGGACGGCTCGTTTTTTGCACCCCCAAACTCGTCAAAGTAATCGGCCTTAACAATTGCAGGTACATCTTTTGATAATAGCTCGATAACTGCGTCACGACCTTCATCTGGAGAAAGCATTTCCTTAACATCTGCCAAGGTCACCTCGCGAACCGCAAGTGGCAAAGCCTCGATATGAAGTTTCTCGCGATTTTCTTCTCTGTCGATGTCGCGATAGTCCATAGTAATAGCGCGAATTTTTCCATCCGGTGCTTTACATACGTACGTCAACTCGTTCGCCAACAAATATGTAGCAAGTTTTCCGACGCCAAATTTCCCGATCGGCTTGCGTTTTGCCTGATAGTCGGGATTCCGTTTTTTTGATTTTGCAACTGACCAGAGGTCTTTGAAACCTCCAATATCCATGGATATGCCGTCGTCAAGAATCCAAATTTGCGAATCGGGGCTGTTTAGCTTTTCAGGTATGCCCACGTAAACATTTTCTGCGTCCGCATCCCATGAGTTACTAATTAGCTCCTCAAATGCCTTATTCGGAGAGGAATATAGCTGTTGGCTAAATAGATTTAAGAACTGCGGACCGATTTGCACGTTAACAGAGTCAACTTCGCTACCAGCAGTCTTAATTTTCTTGTCTATCATGATAGCCCCTTCTCCCGCGCAATCAATGCCTCATTAGCATTAGGTCGCGAGAACATTCAATCACTGCTTGCGCTTTCCGGATGATTTCCTGCAAGTCGCAGTGAGCGCACTTCGTTGATTACAAATGATTTGGCATATTCCACTCACGTTTAACATGCTTATCTAGTTTAGGCCGTTCGGCCTGTTTGCCTGATCGGCGTTCGCCGGGCAAACCCAGACCGGTGCCGGTCTGGTGGGTTTCGCGCGGAGCCGGTTCCGTCTTGTAAGAGCGCGCTTCACTCATCGGTATGCAGGTCTGGCGCCTGCACCTCACCTTTGCGCCGTGGCCGGCGGCGGTTGATGGCGGAGGTGTCGAGGGTGTTTTTGATGTGGGCGGCGTAGTATTTCTCTATCATCTCGACCGAGGTGCGGCAGTTCTTGGCGATCTGATAGATGTCAGCGCCTTCCATCAGACGCAGACAGATATAGGTGTGACGTAAGGAATAGGCCGTGCGCAACTGGCCGTCACGATCCTCCTTCAGGCCATTGCGCTCCAGCAGGTTGTTGAACAACTTGATATGGTTGCCAGGGAAGACCGGGTCTTTCGGTTCGGGATAAGCGCTAGCCGGCATGATGATATCCCCTGCCCGCTTCTGCTTGGCCGTCAGCTTGCTACGAGCGGTGGGCTTCGCCCGCTTTAACAAGCGCTCATAGACGACAACCGCGCCGGGCATCGACTTGCAGTAACCAACACCGATCTTACCGCGCACTTCGATCTCCAGGATACGCTGGCCGGTGTCTTCATCCTTCACAATGGCAATGTCACGATGCTGGAGGTTCTTCGCCTCGTCCGGCCGCAAGCCGGTATTGCCCATGAACAGGACAAAGTCATGCACCTGCTCGGCATTCCAGCGATGACGCTCGTGTACCGTTTTCGCGTAGTCCCTCGTGGCGGTGTACAGCGCCTTGTATTCGACCGGACTGAACCACGGCCGATGACTGATCTTGCCGCGCGTCCCGTAAGGCGGCGACAGGTCCGGCAGGTGGGTCAGCCAGGCGTGGCGCTGGGCGGTCTTCAGCACCTGTCGCAGCGTTACGATCTCATCATGGATGGTGGAACGCGAGGGCGGCTTGGCCGCCAACGCCTCTTCTCCTTCTTTCGGGGGTCTAGGCTTGCGCCCTGTCTGGCCGGCGCGGTGAACACGATAGGCCTGCACCTTGCCAGCGGTGACCTCGGAGATTCCAAGCGCGCCGAAGAACGGCTTCAGGTGCAAACGAAGACGATGCTTGTGCCCCTCAACCCAACGCGGGCTCCTCTGGCCCTCGGTGATGGTCTCGTATTCGAGCTCGAACTGGTCGGCGACCTTGGCGAAGGTGATCTCCTTCTTCTTGATCAGGCCGACGCGCGACAGGCCGCGCAGGTTGAGATACCAGTCCTCGGCCGCGATGCGCGCCAGGGCCAGATCTTCTTCCTTGGTGCTCGATCGATGCTGGACGCCATCGATGCTGGCGGAACAATGCCATGTCTTATTTGTGCGGCGGTAGAGCTGCACCTTGCCGCTTAAAATCTCGTGGTTTGCCATCGTCATTCCCCTAGAAAAACGTGTCAAAGACGATGTTACCACCTAAGCGGTAAAATGACAAATTTTGTGCTAGGTTGGTGTTAGGCGATTCAGAGCCCTAAACGCAGAAAAGCCCGCGCAAGCGGGCTTCTAACTGACTGTTTTAATGTATTTTTTGGTTGCGGGGGCCAGATTTGAACTGACGACCTTCAGGTTATGAGCCTGACGAGCTACCGGGCTGCTCCACCCCGCGTCACCAACATCACTTGCAGGTTTTCCTCAGGCTTAGCCTTCGGGAACTTTGAAGTGGATCCATGTGTAAGAAACACAAACGACCGCCAAGCGAATGGCCTGACGGTCGAGTGTGTATTTGTAATGAAGGGCTGTAGCTTTCGCTACTATAAACCTCTGTAATCTGTAGACCTGGCGACGACCTACTCTCCCGTGACTTA
>NZ_AQWM01000029.1 GCF_000376105.1 Asticcacaulis benevestitus DSM 16100 = ATCC BAA-896
CGATCTCTCGCGAAAAAAATCGTTTTCTATCGTCAACCGTCCGATCTTGGCATGGAGCTCGTCGAGCTTGGTTTTATCGGCCGCCTCGCTTTTTGCAGCCTTCTTGTCGCCCTCAAACAGGGCAGCCATGCCGTCCTGGGCTGCCTTCTTCCAGGTATTGATCTGGCTCGGGTGGACGCCGTACTTACTGGCCAGTTCAGACACCGTGCCTTCCTCACGAAGGGCAGCCATCGCCACCTTCGCCTTAAACTCAGGACTGTGTTTCTTGCGGATATACTTCATTTAAACCCCTTGGCCGGTGGCCACTATAGGGGCAAGATTATATCTAAGCCAGCTGTCCAGTTTTCGGGGACCACCTCACAGTGTAGTTTTCCCGACTCCATTTTCCCCAAGTATCAAGTTCCAGCGAGCAGGGCGGCCGTTGATATCAACGAGTCGTAAACTCTGCTCAGTTTTGAATGCGCGGACATTTCCTAAAGATAATTCGGTGAAATAGAAATTGTCCGGATAATCGGTCATGGTAGCCTCTAAACATTTTCTGGCACATGAGTCTCCTCATCCCATTTCGCCAACATAGTGCCCGAACTGCAAGCAAAAGCAAGCAACCGCAGCAACCGTCGACTGAGATGCATAGGTTTATGATCCTGAGAAGCGACAGCGCGCCACTTGCTGACATTGGACCAGTTACGAGGTCCCAATTGTCGGAAATAGGACAAATATTTAGAGGCACCAAGGAAACATGTACGAGGGAGTTTGCACAAATCCTCGCCTTTTCTGAACATTTGGACTGGACTGGTGACTGTGTTGCCCCTGAGGACCGGATTGGCTCGTAAGCCTATTGCGGCGGAAAAAGTTGCGTCACAGAACGTTCGGGCCGGTTGAGTTTGCTTTTGTTTTACAATTTCTTGTGGAACTGGCAAAAGCATTCTAACTATTTCAAAAGGATGCGAGTCGTCCGACGGGGATAATGTAAAGTGAACAATCATGTCCAAGACGACATTCGATTCATCTATGATCATGAAACCAAGGTTGACCTTCTTAATAACGAAGCTCTGGCCAAGACAATCGTATCGCTAATAAAACGAAAGAGCGACCGGCCGATAACAATTGGCGTGCACGGCGATTGGGGAGCCGGCAAATCCAGTGTCCTTGAAATGATCGATAATGCATTTAGCAGCGACTCCGGTGTGCTTTGTATCAAGTTCAACGGCTGGCAATTTCAGGGGTTTGAAGACGCTAAGATTGCGGTGATTGAAGGTATCGTCACTGAACTGATTGCAAGTCGCTCACTTTGGATAACCGCAACCGAAGAAGTGAAGCAGATCTGGCGTCGAATAGATTGGCTGAAGGTAGCGAAAAAAGGAGGCGGGCTCGCTTTCACGGCCTTCACTGGCCTTCCGAGTCCAGACTTGCTCAAAAGCGCTATTGATACCGTTCGAGATGTGCTCGCCGACCCTAAGACAATCGCGACCAAAGAAAATGCCGAAAAGGCATCATACTTATTTTCCGGGCTGTTGAGAGATGACGTTGAGACGAGGAATGTCCCGCAAGAAATTCGAGAGTTCCGGAAGGCGTTTGCAGAGCTTCTGAAGAAAGCGGAAATCGACCGCTTGGTTGTCCTCATAGATGATCTTGACCGGTGCTTGCCCGAGACCGCCATCGAAACCCTGGAAGCCATCCGATTATTTGTGTCTCTACCTCAAACCGCGTTTGTGGTAGGCGCCGACGAATCGATGATCGAGTACTCGGTCCGAAAACATTTTCCAGATCTGCCAGAAGCAACGAATTCCCAAGGTTACGCTCGAAGTTACCTTGAAAAGCTAATTCAGGTCCCGATGCGTATCCCGTCGCTCGGCGAAACGGAAACGCGCATCTACATTACGCTGCTTCTGATTGGCACTATTATCGGGGAAGACTCGTCAGACTTTGAGACCTTATTGGGGTACGCGCGCGCGGCCCTTCAGCGACCTTGGGAGGGTAAGGGCATCGAGCTTGAAGACATCAGGCTTGCCTTGGGCGAGAAGTTCGACGCTGCAATGCCTGCCATTACCCTTGCCGAACAAATTACGCCTGTGCTCGCAGCAGGCACCAAAGGAAATCCGCGCCAGATAAAGCGATTTTTGAATGCGCTCAGTCTCAGAATGGCTGTAGCGGAGGCGCGGGGCTTTGAGACGGCAATTAGCATCGATCATCTAGCAAAGCTCATGTTGGCGGAGCTCTTCCTGCCAGCGTCGGTCTTCGAGCATATAGCGACCTCAGTGGCAGTTTCCGAAGATGGTACATGTAACGAGCTAAAAATCATGGAACAGGCTTCGGGGCCTGCACCAGGAAATGCCTCCGACAAAAAGGAGTTAGTGTTATCCGGCTCACCGCCAGACGGGTCTGACGATGGAACCGTACTGAATGACTGGAAGGCGCGCGCCGAAGTGGTCAAGTGGGCGGGCATCGAACCGAAGCTTAGTAAAGTTTCGCTTAAACCGTACCTGTTCGTGATCAAGGACCGAAAGAATTTTCTGGGTGCAGGTGCGCCGCTGTCGGGCACTTTGATGCGCTTACTAGACAAACTATCCGGCGGTGAGGCGAATGCGAGGAGTGTCGCAGCCGACCTGAAAAATTTAAGCGCAATGGATATCGATATTTTGTTCCAGCAGCTTCAAAGCCGCATGCTGGCGTCGTCATCCCTTGCCACTAAACCACCCATTATGTTCGGTGTAAGTGAACTGGTTAAGGCACACTCCGCCGGATTGCAAATGCGATATGTTGAGCTGCTGGATGCGCTACCCGTTACGTCTCTCGGCATGTGGGCGGCGACGGGGCACAACAATTTGGTGTCAAATGCCGCAGCAATTGCCAGACTTGAAGCGGTCAAACTCAAATGGGCGACCCATGGCGGGAATACCCTGAAGGCCACTCTTTCAGCTGAAAAATCGACCGGAAAGAAAAAATAATGGGCACCTCTACGTCCTTCGGCGGGGGAAAAGACCGCAACCCACTCATCCCGTCTTGGGTTGATGACGATATGTCGCCAACTGATGCTGCCCCGGACGCCCAGCCGTCCTCGCCGGAGCCCGATGGCGGCGAGGATGGAGGGAGTGATGGAAGTGACGAAACCGGCGACCAAGGGAATGAGGACCAAGCAAACCCTGAAGCGGGTAACGGGGGTGAAGACACCGACGGATCTGCGGATACAGGGGATAAGTCGACAGCGGGTCGCCACCGGGGAGCAAGAGGCGGGTTTACCTCGTTTGCTAAGTCGGGCGGGAGTTCTGGGCGTGCGCTTGGCCGGGCAATAGCATCGTATGTGCGAAAAACGGCCGGGGGGTCGCGTAACGCAGCCCGGCGAATGGCTACAGAGCGGTCCGCCGCGGTTCGGCTGGCAAACTTGCTCTCCGATGCTAGCACTTCCGGGATACGTGAAGTCGCGCGGATCTTGGAACTAAGCACGCTGGCCAATCGGCCTGTACTCGAAATCTACGCTGCATTGGTTGATGTTGTCTGCGGTACTGGTGGCCAACTCGATGACTCTATCGCCCGCGACGCCTACATCAACGCCGTAGGTGAGATTGCGGAGATCGACGGGACCGCCTTGGAACATCCGTCGATTGAAACCGTCGGCCTGATTATGGAGCATTTCATCACCAATACGATTTGCGATAGGCTGATGAACGCAATTGCCACTCAGATCGTCACTTTGCCCCAGGACATCGAAACGGTCCAGGATATCGAACGGCAAATGAAAGATTTCGTCCGTGGCGCTGTCTCGGATGCCGTCGCAGATCAAGGAACGACCTTCTTATCGGATCAGATGAAGGAAACCGTAGATTCCCTCTACGAGCGTACATTTTCGATTCTCCATGCTCTTGCGGAAGAGAAGGCAAAGTCATGACGACATACATTTTGGCGGGTCATATGGGACCGCTTACCAAACCCACACCAGACCTATTTTCAGATCCCGATAGCCGGTTCGGCACCTTGGATATAATTCCAGGAAAACGAGCCATGAGTTGCGGTATCAGCAGTGCCATGCGTCAGTTGGCGGACCTAAACATTTTTCCTAGTGAAGTTGCACTCGACCTGCTTGTCTTGGCGGTCATGGTTCAGGCGGCTGACACTCGGCTCAACCGGATTGATACGGCTCAGGATTCCTGGACGAGAGAAATAAAGCTCATTGTGCCCGTTTCCGACCCTAAGCTCTGGACGGAGAGCGCCGCAGTTCTACGCGAAATGTTGAACTTCTTGACAGGCGATTTCTGGTCGTTTGAGTTCAGAGTTAGGCCTCACCATTTCAAGCTGCTCGTCAGAAAAACCGACAAAAAGCCAAAAACCTACAACGGAGTGTCGTTGTTTTCCGGGGGACTTGACAGTCTCATTGGCGCCATTGACGAGCTTAAAAAAAATGCCATCGATGCACCGTTCTTTGTTAGTCATGCCGGTGAGGCAGCCGTAAGCAGCCCGCAGACGGCCGTCTTTGCGGCGCTAGAAAAAAAGCATGCTCAAAGGGCACTGCACAGGCTGCGTTTTCCGTCAGCTAGGTTTCCTCAGAATATATTTCCTGAAATCCGCCTGGAGAACTCAACACGGGGCCGGTCATTTCTGTTTTTCGCGCTGGCGGCGTTAGCTGGGAGCGGGCTGGGAAGCAAGTTTGATCTTCGGGTGCCTGAGAATGGCCTGATTGCTTTGAATGTCCCTCTCGACGGCACGCGCCTGGGGTCCTTGAGCACTCGGACGACACACCCCTTTTACATCCATCGCTGGAACCAGTTACTCAAACAGCTCGGCATAGAAGGACAGCTGATAAACCCGTACTGGAACCAGACAAAAGGCGAAATGGCTGACAAGTGCCAGGACCGCGCCTTCCTTCAGTCAATTCTGCCACTGTCGGTCTCCTGTGCTCATCCGTCGGCCGATCGCTACAAAGGTGGCGGGAATTCTCACTGCGGACATTGCGTGCCGTGCGTCATACGACGCGCAGCTACCTTTAGAGCGTGGGGCGCAGGAGGAGATCAGGCTAGCTACAGATTGAATAATCTCACTGGTCAGCCATTGGTTTCCACAAAGGCTGAGGGCATCCAGATCAGAGCATTCCAGTATGCCATCGCGCATTTGGCCAAACATCCAGGCTTCGAAAATATTGCAATTCATAAACCCGGTTCACTGGCTGAAGATATTGAGCGCCTTCCAGATCTGGCCGCTATGTACAAACGTGGTATGGATGAGGTGTCTGCGGTGTTGAAGGGCGTCGTCACGGCACCTTAGTATTCTAGCATTGGAGCCCTTGTGCCCGTGAATTTGGTCGATTTTCATTGTCATCTGGATTTGTTCCCCGAGTTTCCTGACTTGGTGGCGGAGTGTGAACGTCGAAAAATATACACTCTTACGGTCACGACGACGCCGAGGGCATGGAAGCGAAACTTCGACCTAACACAGTCGCTAAAATTTGTTCGCGCTGCGTTAGGCTTGCACCCACAACTTGTGGCGCAGCATCACGCCGAGCTGGATTTGTTCTGCGCCCTGCTGCCGGCCGCGATCTACGTGGGTGAAATTGGGATCGACGGATCTCGCGAATATGCGCCAAGCCTTCCCCTCCAGAGGAGGGTTTTCGACCAGATTCTCGGAGCATGTGCAGCCAACGGCGGCCGCGTTATGAGCATTCATTCGCGTGGAGCGGTTACGGAGGTTTTGGATAGCATCGAACAGAACAGCTCTGGCGGCACAGCGATTCTACATTGGTTCTCTGGAACGCCCCGGCAGCTAGAGAGGGCTGTTGAATTAGGTTGCTGCTTCAGTGTTGGGCCCAAAATGCTGCAAGGCGCTAAGGGAATAGATTTAGTTGGGAGAATGCCTCAAACCCGCATTCTGACTGAAACCGATGGACCGTTTGCACGTGACGACAATGGCCCACTCTATCCTTGGGCGGCGGAAACCGCTATTTCTGAACTTGCCAAGATTTGGAAACTTGATGCCATGGAAACCCGTGAACAAATTTGCAAAAATCTGAGTAGTCTGATCAACCAAAAACAAAACTGAAACCAAGGCCATTTGTTGGGCGGGTCAAGAAACTTGTTTCGAACTTGCGGCACGTCATTCCGTCGGAGACGCAATACGAATCCATAGCCATTTCAATACTCAGAAGGATTGCTCGATCAGATGACTTGCGTGCAACAATAGTACGAGATCGACCTTATTTTGCGATACCGTTTCTTCGAATAAGTTCCTGGCATAGGCGCGATTTCGGTGACCCGTATTTCAGAGACTTAGCCGTCGACCAGTCAAGCATCCTTTATCAGGAAATGAAATTGGCGCTCGGCACGTCATTCACCGAGGGCTTCCATCTGGAACCCGCCAATCAACTGCAGACCTTTCTTTTCAAAAACTGCCAAATGGCGATCGACCTGGGTGTGTGGCAGCCCATTGGCAATTACGTTCTTGAAGAACTTCGGGGCGATCATACTGACAACTATATCAAGAAGCTTAATCGCCCGCATAGCCAAGCACTCGAGGAGCGGGATCTTATGTTCATGGCCATTCAGTTCTTCGACATTATGGTCCGGCGCGCCGCATACCAGGGCGTCCGTGACAATATGTGGCTTGCCTATATGCAATATTTCGTGGCCGAGATCGATAAGACAGCGGTTATAGATCCGGAGGAAGCCGATGAGGAATTCCCGACATATGGATCCCGCTGCATCTATGAGATTTTCCATATTCTTGGCACGTGGGTCAATCTCGTGAAAAGCCTGTCGGCGGCCTCCCTCCATTTGAAGCTCGATCCGGAGCACCGCTACAGTATCCCGGCGTCCGCTGCACGAGCAATTGGTGTCTCTCTAAAGACGATAATGAGGTCAGAGCGGCTTCCGGGCACTTTCAAAGGCTACATGCTGAGGTGCGTTCTGGGTGATGTCAAAGGCCTTCAGCAGACGGGCGTACAGGCGGAAATGCGTGCGCTACTGATCGAACAGATTGTATATGGCGGAGATCAAATCCGAACTGCGGAACATACACATAATCTCATTTTGGGGCTGAGCGACCTAGATGGAATGCTCCGTCATGACGTGGCTGACTTTATCGCCCAGCTGGAGAAGCCTGTCTAATGTGCGCGCTCGGAGCGACCATTAATAGAGGGCAGCGACGAAACTTCCTATAGAGCAATAAAAAGTCGGATTGTGCGGGCCGAGATTAGGGCGCGATAGGACAGGCATCAAAGGATCGCGCGAAATAGTACTCGGCGCAGCCGTCGATCGTCACCTTGTTGATTTCTGCCAGGTTGGCATCGGTCACCAAGCCGTCGTCGACCGATGCCGCAAGTGCGATTTGGGGCGTGAGGGGAATAATTGTATGGGTCGGAACGTCGGGAACCAGAAAATCGCCGGCAATGGGGCGCACGACTCCCCAACGGGTAATTGCGGACAGGTCCTGTGTGTAGTCGCCGATCCGTCGCTGGAGCACCAAGCCATTAAATTGACGCGCGGGCGTCTTGCCGCCTTTTCGAATGAAGAATGCATGCTTTTTTTCCAGGACTTCTTCTTGTTCCTTGGTGAGCTCGTCGCCAGAGAGGCCATTCAATTGCACCTCCTGGTCGGGCAGATCCTTGTAGCGCGCCCGCATGTACCAAAGGGCATAGAAGCGATCGACAACCTCCTTTTGCTCGGTCGGCACCGCGCTGATGGCCCCCGTGGTGATCAGCTCGACGAGCGCTTGAAACTGGTCTTCGATCGATTTCATGTAGCCAGCCTCGGCGCGTTGATCCCAAGCTCGGCGTGCGCAAAATAGCTGTTCCCGTGGGTTGGCCTGCCGCCGCAGATTTCGGACCAGATCCTGCACTTCCACCCTCCCTGCATCGTTCGAAAACCGTTCCATGCTCATCCAGGGATAGACGTGCTGGTCAATGGTCAGTCCGTATGGATTCCCCCGCCGGGGAGTTTCGAATTTAGATTTTCGTTTTGAGGGGTCCCGCAGACCGCTTGGTACCTCCTGGGCTAGAAGCACAGCCATCGCGCCCATAACGGCCGCCGCTCCATGCGAGCCGTCCTCACTCGTCACCTTAATTACCGGCATCGGCGTTCTCCAGCTCGAGGCTCTCTTCCTCCCGATCCTCATCCATGGAGCGGATCACATGACGTCGGATGTCGCCCATGTTCACCACGATACCGGAGCGGCCTAGTGCTTCTACATGATCCGCAAACAAGTGGCGGTCGGGCTGCTTGAAAATCCAAATCGAGTTATCCTTGTCGGAATATAGTAGCAGCCAGTCGTCACCATTGTCTCCAGACGAAAAATATTGCCAGATTTCGTGGGTCGAAATTACGCGATTCATGCCGTCGAAGTCCGCGGGCCTCGCAAGCATATAGGTATCGGGCTTGTAAATGTACTCGTCGGCAAGGCCGCGTTCGGTCAGCGTGCGCAGCAGGGCATAGATGCTAACGCTTCCCTGATCATGCCGGGCCCAGGTCCATCGCTTAGAGTAAAGCTCCCGTGCCGGGGTGTCTCGGCCGTAGAATGGTGGCAGCATGCCTGCGTTGCGCCCTGGGCTGCGACGCATCCAGGTCCTGAAGGCTTCGTAGTCCATGCCGATGATCTCGGCGGTGCGGCGAGTAGATACAGATTGGGTCATGGGAACCGATTTAACACAGATGTGCCATCGCGTCAATAATTGGGTCTCGTGACACAATTGCAGCGGTCCGCAAAACATACGAAATTGGCGAGAGGATTGGTGTTGTCGTAGCGATAGCCGCTCTCAAAACAGCACTTGTATTTTGGGCGGAAAATGATCACAATTTCCGCATTTCAAAACAAATTTCCCATAATTACTATTATGCGGCGTTTGGCAACCCATTGAAATCAATGCACTATCTTCTTAAGATTAACCACTCTTCAAGGGAATTGGCAATGGCTATTGCAGTTTTGAGACGTTTGGATTAATCTAAAAACATGGCTAGGCTTTACGAGCTGGATGTCCAGCCGGGCCTATTTGGTGATGTCTGCCTGACACGGCATTGGGGTCGAATTGGGACTCACGGCCAAACCAAAGAATATTGGTATCCCAACGAGCCCATAGCTGACGAGCTCGCCAACAAGCTTCTCAAACGAAAGGCGCGACGTGGATATTTGTCGGTCGCCCCTTCCCCCGTTTCACTTGGTCACAAAACGAGCGGCACTGAGGTGCCGACTAGCCAATTAGTGAACAACTTCAATGTGATCATGCGGATTTTGGATTTTGCGATCAATGCGAGAAGCGAACTCAACAATGCCTGAGGTGCAAAAAGATAAACCCTACGAGTATAACAATGCAACATGCCTGAGCTGTGGCAAAAAATACATTTCGAGTTAGGGGACAAGGATTGGTTTCGCAAATAGAGGGTGTCGGGATTTCTTACCCTCGTTCGTGAGGTTTAATGTTTGACGAGCCCGCGAACACGAGCCACAAGCTCTTCCTCTAATGTAGACGTATCGGCTAAAACCTGAGTGGCCCGTTTGCGTGCCTCCTCATCGTCGCCATGATGGGCCCAATAGATTGCAGACGCCGCCAGTTGCCTCGGAGTGCGCAACTCGCGCTCCCCGCACAACTCTCTAATTCTGATTCGACATGCGTCTGCGGCCTCGACACTGCCGAGCTCCAGCGCGAGAATCTCCAGCTCGATAATTTGTTCGGCGAGCTCGGACGGGTCGACGGCATAACGTTCGAATTCATCTGCCGCATGCGCTTTGGCATCTAAGGCTTCCGGATACTTACCACAATGATAGGCCGCATTTGCCGCGAGGGACCAGGCGTGCGCCACATACCCTTCATTGGCAGGGCGAAGCTGCTTCAGGGCCGCAGTCACTTCATTATAAGCGCCCTCATAGTCTCTATCGGCATATCGAAATTCAGCGTCCACCCATCTGGCAATACCGACACCGTGCTCATAACCGGCATTCTCAGACGCTTCCCTGAGCTTAGCGGTTGCGACTTTTGCCCGATCACTGTCCCCAACCTGAAATGCAATGATGGCTCCTAGGGCCAAGGCTTCGAGATATAGGACGCTACTCGGGGCGGACTCCGCCGCTCGCTCGGCCTGTAGCCTATAGGTTTCCGCGAGAGAGACATCACGGACCGACGACAGCAGGCGGGCATAGGTCAGAAGCCCCTGGTTATAATAAAGACTCATGCCGCGAAGTTTTGGCAAGGCTTCGGCGCAATAGCTTAGGGCGCCTTCCATATCGCCCGAAGACGACAACAACATGGAGACCTGAAGCTGAGCTCGCCCTAACGCAAGCGGATTTCCCATCTTCTGGGCAGCGGCCAAAGCGCGTTGAACCATCTCTTCAATCCTGGAGCCTCCAGTTGTCGCGAAAACTTCAACCGCTGTCGAAGTCACAAGAAATTGCTCCCAGGTCGAATTTGGATCAGCGAGTTCATCACTCCGCCACACGGCCTCTTCCGCAGCCGCAAAATCGTGCAGGTGCACAAGTATGGTCGCCTTGATGAGCGCGATTGTGACCCGGTCTCGGCGGCGAGAATGCCTTTCTGCAATCTTATCCAGGCGATCAATTAGAGAAATGGAAGGCATTGCAGAAGCCCCACTGGGGCCAACTAGTGACAGGGCCTGGATGATGTCCGTCAATTGTTGCGAGACGTCTTGGACGACCTCGCCGCTTTCCATTAAGATGATGATGCGTTCCACGTCTTCCTCGATCGAAACGCTACTGCCATCAAAATAGCGGGTGCCAAACTCGTCAAGCAGTTTTCTGCCTTCTAGCGGCGCATACTTGTGCCCGACAAGCGTGTCGATCCGGAGCACCTCTTCGGACATAATACTTCGCGCCTGTTGGCCGGCTTCCCCACCTTGCGCCAGCTCAGCCATTAGCGGTCGCCACCTCGTTAGCCAGGCTTCACAACAGTCGAGAAGGTCAAATTCCGAAAGCACGAGGGATACACCACTGACAATTTGCGCAGCGGCGAGAACGGCGCCCCTGGCCACTGCGATTTGCGCAGCTGCAGCACACGCGGGTAGGTTCAAAAGCGCAGCCAGCCAAACCATCTTTAAATGGCTTACACTTAACTCATCACGGTTGACGGTGGGTTCTATGCCCTGGGTACTTTCGCGAAAGCGATCAGTAAGATATTTTTCTTCCCGAGATATCGAGGCATAAGCGCGCACATGGGTCTGGAAGTCCACAAAACCGTCGAGTTCTGTTTCCGTCCAGATGTCTAGGGGCCGCAAGGCTCGCAGAAGGGCCGCATGATTGGGCGCCATAAGCCAGCTTAGACCGTCGGTAAGAGCCAGATTATGTTTGCCCAATTCTGAGAACTTCCAGAGATATCCGCTTGCACATTCCTCGCGCTTTGGGCTTTCGTCGGGTTCCTCTGGAAGTAACACGGCGGCGAGCACGTATCTTGAATCTGAGCCAAATCCCCAGCCCATCAGAGGGTCCGCTTTACCAAACACCTCTAACTCGCTCTCTGAAAAGAAAAAATCTCTGGCGACTTCAGGCGTAGGGGACACAAACGACCAGAGCAAATTCTCTGCACCTACTCCAGCTTTTATTGCGTCACCGGCCCACTGCAGCAAGCACGGGTGCCCACGCACAGCTATGATAAGCATGCACTGCCAAGGACCGTCTGATCCGGCCGGCCCGAAAAAATACGTACGCACGGCTTCGAGTTCTGCGCGCCCTCGCGCTCCGGCACCGCCCAGTCCACCCAGCACTTGGACATAGGCCGAAGCGCGCAGAGCGACCGGAAAAATGGGGACTGTCCTGCCGGCAAACAGCCAGCGTAGACCTGTGGAAAACCGCGCCCTTACGAATTCAAAGAAACGTTGCCACGTCTCATCCGATTGGTCTCGCCAGGCTTCGACATTATCGACGATGACAATGCCGCTCCACAACAGGCCTGGGTCGCCAAGCGCTTCAACAAGGGCCAGGGGACCGGCGTACTGCCGGGCATCGAAGAGTCTAGGTTGAACCTCATCACCTGAACGGACCGAACGCAGCCAGCCATAGTAACTTAGAAATTGCGTCTTTCCGCTTTGGGGTGGAGCGGCATAGACAAATACCGGATAGCGATCGAAAGTCTTGTCGACGGCATGACATTCACCATCCCGAATGTAGCCGGCAGGCGGTGCTGGGAGCGTTGTGGTAGGCGGCGAGTCGAAGGTGATCTGGCGTGATTGGAAATAGACAGGGGCCGCCCAGGTGAAGCTGGATGGCAGCGACTCCGACAGGCACCGCCGGGCGATCTGGACAGCTTCGGCAACGGCTGCACCGTTATGTAGCGCTTCGATCATGCCAACGGTGAATATGCCGGCGGCCTGCGGCGTGATATTCAGGTTCATGCCAATGGCTTCGCAGGCACAGAGACCCGCGAGATCGCGGGCAAATGACGACGCCAGCTCCGTGGCCTCAGGCTCCGACGCCGTACGGCAGGCGGCCAGAAGAATCAAAGGGGGTGGCGCCTTGCCGAGCAGACTGAGGAATGTGTTTGCCGTCACCATGGCAGGGCGTCTCAGCCGGGTTTCAAGAGCTATTTCAGCCGGCACGCCTGTGCGGCTTCGCCCATGCCCATCGAAGACGAGCACCGTGTAGGGCGCCCCTTCCGCCTCGGCCTTTTCTATGCACTGTCTTATGCTCTGCTGACGCGCCGACACGAGATGCGTCACGTTGACCCCGAGCTTCGCAGCCATGGCGAGCAAGGGGTGGGCAACGGACAGATACGGCGCGTCGGTTTCATCGAACGGCCGCGCCGTAATCAGTAAAACCTTCAATGCCAAACGCAGGGGCGATTTCACTTCCGCAATGCTTAGCGTTAGGGATTGCAGGTCCAGGCCCGCCCAGCGACCTGCCGGAGACCGCAGAAGCGCCAGGGCCAGCGTGCTGGCACCCTCGGAAACCTCCAGATTGAGAGATACGCCCTCCCCTTCCACACCCTGCTTTATGGCGTCCGGGGCGTTCTCAAACAGGCTGGCCCAGAGCGCGTGACCGGCCGACGCCGCTTTACCTTGAGCCGACTCCTGGAAGGCAGCCAGTCTTTGTGCCTCCTCAGGCTCCTCAATCGTCCAGGCAATCTCACGCAGGGTCGAGTTCTCCGGCCACGCGGGTGTGACAGGCCAGGTAACCGGGCCATTGGACATCTCCCAGCCTGCACTACTTCGGGCGAGCTTGAGCCTCAGGTGGTGGACCGGCTGATCAGCCATTTGTTGACTTCCGCCTGCAATTGCTTGGCGATAAGACGGTCCTCTTGCCCAAGGTCGCCTATCGCATCCTCCAGAACCACATTGATGGTGATAATATCGGCATTGATGATCACTTGTGGCGCAGCGGCTGCCGCCGTCGGTGGCGCGCCGTTCGGCTGCTTCAGCTGTATGTAGGTCATGACCGTACCGATCATACTCACAAGCAGACTGGCTATCGATGACATCGCGGATAGATCGCCCAGCATATCCATTTGACGGGCTGGGCCCGACCGATCTCCGCCCCTTAACGCGGCTTGAACATGCTCGACCAAGGTATCGCCGTAATGGGCTTCCAGCTCGGAGGCACAATCGACGCACAATCGTTCCAGGTTCGAACTATCCACCGGTCTCCCCCAATCCCAAACGGCACAAACCTACCAGTCATTGTTGAATACACGTCACCCTAACGTTGAGCAAGCACCTTCGTTAAAATCGAAATTGGAGGGACTTGTTGGTCCGCAGCATACAAGACTATGCCCACTGATGCCGCAATCCACCGTATCCCCTCATTGAAAGAAGTCGATTCAAACCCTGTAGTCAACACATTCGGCCCTCACCGCCTCGTACACTATTTCTTTTGAGCGTCTGAAGACGTTTCTGCCTGGGCGGCTTCCTGGCCCAACTCACATTGATATATGTGGTCAGGCCCGGTGTTCATACATTTGGTGACGACAATAGAGGTCGCGTCCTTCTTATATTTGTTGAATATTTTGAACTCCGCGAGCACTTTGTTCGCCATTGCCTTAATAGCTCCTTCGTCGGGTGCAACGTAGACCTGTTCGGTCGAGATTGGTTTCGTGCCGATGCTGGTGATGATGCTTTTCAGGTGCTCACCCGCTAAGGCATATTGGCGCGGTAGATCGGCAAGGTTACTGCTAGCGGCCGCTGGCGTTTTGCTCTGGTCGAGCGGTTTAACAGTCCTGGTCTCACGCAAAACAATCAGATCGCGCTGGGTGCGATGGTCCAGCTTCGGATTGTTATATTGGCTGACATCTATGATCTTTGATTTGAGGGCTTTGCCGACGACGAGTTTGATGATCGGGCCGGTCCACTGCCTATTTGTATCGTGCACCCTTATGGCCAATGTGTCGGCACGGCTTTGCGCGCGCTTTTCTTCTATATCCGGATTGCCTTCCTGTGAGGCTACCCCGACGACGGCCACAAAGGTCGTCTTCTCGTCGAGCGGTTCAGTAGGTTCGCAGGTCAGCAAACTATGCTCGATCATGTCAAACGAAGAGGTTTTCCCAAACGACCAATTGGCGCGCGGTACGCCTGACCCCGTCGCACATGACAACTGAAGTTCGGACATGGCCGGAGCAAATTCAGGTTTTACAGGCGGCGCCGGGATTGCAGGCAAGAGAAGGCTGATCGAGCAAAAAGCAACCAAGAGCCCGGCGGCGATGAGCCCCATCGCCCGCGGTGACGTGGCATGGAAGAACCCAGTCTTCTCAGAGGGTGCCAATGTGAGTTTTATAGCGCGCATGGCTTGCGCCATTGGAATGATCGCCAGCACCACAAGTAGGAAGCCAACACGCACCCAATTGACCGAACCAATGCCGGTCATTTCGCCATGGCCAACCTCAATGGCAGGGGCAATGAAAAACATGTTCAGTGTCAGCAGAACGATCATGAGCCCGCTGAAGAATTCGGCCAGATCGCTTGCCGGTTCAATCGTCTTGGTAATTGTGCGGGTTTCGAATATGCCCCACACCGGCACGTCCACTGACCCTGGCTTGCCAGGCAGCTTACAGAAAGCGAGAAACTCCTTTGCCAGCTTCAATTGCGCTTCGATCTCTTTAATCGCCACGAGGATAGCGGCAAGCTCATCTTTCAGAGCTGCCGCCTTAGACTTGAGGGATATGATCTCTTTTTCGAGCTGGAGGATTTCCGTCTTGGCCTTGGCTGCCAGCGCACGCCACCCAGCGTTATAACGCCCCGATTCCAGGTCAACCTCACCGAGGAAGTTCACTGAATCTATTCGCAGAGACTCTGCGCCATCAGTTACGAATGCCTGAGATTTCAAAGAATTGGACAGGTCACCCGCACTATCGACTAGCGCATTGAACTCATCAGCGATTGTCTCAAAGGCCGCGACCTCCTTACCTAACGCTCCCCATCGGTCAGTCTTTTCGTCGATCGAGGCCTCGGTCTCGTCAATCTCAGTAAGAAGCTCGGCCTTCCGGTTGAGGTGTTCCTTTAATAACTCCTCCAGTTCGACAACCTTGTCTTCAACCTGCTTGCAATCTTTCTCCGTCGCCGGAACGCTTCTGGTTTCCAAATGCAGAAACTCTTTAGTTTTCCTTGTCAGCTCGGACTCAGTGATATCGCCAAACTTTTTACGCGCCGCCTTCATGACTTTGTTCCGGGCGAACGGCACAGAAATGACCACTGCCAGTCCCGCGCAAAGGAAGACGAAATACCAAAAATAGGGCGGAGCGACTGTCAGTTGGCTAAGCAGTATCCGAACGATATTGGATTTTTCTTCCATCAGACTTTGCGATGGGACTTTCTCGACCGCTTCGGCAACCTCGAACGCTTCGAAAATCAGAAACAGGCCGTAGGTAACAACCACTCCAATGCCAAATTCGACAATCGGCGCCTGCGAAAGCGCCAGCCGAAGGCTAAACCAGGCCGGTTCCTTACCATTCTTCCCAACCGTGTTCGACGATTGCACCTTGTCCCAGGACGCGATCACCGATGACAAGAGAATGGAGCCCAAAATGGCAATAAACCATTCAAGTGGCCAGTACGGAGCAAATTTCGCAATGCCGTGCTTGAAACACCAGACGCTCAAGGCAAAGCAGACGATTGTAGCGATGAGCCATCCGGTTGCGACCAGAAACGAAAGCCTGGGGCCTGTCGGCATCCCAGACTTGGGTGCCACCTCTTCGTCCATCAAATTTTCGGATTTAAAATTGCTGCCGTCAGCCATGTCGCCCCCCTTAGTAAGACCCCGTTAACCAAGGAGCATCGTTGGAGCTTATCCACAAGCCAAAACACGCGCTAAGCGTCCAAAAAGCGGCACTTCACCCCTTGGCTGTGGCAATGGGGTAACGGCTGTTAGAGGAGGTAGTAGCATCTGTTTCTGAAAACGACTTATCACGATAAACCGTGAAGATCGGGTCGACGTTGGAGTTCTTGATACACTGTTGAGTGGATAAGGCCGACATGTTTCGTGCCCCCACAGGGCCCTCATGCCATTGGTCAGTAAGCGCTTGATCATGAGAATATGGAACTCATGTGGTCGTGCGCAACTCTAAGCGCCTGAGCGAACCGACTCAAAAGTCCTCACGCTGGCTTCAGGGCCGTTTCTTAGCAAGTCCGATCACCTAAGTACCTGTTGTGATAAGCTCGAAAGTTAAGCAGACTAAGCCATAAAATCGGAGACGTGCAGGTTGCGAAATAACGTTCGGCTATCCAAAGCGCAGATTGATCAATCCGCACTGGCCCTCCTGACGTTTCTGGGGCAGAACCGTCACGACCGCACATTTGAATACCCTTTTGGTTATTCCTATCCCACGAATTGTTGCGAGAGCGTGTCTCTCATCCTGACCTACCTGCTGGAGGAAAAATATAACCTCAAGACGGTGGAGATCGTAAAAGGCAAAAAGCGCCTAAAATACGAGTTCCATTACTGGGTCAGAGTCGGTGATCTGCACTACGATCTTACTGCGCATCAATTCCCGCGCCGAAAGCCCATTATTGGGGCGTTGGCGCATCCGTTATTCTTCAAGTTTCCCGATTGGGAGATCGAAAAAGGCCGAGATTTTGTCGAAAGAGATCAGGTCATAGAGGCCTACAGACATGGTGTGATACCCTTCTAACGGCTACCCGATTGTCCGTGCAAAAGGTTGGCCCAGACCGCCAGCCACGTCGGCGCGGTATTCAGACCTAAGCCCTGCCTCACGGGCGCTCTGTAGGGAATGCAATCTTAGAATAGCTGGCGCACTCCTGTCGCCGCTCAGCGGACGACCGTCAATATCGTATTGATAGGCGCCCACGTTGAAAATTGCCGAATTTTTTGGGTCTTTGCGAACCAAGCAGGGTTCGCCGTTCCCGTCCAACTCCACCCAAGCGCTATCATAAAGACGAATGCCCATTGCCTAATCCTCAGCTCATTCGGTCATTATGACCCATGGCGTCAGGAGTTTCAATTCGCGTTCTGAATAACGTGCCAGCGTCCGTGTTCCGGCTTTCAAGACGCGTTACGCGTTGTTGCTTCCAGCCCGCCCCCGCCGCTTCCCACGCAGACTATATCCACACCGTGTTATTCTCTTCATCTAATTCGGGTGCGGGTTGTTTCACGCCCCGACTCCGACCGCGCGTGTGCACCTGTATTGCCTCACCCGTCGGGATGACGTCAGCAGAGACCTCATCATTTTTTACATTGGACACGTCATTATGGGGATCGGGCTGGGTTGGCATGGCCTGCTCGGGATTACGATGTACTGGTAAAATGATGCTACGCTGCGCTGCAACAAATAACAACGCAAAGATTACCTCAGTGCTCCTTTTAGATCATACTTATCGTGAGACAAAGACGCAGACATACTGACGACATTTTTCCTAATTTTTTAAGATGGAGGGTTGCCTTATAAAACAACAGATGGCTGTCTTTGGTTGATACGAGCGTGCTACAACTCTGCGTGTTTGGTGGTCTCCGGCCTAGACGATATCTCACGCGGTTAGAGCTCTATGGCTGGTGACGGGTATGACCGGAACCCTAGAAAGGGTCTCACAAACCCGTACACCAGCCCGAATTCCAACCCGTTTGATTATGCCGCTTTCTTGCGCCGCTTCTTTTCAGTAGTCGTTGCGTCAGAGGTATTGGCCTCTACATCCTGGCTGGATTTAGTCTCGGAAACGGTCGCTATGCCGGCAAGGCGTCTCTGGATTGCGAGGTCATAGAGTGAATCCAAAACTATCCTGTCGGTAAGTTTGGGATCTTGCAACGCCGAAATGCCGGCTTTGATGACAGCCTTGTTTTTGACTTCAGGTAAAACTGTTTTCACATGATTGAATAAGGCGTCGCCAGTCAATCCGTCCAATGCGCCCTGAACCAAACTGTCATAGACTACAGTCTTCTGCGGCTTTTTATTGCCCGATTTCTTCTTATCACTCATTTGGATAGCCTTATTACCGGCCACAAATTCGTGACCACAATTCGTCAGTGTACTGCATTTATTTCAACAATTCCAGAGGGGGCGCACTTCAATAAACCCAACATAAAATCAAATAAATCAGCACTTAACATATAATAGCCTGGGCATCTTCAGCGAAATACATTCCAAGATATGCGAAATTTCTTGCGAAAACCATTCACTCGTGGCCGCAAGCTCCATATTGGGAAAATCACCCAACGACGCTGCAGCATTAACTTTCGCCACCGCATTTGTGTCACACGCACATGGTACAAAAATCATATTCATCCATTCGCTATTCTTCTACAGGTGTCACTTGGTGGCCGTAAACGCTCGCGCAACACAACTCACCACTCGACCGTCGGTCCAACAGAAACCGCTGCGCGTTCTTGTGGTCGACGATAACGTCGGAGCTGCAGAAAGCGTTTGTGCTGCAATCGAAGACTTCGGCGATGTGGTTCAATCCTGCTGCAATGGGCCGGATGCGGTTTCGGTCGCCCGAGTCTTTCGGCCCAACGTTCTGTTTCTCGATCTGGCCATGCCGGGCATGGATGGTTTCGAAGTGGCCAATTTACTGCGGAAAGATGGCACATTCGAGGGCCTAAAGATAATTGCGCAGACCGGTTTCAACGATGATGAGTTCAGACGCCGGACGGCCCATTCGGGCTTTGACCTGTGCCTTTCAAAGCCCCTCAGCCTGCACGTTCTTGACGATATGCTGATGATGCTCAGGGCTGCCGCCTGACCGCCTGAAAATATCAGGCGAGTGGATACCAGAAACCACTCCCGCTGCAGCCGGGTTTTTGCGATAACCCAGCCGTTGCCTGCCCGCAGCGGCTTTTTGCGTGCAAAGTCGAAGCGGCCAGCCCGTCGATCTTCCGATAGGCCGATTAGCCCACTTCAGCCAAATATCTCGGCCTTAATTCCCTGGGAAGTGCGAGTTCGGCCTCACGCTTTTGTCGCAGCGCCAAATCAACCAGGGGACGAACATCTGGTTTCAGCGCTATGGTCTGCGGCCTGAAGTCGCCATTGAGAAAATATGCGCTGTCGAGACTATCGTTCAGAACTAGGGACCAGACATCATCCGGCAAGCCAAGGGCTCGCTTAAGTGGGATGGAAATATATTTTTGCTGAAAGACAAATTCGGGGTTAAGGGCCATATTCTGTTCCAATGCAGCTTTGAATGGTCCTACATTTTAGCGCATTAACCAGCGTGCAAATATCACAATTGCGTTCCATGCGACGACAAAAGGGCAAGTCCGCCGACTCTATCCTGAGATCGACGGGTCTCAAGGCAATGGTCTTTTCCTACCTGAAATGGCGAGAGGGCGCGATTGGGCGCACCCACGATAAGGCCGACAGTCGCAGCTTAGCGATCGTCGACTATGACGCCAAGTTTTACAAGAGGCCGCCGATGATGCCTGGCGTTGTCCCGACCGAGATCCGCTATCCGGAGACAGTGAAAATCGCGGGTAAGGACATCTGGGATGGCAAGTCGTTCGAGGAAGCAGCAAAGTCTCAGATTCAGGCGCACAAACTCGTAGGCGAGCTTGTGTCGGGCCGCGAGCCCCTTACCCCGGATTCCCAGACTTTTGTAGATGGCTTCGCCGCCAAAACGGCTAAGCCCGTTGTTCGGTCACAAATTTAACAATACGCGATGGACACCTATCTCGTTTGCAAATCCGACTGGAAGGGCGCCGTGCCGTACGTGAAAGCGGCAATGAACGGTCCGCAGCAGAACGCCTCCTACTATATTTCTCTTGTCCAAACGCGTCAGTTGATCGGAGACTTTGCCCCAACTCTCGCCGAATTGAGTGAAGCCGAGACCAAGGCACCTCCGAGAGCGCCCCATATTCCCTTAAGGGTGGCTAGTCTCATGGGATTGAATCAACCTGTCGAGACGCTAGCTTTGGCAGAACAATGCAAGACCGAAGAAACTTTGACGATCGGCACCGCGTGCATGAATGCTGCAGGAAAGACCTATGAGGGGGAGCCTCTCCCGCCTCCGGGGTAAGTGACCGACGCTCTATCGAAGTCAAAAGAGAAGGGGTTTCTCGAAACGCTGAAGAGTGCAGCAGTAGCCGACGAAACTACAGGTGAAAAAGGCTGATTGTGTTCAGCCCACAAGTAAAATGAGGGCGCTGCTCCAAATTTAAAAGGCCGTTCCTACTGGCGATTTTATTTTACTAAACTGGCATTCCGCCGTTGCATTGATGCGGACCGCAGTGGACTCATTTTCCGCCGTATTTTCCATCAGATCGCTCAACGAATCACAGGCATTTTGCGAAATCAGAAACATATCTACTTTGTTTTGCCCGTAGTTCGCGCCCTTCGAGTTGAAACTCCGATTGTCGGTTTCCATCTGAATATTCGCTAAGTGTCTCAGATTCGAACGCCAGTTCATCAACAATCACATCCAACGCTTTTAGGTCAGCACAAGCCAAAAGTTCATCGCCCACCTGCTCGGCCCGAGCCCATTCAAATTCGAGCTCTGTAAAGAAAGTCTTAAGGTAAACGTTCTGAGCGAGCATCTCTATATTGCCCACATCGTCAGGTACATCCTTTGTGTCCGCCTTTGCGCAAAAATCAGACAGGTGTATCGCGTCTTGGGCTTGACTATCTGCAATTCCTATAAAGAGCTTTTTATAAGCACCTAGTGCTTTGCCGTTTGCGAGCCACTTGGTCAGCAGACTATAAGTGTCGCCTTTAAATGCTTTTGAAAATTGGTATTGCTCCCGAGATAACCGACAAAGTCGGCCATCATCTTGCAAATTAGCCAACATCTCTCGCTGTATCTCAAAAGTCCGCTTATAATATGGTACGGACAGAACATGAAATGCGGCTTCATCTTCTGCCGTGACTATGTCTGCAAACGCTGGCTGTAGCCCAAGCAGAAATGCGACACCTAAAGCGATCGACCAAAATAATCTCACAGCAAACTCCCAGGAATATCGGGCTTACACTATCATTACAGTGCATATGATTTGTGGCCTGTTGCCTAGCTGAAATGGAACTGCGATCCACAGTGTTTCAATGCGACCACACACCTTCAGTGAGCATAATATGTCAACAGGTTAGACGGCCTGAGCCCATAACTGTTTAAGCCACTTAAATGAACCCTCTCCCAAACAGCTTTCGTAATTCGCTTGATTGTCGCGACCGTTTTCAAGCGCGGAGGCGCATAAATCGTTGGTGAGCGCCTCAGATTCTGTGAGGTCAAAATTTGAAACATAGACCAAGGCTGTCCGTCCGGGCTTTCCATTTACTCCCTGGAAATACTGGGTAATTGGTCGCGTCCCATGCGGTGCCAATGCTTGCCGTTTCAACTCGTCCGCATGCCGGCGGTCCGGCGTGGCTCCGTGAAGACCATATTCATACACGATGGCGAGTGCGTATTGTCTACGGCCACTTTGTCGCTCCGACGGCTGTTCCAAAGCGCTCGGCGATAGGATCAATGCCTCACGCAGGATGTCCAGTGAGTTAGGTTCCCCGACTGGGTTAAACGAAACACAAGCGGAAAAAAATAGCGGAGATAGGATGCCGAGCAATAAAATTTTGGAAACGGCATTCAAAATTTGGCTCTCTTTTTCAAGCGAGATATTCATACGCGCCTTTCAAACTTAGCTAAACGCGGCCACCAGAGTGGCTTCGGGATTTCATCCAAAAGTGGCAAACGGCTATGCAGCGGCTATCCCGATACCGGCCGGCCAACTATTTTGAACGCCAGAGGACGCAGCGAGTGAAGTTTGCGCCGCGGCGCCATCGCGGTTCCAAACGGCGGCCGTTCCGCCAGAGGTGCCCCCAAAGGCCGCCATCGATTGCCGTAGTAGCAATTGTTGCTGTGGCAGTGTGTCTTGAAAATCCAGCAGGTTACCAGGCGCTACCGGTTCTTGCCCCATTATTGAAAGCAAGTCCGCTAGGGAGGCACCGGGTGCTGTGCCCCCTTGGCTGCTTTCACCGTTCCACCAAGCTGTTCGATGACTTGACGATGTTTCGACCGGTTTAATCGGGCTCGTATCCGGTGCACTGGCCACCAAAGATTGCGCATTGACAGGTTGGTTTGCAAACTTGGCATCGTTATTTAACTGAGCAGGCACGGCCCCCTCATTTGCCGGACGCGCAGGTTTAATTTCGGCATTCTGACTTGAGGATGCAATATGTCCGGACAGGCTAGCGGTAGCGTTTTCTGCTTGTTGCACAGTGACTAGCCTAGCTTGACTGGAAGACAACAGCCTAACTCTATCGCCAACATTTGAGGCTTGACCGGAGAGCCAGGCAGCCTGTTCGCTTTTGTTCATTTTCTCCCAGCGTTCAATAATTTTTGCGTCGAGGTGATCATTGTCACTGAAATCTACCTGAGCCTTGGCCTTGACCTCTTGGTAACTAGCGCCGATCTGGTCCAATAAGGCTTTCTTACCCACGATGCGAGCGGCTTTGGCGGCGGTGGCCGGATCGTTTAGTAATCGGCCGAGCTTACCGTCCGAATTCCCGGCACCCCACTCGGCTTGATAATCGCCGGCGTAAATACCGTTCGAGCCAAGAACATGGCGGGCCAATGCCACATCATACGCGTCCCCTTGTTGCCCGTCGGCCCAAATGAACTTCATTGTATTTTGTACAAAGTTGTCGATGGTCATGGCTTGGGTGTATCCAGTCGCCACTCCATTTAAGTCTATTGCGGCTATTCCTGCCTCGGTTAGCGTTTTCAATTCTTGGGGTGTCGAACGGCCATTCTGGTTGGCATCGACCCACAACAATATTTTATCAAAGCTTTCGTCACTTCTATTAAGCAAGCTGTCGCCATTACTATCCCACGTTTTCAATCCCTCAAGATCGCTCGTCGCCCCCTTTTTGTCCTGCGCGAACGAAATTTCAGAGAGTGTATTTATCGCTCCGTCGCCATTCCGGTCCACTGCCAGAATGCCATCGGTAGGACCAACCCAGCCAAGTTTCGACAGTCCACCTTCAGCTGTTTGTACGATCACGTTAGAGCCATCAACTGTGGAAAGATCGAGCCCGTCGCCGCCAAGATCAAGGACGATTGGGTAGACACTCTGATAGTTCCACGTCTCCGTTGCGTTCCAGGCGATGTCTGACTTGCGCAGATCTATGGACGTACCACCTGCCAGCACAAATTCGACCGTCGGAAAAGCAACAGTTGTAATAGTTTCAGAAAAATAGACCCAAGTGTATCCAGAATCGTCGGTTTGATAGTAATCAATAGTCGTATGGACAGTTGTCTTCGTCCCACCATTTATAATTTTAACCCGGTCTGCAACTTGAGATGCTGTCTTTGATGAGTCCAGTGTATCTTTGAGACCGATATATAGGTCTCCGCCCAGGACCTCAAAAATCACATCGTCGGCTGTCGCTGTGGCGCCAAACACCAGCGTATCATCACCGCCCGTGTCAGTTATGGTGTCGGCTCCATCACCTCTATCATAAGCAAACTGATCATCACCTGAGTACGTTGTAATCGTATCGTTTCCAAGACCGCCGATTATTATATTGCCATGATCTTCCCAGGCAGATCCCGATCCTGATATAATGTCGTTACCGTTGTAGCCCATTATCCAATCAGAATTAGTGCTACCGTTTATAGTATCATTGCCATCAGTGCTACCACTGGGCTGAAAAGCTATCTGACTGATATCGAGTTGCGACGCCCCGCCAATGTCCAGAGTCTTGAGTTTGTTATTACCCAATGTTGCGAAATTAGCGGTAACACGCACCTTGTCCGCCGCTGTTCCTCGAATTCCGACATCTAGAAACCCAGAAGATCCACCTGAGGTAGATATATAGAGGTCGGAGTACTTCAGATTTCTGGCAATTTTAAGCGTGTTACTGCCTCCATTGTCCTCAGTTACCGTATCACTTCCATCGCCGCGGCTGAACAAGTAGGTATCTGCGCCAGTGCCACCGCTTAGTGTGTCATTGCCCTTTCCACCTTCCAGAGAATGGGCGCCAGCGCCCGCAGAGAGCGCATCGTTGTAGTCACTGCCTACGATACTCTCGATACTGATATATGTATGGCCTGTTGCCAGTCCACCCGAGCCGCTGCCTTGCGATGCGGTCGTTTCGGAGTACGTACCAAGGTAGGCAGTTACAGCGGATGCCGCCTCTGAATAATCAACCGTGTCAGTGCCGAGCCCTCCATCATAAATATCGCCGCCAGACCATCCGGTCGGCACCAAGATGGGCACATCCAGGTAGTAGTTGTATGAGGTAGTAAATGTTTGTGTAACAGCCCCATTTCCTGTCGCGATAATCCAATCGTGGCCAGAAAGTCCCTGGATGATGTTTTGGTTGGCATCACCTTTCAATTCATCGGAATACTTCGAACCGCGAAGATTTTCTATGCTGCTCCAACTATCCCCTTCCGCATCGCCACCAATTGCAGATAGTCCCGCCAAGCTGACATAAACTTCCTCGCTCGACCCCTCATAGCTAAGAGTGTCAGACCCAGCTCCGCCAGTCAGGACGTCCGCATCGGCGCCTCCCTCCAATATGTCGTCGCCTCCTCGACCGTCCAAGGTATCTCGTCCGGACAATCCCTTTAGTGTATTTGCACCAGTGGTACCGTAAATGAGATCCGCGAATGCTGACCCAGTTCCACTTTCAATATTGATCAAGCCATTGCTGGTTAGCCATTCACCGGTCACATAATTGTAAACCTCGGCAAGCCGAGAGTTCGGATTGGCAATTGACGGATCTGCATTCGTATTCCAATCGGCCGGCCGCAAGTCAAGATCATATCGCACACCGACCGCGAAGCGTTCTGCACTTATGGCATCGTTGCTCGTCGCATCATCCGTGAAATTAAAATCACTTCCTCCCATGTACCAGTTGAAGGCTTGGTCCGGCGCCAAGAGCAACGTATCGTTTCCGTTACCCCCTATGATGCTATCGCCCCCGGTGCCTCCCACGAGAGTATCATTGCCGTCGCCGCCACGTAGGACGTCATTCCCCGCAATAGACGCGAGATAGTCGTCTCCTGCATCACCGTAAAGATTGTCGCTTCCAAGGCCGCCGATCAAGACATCGTTATCAGCCCCGCCGTAGATAATGTCATTGCCTGCGCCACCGTCCAACCAATCCCAGCCAGCCCGGCCATACAAGGTGTCGTTCCCCTGCCCGCCTAGGAATATGTCATCACCACCTGTATCGTCTAAAGACACAGCAGATGTACGACCGCTACGATCGATGAAATCGTTGGCTACAGAAACGCTACCGGACGTGCTGTACCCAACTTTTGACACCTGATCTATATAGACGCTGTAGCCTCTATCTTCCCATTCGGGGATCGCTGCGTTAGATATTACCTCACGCGTCAATGGTCGGGTAAAGAAGGCATAGGGTTCATTTCCACCAGTGCTCATCAATCGCAACATAACGCGTCGGTAAGCCGTCCCGGGAGGAGCAACGGAGCTGACGTTGAGTTGGTTATAATTGTTGATATCGCCTTGATAGCTACCGCTTTCTCGTGCACTTCCGCCAGCCTGCGCCCAAGCGAGGTGATTTTTATTTTCGTCGAGGTACTGAATAAACAAACCAGCAAATCCGCGATGTTGGGCTGCAGACACACTGGCCTCGTATGTCGCCCCAGCGCGGGACACGATAAGATCGGAATAAGTGTCTACCACTTTATTGGTCGTGGTTCCCGCCATGTGAACCCAAAGGACATCATTCCCGTTTCCAGACCAATCCTGCATATTCACGCCTCGCCCCCAAGCGGTCGTGGAATCGGTTGCCACGTCCCAGAACCCTGCAGAGAGGTTTTGAAAACGGCCGTCTTTAATATCGCTGCTTCGCGGTCCGTTAAGGGCTTGTGGCAATTCTTCGAATACCCCTTCAACCGCGCCAAGAGCCTTTACGGAAATTATAGCGCCCGATCCCGCACGCAATGCGATATTTGCGTCTTCGAAATACAAGCCGGAATTTTTGTTGACGCCGAAGCTATTAAGGAAACCGGCCATTCCGCCGTAAAAGTCTGATGTCGCAAACTGGTCGAGCTTGAGTTCAGTGGCGCGCTGTAATGTGACAATCCAAGGATTACTAAGGGTTTGTGCTTTAGCTGTAGCCGTGAGCCGGTCGAATTGCGCCATGTTCCCCAAGTAGATGGTAGCATCTGATGGCGCGAGCGAGCTCTTTGATATTTTATCTATTAACGCCTTGTTGGTCCCTGCATAAAATGCTTGATCCGTAGCAATGAGCGACGGTAGAGATTTGGCGAGAATTGCAGAAACAATTCGATCAATGACCGCCTTATTGGCGTTGTAAATAGAAGTATCAGATCCAGAGTAAACGGATGGCGCTCCCAAGCGAACCATCCTGTCAACGATATCTTTATTGCTACCTACATAAAATATTTCGTCATTTTTGTTCCTGAGAATGGCCGCAATTCTATCAAATTGCGTTAGATTTGCCGCATAGGCTGAATTTTCAGTGGCCTGAAGAGTTTGACCACCGGCAAGCTTGTCAGCAATAACTTTATTTCCAGAGACGTCGTAGAATGTCTGGTCCGTTGCGGTGAGGACGCGTGTTTTGTACCCCTCAAGCAAGTATCCATTGAGTAGTTTTTTGTTCTTTGCGTAAAAGTCAAAGTCCTCAGCAGTCTGAAGATCGCCGCCTAACGTTAGAATATCCTTGGCTGCGCTTTGTAAGATGGCTCGCTTCATAAATATGTCGCCACCAACGATTTTAGTATTGCGAATAGCAGCTAAAGATCCAAAGTCTACCGCTTCATCGGCCGACGACACATCCTTCCTTGTTCCATTTACCTTAACGTAAAGCTGCCCACCAGTATGACCATAGGCTTGGGTTGTATTTACGCCATTCAGGTTGGAAACCCAAGGGCGATCATCGCCGCTAGTGACCCTTCCAATAAATCCATTAAGTACATCGCGGGCACTTGTTGCCATACTTTGCGCCAGGTCGGTATTTCCACCGTTTGCCGAAGTTACGGCTCCCAATTCGTATCTTGCGTACGGCAACTGAAGTACCGTTTCCGCATTTGCCGAAGGTACTCTGGGCTTTTTAGCCCCAAACAGATTGCCAACAAACGTGCCGAGTACTTGGCCGAAGAAAGAACCGACGGGACCGCCTATGATTTGTCCGATGGCGGAGCCAATAGCCGATAATAATACGGCTGCCTGGTTGATAGGCTGAATAATGGCCGAAGCAATTTTAGAAGCAATGAAGGACGACAGAGCGTTGCCAAAGACCTGGCCGAATTTGATATTTTCAACCCCTGGCAGATTGCTGGCGGTGAATACCCCTTCGAAGGGTTTGAGATTGGCTCCAAGATTTGCAATAACTTTGTCTATAACAGCGTTGGTGCTTGCAGAAACCACAGTAGTAAAGAGCTCAGAACCAAAACCTTTCAGCCCGAGGGAAGTTGCCAGTTGTCCTGCGAGCATTGAGCTTACAGTGCCGACAATAGCCGTCTCCATACGCTGTCTGACGTCTAACTGAAATGACTCAAGCACTGACGAACGAACCTGTGTGCTAGCGTCGTTATAGATGCCCTGAGGCGTACCTTTAATGCCTGCGGCAATCCGCTGTCCCATTTCGCCCAACACTGACGAATATAGTATGCCCTTAAGTTTATCATTACCGGCAAGGTAGTTACCTAAAGTGGCGCCGATGACATCTCCGACTTGGATGGTTGTAGAGCTAGGATTGAATCCTCTACCATCACGAAGCGGAGCCGATCCCACAACTGACCCCTCTTTTGAAATGCCGACTATGATAGTAGCCCCTGTTGGAACACCATTCGCATCCGTGATATATCCCGTGGCCGTCGAACTGTTCGGCGTTGCTACTACGATAGCGTCTTTGATTACTGGCACGCCATTCTCTGTGACAGTCACCTTCGACTTAATAATGCGCGCATCCCTAACGCCGCTCATAACTACCTGTGAGCCGATTTTCACATTCAACAGACCCGTGGTCTTTGAGATCTCCACCTCTACTAAATTTTGCCCAGTCGAGGTACGATAGATCCTCTTTACCGATGTGGCAGTTTCGTCTGCATATGCGCTCTCGTAGTCGGCATAATTTACGCTAAAGCCGGAAATAATTTTCCCTTTAGAATCTATGACATATAAAAAATTTCTATCATCGGACAGATCAGCGGTGCCTCGGTCGTCACTCGTAATATCGAGTTGCATTCCGCCTTCCAGGTTATACGCGAAGTGTCGGCCCACAACGAAGACAGTCACCCCATCTTCACTTTTAATCAGGTCAGCTCCAACGCTCCCTGCAGTTGTCTCGATCGCCTTATTGTATGAATTGAATGTACGGATTCCTTCAGAAAATTGCGCTACACCCTCGTCAAAATAATTAATGAAATCCTTGTTGTTTTTAACAAATTTAGCCGATCTAATTAGAAGGCTAGCCCCCTTTCCTGTAGGCGTAAATTGGGCAATAATTTTGATAGCAGCCCAACCACCTCTCGCTACATTCAAACCGATATCCAACATCAGCAAATTATTATTTGGGTTGTTGGGACTATTATTTATCTGCTCGATATCCGTCGCAATGGCTGTAGCAGCACTTACGAGGGTTGCTGAGTCTGCTATCACACCGTCGATTGTTCCGGTTGCATCCAGCTCCTTGGCGAAAGTAACAGTTGCCGTGGTCAGGTTTTTACCCGCGTTTACAAGGTCACCAAGATGCGCTGGACTGGGATCAGCCTTGTAGGCAGTAGCTGCCTTTTGAGCTACCTCGATCGCCAACAAAAACGAAGTCATTTTTCGCCTTATTTTGGTGTAGTCGAATATACCCTTCAGCATCGGCTTAACTTTGATACCCATGGCAGCCCCCAAAATCAAAAATGGTTATATATTTTTCGAGATACGCGATTTTACAAAGATGAAACGAAAGAAACTAAACAAGAAAAAAATTAACGATAATGTCGTGCAAAGAATATATCCATACATCATATAAACAGTATGCACGCCTGCCTGGCCATTATTGGATCTGTTGCGGTGAGATCCATACTCGTCGATCGAGATAACGCTATTTTTTATACTTGAAACTGATTCGCCATAAGAGATAAGCTTTCCATCACTGGCCTCGACATCTAACATAACGTAATATGGGGCGATATCTCTACCTTCATTATCATTGTAATATTGAACGGAGGCAGATTTGCCGTCTAAGCCACGTGTCCGCCGCCCAAAGCCGTCACTATCAAGGCATTGGTTGATTGCTGGTCCAGGCTCGCAATTAAGCTCCAAGGTGTCACCAGCCTGAGTCCGAAAAGTATAAGGACCATTCGAGCAATAACGTGAATTACAATCAACAAGATTGTGAGAAGCGAAAGATCCTTCCGAAACGGAAAGGTCGCCCTCGGCAGGTGCCACCCAGCTTCTGAATACTAGGCTATTCAGATACGTTGGTGACAACGCGAGACAAATCACCAAAAAAACAGCGGATAGTTTTAAAGCTCCGCTTCTGTTTTCAGCCATCCCCCCCCCAATCGTCCATGCGGGACGAGAAAAACCTCACGATACGCAGACCACAATCTGAGTGGCCTTCCCTACAAGCCAACTCCTCTTTTAGTAGCAAGACATTGCAATAAAGCAATGGTAAAATTATGCCACTTTTGTGACAGTTTTATAAGTCATTGTTTTTACTGCCTGCTATTATTTTAACACGCAAAAGCACCGTGTAGTCGCGACATTGAGCCGTCTTCTTGGCATCTCAACTACATACCCGCCTCTGACCTTGAAGGTGACGAAGACAATGGGTAGCCATACTTATCTAGCGCGAGAGAGGGTAAGGGATTGAATGGAAATTGTAGAGTTATTCGAACCTGAGCCTCAATCACACAACAGAGGCAAGGGCCACTATAAACACGGAGATAAGCATATATTGCCTCCTCAGTTTGAGTGTCCCGCGGTTCCGGGTATGGGTGTGGTTGGACTTTCGGTACCAAGCTCCAGGCTTTGGAGTTCACCTGAGGCTGGCGCAATAGCGTGGTAGAGTTTAGTCTGATCCAGTTCGTCGAGTCGAGTTTGATGGGCGTGGCTTTGCCCAAGAGTGTCTACCCCACGGATAAGATGCTCCCACGGCACGCCGTTTTTCGATTGGATTGTTCGCAGATTGCCAGCCACGTCGTAGGGATTGATACCGACAATCAGCACCCGCGCCTCCAGATAGCCTATGTGGCGCAGCAAGGACGCCTGCGCCACATAGGCATCGCGTCTTGAAGCGATCAGGGCGAGCTTGGCCTCGGTCAAGTTCTGCTCGGCAACCAGGACGTCCAGCGTTGATCGCTGACCAAATCGAAACTCTTCCTGCATACCCTCGGCAGCGATCTCAGCAGCCGCAAGTTGCCGCTGCTGTATGTCGAGGTTCAGCTTCGCCGAGACAACCTGGTTCCAGGCTCCCACGATGTTCTGCACCATGACACGTCGCGCACCCTCAATCCGTAAACGGTCGCCGGCGTTGCGGTTGATGGCCTCGCGATAGCCGGACGCATTGGCGCCGCCCGAGAAAAGAGGTTTCGTAAAGGTCAGGCTGACCGAGAAATCCGCATCCTGATCGCGCCGATCATAAGGGGACAGTTGGCCGTTGAAGCCGTAGGACGTTCGGGCGGACACAACCATGTTGTTGGCCGATCGTGCCTGATCCGCCTGCTTTTGGCTTTCACGTTCGTTGAACCGTGCTTGGAGGAGTTCCGGACTGTTGTCCATGGCGATGTCAAAGGCCTGGTCGAGCGTTGTCGGCACCAACGGGAGGGCTGGCGCTTCGTCTAACGTCCCGGGGTTCTGTCCGACCAAAGCCGCATAGGTGGCACGACTTGATTGCAACTGAACTTGCGTCAAGGTCATCTGCGCCCTTGCGGCTTCGAGTTGGGCCTTCGCTTGCTCGACATCTGTTCTTGTCACTTCACCAGCGACGCGACGCGCCTCCGTCATCTCCAGTTGGCGTTCGAGTGCTTTCAGATTGGCCTGTCTGGCGGCTAGGTTTTCCGTGTCACGGTTTACATCCTCGTAGGCGCCGATGACCTGTAGCAGCAAGTCACCCTCCGCTATCCTCAAGCTCTGTCGGCCTGACTGGACGCGATAAGAGGCCGCGTCAATGGCGCTGCTAGTCTGTCCTCCGGAATAGAGCATTTGCTCCATTACCAGACGCACATCGTCCTTGTTGGATTGCAGGCGCCGCCCGACAAGCGGATCGGCTGCCAGTCTCAGGGCCTGGGTTGCATCGCCGGCACGGCTGTCAACATAGTCGGCCGTCACCTGAAGGTCGCCCTTGGGACGGATCGCCGAATACGCCCTGACATAGGACTCATCAAGTGCCTTCAAATCATAGCGCTGGCTTTGCAGGACGGGATTGGACTGGTAGGCCTGAACGATCGCTTCAAGTAGGGTATCGGCGTTCGCAAACTGCGGGGCAAAGGCAAGACTTATCGTCGCCGCCACACCTGACATCCAGTATCTAAGTTTTACGCCTACCATTTCCCACGCTCAAAGCTGGTGTCAGCCGCACAGCCATTATATCTGGCGGCGGCAACGGCGCTTTCAAAACCTTTCAGTTTGAATTCGCGCGGTTGGCTTTTTTCGTTGGCGCGGATCGTCACCACCCGAGCGTTGCCAATCTCCGCCTCGGGGAGGAGAACGACACCTCCTGTGGGATTTTCCAGGCTTGCGCCTTCAAGAGAGACCCGGTTCGCGGCCAGGACAGGAGATAGAGTCTGCCAACGCTTTGCAGGCCTGTTATCGATGCTGTACCAGGCGTTAAGCGTGTTGACGTTCTCCCCCATCTCAAAGCCGAAGGTCTTCTGAGCATAGGTGATGCGACCTTCGGTCAGGGTCTTCATCTTCATCAGGCGACACCGCACCTGCCCGGTGAAGCCGTCGGTTTGGATCGTCATGCGCCAGAGTTTGGCATCGTAGGTTCGCTCTTTAACTTTTTGCGCCTTATGGCGCAGCTCGCGCTCTGACGGTTCACCCTTGTGAGGGTGTAGCCAGCGCGGCAGGCTCCCCTCAAGCTGTTTGGGCCAGGCGAGGGTCCACAGGCCTATGGCCATAACAGATAACAACACGATAATCCCCCCGTGGGCTTTGAGTTAGTTGACGGAAGGCGCCTGATAGGTCGAGACAATCCGTGCGCCGTTCTGGTCGATGGTGTGGTACTTGAACGGCTTGCCGTTGAAGATGCTCGCCGCGAGGTCTGCCAGTATCTCGTCCGTGGCACCAAAGGGTGCAACTAGATCGATCAACCACGGGCGATCACCATTCTGCCATTCGTCCGGACGCAGTTTGCCGCCGCCGGCTTCGAGACGGGCCTCGGTTTCTTCCGACACCGTCGCCCACAGGGCCACGGCTGCCGGGCTGTTGGGGCCGTTCCACACGCGGAACTGCTCCAGCAGGATCGCCGGCATAGCGAACCATTCAAGATCGCCAATGAACAGTTGCTTATGCAAGGGCGATTGCGTCATCAGCCATGTGATCTCGCCGAGGACTTGCGCCACCGTCTTTTGCGGCGTGGCTGCGGGTTGTGCCGAAGAGGTTTCATCCATTATCATTAAACTCCATAGGTTCATCCGCTCCGACCTGTTTAGTGGAGCGGATATTTGTCATTGTCAGCGTCCGATCAGACGCTTGTAGGGTGAGCCACTGCCTTAGGCAACTGCACTCGCAAAGCCCGATTGCGATTGCGCACGAAGACCCGTTGAGGCCGCGAGCGCCACAGCGCTCGAGGCATCCCGGTTCCATACGGCTGGCGATCCACCCGATGCGCCGCCGAACGCCGCCATGGATTGTCGCAACAACAGTTGCTGCTGCGCCATGGCGTAGTCGCTCGGTTGCCCCCGGCCTTGGTCTGGCGTAGCCGTTTCCATGGCAGAAAGCACGCTGCTCAGGTTCGACGATCTGTAAGCGCTGTCGTTTTGTGTCTCGCTGCGCCACCAGGCCTGCGCCTGGGATGAAGCGCCGGCAGTCGTGAAACCGGCGACAGTGAGATCGGGCGCGCTCGCCGTCACAGACAAGCCCCCCAACTCGGACGCACCTTGGCTGTAGGCGGTCGAGCCGGTTGCAGCGCTCGCGCCATTACCAGCCGTATCCAGTCCAAGTCCAGCGCTTACGGAAGCTCTGGCGTGGCTGTAGGCCGAGTTTTGAAGATCGCGGGTCGCCTGCTGCGCCACCTCGGAGGTTGTCTGAAGAGCTCTCTTCGCCGATACGGCAATGACAGACGCATCGGTCTGGACAACCTGTCCGGATAGCCAGGCCGCCTGTGCACTCTTGTCCATTTTGGCCCAACGCTTGGCCACCTTGGCATCAACAGCATCGGTATCGCTGAAGTCAACCTGAGCCTTCGCCTTGACCTCCTGGTAGCTGGCGCCAATCTTATCGAGAAGACCTTTCTTAGCAGCGATCCGAGCCGCCTTGGCTGCGGTCTTAGGGTCGTTACTCAGGCGGCCGAGAGTACCGTCTGAATTGCTCGCACCCCATTCTGCCTGGTACTCACCAGCGTAGAGCCCCTCGGAGCCAAGCACACGCCGTGCCAGAGCGACATCGTAAGCGTTGCCCTGCGAACCATCGGCCCAGATGAACTTCATGTTGTTCTGCACGAAGCTATCGATGCCCATATCGGCTGTGTAGCCTGTGGCAACGCCGTTGAGGTCGATGGCCACGATGCCTGCTTGTGTCAACGTCCTCAACTCTCTCGTCGTCGAACGACCATTCTGGTTGGCATCGACCCAAAGAAGGATCTTGTTGAAGTTGGCATCACTGCTGTTCAGCAACCCGTCACCGTTCGTATCCCAGGTCTTGAGGCCTTCTAGGTCGCTGGTTGCGCCAGTCTTGTCCTGAGTAAACGATATCTCTGATAGCTTGTTTATCTTGCCATCGCCGTCACGATCAACAGCCAGGAAGCCATCCGTAGGTCCGACCCACGCCAACTTCGACAAGCCACCGCCGGCGGTCTTAACGACAACTTCGGAGGAGTCGACGGTTGACAAGTTCAGCCCATCGCCATTGAGATCAAGCGCGATCGGATATACTTGCTGGTAATTCCAGGTTTCAGCGTTAGTCCAAGCGATATCAAGTTTGCGAAGGTCGATGGACGTTCCACCAGCCAGTACATACTCAACAGTATTGAGCGAAATAGAATCATAGTTCTCTGTAGCTATGATCCAAAAGCCGTGTTCAGAGTCTCCGGCATAGTGATCGATAGTGTTGTGGACTAGGTATTTTACCCCCCCATCGACGATTTTGATCTTATCGGCCACCTGAGAAGCCATCAATGCGGAGTTCTGTGAGTCTTTCAGGCCTACAAAGAGATCGTTGCCCACAACTTGATAAATAACGTCTTCGGCCTTGGCGGTTGCGCCGAATGCAATTGTGTCTTCTCCGCCCGTGTCGGTGATAGTATCAAATCCATCGCCACGGTCGTAGGCGAACTGGTCGTCGCCGGCCGAAGTCGAGATTGTGTCGTCGCCAAGCCCTCCAATGATAAGATTACCGCTATCTTCCCAATTTGTCCCATAACCGGTGATGATGTCGTTGCCGTTGAAGGCAAAAATCCAGTCGTTGTTATTGGTGCCATTCAGCGTATTGTTGCCATCCGTGCCACCGCTGACCTGGAAAGTGATCTGGCCGATGTCCAGTTGCGAAGCGCCGCCTATAGCAAGCGTCTTCAGCCTATTTTTCGTCAGAGTGGCGAAATTACTTGCGACGGCCACTTTGTCGGCCGTACCGCGAATGCCGACATTCAACCAGCCGCTGGAGCCACCGGCGGATTCGATGTACAGATCGGAATATTTAATGTCACCTGCGAAGCTCAGCGCGTTGTTGTCGGTATTGGTTTCGGCAATAGAATCGACGCCATCACCACGGCTGAACAGATAAGTATCACCACCCGCGCCACCATTTAAAGTATCATTGCCCTTGCCGCCTTCAAACGTGTGGGCACCCGTCCCCGCCGACAAATTGTCGGCATAGGACGTTCCAACGATGTTTTCAATATTGATATAACTGTGGCCCAGGGCCAGTCCGGAAGAACCACTGCCAGGACTGGCCGTTGTCTCTGTATAAGAACCCAGGTTAGCTGTGATGCCCGCACTAGCCTCAGAATAATCGACCGTATCTACACCAAGCCCACCATCGTAGATGTCGCCGCCGGTCCATCCATTCGGCACCAGAATCGGCACGTCTCGGTAGTAATTATAACCAGTCGTATAGGTTTGGGTTACGGGGCCATTGCCTGTCGCTACGATCCAGTCGTCACCGGCAAGCCCCTGGATGGTATTCTGATTGCCATCGCCCTTAAGCTCGTCTGCGAGTTTCGAGCCGCGCAAGGCCTCGATGCCGGTCCAGGTATCCCCTACCGCATCGCCACCAAAAGCTTGCCCGGTCGTGAGATTAGCGGACACGCCCTCGGTAGAGCTTTCGTAACTCAGGATATCGATGCCGGCGTCACCGGCAAGTTGATCGGCACCCGCGCCACCTTCCAGAATGTCGTTCCCGTCTCGCCCAAAAAGCTTATCATCTCCAGCAAGCCCTTTGAGAACATTATCGCCGACTGTTCCATAGAATCGGTCGGCAAACTGCGAGCCTGTTCCATTCTCGATACTGGCCGTATGCATAGAAGTGAGCCACTGGTTCGAAGCCAGACTGTAAACCGCCAGCAATCGAGCGGCGGGGTTTGACAAGGCAGCATCACCGCTCGTATCCCAGGTGGAAGGCCGTATATCCATATCAAAGGAAACACCGACGTCGATGCGATCAGCACTTACTGTATCGCGGCCATTCGGGTCGCTGTTAACACCCCAATCGCCACCGTTGTACCAATTAATGCTGAAATCCTTCGCCATTAGGAACAGGTCATCACCATCGTGACCTAACAATGTGTTATACCCTGCGCCGCCAACAAGCGTGTCATTGCCGGCACCGCCATACGCACCAGCACCCGTTAAATAGTCGTCCCCTGCACCGCCGTATACATTGGCATTCCCCGTGAGACTGATGAGGATGTCATTGCCGTCATAACCCCAAATCTCGTCATTACCGCCATTGCCGACAATCCAGTCGAAGCCACTACCGCCTTTGAGTACGTCGGCAGCAGAACTGCCTAATATGACATTATCGCCGCCGGATTGGTCATTGATGGTGACGGCCGTGGCAGATCCGCTCAAATCGACAAAATCGTTGCCCGCGCCAACCGTGCCCGTACTCGACACCATGCCCACCTTGGTGACTTGGTCGATAAGCACTGCGTCATTCCACCCGGTGGCTTGCGGCAGAGTGGCGAAAAAATTCTCATTTTTGTGAGAGGTATAACTCAATCCTGCCTGAACAGGCGCGGCTAGTCTTGTCACATTTTCAGCGGACTCGGTGAAGCCGGTAGCGACTTCGGCACGTGTCACACCACTGTTTAGCGTATTGATCCAGCTTTGGATTTCTCCGCTGCTTGCCGTCCGGTTAAATACGGTTGCATAAAGCTGAACGATGAAATCCCAATCGCTGAGATTGGCGCCAACCCGGTTTACGAACTCCTGACTTGAGAGAATATCCGCAGCGATATCCTTTAAGGTCTTCCTGCCCAATTCCAGCAGGTTGGTATAATCGTTCATGCCAAAGCCATCAGGTGCGCGATTAAGCAGCGCGCGATACAGACGGTATATTTTTGCAGCGGCGCTCTTCGTATCGGTCGTCGTCACGACAGTATCGAGACCGATACGCATGCCGCCGCCACTGACAGCCTTGACCTGGAAATCTTCGAAGTGAACCTTACTCTCTGCTTTGGCCACACCGAAACTGGTCAAGAAGCCCCCCAAACCGCCGTAGAAATCGGATGTGGCAAACTGATTCAGATTAAGTTCTGCGGCTTTGGATAAGGTTATCGCCCAAGTGGCCGCAAAGGTATCATGAGGTTTTTGGGCAATTAACCCGTTGATATAGGTCCGGTACTGATTGTAGGAGCTATACTCATTGGCGACATTCATATCTGCAGTAAGTGTTACCAAATTTTCAGCCTTTGAGTTCAGGATCGCACGTTTGTAGAATAGGTTTCCACCCACGACCTTTGTATTGCGAATCGCCAAGAGAGTTCCGCGTTCGATCGCAATATCAGCCGATGCAACGTCGGTTCGTACTCCATTTATTTTATAATAAATCTGGCCGCCGCTGTGTCCGTAAGTCTGATTTGTCGACGTGCCGTTCAGATTGCTTACATAGGATTTGTCGTCGCCATAGGTAATCTGGCCAATGATTTCATTCAAAACATCTCTGGCGCTGGATGCCATGTAGGTAACTAGATCCAGATTTCCACCGTTGGAAGCGACTGCCGCTCCAAGCTCGTATTTTGCATAAGGTACCTGAAGGATTGTCTCTGCCGTGGCAGCTGGCGTCCTTGGTTTCTTTGGCCCGAATAGATTTCCGATCATCGTACCAAGTATTTGGCCGATGATAATGCCGATCCCAGGCGCCATGAAGCTCGCAATTACTTTTCCAAAGACACTTGCCAATCCACCTGCAAGCATAGTCGCCGTGCTGCCGATAACTCCAAGGCCGGTGACACCCGCCCCAGCGGCACTCGTCATTACAATCTGGCCAAAAGACGAACCCAAGCTGGATAAGAGAATGGCCGCTTGTGTTTCTGGCCTCACAACAGCCGAAGCTAGCTTGGAAGCAAAAAAGGAAGTAATTGCGGTTCCGATCAGATTGCCATTAACACCGGTCCAGCCGTCCTTAGTGAATACCTTCTTAAAATCCCACCCTTTGAAGATGGATGCTTGGGAGGTCTGGACATTTTGGAGAACCTGCCCAAACACGGAGCTGCCGACCTGATTATAAAGCTGCGCGCCGAACCCACTCAGCCCCATAGCCTCACCCAGTTCTGCCGTCAGATAGCTGCTCAAACTTCCTTTGATTTGATCATTAACGGCCGCCCTGAACCCTTCCCCATACTGGGCGCTAACAGCATTGCCTGCGTTGCGCACGATCGCTGCGCCATCGGAGTTCGGTCCCATAGTACTTATGCTATTGGCGAAAATGTCCAGCAGAGGCGTGATGAGGACGTTCGTGACGGTACTGCCTATTTTGTTATTTGGCACTAAAACGTCTGCAATCGTTGATCCTAGCCCTCTAACGAACTGAGAAAAAATCGCCGGAGCTCCGCTACGAACATCAATTGTCTCCACCTGCACCTTTTCGTCGCTTCCACCGGCTCCCATGCTTGCAACAACCTTGACCCGGCTGCCATCGCCGGCCACCGCTTCGACGCTGCCGCCGTAGGCAGTCGTCTCGGAGGTATAGACAGTATTGTGCAGGCCCCGCACTTCGATGGTCGAACGAATGCTGGACTCGTCAGCTTTAAGGAAGTCGGCATAAAAGTTCGCGTTTCCTGATCCGCTGGTTACCAAATTCGCAGTGATTACCACGAAGGTCACGTGATCAATGATTTTGACGTTAGGATCAGTTTCACTCTGGAATGTGAAATCGCCGGAAACCTGCGTTTTTCCCGAACCAGCATCGGTTGTGACATACACCCCAACGGTACCCACGCGATTGAATTTGTGTCCCGCAAGTGAGTCCGCGATGGCCGCGTAAATATTCGCCTTCAGTCTGTTCGGGACTTCGTCTGGTCTAACTGATCGGTATTGACTGTTTCCGTTTTCCACCGGGCGGTAACGGCTATCCCACAACAGGTGTTTACCGCGATTGGCAGTCCAGGTTGGCGTGGTCCACCCACTTTGTGCCATTGCGTTAGGATAAAGGGACGCCAATTGGGGAAACAGGGTATCATAGGTGTGGCTGAAAAACCCAGGGTCCCGCGTTTCGTTCCAGGCAAATGTGGAATCAGGCGTCAAGTCGGGCATCTGGGTCATATTGCCCGCGACGAGGTCGTTCCACAATAGATTGCCCATTCCGACCAAGGTTGGCCAGAGCCGCCCGTCACCGACCAGTCCGGTCGAATTACTCCCACCATTTAAGAAATCGGACGAAGTCGTGGCAATTTCCACGGGAATTCCGTATTGCGCGACAGGATCAACCGCGCCCCTGAACAGCGTACCCTGCGGCTCGTAAAGTTCGAGCATGCCGACTGTTGTCGGGCTCTGCCGCGCATAGTCCGCAGCGACAGCCGCGCCATGCGATTGGCCTACCACAGCCTCGAAGTTAAGTGTCGGGACGCCATGGCTCGATTTGTACAGGCTAATAGCCGTATTTACATCTTCCAACTGGCCACTTGGTAGCCCAGTCCCTTGCCGAGCAATGTCCATCATGTCGCGCATGCCTTCGCCGTTACCGGCATCAACACCGTCGATGAGCAAGGTATATCCAGTCGTCGCCTTGAATATAAGGACGCTGGCCCCCTTGGGACCCTCGTACATCCAGACTTCTTGGATATTGCCTTGAAGGTCATCTACAAGCTGGTTCACACCGGCCTGGGCGTTGGGTGGAAAGCGATCGCCGGCATAATGGTCTTTAATGAGGTCGACGGCTTCTGTTCCGACCCAGCCTTTGCTGCCGCCCGCCGCAACGACCGCATCGTGTACTGCAGTACTATACCCCAAGGACATTGCCGCACGACGAAGCGCTCTCATCTGTTTCTGGGCAGTGGTTGTGTACGGCATCGTCCCCTCCTGAGTACCTAGTTTATGATGGTTGTCTCGCAGGATTTCGTGAACCCTGCGGTAGCGTTTCGGTCAACGTAAAAATGAGCTGCCATGTAGGTCCGCCCATCTCGAAGAAATATCTGGGATGTTCTCATGCGGACCCCGCCGTATTTCGATGGCATGAGCTCAATTGAGTAGCCTCCTTGGCCATCCATACCGTGATCCCCCATTTCAAATCGGGAAAGGCGGCAATCAGCATCCGGCTCGTTCCAGGCGGCATCAAAAGCACTTCCGGTATGTCCCTTCAGGAAGGCGTCAGCTTCCGCATTGGATAGCCCAATAACTTTCGGAACCGGCCTCACTTTACATGGCCTTCCAAACGTTACGGACTTGTACTCGACAAAATGCTTAAGTCTTGGAAGGTCACCATCGAAGACCCACCGTGCATGGCTGTTGACTAAGAGCGCCGAGCCCTTTTCAACGCCAGGACGTGGAAAGTCGTTGCGTGAATAATGCGAGCCGATCCAAACAGCAGGCAGGGATGATTTTTCGAAATCTTTCGTGAAGCGGATATTGCAATTTGCGTCTGCTGTACATTCCTCCGGGCTGGATAGCCCGCCAGAACGTTTCGAAATGTCGCCGAGGAGTTTGTAGTTGTCACCCTGCCCATATTCTCTAAGCTCAATAGAAGGCCAGTAGTTAAAGTTCACGGGCGCCTTCCGGCACCAAATATCAAAAACGTCGTCACCCCCTATGTGCTTTTGGGACATAGGTATAACGGCATCCCTTGCTGCCTCGTAGATTACGCTTATCATCCTGTAGCCACCCGGCGTTTGCGAAACTGCACCCAACGGCTTGCCATCGGCTTTTTCCAGCTGGGAGGAGACTGACAAGATCAGATCACCACTCGTTCTGAAGTGGACACGCATGACTGAGCCCGGTTGCGGTTGCGGCTCATAGGCGCGGCACCACATCATCAGTGCGCGCGCATGCACCAGATCGGCTGTCTGACCCGTTCCAAATATCAGTTCGGGGCCGGTCTCTTCATAGATAATCCGATCAAGTCCGCACGCCTTGGCAGCTTTTGTCCTGACATCGGGTTGCGTCGCGAAAGTAGCGGCTTCCGGATCAGCAGGGAAAGTGTAGAGGCTTTTCTCAGGTCGCAACGGAATGGCCCGTCCCGGTTCTCCGCCCGGATATGGCGCGTAAGTGATTTGGGGCTGGGATGTGAAACCTTGAGACACTTCCGCGTTTGCACAAGCGCCTAAACTTGCAGCAAGAAGTGCTGGCAAAATCTTCCAATTTTTATGCATCTCTTATCACCCCAAGGCAGTACGGCACTTCCTAAATCCCTTATTCAGCCCTGGCTTGTTCCCAAAGCATTTTTAGTTCGCTTACCGGCCGCTCTCCGATGCAAGACTGTTCCGCATCACGACTATCGTTGGATAAAGCTATCGTGCACTTGTTGATGTTCTGCGAGTGTGATCTCACCCAACTGAATTTGGGCTCACTGCGCATGACCATGCCGCCAGCGTTGGTCGACGATGCGCCTTGGTAACGCTGAACATCTTCACGACCGCGCTGCTCCATCGCCTGAGTGCGATATCTCGACGCCATATCCATGTCCTTGGCTTTACCCCTGAGGCCAAAAACGTAAATTATACTCAATTCGTACTGCGCCTGACCATCGCCTGCATCCGCTCTTGATTCGATCTCAGACAGCGGGGATGTTAAAGCTGATACGATCACCCTTTGAACAGCCTGGTCATAGTCAGCCTGTGTCGTGGCACATGAACTAAGCATGACACTGAGACCGGAAATGAGAAGAACGATCTTTAAAATATGAGCCCTCATGCCACCAACTCCAACAGGTTTAATTAAAAAAGAAAAGCGACACGTCCACCCTAAAGCCATTGACACAGCACAACGTACAAGCCGTTCTGAACGATATGAAATCGTTCGTCTTCGCGACACGTAATACGCAGGCTATATAATTTGCAAGCCTGAAATTCTCCCAAAAGTAGCAATTTAAAACATTCACGAAACGGTAACATTGCGCCACTTTTGTGACACGCCCAAGGCATTGAGTAGGAGGAGATTTCTCCTCCTATCTTTCCCTCCCAGCCTCATTTACGGCTTTAGCCACAGGCGACCAAATGTAGCTTATTACCGTGCGTTTGCCGGTGACAATTTCCGCCATCACGCTCATACCGGAGGTGAGGATAACTGGCTTCCCAGACAATCTAAGGTTTTTTTGTGTAATTTTTATGCGTGCCGGGAAGACCAAGCCGCGTTTCTCATCGACAATGGCATCAGGTGAGATTTCCGTCACTTCGCCCTCAAGGGTGCCATAGCGGGTAAAAGGATACGCCTCAAGCTTGATCACAACGCGATCATGGGCATGCACGAAGCCGACGTCACGGTTGAGAACAAGGGCTTCGACAATCAATTCCTCGCCATCTGGCACGATGGTGACGATCGGTTTCCCGGATTCCACAACCTCACCCAAGGTTGTTACTGAGACCTGTTGTATCGTACCGGAGACCGGCGCCGTCATAGTTTGCAAGGCGCGCTTACGGTCGGCCTTGTTGAAGGCATCGCCGCGTGTTGCTGTCAGGCCTTCCGCTTCGGTGCGTTCCTGGGCGGCTTGTGTGACGAACTGCTCGCGTAATTCAGCCGCGTCGCTGTTGAGCGAAGCCATCTGTGCGTGCGCTTCATCCATGCGTGCGCGTTGCGTGGCGATGTCCTGCTCAGCCGTGATGATCGACTGCTGAAGCTGTAGAACTTTCTGACGCGCGCCGAATCCTTTGGCTTCGAGAACCGTCTGATCGTCGAACTGGCTTTGCAGGATAGGCAAAGTGCGTTGCAGTTTGGTGATCTCGGCCTGAGAGGCGCGCATCGACGCCTCGGCGCCGACACGGCGCTCCATGATCGAGCGGCGTTTAGCCTCATAAGCGGAGATACGCGCCGCCACCAGTTGGCTTTCAGCCTGAACCGCCATGACAGAAGAGCCTTCTGGAGGTGACAACGCGGCGCCCCTGCCCGCGGCGTAAGACAAGAGTGCATTGGAGCGCGCCAGCACCAAGCCGGCGGTTGAAAGCTCAGTGATGGCGCTTTCGGCATCGGCGTCCGTCATGGTTGGATCGAGTTCGATCAAGACCTGACCGGCCGTCACATGTTGCCCCTCACGCACGGCGATCGTGCGCACAAGCGCCGGTTCAAGTGCCTCGACCGATCGCAGCCGCCCAGTCGGGACCAGCCGACCTTCGGCGATGGCGACCATCTCCACCCGGGCCAGGCATGACCACAACAACGCACCCAGCGTTACGGCAACGATCGACCAAAGGATGGCACGGCCGATGGGCGACGGCGGTGTTTCAGTAACCTCTAAGGCGGCCGGCAGGAATTGTGTTTCAATTCGGTTGCTGCGTTCAACACCCCGTCGCAGGCTTTCAGCCTTCCAGGATTCGATCAGAACACGGATGTGCTTTCTCAGGCTCATGCGTCCAGCCCTCGCATCTGGGTATGCCACAGGCTGGCGTAGCGTCCGCCGGCTTTCATCAGGCTATCGTGGGTGCCGGTCTCTGTGATGTCGCCGCCCTCCATGGTAACAATACGGCTGGCCATGCGGATGGCCGACAGGCGGTGAGCGATAATTAGGACGGTACGTCCCTTGACGATCGATGCCATATTCTTTTGCAGGATCGCCTCGGATTCTGCATCAAGTGCCGACGTTGCTTCATCAAGAATAAGGATGCGTGGATTGGTGATCAACGCACGAGCAATGGCAAGGCGCTGCCTTTGCCCCCCGGATAGGTTTGAGCCACGCTCTTCGAGAAGTGTATCGTAGCCCTCCGCCATCTCCAGAATGAACTCGTGGGCGCCTGCCATTTTGGCGACCGCAATGACAGCCTCCATTGGAAGGGACGGATCGGCCAAAGTTATGTTGTCGCGTATCGTGCGGTTGAAGAGCAGGTTTTCCTGCAAGACGACGCCTACTTGACGACGGAGCCACGCCGGATCGACCTGAGCGAGATCCACGCCATCCACCAATACGCGCCCGCTCTCAGGTACATAAAGGCGTTGGACAAGCTTGGTCAGTGTCGATTTGCCGGAACCCGATGGCCCGACAATCCCCAGGACTTCACCTGGGATCACGCGCAGAGAAACCCGCCGGATGGCCTCGCGTCCGCCCGGTTTATAGCGGAACGTCACATCATCAAAATCGATCTGGCCTTCGATACGTGGCAGCGCGGCACGCGACGGTGAGAACTGTGCTTCCGTTGGCGTATTGAGGATGTCGCCAAGCCGGTCAACGCCAACGCGGGCTTCCTGGAACTGTTGCCACAGGCCCGCCAGGCGCAGCACTGGTTCCGCTACACGACCGGCCAGCATATTGAAGGCGACCAGTTCACCCACCGTCATCTTGCCGCTCAGGGCGAGCTTGGCGCCAACAAAGAGGATCAGGACTGTTGAGGCCTTGTTGATCAACTGGATCGCCTGGCCACCCCATATATTGAGCTGCGCGGCCTTGTAGCCAGACTTTACGTAGGCCGCCAACAAACGCTCCCAACGAGTCTGCATCTGCGGTTCGACAGCCGAGGCTTTCAGAGTTTGAATGCCTGAGACGCTCTCCACGAGAAAAGCCTGACTTTCGGCACCGCGCGCAAACCGCTCCTCGATGCGTTTGCGCAAAGGCGTGGTGATCAAGCCAGCGGTCAGAGCATAAAGCACAATACAGATCAGTACGATCAGCATCAGCCAGGGCGAATAGAACCACATCACCACAAGGAAGATGACCGTGAACAGAAGATCGATGATCAGGGTCACGGATGACGACGTGAGAAACTCGCGGATGGTATCGAGTTCGCGGACGCGGGCAATGGTATCACCGACCCGCCGCGCTTCGAAATAAGCCATCGGCAGGGCCAGCATATGACGATACAGCCGCGCGCCTAGCTCGACATCGACACGGCTCGTTGTATGGGTGAACAAGGAAGCGCGCAGCCCACTCAACAGCGCATCGAAGATAGTGACGGCCGCCAACCCCAGCGCCAGAACATCCAGCGTTGTCAGCCCCTGGTGAACCAGCACTTTGTCGATGACGACCTGGAAGATTAGCGGCGTCGCCAACGCGAACAATTGCAGGGTCAGGGAGGCCGCCAGCACTTCGCCGAGCAGCCCACGGTACTTGACAAGCGCCGGGATGAACCAAGTAACGTCAAACTTGTTGTTCGAAGATAGCTCGGAGCGCGTCGTGATCAGCACGGCTTCACCCGACCAAATTGCCGAGAGTTCGCTGAGAGAAAGGGTAGTCGGCGCCTCATTTGGCCGCTGAATAAGTGCCTGTCCGTCATGGACGCGCGCCAGGATAAAGAAATCGCCCTCGTGACCGCAGGCAATCACCGGCAAAGGTGCATCCTGCAGTCGTGATATGGGCAGCTTGGTCAGCTTTGAACGAGCACCGAACTTGCGCGATAATCGGACAAGATCTCCAGCGTTTGCCACGCCGTCTTTGCCTAGCGCATGCTTTAGCTGACCGGGATCAGCACTTATCTGGTGAAAGCCCAAAAGCAACACAAGACGTAACCGGGGCACATTCCGGTGCAGCTACGTTGCTGCGAGCCTGACGAGGGTTGGTAGCTTTTGGACGTATGGAGCGTCTTGGACTGTGAAGCGGTCGCCAAGGAATCGGTAGAACGAGATCTTGAGCTTTGCGCAGGTTTTCATCAGGCCGAGCATGGCATCTCGGGCGGCCTTTCCGGCGTCGCTCATGGTCCCGCCTGATATTTTGCGCTTTGTCACGATAGAGCGGATGTCGTTTTCCGAACCGTTTGTGTGTAGTGGGATGTCTGGGCGGTCCAGCACACGAAGGAGGTT
>NZ_AQWM01000030.1 GCF_000376105.1 Asticcacaulis benevestitus DSM 16100 = ATCC BAA-896
AAAAGCGGTCATGGGCGTAACTCCTGTTTAATTCTTATGGTCGAGGAACCAGGCGTAAAGCGCCGGATTCGCATAGGTGGCATCCCAGGCATTGTGGTTGCCATCGGGATAGACGGTGTAGGTGATATCGGCGCCGCAGACCTTGGCGGCATCGACGAGCGGTCGCTCATCGGTGATCGGCACCACATCGTCCGTTTCGCCGTGGAAGGCCCAGATGTGATTGTTCTTGAGGGCGCAGGGCGTTTTCGCGTTGGAATAGCCAGAGACCGGCGCGATGGCGGCGAAGCGCCTCGGCTGGTGAATGCCCCAGGCCCACGCGCCACCGCCGCCGAGCGACAGGCCGGTCAGGTAGATGCGGTGTTTATCCGCCGGAATGCGCGCCTCGGCGATATCCAGCCACTCTTTCAGGCGCTTCGGCTCCCATTCTTCGTCACGCGGTTGCTGTGGTGCCAGGATGATGAACGGAAAGTCCGGATGCGCCTTTGCATAAGCCCATGGCCCCGGTCCCATGACGCGCGTGACATCGCTGCCCGCTTCGCCGGAGCCATGCAGGAAGATAATCACGGGCGCCTTGCCGCCGTGATAGCTGGCCGGGATATATTCCATGTATTGCACGGTGGAACCGTCGCGCAGCCTGACCACTTGGGGCGTAGCTCCACTCTTCAGCATATCGCCTGACGTGGTGGCGCAGCCTGTGAGCGCGAGAGCAGCCAAGGCCAGAAGATAAAATCTCATCCCTTTACACTGCCCGCAAGCAGCCTCCTTTTTTGAATCCGAAGCGCGCCTGTTCGTCATCATGCGCTTAGCCACTGGCCGTTGGGGGCCACGGCTTCGAAGCCTGCACCTCTAAAGGCGCGTTTGGCAATTTCGCCGGTGACCGAACTTCGATTGAATATATCCCACACAAAGCCGGAGCGGTGGTTCTCCAGCATGCACAGGATGGGTCCCTGGTCGATGCCCAGATAGTCCTTTGCCACCCATCCGGCACGTCGCGTATGCCGGCCGGTGGGCGTTTCAACGCTCGCCGGAAAAGTCGGGTTGAAGGCGTCGGCAAAACCGTATTTACCATAAAGATCAGAGCCGTATTTTTTGCGCAGGCTCTGGATCAGCGGGATGCAGATTTCTGGTGCGAAGACGACCGAGCCAATGGCGGCTGTCGGGGCAATTGTGCCGTCGTCAAATGACTCGTTATCGCCGGTTTGGGGGCCGCGCGCGCCGTATTCATGGAACTGGACCTGGCGATTGCCAATCGTTAGTTCGACATCGGCGGGACCGCGACACGCCGTCAGCCCCCAGACATCGGCGCCATAGTCCTTGAAGGCGCCCGGATTTTGGATGGCGTAATTGCGCTGGGCATAGGTGGCCCGGCGTGAATTGATGAAATAATCAATGCCCTTACCGCGCATGAAGGTGTCGGCGATGCCACGGAAATCGAACCAGACATGAGAGTACTGGTGTCCGAACATCGGCGAGAAGCCAAGATGCGGCTCGCCGAAATTCGGGCCCCATGTGCCGCCGATCGTCTTCATCCAGGCGTTCCAGTCGCCCGCCGGATGCGTGCGTGACCCCAACGCCAGCAGGGTGACCATCATGCCTTCATTATAGCGGCTCCAGTCCCGCTCTATCAGGCCACGCGCATCATGATCCGGCAGATTGGGCTCAGGATGCCAGCCCATGCTGATCAAGCCATTGTCATGCGCCACGAAGCGCCAGTCGACACGTTCGTAGAGGGCGAGACCCAGCTTGCGGATTTCGGTCTCATCCGCGGCGGGACCATCGAAGAAGGCCGCTGATGTCAGCGCGCCGAGCAACAGCATGGCGCTGTCAACGGTAGACAGCTCACAGCGGTCGTAGCGCAGGCCGCTGTCCATATGCAGGAAGTGATAGAAAAATCCCTTGTGGCCGCAGACGCCGGTGGCTTCGGGGCCCTGCGGCAGATCCCACAAGGTGCGCAGAGTTGTGAGCGTGCGCGCCGCCGCGGCCTGACGCGTGACATAGCCGCTTTTGACGCCGATGCAGTAGGCAGTCAGGGCGAAGCCGATTGCCGCGATCGAGGCGAGGGCGGGGCCCGGCGTGGCGTCAGGCACCATACCGTTGGCAGGGTTGGCCGTATCCCAGAACCAGTGGAAGGTGCGCCGGTGCAGATCGGTCAGCACCGGATCAAACTCAAGATCAGTTGCGTGAGCCTGTGCATGCTGACGTGGCCGCGCCAGCGGGGTAGACGGCATCCCCACGGTCAGGCAGGCGCCAAGTGTCGCGCCGCCAAGGAGCAAGGCGCGTCGGGAAAGGGGAGGGCAAAGGGTCATGTGAAACGCTTCTTCGAAAAGGTGACGTCTGTAAGAATGGTCTTGCTTTCCAGATGGGCTGGTGCGCGCATGGGTTGTTTTGCCGACGCTCTAAACAGAGCGGGCCGCGCAGTGGCGCGCGATGAAATCTTCGTGCCTGGGCATCAGCGCCACATTTGACGCCACCACCTTTTCCACGTGGTCAATGAGGGACAGCATGTCGTCGTCCTTGACCCAGTCAACCGCGGGGTGATAGCTGCGCGGACTGAGCCCCTGACCCAACATCACCTGAACCCAGCTGGTTAAACCAAATAATTCCGTACCTTCCCGGAAGAACTGACCATCGGCGGTAAACAGATCCATGTATGCCTTCAAGGAGGAGGGAACGGGCATGGTCCGTACGTAATTCCAGAATTCGGAATCGCTCCGCTCCGTGGCGTGATAGTGCAGGATTATAAAATCTCTGATCCGCTCGTACTCAAACTGCATTTGCGCATTGTAGGTCTCCTGCAGCACCGGTTCGAAATCCGCGTGGGGAAAGAGGCTCATAAGCCGCGATATGCCGGATTGAATGAGGAAAATGGCGGTCGATTCCAAAGGCTCGATAAAGCCCCCGGCCAGCCCAACCGCGACAACATTCTTATCCCACAGTTTTCGCCGCTTGCCGGTTGTAAAGCGTATGGCTTTCGGATCGGCCAGCGGCCGACCATCCAGCGACTGAAGCAGCACATCGGCGGCTTCGGAATCGCTCATGAACTGGCTGCTGTAGACATGACCGTTGCCGGTACGATGCTGCAACGGAATGCGCCATTGCCACCCCGCCTTGCGCGCGGTGGAGCGTGTGTAGGGCGTGGGCGCCTCGACCTTTTCGCACGGCACGGCCAGGGCACGGTCACAGGGCAGCCAATGTGTCCAGTCCTCGAAGCCTGCCTGCAGCGTGTCTTCGATCAGCAGGGCCCGGAAACCGGTGCAATCGATAAACAGGTCGGCCGCAATCGCCGCGCCGCTCTCCAGAGTTACGCTCTCAACAAAGCCGCTCTCGCTATTTTGTGTGACGGCTACGACCTTGCCTTCCGTACGCGTTACACCCTGGGCTTCCGCCTGTTTGCGTAAAAAGCGCGCGTAGAGGGTTGCGTCGAAATGATAGGCATAGGCGATCTCGGCCAAGGGCGAATGGGCTGGGGCATCGCGCGGCGGCGCCATGAACTTGCCCAGCGGCGCGGCGACCGTATTGAGGGAATACAGCCCGATGTCCTTGGCCTTGCCGGCGGCACGTGCCTTCAGCCAATATTGATGGAAAGGCATTAAGCCCAGGTCGCGGCCAATCGTGCCGAAACCGTGGATATAGGAATCGCCAATTTTCCCCCAGTCCTTGAACTGGATGCCGAGCTTGAAGGTCCCTTGAGTCTCGCGGACGAACTCGGCTTCATCAATGTTCAGCAGTCGGTTGAAGGCTGAAATGTGCGGGACGGTGGCTTCGCCCACGCCAATCAGACCGATTTCGTCGGATTCGACGAGCTGGACCTGGATATTCCTGCCAAATGACTTAGAGATGGCCGCAGCGCTCATCCATCCTGCGGTGCCGCCGCCGATAACCGCGATCGTTTTTATGGGACGCTTGGGCTGAGGCAGAGGCATTGGACATCCAGCGAAGGCAGCGAGAAACAAAATGGTCAGCGCTTAGGCCGAACTGAAAGCGCCATACGGCGGATGATAGTTCGAGATTATGCGTCTCACCAGCACAGAGCGTACAAAAGGGCGGACGCGCTCGCCTTTTAGGGCGCACAACGCAAAATTACCGCGCTTGGCCGCCGTCAAAGAGGGGCGCTTTATCCGCTAAAAGCCAGGGTGCTGGTTCCGGCATCTGCACAAAGGCATATGCCGAAACCAGCTGCCGTCCTAGAACTTCGCGCCGGTCGAGAGCTTGACCGTGAAGGGCGACCCTGTGATCGGGCCGTCCTTGGCGTAAATAGGCGCAGCGCCAAACTTCGGGAAGGAGACCAAGTTCGGATCGTAGTTGACCCAGTTGAAGACGTTCAGGACGTCGACCCGTACATAGCCATCAACGCCGCTGGGCAGCTTGAAGTTCTTCGAGATTTGCAGGTCAATGTCCTTGTAACCCAAGGTATCCTTAGGCCGTTCGCTCACGATGGTCTGGACGCCGCCGCCATAGCTGTTACAGACGGAAACGCCTGATGTCTGACAGCCATAGATCTGCATGGCCGATGTCGGGGTGGACAGTGACAGCTTGGCTGCCATCGACATATCCCAAGGCAGATCGCGCGTATAGGTCATAACCAGGCGATGTTTTGACACCGCCGTGGAATCAAGCAGCGGGAAATCGCTGACATTCGGATAGTCGAACAGATACTGGTTGCTGCCCACCTGGTAGGGGTTGATACCGGCGACATTGTTCTGCTTCGCATCCGAATAGGTATAGGAGACGGTCATGCTCCAACCCGATTCCTTGGTATAGGGCTTCTGCGCCGCCAGACCAAGTTGCAGGTTCTTATCCTCGCCGCCGTTATCCCACAGAATAAGTCCGCCAACACCCGGCACGCCCTGGGCGCCCCATTGGCTGCCATTCTGGAAGTAGGAACCATCCGAATAGCGGTTGCCCAGGCGACCTATAATCGTATCGTAGCTCTTGATATAGGACAGGGTGGCTTGCGTATTCCATTCGCCCAGCGTGTTGCGAATCCCCAGGCTGAACTGATCCGAATACGGCGTCTTGATATTGTTGTTCAGCAAATCCACTTCATGTGAAGAGGCATCTGTCTGCAGGGTTCCCAGCCCTTCCGGCGTCAGATAGGCCGGATCCCAGGCGTAGCAGTGATTAGCGGGATTGACATCGGCCGCCGTGAAGCAGGGACCAAAGGCATCCTGATTGATCGCAGAGGGGAAATATATCTGCGGGTTGTTGTTCAGAGCCACCTTGGTGGTTTCCAGGGCCATGGTGCTGAACACGTTGCGGTTATAGGAGCGAGCATACCCGCCGAAGAGGATGCGGCGGCCATCACCGGTCAGATCGTAGGAGAAGCCCAGACGTGGCGAAAAATTATTAGGCGCCTTCCGGTTGGAGCCCGTGCTGATATAGTTGTCCAGATTGATCCCAGGAGATCCGGCTTTGTCTGAAATCTGCAGCGCCAGGACTTGCTTGTAGGTCAGGGTACTGCCTGGGAAGAGGCTGTTGATACCGGCGACAACATCCGACGGCGTGACATAGTCCAGGTAGGCCGGCACTTCTTCGTGATCCCAGCGCAGGCCGATATTGAGTTCCAGGCGATCATTGACCTGCCAGTCGTCCTGAATATAGGCGCTGAATTGCTTGTCGGTCGTGCTGACGCTGGTATCGGTATAGCCGGGCACAATGTTCGGATACTGAACCAGATAGGGCGTTGCGGCCACGCCACCCGCCGTTACGCCATAGTAATAGGTCGCATTGGACTTATCGGAGCTACCATCCTGCGTGAACAGATCGATGGTGCCGTAGCTGAGCCCCATCTTGATCGTATGATTGCCGTAGGCTTGGAAGTTGGCGAAGGTAAGATTGTCGGCAATGGTAAAGCCCTTCTGAGAGCTCACCTTGCCGACCCCTGACCCCGGACCGCCGACATTGATCAGCCCAACGGCGCCAGCGGCGGGATTGCTCAAGTTCGATGGGTTAGGATAGTAGGTGTAAGCGAACTGAGGTGACCCGGTTGTCGTCGAGGTAGAGGCATTGGTGTCCTGATAGGACAGGCGCAGTTCGTTGACCCATAGATCGGTGTTGTGCTGCCAACGGATATCCGAACGCTTGACATCATTAGTATAGGGCGCCTGGGTCGATTTCGCGTTTTGACCGCTGCCACCGGTATACATATCTTCCAGACGATAGTTGAAGCTGGCTTCAATCCGATCATTCGGCGTGGGTTCAAAGTCGAGTTTGCCGAAATAGAGATCTTCGGTGAAGGGATTGGTCACAGGGCCGTATTGGCTGGATACATTGGCGGGCAGCAAGGCCTGAGCCGCCGACAATGAAATACCGGCGCCAGGATATACGTCTCCCTGGTTCGACAGATCCTTGTGTTCCCAGGTGACAAAGAAGTGCATGCGGTCCTTGATAATGGGGCCGCTGAAGGCCAAGCCGTACTCCTGGCTCGGTGCGCGTCCCTTTTTGCTGTCCGATGCCTTTTCAGTGGGCGTCTTGGTGCGTAAATTCTCATTGGTGTAGGTGCCGAAAATCTCGCCGTGGAACTTGTTGCCGCCCGACTTGGTCTGGGCAATGATGATGGCGCTGGCGGCATCGCCATATTCGGCGCCGTAGTTGGAAGTGACGACCTTGTATTCACCAATGGCGAGCTGCGGGAACGGATTGCCCGGATCGCCCGCGCCGCTGACACCGGCGCTGCCGGCAAAGCCGGAACCGCCCTGGACGAAGTCCTTCTGGGAGACACCATCGATATAGACGTTGACCGCGGAGCTCAACTGGGCGCCGCCGCGCAGCGAGGTATTGTGGTCGTTTACGGAAAATTGCACGCCCGGAACCGTGTCGGCGAATTCCATGAAGTTGCGCGTGGTCTGCGGCAAGGCCTGGATATCGTGCAGGCTGACGAGTTGGTTGACCTGCGACGAATGCATTTCAACGCTAGGACGGCGGCCAGTGATTGTGACCGTTGTCGTGCCGGTCTCGCCCGCTTTACCATTCCCGAAGTCATAAACGGCTACCGAGGCCACCGCGACCGCGATGTCAGCCGATTCAGCGTCACCCGCCGTTACATGGTAGCTGCCCGAGGGGAGGCCAGCAATGACATAGGTGCCATCGGCGCTGGCCTTGGCCTGGCGCATCGCGCCGGAATTCACGTCAGTGGCCACGACGGTCACGCCCGCAGGCGCCGTGCCGCGTAAGGTGGACCCAGCCGTTTGCGCCCAACCCATTGTTGGCGCGCTTAGTGCAGCCGCAATGGCAAGCACTGCCAATGAACTGCCTAGTCTGGCCATGCTGGATGTCGTTTTTTTGCTTGTTTGTTTCATCTGGTTCCACTTCCTCCGGGTATGTCATTTTTTGAACGTCGCGCACTCAAAATGGCTCGACGTGCTGCGACTTTATTGGCTCTGTCAGGCCGCTCCGACTCGGTCGGTCCCAACAGGTTCCCCTGTCGGGATCTTTTATGTTCGAGGCGTCGCAGGGTGCCGCAAAGTATCACTATTAATGACGAAGGCAATGCCGCTTTGCGTGTATTACACTGCAAATTTGCGCCATGTGGCAATTTTGAGACATTCAATCGCTTGGAATTTCATCAGAGCTAACGGCTAGAGGCATCTAAATATTTTTCTAAAACTATTATTAATTAATGATTTGCATGCACCTTTCCCTTTCCAACCTCTCTCGGGCCTGGATCCTGAAGGGCTTGATCTTGGTGCAAAATTTGCATAAATTGAATGTAATTTGCGGATAATGCCCGCGTAAGGTACATAAATGTATGCAAAAAGAAGCCACGCGTCCCGTGACACTACAGCAGATAGCTCTTCAGGCTGGCGTATCCGTATCCACCGTATCCCGAGCATTGGCCCGCCATCCGGCGATTAGCGAGGAGACGCGTGAACTCGTTCTGAAGCTGGCAAAGGAAAGTAATTACGACATCAAACGGCGCCAGGGTGCTGATCAGGCCCAGATTACAGTGGTTATGGCGGTTCCGGCGATCAGCACGCAGATGGCGGAACCTTTCCAGTTGCGCCTGCTCGGCGGCATTGGCAGCGCCATGCGCGAGCGTCATTTCGATTTTTCGATCTCTCATCGTGTACCCAGAAGCGCTGAGTCCCTGGCTGAGTTGATGGCGGCTCATCCGAGTGGAGGTTTCATTTTTTTGGGGCAGAGTCAGTATCACGATGCATTGAACAAATTTAGCCGGCAGGGGCGGGCCATCGCGGTCTGGGGGGCGCAGCTTGAGGATCAGGCTTATTGCTCGGTTGGCACGGATAATGTCTTTGGCGGACAAAGGGCCACGAACCACTTGTTGCGGCTGGGGCGGCGTCGCATCGCCTTTCTTGGCGCCTGCGATGTAGTTGAAATCGAACAGCGCCTGGCAGGCTACAAGGCTGCGCTGTCAAACCATGGCGTTGAACTCGACACGTCTCTGATACAGCACTCAAAGCTCGTCTATGATTCGGGATTTGAAGCCGTGAATGATCTGATAGATCGCGGCGTGAAATTTGACGGCATCGTGTCAGCATCAGATATGCTGGCCATTGGCGCCATGCGCGCATTATCCACGCACGGGATGAAAGTGCCCGAAGACGTGTCCGTCGTCGGTTACGATGACATAGATGTCGCAAGTTTCTCGAGCCCGGCACTTACAACCATTCGCCAGGATGTCCTCAAGGCTGGTCATCTGCTCGTGACAAAGGTCATGCGTCAGATTTCCGGACATAATTCTCCATCTGAAAGGTTGCAGACGGAATTGATTGTAAGAGGCTCCTGCGGCGGTTGAGCCACGTCCAATCAAGGGCAATGAATCGGGCTGGCAGATTGCGGTGCGATCGACGAGTTGGGCTATGATTGGCAAAGTCCGGTCCACCGTGCTGCTAAAAACCGGCTGCCGGAAAACATAGGGCTGACGGTTCATAGTTATGGCAGCAAATGCATCACCATCACGCCTCGGATTGCCATTTTGAATCAATTTCGCCACGGCTGTGCCCTTATGGCAAACTTAAGATGCACTGCGGTCAGGTGCTAGTTTCGAGGAGGCCTTCGGGATTTACTCGGCCGTTACGCGGCGAGGCCATGCGTGTTGGGCGCCCCAGGCGACCTGTGACCGAAGATAGTTTCGAACCCATTTGCCCGAGGCCGTGAGGCAGGTGAGGGGCCAATACCCGTCAGGTGATGCGCCGGGCGTCAAAGCGGCGGCGGTCTCAATCTTGTCAGCGATGGACCCGTTGAAATGGCCAATGTCGTGCGGCTTGAGCAACGCCCACCACAGGCCTGTCTCCACTGCGTCGAAAGCGCCATCCCCATTTGACTCACATGTACCATATTCGTTGGCGAGGAGCGGAATGCGCGACTGCGCGGCCAGGCAGAGGTCGCGCCGGTCGCCTTTAGTCAAATTCGGCTTGTCAGAACGGATGGTTTTATTAACAGCCATGGTGAGAGGCAGTCTGGTTTCGCCCACTTCGATCAAATGGTATATTTTCGCATCTACGAGCACATAATGAGAAAAATTGACCGATAAGGTGATCAAAAGATTGGTCATGCGGTCGTCATGGCGGGTTTCAGGTTGATATTCATCAAACGTCTAAATGACTTTCATCAAAGCAAGCACCACTTTTCTATAGAATTATCAACTCTTTAAGAGGTGACGCGCATCTCTGGCCCCTACTGGATAAATAAGGGGCAGGGCAGAATGCCAGTCGCATCAGAGCACAAAATACAACGCGACAAATACATGGCTTTTGCCCTGGCCGCGGCGGATCTGCTGGTTGAAGTCGGACAGGACGGAGGCATCGTTTCGATCACGGGCGCGGTCAAAGCGCTGATCGGAACGCGTGAAGAGGCCCTCGTGGATCGCCCGATCGAAAGCCTGTTCGTTGAATCCGAGGGCGCCCTGATCAGGCGCTTGCGCGCCAAGGCCCTGGAAAAGGGGCGCATCGAACCGGCCGTTATGCACGTCGTCTGCCCACAAGGTGATGCGATTGCCGCAACTCTTGGACTTTGCACCCTCCCAGGACACGCCAATACGTACCTGGCCCTATCCGTCCTGAGCCCGGGCATGGCGGCCAAACTGCCCAAACGCGATGACGTGACCGGCCTGATCGCCATGAGCGAATTTCAGCACATGGCGCAAAAGGGCATTTCCCCAAACGATCCCGGCTCGGGCGCCGCCATGCTGCAAGAGATGCGTCTCGTCAAGATTGGCGGTCTGAACAAAAAGCTTAAAAGCCTGGGGGAATCGCGCGCCAACGAGCTCATGGCTGAAATAGGCGCCATCCTGAACGCCAGCGCTACGGACACAAGCGCGGCGAGGCTAGGGGAAGAGAATTTCGGTTTGATCGGCCTTGCCTATGGTTCAGCTCAAGCCGACATGTCCGTTGCGGAGGGCGTTCGGCTTGCCGAATCCCTGGCAGAGGCCATGATGACGGCCGGTCTCAGCGCCCATGCCGCGCGCCCACAGGTGACGTCTGTCAGCCTGGCCCGCGATGGCCTACAGGAGAAGGAGATTGCACGAGCGCTGTCCTATATCTTCGATAATTTGTCGAAGACCGACTTTGTCGCCCCGCACTCTCTCAAATCCGCCTTCGAGGCGGCTGAACGCGAGGTGATCGGCCAGTTGGCCAACCTGCGCGACATCATCGATCATGACCGCTTCGATTTGCACTTTCAGCCCGTGATAGAGCTAAAATCAGGTCAGATCGCGCATCATGAGGCGCTGGTGCGTTTTGGTAAGCCTGGTAGCCCGCTTGAGACGATCCGGTTCGCCGAAAACGTCGGCCTGATCGCCGATCTCGACATGGCTGTCTGTAGAAAGGCCATCGCCTTGCTGGCGGATCAGCCCCATTTGAGTCTCGCCGTCAATATCTCCGGCTTTTCGATACAATATCCTGAGTTTTGCGCTGAGCTCAATGAACGCCTTCATGCGCAGGCGGTATTGGCCGAGCGCCTTATTTTTGAAGTCACCGAAACCCACCAGATCGAAAATATGGACCTTGCGGCGCAATTCCTGAGCGGTCTGAGGCGTCGCGGTTTCAAGGTCTGTCTCGACGATTTTGGTGCAGGCGCCGCCGCCTACAACTATCTGCGCCGCCTCGATGTCGACTACGTGAAGATTGACGGGCCCTTCTTGCAGCGCGCGGCCACAGACAGGCGGGAAAGGGCACTTTTGCGCTCCTTGTCCGTTCTGTGCGCCGAACTGGGATGCCAGATCATCGGGGAACAGATTGAAACGCCGGAGATAAAAAGCCTGGCGCTCGATCTTGGTCTGACCTTCGGCCAAGGCTATCTGTTCGGCAAACCGACGGCAGAGGTGCCCAGAAGCAAGGCCCTGGCCGCCAATGGCCGCCGGGTGGGACAGATCGCCGCATGGCGGTAGCGGCGCTTTCTAAAATCTGTGATCCGCACCCCGGAATAAAATTTATAAAAACAGTATATTGCAGGTAAAAATCTGTTCGCCCAGATGGGGGCGCGTGGGCGCGTGGCATTGAGTTTGCCCCGGTTCAAGAACGCATCGGCCCCCTCAATTTGACCGCGATCAAATACAGCCCATCCCATCCGTGGTCTGCCTGAACCTGTTGTCAGGGGCGCCGGCGTGTCGCCGGACGAGTCGTCATGTGTCGCTGGTCGACAAGCGTGGCGGTTCTATTGAACAGGCTTGGGTAATAAAAAAGTGGGTGAGGCGTTATGTAGACAAATTTAAATAATTGCCGACATTTAATATCAATCATGAGCGAGCGTCATAGAAATCATAGGGTCGAAGCCCTCGCGTTGGCGAATACCATCGGGATGGCGCGTGCGCGCGATTTCGCGGCTGCGGGAATCCCACTCTCCTATCTTAAGCGCATGACGGACGCAGGCGAACTGGTAAAGCTCGGTCGCGGACTATACCAGGTGCCGGAACGTGTGGGGGAAGATGTCGCGCATGATTTGGCGGAGGCGGCTCCTCTATCTCAAGACAGGACATGCCCATCGCGCTACTGTTCTCTACTATTGACGTGCAAAACTACCGCGCTAGCGGTTTAGTCCTAGGGCGCTGGCCGGCCGCTGAAATGAACTCCAGCGAAACTATCAAGTCGTTCAGTCGAAGAGCATCTGGTGTACTATTTTCGCTGGGTACTGCGGGTAGGTATAGGGCGACGTCATTGCCGGTTTCGCTATTGAATCGAATGCACTAGGAACGCAATAGGAATTGATCAGCACAATGGTGGTGATGAATGGGGCAGAAAATTTGCTACAGGAAATGGAGTTCCGCCCATTGGACACACGCAATGGTCGATCTCGTCAAACTTGTTTTTTGCCGTGCCTCTTTTATTTTAGGTGGTAGTGCTTTTCCCGCAACGAGGCGTTGTGACAAACGTCACCACTGGCCATTTGTAGGGGCCGCATGACCCTTTCTTTAACTCTGCTCGCCGGAGCGCGATCTGCCCGGCGCTCAAATTGCCTCGTCCGGCTCATCGGCAAGCGTCTTGGCGAGTTCGACTACGCGGCGGCGGAGTTTGGGGTTCTTCACCTTTGGAAACCATTCTGCCAGTTCAAGCCCTTCGCGTGTGGTCAGGAACCCGTTGACTGTGCGCTCGGACGCTGATTCAATGAATGGACCGGCGGATACCTCGTCGCCATACCCGGCAAAAAAGTAGCCGATAGGCGTGTTGAACGTCAGAGCAATTTCATGGAGCTTTGAAGCGCTGACCCGGTTGGTGCCGCGTTCGTATTTTTGGACCTGCTGGAAGGTGAGATCGAGCGCGGTCGCCAGAGCGCTCTGGCTCAGGCCAAGGTCCTTGCGTTTTTGCCGTATACGCATACCCACGTGTACATCCACCCCGTGCGGAAGACCATTGCTGCTCATCAACTCGTTCTCCTTGAATCAGAAGGAAAATGTTAGGCGGACAGTACGCCAGATGCAACCAGAGTTTTACGTCTAAAAAGAGAAACGTCATGCGCGTGTCCGAGACTCACTCGGAGGACGCTTTTGGCGGCAGATGTCGACGGATGAATTCATTCTCCAGAACGCCGACGCCCAGAGACAGGGCAACGCCGATGCCGCCGAGAAGGCCAAGCGTCGTGATGTAGGCGTAGGATTGCGATTGAAGGGCCATGATAGCCGCCAGATGCGTCAACGTGCCCCCCAAGTGACAAGACGTGATCAATAGGGTCCAGATGCGCCGTGAGTAATAGGAAATGACAAACAGGCTGAGCGTTACGGCACAATCGAGCGAAGTCAGATAAAGACCGGGGCCAAAGCCACGCTGTAGGTGTGGCGTCAGGAACCAGGCGCCCAAGACGAGCGTAGCGGCGGACCTTTCAGCCCAGCCGCCTCGCCATAGTGCCAGGCCACCGAAGGTGACCACCAGCACATATCCAAATCCAACCCAGAGCGTGTGTAACATTACGCCGTCATTTGGGGTGTCTGCGTCACGCTGGCGCCCGGGCGCTTCGGCGCCGGTTTGTCGAGGTCGTTGCCGGTCAGGGTGACATTAGGCGCCCACTGGTCCTGAATATTTTTCAGGCCGTGATGGAAGTCGATGATGTTTTCGCGGGCGGCAATCATCCCGCTGATGCCTTGGCCAAGCAAGGCGAGTTCGTTTCTGCCCCATACGCCTGACATGCCACTCGTGACCCGCAAACGTGTGAGGGTGGAGAGCAGTTCTCCGGCTTCGCAAAGCGCCAGATCGATGGCGACTTCTGTATCGCGCATTTTCTCGGCGCCGGCGAGGACAACTTCGGAACGTTTCAAAAGGTTTCTCCTTCTCTATGGCCGACTTTCCGGCCGCTGAGACCGACCGGTGACCTCTGTCATCCCGTCTGGCCACTGATTTGTGTTATGGCCTGGAATATTCCCAACAGCACGATGACAGCGCTCCCGGTTAGCAGGATGACGGCCAGGGTGGTGAGGAGGGTGAGTCCAGCCCATTGTATGAGGTTTAACGACCGTAGCCAGCCGGTGAAGGCTAGGTAGCGGCGAACTCGATCATCGCGAACATCAGCAAGGTTATGGCGGCGGCCTCCCCTTGTGTCTCCTTGACCTGAAAGATGGTGTCCAGGGTCGCTGAGACGTTCTGACGTTTCCCCGGCGGTGTTAAGGTCCGGATGGCGTCCTCCAGATCGCTCTTGAGGATGGTCAGGGTGGGTTCGTTCGTGATGTGGGACGTTATGCTCATGCCCTGACACTGCGGTCGCAGAGGGAGGGGGAGATACCCGGCTTTCTTCCCCCCCGTCAAAATGACGGGGGGGAACCGCCCCCAGAGAGGTCGCGTACAGGCGCGCGGCTGCCCGTGTCGACGACACATTCAACTTCTGCCGCACCTCTTCGGTGTGGCCGCGGATGGTTGACGGCTCGATCCCTAACAGACCCGCGATTTCTTTCTGCTGATAACCCTGGGCAATCAGGATCAGGATTTCTTTTTGGCGGTCGGAGAGGGCGTCTAAGCCGGTCTTTCTGGGAGCCATGGGCGTCACCCGACCCGATAGGGCGCGATGACGACCGGACCGGTACGTTGGATGATGATTGGCCTAACTGTCGCTCGTTGTCGAATTTGCACAGGTCCATAGGCGTCAAAGACAAGTCGGACGCGATCTTTCCGGTTGCCCTTCGTGAATGACATGTTTCTTTTTCGCCCCCGACTCACCAATGACGACAGATTAACCAGACAAATGGATACTGCACCAGAGCGTCGTCTTGTGAAACTGTTGACGGGTCTTTGGATGCTCGGCACCAAGCGTGACAGAACAGAGGTTCGGTGATGTGAAGGGCCGGGAAGTTTTAACGGGCTTGTCGTCGACCAGTTGTCCTAATTTCAACTTTACCATGGCTTATTCACGATAGGGTTCGAGAATGAGATCGCGGGCTAGGACCACCCGGATGGGGAGGCCATTGCGCAGGGGAATTGACGGCTGCGCGCTCAGTTGTCGCTCGACCAGAGCTTGACCAACGCGGGCAAGGCTGTCAGTCGCGCCAGAGCGGAGAACTCGGACCAGATCACTGCCGCGAGACGCGTTGCCACCGCTGAGAGCGTAGATACCGAGGATGGTTGAGACCGCTGCGGCCTGGGCTACACGCGCCCAATGGAAGTTGGTCCTATCCTGCAAGGCGGCAAGGCCTTGCGGATCAGCCCACGCTCCGTGTCCAGAAGCCATGAAGCACCGTCCGGAGGTATCATCCGTTCCCAGACTTGGTTGATGTTACCAGTTTACTGAAGTTGTCTCAAGTGCTTCTCGAACGCCTCTTTGGGTGTTTGAAAGCCGAGGCACTTACGTGGCGTAGCATTCATCGCGTTTTCTACGGCCATGATGTCAGCGCCTGAGAGTTCGCCCAGATTTGCTTCGAGTAGCAGGTAGCGCCGTACACGGCCATTGCTGTTTTCGACAGGTCCTTTCTGCCAGGGTGAGCTGACATCACAGAAGTAGCTCTTCATGCCGGACGTCTTGTAAAGCATTCGCCAGGCCATAAATTCGGTCCCGCGGTCGAACGTCATGATTTGGCGCCCATGCGGGGGGCATTCACTATAAGTCCGGCGTTTTTCCAATCTTGTCGGCAAGCTATTTAGTTGGAGATCGTTATTCACAAAATTAATCTATGGTGATAGTTTCTCGCAGCGGGTGAATGAAATGCGCAATGCAGTCTAGATCCGGTGAAAGGAATTCACGAGGGTAAAGATGGGTGAGTGGTGTTCACAGCCGGTGATGGAATTCCGCGGGCGACCTTTGCCGGAAGCTGGCATACCTGTGGGGTATGCAGCTATCATCGAACGGTACGCGCTCTTAATCCCAAACCCACCCGTCATGGCCGCAGTAGCCGAACGGCACCATCCCCGGTCTTCAGAGGACTGGCATTTGGTTACGCCGCGCCATGCTCCGGAGCCAAATCTTGCCGCCCAACTGAATTTCGCCTTTCGCTACGAGGGGATCGACCTTCAGGTCTTGGTCAAGTTGTTCGCAGTCGTTCCGGCCGCAGACTTCGAAAGCATTATAAAGGCGAAACCAACGGGTGGCTTTTCGCGCCGACTATGGTTCCTGTACGAATGGCTAACCAGCCAGACACTGGACATTGAAGATCCAGGAAAGGTCCGTTTTATCCCGGCACTCGACCCGGAACAACAATTCGCCTTGGCAAAAGGTGACCTCTCGTCGCGCCACAAGGTCGTCAACAATCTGCCGGGCACGCCGCGGTTTTGCCCCCTTGTTCGCAGGTCATCTGTCCTTCAAAATTATGCAAGCCTCGACCTGCCGGTCCGAGCCGCGCAGGCCATGGGTAAGGTCAGGCCTGACATAATGGCCCGTGCCGCCGCGTTTCTTCTGTTGAACGATTCAAAGTCATCCTTTGCCATTGAAGGCGAACGGCCATCAGGCCCCCGTGCTGCGCGTTGGGGACAAGCGATCGCCCAGGCCGGTAGCCGCCCCCTGTCGGTAGGCGAATTCAATCGGCTGCAGCATATCGTCATTGGTGACGCACGTTTCGTCCGCCTTGGTTTACGGCATGAAGGCGGATTTGTCGGCACCCATGATCGCGAAACCAATATGCCCGTGCCAGACCATGTCAGCGCAAGCTCCGAAGATCTGGAAACGCTTATGGAGGGTGTGGTTGCCTTTTCCGCGCGCGCATTGGCTGGAGCGTTGGACCCTGTCGTCGCCGCAGCATCACTTGCCTTCGGCTTTGTGTATATCCACCCCTATGTCGACGGTAATGGACGACTGCACCGATGGCTAATCCACCACGCCCTGGCTCAGGCCAACTATAGCCCCCCCGGCTTGGTCTTTCCTGTGAGTGCCGCCATTCTCCGAAATCTCGATGACTATCGCCGCGTTTTGGAATCCTATTCGGCGCCCTTATTGCCATTTATCGAGTGGCGGAAAACCGATAGTGGCAATGTGGAGGTCTTGAACGATACAGTGGATTATTATCGTTTCTTCGATGCTACCGCGCATACGGCGTTTGTCTACGGTTGCGTCTTGAAGACCGTGGAAGAGGATTTGCCGGAAGAAGTCTGGTTCTTGCAGGCCTTTGACCGGTTCAACACGGTGTTGCAGGACATTGTTGATATGCCGATGGCCCAGGTCGAACTGCTGGAAAAATTTCTAGCACAAAATGAAGGCCACCTCGCAAAGCGACGGCGAGAGAATGAGTTCAAAGCACTGACCGACGAGGAAATCGCCCGTATCGAGGCCATCTACTCGGATGCCTTTGCACGATAAGGTACATGCCGACCGTAACGGCCTCGTGGCCGGTCGACAACGATACCGAGGACATCGCGCGACACGACGTTGCGCCTGCGCCCCATATTACAGGACCAAAATGAAGCAGTCATCCACTTATCAGCCTGTCCAAAGTCCTGGGGCCGGCTCTCACCGCGCTCGGCCAGCATGGTTTCAAGATCACGATAGCTGATGCCATATTTGCAATACCAGCGTACCGCCCACAGAATGATCTCGCCTCTGTGGTGACGTCCCTTGAAATCGTTCATTCAACTCAACCTTAATTGTCAAGCCGATGGATTTGGGGACGAACCAAAAGTTTGCAACAGGGCCAAGCTGGCTCCCCGAGAGGGAACCTCCTGGCTGGTCAGAGCAAATGGATTACATCAAGGCCGGCAAAGCGCGCATGGCTTTGACATGAATGGCCCCGATGAAACCAGCGGAATCGTCCGTCAGAATGAGGCTATAGGTAAGTCCGCTGTCCGGATCATCGGAGAATGGAATCGTCGACGACGTCTCACCATCGGTAAAAATGGATGGGTCAATCACCAAAATGACATCCATTCGCGTGTCGTCTATCCAGTTTCGAATCTGCGCAATCAGGGCCGCCCGATCGTCACTTAGGGTCTTTTGGGCGAGAACCCGATGCCCCTGTTTTACGACCCGATCGGTCAAACGTTCCGCGCGCCGTTCGATATCAAGATCGCCGCCGTCGGAAATACACAGGATCGCCAGGTTCAGCGTGCGGGAAGTCTCGGTCACAAAGACATCACCTCATGGCACGTCGCACCTGAAGCTGCGATGGTGTGGCGAATGATGATGGTCTCAGGCGGCATAAAGAGTCTCCCTTAGGCAGATAACAGTACGCGCAGCGTGTGACTTGCGCCTTGGTTGACATCAAGCACAATCTTCAAACCTGTGGGGTGAGTGATTGACTTTTATCAGGTCAGGGATCGGCAAGTGTGGTTTGTTCAGCGTGCAAACATCAGGCGAGCCGATAGCATGTATCAATGCGCCTTGCCGGGAATGACGTAGTGTAAAGACTGTTCCGGGTTCGGGTCCACGACATCCCTCATCCCTGTCGAGGCCCGGTGCGACCCAACTGCGCGTATTTGAGTTGGGACACGAAGGCGGCAGATACTCTGCCGCCTTACTCGCCTAGTCGTGAATGATTTTACCCGCGCGGGAATTGGGCGGCCACAGTTCGCGTTCCGCCTTGCCACTCAAATGATCGAGCGGCGGCATGTGATTGTCGATGAGAGGCGAGGGTTTGGCCATGCGTTTCAACGCGGTCATCATGGTCAGTCTGATCTCGTTGCCGTGTATCTCCACACCATAATCCGCCAGACCGGCGAAGGACCTCGACAGATTTTCGGGCGTCATACCCAACAAAGAGGCTAAGATACGTTTTTCATGCGGCAAATGAAGAGTCGTGCCGCCGCCTTGCTGCACCTGAAGTGTCAGCAGATAATTGGCCAGCCGTTCGGCAGCGCTGCGCAGCTTCATGTTCTTGAGCTGACGTACCAAGGCGCGGTTCCAGCCGGCCATTTCTTCGGCGATACTGAGCGCAAGACGGCTGTCGTCGCGCATCGCCCTGCGGAACCCTTCAGCCGACAGCATCAGAATTTCCGACCGGTCGATCGTGCGCGCCGACATCAAAGCTGGCGCGTCAAGAACAACAGATGACAGGATGAACACCGAAAGCGGACGCACAACAGCCAGGGTCGTTTCCTTGTCGTGCCAGGCGCCTTGAATCTCTACGGCGCCTTCCAGAAGAATATAAAGGAAATCAACCGTATCGCCTTCATAGAGCAAGGTTGTGTTGGCGGGAAATTTTTGCATAAAAGCGCCCGACGTCAGGTCGGAAAAGCGATTGGCATCCATGCCGCTAAACAGGCCGAGCTCACGAATACGCGCCAGATCGCTTTCTTTCATTATATTTTTCCCCGATGTGTCCGTTCGCGTGTTCGCGCAACAGATTTGCATACCGATGTTATTTACACCGAGTCGAACCAAACCGTAAGTTGCGATTGGCTACCGACTGCCTACGCTAACACTTGATAAATATCAATTCACGATCAGACAATTTCAAAGTTTGCAGGGGGTGTATGTATACGAAAAAAACAGTAATATATTTCAAGTGGTTAGTCTTAATAGGTTGAGTGCCTTTTTCGATAGGAAAAAGGCATGATTCGAGTTGTGACTAATTGACCGACGGATCGAGAATAAGGTCGAAGCACGTTTACGGCTGAACTCGGCATTATGATGCCTTAACACCATGACTGATAAGCACAAACATCTAGCGAGGGACTGCCCCGAGACGCGTTTTGAGGATCCCTTCGGCTGGTTTTCTGTCCAATGCGAAACAAAACGAACCATGGCGGATTGTCTCGATCGCCTGGCCAAGGCGCTTGACTATTTGCCGGATGATACCGCAAGGGTGGTGATCTGGCTGAAGACCGATATGGGCCTGGCGGTGGAAGACGAAAGCCATGATTTCTTCCCCATGCTCAGAATTCGTGCGCACAAAAATGATGATTTTGAAGGCGTGCTTCTAAAACTGGCAAATGGCCATAGCGCGCAGCAGCATCTTTCGAGGCTTATTTTGCCAAGGCTGGAAGCCTTAGCGCAGATCGGTCATCCCGCGACGATGGAGAGGGATCTGACGACGAGCATGAACGATTTGGCGATACGCTTGCGCCTGCATGCCTCCGCCCTGTCGGCCATTGTCATGCCTATAGCGCGGTTGCGCCTGAAGCCGAGCGATCTCAGCATGCTGACACGTTCGATGACCCAGCGGCGGTCTAAGTAGCAGCTATGCCGAGCCTTGCAAAAATCCGCTTCCTTATCGTCGATGACAATGGCCACATGGCCAATATTGTCAAAACGATCCTGAGGGGTTTTGGCGCCGTGCATATCCTGGAGGCGCATGACGCCATTGAAGCCTTTCACCGGCTGAAACATGATGCGGTCGATATCGTGATCGTCGACTATCAGTTGGAGGTGCTGAACGGAGTGGAGTTCATCAATCTCGTTCGTAACTCATCAGACAGCAACAATCGCTTCGTACCCATCATCATGCTGACGGCGCACTCGGAAAGGTCACACGTGGTTGACGCGCGAGACGCCGGTGTAACCGAATTCTGCTGCAAGCCTGTCACCGCTACCGAACTGTTCAGGAAGGTGGCTGCCGTTATTGACCACCCACGCCACTTCGTCAAAATTGCCGGCTATTTCGGGCCTGACAGACGCAGGCGCCAGGACCCTAAATATGAAGGGAAAGAGCGGCGCCAGGGATGGAGCGAACATACCCCCCCCGAAGTCGCGGTGGACCCTACACAGGCCGCCTAAACGGACGCAGACGGCCCCACGCGTGAGGGCAAGCTCGAACCTGGCGCGCCCCACGGTCTCACAAATACTCTAAAGTCAGCCGCCTTGTAGCTAACCTCCGCTCAAGGAAACCAGCCCATGCGCCATATCCTCATGCTGACATAGCGCAAAAAAGCGCGCACAGTGGGGGGGACGCGCAACGCCCGAGGGGTGGTGTACACTAAATTGTGTTTCGTGAATCTATGGCACTGCACAAAAATTAAGATTTCAGAAATGCCTCATGGCCTTGTCTATGGGTGAAAGCTGTTTGGAGTGTCTTGTGATGACGTGGTTAAATCCAGTTGTGCTCGTGTCTGCCGCGCTCGTCTCGATAGGGCTTCCAGCACCCGTGCTCGCCGTAACCGGCCCGACCATGTCCGCCAATCAGTTCAATCAGATGCTGATGGTGGATACACACCTGGGCTATACCGATGGCACCTATGGCCTGATAAAAGACGCAACAGGTCGCTACGTCAGGGCTGACGCCTACGTGAAGGCCGCAGCTGACTATGTCGGCATACATATTTTTCGAGACGGATTGACCGATGGAACGGCGGGCAGTTCGCCATTGTCCTATTATCAAACGGTTGCCAAATCCGGAATATCCTTCGTCCTTGTGGCTTCGGGAAATACCGAAGCCGCCCTTTCCAAGTCCCTCAGTCAGATCGATACACTAAACAGTACACCCGGTGCTGTCGGCAGCGTGTTAGCGATTGAGGGAGCCAATGAAATCAACAACGCACCGGTATGCTGGGGACCACCCCCTTGCATAGGCGGGCTGGCAGGCGGCGTTGCTCGGCAACTCACCCTACAAAAGCTGGTTCGGGCGAGCACGCGAACGCCTAAAGTGCCAAGGGTAGTGTACTTCACGGGGTGGGACGCCGTCCCCGGGTCCCCGGGGCCGGATCCCGCGTCAGGCTATGCCGACTACAACAATCAACATCCTTACCCCAACTTTGGCCAGCCCCCCTATTTCTGGCTCTCTCGCGACGTCGCGCTGAAGAATTCCACGAATAAAACAGCTCGGGCGATGTTTACCGAGGTGGGATATGCTTCAGGTCCCCTCTATGGGTCGAAATGCAATGGCGGCAAAGGCGGTGTCTGTTGGAACAACAACGGAACCTGGGGGACAAAACCTCAGGTCAGCGAAGAGGTGCAGGCAAAATTCACCCTGCTCATTCCGTTCGATGCGGCCCTGCTAAGAGTCGACAGGATCGCGTTCTATGAATTGCTGACGGGCTATAAGGATAAGGGCGTATCGGACAGCGGATTTGGTATGTTCCGCTACAGTGCCAATGGCACCTTGTTGCCGAAGCCGGTGGCAACGGCGCTTCGCAACCTGACAACCGTAACCGCCGACGCTGGCAAAGTGACGACCGTGACCCCCCTTCGGTACGAGGTCACCGGTTTGCCCACCCATGGATACTGTCCAAATGTCAGTGTCTCCAAATGCACGTTTAATCCGACGCTGGCGATGCAAAAATCAAACGGACAATACCTCATCGCCGTCTGGGCGGAGCAGGGTATCTGGAACCCCGATACGCATGTCGCAACTCAAGGCGTCACCTATGCAGCCACCGTCACCTTGCCGCAGCAATATTCTAAATTGGAAGTCATCGACCCCTATGTCAGCGCAACGCCGATAGCGACCTACACATATGCAGCCTCTTTAAAAGTCTCCGTTGTGGATCGTCCTATCCTCATTCGGGTGACCCCTTAGACATGAGACAGTCGCGCGTCGACAGCCTATCGCCTGACGCCGGCCGGTCATGCGTCCGCGTGATGGCAGAAACCTGTGCCATCACGCGCCACCCATCATGTTTTCGGCTTTAACCAACCGTGCATGTCCATCCAGCGCGCGAAGGCGTCAAACCAGCCCGTACTGGTGGTCTGCTTTTTGTACATACCAAAGCCATGGCCGCCTTGTTCGTAGAGGTGGAACTCCACCGGACGCTTGGCCGCACGCCAGCTATCGATCAGACCAAAGCCGTTATTGGCAAAGAGGGGATCATCGGCCGCCAGGGCGATGAAAAGCGGCGGTGCATCCGCCGGCACGGTGACGGACGTCAAGGGGCCATAGATGTCACCAATAAAGGCGGGCTTGGCATCCTGGCCATAGAGCGCGGTCGAAAGGGTCAGCATGGCACCGGCAGAGAAGCCGACCATCCCGATACGGTCGCTGTCGATATGCCATTCCTTGGCCCGCGAACGGACAAGGGCGAAGGCCGCACGGGCATCGGCAATCTGAGGCGCCAGAGCGACGGATGGGTCTTGCTGCGCGGGACGCGGACGCGCCGCCCCAGAGAACATTTCCGCCATTGAGCGCTCAAATCCCGCCATATCAGCCGGTGTCTGATTGAGGCGGTATTTCAGAACGAAGGCGGCAACGCCCTTATCGGCGAGCGCACGCGCCACATCCCAGCCTTCATTTTCCATGGAAAGTGTGCGGAAGCCGCCGCCAGGGGCCACAATGACGGCCGCGCCCGTTGCCTTGGCAGGGTCCGGGAGAAACGGGGTGAGGGTGGCGTCGGTAACGTTACGGGCAAAGACGCTGCCATATTGGCTGTGCCAGGCTTCAGGCGCCTTGGCATCCGGCAAGGTGCCCGTTGTCAAGGGGATGGCATTCGGCTGTGCCGGTATCTCAATGGGCGTCATCTTGCTATCTGCCGCCGCCACGGGCAAGGCGAGCGCACAGCTAAGGGCTATAAGGGCCGTCGCAAAAGCCGCGCCTGCGGTTCGGATCAAGGGCGTGTTGTTTCGACTGATTTCAAATCTCATGACATTTCCTCTTATTTTATTGTTTGTTATCGGCAGACGGCGAACCCAGGTTATCGATGATAACAGCTCTCACAGACTCCGCTTTTTTATCGGAATGGCCGGCAGCCATGATAACGCTACCATAAACTTAAGGGCGACGAAAGAAGTTGTCGGACGATTGCGCCTCGTTTCGCGCCACTATTTTTTGCACGTTAAACTTCTGAGTTATAAGGATCTGAATACAAAAAGGTTCCGTCGTTCGAGTGGCTTGATCAGGCTTTAAATTTCAAGAAAGTTACTTCCACGCGCAAAAGCGCTTCCAATTGTCTGACAGGTGCACTAGCATTTGCCTCAAGCTGACAGCCATATAGTCGGCGGGTAGGGAGCGTTTTAGGAGACATGGGCAAGACGGCGTGCGGGCTTTTCGATGTGAAAGGCCAAGGTGACGCGCCTCTTCTCCTTGTGTTTGGCTTAAGCGATGCGGCGTCGTGCGGCCATAGCCGTGCTTTTTGTCTGTGACCTTTTTCCTGCCTGATCCGATACGATGACACATGCCGATGAGGCCTATACGGGAGAGATTGGAACATGCCTTTTAGCTTGCGCGACCGTGCGTCCCCGTGGGTGCTTGTCATTACCCTAAGTCTGGACCCTGAGGCTGGGTGCCGCCTCTGACACGCGTCACGCAGCCCTTACCGCAAATGGCGGATAAAAAGGCTGAAACGCGCGCCATACCCCGATCAGACTTTGCAAACCTGTCTTCGATCACGCTGCGAAGATAAAAATCAATAAAAAAGAGGAACATCCATGCGTTACACCCTATCCTTCATCGCCGTACTGGCCGCCTTGGGCGCCATGCCGGCTTCCGCTCAGGACAAGAGCGCACCCGTTGACCTGACGCTTGACGTCAGCAAGCCCGGCGCGAAGATCGACCGCCAGATTTTCGGCCAGTTCGCCGAACATCTGGGCGAAGGCATTTATGGTGGCATCTGGGTTGGCAAGGACTCAACCATCCCCAATACGCGCGGTATTCGCAACGATGTGGTGGCGGCGCTGAAAGAACTGAAAGTACCAAACGTGCGCTGGCCGGGCGGCTGTTTCGCCGATGAATATCACTGGCGCCGCGGCGTCGGCAAGGACCGCATCGCCTCGATGAACGCCAACTGGGGCGGCGTGATCGAGCCCAACACGTTTGGCACAGATGAGTTTTTTGATTTCGCCCAGCAGATCGGCACCGAAGCCTATGTTTCGGTCAATGTCGGTTCCGGCACGCCAGCCGAAGCGGCGGAATGGCTGGAATATATGACCGCTGACAAGGCGAACGGCATCGGCGCCGAACGCGCGAAAAACGGACATGAAAAGCCCTACAAGGTGGCCTATCTCGGTCTTGGCAATGAGAGCTGGGATTGCGGCGGTGCCATGACGCCGGACTTCTATGTCGACCAGATGAAGCTGCACGCGCGCTTTGACCGCAACTACAATCCCGAGCAGACCATGAGCCGCATCGCGGTGGGGCCGAGCGGTGGCGACACCCCCTATACCGAAGCCGTGATGAAGGCCTGGAAAGACCATAGCTGGGCGTGGAATATCGAGGGCCTGTCGCTGCACTCCTACACCACAGGCGGCGGTTTCCCGGTATCGCAGAAGTCGGAAGGCTTCAGCGAGAAGGACTATGCCGTGGTGCTCAAGGACACCTTGGGCATGGAAGACCTGGTCACCAAGCACAGCGCCATCATGGACAAGTACGATCCGGAAAAGAAGATCGCACTGGTGGTGGATGAGTGGGGCGCCTGGTACGCCGCGACGCCCGGTACCAATCCGGGCTTCCTGATGCAGAAGAATACCCAGCGTGACGCCGTCTTGTCGGCACTCAACCTGAACATCTTCGCGCGTCACGCCGATCGCGTGCGCATGGCCAATATCGCCCAGATGATCAACGTCCTTCAGGCCATGATCCTGACCGACAAGGACAAGATGCTGCTGACCCCAACCTATCACGTCTTCCATATGTATGTGCCGTTCCAGGATGCGACCTTCATTCCGGTCGCTTACGATGCCGGCACTTATACGCACGATGGCATCACCCTGCCGCGCGTCGACGCCATTGCGGCGCGCGACAAGTCCGGCAAGGTCTGGGTGGCGATCACCAATATCGACCCCTCAAAGCCGGCCACCTTCAACCTGTCGGCGGCGGGCTTAAAGGCTAGCAAGGCCACGGGGCAGACCCTGTCAGCCCCCAAGTTCGACAGCGCCAATACCTATGACAAGCCGAACACCGTATCGCCAAAGCCGATTTCGGCCAAGGCGTCCGGCGGCCGCTTCGCCATCACCGTGGCCCCGGCTTCGGTCACGGTTGTGTCGCTTGAACCCTAACGAATGCTGGCGATAAGACCTTAGATAAAAACGACGGTTAGGGAAACGGCATGATGAAGAGAACAGGTTTGTGGTTGGTGGCGGGTGTCCTCGGTTTACCCTCGGCCGTGATGGCTGCCCCGCAGCTCGATCTGATCTATGGTGATCATGCCGTTATCCAGCGCGGCCGGCCGGTGTCGATCACCGGTACGACCGTTGCGGGCGAGACCGTGACCGTCACGTTCGGGACGAACAGCGAAACCGCTGTTGCCGACGCGAAGGGACGCTTCCTCGCCCGCTTCGCAGCCGTCACTACGCCGGGGCCGATCACGCTTTCGCTCGACAGCCCGTCCGGTCAGACGGTCGCGCATGATGTTCAGATGGGGGATGTCTTCCTATGTTCCGGCCAGTCCAATATGGAAATGCCGGTCAAGGGGGCGCAGGATGCCTTTGGCGCGTTCTTTTCATCGGCTGATCCGGATCTGCGCCTGATGACGGTCGAGAAGCGCGTGGCCTATACCCCTGATGAGGCCTTCTCGAAACCGCAGGCCTGGCAGGTGGCGGCCCCGCAGATCGTGCAGGATTTTTCCGCCAACTGCTATTACATGGTCAAGGATCTGCGCAAGAGCGAAGGCGTGCCCATCGGCGCCATCAACAGCAGTTGGGGTGGCACGCAGATTAGTCCGTGGATGGGGGACAAGGCGCTTACGGCTGTGGGCCTGGGCGCACGCGCCGACCTGCTCAAACTCTATAGCCGTGATCCGGCTGCGGCCGCCCTGGTGGCCAATGGCATCTGGGAGACCTGGTGGCGCAAAAATACCGGCGATGCGGCCGGTCAGGAACCCTGGCAACCGCAATCGGTTCAGACCTGGAAGCCGGTGCCGGCCATCTCCGTCTGGCAAAAGTGGGGTGATCCGGCGCTGGCCAGCTATGTCGGCATGGTCTGGTTCCGACGCGAAATCGAGGTCAGTGCTGCGGATGCCGGCAAGGCGGCCGTGCTGAACCTGGGCGGTCTGGATGATCTCGGCATGGCCTGGATCAACGGCACCTCTTTGGGTAATACGGCAGATACAGGGCCGATGAAGGCCTTCACGGTGCCAAAAGGGCTGCTCAAGCCCGGCAAGAATGTCATCATCGTCAACATCAACAACACCTATGCCGACGGCGGCATGCGCGGGCCGGCCGACGCCATGAGGCTGGCGATGGCTGACGGTTCGACCCAGGCTCTGGCCGACGGCTGGCTCTATAGCGTCGCTGCGAAAACGCCGAAAAATCCGCCGCATACGCCCTGGGAAGACATGGGGGGCGCGGGCACGGCCTATAATGGCATGATTGCGCCGCTGGGTGCCTATGGCCTGAAAGGCGTGGCGTGGTATCAGGGCGAATCCGATACGGATTTCCCCGGCTATGAAAGCCGTCTGAGCGCCATGGCCACCGACTGGCGTCGCCAGTTTGTGCAGTCCGACCTGCCCTTTGTGATCGTTCAGCTTTCTGGCTACGGCACGCCGGCGATAAAGCCCGGCCAAAGCGGCTGGGCCAATGTGCGCGATGCCGAGCGCCGCATGGCGGAAAAGGATGGCCACGCGGCGTTTGTCTCGACGATCGATCTGGGTGATCCGCTCGATATCCACCCGGGCGAAAAGCATGAGGTGGGCCGGCGGATGGCGCGTGCCATGCGGGCCGTAGCTTACAGCGCGAGCCTGCCGCCGTCCGGGCCACGGCTGGCGGCCGCCAGGGTGAGCGGCCCTGACATCGCCCTTCGCTTTACCGATGTGACCGGTGCCCTGCATACGCGCAGCAGCACCCTGGCGATCGGGTTTGAACTGTGCGGTGATGCGCCCGAGACTTGCCGCTACACGTCGGGTGTGGTGGATGGGATGGCTGTCCGTTTGCACGGAGACGGCAAGCCGGTGACGCGAGTCAGATATGCCTGGGCCGACTATCCGGTCGTCAATCTCTTCGACGAAGCACAACTGCCGGTCAGCACGTTTGAAATTCCGGTGACACAATGAAAAGAGGAAAGCCAATGAACGACGTCAATCTGTCACGGCGCGATGTGCTGACGGCCACGGCGGCCCTGGCCCTGGCGTCCTCCGCCGCCACGGCCAAGACACCGGCGAAAAGCGGTCGGAACAATACCCTGTGGTACAAACAGCCGGCGCGCTTCTGGGAAGAAGCCTTGCCGCTGGGCAATGGCCGGGTTGGCGCGATGGTCTTTGGCAGGGTGGCGCAGGAGCGTATCCAGCTCAATGAAGATACGCTCTGGTCTGGTGGTCCTTACAGGGCGGATAGTCCTGAAGCCTATGGCGCTCTGCCAGAGGTGCGAAAACTGATCGCCGACGGCAAGTATAAAGAGGCCACGGATCTCGCCAGCCAGAAGATCATGGGGCGGCCGCTGTCTCAGATGGCCTACGGCTCGCTGGGTGATCTTTTACTGACCTTTGAGGGCGCGACCAAGCCTTGGACGTACGAACGCCAACTTGATCTGGCGACGGCCATTGCCACCACGACACTTTCCGATGGGAAGGCTCATGACTCTGTGCGCGAGACCTTTGTGTCCGCGCCGGATCAGGTGGTGGTGATGCGGCTGGAAGCACGCAAGGGTGTGATCGGTTTTGACCTGAGCTGGCGCGGACCGCGCTCGGTCAAAATTCCCGGTGCGGTCTATGCCGGCCACGACGCAAAACTGATGCCGCCCGCGACAACCGACTGGTTGATGACGGAGGCGGCTGAGCCCTTGCCTGAGGGGGCTGTCATGTCATCTGACGGGGTGGGCGCGATCCTCTGCACAGGCCGCAATGAAAAGAGCGAAACGATACCGGCGGCCCTGACCTATGCGTTCCGTGTCAAGATCCTTTCGGACGGACAGGTGACGTTTGACGACGGGAAATTGCGGGTGCGCGGTGCGAAGACCGTAACCCTGCTGATTGCGGCGGCGACCAGTTTTGTGACCTATGCCGATGTCAGCGGCGACCCCGTTGCAAAGGTACGCAAGCAAACCGAAGCGGCGGCTTCAAAGTCCTATGCGGCGTTGAAACGGGCGCATCTGGCCGACTATCAGCCACTGTTCCAGACGGTGTCGCTCGATCTGGGACCTGAGCCGGCAGGCGAGCCGACCGACCACCGGGTCCAGGTGGCCGCCACGAAGGATGATCCGGCGCTGCAAGCCCTTTATTTCCAATATGCACGCTACCTGATGATCTCGTCTTCGCGGCCGGGTACACAAGCGGCCAACCTGCAAGGCCTATGGAACGAGTCGACCACCCCGCCGTGGGGCAGCAAATACACCATCAATATCAATACCGAGATGAATTACTGGCCGGCGGATCCGGCAGGGCTCGGGGGCTGCGTCGAGCCGCTCATCCGGCTTGTGGAAGACTTGGCGGTGACCGGCGCGCAGACCGCCAGGACGATGTACAACGCCCGTGGCTGGATGGCGCACCACAATACCGATATCTGGCGGGCCACGGCGCCGATCGACGGGCCGATGTGGGGCCTGTGGCCGTGCGGCGGCGCCTGGCTGTGCAACAGCCTGTGGGACCATTACGATTATAGCCGTGACCCGGCCTTGCCAGCGCGGTTCTATCCCCTGATGAAGGGGGCATCGCTGTTCTTCCTCGATACCCTGATCGAGGACCCGAAGGGTCGCGGCCTGGTGACATCGCCTTCGGTATCGCCTGAAAATCAGCACCCGTTTGGCTCATCTTTGTGCGCAGGCCCCGCCATGGATCGCCAGATCATCCGCGACCTGTTCGCCCATACGATCGCAATGGGCCAGTTGACAGGGGAAGAGGCGGGTTTCCTGGCTCAGTTGAAACAGGTCCATGACCGGCTGGCGCCCGATCAGATTGGCAAGGCCGGTCAGTTGCAGGAATGGCTGGAGGACTGGGATACGGCCGCGCCGGAGCAGCAGCATCGCCATGTGTCCCACCTTTACGGCGTCTACCCGAGCGACCAGATGAATGTCCGCGATACGCCGGAGCTGATCCGGGCGGCCCAACAAACCCTGAAGGTGCGTGGGGATATGGCGACCGGTTGGGGGACGGCGTGGCGTCTGTGCCTGTGGGCGCGGATGGGTGAGGGGGATCATGCCTATCGGATCCTCAAGGATCTGGTTGGTCCAGAGCGCACCTATCCCAACCTGTTCGACGCCCACCCACCATTCCAGATCGATGGCAATTTTGGTGGCGCGGCCGGTATCATGGAGATGCTGCTGCAATCGTGGGGGGGAGATATCCGGTTGCTTCCGGCCTTGCCATCCGCCTGGCCGACAGGCGCGGTCAAGGGTCTTAAGGCACGCGGTGCGATCACGGTCGATCTGGCGTGGCGTCATGGGGCGTTGACCCGCTGTGACCTTAAAGGACCGCCGGGTAGCACCGTTCGCGTCATCTATCGCGATGGGCCAAAGACCCTCACCCTTGGGGCGGACGGCACGGCTCGGTTTACGGCCTAAGGCAAGTCTCGTCGGCAACAGAAAGAGATATGATGCAACACTCAGCGACACGGAAATACACAGTCAAACGCGGCGGCTTGCAGGCCGGTGCAACGCTTTTGGCATGGGGTATGATGTTCGCCCTATCCGCCACCTATGCTGCGGCGCAGACGGCGAAATCCGCGCTCTCCACCCAAACCTGGACCGCCGATAACGGCGATGGCAGCTACACCAATCCGATCTTCTATGATGAGTTTTCCGACCCCGACGTCATCAAGGTCGGGGACTGGTTCTATTTGACCGGCACAACCATGCACGCCATGCCTGGCTTGCCAGTCCTGCGCTCGAAGGATCTGGTCAACTGGGAGTTCCTCTCCTACGCGGTCGATAAACTCGATCTTGGGCCGGAATATCGGCTTGAAGGCGGCACGATTTACGGCCGCGGCATATGGGCGCCGAGCTTGCGCTATCACAACGGCACCTTCTACATCTTCTCAAACGTCAATGGCCGCATGACGCAGATCTTCACAGCGACCGACCCTCGCGGCCCCTGGACGCATCGCGAGATGAAGCGCTCGCTTCACGACCTGTCAGTTTTGTTCGACGATGATGGCAAGGTTTACGCGGTGTGGGATTATCAGGACATGCATATCGCGCAGCTTAACCCGGATCTGACCGATATCGTGCCGGGCACGGAAAAGGTTCTGTTCGCCAAGGACGCCGGCATGGGCGAGGGCGCCCATTTTTACAAGCTTGACGGCAAGTACTATATTCTGAGCGCCAACTATGCGGGCCAGATGCGTATGTCGGCTGCGCGCGCCGACTCCGTCTTCGGACCCTACGAGGTCAATCGCTCGATCAGCCAGGGCGAGGACTTCGGACTGGTGCGTGGCTATCGCCTGAATGGCAAGCCGCCTCCCTTCGTTTTGTCGCCGCCAGACCCTTCGGTACGTGAGAGCCTGTCGCTCCATCAGGGCGGTATCGTTCAGACGGATCAGGGCGAATGGTGGGGCATGTCGATGCTGGACGCCAATTCGATCGGTCGTCTCGTCAACCTGTCGCCGATCACCTGGAAAGACGGCTGGCCCTATTTCGGCCTGCCCGGCAATCTGGGCCGCACACCCAGAAGCTGGCAAAAGCCGAAGACAGCCATGCCGCAGCCGGTTGCCGTGCCGTTTGAACGCAGCGATAGCTTTGACGCCACGACCCTGAAACCCCTCTGGCAGTGGAACCACGTGCCTGTGGACGGCCAGTGGTCCCTGACCGAGCGGCCGGGGGCTTTGCGTCTGCACGCCCTGCCGGCGAAATCCTTCTGGGAGGCGCCAAACAGCCTGACCCAACGGGCGGTCGGGCCGGAATCACAGCCGACCGTCACGCTTGATGCCGCCAATCTTAAAGACGGCGACGTGGCAGGGCTGGCCTTGCTGAACTACCCCTATGCCTGGATCGGTCTCGAAAAATCCGCCGAAGGTCTGGCCTTGAGCTTTTACGATCAAACGAAAGACAAACACGTTCGCGTCAAGGCGCCGGCCTCGTATATCTATCTCCGGGCCGACTGCGATTTCATGACCGAGACGGCGCGCTTCAGCTATTCGGTCGATGGCAAAACCTATGTGCCGCTTGGTGATCCGTTCATCATGGCCTTCCAGTTGACGACCTTCCAGGGCGTTCGCTATGCACTCTTCAATTACAACGGCACGGACAAGCCGGGCGGTTATGCCGATTTCGACGCATTCAACCTCTATCAGGCCCACCCGCATGGGACGATGACGCCGGTGCCCTATGCGAAAAAGATTGCCCTGACCTCGCTGAAAAGCGGCAAGGGATTTTCGGTCGTTGGTGGGCAACTGAAGGTGGGTGCACCTGGTGGCTTTGATGTCATCAATAGGCAGACGGGACGTGTGGCCCTGCGCGCCGGCGATCAGTTTGTCAGTGTCGATAAGGCGGGGCGCGTGACCCTAAAAAACGGCGCGCCCGGCACGAATGAAACCTTCCAGTGGATCGAGACCCTGACGGGCGAGCTGACCCTGATGTCGCTGGCCAGCGACCGCTTCCTGCGTATCGATCCTACGACCCTCAGCCTTACCGCCGATAGCCCCGGCCCCTTGCCGGATGGCAGCGATGGCGTCCGGTTTTCGTGGCGCGCAGACGGTAGGTGAGGTCCTGCCGCGTCCATTTTCTTTTCGCCTTTGATCCAATGACATGCGTGAACCAGATGTGATATTTGATACTCAACGAGGCGCGACAATCCTGCCGCCCCTGCTCCATGGGTCATGATGATGACATCTAAAGCCGTTCCGCCTTCCGAAGCCGCAAGCTCATCGAAGCGAAGCGAGGGCCCCCCCCTGAGGACGCCTCCGGAACCGGGTTCTTTCATACGGCCTCTGCATCTGCTGCTGGCGGATCGTCTGGGTGCCGACATTCTGTGCGGTGTCTACAAACCTGGCAGCACCCTGCCCACCGAAATGGCGTCCTCGTCCTCCCTGGATATTTCCAGATCGGCGTACCGGGAAACGATCAGAACCCTGGCGGCCAAAGGGCTGGTTCAGAGCCGCACAAAGCGGGGCACGTGCGTCAATGATCCCTCCAAATGGAACGTGCTCGATCCTGACGTTCTGCGCTGGATGTTCGATCGCGACCCCAATCCACAGTTTACACGCGACCTTTTTGAACTGCGTCTGATCACTGAGCCTGCGGCGGCCGAGTTTGCCGCCTCGAGAGCGTCGGCAGCCGAGATAGCCGAAATGAAGCTGGCGCTTGACGTTATGAAAGACAAAACGCTCATGACAGAAGAGGGGCGAACCGCCGATCTTGAGTTTCACAGGATCTTGTTGACGGCGGCCAGGAACACGGCCCTGGCGAGCCTAAGCAGTTCGATTGGTGCGGCGATCAGTTGGAGCACTTCGTACAAGGCGCGGCACAACGCGCTCGATAGAGATTCGATGCCGGATCATGAGCGCATTTACGAAGCGATCGCTGCGCGTAATCCCTCAGAAGCGCGTTGGGCCATGGAATCGCTCATCCGATTGGCGCAAGGTGACTTGCAAAGGATCGACTCTCAGTCTGTGGTGCCCTGAACAGGTTTACCGTGCGCCGCTCAACTCTTCGGAAATTCTTGCCGCTATCTCCTGAAGGCAAAGACGGGCCTCCTTGCTATCCACGGTCTGTGTGCCGTCAACAAGTTGCAAGAAGGGTATCGTAAGGGCGGCCAATGCGTGGCCCTGACCGTCAAATATTGGATAACTCAAATCGGTAACGCCCAGCGTGCGGGTACTCTTCATCATCTCATAGCCCCGGGCGCGAACACGTTGCAGACTGGCGCTCATGGGGCCGCTTTGCGCGGCGAGAGCGAAATCGGCATCCAGATCGACCGCGTTGAAGGCCAGAAGGACATGGCCTGAGCAACTGCCCTCAAGCGTGACTTCGGCGCCAATGCGAACGGCGAAGACGGTCGGCCCTGGTGTTTGCTGTCGAAAGACGACCAGACCGCTTTTGCCGTTACCAATGACAAGGTGGCAGGACTGTTCCACACGTTGAACCAGCTCGCGCATCAGCGGCGCCGCGGCCTGAATGAGCTCCTCGGCCGGCGTGGCCTTAAAGGCGAGGTTGAGGACTTTCGTGGCGACCCGTAACCGGTCGCCAGCCGTCCGCCTCAACCAGCCGCGTCTTTCCATAACCATGATAACCCGGAAGATCTCGCTCATGGAAAGACCAAGCCCGCTGGCAATTTCGGAAATGGTCAGCCCCTGAGGGTGCTCCGCCAGAAGCTCAATGACATTGAAGCCCTTTTCAAGAGCCGGGGCCGAATAGGTGTGCGCCTTAGCGGGGACGTCAGCGGCGGCCTCTGGCGTGTTTTTTGTCTTCGTGATCATCGCGATGTCATACCTTTAAAAGGCAAGCCGATCAACTCTCAAGCCCTGATCGAACAAAGGGGCTTGCCGCCAGGGGCTCATCGCTGCGGTCCCTGCGGAAAGTTTTACCCATGCGCCATTTTTATATCCAAACATCGTCTCCATTGATGGTTTCTGTTTAACTTGAGGAATAGCCTGACCAAGGATAATTATGTGCGCGGTCCTCGAAAGGATGACGGCCTTAAGGTTTCGGATGTGGAAATGGATTTTATATTTGATTTATCCGCGTGATTCCACTACCATGGACCTATAGCTCAGATCTGCTCCATTGGCTGCGGCTGGGGTGCGTTATGGCTGGCTACCGGACGGCACTTATCTCCCTGATCAGAGTTTGTCCTTCCTCCACACTTGCCCTTGCTCCGCAGCGCAAGGGTTTTTTTCCTCCTAAAAGACTTTGGTCATGACGACTGTTTTTGCCGTGCCGATGGCTGGTGCGATGCCACTGCGGTCATCGGCCCAGGCCGCCTCATGCCCCTTGGTTCAGGTCCGCTTAGGATCGAAATGGGTTTAGCGAAACAAGGGATTGGCCTGTTTGAACCCATCCTTCATACGCACGACGAATTTAAACCCATAAGGATCAGGTGCGCCGTCATAGTAGTCGGTGCTGATGACTTGCGCACCGGCTTCGACGGCGGTCTCGAAGCGCTTTAAGTCGCGGGTGCGGGCTTCGGTCGTATTGGCGTCGGCGCGCGATCTGACGAAGAAGCCTTGCTTGACCAGTTGCGTGATGTGGGCGGCTTCCGGGCGCGGATCCTGGATATTGAAGACCGCAGCTTCGGCTTCGTTTTCTCCATAAAGACCAAACATGACGCGGCCTTCGAGGGAGGGATGGCCCTTACGATAAAGATCGGCGATGCGCGGATTTGAATCGAGCACCAGCATGACCTTGCCTTTGGCATCCGCTGCCAGCGGCCAATGGCCAGCCATCACGCCGTCGCGCAAGCTCTTGTAGCTGCCGCGAATGACGTCAGGCGTTATCAGGTGAAGGGCACCCAGAATATCGCGGGCATCGGCATCGATTTCGGCCAGATCCGCCTCGGTGTAAAATTCCGGTGTGGTGACGCGTGGATCCTTGACGGGCTCTTCTTTGGTGTTGATGAACAGGATGATCGCATCGTGATCCGGATGCGCCCGCGACCAATCGGCGATGACGGTCAGACAGGCGCGCAAGGTCAGGCACTGGCTGCGGTAATCGAGCACGGGGATATGCAGCACCTTCAGGCCGGGCGCCGCCATGGTGGCGTAGTTGGGATCTGTTCTGGCATAGGGGGCGACATAAAGACCGCCGGCCTTATCGGCATAGGGATCGAATTCGATCTGGCGAATGCCGAGATTAAGCTGGGTGAGGATGTCCGGGTGGCCGTATTCCAGCCCCTGTCCGGCATGATTGGGCAGGCTGTCCATATTGGCCTGTACCGTGGCGTTGGGCACCGGGCGGTAGGAGTTATGCGATCCCAGGATCTGGATCTGGTTGAGCTTGAGACCCTCTGCCGCAAAGGTGGGGGCGGTCATCAAGAGCGAAAGCGTGATCAGGGCGCATAGGGAACGAAGCATGGAAGGCCTCACGGGAAAAGATGAAAAAGTGGCCCCAGCCGCCCGCAGGATAGAACGGGCAGACTGGAGCCAAGGTGCGGGCCGCGTCGTCTCCAGACGCGGCCCCAAGGTTTAGTATTTGGCACGCAGGCTGACGGTGAAGGTGCTGCCATAGTCGTTGATCTCACGGCCCTGAACCTTGTTAGCGCCGTAGACGTACTTCTTCGCGCCGGTGAGGTTGATGGCGTCAACACCGACCACGAAGTGTTCGTTGATGTCGTAGGACAAAGACGCATCGAGCGAGCCGAACGGGGCGACATAGGATTCAGTCGAGACCGTCGAACCGTTGGAGGCCAGGTAGCGGTCGCGCCAGAAGTAGCCAATGCGGCCGGCGTAACCGTTCTTCTCATAATAGCCGACCAGATTGTAGCTGGCCTTGGAGAGGCCCGGCAACATGTTGTTCAAGGTGCGGTTACCAGCGTTATAGGTCGATGTGACCTCCGTGGTGGTGACCGAAACCTGAGTGCCGAGGCCATCGAACGGCGCCGGCAGGAAGCTGAAGAGCTGGTTATAGGCCAGTTCAATGCCCTGCAGCTTAGCCTCGCCGCCATTCACCGTGGTCGAGAGCAGGATATCGCCGCGGCCCGGCACCTGGATGGTGGTGTTCTGGGCGGTGATGTAGCTGTCGAGCTGCTTATAATAGTAGGCGCCGGTGAGTGCGCCGGTCTGGTTGAAGTACCATTCCAGCGACATATCGGCCTGGTTGGCGCGGTAGGGCTTGAGGTTCGGATTGCCGCCGGAAGCCGTCGGCGAGTCGCGCGAGACGGTGATGCGCGGCGCGATGTCGGTGATGTTCGGACGGTTGACGACGCGCGAGGCGCCGAAGCGGCCGATGAGCTGGTCGGTGAACTCAACGCGCAGGTTCAGGCTCGGCAGCCAGTCATGATAGGTGACCGGATAAGACACGGCCTGCGGGGTCGAGCCGTTGACGAGCGTGCCCGAAGCGACCTGATCGGTGGTCGCGTAGCGGATACCAAGATTGCCGGTGACCGGGACGTTCATGACGTCATGGGCGAAATCGCCGCGAACATAGGCCGAGGTGATCTTTTCATCGACCTCGAACGAAGAACGCAGGCTGGCGGCGTCCGGCGCGCGGGCGGCGACGGAAGGATTATAGATCAGATTGTAGAAGGCGGTGCTGGACGGCGACACCCAGGTGCGCGGGCTGCTGCCGTCGAAATCCGACAGGAAGTTGCTGAACGGAAGGGCACTGTAGAAACTGGCGCCCAGGGTGGTGACCGGAATGCCGAAGACCGGGTTGATCGACCAGTCGCGGCGAACATAGTCGCGGTTGCGATGCTGATAGGCCGCGCCGAAAGACAGCTTGGTGAGGAAGCCATCAAAGCGACGCGCGGCGTCGATCTTGGCCGAGTCGTCGGTATCGAGCGAATCCTTCGAGGTGTAGTCGAAGGCCTGACCGACATAGTTGGCCGGATTGTTATAGTCGACCGTTGTCGTAAGGACCGGGATTTCCTTGTAACCCTTCGAGAAATCGAAATGCAAGGGGCCTACGAACGACATGCGGTTGCGCGTCGTGGCGCCACCTTCCGGGTGGTAGGAATGGGCCTTGGAGTAGGCGAGGTTGCCGAAGAAGGTCCACGCACCTGGCGTATAGGACTGGCTGATATTGATGGCCGTCAGGTCGTGGCGATTGAAGCTGGTTTCGCGTGACGCCATCCAGCGCACATTGTTGATCGTGCCGGCGACGACCGTGTCACCAACGATGACCTGAGAACCGGCGACGAAGGTCGGCTTGGCATAGACGGTGGCGCCATTGGCCTGCGCGGCGGCCTGGGTGTAAAGACCGCTGAGCGACGGATAGAGGGCGCTTTCGGCGGCGAAGTTCGGGTAGGTGACGGCGGCGTCCGGGTAGATGTCGAGGCCATGTTCATCGTAATGGACGTCGAGGCGGGTCGCCAGGATATTGACCTCGGTCTTGAGGTCGGCGGTCGGTTTCCACTGGCCGGAGATCATGATCGAGCTGCGCTTGCGGTCTTCCAGTTCGATGGTCGGGCGGGTGCGCGTCGGGGTATAGTAACCGGCGCCGAGCACGCTTGTGAACTGGTCCTTGTTCCAGCCGAAGTTCATGAAGCGGTCGTTACGCACCTGGCGGCGGTCAGTCATGGCCGAGACGAGGAGGCCGAGCTTGCGGTCGGGGGTGACGTAGCTGTAGAGGCCCGACAGGGTGGGATCGGATTTTTCGGTCAGGGTGTTGTAGGCGGAACGGACCGAGAAGGTCATACGGTTGCCGATATCGAGCGGCTTCAGCGTCTTGATGTCGATATTGCCGCCGAGCGCGCCGTCGTCCATGTCGGCGGTCGGCGTCTTGATGACGGCGATTTGTGCGATCGAGTCGGTCGGCAGAACCTCAAAGCGGAAGTTGCGACCTTCAGCGCCGCCGTTTTCGATCAGGTCGTTGACCGCGATCGTGCTGCCGTTGAGCGTGACGTTCTGGAACTGAGGCCCGAGCCCGCGCACGCTGACCTTGAGGCCTTCGCCGCGCTGGCGATCCATGGTGACGCCGGTGACCAGTTGCAGGGCCTCGGCGGCATTGCGGTTCGGGAACTTGCCGATGTCTTCGGCATTGACGGCGTCGACGCTGAAGGCGGCGGCCTTCTTGGTCATGTTGGCGGCACGAACGCTTTTGGAATAGCCAGTGACGATGACTTCCTGCGCGGCTTCAGCGGGCGCGGCAGCATCGGTGGTTTCGGTTTGCGCCAAGGCGTGCGGCACGAGCAGCGAGGCATAGGCCAGCGCGGCCATGGCGCCCAGGCCGTAGGCGATGTATGATGTGGATTTTGACATGTTTGCCCCAGGAAATGGATCGGTTGAGGAGCCGGTGCGATCAAGGTCCGCGATCCGGCTACCTGGGGCAAAACGTAAGAGAGCGCTCGATCCTCCATGGAAATGTCGTGAAATATTTGTGACATTCCAATATGTTAGGTGGCTATTGATCCGTAGTCAGAGCAATTTCAGCGCGGCGAAACCAAGATATCGCCCTGCGCTGTCGGTGTCGCTGTAACCGGAAGCGCAGCACTGAGCGCCTGGCTGGCGCGGTCGACATTATCGAGATTTACCGTCCCCGACAGATGCAGGCGCGCCACGGCCGGGGTGGTGAAAATGATGCGCCGGCCCGTCAGGCGCTGAAAAGCGACGCCCACGTCTGAGAGGCTGGCGTCCTCGAAAGCGAGGTGCCCACGCGCCCAGCTTGAGACGCGCGCTGGCGCATCGTCGGCAATACGCTCATGGCCCGCCATGTCGATATAGGACTGGCCGGGTTTGAGCTCACCGGCATAGCCTGTTTTCAGATTCTCGATCCGCACGGCGCCCGACACAAGGGTCAGGCGATAGGCGTCGCCGGTCTGAGAGATGTTGAACTCGGTGCCAAGATCGACAGCCCGGTGGCTGCCCGTGGTCACGGTCAAGGGACGCTTCTCATCATGGGAGACGGCGAAATAGGCGTCGCCGCGCACCAGATCGATCTCACGCTGCGACCCACCGATACGGCTGCGGATCTGCCCACCGGCGCTCAGTGCAATCTCGGTGCCGTCCTTCAGCGTGACGTGGGCGATGCCCTGTGCCGGCGCGGTGAAGATCTGCATGCGGCCAGACCAGGCAACGAGGCTGCCGGCGCCGATCGCCAGGGTCAGGCAGGCGGCAAGGCCGATGCCAATATAGCGAGGTTGGGGTCGCTTGACCGATCGCGACACGCCAGCGGCACGCAGGGCCTCCTGACGCATCGCCTTGATCTCGGCCGTATCAGAGAAGGCGGCCATGGCGAGCCACGTGCCGATAAGGGCGGCATCCGCGCAGCCTTCGGGCGCGCCTGGCGTCATGGGCGCGTTCAGCCTGTCAAGACAGGCGCGTTCCTGTTCGGAGAGGGTGTCAGGTGTCGGGTTGGGATCGGTCATCAGGCCAGTTCCTTCCCAAGCGTTGCGTTCAGGTGGTGCAGTGCAGTCATTATATGTTTTTCTATGGTACTCACCGACAGGCCCAGTCGTCTGGCGATCTCGCTCTGGGGCATGTTCTCGAAGCGATGCAGGATAAAGCTGTTGTAACAGTTGGGGTGGAGGGTCTTGAGCGAAGCCACGACCTGACGCAGACGGTCGCGGTTGAGCAGGCTGTGTTCGGGTGTTTCACCCGGTGACGCCAGATCATCGCTCAGTTCATCATGCTGACCGGCGCGGCGCGTGGTGCCCTTGCGGCGGTGATCGGTCAGAATATTGCCGGCGATGGTGAAAACATAGCCGTCCGGATTATCCCAGTGCATGCGCGCATAGGCTTGCGCCAGCCGGATAAAAACCTCCTGCACCAGATCCTCGGCGTCGTCGGTTATCCCCTGCCGGCGGAAATAACCGCGCAAAGGGGCCCGGTAGCGCGTCACCAGGGCATCAAAGCTTTGCGTTTGGGTGGTCAAGGAAAAGGGCGTCCTTTAGATGGAGTGTCAGACTGTAAAACGCAGACGCTTCATGGATTCCTCCATGACGGCGTAAATAAATATCAAAAGGTGTGGCGAAGCTGGACGCTGAAGGTGCGACCATACTGGTGGATTTCCTGGGGGCGATCCTTAGTCATCGCAAACGCATAGCGCGTGGTGTTGAGCAGGTTGACGGCCTCAAGCGTGAGCGTGGTAGCCTTGTCGATCTCCAGACTGAACGCGCCATCGAGCGAGCCAAAGCTGTCGGTGTAGGACGGCGCCTGGATCGAGCTGCCGACCGAGCTGAGATAGCGTGCCCGCCAGTAATAACCGAGCCGCGCCATCACGCGATCGTCCTCGAAAAACCCGACCAGATTATAGGTCGAGCGGGACAGGCCGGTCAGTTCGTTGCGAATGCGCAAAGCGCCGGAGGCATAGTCGGCGCTGACGTCCAGCACGGTGAAGGAGACCTGAAAACCGAGATGGCTCAAAGGCCCGGGCAGGGCATCCAGCGTCTGGTTATAGGCGGCTTCGATGCCGGCCACGCTGGCGCTACCGCCATTGACAGTCGTCGAAACCAGAATGTCGCCGGGGCCGGGTATGAAGATGTGTGTGTTCTCGCGTGTCACATAGTCATCGAACCTGCGGCCAAACACCGCCATGGCCAGGGAGGTCGCGGGCGAAGGATACCATTCGAGGCCGGCGCTCATATCGGTGGCTATGAACGGCCGCAGGAACGGATTGCCGCCCTGGCCCGTGTCAGCGTCATTGGAAATCGTCAGGCGTGGCGCGGAATCGATGATGTTGGGCCGCGACATGACGCGCGCAGCCGATAGCCGCACAATGACGCCGGGACGCCAGACCATGCGCAGATTGGCGCTCGGCAGGGTCGTCGTATAATGCAGGCGATAGCGCACGGGTGTGGCGCCCTCACCGATGAGCGCCGCACCTTCGGAGATTTGCAGATTGTCGATCTGGCGCACGCCGATATTGGCGGTGACCGGTCTGTTCCAGAGTTGGAAGCGCCAGTCGCTGCGGATGAAGGCGGCCCAGATGCGCTCATCGACCTCAAACGATCCGGAGGCGTCTGTTGCGGTAGGTCTGGCTGCCAGAACATCGGCCGTCATCAGCCGGTTGTAGAATGCGGTCGCCGAGGGCACCAGCCAGGAGCGCGGGCTGTCGCCGGCGATACCGTTGAGGAAGGTCGGTGACAGCTCGGTATCGTAGCTGTCAGGTCCAAGACCTGTAAAATCCATTCCGACCAGGTCGAAATTCTTCCAGTCGCGCCGTCGGTAACGGCGATTGTGGTGGTGATATTGCTGCCCGACCTGAACCCGGGCAAGCGCGCCATCAAAGCTTTTGGCCAGGTCGTAGCTCAGCGCCTCATCGCTATCGAGCGCGTCCTTGGTCGCGTAATCAAAGCGCTGGCCTGTGAAGTTGCGCGGATCGGTATAGTCCAGTGTCGTCTGCAAGACGGGCACGGTCTTGCCGCCGCCGGAAAAATCATAGGTGAGGGGAGCGAAGAAGGCGACGCGCGAGCGCGTGGTGCCGCGGCCGGGCGGATGGAAGCTATGCGCCCGCGACATATCCGCCGTCAGGTTCGCCGTAAAGGCGCCGGAGCGCCAGCGGTGCTTGATATGGCCCAGCAGCAGATCGAAACGATTGAGGCTGGTTTCGCGTGACGCCATAAAGCGCACAGTCTCGATGCGGCCACGGATGGCCGTGTCTCCAACGATCGAGGCTGTGCCTGGTGTGAACACCGGCGTCGCCAGACTGCGATCATCGGGGTAGATATCCAGACCCGTCTCGTCATAGGCGACATCAAGCCGCGTGGCGAGCAGGCTCAGTTCGGTCTCATGGTGATCATCAGGACGCCATTGCGCCGAAGCGAAAAGCGTATTGTGACGGCGATCCTCGATCTCGATCGTCGGGCGCGTGCGGGTCGGCGTATAGATGCCGTCACCCAGCACCGAGGTGAACTGATCCTTGTTCCACCCGTAATTATAGAAGCGATCGTTGCGCACGCTTTGCCGGTCTGAAATCAGGCTGAGCAACAGACCAAAGCGCCGGTCATCGGTCGTCCAGGCCTCCATCACATGCATCGCCGGGCTGATATCCTGCGCGCGGTCGTTGTGGCTGAGGCGCAGGCTGGCCAGGCCCTTGAAGCGGCTGCCGCTTGGCACCACGTCGAAAGGCCGCAGGGTATGGATATTGATATCGCCGCCCATGGCGCCTTCTTCCATGTCGGGTGTGGGCGTCTTCACGACATCGACGCGGCTGATCAGTTCCGCCGGCAGAATATCGAAGCGAAAATCACGGCCGCGCACGCCGGCATTCTCGATCAGTTCTGTCGCAGCCAGGCTGTGGCCGTCGAACTCGACGTTCTGGAACTGTGGTCCCATGCCCCTGACGCTGACATAGAGGCCGATGCCGCGCTGACGCTCCAGACTGACGCCGGTTACCAGTTGTAACGCCTCAGCGACATTGCGCGCCGGATATTTGCCGATGTCCTCGGCATCGATCGCATCGACCGTATAATCTGCACGGCGCTTGGCATCGCCGGCACGCACCAGGCTCTGACGATAGGAGCGCACGATAATGGGCGGCAGGTCAGGCTCCGCACTGGCCACAGGCGGTGCGACCGTGACAGGCCGCGGTGCGGGGCGATAGACGACGATGACATCCGAAGCGACACGGCGATAGGCGAGGCCGTAAGGCTGAAGAAGCCGTGTCAGGTTCTTGTCGAGACCGCTCGCCCTGCCGGGCAGGCCGCTGCACTTTAAACCTTTAACGAGATGGGGTTGAAAGACGATCTGAACATGGTTGGCCATGCCGAGATCGATCAGGCCAGCCGCCAGATCCTGCGGGGAATTACCCGCCGCGCAGACCGGGCTGCCGCAAAGCGCCAGGGCCATTGCCAAAACGCCAGCCGGGCGCAACCCTGCCGCCTCTGCCACGCGGGCTTGCGGAGAACCGTGACGCTGTAGCGTTGATCTGAGCCTCATGGTGACGGAACGCCCTGGCAACGGGTTGCTCCGGCGACAAACCAGATAGCGATGACAGTTTGATGACGCGGCCACAGAATGCGCCGCATTCCGCGATCCCGTTTCAAAAAAGCCGCGTGCCCGCCCCTTGCGGCCCTATCCCGCGCAAAATGGGTTAGGCATAAATATTAAAGCCCGTTTAATTCGTGTTAGCCACTTTGTGACATGCTGCTATTCCGGCACGGCGGCCGCCGCTCGACAGAATGTCATCGGATCAAACTGGAGGTTCCAGAACGTGAACTCCATCAATACCAATGTTGGGGCCATGATTGCCCTGCAAAACCTGAATAAAATCTCGGCTGACCTTATGGTCACGCAGAACCGCATCTCCACGGGCCTTAAGGTGGCAAGCGCCAAGGATGACGGTGCGGCCTACGCCATTGCGCAACGCCAACGCTCATCGGTGAAATCGCTCGATGCGGTCAAGGACTCCTTGTCGCGCAACAGTTCCGTCGTGGATGTCGCGCTGACCGCCGGTGAATCCGTTTCGGACCTCCTGACCGAACTCAAGGAAAGGGCTTTGGCCGCCTCGGACACATCGCTTGATTCCACGGCGCGCTCAGCCCTGCGCGCCGATTTCGTCTCTATTCGTGATCAGATCACCAAAACCCTGTCCAATTCCGCCTTTAACGGTATCAACCTTCTCAATGGTTCCAGATCGTCGATCGCGGCCCTGGCCAATGAACACGGCACGAGCCACCTGACGGTGGCGGCGCAGAACATGTCTCTCGGAGGATCGATCGTCACTCTGTCGGCTGGCGCGGATTTTTCGACGGCTTCGGGGGCGGCCAATCTGCTGTCCACACTCGATTCGTCCATCAACAATGTGTCGGCGGCTCTGGCGAGGCTCGGGACCTCTTCGAAGGCTTTGGATCAACACATGACGTTTATCGGAAAGCTGCAGGACACGATGATGGTCGGTATCGGCAAACTGGTCGATGCGGATCTGGCGCTTGAAAGCGTCAAGCTCCAGGCGCTGCAAGTGAAGCAGCAACTGGCCATCCATATGCTGTCGATATCCAGCCAGTCCCAGTCATGGGTGCTTAGCCTTTTCCGCTGAGGCCTGGGGGCAAGGCTAAAACATCGCGCGGGATTCGCGCACCGTGGCCGCAATAAAATCAGCCACGGCCCGCACACGCGGCAGGCGCTGGTGGTCGGCATGGATCGATAGCCAGTAGGCGCGTCGTACCGCAACCAGATTGGGCAGAACGCACGACAGACGCGTGTCCTGCCGCGCCACGAAATCGTGCAGCAATCCAAAGCCCAGGCCCGACGCTATGGCATTATGCTGCGCGGTAATCGAACTGGATCTGAACACCGTGCGCGCATCTGAAATGACGGAATCGAGGAACTTCAGCTCGGGCACATCGAGCAAGTCATCAATGTACCAGACGAAGGGACTGTCGCGCAGATCATCGATGGTAACCGGCATGGCTTTAGTCTTCAGATAGTCGTGCGAAGCGTAAAGCCCGAGCTGGTAATCGACCAGCTTGCTGGTGACGAGCCGGCCTTGAGTTGGCGGTGTCAGGGTCACCATCAGGTCGGCTTCGCGTTTCGACAGACTGACGTGGCGGGTGTCGGGCACCAGTTCCAGTTCGATGCCGGGATGGCGTTCATAAAGGCCGTGCAGGCGCGGCGCCAGGAACCACGCGCCGAACGCTTCAGGTGTCACCACGCGCACAGCCCCCGAAATCTCCAGGCGTTGCGCGCCCACCGCATCGGCGGCGGTAAGCATTTCAGCCTCGATACGCTCCGCATGCGACAGCAACACCTGACCACCCGGTGTAAGGGTTATGCCTTGCGGTGAGCGATGCACCAAAAGGCTGCCCATCGCGGCTTCCAGTCCCTTGAGGCGCCGTGCCACGGTGGAGTGATCAAGCTTTAGCTTTGCAGCCGCGCTGTTGAGTTTACCGGCCCGCGCCACCGCTAGAAAGAGGCGCAGATCGTCCCAGTTCAAGCTCTGCATTTTTGCACATCTAAATGGCTTTTATCGGCATGGTTCATGCAAAAACACTAAGCTAAAACGATCCTATCGCCAAGTCCCCTCCGAGGAGCGTCCTGTGAAACATCTATCGCACTTTATCGACGGTCAAACCGCCACCAGTCTGTCGCAGCGCTTTGGCGATATCTTCGATCCCAATACCGGCGCGGTACAGGCACGCGTGGTGCTGGGCACGCCGGATGATCTCAAGGTCGCGGTTGAAAGTGCGGTGACCGCGCAAAAGGCATGGGCAGCGACCAATCCGCAACGTAGGGCACGCGTCATGTTCGAGTTCAAGCGCCTGCTTGAGGTCCACATGGATGAACTGGCGCACATGCTCTCAAGTGAGCACGGCAAGGTTATTTCCGACTCGAAAGGCGATATCCAGCGCGGGCTTGAAGTGGTCGAGTTCGCCTGCGGTATCCCGCACCTCCTAAAAGGTGAACATACCCAGGGCGCAGGGCCGGGCATCGATGTCTTTTCGATGCGTCAGGCGCTGGGCGTCGTGGCCGGCATCACGCCGTTCAACTTCCCGGCCATGATCCCGATGTGGATGTTCGCACCCGCCCTGGCCTGNGGNAACGCCTTNATCCTCAAGCCGTCTGAGCGCGATCCGTCAGTGCCGCTNCGTCTGGCNGAGCTTTTGATCGAAGCCGGCCTGCCTGCCGGCGTACTTAATGTTGTTCAGGGCGACAAGGAGATGGTTGACGCCATTCTCGACCATCCGGATATCAAGGC
>NZ_AQWM01000031.1 GCF_000376105.1 Asticcacaulis benevestitus DSM 16100 = ATCC BAA-896
CTCGCTTTTTGCAGCCTTCTTGTCGCCCTCAAATAGGGCAGCCATGCCGTCCTGGGCTGCCTTCTTCCAGGTATTGATCTGGCTCGGGTGGACGCCGTACTTACTGGCCAGTTCAGACACCGTGCCTTCCTCACGAAGGGCAGCCATCGCCACCTTCGCCTTAAACTCAGGACTGTGTTTCTTGCGGATATTCTTCATTTAAACCCCTTGGCCGGTGGCCACTATAGGGGCAAGATTATATCTAAGCCAGCTGTCCAGTTTTCGGGGACCACCTCAATATGCCTATGCGTGTCCGTCATCACCTACCTTACATGTGCTGGGCTATTCATCAGGGCCGTAGGAAATTACCTCACATTATATATAAGATTGTTCAATTTATGCAAATAAAACGCACGTGCGAAAGGCTTGATAAAAGATAAATTTCTAGTTGATGATGATCATCCCAAACGCCATTGTGGCCGGGCGAGTGACGACGCCCGCCCCCTCACAAGTGACCAGCGTCGAGGAACATCGCGGCGAGTATGGCAATTTTGCCGCAGGTTTGACGGAATGGCGAATTTTTATGCCACCGGTGTCATTTTCGCGTGGCTGTGCTCTTGCCAGTCCAAAATTTCTATGTCTAGCTGTATAGTATCGACGTCTGCAGGGTCTTGTCACCCTGAATGACACCGGTGTCACAACAAGCCGAACCGGAGCTTGCTCCATTCATATAAGCGGCCGAACGTACATACGAGCGGACCGCCGGCAAAAACGGGGAGTAGAAACCTATGCTGAAAACGACCGGCGCCCGAGTTGCGTCCAGATTTAACCGAGCCCTCGCCCTGAGTGGCTCTGTGGCGGCGATCGCGCTTGCCTTGGGTGCATTCTACAGCGCGCCTGCCGTCGCCCAGGAAACAACGCCAGACGCAGCCCCCGTGGCGGCACCGGAAGACGACTCGACACTCGTTATCGTGACCGGCTTTCGCGGATCACTGCAGACCGCCATCAGCGAGAAGAAACGTTCCAATGACATGGTCGATGTGATCAAGTCGGAAGATATCGGCCAGTTTCCTGACCTCAACCTGGCGGAAAGCCTGCAACGCGTTCCGGGCGTCTCGATCGATCGCGATGGTGGTGAGGGCAAGCAGATCACCGTGCGTGGCCTTAATTCGGAGTTTTCCCGCACGCGCCTGAACGGTCTCGAAGCGCTCGCCACGACAGGTTCCAAGGATTCCTCCGGCGGCACCAACCGCGGGCGCGGTTTCGACTTCAACGTTTTCGCCGCGGATCTCTTCAACTCCCTGACCGTGCGCAAGTCGCTGTCGGCCGAAATCGAAGAAGGCTCGCTGGGCGCGACCGTCGATCTGCAGACCGCCCGTCCCTTCGATTACAAGGGCTTCACCCTGGCCGGCTCTCTGCAGGCGGGCTATAATGATGCGTCTGAAAAGGCCGAGCCACGCGGCACCTTCATGGTGTCAAACCGCTGGGCCGACGGCCGCCTGGGCGCCCTGCTCTCCGTTGCTTACGGCACCCGCACGGTTATCGAGGATTCAACCAATACGACGCGTTGGGAAAACGCTTATGCAGCGTCTAATGTGGGCCGTTTCCAGAGCTACAGCACCAATGGCGGCACGACTTTCATCCCCATTGCGCCCTGCACACCCGCCGCGGCGGGCGTCTGCAACGTTGATGAAGGCCATGTCAGCGGCGCGGAGCCGCTTAATCCGGCCCTGACGGGCGAAGCGCAAAAAATCAGCCGCGCCGAACATCCGCGCATTCCGCGCTACAATCACTTCGAGACGGAACAGAAGCGTCTGGGCGTCACCGCCGCCTTCCAGATGCGGCCGAACCCCGCCACCCTGTTCACCCTGGAGGGCATGTATGCCACGTTTGGTTCGAACCGCGACGAATGGGAAATCGAGGCTATTTCGTTCAGCCGCTCCGGACAGGGCCTGCCGAAGACAGATGTCTATGATTACACCATCGACGACGAAGGCACGTTGGTAAAAGGTTCCTTCAACGATGTCGATATCCGCTCAGAGCATCGTTACGACGAACTGAAGACCACCTTCCAGCAGCTTAACCTGACCTGGGATCAGAACTGGGGTGATCGTCTGACTTCCAAACTGTTGCTGGGCGCCTCCAATTCGCTGCAGGACAATCCGGAGCAGACCACTTTCACGTTCGAATCGTATGATGTCGATGGCTATAGCTACGACTATACCAACATGACCAGCCCGACCTTTACCTATGGCACGTCATCGACCGGCTGCAACCCTGATCAGGCGTGTTACTGGACCTATTCCAGCAGCACCGGCAAAGGTGACGCCTCCCTCATTCGCCTGCGGCCGCAAAGCGTGGAAAACGGTTTCGCCACCGCCAAGCTTGACCTCAAGTATGAGCTTAACGACCATTTCGACCTCAAAGGCGGCGTGTCCAGCAAGAAGTACGAGTTCACCTCGACCGAATTTGGCCGGTACACGACCCTCCCCCCTGCCCCTGCCCTTGCCCGCAACGAAAACGCCACCGGCGCCATCGTCGCGGCTATCAATGGCGATATTGCCGGCTATTCCGAGACCGTTACCGTCAATGGCAACAGTTACCTGATACCGAATCTCGACAAGATCCGCGGTAAGTTCGATTATAACTGCAACTGCACGAACAGCTACGGCACCTTCACGGTCAACAACACCAACTCTTCGTCGCGAACCGGCAACCGTAACGCCCAGGAAATCGATACAGCCTATTACCTCCAGGCCGACTTCAACGGGCAACTGGGCTCCATGCCTTTCCGCGGCAATATCGGTACGCGTGAGGTGCGCACCCAAGTCTCGGTGAGCGGCTATGTCGGCACCGCTTCGTCCTCGGTCCTGACCACGATCGAACGCAACTACAAAGACTCCCTGCCCGCGTTCAACGTGATGATCGAGCCGCTCGAAAACCTGTATCTGCGCTTTGCCGCCGCCAAGACGATGGCGCGCCCGACCCTGTTGTCCATGACGCCTGGCGGTGGCTCGATCAGCACCACGAACAAGACCATCACCACGGGCAATCCCTACCTCGAACCCACGCGCGCCAACACGATGGACGTCTCCATCGAGTGGTATCCGGACCGTGATACGCTCGTGACGCTTGGCATCTTCCAGAAGGAACTGAAGAGCTATATTCAGTCGCGCGTGCAAAGTTTAAAGCTGAGCGAACTGGGCTACAACTACGCTGATCTGGGTGAAACCAGTGACGTGGCCTATCTCGTCACCACACCTGTCAACACACCGGGCGGTGATCTGAAGGGCTATGAGCTCAACCTGCAGAAGCCGTTTACCTTCCTGCCGGGCTTCCTCGGTCGCACCGGCGGCATCCTGAACTTCACCCACGTTGAATCCAGGATCCAGTACTATACCTCGCCGACCGCCACGACGACGACCGAAGCCGATCTTCTCGGCCTCTCACCCAATGCCTGGAACGCGACGCTCTACTATGAGGGGGAAGCCTTCTCGGGCCGGGTCGCCGCCTCCTATCGGGATGGCTACCTGTCTCTGCTCGCGCCGGGTTCCTCGGCTGATTTCTGGGGTAAGCACGAGACCCTCAATATCGACGCCCAGCTCACCTGGAAGATCAACAGCCATCTGACGGCCGTGCTCGAAGGCATCAACCTGACCAACGAGCCCGACGATCGCTACATCGCTTACAACACGGCTCAGGGCAATACGGCCCAGAACCTTCTGTATGACTACGGCACCTCAGGCCGCCAGTATTACTTCGGCCTGCGCTACAAGTACTAGACGACTGAACGCCCATACATCTGGGGCGCCGGATCCGTCCGGCGCCCCTTTTTATGAGCAAGGCGTTCTGCCATGAGAAGAGGATTGCACATGTCCTATAACCGTCGCTGGCGCTCATATATGAAAACCTGGCTCGCGGCTTTGGCTTTTGCAGTCCTAACGACGGGGGCCTGTGCCCAGACGCCACCCCTGACCGATGTTGACGCCCGCGCACAGACCAGGAAGATCACGGCGGTCAGGATCATTCTGGTCGGCGATTCGACCACGGCGGTGCAAAGCGGCTGGGGCGGCGCCTTTTGCGCCGACCACGTGACGTCTTTTGCCGCCTGCCTCAATCTGGCGCGCGGCGGACGCTCCAGCTATAGCTACCGCGCCGAAGGGTCGTGGGACATCGCGCTGGCCGAAATGCGTTCCGGCAGCTATGCCAAAACCTGGGTGCTGATCCAGTTCGGTCATAACGACCAGCCGGGAAAGGCAGGGCGCTCGACTAACCTGCAAACCGAATTTCCCGCCTTTCTCCGCCAGTATGTCAGCGATGTGCGCTCTGCCGGTGCCATACCGGTCCTCGTCACCCCCCTGACCCGCCGCGGCTTTAAGGACGGTCAGCTCCAGGACGACCTTGCCCCGTGGGCCGCCGCCACGCGCCAGATCGCCGCCGACATGCAGGTGCCGCTGATTGATCTCTACGCCCGCAGCCGGCAGGTGGTGCAGGCGCTCGGTCCGGTTCAGGCCATGACTCTGGCCCAGGCATCGCCACCGCCCGAACGGGTGGCGGCCGCTGAAACGGGCACGACGATATCGGCGCCGGTTTCAACGCCAGCGAAGGCCCCGACGCCGTTCGACCAAATGGCCTTCGCCAAACCATCTTTTGATGACACCCATCTTGGCAAGACCGGCGCTGCGGCCATTTCCGGTCTTGTCAGTGAAGAGCTATCGAAAGCCGTGCCCGAACTACGTCCCTATATCATCCCCTGAAGCATCCCCTGAAGCATCCCCCGAAGCATCCCCTGAGTGTCCGGAGTTTGGACCATGATCTTGCGAGCCTTTGCGCTTTGCAGCCTCACGGCAGCCCTTGTGGCAGCGCCTGCCTTCGCGACCGTCGTCGGCGTCAATCGTCCACCCCAGGCGATTACGCTTCAGCGCATCGCCGACCTTGCGCCGGAACAGCAACCGGCCTGGCGCGCCTATCTCGACCGCTCCGTGGCGCAGATGAAGGCGGACCGTTCCGCACTCGCGGCCGAGGGACCGCCTTCGCACATTCCGGCCATGATGCTGCGGGGTGACAGCGAAAAGACCATGCCGCTTGATGAGGCGCCAGCTTGGTACTTTACGCCGCAAGCCCGGCATATCGCTGATGTCATCGTCAGTTTTCAGACCCCTGCCGGCGGATGGAGCAAGAACCAGCCGCGTGATGGCGCCCTACGTGTGCCCGGCCAGCCCTACGCCGGCGCTGAAGGCACGCATGACGTGGCGTCGAAAGGAGCCGAAGCGGCGCAGGACACAAGCTGGCATTATGTCGGCACGCTGGATAATGACGCCACCATCACCGAGCTGCGGTTTCTCGCCCGCATCATAACCGCCCTCCCCGCCGATGACCGGACCGCTTACCGTGTGGCCTTTGAAAAAGGCGTGGGCTATCTGTTGAACGCCCAATTCCCCAATGGCGGATGGCCACAGATCTGGCCGCTCGAAGGCGGCTACCATGACGCCATCACCTATAATGATGATGCTATGGTCCATGCCAGCGAACTGATGTCGGCGATTGCCAGCGGCGCCGGTGATTACGCTTTTGTCCCCGAAGGATTGCGCCGAAGGGCGGCAGATGCCCGCGATCAGGCCATTGCCTGCATCCTGGCCACGCAGGTGAGCGTGGCGGGCCGTCGCACCGTTTGGGGCCAGCAACACGACGCGCTCACCGAACGGCCGGTAGCTGCCCGCAATTTCGAGCCCGACGCACTCTCTAGTTCTGAAAGCGCCAGCCTGCTCCTCTATATGATGACCCTGCCCGAACCCTCGCCCGCAATGACGGCGGCGGTGCATGAGGGGGTGGCGTGGCTGCACGAAGTCGCCCTTCACGACGTGGCGTGGACCGATGGCGGCGACAAGACGGCCGGCCGCCGGTTGATCGTCAGCCCCGGCGCGCCGGATCTGTGGGCGCGCTATTATGTGGCCGCCTCCGGAAAGCCTATATTCGGCGACCGCGACAAAAGCCTGCACGACGATGTCAACGAGATCAGTCTGGAACGCCGCAACGGGTATAGCTGGTTTAACACCGCGCCCCTGAAGGTCTTCAAGGCCTACGCCAGATGGCGCCTCGCCCATCCGGATACCAGACCATGACACCCAACCGCGCCCGGTCATGGTCTATGTTCGAAAAGGTGCCCTTCATCCAAGAGGGCACCTGAAGCGGCCTCAGTGCTTGGGCGCGGAGTGCGCGAACAAGGAGGCCCAGCCAGCTTTCGGACTCATATCGTCGAGATTCCAGTCGGCTTGAACGAAGGCTTGCTGCGTCGGTTTGTATTGGGGATAGCCGTAGTAGTTCTGTGCTTCGGAATCGATGATTTCGCCACGTCCTTCGGCCACATCCGACAACAGCTTGAAATCGACATCGTCGCGATCCCACGGGCGGGCGCCCGCCGCACCATAGATTTCGTCTTCCAGGCGCGCCGCGGGCATGATGCGGATATCGCCCGGCAGATAGGGCGTCTGTGCTTTGATAATTTTCGCCGAGCCGGTCGTATACCGCCCCGTCTGGGGCACCGCCTGACCGTTCGGATCGACGGCGATATTGTCGCGCATATACAGCGAGACGTCGCCCTCCCCCCCCAGCGAGAACAGAGGCGTCCCCGCCACGGTATCCGGTCCCTGACGATAGACGTTGCCGATCAGCGTGATCACCCCGGTTTCGAACGGATAGGTTTCCCATTCATGGCCGATGAGGTTGTAATGGATGGCCTTGCGCTTGGGATTGTAGATCATCGAATTGACCTCGGCGGCATGGACGCCGCCTTTGAACAAGGCGTTGCGCTCCTCGTTGGAGGCGTAAAGATTGGCGTAAAGCAAGATGCCGGTAGCGTTGTCGTGGATCAGCCCACCCTTGGAGTGTTCGCCCTTGTTATGCGTGGATTTCGCCAGGCCTTCATAGACCAGATTGTTGCTGTAGGTGATGTCGTGCGAGGTATTTTGCCGCCACTCGGTGATGTTGGCGCCTTTGAATCGCGGACCGGAAGCCGACAGGTTCTCGTCGGTCGCCCAGGAAAAGCTGCAGTGGTCGACGATGACATTGTAGGCGCCGTTGGTCGACAGGCCATCGGCGTTCCAGCCGCTTTTCTTCGCATGTCCCGCCTCGCCGGTGCGGATCATGACGTGCTGCATGATGACGTCATGCGTAGCGATATTGAACTCGCCGCGTATAAAGGTAATACCCGGCGAAGGCGCGGTTTGGCCAGCAATGGTGAGGTAGGGATTTTTGACGCGAACCGAGTCGTTGCCGAGATCTACGACCCCGCCGACCTCAAAAACGACGATGCGTGGTCCCTCGGCTTCCACCGCCGCGCGGAACGACCCAGGCCCTTCGGCGTTCAGCGTGGTGACGCGAAGAATCCGCCCGCCCTTGCCGCCTTTGGTCGCCTTGGCCCACCCCAGAACGTCATAGGTGGCACGGTTGAGATGAACCTCTGGCGCCTTGGCTGAATCCCGGGCCTTGGATGGGGTTGCGGCCATAGGTATGGCCGGCAAGGCCAGAGCCACAAAACTGCACAGCAAAAGCATTTTTCGGAACGACATGCGCTTCCCTTTCATTGACCCTGTAATGACTTTATCGTCTTTTTCGGAGCGCCGTTGCAATCGAGGCGTGACGTCCGCAGATTATTATGGTAACCGGTGTCATAAGCGTAAAACAAGGCTTTTGCAAGAAGCAGAATTCGGGAGCGCTCTTTAAACCGAGCCCAATGGATAAGATGACGGACACGATCGAAGCCTTTCTAAGCCTGCGCAGGAAAGCCACCATCAATGATGTGGCGCGGCTGGCCGGTGTGTCGAAAAAAACGGTTTCGCGTGTCATCAACAATTCACCGAGCGTGCACGCTCGAACGCGTGATGCGATCAGCGAGGTGATCGCCCGCATCAGCTTTCAGCCCGATCCGCAGGCGCGTGGCCTGGCTTTTCGCCGGTCATTTCTGATCGGCCTGATCTACGATAATCCCAACGCGCAATATATCGTCAACATGCAGATGGGTGTCCTGGACCGCTTGCGCGGCACAGGCAACGAACTGGTGGTTCACCCCTGCGACTGGCGCAGCGACGACTTCATACCCGAATTGCGTCAGTTTCTGGAACACCAGCGGCTGGCGGGCGTCATCATCCTGCCGCCGATTGCCGAAGACCGCCGCCTGCTCGATCTGCTCGATGAGATGGAGGTGCCGCGCGTCAGGGTCACGGCGCGCGCTGGCGCCAGCAACCAGCCCACCATTTCTGGCCAGGAAATTGTTTCGCATGACCACATCGGCTGCGCCGAAGCCAGCGCCCATATAGCCCTTCTCGGTCATCGCCGCATCGGCTATATCGGCGGCAATCTCGACTACCCTTCGGCGCACGAACGCCGACGTGGCTTTGACGCAGGCCTGGCCCAACACGGCTGCGCCATCGCGCCCGATCTCGACGAAGGCGGCAATTACAGCTTCGCTTCCGGTTATGAAGCGGGCCAGCGTCTGCTGACGCGGCCCGATCGCCCGACCGCCATTATCTGCGCCAATGATGAAATGGCTGCTGGCGCCTACAAGGCGGCCTATGAAAGCGGCTTGCGTATACCGCAAGACCTGACGGTGGTCGGTTTTGACGATGCGCCGATTGCCGATCGCCTGTCGCCGCCCCTGACCACGGTGCGCCTGCCGACGCGCGACATGGCCCGCATGGCCGCCAACCTCCTGATTTCACCAGAACCATCCACCATTTCGCACCTGCAAGTCGATTCCAAACTTGTGGTGCGTGGCTCCTCGGCTAAAGCGCCCAATCCTTAGGGCGCTTTGCATAAAATCTTGTTGTCAAAAGAAATGACACCGGTTACCAAAACTGATAAACACATCGCATCGGGCGTAAGAAACGACCCCAAAACGCTTTTTAGACAGGGACAGGCCTATGTGCACCAAGCACTTCACCAAGACACTTTACGCCACACATCCAGACATGATGAAGGGCGCTGATAACGCCGATCTGCGTGACAAATACCTGATGACAGGTCTGTTCGCGCCCGAAGCGATCTCCCTGCACTATACCCATTTTGAACGGTTCATTATTGGCGGGGCCGCCCCCGTCAACAGCGCCGTCAAGCTGCCGGACCAGACCGAGCCCGCTTCGGCCGCCGGCCATCCTTTCCTGGAGCGTCGTGAACTGGGCGTTATCAATGTCGGCAGCGGCTCTGGTAAGGTCAAGGTGGATGGTGTTGACTTTGACTTAAGCCCCAAGGATGGCCTCTACATCCCCATGGGCACAGCCGAGGTGTTGTTCTCATCGGATGAAGCGGCCAATCCGGCCCTCTTCTATCTGACATCGACCCCGGCCCATGCGCGCTATGAAACCGTCAAGATCTCAATCGACAAGGCCGTACCGCTCGAGCGCGGTTCGCTGGAGCAATCCAACCAGCGTGTGATCTACCAGTATATCGTGCCGACGACGGCCAGGTCCTGCCAGCTCCTGCTTGGCCTGACCATTCTGGCGCCTGGATCGGTCTGGAACACCATGCCTCCGCACCTTCATGATCGTCGTTCCGAGGTCTATTTCTATTTCGGCCTGGGTGACAATGACCGTGTCTTCCACTTCATGGGAGAGCCGGATAATGCCCGCCATATCGTCATGGCCAATAACGAGGCGGTTGTGTCGCCGCCCTGGTCCATCCATATGGGCGCCGGCACGTCCAACTACAGCTTCATCTGGGCCATGGGCGGGGAGAACCTCGACTACACCGACATGAAGGTGCTCGATATTTGTCAACTTGCTTAAAATTATAAAAAATTCAACGGGAAACCAGATACATGTCAACAGCACTGTTTGACCTGACCGGCAAGGTCGCGCTTGTCACCGGCGCCAATACCGGACTGGGGCAAGGCGTCGCCCTGGCACTTGCCGAAGCGGGCGCCGATATTGCCGCCGCCGGCATCGTGCCCGCCACCGAAACCGGCGAAAAAGTCGAGGCCCTCGGCCGCCGGTTTTTCAATATCGAGGCCAATCTGATGTCGATTGAGCCTGTCGAACGTATCGTGGCCGACACCCTGTCCCATCTTGGCGGGCTCGACATTCTCGTCAACAATGCCGGCCTGATCCGCCGTCAGGACGCCGTCGATTTTTCGGAAAAAGACTGGGACGACGTCATGAACGTCAATATCAAGGGGGCCTTCTTTATGGCGCAGGCCGCCGGCCGCCACATGATCGCGCAAGGCTCGGGGAAAATCATCAACATTGCCTCCATGCTGTCCTTCCAGGGCGGCATCCGGGTGCCGTCCTACACGGCCTCCAAGTCCGGGATCGCCGGCATTACGCGCCTGCTCGCAAACGAGTGGGCGTCGAAGGGGCTCAATATCAACGCAATAGCCCCTGGCTATATGGCCACGGACAATACCGCTCAGATTCGCGCTGACCCCACGCGAGAACAGGCGATCCTTGATCGCATCCCCGCTAATCGCTGGGGTTTGCCATCCGATCTGGGGGGGGCGGTCATCTTCCTCGCGTCCTCAGCGTCTGACTATGTCAACGGCGCCATCATCCCGGTAGATGGTGGTTGGCTGGCGCGCTGACGGGGCATCTCTCGGAGTAGAATATATCCGTCGTCAAACTTTTTGCGACAATCACAATCGCTAAATAGCGGTGTGCCTGCCCCAGTTTGGGTTGCAGGTGTGCCGCTGTTTTCGTGTGTTGCGTGCGGTGGCGCTCCAGAGGGTTCATTGATCTTTTGCGCCAGCCATCACCCGCGGGCCGCATAGCCTATGTGGAGCAAGCTTGATGCAACATCGAACCGCGCCGCCCCCCACAGGCCTATTTAATCGCTTTTCTGGGGATTTTTACGGCGAAATTACACTTTGGCCTTGCTTTTGACGTTTTGGTCAATAACAATCGAGCTCTAGTTTGTATCGGAGTAAGACGATGTCGGCAACCACATATAGCGAAAGCGATTTTAACGCACGCGTCAATAACGGGGCGGCTGTAGCAGATCAAGAAGCAGCCATCCTCCCTGTACCGGTGTCTTCCATCAAGGATAGACCGCGATCAAACGCTTCCTACCCTATTGCGTTCGGACTTATTGGCATGAGCGTCTTTTCTGTCGCTGTCTGGGTTGGCGCCGTCTGGGTCGTTCTGCATTAGCCGCAACGCCTCGAGTACCACAACCGTGGTATGGGCGACCCGAGCATCACGCGTTGACGTCTTCGATGACCAGCCCCTTGGATTGCGGTGACCTGGAGAGCCGTCAGTTGAGCCTTGAGCATCTCGACGAAGGACGGGCCATTTTCGTGCAATAGGAGCGCTTGGCGAGATGGGGACGTCATATACGCAGATGTTGGAACAATGGCCGTGTCGACAGCGGAGGAATAGTCGGCCAGATGCGCCTGCGTAGCAGCGCTTTTTTTGGTCGTTCAAACGGTCAGTCCAGTAGGTCGTGCATCACTTTTGCGCCAGCCGACGGCCGTCGCGGTTCATGTCCCGCATGCTGACCTGGTGGGTTATCCCATCCAGCAAGACAACAATGCGCCTCTCCAATCCGAAGCTTTCGGTCCATGCGTCGAAGGGCAAATCCTCGTTGTCAGGGGGACGGGCGCGCGTCGCGCTGGCAGACCAACTCGAACAGTTATTCCGCCCCGACAATCAGCCATCCAAAAACCACGCGACGACTTTGCGACCAGAACCCCGGACCTAAGGCTTCCAAACGAAGCTGGCCGCGGCACCCGCCGGCAAGGTGTAAGAAAATGTCTTGCCGCCCGCGCTGACGGAAAAGAGGCCTGGCTGTGCGTGCGTGTTGAGCACGATCAACACCAACGATCCATCCCGATTGCGAAAAGCCACATTGGAAAGGCCGTCCACGTCGTCAGAAGCGATACGCATCGCCCCGACCTTTACGAACTTCGAGGCATGACCGAAGGCGTAATATTCGATGTTTTTCTTAACCTCGCCTGTCTTTGAGTTGATCGTCACAATACCCCGGCAATCGCTGCACCCGCCCTTGTGCGGGCCGAAGTTTTCATCGAGCGCCAGGTTCCACATGAGCACGCCCTTGGACCAGTGACGTGTCGAGCCGATGATCAGGTTCTTGACCGTCCAAGCGAAGTTCTTGTCGAACTCCGGCGCCCATTCGCCACCAGAGCATTCGGTGAAATAAGTATCCTTGTCCGGATAGGCGTCGTGAACGGCGCCTTGCGCCGCCACATCACCTGCGTAGCAATGCCAGGCCACACCGGCGATAAACGGATTAGCCCGGGCGTCGGCCAGAACCGTCAACGGCGAAGAGGGCGTATCCCAATTGTGGTCATAGTCGAGAATTTGGGTCCTAAGCCCCTCGGCCTTGAATTTTGGGCCCAGATATCCGCCGATAAAGGCGGCGCGCGACGAAGGCTCCACGCGCATGCCCGGATAGGTATCCGGCTCAAAACCAGGTTCATTTTGCAGGGTCAGTAAGGAAATGGGGATGCCTTCCGCCCGCATGGCCTTGATATAGCGCGACAGATAATCGGCAAAATAAGGATAGGCTTCGGGCTTGAGCGAGCCCAGGATCAGGCTGTCGGTTGTCTTCATCCAGCCCGGTGCCGACCATGGCGAGGCCATGACAGTCAGTTTCGGATTGATCGCCAGGGCCTGCTTCACGGCCGGTATGACGTCGCGCCTGGCGGCGTCTATCGAGAAACGCGTCATGTTCGGATCGGTTTGCGCCGCCGGCATATCGTCATAGGAATAATGGTTGCCCGAAAAATCCGAGGCCCCGATGGTCAGACGTGTAAAGCTGAAATCCAGCCCCTTCTTTCCGAACAGATCATCCATAAGCCCGTCGCGCTGGCTGGCCGTCATATGGTTGCGGATCAGTTCGGCCGAGGCGTCGGTCATGGCGGCACCAAAGCCCACCATCGTCTGAAACCTTTGTTTTGGGTCGACAGTGATCACCGTGCCTGCGGCCTTTTTGCTAAAAGCAATGTCCGGCTGCTGCGCCAGCAATTGCGACTGGTCCGCATTGGTTTGCCACACCTTGACCGGCCCGGCCTGAGCCATCATCGGCAGGGCCAGAATAGCCATTGTAGCCAGCAACCTTATCGAAACGCACATGGTTTTCTCCCTGGATGTCAGGCCTTGCAGCCGGCCTCTATATAGTCGGCGTGGCTCGGCATGGCGGCCACGCATTTGTCAATCACCCGACTGATATCGTTGAGATATTTGATGATCTCATCCTCCGATCGCAGATTCACAAACGGATCATAGCTTTCCGGTATCAACCCCTGTCCAATGAGCACCTGTATCCAGCTCTCGTCGGCAAAAAGCTCCTCGCCCTTCTTGAAGAACCGCCCGGCGGCCTGCCACAGCGCCAGACGTTCGCGTAACGGCTCAGGAATATCCATATCACGGCACTGGCGCCACATCGGCGTGTCGTCGCGCTGGGTGATTTTATAGTGCGTGATCAGGAAGTCGCGGATATCGCGGTATTCCTCATCGACCAGAGCGTTGAAACTGTCGCGCTGCGCGGGCGCAAACCCGGCATCCGGAAAGAAAGCGATCAGCCGCATAACCACGCTCTGCACCAACTGGATTGACGTGGATTCCAGCGGCTCCATAAAGCCCGACGATAGTCCCACGGCCACGACGTTCTTGTCCCACACCTTGCGGCGCTTACCCGTGCGAAAGCGGATGATGCGCGGATCGGCCAGGGCCTCACCGTCGAGATGATCCATCAGGATCGCCGTCGCCTCGTCATCACTCATGAACCGTGAGGCAAAGACGTGACCGTTACCAATGCGGTGCTGCAAGGGGATGCGCCATTGCCATCCGGCCTGCCGTGCGATCGAGCGCGTATAGGGCGTCAAAAGCGCCGATTTTCCGGTGAACGGCTCGCCGGCCTCGGGCGTGCGTAAAGCAGGCCCCAGCCGCGGCGAGGTCGCCTGCGCGGCGTCCGAGCGCTCAAAAGAACAAGGCACCGCCACCGCGCGATCACACGGCAACCAGTGCGACCAGTCCTCAAAGCCGGCACCCAGTGTCTGCTCGATCAACAGGGCGCGCATACCGGAGCAGTCGATAAACAAGTCGCCGTCAACAACCGCGCCGCTTTCCAGCACCACGCCTTCGATAAAGCCATCCGTGGCACGTTGATTGACCCTGACGATCCGGCCTTCGGTGCGTTTGACACCAAGCTTTTCAGCATAGCGGCGCAGATATTGCGCATAGAGGCCGGCGTCGAAATGGTAGGCGTAGGCGATATCGTTGAGGGGAGACGCCTTCATGTCAGGCCGCGCGCGCAGGAACCTGTTGGCGTAGGCAGCCGCGGTATTGATCGAATAGTCGGCGAAGACGTCGGACACCTTGCCGGTGCCGCGCAGCTTCAGCCAATACTGGTGCAGTCTCAGCCAGCCGAGATTCTGACCGATCTTGCCAAAGCCATGCACATAGCTGCTGCCGACACGCCCCCAGTCGGTGAACTCGATGCCGAGCTTGAAGGTCGCCTGCGTGTTTCGGATGAAGTCGGTCTCATCCAGTTCGAGCAAATGGTTGAATTTTTTGATCGCCGGGATGGTGGCCTCACCCACCCCGATCGTTCCGATCTCCTCGGATTCCACCAGTTCGATGGCGAGGCTGGTCTTCGACAGCTTGGCAAGCATTGCGGCGGACATCCAGCCCGCCGTTCCGCCGCCCACAATGACGATTTTTTTTATGGCGCTCATTGGCACTCAACCGGGACAGATACAGGCAGTTCACCCACGCTTCCCGATTTAGCATAGCTCAGGCCATAGCCCAAGGCGAAGAGCGGCTGTGCCTTGGATGGGCATGCCGCCGATGGCCAGTCGAACGACAGCCGGCCCTTGAAGTCCTTATGCCCAAAGAGCACGTCCGACACGCCCTTGCCTTCTGTCCCCGGCAGCCAGGCCGCCACGAAGGCGTCCGAAAGATTGATCAGGTCGTTGGCATAGGCTGTGCGGCCGGATTCAAACACGGTGATGACCGGCCTATCCTTGCCAGCGACCGCCTGCAGAACCTTCACATCTTCCGGATAGCGCGTCGTATGCGACAGATTGCTGATATCGCCCGCCGTTTCGGCATAGGGCGTCTCGCCGATCACAGCGATCACCACATCGAATTGCGAAACGTCCACGCCCTCGCCCGTCGCCGCATAGGTGACATTGGCCGCGCCGGCTTCCGCCTTGATGCCACTAAGGAGGCTGTCGGCATGGGGGAAATCGGCATTGGCGTTGTCGGTGCCTTGCCAGGTGATCGTCCAGCCTCCGGTCTGGTTGCCGAGATTGTCGGCGCTCTTGCCGACCACGAGGATCTTCGCGCCTTTCTTCAGAGGCAAAACGCCCTTGTTTTTCAGCAAGACCAGCGATTCCGATACCGCCCGGCGCGCCAGATCACGCGCCTGAATGGCCGACATCTTGCCGGCATAAGGATTGGCGGAAGGCCGCTGACCCCAGATGCCTGCGCGCATTTTCACGCGCAGGATGCGTGTCACCGCATCATCGATCCGGCTTTGCGGGATCGCGCCGCTCTCGACATCGCCCACGGTCGCTTCGATGAACTTGTCCCATTCCAGCGGGACCATCATCATGTCGATGCCGGCATTGATCGCCTGCGGGCAATGGTAGTTGAGGCAACCCGGTAACTGGCTGACCGCGTTCCAATCCGAAATCACGAAGCCATCGAAGCCCATCTTGTTTTTCAGCACGTCGGTCAGCAGGTATTCATTGCCGTGCATCTTGCCATAAGCCTTGCCGGTGGCGCCGTCCGTCCAGGAACTGTAAGACGCCATGACGGTCTGCACACCGGCGCCCAGGGCGCCGTAGTACCCCTGCGCATGAATGTTCATCAGATCGGCTTCGGACGACCTGTTGAGGCCCTGATCCTTGCCGTTGTCCGTGCCGCCGTCGCCGATATAGTGCTTGGCGGTGGCCACCACATTGCCCGCCTTCGAGAAATCGCCCTGCATGCCTTCGACATAGGCTTTGGCGTAATCCCTGACCAGCAAAGGATCTGACGAGAAGCCTTCATAGGTCCGGCCCCAGCGCTGATCCTCGACCACAGCGAGCGTTGGCGCGAAGACCCAGTTGATGCCAGTGGCACGCACCGCCTTGCCGGTGGCAGCGCCAATCTCCTTGATGAGTGCCGGATCATTTGCTGCGCCCAGACCGATATTGTGCGGGAAAAGCGTGGCGCCGATCACATTGCCGTGGCCGTGCACAGCGTCGGTGCCCCACAGGAGCGGCACCTTGGTCTTCATGTCTGTTTTCAGACTGGCATCGTAGAAACCATCGGACATCGCCACCCAGTCCTTGAGCGTGGCGTGCTTCATCATATAGGGCCAAGAGCCGCCGCCATTCAGCACCGAACCGATGTAGTTCTTGCGGATATCATCGGGCGTCACCGCCTTGATCTCAGCCTGGGTCATCTGGCCTATCTTCTGGCGCAGGGTCATCTGGCTGACCATTCTGGCGATCTTCGCTTCCATCGCCGCGTCAGGTTTGATGGCCGAGTCTATGTGCGGCCACTGGGTCAGGTTCTGCGCCAGACCTTGGGCATGACTGAGTGGCGCCAGCAGAAGACACAGCGATATCGATCCGAGCAGCGCCCGACGAAAAGATGACTTGATCATGGAAAACTCTCTTGAACCTCCCCGCTTGTGGGGGAGCCGGCCGGTGTCGGGGACTGCCCCTCATCTGCGGCGTGATAGTGGGGTCTTTTACGAACTGACGAAAAAACTATCCGGGGAGAGACCGGGAGCGTCCCTCCCCGGATGGCTTAGGCGCCACCCCACGCACGCAATACGGCGCGGGGTGGCCTCGGGGGACGCTACCGGAAGCGGTAGCTGACGCCGAACAGGATGGTCTGGCCGTATTCCTCGTAGATTTCGGGGAAGGACGAACCGTCTGCCGCTTTATTTTCAGACACCTTCAACTGGGTCTGGTAGTTCGAATTGGCCAGATTGTAGCCTTGGAGCAGGAAGGTGACGCCCTTCAGTGGGCCGTCCTGCATCTGATAGCTAATCTGGGCGTCAACCTGGTTGTCCGCCAGGATGCGGGTCGCGGCACGGTTGGCGTAAAGCGCATAGGTTTCACCCAGGAAAGCGGAACGGTAGCGATAGCTGATGCGTGTCGAGAAACCGCCCTTTTCATAATAGCCTGTCACGTTCGCGACGTCGCCGGAGAAACCCGGAAGCTTGTCCGGATCGATCTCACTGCCCGAGCGGATATTGGTCCAGCCGCGTGAGAAGCTGCCGATCAGACCGAAGCCGCTGAGCGGCGACCACAGTAGCGAACCATCGATGGCGCCACTGAACTCGATGCCGGAGACATTCTTGCCGCCGCCGAGGTTGCCAATCGTGCCGTCATCGTTGATCGGCATGGTGAAAGAGCCGATATTGCTGTTCGGCACAACGCCGCTGGTATTGGTCCAGCCGGTAAAGTCAAAGTCATCAACCGTCAGGTTGCGGACGTAGGTCCGCATGACCTTCTGGAACCCGGCAACTCCAAAATAGCTCGTCTTGTTGAAGTAGTGCTCATAGGCCAGATCAACGCCATCGGCGATCCACGGCTTGAGGTTTGGATTGCCGCCGGAACCGCTCCAGGCCTTCGTCGTGAGGCTGACGCTAGCATTGCGACTGGCGCGCATGTCGTCCATGCGCGGGCGGGCCATCGAACGGGCCAACGAGAAACGGAACATCGAATTGTCGCTGACATCGTAGATCAGGTTCAGGCTCGGCAGGAAATCGCCATAGTTCGAGTTGGTCGAAACCCACTTGCCGATCGCGGGCGAACCGCGGGCGAGAATTTCGTTGCCGGCCGAGGTCTGGTCGGCCGAGACGTATTGCACCCCCAGATTTCCGCGCAGGCCGTGGCCGCCCAGTTCGGTGTCGATGCTTGCCTTAGCGAACAGCGTCACCAGTTCTTCATCGACCTGCCAGAATTTGTTGAGGTTGTCCTCGTTCTGGATGATGCGGCGATCGTAATACTTGTTAATGACGTCGTCCAGGTCATACGACAGCACGCCACCGAAACCAGCGAAGTCGAGGTTGGTGGCTTCTTGTAGGTCGCTGTCGGCCACGCGGACCCGCGTGCCGTGGCAGTCATTGGTCGTCTGGTTCCAGCCCTTGAGGCAGAGATCCCATTCGTTGACGCCCTTGTTTTTGGTACGGTGCGAATAATCGATGCCCAGTTCGACGCTCTTGAATCCACCCCAGTCGACATCGTGCACGCCGCTAAAGCGCGCCGTCAGCAGTTCGTCGGTGACTTTCGGCGTGCGAATGGCGCCGTCATGGCCCCAGCCGCCCCAGGGCGCCACATCGCCGAGATACACGTTATCGGCGTTGGCATAGTCGAAACCCGGATGAAGTTGCGGGAAATCCCCATAGGCGATGTCCTCGTCTATAGTGTCAAAGGTGCGGGTTACCGGCGTCGGGTTTGTGCCATAACCGGCATAGGTTTCGGCGATCTGCTCCTTACGCACGGTACGCGAGTAACCAAAGTCGACGACCGAACGCCATGACCCGATGTTGAAGCGGTTGTTCGAACCGAAGCTGAACATCTCATCTCGGCGCAGGTTGTTGTCGTTACGGATAATCGGAGCAATGCCGCTGATCGTCGCCTTCTGTACCACCGGCGTACCGCCACGGTCCGTCAGGACGACGTTCGAGAAGTGGATGTCATCGGTCCATTGCGTTTGGTACCACTGGGCGCCGTGCGTCACTTCGTCCTGCTCGAAGACCGAGTAGTAGAAATCGTTGACGGAGCGGAAATTGTCGTTCGGCTTGAAATCAAGAACGGCCATGTAACCGTCTCGGGTCTGCTTGCGGCCGGTCGCCCAGATTTCGACACCATGCAGGCCAAGCGCATCGGCATTACCGAGGCGCGGCAGGCCGGTCACGGAATCGTTGCCCTGCTTGTCCCACCACCAACTCTTGGAATGTTGCAATTCCGACGGATCATCGAGGTGCGCGTAAGAAAGTGCGACGCCTAGCTTACCATCAAGAAATTGATCGATATAGGCCAGGCTGAGGCGGTTGCCGTTGGCACTGTAACCGGGAACGACCTCGCCATTGGTATTAACCGAGCCGCGCACATTCACCGAGATAACGCGCTTATTGTAGTCAAGCGGACGCACGGTATTGAGCACAACGGTGCCCGAAAGGCCCTGACCGGTCAGGCTGGCGTCCGGCGTCTTGTAAACCACTGCCGACGAGATCATTTCCGACGGATACTGGTCGAATTCGGCGGCGCGATTGTCACCGGAAGATACCTGCAGACGGTTGTTCAAAAGAGTGGACGCGAAATCGCCGGACAGGCCGCGGATCGAGATCGTCTGCGAACGGCCGCCAACACGCTGCGCCGCCAGGCCCGGCAGGCGCGCCAACGATTCAGCAATCGAGGCGTCGGGCAGCTTGCCGATATCTTCGGCCGAAACCGCCTCGACGATTGACGTGCTTCTTTTCTTGATGGCGAGGGAGTCCTGCAAGCCCTTGCGGATGCCAGTGACGACGACGGTCGTGCTCTCCTCGGCGGGCGCGGCGGCGGTGTCCTGAGCGCAGGCGGCCGTTGCAAAGCCGCTGAGCGCAAGAGCGCAGGCTGCGGTTGTCATTAAAGCGGTGCGAAGGGCCGCAGCCCTCGTGGACACAGACGGGCTGCGTCGGGTGACAGAATTCATAGGTCCCTCCCAGGTCGGGGTTTCATCTTGCTCGTGCGGCGGGTTGATCCCGCCATTGGAAGCGCTCTCAATTTCTGCGCCCAGGGTTGCTGCCCTGTCAAGTCACTTGCCCAAAAGAGGTCGCAATTGCCGGCAAATTGTCTCCAATTGGTAGCAAAGGTGATCAATATGCCACAAGTTTAGGCAGGTCTGGCGCTTTAAGCGTCATAACTCCGACAATTGGTAGCGCTTTCAATATTGCCGAAATGTGAGCGCCGCACAGGCAAGCTTTTCCAGGCTTGCCGAGGGTTCAGCCCTGGGGCGGGCTGGCCGATTCGCGCATCACGACCTTGTGGGGGACCACATCAAAACGCAACGGAAGAGGCCCCGACGCCGTCTTGCCCGCCTTGATGCGCTCGACAATCATTTCCACGGCGCGATAGCCAATGGCTTTCAGGGGCTGATTCACCGTGGTCAAAGGCGGCCAGATGATTTCTGATACCGGCGTGTCATCAAAACCAACAATGGAAAGGTCCTGTGGGATCTGCAGGCCTATCTTATGCGCCGAGAACAGAGCGCCGACAGCCATATCGTCGTTGGCGCAGATCAGAGCGCTCGGACGCTTCGCATGGCTCAGCATGGCGGCCGTGGTCTCGACGCCGGAGCGGAAGGTGAAGTTGCCGCGCGCCACGATGACGTCGGATTCAGCGATGCCAGCTTCGGCCAGGGCGCGCAGAAAGCCTGAAAAGCGCTCCTCGGCCGATAGGTGGCCTTCCAACCCCTTGATAAAGCCAAAGTCTTTATGGCCAAGCTGCAACATGTAACGGGCCATCTCATAGCCGGCCACCTCGTCGTCTATACCGACGCCAGACGCCATCTTCTGCGCCGCCAACCCGGGCGATATGCACACGACCGGACAGTTGCGCGCTTCGAGCTCTTGCAACAGATCGCAATCATCGGAAAATGGCGGCGTCAGGATCAGGCCGTCGCAGCGACGTGCATCGACCAGTTCCAAAATCTTGCTGGTCTTGCTGAGGGAGTGCTGGTTGACCGTATGCATCAGAAGCTGAAAGCCAACCAAGGCGCAGGCGCGCAGTGCCCCCAATTCCAGGCCGGAATGATAAAAAGAATTCGGCTCCGAATCGAGGTCGGAGGCATAGATCAGTCCCAGCACCTGGGTCTTGCCGCCGGCCAGAAAGCGCGCCTGCATGTTGACCTTGTATTGAAGTTTGTCGACCGCCTTGAGCACGCGCTGGCGCACTTCTTCGCGCACATTGGGGCCGCCATTGAGAACGCGCGATACGGTGGCGCGCGCCACGCCCGATAAGGCGGCCACATCATCAATCGTTGGTTTACCTGCGCTCAAGCCACTCTCACCCATCGCAACATATGTCTTTCGGCTTTATGCGGTCTGAACGCGCAGGTTACAAGGCCGAAGTGCATTGTTATTGAGAGCGCTCTCAATGAGTTGATCTCGGAGCTGGCCCAAGTCTTCAAATCAGGACGTCAGCGCAGAAGCCCAGCGGCAGAACCATAAGCGCGCTCGGCAGGTCAGATGAGAACTGTCAGGCCTTGGCGCCTCTTGCCGCCCGCAGAAGGAGGTAGCCGGCAACACCGGAAAGCGTCGACCCCAGCAACACGCCGATCTTTACCTCGTCCTGAAGCACAGGCGCTGTGGCAAAGGCGAGTCCCCCTATAAACAGGCTCATGGTGAAGCCGATCCCCGTAAGGACCGCCAGGCCATAAAGCTGGAACCAGCTCGTGTCCTTGGGCATTTTGGCCAACCCTGACCTGATCGCCAGCGTGGCAGCGGCGAAAACCCCCACCTGTTTACCGACGAAGAGACCCAGCGCCACGCCAAGCGGCACAGGATCGAGCAAAGCCTCCAGCTTGAAACCACCCAGCGCGACACCGGCATTGGCAAAGCCAAACAGAGGCACGATAAAGAAGGCGACGGGTTTGTGCAGGGCATGCTCAAGCCGAACCAGAGGCGAATGGTGATCATCACCATCAGCCTTATGGGTGTTCAGCGGAATGAAGAGCGCAACGCCGACACCGGCCAGTGTGGCGTGGATGCCCGACTTGAGCGTGAAAAACCAGATCACCGCACCGATCAAGAGGTAGATCCAGATCGCCTTGACCTTGAGGCGATTGAGGACAAAAAGAACAACCAGGCCGGCCACGGCTGCGCCCAGCATCCCCAAATTCAGTTCGGCCGTATAGAACAAGGCGATGATGATAACGGCTGCCAGGTCATCGATAATGGCCAGCGCCGTCAGAAAAATTTTGAGCGACGTCGGTACGCGGGAACCGAGCAACGCCAGGACACCCAGCGCGAACGCAATGTCGGTTGCCGCTGGAATGGCCCAGCCCTTCAGGCTTTCGGGATGCGACAGGTTGAACATCAGATAGACGCCAGCCGGCACCACCACGCCGCCAAATGCCGCAATGCCGGGCAAGGCGCGTTGTGACCAGGTGGCCAACTCGCCTGTGAGCACTTCGCGCTTGATCTCAAGCCCGACCAGAAGGAAAAACACGGCCATCAGGGCGTCGTTAATCCAGTGCAGAACACTCAAGCCCCCGACATAAAGGTGGAGCGTGTGAAAATAGGTTTCGGCCAAGGGCGAATTGGCGACAACCAACGCTATGACCGCCACAGCCATCAGGACAATTCCGCCCGCCGCCTCACTTTTCAAAAAGTCTGCGGTCATCGACATCGTCTTTTTCAACATAACGCCTGCACCTTATCTTTTTTGGCCTGAGGCGACCCTAAGGGTGTCCGCCATAAGGCGGCAAGCCTTTTCGGCCGCCGGGCAGTCGCGTCACTACAGGCCGGCAAAGGCTTTGAGCGATTGCAAAACTGATACACCCAGAGCCTGAACGCCCGCCGCGCCAAGACCAAGCCACGTCAAATAAACAGCGTACAGAAGAAGACAAATCAGGCCGCTCAGGCGCCCTATCCGTTTAAAGGCAAAGACCATGACACAAAGCCAAAGCGTTGCCCCGAGCATCAGAGGTAAATCCAGCGACAGGAACTGAGCCGAGACGGGGAGCGAATAGACACCGGCCGTGATGCCCAGAATGGCCAAAATGTTGAAAATATTGCTGCCAATGATATTGCCCAGACTGACCTCGTTTTGCCCCTTGATGGCGCTCATGGCGCTGACGGTGAATTCTGGCAAGGATGTGCCCACAGCCACCAGGGTCAGGCCTATCACGGCTTCAGAAACCCCCATTGAGCTGGCGATCGCGGTAGAGCCCTTCACAAGGTAATCCGCTCCGAAGATTAAAAGCGCCAGCCCGCCGGCCACGAAGGTCACGGCCCAGGGCAGCGACAGGTGCTTTGCGCCAATATCTTCCATCTCGACCGGGATCGTCTTTTTTCTTTCCAGCACAAGGACGAGCAACAGATAGACAAGAATGAGGCCCGCCATGACAAGCCCCTGCTGTTGGGTGATCACGCCCTTGAAAGCGAACCATAGCAACGCGACGCCCGCCATAAGCATGACGATTACATCCCGGCGTAATCCTTTCGCTTGTGTGCTCATCGGCATGATCAAGGCGCCAACGCCACCAATGAGCAGAATGTTCGCCGTGTTTGAGCCTATGATATTGCCAAGCGCCACATCAGGTGCTCCTCGGTTGACGGCTTGAAGGCAGACCAGCAACTCGGGCATGGACGTGCCAAAACCGACAATGGTCAGGCCGACGATGAGTTTGGGAATATTGAGGCGTTCGGCTATCGATACGGCGCCACGAATGAGCCCTTCGCCACCCAGGAAAAGACCTACCAGGCCGCACACCACATAGATTTGATTGATATAAGTCTGAACAAAATGCATCTCAACCGCCCCCACGATCTGTACCATGGGCTCAAGATGCCACAACAGGTGAAGCAAAGTCACGCAAAAGCGGATCAAACGACACCCTTGCCGTCGGCGTCGATCATCACCAGACCATCTTCCTTGTAGAACGGGCCAGGCGGATAGGTGTCAATGCGGTCAAATACCGCCTCGGGCGGACGGAAAAATTGGATGCCTGTTGGTGTCACAACGAGCGGGCGATTGACCAGAACGGGCGCCTCCAGCATAGCCGACAGGATCGTCTCATCGCTGACGCCAGGCTCCAAGAGACCGAGTTCCCTTGCGGGGGATTGGGGCTCACGCAGCGCCGTATGCGGCGTCAGGCCCGCTCGGCTCAGAATGGCAAGATTTGCCGACATGGTGTTTTGCTTGATGGCGAAGTGATCGCCGATCTCACCCGCCAGCATCCCCTCCTGCCCGACTTTGATAAGCAGGCGAAAGACATCCAGACGGGTTCCTGACTGAGCGCGGCGCTTGCTTCGATAGATTTTTGGTTATCCATATAGCATGAGTGCGCGATATCTTGGTGTGTGTCGATCGCGTCACCATGATCAATTTCTCAGATTCGATGGAAACCGCTTGCCTCTTGTGTGGGCAGGCTCATAATAGAGCCGGGACAGGTCTTTGTAATCGTCCGGCGCTGATGCGTCGGACGATTGCGTTTTCTTTTGCAGAAGGCCAACCATGGACCCCAAAACCTACGTGTATGATATCTTGGTCGAGATCGTGGCCAAGGAACTCAACCTCTCCGAAAGCGTCGTTCGGGAGGCCAAAACCCTGACAGAACTTGGTATCGATTCCCTTGAGATGATCGAGGTGATTATGGCGGTCGAGGATCGACTGGGCATCGTCATACCTGACCGTGAACTGCGTGAGGTCGCATCGATCAACGAACTGGTCGCACTGATCTTAAGGGAAGGCGGCGCCACCATAGCCGTGGCCATGTCGTGAGCCCTGAAGACGTCGTTATAACCGGTATAGGATTTAGAGTTCCGGGCGCTTCAAATCTCGACGCCCTTATCGACCTATACCGAAATGGTAAGCCCGCAACACGGCCGTTGACCGGACGGCTGTCGGCTTGGGCGGGCGGCCTCGTCACCGCAGAGGATGTTGACAGCGCCGACACCAAACAGATGGATCGGTGTTCCCTCCTCGCCCTGGTTGCAGCGCGCGAGGCCGTTGCAATGGCAAACCTTTCCGAACACGGCCAGCTTGATCAGGCCGGCGTGTTCGTCGGGTGCGGGGGTGGCGGCTTGATAACCTCGGAGCAGGCGACACTCGATCTTTACGAGAAGGACGAAATCAAGTCCCCGACCCTGTTCAAGACCATGGCCAATGGACCCACCGCCCAGATATCCATGGCCTTTGGATGCCATGGCCCGACCCTCACCTATGCCATGGCCTGTTCGTCCGCCGCCCACGCCATCGGCGAGGCCATGCTGGCCATCCGCGCGGGCCGGTGCGATCAGGCCATCGCCGGGGGGACCGAGGCCCCCATGACCTTCAGTATGCACCGGACCTGGGTGGCTTTGCGCCTTTTATCACCCGGCCAGGACGGTCTATGCCGACCCTTTTGCTATGAACGTGGCGGACTCCTGCTGGGTGAGGGCAGTGTCTTTTTCGTCCTGGAAAGACGCAAGTCCGCAGCAGAGCGTGGTGCGCCGCCCCTGGCCACGATCGCAGGCTACGGCGCCCGCTCGGATGCCACCCACGTGACGGCGCCCAATGCGGATGGCCAGGCCGCGACCATAGGTCAGGCGGTGCGCATGTCGGGGCTCGCGGCCGCCGATATTGGACACGTTAGCGCGCACGGAACCGCCACCTTCGCCGGCGACATCTCGGAGACGAAGGCCCTGAAAATGGTTCTGGGCGACTCAGCCCAACGCCTGGCCGTGTCCGCTACGAAAAGCTTTCACGGGCATCTGCTTGGCGCCGCGGGTGGGGTTACGGTGTTGGCGAGCCTTTTGGCGGTCAGCCGGGGCTTCATCGTCCCCACGGCCAATTTCGGTACGCCCGATAAGGATCTGGATCTTGACTATGTGCCCAATGTCGCGCGCGAACATGTGACCGTAAAAGCGTCGCTAAGCAATGCCTTCGGCTTTGGCGGCAGCAATGCCAGCCTCATTCTCACACCAAGCTGATCGGGTGCCATAGACATGAAGGTTTTGCTTATCGAAGACGATATGACCCTGGGACCCGGACTGAAGACAGGGCTGGAAAAGGCTGGCTTTTTCACCGAATGGACGACCAGTCTCGAGGCGGCTGAAGTCATGCTCGATCACGCAAGCTTTGACGCGCTACTGCTCGATCTGAGCCTGCCGGATGGCGATGGCATGAGTCTGCTCAAACGCCTGCGCCGGGCACGGCAGGCGATTCCCATCATGGTGGTCACCGCCAGAAGCCATCGCGAGGCCCGGATCGAGGGACTTGACGAAGGCGCTGATGACTATGTGACGAAACCCTATGACCTCGATGAACTGGTGGCGCGTTTAAGGGCGGTCGTACGCCGCTCCTTTGGGCAGTCCAGTGATAGGCTGCGGTTCGGCGCGTTCGAGCTTGATATCAAGGGGCGGGTCGTCACCCGCGAGTCGATACGCATTCCGCTGAAAGGGCGAGAGATCAGGGTGCTGTCGATCCTGGCCCAGCGTGCCGGCCGATGGGTGTCAAAGGCGGATATCGAGAACACGATCTACGAAGATGGAAAAGGTATCGAAAGCAATACGGTTGAAACGGCTGTCTATGCCCTGCGCAAGAAACTGGGATTGGGCGCCATCATTACCGCGCGCGGTCTTGGCTACATGGTGAGCCGTTGATGTCCAAGGTCGAATGGCTACATATTCCCCGCCTGGCACTGACCCCGCGATCCTTGACCCGCACCCTGTTTATACGCATGACCGCAGTCATGGTGTTTGGCGCTCTCGTCATCGCCCTTGTGGCCGAAACAACCGTCTCGTCCAAAATCGACCAGGTCTTCGATCAGCAACTGGTGCTCGGGGCCAATCTGCTGGTCAACCTCATGCGCGACGAATTGCAGGATATGCGCAAAACCGCCGGAAACGACGTGATGGAGGTCGACGACATGCCTCTGTTGTCCGCCGAAGATCGCGAGGCGTTCGACGTCTATGCGAACTGGCGCATGTTCCGCATCTGGTATCATGGGAAACTCAGGCTGAAGTCCGACACCGGCCCTGACCTGGCCGTGCCGCTGGCGGCATCAAGCTCGACCTTTCAGATCGTCCATTTTCATGGCGAACCCTGGCGCATCTATACCCTCAGCGCCCTCGACGGTGATCCGATCGTTCAGGTGGGCGAACGCTTGCAGGTGCGTCATGACCTGGTAAGCAAGATAGCCTTGCAACTGGCCGCACCGTTCATCCTCATCGCGCTCCTGCTGCTGCTGGTCATATGGGTGAGCCTGCGCACAGGTCTGAAGGACCTGGACAATTTCAGCGCCTTCCTGTCGCATACCCGCACTCAGCCGCCCTTCACCGCCCTCAAGACGGAGAGCTGGCCCTCGGAACTCTCGGACCTCGTAGGTGTGATCAATGGCCTGTTCCAGCGTATCGAGGACGGGATGCGGCACGAACGTAAATTTGTGGACATGGCGGCCCATCAATTACGCACACCCCTGGCCGGACTGAGCCTGGAGGCGCAACTGTGCGCCAGAACCAGAGAACCGGCGGAGTTGACAGAGCGCCTCGCCAAGCTGACGGCTGCTACTCAGCGTATCGCCAAACTGGTCGATCAACTGCTGAGTTTGTCCCGCCTGAGCGGCCTTCCAGCCGAGCCGGAGCGAGAAGCCTCGTGCAAGACGGCCATCAGTTTCATTCTCACTGATCTGGCGCCCATCATGGCTAAAAACGGCATAGATATCGCCATCGAAGGGACCGACTTCGCCTACAGGGGGGCCGATACGGCTTTTAGCCTTGTCCTGTCAAACCTGCTGGAAAACGCCATGGGCCACACCCCCCATGAAGGCGAGGTCACCATTACGCTTCACCCGCCGACGCCGACCAAGGACGCAATCATCGAGATCAGCGATGAAGGACCCGGCATGAATGCGCATGACAAGGCCTTGGCCTTCGATCGCTTCTGGCGCGGCAATAGGTCCCACCTTCAGGGCTCGGGACTGGGTCTGGCCATCGCGCGTGAAGCGGCCGAAAACCTTGGTGCCCGGCTGACCCTTCTGGATCGCCCCGATGGCAAATCCGGACTGGTCGCGCGCCTGGATTTGACAGCCGCCGTCGCCCTACCCTAGCCAGGACACAAAAAGACCTTCTTCGGATCAGTTCCAGATCAGCTTCGCCTGATAGCCATCGTGACTGTAAGCACGGGGACAGGTCTATGCGCATCTACTGCGATTTCGACGGCACCATCACCAAGACGGATACGACCGATCATATCCTGGAACGACTGGCCGGGCCAAGCTGGCTTGACCTTGAAGACGACTGGTTGTCGGGACGGCTTACAGCAGCGCAGTGTATGCGCGGCCAGATTGCGCTGATCGACGCCGACCAGGCCACGCTCGATGCCGTGCTCGACAGCCTTGAGATTCGAGAGGGGTTCGCGGATTTCGTCGCCTGGGCGGCCGAACACCATAGGCCGCTTTCGATCATAAGCGACGGCGTGGACTATTTCATCAAGCGCATCCTGCGACGTCATGGCCTTGGCCATATTCCCATCTTCAGCAACCATCTCGTCATAAATGCCGCCCGCTATCATCTTGAACAACCCTTGGCGCGCGCAGGCTGCGCCTCAGGATCGGGCGTCTGCAAGTGCAGCATCGTGGCGGCGCAACCGACGGCCCCGACGACGGTTTTTATTGGTGATGGCCGCTCCGACTTCTGCGTCAGCCATCGCGCGAACCTCGTGTTCGCGCGTGACAAGCTGGCCACCTACGCAACCGAACGCGGACAGGCGTTCATACCTTTCAATGATTTCCGCGACGTTCAGCGTGCCTTGTCCACGCATCTGATGAACGCCGCCGTCAGCGCTAACGGATAATAATCATGTACGACGAAGTCACGACGCCCACCTCCCCGCTCCCAACCGAGACCGAACTGCGCGCGCTCGAAGCCGCCTATTGCTCCTACGGTGATACGGTCCACTACATGGATGATCCGCGCTTTTTCACAGGCTGCGAGGGTTCCTACATGTTCGACGCGGCGGGCATTCCCTACCTTGATCTTCAGATGTGGTATTCTGCGGTCAATTTTGGCTATCGCAATCCGCGCCTGAATGCCGTGGCCCATCGTCAACTGGACACCCTCCCCCAGGTCGCCTCGCAATACCTGCATCGCGAAAAGGTCGAGCTCGCGGCGCTGATCGCGCGCGACATGGAGCGCAAGTTCGGGGAAAAGGGTCGCGTCCATTTCAATGTCGGCGGGGCGCAGGCCGTCGAAGATTCCCTGAAGCTGGTGCGCAATGCGTCCGGCGGCAAGAGCCTGATGTTTGCCTTCGAAGGCGGATACCACGGCCGCACGCTCGGCGCCTCAGCCATCACTTCGTCCTATCGCTACCGCCGCCGCTTCGGTCACTTCGGCGACCGCGCCCAATTCGTCGAATTCCCGTATCATTTCCGCGGCCCTAAGGGCATGTCCAAGGAGGAATACGGCCACGTCTGCGTGCAGAAGTTCAAGCGCCTGTTTGAAACCGAATATAATGGCGTGCTCGATATCAAGACGGGGCAGTGCGAGTATGCCGCCTTTTACGTGGAACCAATCCAGGGGACCGGTGGCTATGTCGTACCACCCCTCAACTTCTTTAAAGAGCTCAAGGACGTTCTCGATCAGCACGGCATTTTGCTCGTCGTCGATGAAATTCAGATGGGTGTGTACCGTACGGGCAAGTTGTGGGCGATCGAACATTTTGGCGTCACGCCTGACGTTCTGGTCTTCGGAAAGGCCATCACCAACGGGCTCAATCCATTGTCTGGGGTCTGGGCGAAAGAAGGCCTGATCAATCCTGGCATCTTCCCGCCGGGCTCAACACACTCCACCTTCAACGCCAATCCGATGGGAACCGCCGTCGCACTCGAAACGCTTCGCATGGTGTCCGAAGGCGATTTCGGTGCCCGGGTGATGAAAAAGGGTGCCTATTTCCTTGAGGCCCTGAAGGATCTGCAAAAACGCTGGCCACAGATTGGTGACGTCGATGGACTGGGCCTCGCCCTGCGCTGCGAAATCTGCGAGGCCGACGGTTTCACACCGAACAAAGCGCTGCTCGATGACATGGAAGCCGCCGGCCTGAAGGGCGATATCGATATCGACGGCAAAAAGTACGGCCTTATCCTGGACGTGGGCGGATACTACAAGAACGTCATCACCCTGGCACCGTCCCTCGAAATTACCGAAGACGAAATCGATCTGGCCATCAGGCTGATCGACGCGCTGCTGCGCCGTTGCGTGAAGGGCTGATCCAGGATGTCGGTTGCCTTGCTCGATCTGGACGACGCGTTTGAGGATCAGGCGCCTTTCGTAGAGGCGGCGTCAAATGACGGACTGACACGTCTCGATCTGCGCGATATCGGGCCTGGCCTGCGACTGTGGGCGCGACCCACCGCACTTGAAGGTCTGCGCTCACGGCTAGCTGCCGGGTTAGGATCGGGCCCAAGGCTCGTTTTCATGGGCTCCGGCGACTTCCATCACGTCTCCACCCTGCTGATCGAACGCGCCGTTTGCCTGGCGCCGGAACGCCCGATGAGCGTCATACATTTTGACAATCATCCGGACTGGGTGCGCTTTTCGCCGGGCCTGCATTGCGGGTCCTGGGCGGCAAAAGTCGCCCGGCTGAGTGGCGTAAGGCAGGTTCTAACGATCGGTCTCTGTAGTCAGGACGTCGACGACGACGGCCGCAAGGGGGCTGATCTCACCGTTGTGCGCGAGGGGTTGCTTATACCTTTCCCCTTGCGTGCAGGTAACAAGGAAGAGCGGGTCATTGCGGGGCGTCCTGTCCCCTCAATCGAGGCCCTCGGTGATCCGCTTTTCCTTGACCGTATCCAAACCCTCACCGGGAACGACGATCTTTACATCACGATCGACAAGGATGTGCTTTCGCCATTCGATGCGAACACCAACTGGGATCAGGGCGAGCTGCGCCTGGACCGCCTGCTGGGCTGGATCGAGAGGATGACGCAGGGCAAGCGACTGCGCGGGGCCGACGTGACCGGTGATGCGTCGAAACCTGTGTACGGGCCGGGCGCGTTCGCGGCCTTGCGTAAATGGGGCGAGGCCAGCCTGGATCAGCCGATGTGGAAGCCTCTGTCTGTAGACGCCCATTACCGCAACAGCCTTACCAACCGAGCCTTGAGCGCCCTTATCCACCCGCGCGTCATGCGTTACGCGGCATGAGCGCCTGGCCTTTGATTTTGCTCTGTGTGGTCATCGAGATCGCCCTGGAACTTTGCTATAAGGTCGCCGCCAACCGGGCCGCGGGGATCGACGATCATTTCCTGACCGCGCTCAAACAGCCCCTGGCCTGGCTCGGCATGGCGCTCTGGCTTGCCGAGACCCTGATCTGGGTGCGCGTTCTGGAGACGACCGCGCTCAGCGTGGCCTATCCGATCATGAGCCTGGTCTATCTCGGAATCCCGATGGCGAGCGCATGGGTCCTGAAAGAGCGCCTGTCGTTGCAACATGCGCTGGCGTCCGGCCTGATCGCGTCAGGCGTCGCGCTCATTGCCTTGGCGGGGACTACGGCATGAGCCCGCTGGACATCACCCTTCGCAAACAACATCGCAAGGCCGTCATATTGGTGCACGGCCTGACCGGCGCTCCGGACGAGATGCGGTATCTGGCCAAGAAGCTGTCCGACCACGGCTACGATGTCTACGTCCCCCTGTTGTCAGGTCACGGCGGCGCCTATGCCAATGTTATCAGGACGGGCTGGCGCGACTGGCTCCAGACACTCACACTTTGCTACGACCGGATCGCGCCTGACTATGACCATATACATGTCGCAGGCATTTGTGTCGGCGGGATGTTGGGCTTGATGCTCGCCAGCCAGCGAACTTTGAGTTCCTGCACCGTCTATTCGGCGGTCTTCGAGTTCGACGGCTGGTCCATGCCACGCCACTATGCGATCCTGCGCGCGGCCTGGCCGCTGATCTATCTCCTCCCCCCCGTCGGCTCTATCATCATCCCTGAAACCTATCCCTTTGGCCTGAAGGATGAGCGCCTGCGCACGCTGGCGGCCACATCCCAAGACAGCCTGATCAAGGGCGCACTGGACGGTATGCCGCTGAAATCCATCGCCGATATGTACCGTCTGGGGCGGGCCGTTCTCGATATCGCTCCCACCCTGAACACCCCAACCCTCATCATTCATGCCGAGGAAGACGAAATCGGCAGCGTGAAAAATGCCCACAGACTTAAATCCGCACTCGGCCCGCAGGCCCGGCTGGCGATTCTGAACGACAGCTATCACATGATCCATGTCGATCGTGAGCGCTCGAAAGTCGTGGCGCTTACGCTTGAAGCCCTGGGCTACGCATCAGAAGCGTTGGACTGCGCGCACCCCGGATACCGGGTCTATGCTTGAGGGTCGCATCCTCGACAGTCTTGCCGCGATTCCGCCGGCCGATTGGGATGCCTGTTTTGGCGACCCTCTGGAAGGTCACGCCTATCATCTGGCGATCGAAACAGCCGCTCTGAAGGGGTTCACCTTCTTCTACGTGGCTGTCTATGATCACGCTCGACTGGTCGGCGCGGCGCCGGCCTTCTTGACGCAGTACGACCTCGCGACCACGATCGACAACCTGCACCTGGGCAGGGCGATTAAGCAGGTTCAAAACCTTATTCCGGGCTTTCTTCGTGTCCGTCTGGCGGCCCTGGGTTCGCCGTGCACCGAACACGTCATGCTGGGCGTATCCGAACCCGGCCGAACCTATGCCATCGTCGATTGCCTGCTGCGTACATTTGAGGCCGGCGCCAAGGCCCGCGGGGGCCGTCTTCTGGCTATCAAGGACCTGAGCGACGAGGCGCCCAAAGAATGGGCCGCCTGTATCGAGGATCTGGGGTATGGCTTTGTTACCGGCCTTCCGTCAAGCGAACTCAGGATCGACTTTGAGAGCACGGATGCTTACCTGTCGCGCCTGACGCCGGGCACACGAAGAGATATGCGCCGCAAGCTGAGGTCGCGCGAGCACCTGCGTTGTGAAGATGTAACCTCTCTGCGTGCTTACGCGCCGCGCGTCATGGCGCTCTATGAAGACACCCTGGCACGCGCTGACATGACGCTCGAGGAACTCTCATTCGACTATTTCGAGTCTGTGCTGTCCCTTATGCCGAATCAGGCGATCTGCCGACTCTATTTCCATGGCGAGACCCTGCTGGCCGTCAACCTCCTGCTCCATGACCAGAATACGCTTCTCGACAAGTATTTCCTGATGGCGCCGGAAGGTCGCGCTTACAATCTCTATTTCGTGTCCTGGTTCGACAATGTGGCCTTGTGTCTCGAGAGGGGTTTGAGACGTTTCCAGACCGGCCAGGCGGCCTATGCCAACAAGCTTCGCCTGGGCGTGGACCTGATAGGCACCCGTATGGCTTTCAAGCATAAAAATGGCCTCCTATCGTTTGGACTGCGCCTCATCGCCCCGCTGGTTTCCGCCGATCTGAGTCCGGAGGCCCTGCGAAATGAGTGACAAACCTCTTCATTCCGGTAGCAAGGCCAGCTATGTCCTGGTTGCGCTCATAGCCGCGCAGACGGCCTGCACGGTGGCATATCACAGCCTGGCCAAGGGGCTCGCGATCAACCTCGGCACTGACTTGCTGCCATTTGCCAGTATTGTCGTTGATGTGCGGTTCTGGTGCCTCGTCGGGGTTGAGGGCGGAAGCCTTGTCCTGTGGATGCTCATTCTGGCGAGAATCGATCTGGCGCGGGCCTTCCCCCTCACGGCGCTGAGCTACATCCTGATCATCGCGGTCGGGCATTTCGTTTACAACGAAAGGGTATCACCTATCGAATGTGTGGGATCGCTGCTCATACTTGCCGGTATATTGCTTCTGGCTCAGGCCGATAAGAAGAAGCCATCATGATCGTGGCCATGCCGGACTATTCGACGGCGCCGGCCGGCATAACAATATCCAGTGCGGTGGACCATGGGCCGGGGACCACCTCTGGACTGCCTATCCCGCAAGACATGGCGATCGACATCGGTGTTGTCTTGCGTGATCGTCCGGCCCATATCGGTGCCAAGACCTCGCTTCACGAACTATACCCCGTCGTCGAGATCACCAGGAACCGTTGGCAGATCAGCCTGGATGACGGCGGCAAATATTCAGCCGCTACTCTGGGGCCGGTGACGGTCGGTCCGGTTCTTGAATATCGGCAGTCCTTCAATGATCACCTGCCCAGCGGCGCCCATCATATGCCCGACGCGTTTGAGACCGGCGGCTTCGCCGTCTATAAGACGCCTCTGGGCGATGTCGAAGCCCGCCTGCGCAAGGCGATCAACAGCTATCAGGGATGGTCGGGCGACCTGTCCTTTGACACGGGCGGCCACATCACGCCCACGACGGGTGTCGGGCTCGAAATACGCGCTGGTTGGGCCGACAACAGCTTTTCCAACCAGTTTTTTGGCCTGAGGCCACGGGCGGCGTATCATGTCAGCCTGCCCCGGTTCCTTCCCAACAACTACTATACATTGGGGGCCGAACTCACGGCAGGCCACAAGATCACGCCCACGACGACCGCGTTCATTCAGTCCAGCCTGGACCGCGTCTACGGCGAGGCATGGCGCAGCCCGATCCTGAAAACCAGAGACGTCTTCGTGCTGAGTCTCGGCCTGACCTGGCATCTTGGCCGTCATTCGCCCGACAGCATTTAGGATGGTTATCAGGACAAACACCCGCCCCTGTCCTCTGCGTCCCTAAATGACAATCGCAACATTCAGCTTGAACGTGACGTCCTGCATGTTGACTAGCCTGCGCGAGGTATGCGGTATTTTGCCAGATATGCCTCATGCGTCGGCATCTGCCGTACCGCGTCGATCATGGCCTCGCGCATGGATTCGACGCTTGCCATGACGTCTGCGGGTGGCAAATTGGCCACCACTGGATCGTAGGCCCTTGGATTGATATTCTGCCCAAGGAAAACCGCAACCCAGCTCGGCCGCGAGAAAAGCTCATCCTCATGTCTAAAGGCGCGACCGCCTTCGCGGAACAGGGCGATCTTGTGCTTCAGAGTATCGGGAATGGACATGTTGCGGCAGTAGTTCCAGAAGGGGCTGTCTGCTCTTTCCGTCGCCGCGTAGTGCAGGATGATGAAATCCCGGACCTGCTCAAATTCCGTGCGCATATGGCGGTTATATTCATCGCGGAAAACATTGGGCAAAGACGCATTGGGAAATAACGAAATGAAGCGGCTAACGCCTTCCTGAATCAGATAGATCGAGGTCGATTCCAGAGGTTCGAGGAACCCGGCGGAAAGCCCGATGGCGATACAGTTCTTATCCCAGAAGGCCTGACGATGGCCTGTGGTAAACCGGATAACCCGTGGCGATGCCAAAGCTTCGCCATCGAGGCCGGACAGCAGGACCGAGGCCGCCTCGTCGTCGGACATAAAGTCGCGGCAATAGATGTGCCCGTTGCCCGTCCGGGTCTGGGTGGGTATGCGCCATTGCCAGCCGGAGGTCTTCGCCGTTGCGCGGGTATAGGGTATCAAGGGACCCGTGTGGCTGGACGGTACGGCCTGAGCGGTATTGCACGGCAGCCAGTGACTCCAGTCGACATAGCCAATCCCCAGAGTCTGGCCCAGCAACAGAGATCTGAAACCGGAGCAGTCGAAGAAAAACTCCCCTGCTACCGATTGGCCATCTTCCAGCTTGAGCTCGGTGATATGCCCGGTTTCCGGCGCCTGAACGACCGCCTTGATCTTCCCCTCTATCCGGCGGACGCCACGCTTTTCAGCATAGGTGCGCAAATATCGCGCGTAGAGGCTGGCGTCGAAATGATAGGCGTAGCGGATGTGCGAACGTATCGAACGCGGGTTCGGATCCGGATGAACGAACTTGCCATGGCGGGCGGCCACGGCACACAGGCTGTAATCATCGATCGGGTGCGAATTCCCGGCGGTCTGGCTGTGCAGCCAGAACTGGTGAAAGTCGAAGCCGTTCATGTCGACGCCGTGACCGCTGAACGGATGGATATACCGGTCGCCCTGGCGCCCCCAGTCGATAAACTCAATGCCGAGTTTGAAGGTGGCGTTGGTGGCTCGGATAAAGTCAGCCTCATCGATGCCGAGCATCTGGTTGAAGTTGAGTATGTCAGGGATCGTCGCTTCGCCGACCCCAACGATCCCGATTTCATCGGACTCGATAAGGGTAATCGTGACATCCTTGGGCGCCAGAAGACTGGAAAGCGCAGCCGCGGTCATCCATCCCGCTGATCCGCCACCGACAATAACGATCTCTTTCAAGGGGGGGATCATGGATCAGGAACTTTTCTGTCTTAGGAATGGCTTCAGTCTGGCCATGTAGGCGTGATGGCTGGGAAGGGCCGCAACGGTCGTTTCGATTTGCCGCTTCAGGTCCGAAAGGTACGCCTCCACCTGGGCTGCAGGCGTCTGGTCCGCCAGGCGATCACCGCGAAGGGGACGGCGGCCCATACCATAATGCAGGACAACCCAATCCTCAGGTGTAAACGGCTCCAGATCGTAGGACACCAGAACCCCTCGGCTCAAAAACTGGGTGAGTTTACGATCAAGCCTGGGATCCGCCGGCTGCGGAGAGGCTGCCTGCCAGTAGGCCGATCCGGCAACCGGTGTCGTGGCGAAAAAGGCCTGCCGGAATAGCTCGGCGTGCTGGTAATCGTTGTCGAACTGCCGGTTAAATTCGCGGCGTTCCATCGCCATGTCACAAGACAGAGGGATCAGCGATATCAGGCGCTCGATATCGCGCTGAAGACAGACCATCGGCGAAGGCGTCAGGGGCTCGATCGTCGCCGCCGCCTGCCCTATGGCAACGCAGTTGCCGACCCATGCCTGGGATCTGCGTCCAAAAGCTGCCTTTGCGCTTACCTCGGGTGCATCCCTGTGTGCTCTGAGAGCCGGGGCCTCGTCGCTTTCCGCGAAGAGGGTCAGCTTTGTGGAGGCGCCCTGCAGCGGCGTGATCGACTGCCATCCGAATGCCTGCCCGGTCACCGTCCGCACCGCGGGGCCAAGCGTGCTTTCAGGCGTTCGGGTCATGACCGCGCCCAGTTGCCGCTCTCCGGTCAGCGTGGCACCAAGACGGCTTAGCAACGCGGCTTCGGGGCCGGTGCAATCCACAAACATGTCCGCTAAGAGGGTGCGGCCGTCAGACAGGTGCAAGGCCGCCACACCTTCCGAATCCGTGTCTATGTCAGTGATCTCGGCCTGGATGACAACGAGACGCGATGTGTCCGTGGCGCAAGCCAACAGGTCACGATAGGACCGCACATCCAGTTGATAGCCGTATTCGGCCCTGCTGAGAGGATGAGCCGCCTGTTCGGGTGGGTGCGCAAACGCGCCCCGCTTCGCCGCGGCCGCCGACACCAGATAAGGTTCAAGGCCCTCATGGCCCATGCGCGCCAGATACTGATGGAACGGCACGCCGCCCAGAACAGGCAAGGGTTGTTGAAAGCCTTGAACCCACGCCTGGGCGTCCCCGCCCCAGCCCTGATAGTGTGTCCCGAAGGAAAACGCGGCGTCGCTTTCGAGAAGCAGCCGGGGTTCACTAACCTCTAGGGAGAGGTTGAAATTATAGGCGATCGGGGTGGTCACGCTCCCATAGAAGATGTCCTGCGCCGGCGCTTCACGGGTGACGACGTGGGTCAGTTTGCAGGTTTCCGGCAAGTGCCGTGATAGTGCCGCGGCTGTCATGTAACCGGCAAGTCCGCCCCCGCAGACAACGATATGAAGAAAGGGCATTTCGTGGAGGGATGTCGACATCGCGCTAACCCACGCCTGCGGTGAGCGGCGCCTGGTGTGAGGCGCCTCCGACCTGGCGTAGGAATGCCGCGTGATCTGGCGTTCGTTGTGCCGCCGCCAGCACGGCCTCACGCAGCCGCCGGCTTTCCGCCCTAAGCCTGTCTTCTGGTATCTTCAACGTCCGTGGATCATAACCGCGCGGAATCAGGTTTTGCCCCAGCAGAACCGCCAGCCAACTTGGGGGCAGGAAGGTGCCGAACTCATATTTAATGATATGGCCGCGCGTCATCCAGGCACTGATCTTTTCTTCGAGGCTGGCGGGCAAGGCCAGATTCTGGAAATGCAGCCACAACTCCCCGTCGTCACGCTGATTAGCGACGTAGTGCAGCAGCAGGAAGTCCCGCACCCGCTCGAAGGCCAGGCCCATCCGCTCATTATACTCATCGGCGTCGGCGCTGTGGAAGCCTGTATCGGGGAAGAGTTGCAGGAGCTCGGTAATCCCCTCCTGTATCAGGTGGATGGAGGTCGATTCAAGCGGCTCCAGGAAACCCGCAGCCAGGCCGATGGCGACGACATTGCGGTTCCAGAATTTACGGCGACGGCCCGTGGTGAAAAAGAGCTGGCGCGGTGAGGCCAGGGCCGGCCCTTCGAGATGTCCAAGCAACTGGGTGGTGGCTTCGTCATCCGAGATAAAGCTGCTGCAATAGACATGGCCATTGCCGACACGATGCTGCAGCGGGATACGCCACTGCCAGCCTGCTTCGCGCGCCGTAGCCCGGGTAAACGGCATCAAAGGACCGCGAGATTCGCAAGGGACGGCGATCGCCCGATTGCACGGCAACCAGTTGCTCCAGTCGTCGTACCCGGTTTTCAGCGTCTGTTCGATCAGCACACCGCGAAAACCTGAGCAGTCGACAAACAGCTCCGCCATGGCGGTCTTGCCGTTATCAAGAACCAGGGAACGCACGAATCCGGTCTCAGGGTCGCAAACCGTCGTGGCGACCTTGCCTTCCGTCCGGATGACGCCGCTGGCTTCGGCATAGCGCCGAAGGAACTGCGCATAACGCGACGAGTCGAACTGATAGGCATAGCCGAAGCCCGCCTGGATCGCATCAGGATCGCCTCCGGGTCGCTGGAAACGTCCCATTTCGGCGGCAATAATGGGGTAAGAGTAGTCATCGAGCCGCGCGGTTTCGCCCAGTTGCCGCAGCCGTAACCACGCCTGATAGAAGGGAATATTATCGACCGGCCGGCCGTAATCGCCGAACGGATGGATATAGCGGTCGCCTGGCCTGCCCCAGTCACAGAATTCAATCCCGAGCTTAAAGGTCGCCTCGGTCTCCTTCATGAAGGTCGCTTCGTCGATGTTCAAGGCTTCATTGAATTTCCGGATCAGCGGCAGCGTGGCTTCGCCAACACCGACCGTGCCGATTTCCTCGGACTCGACCAGCTCGATCCGGACCGGCAGCCCCCGCAGCTTATGGGCAAGCGCTGCCGCCGTCATCCACCCTGCAGTGCCACCGCCTAAAATGCAGATATTTTTTATAGCCTCCGAACGCTGCGGCATTCCAAATCCCGATCTAACTGCCAAAACTCTATCTAACTGCCAGAACTCTATCTAACTGAAAGCCCCGTCTCGCCGATTTTGCCCAATGCCCTCAGCGCAGGCACCCAATTTTCATCAGCGCATCAGCCGCTGCCTTTGGACAATTGGATAAAAACGTTTGCCGTCAGTCGTCCCGTCCGAGGATCGTCACTGTAAGTGAAGTCCGGCGAAAAGTAGGCTGAGTGAAGCAGACATCCCGGGTAGATGACAAGGCGATTAAAACACCCTTCAACCTGGAACAGCTCTTCGTAGTGCATATGCGAGCCCCCCTCTGAACTTACGCGGGAGGGCGGATAGGCAGCAAGTTCTGCTTGCACCAAGCGGCGAAGCTCAGGGACAGACTCATGGCCTACCTGTTCAAGATCACTTGCGACATGGCGGTAGAATGCCGTGCCGGTGCGAGGGACGTGATGCAAATGAAGCATGATGGCCAGGTAATTCGGGTCATCCCAGTCGTAATGGGGAATGCGTTGCTTTGGACTCATGTCTTCCGGCCGTGTCGTGACCAGGGAAAAACTAGCTTCGAAAACCCTGAAATTGTCCGCACCATAGTGGCTTTGGATGAGAGGCCCCGCCCCTTTCAAAATATCCATGACGTAGGACGAGGCCTTGTCCCCCGGCCCTATCTGGTGACGCTTGCCCGGATAGGCCGTCCTGCCTTCCGGAGGAAAGGCGGGCAGAGCGGCCGCCGCATCCACAGCGTCCTGGGCATGGGTCAAAAAGTCGTCAATGACGATGACCTTTGATTTCGAACGCCCGACTTCATGTACCTCGACTTCCATTGGACCTACCCTAATATTCAATGTGCACTGCAGGCAGGCTTTTTTCGAGGCTATATTATTTTGACGGTCCAACAGGCGCTGGAGACGTCGCCGGGAAAATTTCCGGCTGATGATCCAGCCCTGGAAACGAGGCCTTATCGCCTGATCCCAGCTCGACCACCAGGATCGTCTGGCGCACCCGACGCGGCTGCCAGCGCTCCAGCACATTGTTCGGCACGGCTTCTCCACCGAAGGTGCCGGTGTTATTTTGAGAATTGGTGCTCGGCGCGCCCGAGACCGGCGCCGACGTGCCCGCGCCCGCGCCCGAGCCCATAAAATTGCCCGCGCGCATTTGCAGATCGTCGGCGACGCCAGCCTGAACCATGCGATTGGTGGTCGTCAGCACGGCGAACCATTCCTGATGCTGCTCAGCAGCAAGATCGGCGGCGCGCTTCATGGCATATTCGGCGATCTCGCGGTTGGACTGACCAGCCTCCCCGGTATAACCGACGGTCCAGAAGCCGCCGTCCTCAAGCACATTGAAATAGCCAGACGCCCCCGGCTTTTCAGCGGCCTTATAGTCCTTCGCCTCGGCGCCTGAAACGGCGACCACCGCGACACATGCGGCGACGACAAGTGAAAACCTCTTCATGGTAACCTCACGGATCAAACAAAAACGCGCGGACAAAAAAGGGTGGGATAACCTCTATCCCACCCTTCTCTCTCAGACTGGATCAGTAGATGTAGCGCAAGCCAACCACGATCCGACGATCATTCTTGATGGCGAAGCGCGGAAGCGTATGCCCAGCCGCATCGACCTGCATGACCGCTTTCGTGGTCGTATCGAGCAGGTTCTCAGCCGAAGTGTGCAGTTGCAGATGCTCGTTGACATTCCACTTCAACGATCCATCCAGGAAACCCGTCGGCTCGTTATATGTCGGGTTACCCGTCATGTAGTCGCCTTTAACAATCAGGTACCGGCTGCGCCAGGAATAGGCCAGACGGGCTTCGAACTTGTCATCCTGATAGATGCCGACGAGGTTCGCGAGGTATTTGGACTGACCGAACAGGTCGGTGATGTTGAAACGGCAGGGTTCGCCGTTATTTGTACAGGACTTATCCGGACTCGTGCTGGCGTCGATGTAGGTGAAGTTCGCCTGCGCGCCCAGGTGAGAGAAAATACCCGGCAGGAAATCATAGAACTGCTGATAGGCGAGTTCCACACCACTCACATCCACCTTCTGGGTGTTCATCTGACCACTATAGGTGATCGGTACGGTCTTTCCATCCAGCGTGACGCTGCCAAGGCTTTCAGAGCCGCCCTGAATGACGTCCTGCAGCTTCTTCGTGAACACTGCCGTTGTGATATTTCCGCTTGGAAAATACCACTCGTAGGAGAGATCGAAGTTGTCCGACGTCGTCGGTCTCAGGCGCGGGTTGCCACCGCCAACATTAATCGCTGTGAGGGTCACATTCTGGAACCCATCATTACATGTCTCCGGCTGGCCGATGGCCACGCAATGCCCGGCCGGCCACTGCACGGTCGTCGTGCCGGCGCTGTAGTTATTGAAAGCGCGCAGATCCGCAATATTGGGTCGCGTCAGGTTTTGGCTCGCGCCAAAACGGATCAGCATGTCCTCATTCAGATTCCATTTGATGTTGAATGACGGCAAGACGTGTGTATCGCCCTTGCTATAGTTGATCGGCTGTGCAGCGCCCTGAAGGTAGGCAGCCGTTCCCGGCAGGAATTCCTGCGGGCTGTTGTGCGAACAGGCATAGGGTGTCGTGACCACATCGTTGTCATCCTTGCCGGGTGTGCATGTCGCATCCGCAGCGAAGGGAACAAAGACAAGATTACCCGACGATTGCAGATCGGTCTTCGCATAACGAACGCCGAAATTGCCCTCCAACGACTGGCCGTTGCCGAGATCATGATCGAAGTCCAACTGAACATAGAAGTTGGTCGTCTTTTCGGTAATCTCCGAATGGTTATCCGACGGGAACATCGGCACGCGCGGCGCCCAGCCCGCGTCGCGAACGATACCCGTCCCCGGAGCCGAATTGTCTTTGAAGAACTGCGCCATCTTGTCATAATTCAGCAAATAATCCCGGCTGATATAGACAAACTTGGTGTTGTTGCCCTGAACGAGACCGCCGCGGAAGAAGTCCTTGTAGTCGTCAACTTCGGTCATACCCGCCGGCAGAGCGCTGAATGGTGTTGCTCCATCGCCGGACCAGGGGGGCGCCACGCCGGCCCAGTTCTGATTGGCGGTATCGTTGGTTTGGTTACGCTCGGAATAGCGGGCTCCGAACTTGATGTCCTTGAACCACGAATGGTCCGCGAAGTCATAGGACATGTCGGCGCGCAGCGCGAAGAGATCGCCATCGCCTTTTTGCTCGTTATCGGCGTTGAACAGCCACCAATAGACGCCCGGATCACCCGTATTGTCAGACGCGAGCGTCTGAGCCAAGCCCGACTTCACATTGACAATCTGGTTGCCACGCGGATCCATATGGAACTTGAGAGATCCATTGTCGAGGTCGGCCACCTCATCAACCATAAAGTGAGTTTGGCCACCCGCCCACACTTCAGTCTGAGCCGCGGTCGCCTTGGTGTATTGCGCGTCAAGGGTGAGGTGCAACTGGCTGCTGAAATTGTGCTTCAGATTGATGCTGAAGTCCTCGGTCTTGGAGTTATCGACCACGCCACGGCCCAGCGTATTGATGCCGTATCCATACGCGCCACCGTCGATTCCGGCACCGTTGATGGTACCGGCCGTCATCAACTGGCCGATGCCGATCGGCTGGCTACAGCCGCCTTGAGTAATGTCGAAGCCGATATTACAGAGCGCTACGGTGCCGCTGTAGGGCCGGGTAACGATATTTGTGAGTATCGTGTTGTTGGGTGTGTTCGCATCTGGCAAATGCTCAACGGTATGCTCGACGGTTTCTGTTCCGTTTTCAACATTGATATACTTGATCAGAATGCTCGTCGTGTCGTTCCGCCATTGCCCCGCGAGATAATAGCTGGTGCGCTCGCGGTCCTGCTCATTGTGACGCATCTGGAAGACCGTCTGCGTGCCGATAACATCACTGACAGGCACACCCGTAAACTTGCCCGGCCCTATCGCCTCAACCGCGCCGACATCAACCTTCGGAACGGGCGCGCCAATCTGCCAATCATTGATATTCGATTTAAGCTTGGAATGGGAATAAGACCCCATCAAGCCAAATTCGCCAGCGCCCGTTTGCCAGCGATTGCTCGCGATGACGCTATAAGAGGGCGACCATTCTTTGCGCAGGTCGGCGTAGGTGCCGTCTACGCTGACGGAAAACAAGGAACCCTTACGGTCGAACGGGGCGAGCGTGCGCAAATTTATCGTACCGCCGGCGCCGCCTTCGATCAGTTCAGCCGATGCGTTCTTGTAAACATCCACGCCGCCGACGAGTTCGGGAGGGATGGACGACCAGTCGAGAGCGCGGCCGCCGTTGGCGGTGAACTGGTCGCGGCCGTTGAATTCAGAACGAACGAACGACAGGCCGCGAATCAGATTGCCGGAGCCTTCGGCCGAGGGGAAGTCACCGCTCGCGCCGCCGGCGCCGCCGGTGTTGTACTGCGGCAAGATGGAATAGCGCGATACAGATACGCCTGGAATACGGCCCAGCGCTTCCGCCACATTGGTATCTGGCAGTGCTCCGACATCAGACGCGGTGATGGAGTCGACGAAGGTGTCCGACTTGCGCTTGATCTGCGCCGCCGTTTCGAGCGACCTGCGAATGCCGGTAACGACGACGACCGTACCATCGGTGGTCGCGGCGGCATCATCCGCAGGGGCTTCCTTGGTGGCGGGCGCCGTCTGAGCCATCGCTGACGAACACAGCAGAGCGGCCGCCAGTGCGGTCGATCCTAGCAGCGCCCGACCGCGGCCTGACCGACGTCCGAAACCGTCGGAATTTTGGGCATAGTTGTCCCTTGTAGATTTCATTGTGTTTAGCTCCCTGTCTCGTGTGGCGTGTGGCCCCGAGTTAATTTTATATTCTCTCGCCGCAAAGCAAGAGCCGTCCGTTAGACAGTATTATGGTATCGCTAACAATTGGAGATCCGCGCCTTGCCGGTCCCCGCCAGTTAGACATGACGACGTTATGATAGCGGTCACTTTATTTCAAGCATAAAGTCGGACATATTTTTGATAAAATGTCCGGCGTTGCCCGATTGCGACATTTTTGCGTTCATATAAAAAATTCAATTTTATAAAATGCTACCGCAAGATAATACGCGGCGCGGTCTACAGAAATTCCATTTCTGCACGTTTTATTCAATAAATGTATATGCTTATCCGAATATCTAAAGAAAAATATCCTGCGAAAAGAGGGCGGCTGTGCAATTCCCAAGTGATTTTGAAAATAACTTTTTCTAATGGAATATTTTTTGTCCTCATATATGTCTGAGTATTGCAGCGCTGAAATTGCATAAATCTTCGAGGTCAATCAGAGGTGGACCTTGATTCAGAGCGGGTTTGCACCGGTGGTGCAAGTAGGCGGTGTGCCACCTGTAAGTCGATCGTGTCCCGGTACGTGGTGTAACTGAGCGCCTGGCTTCAGTGTTTTCCGAACAGGTCCGGGTTTGTCGTCAGTTGGCCACTGCTGGCATGCTGAGTAGTGGATCATCGCTCACTTGGGCGATGGTTTCAAGGGTGATATAGCGTCCGCGTTGAACCGCCCATTCATCGTTTTGTTCGAGCAGGATTGCGCCGACCAGTCTGATGATGGCGTCATCGTTGGGGAAGATGCCCACGACGTCGCATCGGCG
>NZ_AQWM01000032.1 GCF_000376105.1 Asticcacaulis benevestitus DSM 16100 = ATCC BAA-896
CTACCTTCCCTTCTTGTCCATGCCGTTTACGCGACGTTGGCGGACTTCAGAAGCCTTTTTGACCGCTCACAATGCAGGCTTTGACCGGCCTTTCTGTGAAAAAATCTCTAAGACGTTGTCTCTAATCCCTTGGTTNAGGATCGACAGGTCCACCCCCCGAAAAAGGAGTGGCCGGACTACCTTCACGGTACATTTTGTGCTACGGTGGAGTTACCGCGTAACACATGGAGGTATGTATGGGTGAAGCCACGTTCACTTTCCGGGTTGAAGACAATTTGAAATCCGCGTTTAGCGAAGCCGCAAAGGCACATGATCAAACAGGTGCGCAATTGTTGCGTAGCTTTATGAGGGACTATGTGAGACGCCAACAAGACGAAGCTGAATATGACGCATGGTTTCGGCTGCAAGTGCAAGTTGGTCTTGATTCTGCTAATGCAGGGAACCTCATTCCCTCTGAAGACGTTGAGGCGGAATTTGCCGCCAGGCGAGCTGAAACACGCCGTAAGCTGGGTCGGACCGCTTCGTGAAAACTGCATGGACGCTTGAAGCTCGAATTGATCGCAGCGAAATCTACACCCGTATCGAGGATGACGACCCGGTTGCTGCCTTGAATATGGACGAACTGTTTGAGAAGCGCGCCGCCGACCTTATAAAGCATTCCATGCTGGGGCGGGCAGGGCGTGTTTCAGGCACCAGAGAGCTGGTGGTTCACCCAAATTATATCCTGATCTACGACATAGCTGGTGACACAATCCGAATTCTGCGTGTCTTACATGCGGCGCAACACTGGCCATCGAAAAAGCACTGAAGTTCGGCAATTCGCCATGCGGGAGAGCTCGCTAAAACGCTCGCCCTTCGGAGTAGTCCTGGAAATATGATTTCGCTCTCGTAACAGTAAACGCTTCCGCTCTCGGGCAGCGAGCCCGGCGAAAATAAGAATGACCGCAAAGGGCGCTAGACGGAATAAATCGCACCACTGGCGACGCAATAATGTTTGCGTCAAGAGTTGCACCCTCAAAGACACGTATGGGCGCGAAGACGCGACACACGCTAGAACCGCTTCATCAATATTGGTGAAGCCCAGTTTCTCCATCCTGTCACTCTTGCCACTCGCATAACGTCGTGATTTATTGTCCCACTTCGGGGGTTTCTTATGCGCATCGTTTATGGACTTCTAGCGGCCTTAGCTGTCATGGTGGCGGGATTCTGGCCAAGCTTCTTTTCAAACCCAGCGCAGAATGATGCGCTACACACCATTCACGGCGTATTGGCAAGTGGCTGGATGCTGATCCTGATCGTGCAGGCCTTTCTAATGGCGCGCGGGCAAGTTACACTCCACCATTTGATCGGTCGTGCCTCAATGGCATGGGCAGTCGCGCTGTTCATCACCGCCGTTATGATCATGCAATTCGGCGTCGCGGCGACCGGTGAACGCAGCCTACCATTGCCGTGGCGACCGATACTGACTTGGATCGACATCCCATCGCTTTTAATGTTTGCCGGTTTTTATATCGCCGCTATCGTCTGCGCCTTTCAGAGGCGTAGCGAGTTGCACTATCGTTTCATGCTGTGCACGGTGATCGTCATTTTCAGCCCGGCTCTAGGACGGCTCTTGGCACCGGCGTTCCATGGGCTGATCCCCGCCTTACATCCGACATTCTGGACTATCGAAGCCGTGTGTGTGGCGCTAATCGTCTATGACTATTTAGCCTATAAACGCACTTGGCCGCCGTACTGGATCGCACTGGTGGGGCAAGTCCTGATCCAATGGACGATGTTTTCGGCACCTAAAATACCCGCCTTCATGAACATTATGCGGTCTATGGGTTTACCATCCCAGTAGTGAGGACCGAATTCCGCTTCTGGGCTTTTGGTTCCCCCATCAAATGGCCGCTATGGGCGCACAGGCGAGCTCAAGGATTACATAGCCCGCGCGGCGTCCACCTATGGTCCAAAGTGGTTGGTGGTTTTGTTGCGTCATGCAGTATGAGCGCAAATCCACGCCTCGTTTCATGACCCGTGGCCATAAGGAACATCGGTGGTCCTTGACGAATAATAAGGCTGGTACCGGCCCCCTTAGCCGTTTGCACCCCGTCGGGAGTTTCAAGGCACGTGTCGCCTGATACGGCATAAAAGGCTTCGGGCCCCGAGTGTACATGAAGCGGCGCCGTCATGCCTGGAGAAAAGGTTGATTGAAGAATTTCAGCATGGAAGTCACCGTCTCGGCTCTCCAGGGGCAGTGGACCGACCTCGGCCGTATCGCTCCCTACCGGTGTCTTGGGGCCGACAGAGAACACCCAGTACTTGCCGAACGCTTTCGCAACAAAGCTTTCTGCAGAGCCATTCGCGTTTGCCTCGGCCTCAGAGTGGAATTCGTTGATATGCCAGTAAAGATCGCCCGATCGTAGACGTCCCAAATTTATATGTCCCACAAGGCATGCTGGCCTGGGCTGGTCTGCCTTGGTCGCCACATCGCATGGGCGGGAGGTAGCTTGCGCGAAAGCGCGTCCGCAAGTGAGCAAGTACCCAATAAGTAACAAGAACAGTCTCATGGTCGGCCTCGCAGTGATTCATGGATAGCACATTTGGCTTTCGGCTCCGAGCCTAGTCGAGGAAAGGGCGCTGATCCAGCACCCATACCTATTGATATCACCCCAGGCGTCGAGATCAGCTAAAGCTTGAGCGCCAGGTCATACACCTGTCTGCAGGCCAAGGCATCGCCCGCTTTGGTCTACCGTTCATTGTCTTATGTCCGGCTTCTGGATTCCGTGATGCTCTCCCATTGTCTCCTTCGATGGCGCTGAGACGAAGACGCGGCACGGCCTAAGCTGAAGTCATAATTAGGTGATAGCTTTTTCGCGTGGTTTCGTTCTTACGGCTGAAGTGGCGACCATGGTAGAAATCGTCGCTAATGCATTCCGCTGGCGTAGGTCAGTACGAAACTGAAGATATCGGCATTGACTGCGTTTGCGGCGGCCGCGCTGGCGGCATGATGGCCGGACGTGTAGTCGACGCGCAGAATGACCGGCTTGCCCGACGCGGTCGCCGACTGCATGCGCGCCGCCATCTTACCAATCACCCACGGTTCAACGCGCGGGTCGTTGGCATTGGTGATGAAGAGGCAGGCCGGGTATTTTATGCCATCCTTGACGTGATGATAGGCATCCATTTCCAGCAGCGCTTTGAATTCTTCAGGCTTTTTAACCGTACCGAATTCTTCGTCATTGCCGGGGCCATTGGCTGTGATCTCAAACCGCAAGGCGTTGAAAAGACCGACATCACCGATGGCGGCGCTGAACAGGTCCGGTCGCTCGGTGATAGCCCGACCGACCATGACGCCGCCAGCCGAGGTGCCCATCAAGGCAAGGCGGCCATGACCGCTCCATTTGTCGCGTACTAATCCTTCGGCAACGTCTATGGCGTCACGCCAGGTATTCGGCTTGGTCGCCTTCATGCCGGCCTTGTGCCAGGCCTCGCCCTTTTCGCCGCCGCCTCGCACGTGGGCATACACATAGACGCCGCCAAGGTCGAGGAAAGCTAGCAGCCGTCCTTGGAAACCGGGATCGACAATCGAGCCATAAGCGCCGTAGGCGTAGATCAGAGCCGGCGCCATACCGTCGCGCTTTAGGTCCTTACGACGCATGATCTCGACAGGAATCATTGTGCCATCGCGCGTAGGCATGTCCAGCCGGGTCGTCTCGAACAGGTCAACGTCGTAAGGCAGCTTGGGCGCCAGCGGCACTTCAGTGACAGTCTTGCCGTCATAATGGAACTGACGCGATGGCCAGGTCAGGCTGTCCATGGCGAACCAGACGCCGTCCTCGGTCGGGTTGCCGAGCAGTCCCCACACTGCGCCTTCGGCCGGCAGGGTGATATTTTCGACCTGGCCTGATGCAAAGCTGTATTTCTTGAGGCCACCCAAGGGGCCGCGCAGTTCGTGGAAATAGAGACCATCCTTAGCCACCGTCATCATATTGGTGACATAGACCGTTTCCGGCACCACGACGGTGCGCGATTTCGGATCTGATGCCGGCACTCGGATGACCTCGCCATTGCTGGCGGCCCCGACGGCGAGGGCGTAGATATAGCCGTCCACCATCGTCACTTCCTGGACTATATCCTCAGTCACGAAGACGGGTTGCCATGGCGTCTGAGCGGCCTTCACGTCGGCGGCCTTTGCGGTGTAAATCAGGTACGGCAGGGCGCCGTTGACGATGTGCAGGCCCAGTACGTGGTCCGATCCGCGATACCACCGGACCTGCGGTTGGTCGTCTGGCAGGTTAGCGGCGCCAGGGCCTTCCTTGTTGCCGAAGATCATCTCATCCGTCTTGGGATCGCTGCCGATGACGTGCTTCCAAGCCGTGCCGCCGGAATTGTAATCCGCCGCCCCAAAGATCGCGTCGGCACGCAGGCGGTAATAGGTAAAGGCAGACGAATCTGGCAACCAGCCGCCTAGCCTTGAGCTGATTGGCGTGACCAGTATGTCCTTGCCGGTGGCGATCTCGCGTACAAAGGCCTGCGCCACCTCATTGCCGCCCTGATCAAGGCCATAGGCCAGCCACTTCCCGTCGGGTGAGACTTCGGACCAGCCTAGATTGGCCGTCTGGCCGTTCTTTGTGTACTGGGTCGGGTCGATCAGCAGGCGCCGTGCTCCGGTCTGGCGGTCCTGGGTGAACACCTTGTACGTTGCATCGCCCGGTGAGCGCACGATGACAACCAGAAAATCCGGCAGGACCTGTGCGAGGAAAGCGTCGGTCGTGGCTTGGGAGTACTTGGCGATGGTTTTGGTAATGGCGCGATGGTTGGGCAGGCCGTCCAGCACATGACGGGCATAGTCGGCCTGGCCTTTCAGCCATTTCGTCCATTCCGGCGTATCCCGCGTCTCCATCCAGCGATAGCGGTCGACGACCTGCTGGCCGTAGTAAAAGTCGCTGACCGGGGCTGTGCGGGCGACGGGAGGCTTTTTTGTGCGCGTTTTAGCCAAAGCAGGACTGGTGGTCAGGGCCAGGGCGGAAACGAGAAAACTGCGGCGGTTGGTCATGAGATCCCCCAGATGTGCATTGCACGCAGGTTAGCTGTTCGTTGTGGAAGGTCAATTACTGTAACGTCGTTATTTTGGGGTCGTTTTAGTCAACTGTGAATCAGAAATTCTTCACGCGTGTGAGACGATAATAGTCCGCTTAGCTGCGCGATCTATCTCTGTGCCGCGGGCGTCCCTTGTGGCCGCGAAGGGTGATTTGGTCATCCCTCTGATGACATATCGGCCTTAGTCTCCATTGACTTCGGTGACTTCCCAGAAATCAGGTCGACGAAGGCACGCAAAGGCGCAGGCATCAGGCGATTGGAAAAATAAAGCCAAGGGCCCTCGAACCTCGGCCACCAATCGGAGAGCACAGGCTCCAAGACCCCGGCGCGAATATAGGGATCGAGCCAGTTTTCAAACGTCATGATGACGCCGTGGCCCTTGATCGCCAGATCTATCGCCGCGGGCGCCGCATCGACACCAATAATCAAGCGCGCCTTTGGATCGATGACCACGGCTTCATCTCCGCGTTCGAACTCCCATGGAATCAGCGTGCCGCTGGAAAAACGCAACCGGATGGAGGGATGGTTCAAGAGGTCGCGTGGGTGACTTGGGCAACCATGTGCCTTGAGGTAGCTTGGTGACGCCGCCGTAGCCGTGCCCTGGGTGCGCGGACCGATCGGCACGGCAATCATGTCCTGAGCCAGATGCTCGCCGTAACGAATGCCGGCGTCACAACCTGCGGCAACGATATCGACCAGCCGATCGTCAACGATGATTTCCACCCGCACCTCTGGATAGGTCTGCAGAAAGCGGTCGAGCAGCGGCGGCAGAATATCCGTCATGACAGCGCCTGTGACATTCAAGCGCAAGAGGCCGCGAACAGCATACTGCGAGCTGGCGGCATCCTGAAGGGCGGCGCGCGCTTCGGCCAGCAACGGCGCTATGCGCAGCGCCAGGGCGCGTCCGGCCTCGGTCGGCACGACGCTGCGCGTCGTCCTGACAAGCAAGGGCGTGCCAAGGTGTCGCTCAATTTGTAAAATCTTTTCGCTGACGCTGGAGGGCGACAGGTTCAACCGCTTGGCGGCCGCTCGGAAGCCGCCGGTTTCAAAAACCATTAAAAATATGGACAGGTCATCCAGAGCCGGACGGTCATCATTGTTTGCCATGGCGATCAGTATATGCGGAATTGCAAGGATTATCAAACAGAGTGTGCGCGGTTAAAAGGAGCGGGTAAATTATTTTAAAGGAGCACGACATGACCAGACAGACCGTTTTGATCACGGGGGCCAACAAGAGCATAGGTTTTGAAACCGCACGGCAATTGGGTGTGCTTGGCTACCGCATTTGGTTGGGGAGCCGCGATGTTGGTCGCGGCCAGGCCGCTACCGACCAGCTTCGGGCAGAAGGACACGATGTTCGACATATCGATATCGACGTCACCAACGACGCCAGTGTATCCGCAGCGTCGCAAAGGGTTGCGACGGAAGACGGTCAACTGGACATCCTCATCAATAATGCCGGTATCCCTGGCATGTCCGTCCCTCCCAGTCAGCAGCCCGTTGATAATGTCCGGGAGGTCTACGAGACCAATGTCTTTGGGCCGATCCGCGTGACCCGGGCCTTTTTGCCTTTGCTCAAGGCTGCGAATGGGGCAAAAATCATTATGGTATCGAGTGGCCTGGGCTCGCTCACCTGGCGGTCAGACCCCGGCAATATGCATCATGGCGTGAACTTTATGGGCTATAACAGCTCGAAGACGGCGCTAAACGCCGTGACGCTTGCATTCGCGCAGGAGTTGGCCCCAGACCGAATTGCTGTCAACGCCACTGACCCAGGCTACACGGCAACCGATTTCAACCATCATAGCGGCTATCGGACCGTCGAACAGGCTGCCGCCGGCATCGTCTGGCTCGCCGAACGCAACGATCCGGAACAAACGGGTGGCTACTTCTTCGAACAGGATCGCGTGCCCTGGTAGGGCATAGCGTGTACCGCAGGGACGAAGCCGATGCGTCCCTGCGGCCCCCTGACCGATCGCGAGCAAAAATGCGCGCAAATGAAACTATTTATTCGGTAAGCCGAGGTGTTTTCGAAACCGGTCTGTCTAGGTCCTTGAGGTCACAAAAGTGACACCTAACCGAGGGGCTAGATCATGCTGAATTCGAAGACACTGTACTCAACGACCAAGACGTCCATACTCGCGCTCATGCTCGGCGCGGCACTGGCTTCGTCGGCACTGGCGCAAGCTAAGCCAACCTACGCCTTCAAGATACCGTCCGAGAATACCGCCGACGCCTTGAACGCTTTTGCTGTCCAGGCCAAGGTCCACCTCCTGTTTCCCTACGATCAGGCAGCCAAAACATCGGCGCAAGCCGTCGAAGGCGTGTTCACACGCGAACAGGCCCTGGCCAAAATCCTTGAGGGTACGGGCCTGGAAATAGCCAGCCAAAGCGACGACACAATTTCTCTGCGGACGATCCAGGCCAGACCGGAAGCCAGCAGCGGTCCCGCGACAGAGGTCATCGTCACCGGCACCCACATTCGCGGCGGCAATCCGACCTCACCGGTCCATGTCATCGATCGCAAAGAGATCGACCGTTCCGGCTATGCCGACATCGGCGATGTCATACGCAGCCTGCCTGAAAACTTCTCGGGCGGGCAAAACCCCGGCGTCATGTTCGCCAACAGCGCCAATGGCGACAACACCAACCTGACGAATGCCTCCACCGTCAACCTGCGGGGCCTCGGTACAGATGCGACCTTGACCCTGCTCAATGGCCATCGCATGGCCTCTGATGGCTATTTTCAGGCGTCTGATATTTCAGGGGTGCCGCTGGCGGCTGTCCAGCGCATAGAGGTGGTGCCGGATGGCGCTTCCGCACTATACGGTTCAGATGCCGTGGCCGGTGTCGCCAATCTTATTCTGCGCAAGAACTACACCGGCACGGACGTGTCCGGACGTTATGGCGCTGCGACCCAAGGAGGCGGCAGCCAGACCTCGGTCAGCCTCTTATCGGGGACCGCGTCCGACACCCACTATCTTATGATGAACCTGGAGCTTGAACGGCAAGACCCGGTGAAGGCGGGGCAGCGCGCGTTCACGGCGAACGCAGATCCCGGCACGACCTTGTTTCAATCTCAAGATCGGCGGTCTCTGTTCGTCGCTGGCGGCGTTACGGTGTCAGATCAGACCGATCTCAGTTTCGATGCCCTTGTCAGCGACCGCACCACCGAGGGCCAGTTTAACCTGGGCGCTGTCTATTTTACCCGCAACTATACACCCAACTATAACCTGTCGGTGGGCGTCACCACGCGACTACCAGGCGATTGGAAACTCCGTGTCACCGGCGTGGCCGCTGGAAGCCGTAACAGCCTTCTGACCGAAATGCCGGAGTACGACTACGCCGGCACCGCACACTACGCCAACAGCCTGTCCTATATCGAGGCCATCGCGGACGGCACCCTCATCCATCTGCCGACCGGTGATGTCAAATCAGCCGTTGGCGTGGGCTATCGCACAGAGACCTATCAAACCTGGGTGTTCGGTGACGATGACCTCTACAAAGGCGATCGTGGCGTCGGCTATGTGTTTGCCGAAGCCCTCGTGCCCCTGATCCTGGCCGACGTGGCGCGCACAGGCCTGGAAGCGCTGGAGCTGAGCGTTTCAGCGCGTTCAGAACAGTACAGCGACTTCGGCGGCACGACGAACCCGCGCCTCGGTATCAGGTACGTACCATTTTCCGATCTGACCGTGCGAGGCACTTGGGGGCAGTCTTTCAAGGCGCCATCTTTCGACAAGATGTATCAGCCGGCCTATGTCACCCTCTATCGAGCCTCGGTGCGCGGCTATGCCGGTGGCGGGACTGCGCTCTCCGTCGGCGGTGGCAATCTGGACCTGAAACCGGAGACCTCCACGTCGTGGACCTTAGGCGCGGATTACACCCCCGTCGGATTCCCGGGCTTACGCCTGTCGGCGACCTATTTCGACATCGATTATACCGACCGAGTGGTCAATCCGATCTCGTCGTTCGGCACCGCACTGAGCAACCCGATCTTCACACCGTTCATCGACTGGAGCCCCACAGCTGACGCCCAGGGCGCCCTGATCGACAGGGCCAGCGAGTTTAACAACTTCTCAGGCGCGCCCTACGATCCGTCGACCGTGGTAGCCATTCTGAAGAACTATTACACCAATGCGTCGGCCCAGACGGCGCGCGGCGTTGATCTCGCCTTCAGTCAGTCTTTTGTTGTGTCAGATGGCACTCTGAACCTCTACGCGAACGGGACATGGCTGCAATTGGATCAGCAAACCATCTCGACCGTGCCTGAGGTGCGGCTGTCAGGGACGATCTTCAACGCGCCGGATTTCAAAGCGCGCGCCGGGCTGAGCTATGTCCGTGCAGGGTTGTCGGCGTCCTCGACCGTCAACTACCTGTCAGCTGAGACCGACACAGGTGTTACGCCGAATGATGAGATTGGCTCATGGACAACAGTTGATGCCAATGTCGCTTACCGGTTTCAGGACGGCGTCGCCGCACTGAAGGGCACGCGGTTGTCTCTGAGCATTGCCAACCTGTTCGACCGAGATCCACCGCGCGCCAACAGCGCCGCGCTCGCCTATCCGGGCCTAGCCTTCGATAGCACCAACACCTCCGTCATGGGCCGTTTCATAAGCCTGACCCTCAGCCGGACTTGGTAAGGCCATGCCAAGGTTTAAACGCGGAGTCGGACTCTGTTTGTGTCTTGGCGCGCTGAGCGCGGGGCACGCAAGGGCACATATGTGCGATACGCTCCTGCCAGGAACGCCAGACGCGCAAAGTGCCGAAAGGCGGTCGATCGGGGCTAAGGATCTGATCGGATTGCGCGATATCGGTCCGGTTGGGGGCGGGGATCCGAGCATTCCGCTCCTAAGTATGTCGCCCGACAAACAACACGTGGCCTTTCAGATTCGGCGCGCGAACGTCGGCACCAACGACTATTGCCTCGGCATGGTCGTTGTCGATCTGGCTATGCCGGGATCCGCCCGCCTGATCGACAGGGGCGGGCAGTATATGAGGGCCACCTTCGATCAGTTTGGCTTGGCGCATGTCCCCACAGGGTTTGCAGCGATCATCACGCCTAAATGGTCGCCTGACGGCCAATGGGTTGCGTATCTCCGGCGCGACGGGGGCGTCACCCAGGTCTGGCGGGCGCTGGCCGAAGGGCGGGGAGGTGAGGCGGTCACCCAGGCGGCGACAGATGTCGAAGGCTTCGCTTGGACGGACGACGGCCAGTCGATTATCTTCTCGACGACGCCCGACGTGGACGTGCGCGAGGCGGCGATCGTCGAGGAAGGGAAGGGCGGCTTCCTCTTCGATGCCCGCTTCATGCCTGCGGAACGCTCCACACCGTTTCCGTCCGCGGCCGAGACCAGAACCTACCAGGTCGTGGACCTCGCGTCGGGCGCGATACGTCCAGCAAGGCCGGTTGAAATCACACGCGTGTCGCCTGTTGAGGTCTTGTCGGATGGCGAGGTGTCAAAGGCGCGGTCGCCTGATGGCGCCATCGCGACCCTTGCGCTTGCCGATGGGCGCTATGTGAATTCACCGACGGTGCTGTTCATCCAGCAGAAGGACGGCCTTGAGAAACGCTGCGCGTCCGAGGTCTGTAGCCGTCTGCAAACCATCTGGTGGTCGGCGGACGGTAGCAGTCTCTATTTTCTACGTCGTAGCGGGTGGGCGGCAGAAGCCCTGTCCCTTTATCAGTGGAAAGCGAAGGAAGCGCGACCGCAGCAGCTGATGACCACAACCGATGCGCTGGTCGGCTGCCAGCTCGCTACGGAAGCGCTGATCTGCGCTGCCGAGGCCGGGAAGCAGCCTAGGCGAGTCGTGTTGATCAGCCTAAAATCGGGCGAGATGACGACCGTCTTCGATCCCAATCCGGAGTTCGCTCACCTTCAATTGGGGAACGTAACGCGCATGCATTGGCGCAATCATCTGGGGATGGAGGTTTTTGGCGACCTGGTCTTGCCGCCAGATCATAAGCCCGGGGAACAGCATCCCCTCATAGTCGTCGGCTATGAATCGCGAGGCTTCCTGCGCGGAGGTACAGGCGATGAATACCCCATCCAGCTTTTTGCGGCGCGGGGCTTTGCCGTGCTGAGCTTTCAAAGGCCCCCGGATTACGGCGACATCTTCGGCAAGCCCACGTCGAGCGAGGCGTCTGAGCGTCTCGACCGGGTGGACTGGGCCGATCGTCGAAGCGTGTTGTCGGCGATGGAAAACGGGATTGACGCCGCTGTCGCCACGGGAGCTGTGGACCGGGATAAGATTGGCCTCACGGGTTTCAGTGATGGGGCGTCCAGCGCGCGCTTCGCCGTTATCAATGGGTCTATTGCCTATAAGGCCATAGCGCTCAGCCATTGTTGCGAAGACACCACCAGCCTCTCCCTGATGAACGAGCGGCTGCGTGGTCGGCGAAACAGCATGGGGTATCCTCGCCTGGCCGATAATCCCAAGCCGTTCTGGTCCGCCTATTCGGTGCGCCTGAATGCTGAGCGCTTCCGAGCGCCCATGCTTATCCAGCTGTCGGATGAGGAGTTTCGCTTTTCGCTGGAATCGATCACCGCTCTGCGCGACCTCAACAAACCTATTGAGATGTACGTCTTTCCGGACGAACGCCATGTCAAATGGCAGCCGGTCCACCGTCTCGCGGTGTACAACCGTAATCTCGACTGGTTCGATTTCTGGCTGAGGGGCCTTGAAGACGCCGACCCCACCAAAACAGAACAATATAGAAGATGGCATGCCTTAAGGGCCCAGCCATCCGCAACGATGGGCGCCCCTCTCTCCGGGTAGGTGCACCCTGCGTCCATCAGCGGTCCTGTCGGCGTAACTTGGCAGGACCGCATCCCCTTATTTTATGAACTATCATGCCACGCGTTTACCCACGCCTCAACTTCCAGAAGGGTGGCGAGCTGCAGATGCTGAGGCGGCACGAGCGGCGCCGTTGCCGTTAGACAACGCTCCAGCGCGCCCCTGTCAAGAAGGTTATGTGCCGCGAGCCGCCCCTCCAACAGGAGGCCCTTCACGGTCGAACGGTTGCGATCAATGACCTCGATGCAAAAGCTGTCCGGGCCGCCTTTGGTGGTCCGGTTCACGATCGATGGCGGCAAGAGGTTCGAGAACGCCCGCCGAACCGGCGCACGGTTCCGGCCTCCGGCACACCAGCGCCAGCTCGGCACCTGAAGGCAAAGCTCGACGAGCGGTTGCGACAAGAGGGGCGTCACTAACTCGGCGGCGTCGTATCGTGACAAGCCTTCCAGTGTGCCCTGGATGCGCACCAGCAGCATGACATGGACGGCTTTGCCGATGGGGACGCCGTGGGGTGGTTCAAGCCAGGCATGGCGCGACGCTGTCCGAGGCACGACGTCCGGATGCAGGAAGCCGGGATGGCCCCGCCAAGTGTAGGTAGCCCCACCAGACAAGGCACGTTTGACGGCCATAGCGCCGACATCCCACGCGCTGCTCTCGGTTAGTCGGCAGATGTCGTAGAGGGTTTGCCACGTGCCTCTCGAAAGGCCCTCCGCTTGCACGCGGTCGATCAAGGCGGACGCGGACTGCATGGAGCAAAAGACATTGTCCCCGCCGCGACCGCTGAAATAGGCGTCGAAAGGGTAGGTCTTCATGACATTTGCCCTCGCCACATCAACGCTTTGCACCATGAAATTGCCCATCGGACGCGGAAGGTGCTTGGAGACAGAACGGCGAAGATCGACATCATTCCCATCGTGAATATGCTCGAAGAGCCGTAAGGAAAACGCGTCCGTCACTTGGCGTGCATAGCGGCGTTCGTCCCCCTCCGGCTCATCGGTCGCCAGCGTTAGCGTGGCCATGGAGGAAGGCGTGCCCGCCAGGGACGCGGCGATAATCGATGAATCGAGTCCGCCCGACAGGCCCGTTAAAGGATGGCGAAAGCACGATGCTAAGGCGTTGGTGCAGCGTCGGACAGTGTCGCCAATGCGCGCTGACAGAGCTTCATCAGTGAGATCCACAGTCGGGGCAACGTGGTCCCACGGCGACCAGCAAGCGTCGTCGTGTCGCTGGCCCGATCGGAATCTCAGGCGCGCCCCCGGCAACAGCTCCTTCACACCTTTCAAGGCCGTGTGCGACGTACGCAGGCCCCCATCGAACAGGTGTTGCGGTAGGTACGACCATTCGATGTTTGATTTTAGCAAACCCGCATGTCGCAGGGTTTCCATGTCGGACGAGAACAGCGACGCGTCGAAATAGCTTGCTTCATATGCCGGAAAGCCGCCAGATGGATCGCGCAGCGCTATGGCGTCACCGTTACGTCCACACATGAAGGCTACATAGGTCCCCCAAAAGTCGCGAAGGAGATGCGCGCCTTCAGTGGCGATAATCCCGTCGATGTGCGCGTCGTTGAAGGCCTGTACGCGATCATAGCCGAGTGTCTTAGAGAACAAACGCCCTAAGACACAACCGTGTGGACCCAAAGGGAGTATGGCGTCAGCCTGGTTGGCGAAAACGGTCAGCTGCGTATTGCCGTAAACGCGGATGAGATCGCCCTTATGGGCAATCCGCTGCGCCAGGTCATGAACCAGATCGGACCGGTTTGACATAAGGGCTAAAAACCGCGCCGCCATCACACCACCACCAAAGGGGTGAATTCGAGGACCTTATCGAAGGGGTCGTTCAAGACCTGGTCGCCATATTGAACCCACGCATGGGCTTCGAAAGGGCGATCTTTAATACCGATGATCAGATCTGCACTTATGCCGCGCCCATAGAGATAGTTGATCATGGCGATCGAGCGTCGCAGGCAGGTTTGACTAGAGGATATCAGGAGGGACGCTGCCGAGAAGGCGCCAACGGTACGCGCGATTTCGATTGGTAAGTTGGAGGCGACAGGAAGGACGTTGTCATGTTTGCGTGCCGCAAGCCGCCCGAAAATCCGCCATACGGGCTGCGTAGCGAGATGGAAGGTCGTCTGGGTGTGGTAATAAAGGGCCAGACCGAGGGGCCAAAGTGAGACGGACGACACGGTGGTGTCTAGGAGGCTACGCGCAGGCACTCTGGCTCTGATCTGTGTTGGTGGAGAAACACACGATGGGTCCGCCACGAGAATGCCAAGGTCGCTAATGTGGCGAAGACGCGTTAGATCGGCAGGCGTGAGCCTCAGCCCCCTAGTGTAACGTTGAAATGCCACTTCGTCCTCATCTACGAGTTGGAAGTAGGCATCACGCCGAAGATCGAGCCAGGTCGTCCTTGTGCCGGCGATGCAGAAATACATGCCCTCATTCAAGCGATAGCCCATGGTTGCCCCTCGAATAGGAAGAAGGGGGCACGCCGAAGCGTGCACCCTGGACCAGGCTCAGTCGTTCGACAGCATCGGGTTGGGGCGAAATTCCGAGGTTTCGTCGGCCTTGTGGTACTGGCCGCCGCCCTTGGTTTGCTTGGTGAAGGCGCCGAGGTGCGTTGTGCCGGCCTTGCGGGCGGATGCGATCAAAGTTTTCATCGAAAGTCTCCTTGGGTTTGAGGTTGAAGCCGCGAAAATCCGCGGCATCCCCAAATTATCACCCAAGGCAGAATGTCCCCCATGCGTACTTTTTGGACATTCCGATTGTTCACAAAGGTATTTTTCCGGGATTTCCGGTCTATGATCGCGCGGATACGCACGGTGCGAACCGAGTATAGGATGATCTGGCGCAATCTACGGGGGGGTCTAAAGATGAGAGATCTCGGGGGATTGAGGGCGATAGGCGAGGGCAACCAATTGGCGGACCGATTGCCGTCGGCGCACATGATAAGCGGAGACGGCAGCGCGCAAATGCGTAACATCTCCGTCGCGCCAGGCATCGGTCAGGGCATTGAGCTCAGACTTAAGATCTGAAAACTGCTCACGCTCCTTCAGACGAATAGGCCTGAGTTGATCATTCAAGCGCAGAATTTCCCGTTGGCAAGTGGCGTTGGCACTCAAGTTCGCAACGGCGGTAAATAAGTGTTCGATGCCCGCGACGATATTTTCGGCGGGCTCGGGCAGGGCCGCGAACAGGGTAGCCGCCGACGAAGCAGACTCGATCTGGTCAAAAGCCAAATCAAGTGCGTGCTCATTCCAGACAAAAAGGTCGAAGAGAAACTGCTCAATGACGCGGGGCCGGTAGAAGCCATCATGGGGATGGGCTTCGAGCAGATCCTCGCCCACAAGCCGGTAAAGCGCGTTGCGGACCGGCGACTTGCTGACGCCAAAACGTTCGCAATAGGCCGCGATGTTGACGCGCGCACCGGGCAGGATGGCACCTGTGCAGACCTCGCCTTTGATCGCATTGTAAATCTGTTCGATAATCGAAGCCGTCGTCGCCATAGGTGTACCTGACTGTCATAGGTGTCGTCAGCGAACGCCAGGTGTCACGCTTAAGTCCGAGCGCGCGACCTTTTGGTCGAGACGGCAGGCTGGAAAATTTGGCAAAAATATACTCTTAGTTGTACGCCCGTGGTCGCTCGAAAGCAAGATGTGTGTCGCGTAAGACCGTCAGCGCGCGTAAAACGGTGTCTCAATTGGGGTGATTTATAATCTTGGCGATCTGCGGGACGAGCTCACGACGACGCTTGAAATAGGCCGTCGTCAAGTCGCGCAGGCTCGCAATATCTCTGTTGGCCCAGGCCGTCGCCATGGCCTCGTACTCCGAGCTACGGTCGGGGATAAAGGCGCCTTCATAAGGCCTGATGACATGGAGGTGCGCATTGATCAGACCGATGGTCTGACGCAGAAGCTCATTGCCGGATACATTGCATATGTCCTGGAAAAGCGCGTCCGTTTTTTCGGCAATCTCCCCGTCCGCCAGAGGGGGCGACGGCAAACCCGGCAAAGACGGCCCATCTCTGTTCATCATGGATCCTACCCCCGGTGCGAAGATGAATTCTAAGGGTTGGCAGTACGATGCCACTTTAACGCGCGCGGTTCAATCACGTTGAAGCGGTGGGCGGCGCTCCCGGCACCCCCGACCAGCGATTATACCGTTCGTGATCCCAGAAGTCCGAACATAGCGCCTTGCGGATCACGGGCGACCAGGGCCCACTGACCGCCTGGCACCTGCATGGGTGGCATCTGAACAGCTCCGCCCTTTTGGGTAAGGGCTTCCATCGCGACATCGATGTCGGGCACGTTGAAATAAAACAGCCAGACCGGCTGAGGAATCGGATTGTTCATCATGCCGCCGGTTTGGATGCCGTCCACCGTAAAGGTCTGGTAAGTGCCCGCGAGGCCCATGTCTATAGCCTCATTCTTTACCCAGCCGAAGCGCCCGGCGTAAAAGTCGAAGGCCTTTTCCCAATCGGTTGCGTGATATTCATTCCAGCCGCAATGGCCAAGAGCGCCAGACTTGAAGGCCGGGCTCTCGCCTTCGCCATTCGGACTCATAACATAAAGGGCGGCACCCTGCGGATCGGCGACCATGGCCATCCGTCCCACGCCGGCGTCGTCATTGGCCGGCCATAGCACCCGGCCACCGGCGGTCTCGAAAGCCGTGACCTCCGCATCGACGTCAGCTACATTGACATAGCCGAACCAGGCCGGGGTCATACTTGGATCCGGTAGCGTCATCATCCCGCCAATCCCTTCACCTGCCGCCATGATCCGTCGGTAATCCATGCCCGGCGTCTGGCTCGATGCGACGGTCCAGCCGATAACTTCACTATAGAAGGCTCTTGCCACGTCGATATCCGACGTGATGAGTTCGTACCAGATGAAATGGCTGCTCATGGCATCCTCCCAGTTTTCAATCACGCTATACTCAGTCAATCCTATGACCAAAAACGTCAGCAATGATGTGATGAGCGGCCGGTGCCTATGCAGATGGGACACACAACCCTGGCCGCATCAGGACTAAGGGGCCACGTCGCGGCCTCCCCAACCTACGGTACGCAGGCATGGGGCGGCGATATTATCAGGCGAGGCGCTTGTGCAGCCGTTATTGTGACGTTGCTTCTTACGGGGCGTTACGGTCGCGGTGGGCTAGTCTTTGGGGAGCCATCTGGCCTTTGGTCATAGCGGCCTTGGGCTAGCTCCGCTTGCGCCTACTAAGATGAAGACGAAAAAGGCCTGGTAATTGCGGGGGAGCCGATTTGACTTTTGGGGGAGCTTGTTCTATGTTTGTTCTTTTTCTGCAGAGTGTTGAAACGGTCAATTCGGGACGAGAGAACGAAAGTGTTGAAAACACGGTCAGTCAAGGTTTGGGCTCGCAATAGCCAGGGCATTCATGAGCTGAAAGATATGCAATGGAGGTTAATACCGGCGAGCTATGCCGCGGTGCCCGAGCTTTACGATGGGAACACCACGCACGCGCGTCTTGAAACTGTCCATGAGAAACCAGCATTCGCCGATTGCTGGCGACGAAAATGGCGATGTCTCTTTCCAATGACGAGCTTCAGCCAAACCGTCAAAGCAGGGACCAGTCCCTTCGGTGTCGGACGCCGCAGTGGAAAGGTTGCGATAAGCCGCTCTGACGGTCAACCCTTAGGCGTCGCGGGCATCTATAACGCCATCAAGACGTCGGACGGCACGATTTTGTCAGCTGCGATGCTAACGCGTCAGGCCGGGCCACAAATGGCTCAGTTCCACGACAGGGAACCTCTCATCATAGAGCCCGGCGACTTCATCGACTGGCTCGACGGATCGGACGCGCTGGATTTGCTGACGCCTTGGGCCGACGATGCCTTTATTTTCACGTCGGCTGCCTAAAACAGATCCGGCTGACTGGCTTTGACGGTGGGTTCCATCTTTTTCGCTTCGACCCTTTTATGGCGGGGTTCTGCCTGCGGCGGATCCCACTTCATCTCTGTCGATACAATCTGGAGAGACCCGTCGGGAAGCGGCTTTTGCATTGCCTTAGCCTCGGGCCAGGGAAGCGTCAGCCACTGTTCGACCTCTTCGGGTGTCCTCAAGATAACGGGCATGGCCTTGTCGTGAAATTGCTCGACTTCTCTATTGGCCTTGGTTGTCAGAAAACCGTAGAGGTCCGACGTGGTCTCGCCTTCCACGACCTTGCGCACGCCCGTCCAGTGCGGGGTCCAAAGGCCGGCAAAAAAGAACAGGGTGCGGCTTTCATCGAGTGCGAACCAAATGTTCTTGAACGTTTTTCCGACCTGGTCGGGCTCGCAGAAGGAGGTCGCAGGCACGACGCAGCGATTTTCGATGCCGAGCCAGGGTTGCCAATGCGGCAAGTGTGTCCGTCTTATATTGGTGGTGCCGCTGTCGTACCTCTTGTTGCCGGTGGCTTCCTCTGATGACGGCATACCCCAACGGGCCACGGCCAGTTCACGACCTTCCGGTGTGTTTCTGACGATGGGACCGAAGTCGTTGGCAAATGTGTCAGGATAGGCGCCGAGATTATCGGCATTGGGGGTTGTTCGCAGGAAGCGCGTGAAGTCGCGGATCGCGTCTTTGTTGCTGGTCATGGAGTAAAGGTTGCAGATTTGGACGTCCTCCCAGCTTGTCAGGCCAAAACGGTCGCTTGACACGATCGCTTGCTATCAGATGTCCGGTCTATTTGTGCGAGTCAAGTCTCGCTAGGCGAGATGGTGTTCGCTACGCAGGCTTCAAACATGTAGGCGGCCTCATATTGCGCTGGCACAATTGAGGGACAGGCCCGGCGGCACAAACTGGACGCCTTCGACAGGCTAAATGGAAACTATGACGCTGCACGTCGCCTGAGCGCCTCAGGAGCTCTTCAAGATCGTAATTGAGATCCGCTGGTTAAATCATATGCGCCTGACAGCCGCCATCAATGCTTGTTCGTCAGTGGGGCATCGTCCACAACCGCATGCAGCATGCGCTCGGCGCGCTGGCGATCGTCCTCTCCTTCCGTAGGCACGACCGGCAGGTCCGGCGATATGCCGCTCACTTCGTTGCCGCCATCACGGCGCAGGCGAACGCAGTTGGGGATACGCAGACGTATGTGCGAATGATCTAGGACGACACTTTTATCCCCGCCCATAAAGCCGCATCCGTCGCCTCCGGTCTTCACACCGACGGTCTTGCCGATCCCGTTGTCTTGGATGACGGCGGAGAACATTTCGGCCGATGAATAGGTCTTGCCGTCGGTGACAACATAGACCGGCCCGGCCCACATCGCCCAGATGTCGTCGGCTCCGGAGGCTAACGATAGCTGCGAAGATACATCCTGGTTGCTGCCGAAAGCGCCTCTGGGCAGGGTCGCTTTATAGCCACCGGCATAACCGGCTTCGACAAGGCGGGTGCACCCCAGATGGTGCCAGGGTCGCTGCTCACGCCATACCCACGACAGATCGCACGGCGCTGCCGCCTCCGCCTTGGCCTTGACGAAGAAGGTACGAGCTTCGTTCAATGCGCTCTGAGACTCGTCAGATGGATGTTCGCCCAGGACATCGTCTATACCTTCGATCTGTTCATCGAAATAGGCCGCGCCGGCGGGCGTGGAGGTGACCATGAGCTGTGCCGAACGCACCGGCTTGTCGGTCAGCAGGCGTGGGAAAATGTCGCCGCTATCATCCCCACCCGTATTGTTGCCGACGTCGATGACCAGAAGAGCCGCGCCCGCATTACGCAGCTTAGCGATCTCGTCACCGAACGATGAATACCACATGAGATAGGCTGCGTCGCGCAAGGCGCGGGAGGTGATCGGCGCGTGCGACGCCGCAAGTTTGGCCCAGGCCAGGGTGCAGGTGGCTGGAAATCCGCGCATGGCGAACTTTTGCAGCCGGATAATACCGACCTTTGTGCCACCGACATTTGCTAGCCCGGTACGCCAGACCGTATGCATGCCGTCGCCGGTCAGCTTGAATTCGGGCAGCGCCTCAAAGGGCACGGAAAAGGCCATATTATAGTTGGGATTGAAGCCTAGTGCCGCACACGTACCCTCAGGATCGGTAACATCAATCGGCCTGGCTGCGACCGGCGAGGGCTGTGGTGTGGCAGCAGGCGCCAAGTCGCCCTGTACCTGGAAATGCCCTCCGCGGAAAGCCGTCACGAATTGCTCTATGGCTCGGCGGGCTTCACTATCGCTGCGCGCGGCAGCCAGCGCCGTGCGGGTTTGGTGATCAAGCCGTGGCAGATTGAGGCCGCCCTCCGGAGATCCATACCAGGACAGGGAGGAATAGTTCTGCTCAAGAACGTGTTTCAGCTGATCATAGTCAGCCCGCCAGGCCGCTGGATCAAAGCCGGGCGATGGCGGCGCAGCCGCCTGAACCGACGACGCAATTCCGGCCACGACCAGCCAGGCCGTTGGCAAAACTATGTTCCAGAGACTGCCGCGAATCCGCATCTTACCCCCCTCTATGACCGTCAGGATGTTACCCTTTTAAACCACAGCGCCAGTGCCGTCTTGAATGCGCGCAGCAATTTTGAACGATCAAAGACAATTTCGACGATAGGCTGCCGGCGTTATGCCAAGCTGCGCCTTGAAGGCGCGGTTCAAATGCGGCTGGTCGCTGAAGCCGCATGCCATGGCGATTTCGCTTATAGGCAATCGGGACCTCGCCAAGAGGTCGGCCGCGCGCTCGACACGCAGGCGCCGCTGATATTCGCCCAGGGTGGTCCCCATATGGCGGCGAAAGGCCGCCGACAATCGTTCCGGGCAATGCCCTGTCGCCACAGCCACCTCGGCAAGTGAGCAGAGCGGGCTTTCCGTCACGCGCAGATATTCCAGCGCGGCTCTCAAACACGATGGACGCCCACTACCCGATTGGCGATGACCGCGCCCGAACAACCCGATAAGTTCGTGCGAAAGACCTTCTATGACGGCGCCTGAAAAGTCGTCGTCGAGCCGCAGCTCGCCCAAAATGCGCCGGCCGACATCCGCTATTGCCGTGGATCGCAATATTGGCGCTTCGCACAGATGCACGACGTCATCAAGTCTTGCGATGGTGGAGAGGCTAGGGGCAAGCACCAGCTTGAACAGACCGTCAGCGCTAAACCGTTGGGCGTGTTGTTCGTGCGGCGGACAGACCAGCAAGGCGCCGGTCGAATAGGCGTCGCTTTTGCCTCGGATAGTTTCCTCGTAGGTGCCGGCAAGAACCAAGGACAGACTGGTATCATCATGCATGTGGGCCGTCATGACCTCGTGCGGCGCATAGCGTGAGATGCGTATCGACGAAAAAACAGGATTCATTGGCCCAGCGTCGTTTTGCGTAATAATAGCCAGGATGCCTGCGGTGTGGCAGCGACACAATAGTAAATTGATCACCACAACAATTCGGAACCTGAAACTAGGGTGCCCTCGCGTGACATGTCCGCATCGGGTCGGAACGGTTCTTTCGATAGGCGATCATGGTGGTCATATCGCGCGTGCATCTGCGATGCTGAGCATACGAAGAATTTCCGGAACGGCTTCATTGAAGCAAAAGGCGCGACCATCGACGTCATATCGAAAGCCACCCGCGTGAAAAACCGCTGCATTTGCCTGGTCCTTGCGAACCTGCTGCTGTGCGCCAAATTCCCGGAGAATTACCCCGGTGCTGTCGCAAAGTCGGATGCCCATGCGTTTTTGTAATCCCGAGGGTGGGCCTCTACGGCCTCGCTCTCCCGTTAAATCTAATCAGGCGTGACGCAGTTCATAAACTGGTTCGAACAGGGTGGTGGTCGTGTAATGCGCAAACCGCTTTTGGCGCTCGCTGATTTGCCTGGCCCCAGGTGCGCTGCGGTCCCAGACCGTAAGGACTGCCGGAGCATCTGGGTGAAGCGGTGTGCCGTCCTGAGCATAAGGATAGGCACCCAGATAAAAAACGCCCGCATTTCGCGGGTCGGCCTCCACAACCAGAATGAGCCAATTGTTGGCGACGTCGGCAAACAGGCCGGCAGAGAGTTGGCACATAGCGTTTTTCATCAGAGCCTCCATCCATCAGTTATGTTCTTATTTTGTTCCATTGTTCTGAATGAGTCAAGAGGGACGTTCTGAAACGCCTTTCGACTTCTTTATGTGGCCGGCTGACAGCCGGGATCTGTTTTTTGCATTGAAGGGACTAGGTTGCACTCACACAAAAGCCGGCCCATGCGAACCTGAACTTAGGGCCAGAAGGAGACGCATTTCATGAACCGTGAACTGACCCATCGAAAGGTCGCCGTTCTGGTGACGGACGGCTTCGAACAAAGCGAAATGGTCGAGCCGCGCAAGGCGCTTGATCAGGCCGGAGCGCAAACCACGTTGATCTCGCCAAAGGCGGATCCGGTCCGCGCCTGGCAACACACAGACTGGGGCGACAGCTTTAACGTGGATATCGCGTTAGGTGACGCCAACCCGCAAGACTACGCAGCCCTCTTGCTGCCCGGCGGCGTAATGAACCCCGACAGTCTGCGTCTGGACGAAAAAGCGATTGGCTTCATCAAGGCGTTCGTCGATGCCGGCAAGCCAATTGCTGCGATTTGCCATGGTCCTTGGACCTTGATCAATGCAGGCATGGTCAAAGGACGTAAGGTGACGTCCTGGCCGTCGTTGCAAACGGATCTGCGTAATGCCGGGGCGCATTGGGTGGATGAAGAGTGCGTCGTCGATGGCAATCTGGTTACGAGCCGCAAGCCCGACGATATTCCCGCGTTTAACGCCGCTATGGTAAAGTTGTTCGCCAGTCAGACCGTCTTAGCCTCGGCGACACAGGAGATGTGAAATGCCCAAGGAATCCGAAGGCAGGAAAGACACAATGGAACGCGTCATGCACGAGTTCAAGTACGGCGAACTGAAAAGCAGCAGCGGCGACAAGGTTAAGAGCCGCGAGCAGGCTGTGGCGATCGGGATGAGTGAGGCAGGCTCCTCCAACCAGGAAGACAAGAAAGCCAACGCACACAATTAGCGCCGAACGAAGGCAAAGGAAGGCGCCGGGAAGACAGCGCAACAGGAGAAGGAAGGTCATATGAAACACATGACGACCTCATCCAAATCGCAGGGGGTATGGATGGCACGGCGATTCCGCGTCTTGTGCCAAGGCTGCAAAAAGGGGGCACCAAGCTTCAGCCCATTAACGAGACAGTTTTATCGCAGCGCGCAACGGAAAGTCATCGACTTTTTATGGGTGTCGCTAACATTCTCGCAGCAGGTGCTCATTTCTCATGTGATGGGTGCCTACTCTCAGTGGCAGCTCTCGGACCCCAGCCGGGGGCTGCTGCTGGCAGGTGTCGCAGAACGCTTAGGAAAGTTCTGGGGTGTCCTCACCCAGAACACGCACCAGATCGAGTATTTTTCGGCGGTGCGTGGCAGATTTGACGCGTGGATAGGCCTTGGCGAGTTCAATGCCTTCGGTCGTCATCAAGAAGCCGTGCACGAATTTCTCGGAGTCAGAACCGCTAAAGCCGTCCAGGGCTTTACCTTCGGCATAGCCTTCGAAGAAGTAGGCGACCGATACCTTCAGACACTTTGAAATCTCAAACAGTTTGGACGCACTAATCCGGTTAGAGCCCCGCTCATATTTCTGGATTTGTTGAAAGGTTAGACCGATCTCACGGGCCAGATCTGTTTGCGACAAACTGAGAGATTTCCGGCGCATACGAACTTTTGCGCCTACATGCAGGTCAACGGGATTTACCGAAATGTTATCAAAGGCCATGGATTTTCTCTTACTGCATCAACCAATTCAAGGGGCGGGCTCGTCGTGTATCGATCTGGCCTATAATAGAGCAGCGGGTGCGACGTGCTGAAATGAAAGCAAGTAGTGTGCCGCATTAACGCCCGCGTTAAGCGGGCAGAGTCGCAATGTCGCGCGCCACGAGGGTTTACGCAAGGGGAGAGGACGCGTTGTTTCCCGCGTCTCGAAAAAAAACTTCTATACGATCGCCCCACACTAACTCTTTGTAGCCGTGACTCAAATTGCCGGGGTGTGGGTAGCCAGGCACAGGTGGTCCACAGACTCCTTATCAGAGCCATATTGACTCCCTTTTTAAAAAGAACAAACATAGAACGAATTCGCCTATCGCCCGCTTCCAACTCCAGAAAGGACGTTTGATGCCATGTCAGTCGCCAGTACGGCCACACTCACAGACCTCCGCCAGCAAATCGAAGGCATCGAGCGCGTTTATCGTCGTGCCCGGACGGTCCTTCCATTCGATGTCCTCGCAATCGATGCAAAGCTACCAGGGGGTGGACTCGCCTTGGGGGCGCTCCATGAGATTGCTGGCGGCGGCGCCGGTGCAGTAGACGGCGCGGCCGCCGTGGCGCTGGCCGGGGGTATAGCGGCCCGAACGGGTGGTACGGTTCTGTGGTGTCACTACAGCGATGACCTGTTCGAGCCGGCTTTGGCCCGGTTTGGTTTAACGTCCGACCGGGTGATGTTCTTCAAGGCCCGAGATGAGCGCGACCTGTTGAGCGCATTTGAGGAAGCCTTGCGCCACGGTGGCCTTACGGCCGTGGTCGGCGAACTGGCAGGTCTGTCCCATCTTACCTCTCAACGCCTGCAACTGGCAGCGGAGCAGACCGGCACCATGGCGCTGGCGGTTCGTCGCTGGCGACGTCACGTCGATGCCCGGGAGTACGGTCTGCCGACCACGTCGTTCACGCGGTGGCGTGTAACGGCGATCCCGTCGGCACCCTTGCCCGTTCGCGGTGTGGGGCGGGCCAAATGGCATCTGGAATTGATGCGATGCCGCGCCGGGAACGGTGCCGATTTTGAAGTTGAGGCGTGCAATGCCAAGGGTCTTATCGCTATTCCTGCCTTACTGGCCGACCGATCGGCTGAGGCGGATGAGCGGCACGTCCGGGCCGTCTCGTGATCGGCCACTTGTTCTAAAGGGTTCGGACGGCCGACGGCGTGTCATATCAGCCGCCGATGATCTAGCGCTACAGGTCGGTGCCCGGGTCGGCATGCCGGTGGCCAAGGCGGGGTCGCTGTTCTCCGATCTCGTCATACTGGACGCTGATCCAGTCGCCGATGCCGTGGCTTTGGAAAAGCTGGCCATTTGGGCTTTGCGTCTCTATTCGCCCAATGTCGCTGCCGATGCGCCCGACGGGCTGATCCTCGATATTCAGGGTGCCTCTCATCTCCTTGGTGGAGAAGCGGGCCTGATCGAGGACGCTATGCGCAGGCTGGGTGATCTCGGTATCACCGCAGTTGCCGCCCTGGCCGACACCTGGGGCGCGGCACACGCCGTGGCGCGATATGGAGGGCAAGGGCACCAGATCATTGAAAGCGGCAAGTCGGGCGAGGCGTTGCGCCGGTTACCGGTCGAAGCCTTGCGGCTACCGGCGGAAATGTTGCCTGACCTTCACCTCCTGGGGCTCGATACCATTGGCGAGCTCTCAGCTAAGCCAAGGCCGCCCTTGGCCAAGGCCTTCGGCAACAAATTGTTCCGTCGGATCGACCAGGCGTTTGGCCGAACACCGGAGCCGATCGAGCCGGTGGATGCGCCGGAGTTGATCAAGGTGCAACGGGTTTTTGCAGAACCCATCGGTGCACCCGAGACGATTGAGAAATATACCCGCCGGCTGACGGATCAGATGTGCGACCGACTGGAACAAGCTGGGCTTGGTGTCCGCCGGCTTGATCTGCATTTCACGCGTGTCGACAATCGCGTCGAGACGGTTTTCATCGCCACAGCCAAACCCGTACGTGAGCCGAAGCGATTGGCGCGACTCCTGTGCGATAAAATTGAAACCGTCGATCCGGGCTACGGTATCGAGAAGATGGTCATGACCGCCGCCTTCGTTGAAACGCTGGTCATGAAGCAGACCCTGGCGTCTTTTGAGGTTGCAGCGCGGCCGGACGTTGAAGACCTTTGGGACGTATTGACCAATCGCCACGGGGAAGGCTGCCTCTATCGTGCCATTCCCACGGCCACCGATATTCCGGAACGCGGGATCAAGCGGCTGCCACCGGGATCAGTCGATACGGGCTCCTCCCGAAACGCCGACTATCGCCGGCCACAGCGCCTTTATCGCAAGCCTGAGCCCATCATGGCCTTGGCTGGCTTACCCGATCATCCGCCGCGCGCCTTTACCTGGCGCGGCCAGCGATACGGCGTCACCTGTGCCGATGGGCCTGAGCGCGTCCAGGGGGAGTGGTGGGTCAGTGATCGCGAGAAGGGCAAGGTCCGGGATTACTTCGTGCTCGAAGTCGAGAACGGCGAACGGTTCTGGGTGTTCCGCACCGGTGACGGCCAACACGAAAGCACCGGGTCTCTGATCTGGTACATGCATGGAAAGTTCGAGTGATGCGCTACGTCGAACTGCAATGCGCCTCCTACTTTTCGTTCCTGCAGGCCTGTTCCTCGCCTGATGATCTCTTTGCCCGCGCAAAGGAGCTCGGCATGGCAGCTCTGGCCATCGCGGATCGAAATACCCTGGCCGGGATGGTGCGGGCGCATGTGGCGGCCGAGGAACATGGCGTCCGTCTTATCATTGGCTGCCGACTCGATCTGATGGATGGCATGTCCCTGCTGGTCTATCCCATGCATCGCGGCGGATACCGTAATCTTTGCCGGCTTCTGTCCCTGGGCAAATCCCGGGGCGGGAAGGGCAGGTGCGATATTGAATGGGCGGATGTCGACGACTTCCATGAAGGTCTGCTCGCCATCTTCATCCCCGACGAGGCCGATGCCCTGTGCGCCATCCGATTGCGCAAGTTCAAAGCCCTGTTCGCCGAGCGCGCCTATATGGCCTTGAGTCTGCGGCACCGGCAAAACGATCATATGCGACTGCACGAGCTGTCGAACCTCGCCGTCAAACACAGGGTGCCGACCGTCGTCACCAACGACATCCTCTATGCCGTTCAGGAACAGGCTTTCCTGCACGACGTCATTACCTGCATCCGTCACAACTGCAAGATCGATGATATGGGGGACTTAAGGACCCGGTACGCCGACCGTTTTCTCAAATCCCCCGAAGAGATGCACCGCCTGTTCCTCGACTACCGCGAGGCCATGCGCCGGACGGTGGAGATCGCGGACAAGTGCCGCTTCTCCCTGTCCGAACTGGAATACCAGTACCCCGAAGAAAAGCTGATGCCCGGCATGTCGGCGATCGAAGCCTTGAAACGTCTGTCCTGGGCTGGGGCCAAGTGGCGCTACCCCGAAGGCGTGCCACAGTCCGTCATCGATCTGCTGAAGCACGAACTGACCCTGATCGAGCGACTGGATTACGCGCCGTACTTCCTGACGGTGAACGCGATCGTCCAGTTCGCCCGATCCCGCGATATCTTGTGCCAGGGACGCGGCTCAGCGGCCAATTCCTGCGTCTGTTATGTCCTGGGCATCACCAGCGTCGATCCCTCGCGCAACGATCTTTTGTTCGAGCGCTTCATCTCGGAAGAACGTCGCGAGCCGCCCGATATCGATGTCGATTTCGAGCACCAGCGCCGCGAAGAGGTCATGCAATGGGTGTTCAATACCTATGGCCGTAACCATTCGGCCCTGACCGCCGTGGTCAATCGCTTCCGCACACGCGGCGCCATGCGCGATACCCTGAAGGTACTGGGCTTTCCCGAGGACACCATCAAGGTTTTGGCTAAGAATATCCGTTATTGGCACTCGGAAGGCTGTACCCCAGAAATGGCGGCCGAGCTCAACCTCAATATGAACGACCCGCGCCTGAAGCTGGCCTTCGAGATACATCTCCTCTTGCTGGATGTGCCACGCCAGCTATCCCAGCACCCCGGCGGCTTTGTCCTTACCCATGACCGCCTGGACGAACTGGTGCCGATCGAACCGGCACGCATGAAGGACCGCCAGGTCATCGAATGGGACAAGGACGATATCGATGCGCTGAAGTTTATGAAGGTCGATTGCCTGGCGCTCGGCATGATGTCGTGCATGAAGCGTTGCTTTGACCTCTTGGCCGAAGCCAAGGGCATCCACATGGATATGTCGTGTATCCCACCGGAGGACCCGAAGACCTATGCGATGATAAGGCGCGCCGATACCATCGGCACCTTTCAGATCGAGAGCCGGGCACAGATGTCGATGTTGCCGCGGACCAAGCCGCGCACCTTCTATGATCTCGTCATCCAGGTCGCCATCGTCCGGCCGGGGCCGATCCAGGGCGATATGGTCCACCCATACTTAAGACGACTGGAAGGTCTGGAAGAGGTAACCTTCCCGACGCCCGAACTGGCCAACATCCTGGGCAAGACCTTAGGCGTGCCGCTCTTCCAGGAGCAGGCCATGAAGGTCGTGATCACCTGTGCGGGCTTCTCACCCGGCCAGGCCGACCTGGTCAGGCGGGCGCAGGCGACTTTCAAGAAGACGGGCGGCATAGGGGCCCTTAGCCAGGACATCATCAACGGCATGCTGAAGAACGGCTACACCGAAGAGTTCGCCATGTCCCTGGTCAAGCAATTGGAAGGCTTCGGCTCCTACGGCTTTCCGGAAAGTCACGCCTTTTCGTTCGCCATCATCTCCGAAGCCTCCTCCTGGATGAAGTGCCATCACCCGGAGGTCTTCCTGGCTGCCATCCTCAACAGCCAGCCCATGGGCTTTTACGCGCCAGCCCAACTCATCCGCGATGCCAAAATGCATGGGGTCGAAATCCGCTGGTTCTGCGTCAACAACAGCCGCTGGGATTGCACCCTGGAGCCGTCCGATCGGGCGGGGCGGTTCGCGGTTCGCTTAGGCTATCGCCTGATCAATGGCATACGTAGTGCGGACGTGGCCAACCTCATATTTCAGCGAGGCGAGCGGCCTTACAAATCCATCCCCGACCTGTGGCGGCGGGCCAGGACACCAGAACCGACCTTGCGCAAACTGGCCCGGGCCAATGCCTATGATGAGGCGTTCGGGATGGTATCAAGGGACGCCACCCTGGCCATAAAATCTTTAGGCGATGATGTCCTGCCGCTGTTTGATTGTGTCCTCGATGAGCAAGGACGCAGCGTCTCCGAACACAACCCGTCTGTCATCGCGCTCAAGCGCATGACAGACGGCCAGAAGGTCATCGAGGACTACAACGCCGTAGGCTTCAGCCAGACCGTTCATCCGGTCCATTTCCTGAGGGGAGATCTGCAGGCGAGGGGCTATGTGTCCTGCAAGGAGGCCATGACCTCCAAGGACAAGCGTTACGTCTCCGTCGCCGGCATGGTCAATGTCCGTCAGCGCCCAGGCTCGGCCAATGGCGTCATCTTTATGACCATCGAGGACGAGTCCGGTGACGCCAATGTCGTGGTATGGGAAAAGGTCGGTATCGAATACAAGCAGGCGGTCCATGGTGCCAGCCTGGTGTTGATTACCGGCTTTATCCAAAAGGAAGGCGACGTTGTGCATTTGATCGCACGCACAGTGGTCGATCTGTCACATATGCTGGCCACGATCGGTGCTCGGGATACGGTGCTAAGCCTGCCGCACCAGCCAGGGGACGAATTCCGAAACGGCGGGCCGGGGGTTGATCCACGGGTGACCAAACAGGCGGGAATTCAGCATCGGAGCCGGGATTTTAAATGATTGAAATAACGACGCGACGCACTATCCGCCCTAAGGTGAAGTAACAGGCGGCTCGAGCCTGGGCTTGTCCTTTGGTGGTCGTCCCTCAGAATCATAGTGTCTCAACCTACGGCGTCAGGTCGTGGCCCACGCCAAGCATCATCGAAAGGCGACCATGAACTATTATGAGCTATGGCCGAACTCAAACTCGCCCACTTGCCAGACCGCAACGCTAAGATTTTACAGTCACGTTGCACGCCAGCGCTGGAGGTTGAAAGCGTGCTCATATGTCCAGCCCCAACGAATTCGAACGTCCCAGGTCCCATGTAACCGCCCCACGACCGCGCATTTTTCCGCAGATACTCTCGCCAAGGTGAGCTTCAATCTTCGGGGACCACGGCACCAATTGAAACCCCACGCCGTCATCCAATACGGCAAATCGACCGGATACCAAATCGAGCCGGCGCCTGTACACGCCGGACACCTGATCTCCTTCGGTGGGTGTCGTGACAGGCTTTGTTCCGCTTCGTGACAATTGACTAAGGGCCACTTCCAGTTCTCGCGTCTGCAAGGTCTGGATGAGGCCAGATGACAGCATGACCCTGTCGCCGATCCGTCGGGCCAGGCCTTCAGCAATTAAATAGTCGCGGCGCATGTCCATGGCCTCTAGGGTCTCTGCGCCAAAACCCTTTGCGGCTATGTCGGAGCGGTCGGATCTGACGAGTTGGCGGTCCAGCCATGTCGCGCCCTTGGCGTCGATTTGGGCCTGAATATCGAGGTCGGATTCAACGCGAAGATAGGCGTGTCTGGCGTGCTCGGATTGACTGAAACCTACGCTGACGACGGCGCCGGGCGGGCAATCCCCGGTGGCTTCTAGCGAGGGCAGGGGGATGTGGCGGGTCGTTCCGTCCGTGCCATCAACGACGATGTAGGCGGTGCCCTTCAGTTCGTCATCGAGGCCCCGTGCCAGCAGCCTTCCTGTAATTGGTTTTCCTTCTTGTCCGCCGGCTATAACCAAAGCGTCAGATGCGCAGTCTCGACCCGACTCGGCCAGCCCCTTATGGATGCGCTTGATAATGTCGCCGCGCTCACCGAGCTCGCGCAACACTGCTTCTGTGCGCTCTGAGAGAATCCACTGTCCCGGCGCGAATTGGTCGGCAAGGCCGAGGCTTTCCAACCGGCGCAGCCTACCCGCTTTCATGACCTGTATCGTGTCGGCATGCGATGCGTTCTGCGGCGCGAGATCGATGAACCCTGTCTGTCTGGCGTCGGCTAAAAGTTGCCGGTCAAGTTGAGTGAAGCGGTCTGTATTGATTTGCCGATGCAGAGACTGGTGAATGTCATTGTCGGTGCGCGGCCCCAGTTCATCGGTAATCAAGCCTTGCGCCCGTGCCCGCAACCCTTCCTTGATGTAATCACGGCTAATGACCAGATCATGGCCAATGTCGGTAACGCCGCGCACAATGAGGTGGATATGGGGATGCTCGGTGTTCCAGTGCGTGACCGCCGCCCACTCCAAGGATGTGCCCAAATCGGCAGCCGCCTGTTTCATCAGGTCACGCGTGAAGGTATGGAGATCTTCTATCTGATGCGCATCTTCCGGAGATACAATGAACCTGAAATGGTGTCGATCATTGGTGCAACGATCGGCGAACTCCCGGGCATCTATGGCGTCGCTATCAGGACCGAATAGCACCGCCTGGTCCGCGTCGCGCGTGACGCCTTCGCGCTGAAGATAGCGTAGGTGCGATTGCAGCGGTGTGGCACGTCCTTTGTTTCGAACGACGCGGGCTTTTATGACGGCAAGTCGGCTCCGACTGGTCAGGAGTCGGTTTGCGATATGGGCTGCCTGTCGTCCTTTGCCGAAGTTCGATCGGCCTGAGAGAGCCCGTCCGCGATGTGCCGTAGCTCCCGCCTTTTTAGCCGCCGCCAGGGCCTGATTGATGAAGGGTCTGATACGTTGCGCGCTTTTGGTGCGAATGCGTCCGGGGCGAATGCGGAATTCATCTTTGTGGTTCATTCGGCGTTCAAACCTCTCATAAATTCTTGAAAATTCAACGCGTTAAACCGAGTGCACCTCATCCGACGCGCCGCGAACCTCTCGTGCACTGTTCATAACCCACGGAATTCAAAGATATTCTCTTCCGCTCAACACCCCAGAACCTCTCTCTCTTTTATCCTGCACTAGCCAAAACAGCCGGTCCGGTGCTCCCGTGAGGCTAAAATCGAACCCTTAAGGCTCCGGAATGTCTGTTGGGGCGCCGAGTGAGACGAAGGGGGTCGCAGGGGATTGGAAGCCATTGCCCGGATCAGTCGTGATCGTCGTGTCCTTGATGAACAACGCGGCTTCTGCCCAAATCGTAGGTTTCACTTCGTTGGATAGGGGGGCGAATGCATAGGTCTTGCCGCGAAGCTCTTCGGAAATCCGGATGACATAGCCCCGCGTTTCCGCAGGCAAGATCTGCCCCCGATCCCGATGAGATTTGTAGCGACCTGGACCCGCGTTATAGGCTGCGAAGACCCCCTCCCAGCCGTAACGATCATACAGGTCACGCAGATAATATGTGCCAGCGACTATGTTGTCATGCGGGTCAAAGGCATCCTGCCCCAGATGCAATATGCCGCGCAACGTGGACCAGGTTTCGGGCATGAGTTGCATCAATCCCATCGCCCCTTTAGGTGACATCGCGCGGACATCGCCGCGTGATTCCACACGTATGACAGCCCAAATCACCGGTTCAGGCACGCCGGTTTGTCGGGATGCCTCTCGCACAAATGGTGCAATATCCGATGCAGATGCCGCCACAACAGATACCACGGTTGCGTCCGTCAGAGTGCCAATCAAAGGGACTATCAATTCGTGTCCTCAGCGCGAGATGGGCGTGAAGGTTCCCGCTTCCACATCAGAATCCACTCCTTTTTATCGGTATCGCGTTGGAAGAGGTTCGCCCGGATCGGTGTCGGCAAGGTCGGGTCATCCAGAGCGAGCGTTATGAATTCGCCAGCTCGGTCACTGGTGCGTTTCCACGCCACCCCGACTTCAGGTCCATCCGCATCCTTGATGTGGATCGTGTAATGCGGCTGGCCTTGCACGTCTGGCTGGTTCGTCGGCACCAAGACGATGTGACGGTCAAACATGAGGGTACGCAGCGTTCCGGTAAAGATGCCTCTGATGCGCGTGAATTGTCCGATTTGCGGCATAGAACTTGCCTCCGTTGTGCTGGAAGGTGGGTGACGTTTCATGTCAACTGGGTTGCTTTCGCGGGCCGAAAGTAAGCAATGGGAAGGCGCGCCCTCGGACAAATCGAAGTGTGATGGGACCGAAATAACGCCCGTCGAAGCTGTCATGGACCTCAGGGTTCATCAGGAACACATCTTGAGGGCTGAGGTGCCGACATCCCGACCAGACGGGCATAGGGCGATGCTTTCTATCTGTGATTTTTGCGGTTGCCGTCCATCGTCCGTTGACGTCGATATCTGCATTACGCCGGCACACGTCTGCGCCAGACAGGGCACTTACGGGTTTGATCAGCAGCACGCCGGGCGGGAGGTATTGGCGTTGGGCAGCGAGTGAGCGGATGTCTGGTGGCAGGTCTGTCACTGCCAGATCACCCACATGTAATTTGGCATTCGGAAGAACGATATAGAGGCCGACAGGGACGCTGGCCGATGCGTTCCATAGGAGGAGCTTGGGCGACAGAGTAATGAGTGGACAGATCGCTGAGGCCACAGCCGCCAACGACACGGCAACCAGCTTGCAAGTCGGGCGAGCGTTGTTCGATTGCTTAGCTGGGCTCATGTTGAGCGCCCCGGCATCTTGGGAAAGGTGCGACGGGTGGTCGGGATGATACGCCCCTCGCTGATGTCCTTTGTGGAACGACGTCGGGTCTGAATTGCCCAATCTGTAAGGTCTTTAACCGAATAGACAACGCGTCCGCCCAGTTTGAGATATTGTGGTCCGGTGTTGAAGACTCGGTGCTTTTCAAGCGTGCGATCTGACAGACCCAGGAAGCGCGCGGCTTCCGAAGTCCGTAAATATCTGGGTGGTGCGGGCTCCTGGGACGTGGTCATGTTTACCCCATTTTTCGCAAAACTGCGGTAGCATCTTAGCAATACATCTGCAAATTGACGGACTGCCCACGGCGAGCAACCAGGGGTGGAATTTGTCCTTCGACTCTGCGAGATTTTTCCGTATCGGTGGGGCAAAACAGGCGTCTTTCACCCGTTCGGGTCACAGGGCGAAGTGTTGGCTGGAGGGCGGGGAGCTGTTTCTCATCGCACGAAATAGCCCCCGACCGGTGCGATCGGGGGCCATAGGTGTCAGGTCCGGCTGCGGGACCAGACCAGGGTGTATTCGCCGGGTTCGTCCTGGAACAGGGTGGCGAAGATCGGCGCCTTGAAGGAGGGATCGTCGAGTTTCAGGGAGAGGTAGGGGCGATTTTCGCGCGATGCCTTTGTCCAGGCGGCGCCAATTTCAGCACGGCCAGCGTAGATACGGTGGCTCGGGGCGTCGTCATTTGCCGGGTTTTCTTCACGGACCAGACGGACATTTTGAAGCTGGATGTCGATGGTATAGATTTCGCCGACGATTTCGGCACCTGCAGATTGGAACTTACCGATAGCTGACATGTTAGTCTCCTTTTGGTTGGTGTCTCGAAGCCGCCCTATGCGGCCTCGATGGCGCGAAGTTTCAGGAGACGTGACCTGCGTCATGGTTAAGTGAGGCTTTTTTGTTGCGCGAGGAACTGACGGAAAACGGCATGACGCGCCGTCTTTCGGCGCGACCTGAAAATTCCGTCAGGGGGAAAAAAGCCAAGCTTGGCCATTGACGCAAAAGGGCGCGGCTCATGTAAATGTGCGTCCGTCGATGTCCGTTCAGGGGGCTTAGAACCGCCTCCAAAAAGGTGCCTCGGCGTGACGACTATCGGTGAGTTCCGCCCCGTCAGGTGGTGACTGGATCGCGCAAGGTCTACATCGCCTAGATCGGGATTGAGGGCCGCCACCTGGTGTGTGATCCCCCGACAGATGACGAAAGTTCGAGCCACCGCCTCACAATTGGCGAGGAAGTCGTCGTCGCCGTTGCGACAGAAGTCCGCATGAAAAAAGTCCCCGCTCTTCCTGAAGTTGGACAAGGTTTCGTTCAAGGCGGCTGATCTTCGCCGACCTATTGAAGGATGAAACCGGCGAATACACCCTGGTGTGCTTCACACCGCCGGGCCCGACGTAAAGGTGCAGATCGGCGCGGGCGGTAGCTTAGTTGATGCCATCAGATCGAGGCCTTGGGCGGGACATTCCGAATGACCTGGGCACGCGTTGCGCTCAACCCCATTTTCGGACGAGACCAGGTGACAGTCCTGTCAGGGCAACGACCAACTGGGGCAGCCCGTCAGGGATAGAGCGGTGTCGGCAGGTTGAGACGAGGAGGGCTTCTGCAGGGATGAGCGCAGAGACACGGCGTTCGCCCGGAAGACCGGTTGTGCGGGAAAAAGCCCGATGCTCCGCGATCTGGGCTCGGGTGAAAGGTTCACAGATTGTGGGCTGAAAGACATGGCAGTTGACCAGCTACGACAGGAGCGGGGCGATCAACGCCAAGGCAAGCTCTATGACGATGGGAAGAGTGACTGGCGTCCCATGGACGGTTGAGGAAGTGGCCTAGGCGCCGCCTCGCCAGACGGGAATGCCCAGCTTTTTGGCCTTGTCGGCGAGGTTGTCCTGTACGCCGGAGCCCGGGAAAATGACAACGCCGATCGGCAACATGTCCAACAGGATGTCGTTGCGTTTGAAGGGCGCCGCCCGTTTATGACGTTGCCAGTCTGGCTTGAAGGTTACCTCGGTGACCTGGCGCGTCTGGGCCCATTTGGAGGCGATCAGATCGGCGCCGCTTATTGAGGCCGTTGTGAGGAGAACGAGGTCCGTGTGTTTGGCTTGGAGCTTGTCGAGCACAGCCCAGATCGTGGCGACATCCTGATAGTCGATACCGCCACTGAATGCGACGAGTGTGCCGGTTGGCGCCAGCAACTTCAGACGGCTGGCTTGACGCGCCTTGATAAAGTCTCGGCTTTCGATCAGGGCGGCCGTCATGTGACGGCGATTGACAAATGAACCGGCTTTGGGACGCCAGGTGTCATGTGTCGCACGTTGGAACTGTTCGGCGGCCCGTTCGCGCAAAGCTTCCAAGACGTTGTGCCTGGCGCTTAGCTGTTGGCCTTGGGCGATCAGGCGTTCGAGTTCCGTGGCTTTGACTTCCGATCCGTCCTGGTGGGCATGGGCCGACTGCTGGGCCACGACATTGGCATCAAGGTCCTGATCAAGGCGCTCGGCGGCGCGGTGGAACAGGTTGACCAGTCCCCACATAAGCCCGTTGCGATCGGCTTCCATTGGCGAGTCGACAAGACAGAAGTCGAGTGCATCGAACATATCGGCGATCCCGCCTTCTATTTGATGCGCCTCCGGGAAGGGGCGCGTGTCAGTCTCTTCGTCGGTAAAGACTGGCCGATAAAGACGCATCGTTTGAAGGGCCAGTTCGGTTGGAGAGAGGTCGCAAGCTTCGCGATCTGAGAATTCATAGGATGACATGTGCGTATCTTTCAGCTTCAAGCCCGCGCCAGCCGCGGGCCTACGGCGACGCCTCGCTACGGCGCCTGAGGCGGTGCACCCCAGGGGGGCTCGACCGGACCGCGGGGCTATTTTGTTTCGCGATGCAAAGCGCGCGCTTGCGAGCGCGGCGGAAAATAGCCGCAAGGTGCCGGTTGCACTGACGACGGGCGCCGTGGCTCAGTCGCCTCCCACCAGGCCCGATGGCGCCACTTGGCGCTGAGATCGCTGTCGACATGGGTGCTTATGGGGACGCCGAAGTTATCGTCACATCCTCCTGCGACCCATGATGATCACAAGGATGCAAGTGACGACGGGTCTGTAAGCGGGCCGATCTGCGCCAGGATACGTTCGCGGACAATGGCGACGCCCATTTGACAAAGGTCCAGATTGTAGTCCGACATCAAGGGCCAAAGTGTCGTCACGGGAATGGCCAGCGTGGCGGCCCGAGCGGTTAACTTGGACACGGCCCGACGCCCGGCATCGTCCGCATCGCCGGCGATAAGCAGCCTGCGTATAGCCGGATTGATTTGGTAATCGCCCAGATTGCCGGCGGTGACTGCGGCATGCACCGTGACTGAAGGAAACACAGTTCGTACGGACAGGACGTTTTCGATACCTTCACCGACAAGGACAATGTCCTTATCCGGGCCGAAACGCACGGCGTGTCCGTTGAGGTGTCCAAGTGAGCGCTTGGGGCGCGAGATTGGCGCCTTGCCCAAGGAGATGTCATTCGGAGGGGCGGTGTCGAGATATATGCGATGAACGGCCATAAGCGTACCGGCGAGATCTGTTACCGGCGCAATGATGGCCGGCCATTCGGACACATCGCTTTCGGCAGTCGGTCGGCAGTAGCACGATGAGACAAATCGCAGCTCAGCGGCAACCGACGAATCGATACAGCGATGGTTCAAATAGGTTTCGCCCAGGGTGTTTGTGATCGGACCGGCGATGTGAAGAAGCTTGCGGGCGTGGTCTGTTCGATCAAAGCGGGGCTGTTGGTCTGCTCGGGGGCGAGGGCGTTTCGAACTTGGTCGGTTGCCGATGAACCTGTGAGCTTCGTCAACGATGTCGGCGAATGACCTCAGTCCGAGGTTAAGTCCGATGATGTCGAAGAGGTCTCCATATTCACCCGTGGCGGCATCTCTCCATCGGCCGGCCTTTCCGCCGGAGGCATCTGTGTAGAGGCGTACAAACATGGAATGTCCTGGTGCGTTGTGCACGTTGCCAACGGTCCAGTAATTGCCGGCGCGTTGTCCGCAGGAGAGGTAGTAGCGACAGACCGCCAGAGCGTGGTCGGCGAGGCGCGCCTTGAGGTGCCCTATGTCGTCTTTGACCACATCCTTGTGGGAAGGGGCTATGAAGGGGTTAAACGGATCGGTCGGGCACGGTCCCACGCGCTCAACAGGTGTTGCCAATAAAGCCGCTTCGTCCTGCTCGTTTTCGCTGAGAGGGCAGGGGAGGTGGGCATCCTTGGCAAGGCGATTTTCCTCGGCCAGGGGGTTGGGGGTGTGGAAATGCCCCCCATCGGAAGGGCTGGCAAACATGCCGAACTCTGTGCCTGGTTCGTCAATAACAGTCGGCACATTGAGCCTGTAAGGAAGCCTCGGCTCAGTCATGTCCTCAGGCAGATCTTCGTGTGGCTCAACGGTTTCAGCGCGCTGGGACAGCTCGAGTCGAGAGAAGGGAAGATCTCCGATCGCGGAGGGGGGTGTCTTAGCCGAATGGGGCATACTGGGACTCCAGACGGTGACCCGGAGCCGCTCTCCCAAGTCCAACCGTCGCGAAATCCGACATCCCTTTCTCTCTATGACTGCGCAAAAAAAAGCCTGCCCTGTGGAGGGCAGGCTCAGAATTGCGCGCAGCGCCGAGTCAATGGATAGTGTCGGTCCATATGTGTGGCGATAGTCCCCACGGAACATAGGAGATTGATACATGAACACCACTGACCTGATTGAAAAGATTGCCGCTGCTCACGGTCTGACCAAGTCCGCCGCCAAAGGCATCGTAGACGGCGTATTCAAGGCCATTGCCGATGCGGCCGCGACTGGCGAGGAAACCAACCTGCCGGGCTTCGGCAAGTTCAAGGTCCAGGATCGTCCCGCGCGTGAAGGGCGCAATCCTTCGACGGGTGCCAAGGTTCAGATCGCGGCATCGAAGAAGCTGGCTTTCCAGCCCGCCAAAGCTGTCAAGGATCGCCTCAACGGCTAGGGTGATTGCGCCGGCCAGAGGCGTGGACCGTCAACTGACGCCGTCCAGCAGTTTCTTAGCCCGAGCCTCCATCTCAAGGCGTGCATCCTGATGTGGCTTGGTGCGCGCCACAGCTGTGATACCTTGTACGAAATCGAATATCGATGCCGCTGCATGACCTTCCTCATTCAGCACGGTCTCAATGATCCTGGCCGTTTCGCCCTTGGCGAAGCCACGTTTTCGCAAAAAGTCGTGACGATCGTCGTCCGTTTTGGCGACGATCGTTGACCTGGCCGCCTTGATCCCGTTGAGGAAGGGCGTTGGCGAAGAATTGGCGAAAGTCTCCAGCGCCGGCGCGGCTTCGTAAGCGAAACGGCTGGAGGCGTATTTGGAGTGGCGGATGTTGATTTCCTGAAAATCCTCAACACCCCATAGATTTCGGTTGGCGCATACGGTGCGTAGATAGAAGCTGGCCATGCCCAATGTCTTGGCGCCAACTTCTGAGTTCCAGCAATAGAAGCCCCTGAAGAAGAGGTCGGGCGATCCATCGGGCAACTGCCCTGCTTCGATCGGGTTCAAGTCATCGACGAGGAACAAGAACACATCCCGATCGGACGCATAGAGCGTGGTCGTTTCCTTCGTGATATCGACGTGGGGATTGTAGATATGTGTGGTCCAGTCGAGGACGCCGGGTACCTTCCACCGGGTATCTCCGGTGCCATTTCCAGCTATGCGCTGCACGGCTGATACGAGCTCATGGTCGTAGATACGACCATAGTCGGGACCGGTTACGGCGCGAAGTTGCACGCGGTCGTCATCGACTTCGAGCGTCTTGATCTGCTCCGCGCGGTGCGAATTTAAACCATATTGAAGATTGATCGCCGCCAGGGGCGCGGGAAGTTGGCGCAGATAGGTCGCGGGTGCGCCGACGAGGCCGGCCAGTTGACCAAAACTCCAATGCGTGGGCACAAGCGGCTTGTCTGAACCGGGAAGGTGCAAGGACAGGGTGTCATTGTCGTCCGTTCTTGCTTCGACGCGGACTTGCGAACTGGGCACTGTGCGAGTCACGCTACGTTCTGAACGACCGTGGACGGACGTAAACAAGTCGGACAGCGACAGATAGCGCTCGTCGGCCGGCCGCAAGAACCATTCAGATGAGACACGTGTAATATGTTCGCCGCGACCGGGATCGACTTTGAAACCGCCAGAGGGTGCGCCGGAGACGCCAGGAAAAGCAACTTTATTCATGGGAAAGCTCCTTGACGGTGCCGCAGACCAACTCTTCGGCTTATCTCGTCGCGGAGCTGGCAAAGCTCTCTTACTCTCTGTGGCGCAGTGGCCGGGCAGGGCACGGATGTGCCTCAGCGAAAGCGGAGGCGCGTGCCGAAATTTCTTACAGTTCTGATCGTTAATGAGTTTTTTGTTCTGGTCGAAATTTCAGGGAACAAAGGGTGTAAGAATCAGGGCCATGAACACGTTGTCGAAGTGTTCTATACCAGGGAAGGTATGCCTGGCGGGCGTTAACCATATAGGGCTGACCTGGAGGTCGACCTGATGGTTGTAACGGGTGCCGTGATACAGGCTTGAAGCGGACTGATTGCCTAAGGCATTTGGCTGGGCCAGACGATGCGGAGGCTTGATGTCGACAATTGGAAGCGCCCTGGACGGGTGTGCCTCACCCCACGTCTCCAGGGCCTTAACGCCATGCCGAATGTACCCATCTGGCGGCAAGTTTCGTATTACGCCGCAGGGTTCAGGCAGGCTTGCTATAGGGTGCGTTCTCAATCGGCGTGTCGCATGTTGCTCGCGTCATGACCGCCTTATGGGTTTACGCTCGGTCTTGGATGAGAGGAGGGGCGGGGGCCGACTGCAGGTGTACCGCAGTGCCCGTGAGGTCTTCTGTGTTCGACGTCAGGCCGTAAGGGGGCATGTTGTCTCCTTGCCCCCTAGACAGAGGCGATAATGAGGGCACCACAGAGCTTCAGTTATGTAAAAAGGCGGCTGATAGCTCGGCCGTCGGTGATGAAGAGAGCTTTGACCAGCTCATCATGTGCGCCAGCGCGTGGGTTCCGCCAGCTTCCGTCAGATTTCCACGTGTCCGATGATGCCGCCTATGGTCTGCATTGGGAAGGCTCTATCGACTGCCTGTGATGCTAAGACGTCTTTCAAAGGGCGAAGAGCTGCAAACACTGCCAATGACTTTTATCCTCGTCCTTCGTTGTCCAAACACAGTCGCCGAACTTTTCGGCTTGTCACAGGTCGTTCATCGATTTTGAAGGCTTCGGGCGCTTCGAGCGGCAATGCCAGACCAAGGTAAAATAGAGCGGCGACAGGGGGAGCAGGAGTAGAAGACAGCAGCATCCCGCCACGAGGGCGAGAAGATTCCCGAGCCAGGCTCGTCTCTGCCAGCCGTTGCGCGCCCGTATCGGATTGTCCCCGGTTGAATCTAAATGAACCAAGCGATCCACCGTAGGAATCTTTTGGCAGGATACGACCTTGCTCATCTAAGGGACTGTGCCGACGTATGTCGGCTGTTCGCGACGCGGTGTGCACGTACCGTGTTTAACGGCCATCCATAGACTTGTTAGGATGCCAAGACAGATGCAGGCGCAGAGACCGTAAAGCGTGATGATGATCATGGCGCGCTGTTGCTGCTTCCGCGCGCGATTGTCGTCGGCATCGCTAGCCGCTTGCGCTGCCCTTCGCAGCACCTCTCGTATCGGATCTTCAAAATAATACACTGTTGGAATTCCTTAATCCTTGGCTTGATCCGGACGATGGATCTGGCGGCAGATTAGAAAATCAGAGTAAATAGCCACAAAATAGTAAGGGTTAATTCACAACGAGTCTTAACACTTTTTTTATGATTTTTTTATCAATCCGGGGTCAACCGAGTATTCAAAGCGATAAATATTTGCTTAAGAAAATCGGGAATATGAAAATTTCTTCTTCTGTCGGGCGAGACCGCCTTTTGTGCCCCGAACACGCCTCACCAGGCCGCGGCTGACCGGCGCCCGACGCAGGTCTTAGGCGACATCTCTTCGCGACATCGCGTGCCTCTTTATGTGCCGTTCATGTCCTGACCATCTCGTTTCGCTTTGACAATCATCAGGAGTGTTCGTGCTCGTACAGCCGAAGTTGGCTGTTTCGTATGTGTCCTAAAAGCGCAATTCTGTTCCCTTTGGCGCGTGTGCCCTAAGACATGCACCTGCACCTTCAAAATATGTTCTTTTCTCCGCAAGCGGTCGCCTCAACAGAGTAAAAGCGTCACCTGTTCACAGGGACGTTTTGCGTCCGTTTTCATGTTGACCACGTTGCCGATGGCGATACGGGTATCTCCGTCCTCAATCGCGCGTAGACTTAATTTAAGAAGCCGCTCTAAGCGAAGCTGCGCCCGCAGGTTCACAAGGAGCAACTGCCATAATTCTCCCGAAATAATCCAATGCGTCAATCCCAGGGCTCGGCCAGGCATGGTGAAAGATCGCAATGATGTTGGTCAGAAGGTCTTTAATAACCGCAAACGCACCAGGAGAAAGCCGCGATTAATGGGTTGTATATGCAATAAAGACAGCGTGTTATATCAAGTTCGAATTTTCTATGTGCGGTGAATCGGCTAAGTCTCATATTTTGCCGTACCCACCCGCTCGTTCGCATGATGAGGGCCGATCGCGGAAATATTGCCGAGGCCCACTTAGGTGGACCCCGTCAGTTGGACAGAAAGTGGGCTGACTTAAGATAGAGAGTCTTGCCGGTTAATTGTCGCTGGCGATTTTGCCAGAATGTCGGTGTTTCAGGCTACCATCTTTCCTTGATCGATTGAATCCCTTTCTTGCTGTTGAGGCTGTGGGGATGTGTGTAACGCGCTTGCGTTATGCACATATCCACAGGCGCGGCCCGCTTCAAAAATTTGCCTCGGGGTCTTGTAGTCGAGAGCCTGGTGCTTTCTCTGGTCGTTATAAAACG
>NZ_AQWM01000033.1 GCF_000376105.1 Asticcacaulis benevestitus DSM 16100 = ATCC BAA-896
CGATTCTGGGGGTGATGCCCTAACCGTGGTGAAGGGCTCGGACGTCGAGGCCCCGATCGAAGGTGGCATCGAAGCGGCGGTCAAGGCGGCGAAGGCGGCGGATATCGTTGTGCTGGCCATCGGTGAGGCGGGTAATATGTCGGGCGAGGCACAATCGCGCGTCGATATCTCGGTGCCGGCGCCGCAACTGGCTNTGGCGGAGGCGATTGCAGCCACCGGCAAGCCGGTCGTCGTGTTGCTCAAGCATGGCCGTGCCCTGGCGCTGACGGGCGCGGTAAAGGACGCACCGGCCATCCTCGCCACCTGGTTCCTTGGCTCGGAAGAAGGCAACGCCATCGCCGATATCGTCTTTGGCGATTACGCGCCGCAGGGCCGTTTGCCGGTCAGCTTCCCGCAGGCGTCAGGCCAGGAGCCCTTCTATTACAGCCACCGCATCACTGGCCGTCCGCAGATCAGCGAAGACAAGAACTTCAAGGCGCGTTACCGCGAAGTGACCAATGACGCGCTCTATCCCTTCGGCCACGGCCTTGGCTATTCGAGCGTGGCCTATGGCGTGACCACCGTTTCGGCCACGACCCTGAGCATGACCGGCACGATCAAGGTCAGCGCCACGGTCACCAATACCGGCGCGCGCCGTCTGCACGAGGTGGCGCAGCTCTATATCCACGACAAGGTGGCCAGTCTGGTCCAGCCGATCCGGCTGCTGAAGGGCTTCCAGCACCTCGATCTCGAACCGGGCCAGAGCGCCACGGTCGAGTTCACCCTGACGCCGGCGGAACTGGCTTTTGTGCACCCGAACCTGAAACCCATGGCGGAAGCCGGCAAGTTCGACGTATGGATCGCCCCTTCAGCGATAGGCGGCACGGCGGCCACGTTCGAGCTTATGGCTTAAATCAAGGAAAGGGTGGTCCACAGATTACAAAGATTAACACAGATTTTTGGTGCTTGGGTCGCCAATACGGATTCCCTAACCCATACGGTAGCCCGTCAGGTCAGGTCAGGTCAGGTCAGGGCGCCGACGCGCATCAATCTGTGTTAGTCTGTGTAATCTGTGGTTTCCCTTTTATCACTGCGGGGCACACATGACCAATCCAGCTATCAGCAGCATCACCATCGTCGGCGGCGGCACGGCGGGCTGGATGACGGCGGCGCTTTTATCCAAGCTGCTGATGGGGCGCTACGCCATCACCCTGATCGAATCCGAGGAGATCGGCACGATTGGGGTCGGGGAGGCGACCATTCCCGCCATCAAGATTTTCAACGACATGATGGAGATCGACGAGGCGGAGTTTCTCAAGGCGACTCAGGGCACCTTCAAACTCGGCATCGAATTCGTCGACTGGCGCGAGAAGGGCCATAGCTATATCCACGGTTTCGGCAAGATCGGCGTCGATCGGCTATGGCTGCACACCCACCAGTTCTGGCTCAAGATGTTCCCGAAGGGCGGCTTCCGTGACTTCGATTCTTATTCGATGTGCACCGCCGCCGCGCGCAAAGGCAGGTTCGCCCCGCCGGATGCGCGTCGCGGACCGCCGATGAGCGATCTCGACTATGCCTACCATTTCGACGCCTCGCTCTATGCCCGTTATCTGCGGAGCTTGAGCGAAAAGCGCGGCGTCAAACGCATCGAAGGCCGCATCACCGATGTGGTGCTCAAGGCCGAAAGTGGTTTTATCGATAAGGTCGTGTTGCAAAGCGGGCAGGCTATAGGTGGCGATCTGTTCATCGACTGCTCCGGCATGCGCGGCCTGTTGATCGGTGACGCGCTCGGCGTCGGTTACCAAGACTGGAGCCAGTGGCTTTTGTGCGACCGCGCCTATGCGGTGCCTTCAGCCAATCCAACGCAGATTACGCCCTATGTCACGTGCACGACGCGCGACGCCGGCTGGCAATGGCGCATTCCGTTGCAGCACCGCACCGGCAATGGCTATGTCCATTCCAGCGCCTATACCAGCGATCAGCAGGCTGTCGATACCCTGATGAGCACGCTGGGCGGTCCGGCGCTGGGCGATCCCCGGCTGATCAAATTCCGGCCGGGCAAGCGCCACCAGACATGGGAGAAGAACTGCGTCGCCATTGGGTTATCGGCGGGCTTTCTGGAGCCGCTGGAATCGACCAGCATCCACCTGATCCAGACCGGCCTGCTGCGCCTGCTGTCGCTGTTTCCGGGCCAGGGCTTCCATGCCGCCGATATCCGGGAATACAACACCTACAGCGACGATGAGTACCGCGATATCCGTGACTTCATCATCGCGCACTATAAGATCACCCGCCGTGATGACACGCCTTTCTGGGCCTATGTCAAACACATGGAGGTGCCGGAGACGCTGCAGCGCAAGATCGACCTTTTCCAATCGTCAGCGCGGATCTTCAAGCGCGGCGCCTTTGAGTTGTTCCGCGAGGAAAGCTGGGTGCAGGTGCTGCTGGGGCAAGGGATGTGGCCGGACTACGATCCCAATGTCGATATGATGACGGAAGCCGATATCGCCGGTTATCTTCACGATATTGAGGCGGTGATCGGTGAGCATACCGATGCCATGCCGCGGCATGAAGACTACATCAACCGCTATTGCAAGGCCGCCAGTCTATGAAAAAAGGCCCGCCAGCCGGGGGAGAAGCAGGCTGGCGGGGCAGGTTTAAAATGCCAATCGGGTGACATTTCGGCGTTACTGTAAGCGTTTGCAATTTGATTGACAAGGTAAATGTAAGCGTTTACGCTCGCCTGAAATCCGGAGAGTTTTGCCCGTTGCGCCGCCTGTACGTCGCCCTTTGAATGGCGAGGGCTGCATTGCATATGGCTGACGCTTCATAACATTTGGGAGAAGAATGCGACCGGTCTTTCTGGCTTAGCCAAGCCATCCGCCTCGATCGGCCCATAGCCACTCCAACACAACAGGTCAGGAAAGCCCACCTGACTTAATAAGCGCAAACCTCAAGTCAAAGACGGGGTATTGTGCCGATCTAAGCACGAACACACATAGTGGGAGGATGACACATAATGAAGCACACAACGAAATTCAGGTTGGTCCTGGGCGCATCCATTTTCGCGCTGACAGCGACCCTGGGGAACACGGCCTTTGCCGCCGACACCTCGACCGTTCAGGGCCACGTCGCCTCGGCGCAGGCCGGTGCGGTCGTCACCGCGGTTGACGTCAATACCGGCGCCCGCACCTCCGGCACGGTGCGCGCCGATGGCAGCTATGTCATCGTGGGGCTGCGCCCCGGCAACTACAAGATCACGGTGGGCTCGGCCACCGAGGACGTCACGCTTGCGGTTGGCGAAACCACCACGCTCGATCTCGATGCCGCCGCCGTGGCCGCAGCCCCCGAAGCCACCACCACGGTGACCGTGCGCGGCCGCCGCAAGGAAGTGCGCACCTCCGAAGTGGCGACCAGCGTGTCGCAGACCCAGATCAACAGCCTGCCGCAGAATGGCCGCAACTTCCTGAACTTCGCCGCCCTCGCGCCGGGTGTGTCGGTTTCGCCCGACGCCGAGAACAAGCAGTTCCGCGCCGGCGCTGTTTCGGCCAATCAGGTCAATGTGTTTATCGACGGCCAGAGCCAGAAGAATCAGGTGCTGCAAGGCGGCGCGGCCGGGCAGGATAGCTCGCGCGGCAATCCGTTCCCGCAACTGGCGATTCAGGAATTCAAGGTCTCGACCCAGAACTTCAAGGCCGAATTCGAGCAGGCCGGCACCGCCATCATTTCGGCCGTCACCAAGACCGGCGGCAATGATTTCCACGGCAGCGCCTTTGTGACCTATCAATCCAAGGATATGATCGGCCAGCCCTATTACCAGCGCAGCCAGCCCAAGGGTGACTATCAGAACACTGAATATGGCGCTGATATCGGCGGCCCGATCATCAAGGATGTGTTGCACTTCTACGCGGTGTATGAACACCGCAAGGATCAGCGTCCGACGGATTCTGTCAACATTACCCTCCCCGGTTTTTCAGGTGAAAATGGCGTTTATGCCAAGGATTTCAAGGAAGACCTTTATTTCGGCAAATTGACCTGGACGCCGAATGAGATGAACACGGTCGATTTTTCCGTTCAGGATCGTGAAGAAGACGATGTGCGCGGGTTTGGCGGCACGACGGCCTATACCCAAGGCGATACGCTGGACCAGTATATCCGTCAGGGCCTGATTTCGTGGAAATATCGTGAGGAGAACATCCTCAATGAAATGACCCTGGAATATCAGACCTATCACTGGCTCCAGTCGCCGCTTTCCGATTCCCCCGGCATCACCCTGGTGAACAGCCCCACCGATTTTGGCGTGGTCGCCCAGATTGGCGGCGCCACCTATTCGCAGGAAAAGGCGCAGGAAAACGTCACTTTCCGTAACAACATGACTTTTTCCGGTCTGGAATGGCATGGCCAGCACGTCGTCAAGGCAGGTGTCAAGCTAGCGCTTTATAACTATATCGCCACAGAAGCCGATCACTTCAATCCCGAATACATGTATGTCGCCAGCGACTATACCTATGGCGCTTCGGACAATGTCCCGGTGCGGGTGGTCGTTGCCGATGGCGACCCCCGTGTTACGGGAAAGAATACCCAGTGGGGTCTGTTTATTCAGGATGACTGGACGGTCAATACGCACCTGAGCCTCAATCTCGGCCTGCGCTGGGATTACGAAACCAACATGCTCAACGACAAGTTCGTCACCGATCCGGGCGTGGCGGCAGCGCTGCGCGGTTGGGCCAATTTCAAGGCTGCCGGGTTTAATCCGGAAGACTACATCAGCAATGGTGGTAATCGTGAGGCCTTCAAGGGCGCCTTCGCCCCGCGTCTTGGCTTCTCTTACGATCTGAACGGCGACCGCGATATCGTCTTCTTCGGTGGCTATGGCCGCTACTATGACCGAACCATTTATGACAACGCCCAACTGGAGACGCGTCGCACGCAAATCCATGTCGTGACGCTCAATGTCAATCCGGAAGGTACGGTCGATACCAACCCGAACGACAACACCATTAGCTGGAACCCGGCCTATGCCACCGACAAGACAGCCCTGATCGCCGCAGCGAAAGCGACTGGTCAGAAGGGGGAAATCTACGCCCTGAACAACGACACCAAGGTGCCTTATTCCGATCAGTTCAATATTGGTGTGCGCAAGCAATTTGGAGCGATTGCCACCAGCCTCACCCTGGCGGATATCCAGTCCAAGGACCTGTTCAGCTATGTGCTGGGCAATCGTTTGCCTGATGGTACATGGTGCGCTTACGGACCACAGTATTCCTGCGCACCTTGGGGATCTGGCCTGCCGGGTTATGGCAACTTCGTCATATCGAACAATGATGCGGAGGCCCACTATCAGGCCATCTATTTGACTGTGGACAAGCCCTATACCCGCTCATCGCACTACGGCTATAGCGGGACCCTGACCCTGACCAATGCCGATGCGATCGGTCAGAGCGATCGCTACGGCTTCGACTACGCCACACCGAGGGATACTGGCTGGCATGCTGCCGAGGGCGTGGATAAATGGCGCTTCGTCGGCACTGGCATCGTCGATGGTCCTTGGGATACGCAAGTTTCGGCCTTCGTCACCTTGGCATCCGGCGGGGCGTTTCAATATATTGACGCCAGCGGTCCTGCTGTTCGGTTCATACCGGGCGGGGTCTATCCGAAAGACGATATCGCCTATCAGAACGTCGATCTGCGCCTCTCTAAGGACTTCGAACTGCCAAGCGGCCAGACCATCACGCTGGAAGGGCAGGTCTATAACGTGTTCGACTCGGTCAACCGTGTCTATTCCGGCTGGGGCGGCGGCCTGAAGTGTAATCCAACCGATACAGGGTGTATCGCTGATCGCAATGGCAGCCAGGGGCCAACACGCGCCGGCGACAACAACACGACCGGCTCCGCCCGCTCGTATCAGGTCGGCCTGCGCTACAAATGGTAATGTGATCTGACGGGGCTCTAATGTTTCTGGGGCCTCCTTGATTGCCCAACTGACGGGGGAGAGCGTTTTCGTTTTCCCCCTTTTTTGTCTGAATTTTCGAGTTTCCTTCATGTCCAATCCCCATGCTTCGCACACCCTGTCACGCCGCACCTTCTTCAAGGGCACCGCGTCCGGACTGGCCATGGCGGGCGTGGCATCGGGCTTTTCGCCGGCTTTCGCGGCGCCCAAAGACGCCTTTATCGAAAACCTGATCGCCAAGATGTCGCTGGAGGAAAAGGCCGGACAACTGAGCCTCTACAGTGATCCGGTGCGCACCGAGGCGGCCACGTTCAATCCCGCCGTCGCCAGTGTGCCCAAGGAAAAGATGCTGGCCGATATCGCGCAAGGGCGCATCACGGGCCTGTTCAATGGCATGGGCGTTGCGCTCGGCCGCGAACTGCAACAGGCGGCGGTCGAGCGGTCGCCGCACGGTATCCCTCTGATCTTCGCCGCCGATATCATTCACGGCATGAAGACCATCTTCCCCATTCCCATGGCCGAGGCGGCGAGCTTCGATCCGGAGCTTTCACGCCGCACCAACCGCGCCGCGGCGCTGGAAGCGACCGCCTGCGGCCTGCACTGGACCTTCTCGCCGGCGGTTGATGTGGTGCATGATCAGCGCTGGGGCCGCACCGCCGAGGCGGCGGGCGAAGACCCCTATCTGGCGGTGCAGTTCGCCCGCGCCCGCGTCAAGGGCTTTCAGGGCAATGACCTCAAGGCCGAGGACTCGCTGCTGGCCTGCCTCAAGCACTTCGCCGCCTATGGCGCGGTCGAAGGCGGCATGGATTACAACACGGTCGAGATTTCGGACGCCGCGCTCTACCAGACCCATCTGCCGTCCTTCGCGGCGGGGATCGAGGCCGGCGCGATCACCATCATGAGCGCCTTCAACGACATTGGTGGCGTGCCCTCGACGGGCAATCGCCGCCTGCTGACCGATATCCTGCGCGGCCAAATGGGGTTCGGCGGCTTTGTTGTCTCGGACTTCACCTCGGAAGAGGAATTGATCGCGCACGGTTTCGCCGCCGATGGCGCCGACGCGGCGAAAAAGGCGCTATTGGCCGGCTGCGATATGTCGATGCAGAGCGGCATCTATATGAAATACCTGCCCGATCTGGTGCGCGACAAACAGGTGCCGCTGGCGGTACTCGATGAGGCGGTGCGGCGGGTTCTGCGTGTCAAGAAGGCCATCGGCCTGTTCGAGAATCCGTACCGTTCGCTCGATCTCAAACGCGAGCAGACGCAACTGCGCTTACCCGAAACCGTGGCCCTGGCGCGCGAAGCCGCGCGACGCGCGTGCGTGCTGCTGAAGAATGACGGCGATGTGCTGCCGCTGAAAAAGGCCGGTCAGAAGATCGCCCTGATCGGGCCGCTGGCCTCCGACCTCAATCAGGTCAATGGTTATTGGGTGGTCTGGCCCGATACGCGCCAGAGCGTGACGCTGGAGATGGCGATGCGCGAGATCGTCACTCCGGCCAACCTGACCGTGGTGCGTGGATCGGATATCGACGCGCCGATCGCTGGCGGCATCGAGGCCGCGGCCAAGGCGGCGCAAGCGGCGGATATCGTGGTGATGTGCATCGGCGAAGGTCAGGAGATGTCGGGCGAGGCACAATCGCGCACCGAGATCACCGTGCCGGTGGCCCAACAGGCTCTGGCCGAGGCCGTGGCCGCCACGGGTAAGCCGGTGGTGATTGTGCTCAGCCATGGCCGGGCGCTGGCGCTGGCAGGCGCGGTACGTGACGCTTCGGCCATCCTTTGCACCTGGTTCCTCGGTTCGGAAGCAGGGCATGGCGTCGCCGATCTTTTGTTCGGCGATCACAGCCCGTCGGGGCGTCTGCCGTGCAGCTTCCCGCAGAAATCGGGGCAGGAGCCCTTCTACTACAACCATCGCACCACGGGGCGGCCTCAGATCGGTGACGATGCCAATTATCGCGCACGCTACCGGGATGCCAGTTTTGAGCCGCTCTATCCGTTTGGTCATGGCCTCGGCTACGGCAAGATCAGCTATGGCGCGACTCTGCTCAGTCAGCCGGCGCTCGACTGGAAAGGCCGGGTGAGTGTATCGGCCACCGTCACCAACGACGGCAAGCGGCCGGTGCACGAGGTGGCGCAGCTCTATATCCGCGACCGCGTCGCCTCGGTTACCCAGCCGATACGTTCGCTGAAAGGCTTCCGCCATGTCGATCTCGCCGCCGGAGACAGCCAGACCGTGACCTTTGAACTGACGCGCGCCGACCTGGCCTTTGTCGGGCTCGATCTGAAATGGCAGGCCGAGCCGGGCGACTTCGATATCTGGATCGCGCCGTCTTCCAGTACGGGGACGCCGGCGCGCCTGAATCTTAAAGGCATCTGACCCTCAAGGGTGTTTGACACGGCGTTCATCTGGCTTAAGGTCCGGAAATCTTGCCAGCGAAAATACATGAAACCAGGGAAAATACATGAAACCAGGGAAAATACATGAAAAAAGTGGCGCTCGTATTCGGCCTGTTGCTCGGCAGCGCTATGGCGGCGCAGGCCGGTAATCCCATTGTGCCCGGCTGGTATGCCGATCCGGAAATCCGTATCTTTGACGGCCAATACTGGATTTTCCCGACCCTGTCCGCCGAGGATACGCCGCCTGCGGTGTCGCCCACATTCAGCGAAAAGCAACTCAAGCTTCGCGCCAATCCGAAGATCTGGTCCCCCTTCCTCAAGCAGACCTATATGGACGCCTTTTCCTCAGACGATCTGGTGCACTGGCAAAAGCATGATCATGTCCTTGATGTGAAGGATGTGAGCTGGGCGGCCTTTGCGCTGTGGGCGCCCTCCGCTATCGAGAAGGACGGCAAGTATTATCTCTTCTTCGGTGCCAACGATGTCCATGCCGGAGAACTGGGCGGCATCGGCGTGGCGGTGGCGGATCACCCGCAAGGCCCCTTCCATGACGCTCTGGGGCATCCGCTGGTCGGCGAGATCCATAATGGCGCCCAGCCGATCGACCAGATGATCTTCCGCGACGATGACGGCCAGTATTACATGTATTACGGTGGCTGGAAGCACTGCAATGTCGTCAAGCTGGCGCCGGACCTGAAAAGCGTGGTGCCGTTTCCCGATGGCGAAACCTACAAGGAAATCACGCCTGACCCTGATTATGTCGAGGGCTCGTTCATGATCAAGCGCAAGGGTGTATATTACCTGATGTGGTCGGAAGGCGAATGGACCGGCCCCGACTATTCGGTGGCCTACGCCACGGCCACCTCGCCCTTCGGCCCCTTCACATCGCAGGGTAAAATTCTCCAGCAGGATGAAACCATTGCACGCGGCGCCGGCCATCATTCGGTGGTCAATATCCCGGGCACTGACGACTGGTACATCGTCTATCACCGCCGCCCGCTCGATACGAACGACGGCAATCATCGCGAAATGGCTATTGATCGCATGACCTTCGGCGCCCGAGGCCTGATCGAGCCGGTGAAGATGACGCGCGAAGGCGTGACGCCGCGCCCGTTACGCTAGGACGGATCGACATCGGTGGGTTCTTATTTCCCCTCTCCCTGCCTAGCGGGGAGAGGGGTTTAAAATTAGATCACCAGCCCTAAACCGCTGTACCGCCCGCTTTCAGGATGCGGCACTCATAGACCGTCGTCCATTGCCATTTGTTGTCCGGCACATCGAAGCGCACGCGCACGCTGCTTTTCCCCTTGGTCAGGGCTTCCGGCAGGGCATAGGTCTTGACCTGGAGCGCTGAGGTCGGCGCGCCTTCGAGCTTTTCGATGGCGAACGGCTGGCCGTCGATCAGGATGCGGATGTCGCGTTTGCGATCGGCGCCGTTATAGGTGACGTAAAGCGTCTGTGGCCCCGGCTGGACGCGCATGTCGAACTGGAAATAGCCATTGACCATGCGGCCGCGCGTATTGATGTGGGTGATGACACTGGTGGCGTCGGTGCCGTCGAAATTGTGATCCTTTTCCGGCTGCTGTTCGCCAAGCCGGATGACATCGACCGTGCGGGCTTCCATGTCCGCTTTCGCGCGTGCTTCCTCGCGGTAGGCGGCCTCCGCCACCGGCCATTCCGCCACGCCGAAGCGGCGGAAATAGACGGCGGTGCGGTTGTGGTGCTGATCGAAATAGGGACGCAAGATGAGGGGGGCAGGATAGCCTTTGTCGCCGGGGGTAAAGCTCTGGGCCGCGCCTTCTAGCGCCGGCCGCAGGATATCGCGCTCGCTGTCGGCGATGATCACCGGATCGATGCCGCTCCAAGGCGCGCTGACCGGGCCGAGATCGGCGGCCAGCACCAGCGGGCCGTTGAGGAAGGCGATCAGGTTGGCGTCATCCGGCATGGCCTCGCTGCGGATCGTCATCGGCAGTTTCAGGGTGAGGCTGTCGCCGGCTTTCAGGCCATCGAGCAGCAGATAGCCGCTTTTAGGCGCGGCCGTCATCGCCACACCGTTACGCGTCAGCACCGGTGCGGCGCACCAGTCCGGCACGCGAAGCCCCAGGCCCACCGGCTTTTTCGCTGTGCCGGAGACGCGCAGGCGCACGGTGTCTTCATAGGGGAAGGCGGTCTCCATATCGATCTTCACGCCCTGATCCGCCGCATCGAGCGTCGAGGCATAATAGAGATTGATCAGGATACGGTCGCCTTGTTTCCAGTAGATGCTCTCGCCGTGCTTGGCATGACTTTCCATGCCGGAGCCGACACAGCACCAGAAGTCGTTGTCCGGCGTCGAATGCTTGCGGCCATAGCCCGAGGCCAGGGGCGAAAAATAGGACACCATGCCGGTGGCCGGGTCCTGCTGAGACATGATGTGGTTGAGGTGGGCGCGCTCAAAGAAGTCGAAATAGCGCTTGTCGCCGCTCCAGCCATAGAGATGGCGGCTCAGTTTCAGCATGTTGTAGGTGTTGCAGGCCTCGCAGGTCTGCTGACCCAGGCGGTTGGCCAGCTTGCGTGGCTCGCCAAAGTGCTCGAAATTGGAATTGCCGCCGATGACATAGGAGTGGTCCCTGGTCACCGTTTCCCAGAAGAACATGGCCGCCTTGGCGTGCTTAGGTTCGCCGGTCAGTTCGTAGAGACGCGCCAGACCGATGACCTTGGGAATCTGGGTGTTGGCGTGCTTGCCGGCCAGTTCATCGCGGCCCTCGGTGATCGGATCGAGCACGGCCTTGTGGCGGATGCGCTCGGCCAGTTTCAGCCAGCGTTTGTCCTGCGTGCGGCCGTAAAGTTCGGCGTAGGCGTCGTTAATGCCGCCGTGTTCGGCCATCAGGACGGTCTGGATCTGATCGTCGCTTAGAGTCTCGAAAATGGTGCCGAGATAATCCGCCAGCCCGATCGCCACCTTCAAGGCGTCGGCATTGCCGCACAGGGCATGGGTATCGAGCACGCCGGCGAACACCTTGTGGTAGGTGTAGATCGGCACCCAGCCGCCGTTGAGATCGAAACCGGCGGTACGGATATCGCCCTTGCGCAGTTCCTCATAGATAATCTTGCCGTCAACCGTCTTGCCGCCCCGGTCAACCGTCGTGCCGCCGGCATAGCCGTCTTCGTTCTTGGCCTGAATGACGAGCAGGGCGGAGATGATGTAGTCGGCGCGCTGTTTCAGGGCCACATCACCGGTCTGGGCGTACATCAGGGAACAGGCGCTCATATAGTGGCCGAGGCTGTGGCCGGCGATGCCGCGCGCTTCCCAGCCGCCATAGACCTCGCCCTTGGTCGGCAAGCCGGCGAAGAGATAGAAATTGTGCAGCAGGCGGTCGGGTTCAAGCGCCAGCAGGTAGCTCTTGTTGGCCTCGACGGCGGTCTCGAAGATCGAGGCTTTCAGCCGCACCGCGGTCAGTGGAAACGGCGTAACCTGAGCGCTCTTGCTTTGCGCCTGTGCCTTGATCGCACCTAAAGCACCAAGCGCTGTGCCGGCGGCGATGGCCTGACGACGTGACAAACGAACCATGATCTCATCCCGATATTGTTTTTATGCGCGCAGCATAGACGGCGCTCAGGTCCGGTCAAGTCTATTGTCTGACATTTAAAGGCGGTTTCAAAAGTCGCTTTACCTCGCGGGGCCGGATCGCTAAACCCAACCGTCCAAGTTTTCTTTAGGTGTGCCTTGTCTCTGATCCGGTTCAATGATGTTTCCAAGCGGTTTGCCCTGAAGGGGCGGACGCAGGATGCCCTGTCAGGCGTCTCGCTCGGCATCGCGCGCGGTGAGGTGTTCGGGATTATCGGCCCGTCGGGTTCAGGTAAGTCGACCCTGGTGCGCCTGATCAACCGGCTGGAGACGCCGACGCGCGGCACGGTCGAGGTCAATGGCGTCGATATCGGCAAGCTGAAAGCGGCGCAATTGTCGGCGGTGCGTCACAAGCTCGGCATGATCTTCCAGGCGTTCGGGCTGCTGTCATCGAAAACCGCTCGCCAAAACGTGCTGTTCGCCCTGAAGCTGGCCCAAAAAAGCCTGACCGACGCCGACCATCAGCGCGTCGATGATCTGCTGGCGCGGGTGGGCTTAAGCGATCACGCCGACAAGTACCCGTCGCAGCTTTCCGGCGGCCAGAAGCAGCGCGTCGCCATTGCCCGCGCCCTGGCCAACGCGCCGGATATCCTGTTGTGCGACGAACCGACCAGCGCGCTCGATCCCGAGGCGACGCAGGGCGTGCTGGACCTGCTGGCCGAACTCAACCGCGATCTTGGCCTGACCGTCGTCATCGTGACGCACGAAATGGACGTGGTGCGCCAGATCTGCGACTGCGTCGCCGTGCTCGAAGAGGGCCGGCTCGCTGAGGTCGGGACCGTGGCGCAGGTGCTGTTCGATCCGGTCAGCGATGCGGCGCGCGCGCTTGGCAAACATCTTCTGCCGCATGCGCCGGCGATCTCCGGCGCGGCCGATACCCGCCTGCGCCTGACCTATTTCGGTGAGGTGGTGACGGGCGATGCCCTGAGCGCCGCCACGCAAGGCGCCGATGTCCGTTTCAGCATTCTGGCCGGGCAGGTCTCCGAGCTGAAATCCGTGCCCTATGGTCACCTGATCGTCGATATCACCGGCGCGGATCGCGCCCTGGTGATCGAGCGCCTGCAAACGCGCGGTGTGCGCGTGGAGGCACTGATATGAGTGATTTTCTGCAATTTTTCAGCCATATAGACGGTGGTGAAATCGCGCTGGCGAGCTGGGAAACCGTCGCCATGCTGCTGGGCTCTCTGGTTTTGAGCGTTATCCTCGGTCTGCCGGTCGGGGTATGGCTGTCGGTGACCTCGCCGACCGGCCTGGCGCCTAACCGCTTCACCTATGGCGTACTCAGCCTGATCGTCAATGTGTTGCGCTCGATCCCGTTTGTCATCCTGTTCATCCTGCTTATTCCGGTGACCCTGGCCCTGGTCGGCACCTCTTTGGGCGTCCGTGGCGCCATTCCGCCGCTCGTTCTGGGTGCGGCGCCCTTTTTCGCGCGTCTGGTCGAAACCGCCCTGCGCGAGGTCGAGCACGCCGTGGTCGAGGCGACGCAGGCCTTAGGGGCCAGCAAGCGCCAGATCATCGTCCATACCCTGCTGCCCGAAGCCATGCCCGGCCTGATCGCCGCCATCACCATGACCGCCATCGCGCTGGTGTCCTATACCGCCATGGCCGGCGTGGTCGGGGCCGGTGGCCTGGGCGATCTGGCCGTGCGTTATGGCTATCAAAGATTCCAGACCGATGTCATGGTGGTCACGGTCGCGCTGATCGTGGTGCTCGTGCAGGGGCTGCAAATGTTGGGAGATGCGCTGGTGGCGCGTTTCCATAGGAAATAAAGCGCATCCCCAAAAGTGGTGTGAAACGTCGATCGCACCTTTTGGGATAAGATGCGCGTCAAAAAAGGAGAAAACTATGCTGTCTCGTCGTCTGTTCGTGCTGTCGGCCCTGGCGGTTTCGGCCTGCGCCAAACCCGCTGCGAAAGCCGATGTCCTGACCGTGGCCGCTACCGCAGTGCCGCACGCTGAAATCCTGAAGGCGGTGCAGCCCGATCTGGCCGCCAAGGGCATCGATATGCAGATCAAGGTGTTCAACGATTACGTCCAGCCCAATATGCAGGTTGAGCAAAAGCTGATCGACGCCAACTATTTCCAGACCCTGCCGTATCTTGAGGCCTTCAATTCCGAGCACGGCACCCATCTTCTGCCGATCGTGGGCGTCCATGTCGAGCCGTTTGGCGCCTATTCGCGCAAGGTCAAGGCCATCGCCGACCTGAAAAATGGCGCGGTCATCGCCCTGCCGAACGACCCGACCAATACCGGCCGCGCCCTCATCCTGCTTCACAAGCACGGCCTGATCACGCTGAAAGACCCCAACGATATTGCCGCTACGCCGAAGGATATCGTCGCCAATCCGAAGAACTTCGTCTTCAAGGAACTGGAATCGCCGTCGTTGCCGCGCGTGCTGGGCGAGGTCGATATGGCGCTGATCAACACCAACTACGCGCTCGACGCCAAGCTCGATCCGCAGAAGGATGCCCTGATCATCGAAGGGCCGGACAGCCCCTATCTCAACTATCTCGTCGCCCGTCCGGACAACAAGGACGACGCCCGCATCACGGCGCTGGCCGAGGCCCTGACGTCGCAAAAGGTGCGTGATTTCATCGCCAGCACTTATCACGGAGCGGTTATCGCCGCCAAGGGAGCCTGATCATGGCCATCAGCATCACGTCCCATTTCGATGGGGGTAATATCGAGGTTCTGAACGGCGAGGGCGCCAGTTGGGATCTGGCGATACGGCCGGATAACGGTTCGCACTATTATCAGTGGTTCCATTTCCGCGTTGATGGCGCCGCCGGCGTGCCCCTGGAGCTGCGCCTCACCAATGCCGGCGGCTCGGCCTATACCGGCGGCTGGGAAAACTACCGTGCGCGCGTCAGCAGCGATCATGCCGACTGGCTCCAGACCGAAACCGCTTACGCCGATGGCGTGCTGACCATCCGCCACACGCCCCCGACCGACACGGTCTGGTTCGCCTATTTCGCACCGTTTCAAAGCGAGCGTCACCGCGCCTTCGTGGCCGAAATCGCCGCCAAAGAAGGCGTGTCGCACACCGTGCTTGGCCATACGCTCGATGGCCGCGACCTCGATCTTTTCACCCTCGGCACGGGCATGAAGCGCGTCTGGCTCTATGCCCGTCAGCATCCCGGCGAGACCATGGCCGAATGGTGGATGGAGGGCGCCATCGCCTTCCTGACCGGCGATGATCCCGTGGCGGTGAAACTGCGCGAGGCCGCCACCTTTTACATCGTGCCCAATATGAACCCCGATGGCAGCGCGCGTGGCCATCTGCGCACCAATGCGGTGGGCACCGATCTCAACCGCGAATGGGCGGAGCCCACGCCGGAGCGCAGCCCCGAAATTCTCTATGTGCTCAAGGCTATGGACGCCAGCGGCGTCGATTTCGCCATCGATGTACACGGCGATGAGGCTATCCCCCACGTCTTTATGGCGGGTTTTGAGGGCACGCCGTCGTGGACCGAAGCGCGCGGCGCGCTCTACGCTTCATATCTCGACCGCCTGAAAGCCCGCACGCCCGATTTCCAGACGACCTATGGCTACGGTATTCCCGGCCCCGGCGCGGCCAATCTGAAGGTCTCGACCAATGCCGTGGCCGAGCGATTCAACGCCATCGCCATGACGCTGGAAATGCCGTTCAAGGATCACGACGATGCGCCCGACAGCTTACGCGGCTGGTCGATCGAACGTTCGCGGGCGCTGGGTGTATCGTGCCTCGTCGCGCTGGCCGATATCATCGAAATTTTGCCGCGAACGTGATCGACCGTGTTCGGCGGGCATGGCGAACCACATGGCTTTTTAATGCGTTTTTTCTCATATTTTATGGACAAAATATGGAGGAAACCATGCAACTTTCAGCTTCAAGTCAGTGTGAAAATCTCGCCGTAGGAACCACTTTTTGCGTTCAGGGCGGCAGACTTCACCGCGGTGATCGTCTTCAGTTGACGCTTGAGAACCGTAATATCGAGGCAGTGGTAGAGCGCTTCGACATCACCGGGCTCTATCTGGATATCAAGGGTACGCGCGCGACCTGCCGTCCGTGGGAAAATGGCGATCAGTTCCTGATGCGGTGCCGGGGAACCAGTTCGAGCTGGACCGTCGACTCGGTCGAGGCGCATGAGATGACGGCGGCCTGATTCGTCTTATTATCAGTGGCGAGGTACTGGATTTCGACATTTAAAGGCTGTAAGTTCAAAAAAGAAACTCACAGCGTGTTATGAGTGAAGATCCAATCGCCTGAAGCGTGCGTATGCTTGCTTAAGTCTCGCGGCGTGTTGATGGGTATCGCGACGAACCAGAGTAAGGCTAAAGCGTATGTCAACTGAAGTAAAAGATATCAACCCCGTCGATCTCCATGTCGGCATGCGGGTGCGGTCCCGGCGCAAGTCCCTCGGCCTGACGCAGGAAGCGCTGGCCAAGTCGATCGGCCTGACCTTCCAGCAGGTGCAGAAATATGAGCGCGGCGCCAACCGCATCAGCGCGTCCAAGCTGTATGAAATGGCGCTCTTCCTGAAAGTGCCGGTGAGCTACTTTTACGAAGGCTTTGTACCCGGCAGCAACGGCGAGCCCTTCATGGAATCGGCATCGGAACGCTCGGTCCATGATTTCCTGGCCACCGGTGAGGGTATCGAACTGGCCGAGGCCTTTCCGCGCATCAAGGGGGCCCTCCGCCGCCGCAAGATCCTCGAACTGGTGCGGGCTATGAGCGTTGACGCAGACGATGCGCCGGTGCGTGAGCGCCACTAAAGGCGTTTTCACGGCACCGGCTCATGACGTGCGCTAAGGCATCAGAATGTCGTTTGACGCCGCATGTCAGACACCATCGCCGTCTTCTTCTTCCTCAAGCGTCACAGCGACATCGGCATTGGCCGACAGCCGCACCTGATCGCCTTCTATATCGGCGACAAGCCCGAGGTCGATAAAGTGGTGATGGCCCTTGTGCGCGTTGCTTTCCACCTCAAGTTTTTTAAGCTTGATGCGATGGCCTTCAACGCGGTCCACCGTGCCAACATGAACGCCATCGGCGCCGATAACGTCCGCATGTTCCTGAATATCTGCTGCATCTACCATGGTCATCTCCTGAAACTTTGATCGGCCGTGCCAGACACGCCGCCGTTTCAGTCATGCGCTGCCGGCTTGTAAAATAACAATGTGGCGGCTGTTTCGGCAGCTTTGTTTCCTTACCGGAACGCCCGGATATCAATCCTGTAGCGGTTGAGCTTGTCGTAAAAGGTTTTGCGCGGCAGCTTGAGGCGCTTCATGGCTTCCGCCGCACGGCCCTGACAGCCGGCCAGTGTTTCGCGCAGCAGGGCGGCCTCGAAGGCGGCGACACGCGCTGACAAGCCCTGATCGCCATCGAAGGAATCCGGCTCGGCCGCTGTGGCCACCTCAAGCCCCAGCGCGTAGCGTTCGGCATATTGTTCAAGTTCGCGCACATTGCCCGGCCAGTCGTGCGCCTGCAGATAGCGGCTGAGCTGCGCGGTCAGGGGCGGGGCGGGGCGCTTCAGGCGGGCGGACGCAGCGACAAGACCATGCTGGAACAGCAAAAGAATGTCGTCCTTGCGGTTTCTCAGCGGCGGCACCTTGAGGGTCACGCCGCTCAGGCGGTAATACAGGTCGGCCCGGAAGGCGCCGGCCTCCACCGCCTGGCTGAGATCGCTGCGGCTTGAGGCGATGATGCGCAACTCGACCGGCCTCGGTTCATCGGCGCCCAGAACCCACAGTTCGCGCGCCTCGACGACGCGCAGCAACTTGGCCTGGAGCGGCAGGCTCAGGCCTTCGATATCATCGAGAAAGAGCGTGCCCTTCTGCGCCTTTTCAATCTTGCCCACACTGCGGCGTGACAAGGGCGCGCCAGCTTCGAGCCGCGCGCCGGAGTCGACGCCGAAGAGCTCGGCGGCGAAGATCGAATCCGGCATCACCGCGCAATTGACCTGAATGAAGGGCTTGTGCCGGCGATCGCTCTGGCGATGGATGGTGCGCGCCACCCGTTCCTTGCCGACCCCGGTTTCGCCCGCGATCAGGATATCGACATCGGCCGCGGCGATCTGCGCGATCGTCTGGCGCAGGTGCTGCATGACGGCGCTCTCACCCAAGAGGCGGTCCTCATCATCTCCGGTAGCCGTATAGAGCGCGCGGAGCTGGCGGTTTTCCAGGATCAGACGGCGCGCTTCAAGAGCGCGGCGCAGGGCCGCGCTCAGCGTATCCATGGCGAACGGCTTAGTGAGGAAGTCGTAGGCGCCATCCTTCAACGCCCTGACGGCCATCGGCACATCCCCATGCCCGGTCATCAGCACGACCGGAATGGTGTCGTCGATGGCCTGAATACGTTTGAAGACCTCGAAACCGTCCATGCCGGGCATCCGCACATCTGTCACCACGACGCCGGCGAAATCAGGCGTGATGCCTTTCAGCGCCTCGTGTCCGCCGGCGAAAGACCGGAGGGTGAAGCCGGCCAGTTCGAGCCCCTGCACGTGTGCGGCGCGCAGATCGTCGTCGTCGTCGATAAACAGGATCGTGGCGGCGGTCATGGCGAAACCTTGCGCAGCGAAACGATAAAGCGCGCGCCTTGCGCCACGTCGCTATCGGCCATCAGCTCGCCGCCGAAATCGGAGACGATGTCGCGGGCGATGACGAGGCCCAGCCCCAGACCCTTGGGTTTGGTGGTCTTGAAAGGGATGAACAGCGCCTTCCTAATGGTTTCCGGCAGGCCGGGGCCATTGTCCTCGATGATCAGGCGCAGGGTGTCGCCCTGATCCTCAAGGCGCAGGATAACGGTTGGGCTGGCGACGCTCTCAACTGCTTCAAAGGCGTTCTGCAACAGGTTGACGAGCACCTGCTCCAGCCGCACGCGCTCGCCCCAGACCTTAAGACCCGCGTCGATTTTGGGGCGCTGAAAGCGGACCTTGTGCGATTTAAGCCGGCTGTGCGTGAGCAGGATCGAGCCCTCGACCGCCTCGCTGACAGAGGTGGGTTCGCTTTCGCCCGTGGCCTTGCGCGAGAAGGCGCGCAACTCGCCGGTGATATGACCGATGCGCTCGCTCATGCGCACGATCGTCTCCAGATTCGTCTGGATGGCGGCCGGTTTCAGACCGCTCAGGGCGTTATCGGCCAGAACCCGGATGGTCGCCAGCGGCTGGTTGATTTCGTGCGCCACGCCGGCGGTGATCTGGCCGAGCTGCGCCAGCTTGTTGGCCTGAACCAGATCGGCCTGCAGCTCGTTAAGCCGCGTCTGGGCGTTGCGCCGTTCCTCGATCTCTTCGGACAGCTTGTCATTGGCATAGCGCAGCGCGTGGGTGCGATCGCCGACATCGCGCTCCAGACGCGTCAGATAGGCCTGATCGGACTGCGCCTTGAGACGCAGGTTTTCGCGTCGTCGCCAGGCCCACAGAACCGTACCCGCCAGCAAGACTTCAACGAGCAGCAGAATCGCCGCCGCCGCCAGACCGGCCTGACGGGCCGCTTCGGCAGGGCGATAGAGGTGAAGCTGCCAGCCGGTCATGCCCTTGACGTCGAGCGCGAGACTGATCTGATCAGGGGGGGCGGCCGGCGGGCTTTTGAACCGCCAGTTGTCCTGCGCGGTGATGATGACCAGATGGCGGTTATCGGTCACGAAGGCCGTATCCTTGAGGCGGGCCCAGTCGGATTCGAGGCTATCGAACTCCAGCTTGACCACGACGACGCCGATCAGGCGGCCCTCCGTCACGACGCTGTGCGACAGGAACAGGCCGGGACGGTGGCTGACCGTGCCCATGGCGAATTCGGCCGCCTCGGTCTGGCGGACGGCATCGCTGAAATATCGGCGAAAGCCGTAGGCCGAGCCGACAAAGCTTTCAGGCCGGTTCCAGTTGCTGGCGGCGACGGCGACGCCGTGTCGGTCGAGCAGATAGATGACGGCGCCATGGGTTTCGTGACGCAGGCTCTCCAGCTTGGCCGAGATAAGATCAAGACCCGAGCGTGTCGGCTGTTTCAGGGCGGCTTTCACGTCACTGTCAGAGGCCAGGACCGCCGGGACAGCGCGTTGTTTGTCAATCTCGCTTTGCAGCGCTGAGGCGCGCAGTTGCGCCGATGTCCGGACGTCCTGAGTCAGGCCATCAAGCGCACGATCATAGGCGATGTGATAGGCTGCGACGACCAGGGCGAGCCCAATAAGGACGCTAAGGCTCAAGAGCGCAAGCGTGCGGCGTGACAAACGGAGCAAGGCCTTAACGAGAGTCGGCGGTTCCATGGTCGAGATCTCCGATGTGTGAAAATCCACACAAATAAGCCATGCCTGTGTGTGGATATCAATACAAATTTTCGCGCGCCATTGGCCGATATCGCAATTTTTCAAATAAAAACAAATACCTATGCGTGGCGAAATTTTCCGTTGTTTGAGGCGGGTGTTGCCGCGAAGATCGAAGGTCAGAGGCGTCATCAGAAAAGCGCCAGGGCGAGGAAACGCGGCATCATCCTTTTAAGGGCTTGCCGCTCAGCAACAGGAGACAGGCATGGCCTACAGTTCATCCGTACCGGCGCCCGAAGAGGCGGCCAAGAAGGGCAAGTGGTACAGCCACCTCTATCTTCAGGTGATCATCGCCATCACTGCCGGCGCCCTGATCGGGCATTTTTATCCGCAGACCGGCGAGGCGCTGAAACCGCTTGGCGATGGCTTCATCAAGCTGGTGAAGATGATCATCTCGCCGGTGATCTTCCTGACCATCGTGACCGGCATCGCCGGCATGGGCAGCTTGAAAGGTGTCGGCAATGTCACCTGGAAAGCCTTCGCCTATTTCTTCACCTTCTCGACCCTGGCCCTGATCATTGGCCTCATCGTTGCCAATGTGGTGCAGCCGGGCCACGGCATGAATATCGATCCCGCCACCCTGCACAACGAAAAGGTGGCCGAATATGCCGCCAAGGCGCATGAGAGCACGATCACCGGCTTCCTGATGGGGATTATTCCGGACACCTTCGTCTCGGCCTTTACCCAGGGCAATATCCTTCAGGTGCTTTTCATCGCTATCCTCTTCGGCATCTCGCTGATCCTGATCGGCGAGAAGGCCAAGCCGATCGTCAGCTTGCTCGAATCGGTCAGCCAGGCGATCTTCCGCATGGTGAATATCCTGATGAAGGTCGCCCCCATCGGTGCCTTTGGTGCCTTCGCCTTCACCATCGGTAAATATGGCATTGCCTCGGTCGTGAACCTGGCGGCGCTTGTCGGCACCTTTTACTTTACCTCGGCCCTGTTCGTGGTCGTGGTGCTGGGCGCCGTCGCCGCCTTCAATGGCTTCTCGATCTTCAAGCTGATCGCCTACCTCAAGGCCGAACTGCTGCTGGTGCTCGGCACCTCGTCGTCGGAATCAGCCCTGCCCAGCCTGATGGAAAAAATGGAAAAGGCCGGCTGCGCCCGTCCGGTCGTGGGCCTGGTCGTGCCGACCGGCTATTCCTTCAATCTCGACGGCACCAATATCTATATGACCCTGGCGGCCCTCTTCATCGCCCAGGCCACCAACATCCACCTGACACTTGAGCAACAGTTGCTGCTGCTTTCGGTGGCCATGTTGTCGTCCAAGGGCGCCGCGGGCGTCACCGGCGCCGGCTTCATCACGCTGGCCGCCACCTTGTCGGTCGTCCCCACCGTGCCGGTGGCCGGCATGGCGATCATCCTGGGCGTTGACCGCTTCATGTCGGAATGTCGCTCGATCACCAACTTCATCGGCAACGCCGTCGCCACGGTTGTCGTCAGCCGCTGGGAGAAGGCCGTTGATATGGACGTCTTCAAGGCGGCGCTCAATGGTAAGCCACGCGCCATTGCCCCGGTTACTCAGGTCACCACCCTCACGCCGGGCCTTCAGGCCGGTGAGCAGAGCGCGGACTAGTCCGGCCCGCCTCTGAAACTTAAAGCCCCGCCGATTTCGCCACATTTCCGGTGGGGCTTCTTTCCTTAAAAAACATAAACCTGCACCCCACGGAGACGACATGTCGTACACCGAAGCCTTTCGCCTGCCCGCCCTTATGGCCGTCACCCTCCTTGCCGTAGCCGCCGTACCGTCCCATGCCGAAGCGCTACAGCCCAAGCTCTCCGGCCAGATCACCTTTCTGTCGGACGGGATCTATCGCGGCGTCAGCCAGACCGATGGTCAGGCGCAATATATCGCTGGCGCGCAACTCGCCTATGGCAATGTCTTCGTTGGCACCCTGTTCAAGTCCATGCGCGATCCGTCCACGGGCGTCGATAATCAGGTTCAGGCGCTGATCGGTTACAAGACGGCTATCAAGGGCTACGATGTCACGGCCCGCGCCATCTACAAGCAGTATAACGGCACCAAACCGGGCGTCGATAACGACTTCATGGAATACGAGGTCAATGTGTCTCACAAGCTGGCGGCCATGACCACGGCGCGCCTGACCCTGGCCTACAGCCCTGATAATTACGGCAAGGCGAAGGAGGCCACCTATTCCGAGATCGTGCTCGAACAAAAGATCCGGCCGAACTTCAGCGTTCAGGCCGGCACCGGCTTCCGCCACAATGCCGGCAGCGTCGATTACAGCACGGCCCTGCTGGGCGCGACCTACACGACCAAGCACAAGCAAAGCCTGTCTCTCACCTATACGCACACCGATCGGGCTGAGCTTGGCGACAAGTATGGTGACAGCCTGTTCGTGACGCTGTCACAAAAGTACTGAGCCTGAAAGCGACATTCTGACTGGTCAAGGGCGGGCGCTCGCCACCCACTGTCCGCAGATCGCGCGTCTTAACAATCTATGAGGGAGGTTTTGCGTGCTCTTGGTCAGACCAACAGGTAAAAAGTAGTACAATAAAGTGTTTCAGTATTTAGGCCTTACCAATATCAAGGCCGGCCGTTAATGAGGTATCTAAAGGTCATTTGGTGATTTGTAATATTTTATCCAGTGTAATCAATATTCAAAGGCGTTTTCGGATATGTAATTCTTTCCGTTGCCCTTTAATGGCTGCATCGAAGCCTTTCGGTGTTGCATAAATGTAGCTCGCCTTATCAATTGGTAAGGCCAACTTGACGTAACGCCAATTCACCTTCTAGTTATGTGCCTATACGCAAGTCTATTGCGTATATGCCTGCGCTTTTGGCGGCCCATTGTCCGATAGTTTTCGGGGAGAGGCGGCACGCGACACAGAGACCGGATGAGACCGGCGGCCTTTGTGTCTGCGCTGCAGGTATGAATACATAAAAAAAGAGGGAACATTATGGACTATTCAACAACACATCGTGGTGCGCGTTTTCGTGCGTTTTTGACAGGGGCGACCTTTCTGGCCGGTCTGGCCGTATGGCCTGCCTGCGCCCAATCATCGGGACAGGAGGCAGCGGCGGCGACGCCGGCGGATGACACCGTTGTGATCATCACGGGCTATCGCGGCTCGCTGCAAAGCGCCACCAAGGCCAAGAAAAACGCCACCAATTTTACGGAAACGATCTTTTCGGAAGATATCGGCAAGTTCCCTGACCTGAACATGGCTGAAGCCTTGCAACGTGTGCCGGGCATGATCGTGCAGCGCGACGCCTTTACGGGCGATGGCACCCAAATCGTTGTGCGCGCCCTGCCTTCCAATTTCACCCAGGTGACCATGAACGGCAACCGGATCGCCATGGCGACCGACAACGGCATATCGGGTTCGAGCTCGACCAATCGGCAGGTCGATCTCGACTCCTTCCCGACAGGCCTTTTCAACCGGGTTGACGTCTCCAAGACGCCCAGCGCCAGTGAGCTTGAGGGCGGCGTGGCCGGAACCGTGAACCTGCAGAACGTGCGGCCGTTCGACCGTAAGGGCGAACATGGCGCGCTGGCGATCCAGGAAAGCTATGGCGTCAATTCGGAGAAGTTCTCGCCGCGTATAACGGGCGTATGGTCCAAAACGTGGGATAAGTTCGGCGTGCTGGCCGGCATTTCGATGAGCGAAAAGAAGCTGTACACATCCGGCTATGAAACGCTTGGTTTCGGCGATCCCAACTTCAACAACTATTGCGGCGCGTGCGACCCTGCCGTGACCAAGGATGCGTCCGGCAATTTCATCAATCCGGAAGGCTCTAACCAGTGGGCCTGGAGCAATACGGTCTATCCTTACACCGGCAACGGCCTGACGCCGGGCACTCTGACGGAAGCGGACCTGCTCGCTTTAAATCCGGGCATGACGGAAGCAACGATGAAGGGCGCCAAGATGCCGCGCCTTGGCCGTGCCTCCCTGCTTGACGGTACGTCGAAAACGAAGGTCGGCCTCATCGCCCTGGAGTATCGGGCAAGTGAGACGCTGAAATTCAACCTCGATATCCTCGGCGGCGGTGGTGACCGTGACGCGGAACGCACCAATATGATGCTGACCTTCCGCAGCACCGGCCCCGGCGATGATTATAATGGCGGCATGATCCCTCTGAACATGAAGGTCGACCAGAATGATATTGTGACATCGGCCACGCTTGCCAATTCGAACTTCTTCATGGAATCCAACTTCTACCGCGACAAAAACGCCTATTGGAGCGCCAAGGGCAGTTTTGAATGGTTGTTTGGAAATAGCTGGAAGCTGGATGGTGAAATGGCGTTCATGCGTTCGACCTACGAACGTAATGTGACCTTCTTGAAATACCGCACGCCTTTTCAATCTAATGTTACCGCTACCTATGAAAATGTTGAAGGTAATGACGTCCCGACCATTACGTCCAATGTCAATCTGAATGATCCGACCATTGGCTGGCGCACCTTTGTCGGCCAGACCATCATGCAGCGTGACAAGCGCAATGCGGTCACCAAGGCGCTGCACCTGGATCTCAGCAAGGAGTTGGGCGATTGGACGTTCAAGGGTGGCTACGCCTATGATAATTACCAACGCAATATCAATGTCATAGACTTGTCGCAGGCCTTGAAGGACGCCTATGCGGCGGCCATACCGGAATCGGATGTGTCCCAGTATCTGACGCCGATGACACGCTCCATCTATTCGGGCGATGTGTCCGGGGGTGGCTTCAACAAGTGGGTCTTCCCTAATTTTGACAAGATTTCAAAAGCCGTTGGCTATGACTCTTTGATCAATGGGAAGGGCACCACCTCTACAGGCGGTTCCTATAATGGGGCCGGCGCGGCTACGATCCAGGAAACGATCACGGGCGCCTATGCCATGACAGCCTATAACGGACAGCTCTTCTCCTATCCGGTCAGATCCAATTTCGGCGCACGCTTTGTGTCGACGGATCAGAAGGTAACGGCGCCTTCGGTCATTGGCGGCAATATTGTCTATCTGAGCACCAACGCCAGCTATGAAGACGTCCTGCCTTCGTTCAACTTTGTCACCAATGTAACGGACAGCGTCAACCTGCGCTTTGCCGCTTCCAAAACCATGACCCGGGCGAATCCTGCGCTGCTGACCTCGTCGCTTAGCCTTGATACCACCGCGTCTTCCGGAAATACGGGCAACCCGAACCTGAAGCCGTTCTACTCGAACAATTTCGATATCGGGGGTGAGTACTACACAGGAAAGACGGGCTATATCGGCCTGACCTTCTTTAAGAAGGACATCCAGAACTTCACCTTCAATAAGGTGAACTCTGTGCCCTTTTCCTCTTTAGGTGTTGATTATTCAACCCTGAATGAAAATCAGCAGCAGGGACTGGCCCTCAATGCCGGCGTCACCTGGGCAGCTGCTCTGGCCAATCCGTCTCTGGTGTCGGGCGCGAACGTTAACATGACGCAACCGACCAACCTGACAGAGATTATGAAACTCACAGGTCAGGAAATGATTTGGGTTCAGCCCCTGGATAACCTGGTTGAAGGGCTTGGCTTTACCACCAACTACACGCACTTCAGCGTAACACCGGCTAAATATGCTTTCGGTATCCCGGACTACACCTATAATCTGACCGGTTACTATGAGCATGGCGGCTTCTCTGCGCACCTCAGCTATGTGAAGGTCAGCGAAGTCGTTACCGGGGCGCCGCTGCAGGCCAATAATATTATCCTGGCCGCCAATAATGAAGCGCGTCACCAGATCGATCTGTCGGCGTCCTATAAATTCAAGGCTTTTGGCATCGAGCAGAGCATTACGCTCGATGCGACCAACCTCGATAATCAAGGCTTCAAGAGCTACTATACCTATACCAATATGACGACGGGTTTCCAAAGTCCGGGGCAAACCATCCTGATTGGCTGGCGCGCTCAATACTAGAACGCTCTAAACGCTTGCGCCGGGCCTACCCCCTACCTCAAGGGGCAGGTCCGGCGTTTTGTCATGGGCCAGGGCGTTGCAAACAGGGCGTTGCAAATTGGAGCCGGCTCGATATGGCTTGAAACCCGCAACAGAACTATTCTACACTGATGACCGTATCTGGCTTCGCCGGACGGAGGAAGATGAACGTGTCGGCAGGCCAGGCCCCTAACAGACTTTACCGAAATGTTGCCGATCAGATTGTCGCCATGATTAAGGACGGCACTTTTTCCGCGACGGGCAAGCTGCCGCCGGAGCGCGATCTGGCAGACTCCCTGGGTGTGAGCCGGCCCACCATTCGAGAGGCCATGATCGCCCTTGAAATTCTCAACATCGTCGAAATCCGTGATCGCTCCGGCATCTACGTCGTTCAGGGACAGGCCCGTGAGGGCAAGCTGTCCGAGGGCATGGATCTGCCGACGGACGATCTGAGCGTAGGCGCTTTTGAGCTGGTTGAAGCCCGTATCCTTATCGAGGGCGATGCGGCCGGTCTTGCGGCGGAAGCGGCCTCTGCCGATGATGTCGACACTCTGAACGACTATGTGCTTCACATGGAATCGACCGACCCTGACGTTTGCGAAACGGCGGATCGGAATTTCCATATCCACATCGCCTCCATGACGCACAATGGCGCGCTGATCGCGGCCATAGAGTTGCTGTGGGATTTGCGCAAAAAATCTCCCCTTGCCACCCAGATCATGTCCCGGGCGCGCGGGGGAGGGCTTGGCGCCCGCATTCTTGAACACAAAAACATCATCAGCGCGCTCAAGGCGCGTAATCCATCCGCTGCCCGTCAGGCCATGCGCGAGCATCTGGAGGGGGTGCGGGAATACCTGCTCGATGCGACAGAGACGGCGGAAATAGAAGCGCTCAAAAGGCAGCTCAAGCAAAAAAGGCAGACGGTCTTGAGCCGAACCAAGATCATAGTGCCCTAGCTAGTCTGGGCATTTTGCCTTAGAGCCCGTGCTATGAAACCGGTCTGTTGTCGGGCGGGCCGAAGTCGCTGTCGGGCAGTCTCGCGCCACTGACGATAATCTTTTGAACGACCAGCCCCGGGTCCACCATGCTCACGCGCAGGACATGCTGACCGGCATGGTCGAGATGAAAAGCGCTGGTCAGGTATCGGGTCGCGGTCGATTTTAAGAAAAGCCTGCGACTTTGTTCCATAGGTCGTCTGCCTGAATCGTCCGGCGGCCCAACCCTCAGGCGCTATGGCCTGAAGGAGAGGGTTTCCGCCTTGCCGCTATATACAATCGTTTTTGACGGGGCCGCCGGTTCGCCGCCGGTTGCGTTGCCGGGGGCGGCGATGACGATGTTCAGGGTTCGCGAGGTGACCAGCCCCGGATAGGTGCCCTTGCGTGCGCCGATCGAGAGAGTTTGCGCCTTGTCATTCCACGTCAGATCATAGGTCGCGTACTGGCCCTTTTCATAGTTGTACGTTTCGTTGTCGTCTTCGTAGAGGGTGAAGGTCGCGTCTGCGCCGGGATAAACGCGGATTTCATAAGGGGCGTCGGGCTTCTCGGTGGCGTATTGCTGAACCGGTCCCATCGGAACAATCGAGCCCGCCTTGACGTAGAGCGGGATGATATCCAGCGGCGCCTCGCGGGTGACGGTCTGGCCGCCGTCGAGACGGGCGTTGGTATAGAAGTCATACCAGCCGGTCCCCTGCGGCAGATAGGTGGCGACCTTGAAATCGAGGCCTTTGTGAGCGGAAGCCAGCGCCTTGATCTGGCTTGGCGTGCGCCAGGCGAGGCGCAGGCTGCGTTCTGAGCCACCCTGGTAATATTCGATCTTGAGGGGAACCCTTTCGCCCGCCTTGAGCGTGACCTTTGCGCTCTTGTAGCGTTTGGCGCCATTGTTCCAGTCTTCAATGACCTTTTCACCCTTCAGGAACAGGCGGAAGCCGTCATCGCCTTCCACCCCGATTTCATAGTCACCGTCTTCAGGCGCTACAAGTTCGCCTTCCCAGCGCGCGGAGAAGTGGTCGAGCCCATCGAGGCCTGCAGGCGGTTGCGCCAAAGGCGGCCCCGGCCATTTCAGGTCGAGCGTCGCATCCACCGTCTTGCCCTTGGGGGTTTCAAAGTTCTCGCCGGCAAAATACTGCCCTTCCAGTCCCGCCTGACCGGCTTTGGTGCGCAGGGCGCTCGAAGGTATAGTCTCCGCCGGCGGATTCTGGATGTGATACATCGGGCGCGTGACCGGATGAACGAGCAGCGACCCGCCAAACATGAAGGCGTCATTGATGGCATAGGTCGTCTTGTCTGCGGGGAAGTCCATCGGCAGGGCCCGCATCAGGGTATAGCCGTCGGAGGTCACCTTCCAACTCAGGCTGTAAATATAGGGCAGCAGGCGGTAGCGCAGGTTCACACTCTTGAGAAGCGAGCCGTACATCTCCGGATCAAGATCCTTAAAGATATAGGGTTCGCGCTCAATGCTGGTGCCATGAACCCGGAAGATCGGGTTGAAGGCGCCGAACTGGAACCAGCGGGCGAAAAGCTCACGATAGGCCGGATTTTGTTCGCCGCCGGGAAACTCGGTGACGAAGAAGCCACCGGTATCCTGCGACCAGTAGGGATTGCCGGTAATGGTGACATTGGTGCCGCCATTGATCTGCTCGCCGAAGGTCTTCCAGTTGGCGAAAATATCGCCCGACCACGAGGCCGCGCCGGTGCGTTGCGCCCCCGCCCATGCCGAGCGTGTCAGGGTGAAAACGCGCTTGTCGCTGGTGGCGCGCTGGCCGTCATAGGTGCCTTGCGTCGTCATCAGGGTATAGGGATTGAGATAGCGCGTGAAATCACCGAGCGCATTCTTGCCCAGGCTCTTGATATCGCGGATGTTATCGTCCGGATCCCACGCCGCCGTGCCGACCTCCACCTCGGTGCCGTCCATCCACAGCGCGTCGACGCCCTTGTCGAGCAGGCCCTGCTTTATGTACTTGAAATAGATCTGCCGGCCGAGCGGGCTATAGGCGTCATAAACGCGCGCGTGTTTCGAGATCCAGTGCAGCGGTTCGAAACGCAGGCCATGAGAATCCAGTTCCTTACCGAGTTCGGTGTCGTTGCCGACCGACGGCCAGATCGAAATCATCAGTTTCAGATGTTCGTCGTGCAGCGTCCTGATCATGCCTTCCGGATCGGGATAGCGCTCCTTGTTCCAAATCATACCGCTCCAGGTGCCGTCGGTGTCGCTGCCCCAGTATTGCCAGTCCTGAACGATGTAATCGAGCGGGAATTGCTTTTCGCGGAAGGTGCGGGCCACCTCCAGCAGGCGGTCTTGCGTCTTGTAGCGCTCCTTGCTCATGAACAGGCCAAACGCCTGTTTGGGATACATCGGCGCCTCGCCCGTCAGGTGACGATATGACTTGACCACGTTGTCGATGCTGTCGCCACCCATGAAGTAGTAATCGACGCCGCCCGGCGCGCTCTCGGCCCAGAGCGTGGCGCCTTCGGCATTGTCCTTGAACGTCATCTTGGAATAGGTATCCCAGAGGATGCCGTATTTTTCAGACGAGACCATGACCGGAATGACGATGCCGGTATTGGTCTGGACCAGCAGGATATCTTTGTTGCGACGGTTGAGCTCACCCTCGTCGATGAAGCCAAAGCCGAATATGCCCTCGTCGGGTTTAAGCGTGAAGGTATTTTGCGCCTCATAGGTCGGCGCGCCGGAGATGTCGACCGGTTTGAGGTTTTCCGGGGCCTTGGCGCGTTCGCGGGTATAGACCTTGCCGGTGGCATCCTTGAAGGTGAGGGCGCCCGAAGATTTATCGACGACGATGGTCAGTTTTTCCGAAACGATACTGAGCTCGGTCGGTGTTTCCCTGATGTCAAAGGCCACGGCTGTCGGCTTGTCGACGACGACGATGCTCGGCGCGGTCCAGTAGTTTTTGCCCAGGTTCGCATTGATGCGCACGGTCTGCGGGCCATAGAAGATGATGTTCTTGGTGATGCCGTCATGGGTGATCTGCACGCCGTCTGCGAGGCGGGTAAAGGACAGGCCGGCCTTAACGGGCGCTTCCACCTTCAAAAGGTGGCCATTCGCATCGAGGCCGGTCGGCGCCGCAGCGCCCGCCATAGCCGGCAAAAGCGCCAGAAACGACACGCATGTCGTTAGGAGAAGCGTCTTTGTAGGCAGATATTTCATCCGGCATTTACCCTTTTTTGCGGCTCGCCTGCTGTCAGCCGATCTCATGCTGCCAGACCAACGCAAGCCTTGTAAGATGGAGAGTATCCTCTGCACGCACATGGCTGCATCTTGATTGAGGCGAAGTCCTGTTTGTTTCCTTTAGACCGCGTCTTTAAGCGCGCCTGACATGCTTTCACTCTACAATTTCATTGGAACAGATCTGGGAGCTGGCATGCATTGTCGCCAGATCAACCTGAAGCTTCGCAAGGTGTGAGCGGTATCAATTTATCGCCGGGTTGGAATAAGTCAATCGCTTATGGCCGCGAAAGACACGTAAGAATTGCCTTATATTTAAAAATAGTTTTTATTAGAGGCAGCCGGCGCAAGACTCGGCGCTTTATCAGGGAGCCTCCAATGTCTGTGCGCAGCTTAATGTATGCGGGTTTATTCGCTGTGGCCGCCTTATGCGCTGCACCCTCGTCCTTCGCGGAAAACCCGATCATCCAAACGAATTTCACCGCCGATCCGGCGCCTCTTGTGCACGATGGCGTGGTCTATCTCTACACCAGCCACGATGAAGATGACGCCAACGGCTTCAAGATGCTGGACTGGCGGCTTTATGCCTCCACGGATATGGTCAACTGGACCGACAAGGGCGTTGTGGCATCGCTGAAGACCTTCCCGTGGGCCGTACAGGACAATGACGCCTGGGCGCCGCAGGTGGTGGAGCGCGACGGCAAGTTTTACATGTACGTCCCCATCAGCGTTGCCGGATGGCCGAAGAATGTGATCGCCGTGGCGGTCGCCGATAAACCGGAAGGGCCCTTCCGCGATGCGCTCGGCAAGCCTTTGATCGATAAGGCGGAGGGCTATTTTGACCCTACCGTCTGGGTCGATGATGACGGCCAGGCCTATCTGTACTGGGGCAATCCGAACCTTTGGTACGTCAAGCTCGACAAGGACATGGTCTCCTATTCCGGAAAGATCGAGAAAGTCGCTTCCAAGCCGGCCAACTACCAGGAAGGCCCCTGGTTTTATAAGCATAAATCGAAATATTACCTGGCCTATGCCTCGACCTGCTGCCCCGAAGGCATCGGCTACGTCATGAGCGACAAGCCCACCGGACCGTGGACCTACAACGGCGATATCATGGCCGGCAATCCGGGGGCGACCGGCAACCATCCCGGCATCATTGACTACAAGGGCAAATCCTACGTGTTCGGCTTCAATTATCGCCTGAATTTTGCCGAAACGCCGATCCATCACGAGCGGCGATCGGTTACCGCTACGGAACTCACCTACAATCCCGATGGCACGATTCAGCTCCTGCCGTGGTGGGATGGTGTCGGCGCCAAACAACTGCATACGCTATCTCCTTATGAGCGGGTCGAAGCCGAAACGATTGCCTGGACGTCCAAAGTCAAAAGAGACAGGGATCGTCCGATCGACTGGGCGCCGGGCGTCAAAACCGCCAAAAGCGACAAGGTGGGCATGTATCTCACGCGTATCACCGACCTGACCTATACCAAGGTCAATGGCGTTGACTTCGGACAGGCGGGCGCCTCGACGTTCACGGCCAATCTGGCCAGCGGTGGCAAGGGCGGGGTGATCGAACTGCGTCTGGATTCGGTCGATGGCCCGCAGATCGGTCGCTTGACCGTCACCCCGACCGCCGGCTGGGATGACTGGCAAACCCAGACGACCCCCGTATCCAATGCCATGGGCACGCATGACCTGTTCCTTGTCTTTAAAGGCGAAGGCGACGCGCCGCTATTCAATCTCGACTCTTGGCGCTTTTCGAAGCCTTAAAGGCGAGGGCAGGCTTAAGCGTCGGGCTGGCGCTCCGGCTGGGCGTTTTATATGCGGTAATTATATTTGCTTGTAAATTCGCAAACAGGTTGGGTGAGGCAAAACCAAGGGGGTGGTAACCAGCACCCGCATGGCTGATATCGGGCAATTTGCTGTGAATTGGCCAGGTCGCCATGAAGCCAGAAAAGTTCGCCGGTATGCGACCCGCAGGCGTTACAAGGCTTGTGGTGCAATTGTTATATATGGTAGTGGCTCTTAAATAAGATATCTGCAAGAAAAGTAAAGTTATACCCTATGAAAGCCATTGTCTGCGACAAACCTTTTTCTCTTGGCATCGAAGACAGGCCCGCACCTGTACGCAAGGCCGGCGAGGCCATGATCCGTATCCGCCGCGTCGGGCTCTGCGGCACGGACTATCATATTTTTTCGGGCAACCAGCCCTTTCTCGCCTATCCGCGCATCATGGGGCATGAACTGGCCGGTGAGGTCGCCGAAGTTGATGAAGGCTCGTCGCTGCACATCGGGCAACTGGTTACGATCAATCCTTACCTGCCGTGTGGCGTCTGCGTAGCCTGCCGCAAAGAAAAGCCGAACTGCTGCGTCAACATAAAGGTGCTCGGCGTTCATATTGACGGCGGCATGACCGAATTCATCTGCGTGCCGGCCGATGCGGTGATCCCGGTGGAGGGGCTGTCTCCGGATCAGGCCGCCATGGTGGAATTTCTGTCGGTGGGGGCTCATGCCGTGCGTCGCGGTCAGGTGAGCAAGGCCGACAGAGCGCTTGTTGTGGGGGCCGGACCGATTGGTGTGGGCGTCGCCTTGTTTTGCAAATTTGCCGGCGCCGAGGTCAGCCTGATCGACACCAGCGCCGAGCGTCTGGCCTATGCGCGCGATAAGGTGGGCCTGGAGCACGTGCAGCAGGTCGGGGAAGATCTCGACGCCTTCCTCACCGAGCGCTCCAACGGGGAATATTTTGACGTTGTGTTTGACGCGACCGGCAATGGCAAGGCCATCGAAAAAGGGTTCGCCTATGTCGCGCACGGCGGACGCTACGTTCTTGTGAGCGTGGTCAAGGACACCATTTCTTTCTCCGATCCGGAATTCCACAAGCGTGAAGCGACGCTGCTGGGCAGCCGTAACGCGACCCGCGAAGATTTTGAGTATGTCATCAGCAAGCTGCGGTCCGGCGCCATCCCCAGCGAGATGCTCCAGACCCACAACTTCGATCTGATGGAGACGCCGACACGGATCAAGGAACTGATCGCCAATCAGGGTTCGGTCCTCAAGGCGATAGCTACGTTTTGATGGCCTGACACGCCCCTTTGCGGCTTTGCGGGGGTGTTGACGGCCAGGAATCGACCACGTGCGGTGCCAAGGCGGCGGCTCCCTCTGAGCCAAGGCCTGGCGTGCCTTACCGCCGCCGGTTCAAAGAGCTCTGAGACACCCTATCGATGCATATATAAAATGGGCTCTACCGCCTGATACCGGCGCTGCTCGGGGAAGGGGGCACTGTACGATTTTACGTCGATGATCTGTCGTTGAATCTTGTCCGCATCGGGCGATGCCTTGCTCCATACGGGCAAGCCGGCGCCATTGGGGTTGCCCGTCTTGATGAAGTTGGCAAAATAGCCGCTCATGACCGCCGAGACTTTTCGATCTTCATCTGTCCAGGCGTAGAGCGGATTGGCGTCCAGGTTGCCCAGTGCATATTCAATCTCGGCACTGTGCACCGCGCCCCATTGCGGCGGGGTGTCGGATGCGTCCGTGACAAAGCGCGGGCGTACACGACTATAGTAGTAATAGTAGGTCGGGGCGCCCGTCTGGCGCTGCAGGTCGAACCATGTCCAGGTTGGCAAGCCAAGGAAATTATCGCTCGCAACCGCTGTGGCGGCAGGTAAAACCTCTGCATCCGTAGCGGCAGGATAAAGGGCGAAGACTGTATCTGCCTTATCGCCAAGCACCCGCTTGAGGCCGGCGCGATAATTGGCAACTGTTGGCGTGGTCTCGCCAATGACAGCCGATGCGGCGGCTTCCTGTGAGTTCGAGCCGAGCAGAAGCGGGACATGCGCCGCCTTGCCGTTCTTGAAAGTCACCTCGGGGGCTTCGGTGAGGAAATAGCCGTCGATAACAACATTAAATCGCGTGCCCTGAGCCTTGCCTTGTGCGGCCAATAACGTGTCTGCCGGAAGGGCGCGCAGCTCAGCCAGGGTAGGGGCCTTGATGCTGGCGGCAAAAGCGGCGCCCTCTTTTTCGGCATCGGCCTGCACAGGCGGCCCCCATTTTTGCATGAAAGCCCCGCTCTCACCGATGGCACCGGCAATCTGGTCCCGCGACAGAGGCGAAGCCATCAAGGCGCTGACGGACATCGAGCCCGCGGACTCACCGCCGATCGTTATATGATCCGGGTCCCCGCCAAAGGCCGCAATGTTGCGTTTTACCCAGGCGATGGCCGAGGCCTGATCCAATAAACCGTAGTTGCCCGAAGCGTGATGGGGCGACGCTGCGCTGAGTTCGGGATGAGACAAGAAACCAAACACACCGAGCCGATAGTTGAGCGTCACAACGACGATGCCGCGCTTGGCCAGAGCCGCCCCGTCATAGCGTTTTTCGGAGCTGTCGCCGGCCTTGAAGCCGCCGCCATAAATATAGACCAGGACAGGCAACTTGCCTTTGGGCTTGCCGTCAAGGTGCGCAGGCGTCCAGACGTTCAGATAGAGGCAGTCTTCGCTCGGTGCCGGCGACCTGAACATCATGTCCGAATAAAGCGGCTGCTGCATACACCGTGGCCCAAAGTCCTTCGCCGCCCGAACGCCCGACCAGGGGGCAACGGGTTGTGGTTCTTGCCAGCGCAAATCCCCCACAGGTGGCGCGGCAAAGGGGATGCCTCGAAATATCTGTATAGAGGGTTCAGTCCCGTCTTTCGCGCCTTGCAGCTTGCCGGACTCTGTCGACACAACCGGATCGACAGCCGCGTTCGCCATCGTTGCTATAAACCCAAGTAATAAGATTACCCCAACGCTTGATCGCATGACATCATCCTTCCCTAAACGAGCTGCGTCCGTCGAATTGAGTCGCTTCAGCTGTCTCATCTTCCGATTATGCCGAGAGGCTAACACGAGACAGGGCGGAAATCCGTCTCCAATTTCATTACATAAAGGTTATTTGAAATGCCCGGCATATGGATCGCAGGCCACCTATCCGGACATTCGCCGTTGCGTTCGTCATTATCACCGCGTTCTCTACCGCGCCACGAGGGGAGCTCTGGCCTCAGCAGTTCCGGCCTTCAAGAGGGCAACGAAATCCGGCAGAGGGCACATATGTTGGGGACCTTGCTTGCATGCGTTCATGGTCAATGACTTCCAGGTGGCATGATCGCGGGCGGCCCGGATATCATCGGCGCTCTGACTGCGGTAGTAGACCCTGACGAAGGCCCGCCCCTGCGCATCGCGGATCAGGGCAAGCACAAGCGCACCGCCCGGCGAGGGATCATTCACCGCAAAACCGGGCGCTTCTACCGTAACCCCCAGTAAGGCGGCCAGGGCCGCAACATTTGTGTCGTGGCCGACCAGCATGTCGAAATCCGGCGCGTCCGGACGGCTGAAGTCATCGATGATGCGCCGTGCGGTCGGTTCGGTCTGAAACGCCATCATATAGGGCGGGCGCGAGAAGACGTCGAACAGGGCAGCATGGACTTCACCAACCGTTTTCAGTGTCGCCGGATTGGCACGGCCCCAGCCAACCTCTTTCAGCGGGAAGCCTTCGAGATACTCCAGCATCAGCACCTCGGCTGTGCCTGACGCATCGCGAACCGGCCCTTCGAACACCAGGCCGCGATTATCAGCCGTCACGGCAAGGCGAGGCGCTCGCTGCGGGCTACATGGACTGGCGCCACAATCCAGGACATGTTCAAGCTGTCCGAGCGTGGCGTCATGGCGCTGCACCAGGACGGGCATGCCGCCGGTATAGGCATTAATGCTGGTGACGGCGCGCTGGGCATCGAACCAGGGCGGAGGCGCGCGGGTCGGCTCGAACAAAGGGTCAATCTGATCTTCGGGCAAATGACCGACATGAAGCGCACATCCGGGCGCCAGGCCCTGCACATAGGCCTGCCCGGTGGCGATGGTGCGCGGGGACGTATTGGTCCAGACGATCGTTTTGGCCAGGTCTGGGCAGGCCTTTGCAGGCAGAATACCCCGTGCCGAAAGCCAGGCGCGATCGACGTTTCCGAGCGCCTTCAGGGCCTCGGCGCCGTGGGGCGTTATGGTCTCGGGCGGGACGCTCCAGACAGGCCAGGGGGCGCCGGTTTGGGTATCCAGTGGCGCTTCGCCCGTAATGGGAGAACGCACGCCATGGCGCATCAGCATGACGACGCGTTCAACCTTTGTGGGCTGCGCGGAGGCCTGGATGGCAAGCAGACAAGCTCCGGAAAAAGTGAGAGCGAAACGAAGCCAGTGTTTAAGGGTCATGGAAACTCTTCTGTGGTTGCCGTCCGTAGTGCAAGAAGAATCTGAACTAAATTTGCGAGTGATCGAGTGCGGTCTTCTGTAAGGCCTTTAAGTGCGGTATTTCAGAAACCGCTGGCCGGTATGGTGATCTGCGGACCAGGTCCAAATCTAATTTTCGAGCTTGATGCTCATAGAGCTTTACTGGTTTTCCTGATCCAGATCTGTTCGATCTTTTCGCCCATTCGGGTCATCGCCTTCTTTCACCCTCCCTTAGCCGACGCCAGGCAGATTTCGCATCACATGGATCATGATGCCGCCACCTGGGCCGGAACTCGATACTCCTCATTTTTTGTCAGCAAGGCCCAGATTGTTCGGGCCATCTTGTTTGCCAAGGCGATTGCCACAAGCATCCGCGGCTTTCGCGCCATCATCCGCGCCAGCCAAGACCCCTCTGGAACCGACTTACGTCCCAACCAGTTCAGGCGCGACATCGCGCCGATTATGAGTAGCCTGCGGATATCGGACTGTCCGGCCTTGGAAATTTTGCCGAGCCTTTCCTTTCCGCCGGAGGAGAACTGGCGTGGGACAAGGCCGAGCCAAGCTGAGAAGTCGCGACCGCACTCAAAGCTTTCCATAGGCGGGGCAAAGGCTTCGACGGCCAAGGCCGTCAAAGGGCCGACGCCAGGAATGGTCTGCAAACGCCGCGCCACGTCAGTTTCTTCAGCCAGTGCCTTGATCTTGTGAGTTCGTGCATCAATGCGCGCCGTTTTTTCAGCGATCTGTTTCAGTAGGTCCTGACATTCTTCGCGCATCAAATCGGGCAGGTCACTGTTCGGCTCATTCAGGATTTCTTCGATCCGGTTGATCTGATGTATCCCCTGCGGAACCACGTGGCCGTACTCATAAAGGCAGGCCCTAACGGCGTTGACCAGTTCGGTGCGCTGATGCACAAGCCGCTCACGCGCCCGAAACAAAATGCCCCGGCTTTGCTGCTCTGGGGACTTCGGCTCGACGAAGCGCATTTCCGGCCGTTGTGCCGCGATCACGATGGCCTCAGCGTCCGCCGCATCATTTTTCTGACGTTTTAAAAACGGCTTTACGTACTGCGGTGCGATCAGCCTCACCTCGTGGCCGAGCCGGACCATCTCACGGGCCCAGTAATGCGCACTGCCGCAAGCCTCCATCACTACAACCGCCGGAGCCTTGCCCGTCATGAACTTCAAAAAACCATCCCTGGAAAGCTTCTTCTTGAACCGAACATCACCCGTCATTGAGGCGCCATGCAGTTGAAAAACAGACTTTGCCAAATCTACGCCAATCATTGTATCTTTCGTCACGGTTGCCGTCCTTTCCGCTAAGTGGCCTATAACACCACTATTTTGGCACATTGCGATGCCGTCTGGGAGGGGCGGCAACCACCCCATCTATTTTGGTTGTGACGTGGCTTCCAGCGGAAGCCTTGTCGCCTCCCAATTCGCTCGAAGCTGGCGCACTGGCGACACGTATTTCGGAATGAGCGTGGTGAAGATGCCCAATGGAAGGCAAGCTGGTCATGACGAACATGTTGGCTCGTGGTGCCCCTTCAAACCCTCGTCATAACGTGTCTGTTTGAAGGTTTCGTGACCTCCGACTCATCGTCTGTCGGTCGTCGGTCGCGCGCCTTGCCGAACTGAATCTTGCCCAACGTTTTTTGAGCTTGAACAAGCTGAAAGCTTTTGATTGTCCGATTTGTTTGCCGACAGCCTTCATATCTGTGACGTGACGGTCTATAAGGCCGCTAAATGTCTTGATGATTGCAGCCTTCTTTGGCGCAGAAACGCATTTGCCTTTAGTCTTTGATAGTATTGAAAAATGAATAAAAAGCAGGCGCATAGATTCAGTGTTGCACCCATGATGGACTGGACAGCATCTTCAATATAATCAAATAGTTGCGAGAGCGTGGGTGCAAAACGGGTGCACTCTGAAATAGTAAGTGCGCGAATTTTAACGTAATTTGACTGCACCCGCCTACCGATTTGTGCGGTAATATTATGCCATGCCGCGCGAATTTGCGCTGATACTGCCTGAAGGAACTAAACCACCTTCCACATTAGTTCACAACTATACACTACAAGGGCTGTGCATGCCTTAAGTTCGCATTCGCGCCCAATCCGACATGGAACGTTGCAATAGCAGTTTGACAGGCCTTGCCCAAAAGCAGCCGACATGCTGCATGCGTCGCAATAACGTGAAACGGAAAACTCCGTCGAACAGCATACGGTTGATCGAAATGACAAGACGGTAACTTGACAAGCAGACCCACGAGTACGAAGTCTTTCGTATTTGTTGGAGGCAGACATGATCTTGATTTCCAGGCGCAACTTTATAACATTGGCCTCCGCTGCAACTGTGCCCCCGTCAATCGCTCAAGCTGACCCTGTATCCGCTACGGAAGTCACATTGGCGGAACTGCCACTTCACGACGGCAGCATCCTGCGTTACAGCCTGGCAGAAGTCGTGGCGGCGTCGGGTATCCCCGCAATCAGCTTTGCCACCATTTCGCGTTATGACATCGCAAGTGCCAAGTGCTATGGTCTAACAGCTGTAGTTGAGACGGCAAAGGTCACCGTGCGCCGACTGATGTCGCACCCTGCCGGACTGAGCGCGCACGGCTTTCCTGGCTATGCTTTCAAAGCGTCCGACCGTGCCGCAGAATCCCGACGATCGCGCCGCCCACCCGTTCGGCATAGGCGCTGGCCTCGCCCTGCTGACCGTGCTGGCCCCATCCCTAGCGCTTCGCGCACCGCACCGGCCTGGGCGCTTCGACATGAAAAGTAAAATCCCTGCAAACTCAACGGAAAGCACTGCATCCAGTTTGGCAAATATTGTAGGTCGATTGGGGAAGGACGAACAGACGCCTCTATATCTCCAGGTGCAAAGGATATTACGGGAGGCCATCAATAACCGCCTCCTCGATCAGAACGAGGTGATACCGACTGAGCGCGACTTGGCTAAAGCTCTCGACGTTTCCCGAATTACTATCCGAAAGGCTATAGACGGCTTGGTAACGGAAGGCCTTCTATCACGCCGTCATGGTGCCAGAACCTTTGTCGCGATGCCGGTCGGAAACAGCTCCTTGAAACTGACCTCGTTCACCGAAGATATGATTTCGCGCGGACGCAAGCCCCATTCGGAATGGATATCCAAGGCACAAGGTAAGGTCACGCCAGACGAAGCGATCTATCTCGGTTTGTCGCCTGATACGATGGTCTATCGCTTTAGACGCGTTCGCTTTGCTGACGAAAAGGCCGTGGCGCTCGAATATACAACACTACTGCGCTGCTGTTTGCCATCGCTGGAATGCGTCACGAACTCGGTGTATGAAGCACTCGGTAAGATAGGGCAGCGCCCGGTGCGAGCCCTTCAACGTATGCGTGCTGTTAACTTTACCTGTGAGCAGGCCGATCGGTTGGGCGCTCAGCTGGGAGATGCGGGATTTTTTATAGAGCGTCTGGGATTTCTTCA
>NZ_AQWM01000034.1 GCF_000376105.1 Asticcacaulis benevestitus DSM 16100 = ATCC BAA-896
CCTCCAGCTTGAATCACTATTCGAGTCTTTTGGAAACCCCAAGAGTCAAACAGGTCGCAAAATGCTCTAGCGCCTAAGAACGTCAGGTTCATTTCGTCCCCAAGGCCCACAGCAGACCATGCGTGATGATATCGGGCGCCACCGTCAGGTGGTCTTCACCCTCGATCACTTCGGACTGCACCTTGAGGTGAGGATAGTCGCGCGTTTTCAAGGTCTTCTCCATAGCGTGCATATCGGCCACAAGATCATTCGTCGTGTTGTTGCGCTTGTCCGGCCCGACCACCTCATAACCGCCCGTCGCCATGAAAACCCTGGCGGATAAGTCTTTATGCGTTTCGGCATAGGCCGCCTCGCGGGCGAAAATCACCCTGTCATCGAACCACAGCGACGGGCTGCTCAGGATATAGGACTCGAACATGCCTGGATCGCTCAGAAGAATATCCGCGCCCAAAAGACCGCCATAGGAATGACCGGCGAAAATCTTGTGCGCCATATCGGCGCGATAGGTCTTGGCAATCAGCGGAAAGACCTCATCCTTGATGAAGGCGCGATAGGCGGCGGCTTCACCATAGATATAGGGTTTGCCGTCGGCGTTTTCGCCCTGCCCGCCCTTGGTCGGCGTATAGTCGCGGTTACGGCTAAAATTCCCCGTATCACCCTTCGCATAGGACAAGCCCACCAGAATAAACGGCTGCAAGTCCTCGCCATGATTGCCGACGCGCCGGGCGATACTGCGGATCAGCGGGAAGGCATAGTCGGCATCGGTGACGAACAGCACCGGATAGGTTTTGTCCGGATGCTCGGCATAATCGTCCGGCAGGCCGACAAAGACCTGATAATCACGGTTCAAGCCCTGCGCGTGAATATCGCGCACCTCGGTGTTTTTCAGAACATAGGGCTGCGGCGCGGCGGATGTAGCGGCTTGCTGCGCAGGAACGGTCGGGCTACAGGCGCTTAGGGCCAGCAGCCCGATCAGGCATAGGATCGTCATTTTCATGGCCGGAGCAGCTATCGCTATTTCGCGCGCCTGACAAGCCTGGTGTCTTTAGTCTCCGAAATCGAAGATATCGCCGAAGTCGAAGCCCTTCTTTTTCTTCTTGCGGCCATATTGATCATACTGACCTTGCGCTTCATGGCGCCGCCGGTCGTCGTCATCGTCACGGTCATCGCGGCGATAGCTAGGTTGCGAACGCGGCTGCGACGGCGGCGGCAAGGGAATATCGTTATCAGCCTGCGACAGGGTGATCAGCTTTTCCAGTTCGCCGCGATCGAGCCAGACGCCCTGGCACTGCGTACAGACATCGATCAGGATGCCCTCACGGATAACCTCACGGAAAGAGCCCTTACACACCGGGCAGATCAAGGCAGACATGGATACTCCTCAGAAAGTTGCGTTACCTCTATGAGATTGGGTGCCAAACACCCTGATCAAGTCCGATCACCGAAATGTCAGATCTTTGTCAGATCGCGTTTGAAGCGTCGCCAGTTGCGAACATAGTGCGCCGCCGAGTGCGTCAGCTTGCCGATCTGCTCCGGCGTCAGTTCACGCACCACCCGCGCCGGCTGGCCGATCAGCAGCACGCCGTCCGGATACTCTTTCCCTTCCGGCACCAGCGCGCCCGCGCCGACGATACTGTTCTTACCAATCCGGGCACGCGCCAGAATCACCGCGCCAATACCGATCAGGCTGTTATCGCCGATCTCGCAGCTATGGATCATCGCCTTGTGGCCCACCGTCACGTCCGCGCCGATGGTCAGGGGCAGGCCGTCATCGGAATGGAGCACGGCGCCATCCTGGATATTGGTGCGCGCGCCGATGGTGATAGGATCGTTGTCACCGCGGATCACCGCGCCGAACCATACGCTGACATCGTCGCCAAGCGTCACATCACCGATGATATCGGCGCCCGGCGCGATCCAGTAACGGTCGTCTTCCGGCAATTTCGGGGTCTTCTGCCCCAGTCGGTACAGGCCCATCATCAAACTCCTCTACCCGCCCACAGCCATGTCTGAAACGTGTCGTCTTTATTACGTTTTTGCGAAATTGTCACGGCGTACGGTATTTTTAAGATATCGCTAACCATAGTAAACGAATCTGATACCGTCATCACAAGGGGTAGAATCAACACCGCCCCTTGATGATCGGCATCAACAGGTCTTGGGTTTCACCCTCAGAGGTCAATGTGGCAATTCGGGTAGCGTTTTCGTCCCTTGCTTCACCTCCACCGCCCCTTTCGGGCGATGGCGCCTCTCCCCGCTGTTGCCGAAGCTTCCTCCCCAACCTGTATCCCCGCACCAAAGGCGAGCCATTTACGGCGTCGCCTTTTTTCATGCTTTAAAGGAGCCCACCATGACCAAGCGCGCCGCCAAACGTTTTGTACGCGAAGGCAATCTGGATGCCGAGCAATACGCCTCGGACAACAAGGTTCGCCGGCTGAATGTTCATGGTGCCGGTGTGAACAACGGCTGGTCGCCCATGGGACCGGTCGCCAATTCGGCCGATGGTCCGCGTGACCAGTCCTATGTGAAAACCATCAAGCCGAAATCTGAGGGACAGGCTGCGTTGATGGCCGCCATCGACGATAAAAACCTCGTCCTGGCGCTTGGGCCAGCAGGCACGGGCAAGACCTATCTCGCCATCGCCAAGGCGGTCGAAGCGCTGGAAGCCGGCAAGGTCGGGCGCATCGTGCTGTCACGCCCCGCCGTCGAGGCTGGCGAATCGATCGGCTATCTGCCGGGCGCCATGGAAGACAAGCTCGCCCCCTACCTGCGCCCGCTTTATGACGCCCTGACAGATCGTCTCAGCATGAAGCGTGTCAAGGCGCTGATGGCGGAAGGCCTGATCGAAATCGCCCCGGTCGGCTACATGCGCGGCCGCACGCTCAACAACGCCTTCGTGGTCATCGACGAGGCACAGAACTGCACCTATGTGCAGCTCAAGATGCTTCTGACACGTCTCGGCTGGAACTCGACCATGGTCGTGACCGGCGACCCGCACCAGTCCGACCTGCTGCCCGGTATTTCCGGCCTGGCCGATGTCGCCGATAAGTTCGAGGCGGTCGAAACCATCGAGGTCGTCCGCCTGAAGGACAAGGATATCGTGCGCCATCCGCTCGTGGCGCAGATGCTCGGCGTGCTGTAGGCGCAGCCGATCCGGGGAAAAAGGGCGGCAGCATCCCCTTCTGCCGCCCTTTTTTTTTATGGCCGGATACAGGCGCAAACCTGACATAGGCTATAAGGCCTGCAACGTGATCATGGGGGAGATTTGTCACCTTCTGCGCAAAGAAAAGCCCCTTCCGCACAGGGCGGAAGGGGCGAAAAGCACTTTGGCGATGAGAGCCATTAGCCCTTGTAGCGCAGGACCTTGCCCTTGGACGTAATGTAGTAATAGTTCATGCCCGCCGGACGATCTTCAAAGTAGACCACGCGGTGATCAGGGCGTGCTGCGGGCTCATAAAAACCCTTGTTATAGACATAATAGCTGGCATTGCGGCAGCGGACTTTTTCGTTGGAGTTCTTGCCAATCACATAACCGGCCGCGCCACCAACCGCGCCGCCGATAACGGCCGACTTGGTCTTGTCGCCCTTTTTGCCGAGCAGGCCACCGGCCAGTGCACCGGCGGCAGCGCCGATGGCGGCGTCCTTGCCGGCCAGGTCCGACTTCTTGACGTAGCAATAGCCGTCATAGCGGCCGTCGGCCACGTAGGGCTGAGGCTCGGCCGAGGCGGAAACGGCCAGGCTGACGCCGGTGCCGAAGGTCATGGCGGCGGCGGCCAGCGCCAGGGCGGGCATTTTGAGGGTGGTGAAACGAGTCATAATCTTAATCTCCGGAGCCGTATGGCTGTTAGGGCGCGATTTGGACAAGAATTACGGTAATTACATGGCACAATTTCGCGTGCAAGACCACCATAGACAGCCTCACCTGAACGCAGGATGAAGGAAAAGCTTATACAACGCTTACATTTACAGGCGATTTGCTCACATGCCGCTTAGGAAAAATAAGTTAGCATCCCTCTGACCGCATCATGGCGGCTAGGGGAAACCTATGTCGCTTGCCCAGACTGAACTTAAGGATTCCGCGCTTAAACATACCGCGCCCGACGCCCCTATCTTGCGTCCTGATGGCTGGCTCAGCGATTTTGAATGGCGCGACGGACGTATCCTGATCCGCAAGACCGGCATAAGGATCAGGCTCGATCCTCACGTCCTCCATGAAATTTTCAACTGGGTGCTCTATCTGGCCCTGGTCCATCTCGTGGCGTTTGGCACGCACCTGACCGGACGGCCGCGACCGCGCCTGTGGTTTGCGCCGGATCAGCCACGCCCGTGGTATCTGGTGCGCGGGGCCGCCATGTGGAGCGGGATCGACCTGGCCAAACGCGCCCAGGATGCCGACGCCGCCATCTATTTCGACGACAGCACGACCGGAGATGCGCCGGCCTCGCTGGTCGCCAAACGTTTCAATCATGGCTGCACCGATATCTCCAAAAGCCACGTCACGCGCGTATTTGAAGAGATCTTCGGCTATCCCCTGGCAGTTAATCCTCTGCTGATCGCAGGTGAAATAGTCGAGAAGCCGGAAAAGAATGGCGTGCATGGTGGCCGCATCGTTATGGCGCCCTGCCCGCCGCGTTCCGGCTTTGTGTATCAGCGCCTCATCGACTCACGCGATTCTGACGGCTGCTGCCACGATCTGCGCACGCCTTGCGCCGGCGGTGAGGCGGTGCTCGTGTGGATAAAGGTCAAGACGCCGGAAGGCCGGTTCTCGATCCATAACCGCAGCGCTGCGCTGGCCGAGGTCGCCGATATCTACACGCCGCAGGAGCAGGCGCTAATCCGGCAGTTCACGGCGCGCATGGGGCTCGATTGGGGCGGACTCGATATCCTTCGCGATCGCGGCGATGGCCGTATCTACATCGTCGATGTCAACAAGACCGACCTCGGCCCGCTGATCGCCCTGTCGTGGAGAGACAAAGTCCGTTCGATGAACCGGCTGTCATCCGCCTTGCGCCGTTTAGTGAGCCCGGCATAAAGACAATGCCTTACGACCTGTTTGCCTGTCGTACTGGCCTTCCCAACATACCCCTTATCCGTGTTTCACTAGGGTGTGCGTCCAATTCAAGGACGCACCATGCTTGACACAATGACCAGGCCAGAAAGCCTAAATGAAAGCCAGAGCGCCAGTGATCTTTTTCAGGCCTTTATCCGCGACAAGGCCTTTCCTTGCGTCGGCGCCAAGTCGGCGCTGGCCCGCCACCAGATGAACATTATCGAGGCCGGTGATATCCGCTGCCCCCGAGATGACGCCACGGTCTATGATAAGCTCAGTGAATTCGCCATCAATTTCAAGGCGCACCCAGATCTGTTCCAAACCTTCGTGGTCATCTTTGATACCAGGGACATCCTGTCGGAAGACAGTTTTGAGCGCGCGCTGTGGTCTCGCATTCAGGCGCTTCACGATATCGACGTCAAGCGTGGTTTTCCTTACGATCCGCGCGTCAGCCCCGATGTGACCAGTCCGAAATTCTCGCTAAGCTTCGCCGGTGAGGCCTTCTATCTGGTGGGCCTGCACCCCGGCGCCAGCCGCCCGGCAAGGCGCTTCTCATCACCGGCGATCGTATTCAACGCCCATGACCAGTTTCAGCAACTGCGCGCCGACGGGCGCTATGAAACCTTGCGTGAGAACATCATCGGCCGCGATGTCGCTCTGGCCGGATCACCCAACCCCATGCTGTCGCGTCATGGCGATAGCTCCGAAGCCGCGCAATATAGTGGTCGCCACGTCGAAGACGGCTGGCAATGCCCTTTCAAACCCTGATCAGGATAGCTTATGACGAACATCATCTCCCCGCGCACCGGCGCCGCCTTCCGCCTCAACAAGGGCCAGAGACTGCGCGTGATTGATCCGCAGGGCGAACAGGTCTCCGACATGCTGGCCTTCAATGCCGCCGACACGGATGAGGTGATCTCCTCAGGGCGCACACTCGACTACGCGTCCAAGCTTTACCTGAGCACGGGTGATCCGCTCTATTCCAACCGCAGCAACATCATGCTGCGAATCATAGAGGATATGGTCGGTCGCCATGATTTCCTTTTGACGCCGTGCTCGAAGGATACCTTCCGCATCATCTATGGCGATGAGCATCCGCATCACGGCTGTTTCGGCAACCTGTCGCACGCTCTGGAGCCTTACGGCATCAAGCCCGACCAGATTCCGGTTGCCTTCAACATCTTCATGAACGTGCAGGTCAATGGCGAAAATGGTGCGCTTACGGTCGATCCGCCGCTCAGCAAGGCGGGCGATCATATTCTTTTTGAGGCCGATATGGACCTGATCGTGGCGTTGACGGCCTGCTCGGCCTTGCAGTCGAACAACTACGCCTTCAAGCCTATTCATTATGCCGTGGAGGGTTAAGCGGCCGCAAAAGCGCGCTTTCCCCTACCGCAGGGGCAAACAAATCCCTTAGAAAAAAGACGATTCATACGATTTTGAGGGTTTACCTGTAACGATTCGGCTATACCTTGCTTATAATAAAGCAAGTCAGATTGCTGTGCCGTAACGGGAGTCAAAAGCGTATGCGCCTAGTCGCCAATATCAAGCGTGATTTCGTCTTCCTTAAGCGCCTGATACGTATCCTGCGCCGCATCAAGAGCGTCAATCCAGATTCACATAATCTGGTCTGCGACGATTTCGAAGCCGCGGCCACGAAGTTCCCCACCAATACTGCCATCACCTTTGAGGGCAAGTCCCTCACCTATCAGCAGCTTGATACCATGGCCAACCGCTACGCCCACTGGGGCCGTCAGCGCGGCCTCAAGCCCGGCGATACGGTGGCACTGTTCCTGCCCAACCGGCTCGACTACCTGGCCATCTGGATCGGTCTCAACAAGATCGGCGTCGTCAGCGCGCTGATCAACAATTCCCTCACCGGCCCCGGTCTGGCGCATTGTATCAATATCTCCGTGGCCAGCCTGACCATTGTCGATCAGACGACCCGCACCTGTTTCGAGGAGATCGAGAGCCAGGTTGAGCGTCATCAGGCGCTGTGGGTGCTTGATCTGGCGCGCGACGATGAAAGCGAAAACTGCCGCAGTCTCGATGCCGCGCTCAAGGGCGTGTCGAGCGTGCGTCCCGATCGTGAGTTCCGCAGCAGCCTGACCGCCCATTCGGTCGCGCTGTATATCTACACCTCAGGCACGACCGGCCTGCCAAAAGCGGCCAAGATTTCCAACGCCCGCGCCCAGCTCTATATGAAGGCCTTCGCCGGCCTGACCAGCATGAAGCCTGACGACAAGCTTTATTGCGTTCTGCCGCTGTACCATTCCACCGGCGGCCTGTGCGCCATCGGTGCGGCCCTGCTCAATGGCGCCGGTCTGGTGCTCAAGCGCAAGTTCTCGGCCAGCCAGTTCTGGAGCGATGTGCGCAGTCAGGGGATTACCCACATCGTCTATATCGGCGAACTGTGCCGTTACCTGACCAACTCGCCGCCGGCCCCAAATCCGGATGACGAAACCAAGCACAAGGTGCGTATGGTCTTCGGTAACGGCATGCGCCCGGAAGTCTGGGATCATTTCAAGGCGCGCTTCCGCATCAAGGACGTGCTTGAGTTCTACGGTTCGACCGAAGGCAACGTGTCGTTGTTCAATCTCGACGGCCATTCCGGCGCCATTGCCCGCGTGCCCAAGTTCCTCAAGAAGAGCTTCAACGTGCGGCTGGTGCGCTTTGATGTCGAGAGCGAGATACCCGATCGGCAATCGAACGGTCTATGCTACGAATGCAAGCCGGGTGAGATCGGCGAGGCCATCGGCCAGATCGCCGGCGATGCCCGCCACGCCTTCTCGGGCTATGCCGACAAGGCGGCGTCGCAGAAGAAGATCCTGACCGACGTCTTCAAGAAGGGCGACCAGTGGTTCCGCACCGGTGACCTGATGAAGCAGGACAAGGCCGGCTATCTCTATTTCATCGACCGCATCGGCGACACCTTCCGCTGGAAGGGGGAAAACGTCTCAACCTCGGAAGTGGCCGAATACAGCGCCGCCGCACCGGGTGTCGAGGAAGCCATCATCTATGGCGTCGTGGTGCCCAATCAGGACGGTAAGGCCGGCATGGCCTCGCTGATCACACGCGAAGGCTTCGACCTGAAGACATTCAAGGACTTCGTCGACAGCAAGCTGCCGACCTGGGCGCGTCCGAAATTTATCCGATTGCTGCACGATGCCGAAACGACGGGTACATTCAAATACAAGAAGATGGACCTGATCAAGGTGGGCTACGACATCACCCTGACGACCGATCCGATCTACGTCTGTATCGGTGAGGATTTCGTGCCGCTGACCGCCGAGATCCTGACCGATATCGCCGCCGATAAGATCCGGTTCTAAGTCCCGCCTCGCCACCGACCAAACACAAGAACCCCCGCAGATCGCTCTGCGGGGGTTCTTTTATCACCCTCGGGGATAGTCCGCTGGGAGGCGGCGAAACGAAGTTCGGCGTAGCCAAAAGAGTTAGCTTGCGAGTACCGGAGCGGAGCGTACTTAAGTACGTGAGCACCGGAGCGCAACAAGATGACGCTTTGCAGCCCCTCCCAGTAGGACTAGCCTAGTATTTGACGCGGAGGGTGACACCATAAGTCTTCGGCGCGCCCAAGAAAGCGTCATAGGTATTGGTGTCCAGCGCCTTGTTATAATAGGTGCCATCTGCCTGAACCGTCGACTGGAAGCCCTGGCCTTGCAGCGGCGCGTTGATGACCACCTGCTTGTAGGACACGTCCGTCAGGTTCTGGCCCCAGACTTCGACGGTCCAGGCCCGGTCGGCCGCACCAAACGACAGGCGGGCGTTGACGAGCGTATAGCCGTCCTGCGCCTTGAACGGCACCAGATCGGAACCGGTGTTGTAGTCCGAGGTGTACTTGGCCGTCAGGTTGGCCGAGGTGCGGATTTTGCCGAAGGTATGGCCCCAGGTGATCGCCCCTGAGGAGGTCCACTTCGGCGCAAACGACACCTGAGCCCCCGGCAACAGGGACAGGCCCGGGAAATGCGCCGGATTATCGAGATCGGCCGCGGTGAAATTACCATACTTGGTGTCGGCGTAGGAGACACCACCCTGGAAGCTCAGGCCTGCAATCGGCGTGCGCCAGTACACATCTGCGTCAAAGCCCTGCGATTTCAGATCGGGGATCGATTCAACCACAAAGGCGGTGCCGAGGAAGGTGTTGAGCTGGAAGTTCTGATACTGTTGATCGAAGGCGGTGATATTGAGCGCCAGGGCGCCATCGAACAGAGCGGTCTTCAGACCCAGTTCATAGGAATCGACCGTTTCAGGATCGAACCACAGATTGGTGTCAGGCGTGATGCCTGTCTGGGCGCGATCGAGGTTGAAACCGCCGGCCTTGTAGCCACGGGCATAGGAGCCGTAGAGCATGACATCGTCGGTGACGTGCCAGGCCGCCTTGAGCGTGCCTGACAGATCGCCGTCGGACTGGCTATCTTCAGAGCGACGGTTGTTGAAGCCCGGATTGGCCCAGAACGGGCAAAGCGCGCCGACCAGTGTGCTGGCCTTGCCGGTGGCGATGGCGCCGACCCAGTAAGGATTGGCACCGGCCACAACGGCCGCGGTGGTGTTGCCGCCCTTGGCTGCCAGCAGGGCCGCCGCCTGACCGTATTTCTGCACGCCGGTGCCGCAACCGACACCATTGTCGCTGTTGGTGTAGAGCGCGGTCATGCTCTTCTTTTCGTGGGTGTAGCGCAGCCCCATGGTCAGTTCGAGGGCGTTGTTCACCTTCCACGAATTGTTGGTGAACAAGGCATAGCTCTCATCCGACTGGGTGTAGTGATCGCGCGCCTGCTCGCCGGCCTTGAAGTTGGTGCCGAAAGGACGGCCAGTCAGCTTGGAGACGAAGGCCGGGTCCGTGCCGCTGGAAAGCAGCAGGCCGATATAGGGCTCATAGGACGAACCGTAGACGTAGGAATCGGCACGGGTCAGGTCTTCCTTCACGTAGAAGCCGCCGACCAGCCAGTTCAGGTGCTCGGTGGCGCCGGCCAGACGCACTTCCTGCGAGAAGGTTTTGAAGCGGGCGTTGAAGTCGCCGTTGTCCTTGCGATAGAGGATGTCGGCGCCGGTATAGTCGAGGTCCTGACCGTTGGTGGCCTTCCAGTCACGGATGCCGGTGACGGTAGTCAGGGTCGAATCCCACAGGCCGTTGAGCTTGAAATTGCCTTCGACCGAAACGCCGCCGTCGCGCACCACCTGATGGGTGTCGCGGTTGGAATAGGCCAGGCGCGCTTCCGGATCAGCCGTGGTGGCGAGGCCATGATTGGCGCTCAGGGCCTGAATGATGGCGCCGGTCGGGCCGGTGCGGGTCTGGGCGGCGACGCAGCAATATTCATCGCGGTGACTGAAATCACCAATGACGCGGATTTCGGCGTCGGCGCTCGGCGTGAACAGCAACTGGCCACGCGCCGTGGTGAAGTCCTGATCCTGGTCGGATTTGAGCGTGCGCGGGCCAACGCCGGTATCGACATCGGTGTAACCGTCATGCGAGCGCTTGGCGATATAGAGGCGACCTGCGACCAGATCCTGAACGATCGGGCCGGTCACAGAGGCGGAGTAGCCCTGCGCGCCGTAATTGCCAAAGGTGGCCTCGCCTTCTGCGCCGAAGGTGAAGGACGGCTTCTTGGTGATGATGTTGATGACGCCGGCGGAGGTGTTCTTGCCGAACAGCGTGCCTTGCGGGCCTTTCAGGACTTCGATGCGTTCCATTTCGCCGAGATCGCCAAAGCCCACGCCGTTACGCGGACGGTAGACACCATCGACGACCACACCCACCGAGGATTCCAAGCCGGGGTTATCACCCACCGTGCCGACGCCGCGAATGCGGGCCGTGGTCAGGGTTTCGTTCTGGGTCGAGGTCACGGTCAGGCCGGGCGTCAGGATCTGCATGTCCTTGATGTCGCGGACGCCGGCGTCCTGCAGCAGCTTGGCCGACAGAGTGGTGACAACGATCGGCACATCCTGCAGGCGCTGCTCGCGCTTTTGCGCCGTCACGATAACGGTGGTTGAGTCTTCGGAGGCGACGGGAGCGGCGTCAGGCGTGGCGTCCTGGGCCAAGGCTGCGACCGGCGCGGTGACCAGCAGGGCGACGCTTGTCAACAGGGCGGCCTTGGCGACGCCCATCATGAGAGGGCGGCCTTTAAGTAAATGAATGGCGCTTTGCATTTCTTTCCCTTAGGTAAATTTCATCTCTGCTTGGATATTTTATTATTTGTTGTTTCGGTAAACAGTGCCCGCTTTTTACGGGTCGCTGTTTACTTCCAGTAATGTAACACATGACGTTAACGGAAACAAACGACGATTGATTTGCCATCGCAGCGCACACATTACCTTAGGTAAACATGCCTCTATTTGCTTAAAAATATACAAACAAAGACTTTCCCATTATTTAAATCCCTTTTAAATCTTGGTTCACACGGCGAGACGCGTATCGTTGCGCGATTGCTGCATCTGCACGCAGTGATCGCGTTGACCTTAGGACAACCTGTGATTTTACCGCTACCAAGGCGCCTTTTCCGGTCTTATCTGGCTTTATGAAGGCCGAAAACAGCCTCATTACCCGGCGAATGCCGCATAAAAGACACACCCATCACAGCCAATACCCTAGCCCTTGCACGGAAAGACATGCTATTTTGGCCTGTACAGGCGGCAGGCGGGCGAAACGCGATAAACCGCCCCACAGAATCGCCGCATGCCTCACGGAAAGCATCCCCATGAAACCTGTCTCCCTGGCCCTCCTGCTGCTCGCCATCAGCGCCGCAAACCCCGCTTTTTCAGCTCAGGCTCAGGCGCGTGAGCCGGCCCCACCGCTGGTGGGTGGCTTTCAGAAAGCCGATGTCACCGACAAGGCTATCAGGGCAGCGGCGGATTTCGCGATCAGCGCGGCGCCAAAAAAAATGACTCTGAAGCAGATTGTCAGCGCCCGACAGCAGGTGGTGGCCGGCATGGACTATAGCCTGTGCCTGCGCGTCGCAGCGCCAAAGTTCGGCCTGTTCAAGGACGGTCGTCTTGTCGCCGCCAAGGTGTTTCAGGGGCTCGACGGGAGCTATGAACTGACGTCCTGGCAGGATGTGAAGACCTGTGACTAACCCCTACCGCCCTGCGCCCCTGCTCCAGTGCAGCACGCTGGCCCTGCACGATACCGTCAGTGCCGCCGAGTTCCCGCAGACCACCATACGTTATCGAAACGACCGCGCGGCGCAGTCCGTGGGTCTGGACGATCTGAGTAACACCGCGTGGATCGAGCATTTCGGCCGCTTTGCCCCCCTGCCCGATAATCAGCCGGCGCCGCTGGCCCTGCGTTACCACGGCCACCAGTTTCGCCACTACAATCCCGATCTCGGCGATGGGCGCGGCTTCCTGTTCGCTCAAATGTATGACGATCAAAACCGCCTGCTCGATCTCGGCACCAAGGGCACGGGCAAGACGCCGTGGTCGCGCGGCGGCGACGGCAAGCTGACCCTGAAAGGCGGGGTGCGCGAGGTTCTGGCCACCGCCCTGCTGGAAGCACTCGGTGTGCCGACCAGCAAGACCTTTTCGCTGATCGAGACCGGCGAGGATCTCGTGCGCGGTGACGAGCCCTCGCCGACACGCTCCTCTGTCATGGTGCGCTTGAGTCACAGCCATATCCGCTTCGGCACCTTCGAGCGCCTGGCCTATCTCAATGATGCCGAGACCATGCGCGATCTGATGGCTTTTATCATCGCCAACTACTACCCCGTGCGCTCAAGCAACGAAGCGGTAGCGCAAGACAAAATGTCCGATGCTGCGGCCGTGTTCGATGCCGTGGTTTCCGCCTCGGCGAAACTGGCGGCGCGCTGGATGGCCGCCGGCTTCGTCCACGGCGTGCTCAATACCGACAATATGAACATCACCGGCGAGAGCTTCGATTATGGCCCTTACCGCTTTCTGCCGGCCTACGATCCGGCCTTCACCGCCGCCTATTTCGACCATACCGGCCTTTACGCCTATGGCCGCCAGCCCGACGCGGTGCTGTGGAACCTGGGCCAGCTTGGCCGCTGCCTGACCCTGATCACGGCGCCTGAGCCCTTGATCGAGAGTTTCAACGCCTTCAATGACCGGTACGAGCATGAACTGGGTCTGGCCATCTGCGACCGGCTGAACCTTATTGCGCAAGCCGACAATGCGCCGCTGGTGAAGACCGTCTATGCCCTTCTGTCAGATCTGTGCGCTGAGGGCAGTTTCGAGGGTTTGTTCTATGACTGGTTTGGCGGTGCGCTGAGCGAAGGCCGCGCCATGACGGGACCGCGCAGAGATAACTATGCTGGCCCGTCCTTCACGGCGTTCCACGAAGTTTTGCAAACCTACGAAACCGCCGCGCCGGAAAAGCTTGACCATCCGCGTTTTACGCAAGGCGATCCGGAAACCCTGCTGATCGATGAGATTGAGACCATATGGGCGCAGATCGCTATCGAAGACGACTGGTCATTGTTCGAGGCGAAGCTTGCGTTGATTGAGACCTATCGTCAGGCGTTAGGGCTTACAGGCTACTCGTCATTTCGGCGCGAATAAAGGCGATCAACTTCTTTTCCAGCGTATCGTAGCGACCATCGGCGCGGATCTGTCCGATCACCCACTGCGTTTCCTGAGGCGTGACGGCGTGATCAACCGCCGCCGCAGCCTCATCATTCATCTGAGTGGAAATACCCATGGCAGCCGCCGGAAGTTCCGCCCCACCCTGCCCGAACATGCGTCCAAAGAAGCGCCCAAGGCTGACATGGGTGTCAGCTTCATAACGCTCGACCTTCACCTGATCGTCATGCGACAAGGTTTGATAATTGCGATGCGCCATCAGATGGTTGGCGACTCCCTTGACGAACAGGTCGTCCCAGACTGGCGCATTATCGGCACGCAGGGTGGCATCCTTCATGCGGAACAACATCTCTGCCTCGCTGGCGCTGACAATATAGGCGTCAGCGCCGCTTTGGGCATAAAGAATGCGGCGCAACAACTCGACCTCGACCGCGTTAATGCTGCCCGGATCAAGCGCGCCGCCGCCAAATTCACCCGCCTGGCGGGTTGGGCCGCTACCAGTCAGGACAGCCGTTTCGATCTGCTGCAAAGCATATTTTTTAAGGCTTTCGGGGGCGGACTCGGCCCTTTCCAAAATCCTGATCAGCAATTCCAGCTCACTGAGGGAATCCACCCGGCCATCCTTGTCGATCCAATGCATCAACCGGTCGGCCTTGGCCTGGTCAACATAGTCCTGAGGCACTTGCTGATGAACGATATAATCGAGCATGACCTCGACAAAGTAGTCGATCCATTCGGGTGAGCGCAGCTGACAGGCTGAATTGAGCGCCATGATGGCCTCGGCTTCTTCGCTGCTGACCTGCGTGTCGTTCCAGATAAGGCGTCGCATGGCCAGAACGTCTTCGGCGCCGATCGCGGCGCGGCGGGTCAGGCTGTCGGTGAGTTCGGCAAGTGCGGACATGGGCGCGGTTCCTCAGAGTTTCTCAACCGTAGCACGCAAGGTTTAATATCCGGTTTTCGCGGCCTGCACTTACAGTACCGAGCAGTTGGTGAGCTGGCTAAAATGCTCCAGCGCCGAAGCGCCGACCACGCTGGTGCCGAAGCGGTCGAGTTCGGGCGACCAGACGGCGATGGTGGCCTGTCCCGGCACCACCGCGACGATGCCGCCGCCGACGCCGCTTTTGGCCGGCAGCCCGACGCGATAGGCGAATGAGCCGACCGAATCGTAGATGCCGCAGGTCAGCAGAAGCGCATTGAGCCGGCGGTTGAGGCGTTCGTGGAAGACAGTTTCCTCGACAATCGGCGAGAAGCCTTTGGCGGCCAGAGGCAGGGCCGCGCGCGCAAGTTGGCGACAGGTGATGGTGACGGCGCATTGCCGGCAATAGGCCTCCATCACCGCATCGACCGGATGGGTGATGGTGCCGAAACCGCGCATCAGGTTGGTGATGGCGCGGTTCTTGTGGCCGGTCTCTAATTCAGAGGTCGCCACGGCTTCATCTATGGTCAGCGGGGCGTTGGCCAGCATCCCCATGAAGTCGCGCACGAAGGCATCGGGCGATTTGACGACATCGAGCAGGATATCGGTAACGGCCAGTGCGCCCGGATTGATGAAGGGATTACGCGGAATGCCCTCCTCCTGCTCAAGCTGCGACAGGTAATTGAACGGCGTGCCCGAAGGCTCCTTGCCAACGCGGGTCCACACCTCGTCGCCGATGGCGTTAAGCGCCAGGCCGAGCGAGAACAGCTTGGTGATGCTCTGGGCTGAAAACGGCTCGTCGGCATCGCCGATGACGCTTTCCTCGCCCTTGATTGTGCAGATCGCCATGCCGAACTTCTTCGGATCTACGCCGGCCAGTTGCGGAATATAGCTCGCTGTCCGTCCCTTGCCGAAGTGCGGCCGAACCAGAACGGCGACCTCGGCCAGCACGTCATCAAGAGAGGCGGTATGTTTCAAGACGCTGCACTGCCAGACGTTTTGTCATCGAGCGTGGTGACGAAGGCCAGCGTATCGAAAACCAGGCGGGTGATATCGGCAATGACCTGATCGCGGCCGGCATCATCGAGCGTGCCGCCCGTGGTGTAGATCGACAGAAACACCGGGTCTTTGCCGGGCAGCCAGATGACACCGACATCATTGGTGGCGTTGTTGGCGCCGCTGCCGGTCTTGTGGCCCAGCACCGCACCGGCGGGAAGACCAGAGGGGATGCGGCCCCTGCCGGTGGTGGTCGCCACCATCCAGTCCTTGAGCGGTTTAAGGCTTTCCGGTTTGAGAAGAGGACCGGTGAAGACCGTGCGCAGCAGATTGCTCATGGCCTCCGGCGTGGTGGTGTCGCGTTCATCGCCGTCGATATTGGTGTTGAGCGACGGCTCGTTGCGATCAAAGCGCGTGATGCTGTCGCCAAGGCCGCGCACAAAGGCCGTCAGGCCGGCCGGTCCGCCAACCAGAGGCAGAAGCAGGTTGGCCGCCGTATTGTCGCTGAGCGCCACAGCCGCCGAACACAGGTCGCCGATGGTCATCTCCCCCTTGGCGACATGCATTTTCGTCACCTGCGCGTAGTCGAGCAGGTCTTTGGGACCATATTTGACGGTCTGCGCCAGCTTGAGTTTGCCCTGATCGACCTGCTGTAGGATGGCGGCGGCCAGCACCCATTTGAAGGTCGAGCACATGGCGAAGAGCTCGGTCGACTGGATGCTCAAAGACCCATTGGCTTCAGAATTGGCCGTAGAACTTCCGGTCAACGCGGAAACGCCAACGCGGCCACCATGGCGCTTTTGTATCTCGATCATGCGCTGAGCGAAACCAAGTGCCCGCGTCACCTTTTCCGAACAGGCGGTAAGTGGCAAGAGGCCCGCCACCGCCGCCCCGCCGATCAGGATGCCACGTCGCGACAGCATGCTACTTCGCTCCTGGCGCGGTATACTTGTCCATCCAGTCAAAGACCGTCTTGTGCCACTTCATCGAATTCTGCGGCTTGAGCACCCAGTGGTTTTCATCGGGGAAGCGCAGGAAGGCCGATTCAATGCCCTGACGCTGGAGCGCGGTAAAGGTGGCGATGCCCTGCCCCGGCACGACGCGGTAATCCTTGTCGGAGTGGATGACCAGTTGCGGCACCGACCAGTCCTTGGCGTGGAACGCGGGATTGAAAGCGTCCATCTTGGCCATCTTGTCATAGGGCGCGCCGCCGTTTTCCCACTCTGAGAACCACAATTCCTCGGTTTCCTCCGCCATGGTGCGGGTGTCAAAGATGCCGTCATGCTCGACCAGGCACTTCCATCCTTTAGTTCCTTGGGGCTGCTTCCAGTTGCCGGCGATCCAGTTGATCATATAGCCGCCATAGGAGGCGCCAAGCGCGCATGCGCGGTTGCCGTCGAGGAACTTGTACTTATCCAGCGCAAAAGCCCAGCCCTTTTGCAGGTCTTCGAGCGGACGATCCCCCCAGTGTTCAGAAATGGCGTCGGTGAAGGCCTGACCGTAGCCGGTGGAGCCGTGGAAGTCGATCATCACCACCGCATAGCCGGCGCCGGCATAGGTTTCCGGGTTCCAGCGGTAGGACCAGCCGTCGCCGAACGAGCCCTGCGGCCCGCCATGGACGAGGAAGGCGACCGGATAGGTTTGCCCCTCGACATAACCCGCCGGCTTCACGACATAGCCGTGGACCTCTTCGTTGTTCCAGCCCTTGAAGCTGAACTGCTCATAAGCCCCCGTAGTCAGGGTATCGAGCACGCTGTTGAAACGAGTCAGGTTGGTGGCGCCATCATCGAGGACAGCGGCACCGGCCTTGGCCTGATAGAAGGTCGACGGGCGCTTCAGGTTGTCCTGCAGGAAGACGAAGCCGCGCGGCGTCTCAGCATAGGCGTTGGTGTGACCGCCCTTGGTCAGCGGCGTCACCTTGCCGGTTTTCACGTCGACGCGGAAAAGGATGTGTTTGCCGACGTCATCGGCATCGACCAGCAGGCTCTTGCCGTCCTGGCTCCACTGGATGCCGGCGACCGATCGATCCCAGCCGGGCGCCAGAGCCGTGGTCTTGCCGTTCTCATTCTTCAGCATGATGCCAAAACGGTCGGCTTCGAAACCGGGGCGCTTCATGGCGACATAGGCCAGTGTCTTGCCATCGGGCGACAGGCGCGGGCTGCCATCCCAGGCGGGGTTATCCTTGGTGTGGTTGGCAATCGCGCCGCCGGTCAGGGGTACGGAATAGATGTCGAAATTGGTGCTCCATGGCTCGGTCTTGCCTGCCTCGCGGGCGGAGAACCAGACAGTCTTGGAGTCGGGCGAGATGGTGTAGTCGGCCTCATCGCCGAATGGCATGGAGGGCACATCGCCATCATAGCCGTCGGTCAGGGCTATGGGGGAAGCGCCGTCGAGCGGGACATAGAACAGGTGGTTGCGCGTGCCATCGGCCCAGGTGTCCCAGTGGCGGACGAACAGCTTGGTGTAGACCTCGCCGCTCGACTTGTCGGCCTTGCGCGCATCCTGGTTCTGGACGGTGCAGGAGATTTCATTGCCCTTGCATTCGGGGAAAACGGCCAGCGAGAGCACGAGCCCCTTGCCGTCCGGCGTCACCTGATAGGCGCCGACATCGAGCGGCAGGCGGGTGACCTGAACGGCCTTGGCGCCGATGATATCGGTCTTCCACACCTGGGTAGAACCGCCCTCACCGCGCGACGACAGGAAGTAGATCGACTTGCCATCGGGGCTCCATTGCGCGTTGGACGCGCCGCCTTCGGAAATGGCCAGCTTGACCTCAGGCGTGGCCGGCTGGCTCAGATCCTTGAGCCAGAGCGAACTGACGCCCTTGTTCTTGTCCATGTCGGTGGCGCGGATATCGAGCGCGGCGTAACGGCCGCTGCTGTCGACCTTGAAGCCGTTGATACGATCGAGCTTGATCATATCGCTGTAGGTGAAGGGGGCAGCATTCGCCGCACCGCAGAGAGCGGCCAGCGAAACCGAGCCGGCCAGAAGGGCTGCGGTGATTTTGGAAGAAAAGAACATGGACCAACCTGTGTCAGTTGTTACGATTGGTACGTTTAAAGCCCCCTTTGCCGGGCTTGTCGAGCGCCGAGCGAGAAAGATGGCCAAATTTTCACGCCCATTATAGAGACAAAGGCGAGTTTTGCGGCGATCTTTTTACTGAAATACGCTCAAGGCCTGTTCGATATCCGCAATCAGGTCGTCCGGGTCTTCCAGACCGGCGTAAAAGCGCACAGCCGAGCCCTGCAGATAGGGATCGGGCTCATCGCTGAGACGCGCACGGCCACGGATCTGCGGCTCGGAATTGGTGGCCAGGCTCTCATAACCGCCCCAGCTAAAGCCAAGCCCAAACAGCTTGAGTTTGTTGAGGAACGCCTGAGACTGCCTGTCGCCATCGCCCTTGAAGAGCGCCATGAACAGCCCGTTGGCGGCGGTGAAGTCGCGCTTGAAGATATCATGGCCGGGATGACTTTCCAGCGCCGGATGGACAACCTTCAGCACCTCCGGACGCCCTTCTAGCCATTTGGCGATCTTGAGCGCGCTGTCGCCGCTTTGCTTGATGCGCAGATGCAGGGAGCGGATGCCGCGCGACGCCAGATAGCTTTCGTCGGCCGAGGTAAAGAAGCCCCAGGCCTTGATCGTGTCGTGCAACACCTGGCTGAGCTTCGGATCTGTGACCGACACCGAACCGATCAGCACGTCGGAATGGCCCCCGACATACTTGGTCAGGGCCTGCATGGAAAGATCGACATCATGCGCCAACGGCTTGAAGAGAATGCCACCGCCATAGGTGTTGTCGCACAGGGTCAGGATGCCACGCGCCTTGGCAAGTTTTGCGATGCCGGGAATGTCCTGAATATCGAAGGTCAGCGACCCCGGACTCTCGACATAGATCATTTTCGTGTGCGGCGTGGCGAGCGCCAGCACCTCTTCGGGCGACAGGCGCGGCTCATAATATCGCGCGATGACGTCAAAACGCTTCATCTGGGTATCAAGGAAGCGGCGCACCGGGCGATAGCAGGAATTGACGATCAGAATCTCATCACCCGCCGCGAGGAAGGCAAACATCGGCAGGGTCAGCGCCGCCAGACCAGACGGCAGGATAAACGCCTCCTGCGCGCCTTCGAGTTCGGCGATCAGGCGGCAGAGTTCGTTCTGGGTCGAGAGGCCATCGGTGCCATAGGTCGGCTTGACGTCGTCATTATAGAGCATTTCCGCGTTTTCAAACAGCACGGTCGAACCGCGCTCCACGGCCGTATTGACGGCGCGGCGCGAGTTCTGGCGGCCCAGCGTGGCGCTGGTCAGGCGGGTGGTCTCTTTGGGGGCGTTCGTCATATCAGGCACTCGAAAAGGCGGGAGAGTATACGATCTCTTCAACCCCGAAACGCTGCCCCGCGCAAGCCATAAGAACTGAGGATATCGGTCAGTGGGGCTGAACATCAAAAACCCCCGCAGATCGCTCTGCGGGGGTTTTGTTTTTTAAGCGGCTTTCTCGGACTTGTCCTTGCCGAAGCGACCGTAGAAGGTTTCACCCTTCGCGGCCATTTCACGCAGCAGCTTCGGCGGAGCGAAACGCTCGCCGTAGAGCTTGGTCATGCGGTCCAGTTCCTCAACGAACTTCACCGTGCCGATGGCGTCGATCAGCGACACGATCCCGCCCGACCACGGCGCGAAGCCCCAGCCAAGGATCGAGCCGACATCGGCCTCACGTGGATCGGTGATGACACCCTCCTCGAAGCAACGCGCCGCCGTGACGGCCTGCGTATAGAGCAGGCGCTTTTTCAGTTCCTCGACCTGAGCCGGATCGGCCTCGGCCATGGTCACCGGGAACATGTCCTTGGCACCCTGCCACAGGGTCTTGTTACCGCCAGCCGCAGGGTAGTCATAAAAACCCTTGCCGTTCTTGCGGCCCAGGCGGCCACCGGCTACCATCTGGGCCACTTCCTTTTCACCGGGGATCGGCTGGTACGCGTCGCCCATGGCCTTGGCGGTCTCAGAGGTGATCTTGGTCAGCAGGTCAAGCGCCACATCGTCCATCATTTCCAGCGGACCGCGCGGCATACCGGTCATGCGGCCGGCATTGTCGATCAGCGTCGGGGCAACGCCTTCCGACCACATGATCATACCCTCAGCGGTGAACGGAATGAAGCAGCGGTTGGCGAAGAAGAAGCGCGAGTCGTTGACCACCACCGGCGTCTTCTTGATCTTGAGCGCGAAGTCGATGGCCTTGGCCACCGTGGCGTCCGAGGTTTTTTCGCCGCGGATAATCTCGACCAGCATCATCTTGTCGACCGGTGAGAAGAAGTGGATGCCGATATAGTTGTCCGGCTTCGATGAGGCGGTGGCCAGCAGGGTGATGGGGATGGTCGAGGTGTTGGTGCCGAAGATCGCGCTGTCGGCCTTGGCGCCGGCATAGAGCGTGGCCTCGGCCTGCTTGGTGACCTGTTCCTTGAGGTCGGTGTTTTCAAACACGGCTTCCACCACCAGATCGGAGCCGGTGATGGCGGCGTAATCCGGCGTGGCGGTGATCAGGTCGAGCAGGCCTTGCGCCTTCTCTTGTGTCATCTTGCCGCGCGAAACGGCCTTCTTCACCAGATCCTCGCAGTGCGCCTTGCCTTTGTCGGCAGAGGCCTGATCGCGGTCGAGCAGGACGGTCTTGATGCCGGCCAGGGCGCTGACATAGGCGATGCCCGCCCCCATCATGCCGGCGCCGATAACGGCGACCTGCGTAAATTCGGTCTTCGGCACGCCAGCGGGACGGCCGGAACCCTTGCCGATCTGCTGCATCGAGAAGAAGAAGGTGCGGATCATCGCCTTGGCCTGTGGCGTGGCGAGGGTCTTCGAGAAGAAGCGCGTCTCGATCCGGATGGCGGTATCGAACGGCACCTGCAGGCCTTCATAGACCGAGTGCATCAGGTTGGTGACGGCGGGATAATTGCCATAGGATTGCTTGCGCAGCAGGGCATTGCCCATGATGAAAACCTGCGCGCCGGCCGGATGGTAAGGGCCACCACCGGGAATCTTGTAGTCCTTCTTGTCCCAGCGCGCGACGGGATCACCTTTTGTCTTGATCCAGGTCTTGGCGGCTTCGACCACCTTGTCATCATCAACCACTTCATCGACGACACCGGCGGCCAGCGCCTCGGCCGGCTTGAAGCTCTTGCCTTCCGACATGGCCATGAGCGCAGCCTGCGCACCGATCAGACGTGGCAGACGCTGCGAACCACCACCGCCGGGGAACAGGCCGATCTTGATTTCGGGCAGGCCGACCTGGGTTTTCGGACTGTTGGACAGCACGCGGTAATGACAGGCCAGCGCCACTTCGAGACCGCCGCCAAGCGCCAGGCCGTTGATGGCGATGGCCACGGGCTTGCCGCAGGTTTCCAGCAGGCGATAGACGCGGTTCATTTCAAAGGCGCCGTCAAAACCGGCCTTCAGTTTTGATTGCTCGTCCTGAGCGCCGCCTTCAGCTTCCCAGGCGCCGGAAAGCATTTCTTCGAGATCAGCGCCGGCGCAGAAGCCGGTGGTCTTGCCTGACGTGACGACCACGCCCTTGATTTCGGCTTCATTCTTGGCGCGCAGGGCAATCTGCTCCAGATCAGCCAGAGCGCCCTTGGTAAAGGTGTTCATCGTCTTGCCCGGCACGTCGAACGTGGCCAGCAGGATGCCGTCGGCGTCGAGATCGGTTTTGAAATTTTCCATTGTTTTTCTCTCCCTGCTTTTCTTAAACGCGCTCGATCACGGTGGCCGTGGCCATGCCGCCGCCGACGCACAGCGTCACCAGCGCGGTCGATTTGCCGGAACGTTCCAGTTCATCGAGGACGGTGCCCAGGATCATGGCGCCGGTAGCGCCAAGCGGATGGCCCATGGCGATGGCGCCGCCGCAGACATTCATCTTGTCGTGCGGGATATCGAGCACCTGCATATAGCGCAGCACCACGGCGGCGAAGGCTTCGTTCAGTTCGTAAAGGTCGATATCGCCGACGCTCATGCCAAGCTTCTTGAGCACCTTTTCGGTGACATAGGACGGGCCGGTCAGCATGATCGAAGGTTCGGAACCGATCGAAGCGGTGCCGAGGATACGGGCCCGCGGCTTGAGGCCGGTGATCCTGCCTGCCTCTAACGAACCCACCAGAACCGCGCCTGAGCCATCGACGATCGACGACGAATTGCCCGGGGTGTGAACGTGGTTGACCTTCTCGACTTCGGGGTAACGCTGGTTGATCACCGCATCGAAGGCCATCTCGCCCATCATGGCGAAGGACGGATTGAGGCTGCCCAGGGTCTGCATATCCGTAGACGGGCGGATGGTTTCATCACGATCCAGCGCGACAATGCCCATCTGGTCTTTGATAGGCACAACCGATCTGGCGAAACGCTTCTCAGCCCAGCTTTGCGCCGAACGCTTGTGGCTCTCGACCGAATAGGCGTCGACATCGCTGCGCGAGAAGCCCCACTTGGTGGCGATCATGTCGGCCGAAACCCCCTGTGGCACGAAGTAGTTCGGGAAGGCGCCTGCGATATCGATCGCCCAGGCTCCGCCATCCGAGCCCATCGGCACGCGGCTCATGCTCTCAACGCCACCGCCGATGGCCATGGTCGCCTCGCCGGACACCACCTTGGCGGCGGCGATATTGACGGCTTCGAGACCGGAAGCGCAGAAACGGTTGACCTGCGCGCCCGCGGTCAGTTGCGAATAGCCGGCGGCCAGAACCGCGGCACGGGCGATATCACCGCCCTGTTCGCCAACCGGGGTAACGCAGCCCCACGACACATCGTCAACAATCGAGGTATCGAGGTGATTGCGTTCGGCCAGGCTGCGCAGCACCTGTGCCGACAGGTCGAGCGCCGTGATCTGGTGGAGCGAGCCGTCCTTCTTGCCCTTGCCGCGCGGGCTTCGCACGTGGTCGTAGATATAGGCGGAATTTTCAGGGCTGGGCATAGGTTCGGGCTCCTCTGAGTCTTTTGGCGGCTTAAGACGCCTTTTTAGGTGCAGCATAGATGCGCTTTGTTTACGCGAACGTCAAGATCGTCGCAAAAAATATTATAGTCAGTCCGGCGGAAAAGTGCCGCCCGCACATCTAATTATAATACAATTTAATTGACCCTGACGGATCAAAAGGTTAGGTCATAACAACACAAGACATACGGAAACCGACCATGGACACTACCGCTCCCCTCGCCTCACCTGTCAATGCCCGGACCACGATCCGCAAGATCGAAACCTTCGCCGTGCCGCCGCGCTGGCTGTTCGTGCGCATCGAGAGCGATGATGGCGCGGTCGGCTGGGGCGAGGCCTCGCTGGAAGGTCATACCGAGGCCACGGAAGCCACCTTCGCCGAAATCCGCGAACGCTTTATCGGTCACGATGCCGACCGTATCGAGGATATGTGGCAGGTGTTCTATCGCCTGGGCTTCTATCGCGGCGGTCCGGTGCTGATGTCGGCTTTGTCAGGTTTCGATCAGGCGCTGTGGGATCTGAAGGCCCGCCGCCTGGGCGTGCCGGTTTGGCAATTGCTCGGCGGCCAGGTGCGCGATCGCGTGCAGGTTTACGCCTGGATCGGTGGCGACCGTCCATCAGACGTCATCGACGCCGGCAAGTCGCGCCTGGCGCAAGGCTTCAAGGCCGTCAAGATGAATGCCTCGGAAGACATGGGCTGGCTCGATTCGCCCCGCGTTCTGAATGAGGTGCTGGAGCGCTTCACTTCGGTGCAGTCGCTTGGTCTCGATGTCGGCATGGACTTCCACGGTCGTGTCCACAAGCCGATGGCCAAGCAACTGGCGCACGCGCTGGAACCCCTGCATCCGCTGTTCATCGAGGAGCCGCTGCTGAGCGAGCATATCGAGGCCATTGAGCAGTTGTCGAAACTGACCACCACGCCGATCGCCCTGGGTGAGCGCCTGTACAGCCGCTGGGATTTCAAGCCGTTTTTGGAGCGCGCCTGCGTCGATATCATCCAGCCCGACCTCAGCCACGCCGGCGGAATTTCGGAGTGCCGCCGCATCGCCGCCATGGCCGAGGCCTATGACGTCGCCATCGCCCCGCACTCGCCACTCGGGCCACTGGCACTGGGCGCCTGTATGCAACTGGCCATCGCCACGCCGAACCACGTCATTCAGGAGATGTCGCTCGGCATCCACTACAATACCAATGGCCACGACCTGCTGTCCTATATGAAGAACCCGGAAGTGTTCGATGTGAAGGATGGCTATGTCGAGGCCTTGATGGGCCCCGGACTCGGTGTCGAGATCGACGAGGCCAAGGTGCGCGAAATGGCGAAGGATTGCCCGCCCTGGCGCAATCCGGTTTGGCGCGGGCCGGATGGTTATGTGAGAGAGTGGTAGCTTAAGAAGGTAAGTTTTATCCACAGATTACACAGATTACACAGATTAAAGCGCGCCAGCGCCTTCTCTGTAATTGCCCAACTCAGGTGCGCTTTAGGCACTCAGCGAGCGGCGCAAGCGCCAAAAAATCTGTGCAATCTGTGGATCACCTTCTTCTCTTGCTCTCCGCAAAAGCACACCGTAAAAAGCCTAAACTCAGACAAAACAGGATCAGGAAACTATGTCCGATATTATCCGCCGCTCCGCTCCAGGCGCCATTCTCGGTGAAGGCCCGCTGTGGTCGAAGCGCGATCAGTGCGTCTACTGGGTCGATATCCTGTCGCACAATCTCCACGCCTATTACCTCAATGGCGAAAGCAAGACGTGGCATTTCCCCGAGCCGATCGGGTGGGTGATCGAGCGCGAAGCTGGCGGTTTCATCGCCGGGCTTATGAGCGGTTTCGCCGAAGTCACACTTGAACCTCTGACCATCAGGCATATCGCTACCCCCTACCCGCACGAGCCGGAAAATCGCCTGAACGACGCCAAGGCCGATGACCGCGGTCGCATCTGGGCCGGTTCGATGCACAAGCCGATCACCAAGGTGTCCGGTGGTTTTTACCGCCTCAATACCGACCTGTCGTGGCAGGAGGTCGATGGCCCGTACAAGATCGCCAATGGGCCAACCTTCTCGGCCGATCACGCCACGGTCTATCACACCGACTCTGGCAAATCCGAAATCTATGTCTTTGATGTGATCGACGGCGAACTGGCCAATAAGCGCGTTTGGCAGACCTTCCCCGATGATCTGGGCGGCCCCGACGGCATGACGACCGACGCCCAAGGTGGCATCTGGGTCGCTCACTGGGGAATTGGCCGCGTGACGCGCTTCAATTCAGACGCCAGCGAGGACTTCCATATCGACCTGCCCGCCAAGCAAACGACCAGCCTGTGCTTCGCCGGTGATGCGCTGGATCGGGTGTTCGTGACCTCGGCAGCCGAGAACCTGCCGGAAGATCGTGAAGCTGGGACACTGTTTGAAATACCTTCTGATCTCCTGCGCGGCCATACGGGCATGGAACCGCAAAAGTTTGGTGGCTAAGGCTTATCGGCGGTGGTAAACCCGCCCCGTAACCCATGATTTGAGCCCCAGACAGAGTCGAAGACAGACATATGACCTACGCCGCCCCCGCCCTGATCGCCGCCGATTGGGGAACCACCAATTTCCGCCTGTTTCTCTTCGGGACCGATGGCGAGATCATCGCCAAGCACACGGCCAATATCGGCCTGAAAAACCTTGGCGTCCTGACCTTCGAGCAGGCGCTGCTCTCGGTCATGAAGGGCGATTTCGACCGTCCTGACCTGCCCATCCTGCTCTCGGGCATGGTCGGTTCGCGCACCGGCTGGGTTGAGGCGCCGTATCAGTCCTGCCCCTCCAGCCTGGCCGATATCGCCGCCCATCTGGTCACCGCCCCGTCCGACAGGCTGAAGGTCAGGATCGTGCCGGGCCTGTGCGCCTCGGCCGATCACGAAGGCCTGCTCAACGTCATGCGCGGCGAAGAAACCCAGCTCTTCGGACTGGGAGACGGCGTCTTCGTCCTGCCCGGCACCCATTCCAAGTGGGCCAAGGTGGAAGGCAGCGTCATCGAAGGCTTCAGTTCCTACATGACCGGCGAAATGTTCCAGGTCCTGAAACGTAACTCCATCCTGGGCGACCTGATGGATAACGATAAGGACGACGAAGAGGCCTTCAAGCTGGGCGTTGATCGCGCCATGGCCGATAAGTCCTTCCTCTCGCTCGTCTTCTCAGTGCGTACAGAGGGCCTGTTCGGTCATATCGCCCCGGAAAGCCTGTCCTCCTATCTTTCCGGTTTGCTAATCGGCTCGGAGATTCGCGCCGAAAGCATCCGCCACGGCATCCGCCCGGTTGGCATTGTCGGCGACGGCAGCCTGTCCAAACTCTACAAGCGCGCTCTGAACCACACCGGCTTCACCGACGTCACCATCCACGATGGCGATACGGCCGCCGCCGGTGGTCTGTGGGCCATCGCACAGCAAGGAAAACTGGTACTATGACATTAAATGAACAGTGGCAGGACGCCCTGAGAACCCTGCCCCTGGTGGCGATCCTGCGCGGGCTGCGTCCTGATGAAGCGCTTGGCGTCGGCGAAATGCTGGTCGAGGCCGGCTTCAAGATCGTCGAAGTGCCGCTCAACTCGCCTGAACCGTTCGATTCGATTAAGCTGCTGGCGCAGGCCCTGGGCAAGCGCGCAATCGTCGGGGGCGGTACTGTGCTGAACGTTGCCTCCGTCGAGACGCTGCACGCGGTTGGTGGCCAAATCTGCATCTCGCCCAATGCCAATCCGGACGTCATCCGCCGCACAAAACAGCTCGGCATGATCTCCTTCCCGGCCTTCTTCACCCCGACCGAGGCCTTTTCGGCTATCGACGCCGGCGCCGACGCCATCAAGCTGTTCCCTGCCGAACTGGCCGGCACCACCGGTCTGAAAGCGATGAAGGCCGTTCTACCAAAGGATCTGCCAGTTTTCCCGGTCGGCGGTGTCACGCCTGACAATATGAAGGATTTCATCGATGCCGGCGCTGCCGGTTTCGGCATCGGCTCGGCTGTCTTCAAGCCAGGCGACACGCCGGAGATCGTCTACAACAAGGCCAAGGCCTTTGTCGACGGCTGGAACGCGTTGCACAAGGCCTAGTTGATCATCGCTGCGCAATAGGCTGAATAGGCTGCGCAGTCCGGATATAACGATCAGGCTGCGGCTTGTTCGGCGAAGTCGAGTCGCGCCTGTTTTATCTGCGCATGATGTGCGGCGGCCCACGCCATCAGTCCCATCAGAGGCGGCATCATCGATTCGCCCATCGGCGTCAGGCGGTACTCGACGCTTGGCGGCACGGTCGGGAAAACGTGCCGGCTGACCAGCCCATCGGCCTGCAAATCACGCAGGGTCTGGGTCAGCATACGCTGCGAAATATCGGGCACGGCGCGCTTCAGTTCGCCGAAACGATGCGGCTTTGAGCCGAGCGCCACCATCAACAGGCTCGACCACTTGTCGCCGATATGATCCATGACATCGCGCACAGGGCATTTGCTGCTGTCCACCTTGCCGCCGACGCTTTGCATGACGCCCTGCATCGCCGCCAACAGGTCTGGCGTAATATGGGTTGGTTCCTTCAAGGTAACTATCTCCCGAAAAACTGCCGTCTTTACAAGTGATCCATACGTACTATTTTACACGTGGTCTCAATTCGTAACTAGATATCACAAAGGAACCACCATGTCCAACCTTCTCGTCACCGGCGCCAATGGCAAGCTTGGCCGTCATGTCGTCTCGCTTCTGCTTGAGGCCGGCAAAGACCACATCATCGCCGCGTCGCGCGACACCGCCAAACTGGCCGATCTCGCCGCCAAGGGGTCTGAAACCCGCCGCGTCGATTTCGATGACGCGGGCTCGTTGGCCGAAGCCTTCAAGGGGGTCGACCGCGTGCTGATCATCTCGACCGACGCGCACGGTTTAGGACAGCGCCTCACCCAGCACAAGGCCGCCGTCCAGGCCGCCGCTGAGGCCGGTACCGAGATCGTCTATACCTCCATGACGAAGCCGGAGACCTCGGCGGTTATCTTCGCACCCGATCATGCCGGCACTGAGCAGGCTATCCTGGACAGCGGCGCGCCTTACACGATCCTGCGCAACGCCTGGTATCAGGAAAACCTGTTCATGAACCTGCCGGCCGCCTTCGCTTCCGGCACGCTCTACACCTCCGCCGGCGATGGCAAGCTGTCGCACGTCTCCCGTGCCGATGCCGCCCGTGCGGCCGCCGCCGCGCTCAGCAAGCCCGCCGCCAATCAAACCCTGACCATCACGGGACCTGAATTGCTGACCACTCAGCAGATCGCTGATCTTGCTTCTGAGATCGTCGGCAAGCCGCTGGCCGTGGTCAATCTGAGCGACGAACAACTGGCCGGTGGCATGAAGGCGGCGGGCGTGCCCGAAGCCATCGTTCCCATGCTGGTTTCCTTCGACACCAACACCCGCGAAGGTGGTTTCGATATCCTGACCCATGACGTCGAGGCCCTGACCGGCCGCAAACCGGAAGCCCTGCGCGTCTTCCTAGAGGCCAATAAAGCGGCGTTCTGATACTTGCCCGATCGCGCATGTCCGGTTATCACACGGACATGCGCATCCTGCCCGTAGAACCCCACCGCATCCCTGCCCTGTCGGCGCTCGCCATGGAAACCTTCAGCGAAACCTTCGGCCATCTCTATCCGCCGGAGGATCTGCACGCCTTCCTGCAAAAATCCTACGCGCCGGAGCAGGTGGCAAACGAAGTGGCGGACACCACCCAGTTCTGGCGCATCGTCTATGATGGCGATACGGCCGTCGCTTATCTGCATTGCGGCCCCGTCGGCCTGCCGCACCCGGATGCCGACCCGACGCAGGCGGGCGAAGTAAAACGCCTCTATGTTCATTCCACCCAGCAGGGCAAAGGTCTCGGCAAAACACTGCTGAAGCTGGCCATGGACTGGCTGACCGAAACCTATGGCGTTGCCCCCCAGTGGATCGGCGTCTGGAGCGAGAACCTCAAGGCCCAGGCGCTTTATAACAGCCATGGTTTCGAACGCGTTGGTGCGTATCAGTTCCCCGTCGGCCGTGTGCTGGACGATGAATTTATCCTGCGGCGTAGACCTTAGACCACCCGCGCAGCCATGCCACCAGCGCCCACGCATAGCCCTCGTTCTTGAGATGCGTGATCACCTCTAACGGGCTGAGCCAGACCAATTCGTGATCGGCCTCACACTTGGCTTCAGGCTTTTCACCCAACAGCGTGATCTCGAAGAAATGGGCGTGGTTGTTGTAAGGCGTACCATCCTCGTGGATGAAGTAGTGCTTCAGATCCGTGATCGGCTGTCCGACCTCGACCAGGAGGCCGGTTTCTTCGCCGAATTCGCGCACCACCGCCTGCTGCGGCGTCTCGCCCAGATCAACCGCGCCGCCGGGAAAATCATACTCATACGGCCCGTAACCGATGCGCACGCAGGCGAGTTTGCCATCGCGCGCCAATAAGCCATAGGCGCCGGTGCGTGCGCCATAGGTCAGGGCCGGATCAGGCGTGCCGAACTGCTTAATCGTTACCATAGAGTACACCATAAGGATCGGCCACCTTATTGCCAACGAAGTCGTCATAGACGGCTGGCTTGTAGCCCACCGGCATGGTCTTGGAATCGCGCCAGGCATCGAGCAGGACATCGCGCAGATTGGCCGCGCCCTCGCCCAGCCGCGCCGCCATAAAGGCCTTGCCGCGTGGATCGCCTTCCTTGAAGCCGCCGTCTTTTTCTAGCTGATAAAGCGGCACGACCTGCGCATAGCCCTGCTTCAGGCGCGCCTTGACGCAGACATCGACAGCCTCCGTGCACGGTGTATAGGCCGGCATGTTAGCGCGAATATCGGCCGCGCTGATGTTCGCACGCACATAGTCGCCCTCCAGCGGTCCATGGATACGCTGGGCTGTGAACCCGTTCGGGTTCTCGCTCTCAGTCCAGCCATTATAGTTGACGCTGAGATGCAGGGGTTGGGTGGCGTCACCGACATAGTGCGCCAGCACACCGATATCGCTCAGCGTCAGATGCTCACGACGCACGCGATCAGCATGATACCAGGCCCTTTTCACCTTGTCGGTCTCGCGCGTCTCCATCAGGCTGAGCACGCGCCAGTAGGCCATGTCCTTCACGACCTGCTGATAGGCGTCGATGGTGGCATAGGGCAGATAACCCGACTTGGCGGGGTCGATTCCCTTGGCGCGCAGGCTGGCTTCAAACTCCGACTTGGTTTTGGGCAAATCGTCGAGCGTCTGGCCGGCCAGAGTCAGGCCGTCCTTGTCGAGATCGATGAAGTGCGCCGGCGTGCGCTCGGCGTCATGCACATCGCCGGCACCGCGCCAGCGATCGGGCTCGCGGGCATATTCGCCGATATCGGCGATGGCGGCCGGATTGCGCAGGAAGGCGGGCACATAGGTTGGCAGCGCGCGCACGGCCTCTTCGGCCAGCATGCGGTGTCCGGCGGCGCCCCAGGCCCAGGCGGCACCGGCTATGGCGGCGCCTGTCAGGAAGGTGGCAGCGAGTAGTTTGAAGCGCATAGTGATAGCCCCATAAGATCCACCCCCGGATTTATGACAAACTTAGTCGTACTCAGTCCGTTTCAGGTGCAAGCGTGACCTGCAAACCGTTCAGATCATCCCGCATCAGAATCTGGCACGAGAGACGCGAATTGCGCTTCACATTGAAGGCTTCATCGAGTTTCTCGTCTTCCTCGTCCGACTTCGGAATCAGCTTACCGACCCAGTCACCATCGACATAGACGTGACATGTGGCACATTCGAGACAGCCACCGCATTCCGCCTTGATCGACAGGCCGTTGTCGCGGATAATTTCCATGATCCGCCAGCCTTCGAGCGCCGGCAGAGTATGAACCACGCCGTCGCGGTCGGTACAGATGATGTGCAGCTCTTCGTCGCTCATGATGCCGGTATCTTTGTTCTGGATGGCAGATAGGTGGTGCGCGCCCGCGTTTAAAGGCGCGATCCCTCCCTGCCAAGCAAAAAAAGCCGCCTAGCGGCTCAAAGAGCGCAGATGCAGGGCATGCAGATAGGCCGCAACGTCATGGAGGGCCGCGTTCATCGCCGATTGCACGTTCTCCAGCCGACGCTCGGCGCCATGCACATCCCCGCACTCCGCCGCCTCCGCCGCCGCTGCCAAGAGCCCGGCACCAATGCCGGCCGCCGCCCCCTTGATGGTATGAGCGGCATCGCGCCACCCCTCATGCGCGGTGGTTAGGAGTGGCGCCCACAGTTCGCACTGGTGTTGGAAGATGTGCAGCACCTCCTCTATCACCACCGCATCACTCAGGGTATAGGCTTCCAGATGACCGAAATCGACAACGCCGGTAAGATCGCGCAGGGCCATGAAGGTCTCCGTCCGTGCCGTGAATCAGAAGAACACTATTATACGGGTATGGGACAGCGGCAAGACCTCCCAACCTCTTGTTTTTCGGGCCTTTTGAAAAAACTTGGATAAATCTGTTTTTGCACTTGCCATGGGAAAATAATTGGCTATGTTCCGCGCCTCACCGACGGGGTCACCAAGCCCGCCGGTCGCTCCTTAAGGAGCACTGCTTAAAGAGAAGTGGTTCGGGTGTGTAGCTCAGTTGGTAGAGCAGCTGACTCTTAATCAGCGGGTCCACGGTTCGAGTCCGTGCCCACCCACCACTTCTCCTTCCGCCGAGGTCCGGCGATGTTGAAAAAATCCTCTAAAATACGGCACTTTAGCGCTCATGACGTTCGTGAGTGTACGGCCTTAACCGGCCTAAAAGAAGCACGAGCAAAGCGAGATAACGCTAAGTCGGTGCGTCGTCGCCCGGAGTGCGGTGGCGATACCACGCTCCCGTCAGCCCTTTCAGGCCCTCCAGCGCCACAAGCATGACCGGTCCTGAAAGAAGAGCCAGACCGATCATCGGCAAGGACGGCGCTTCGAAGCTGAAGAGATGGCGTGCGAACTGCAGGCTCAAGGCGACGGTCAGGATCACGACCACAGCAACGAAGACAATGACCAACGTACGGTTTGGCCGGCTTATCGCCGCCAGGATGGAGACCGCACGTGAACGATTGACCAGCACCAGGCTCAGAATGACCGCGACCAGCGCCACAAATGTCAAGGCCCGAACGGCGTCAACCGGCAATCCGGCCCACAAGCCAAATGTCAGTACGAACACGACCGCCCCCAGAGCGAGAAGTCCTTGGATCACACCCCGGCTGATAAAGGCAAAGGAAAACATAGGCCTCTCCGGATCGCGCGGCGGGCGACGCATTACATCGTCCTCCTCGGTTTCCGCCTCGAAGACGAGCGTGCACACCGGATCAATGATCATTTCGAGAAAGGCGATATGCACCGGCCCCAGCAGGATCGGCAGGCCGAAGACAAGGGGCAGTAACGCCAGACCTGCAATCGGTACATGAACCGCCAGAATGAAGGTCACCGCCTTGTGCAGATTGTCATAGATGCGCCGCCCCAGCCGAATGGCCTTAACGATCGAGCCAAAATCATCGTCAAGCAAAACGATCGCCGCCGCTTCCCGCGCCACATCCGTACCGCGCTGCCCCATGGCAATGCCGATATGCGCCGCCTTGAGTGTGGGGGCGTCATTGACGCCATCCCCCGTCATCGCTACCACCTCGCCATGTCCTTTCAAAGCTTCGACGATGCGCAGTTTCTGTTGCGGCATGATGCGGGCGAAAACGGTCGTCGTCTCGATTCGGCGGCCTAGGTCGGCGTCCCCCATCGCCGCCAGTTCGTCGCCCGTCATGACCTCCGCCGCGTCAATGCCGGCTTGAGTCGCGATGGCGCGCGCCGTCACCGGATAGTCGCCCGTAATCATGACCACACGGATACCGGCCGTCCGGCACTCCGCCACGGCCGCCGGCACGGAGGGTCTTAAGGTATCGGCCAGCCCTACCAGACCAAGATATTCAAAGGCGAAGCCGTGCTGGTCCTTCAGTTGCAATGGCCGAACAGCCGATGCCCTCGCCACACCCAGAACGCGCAACCCTTCCGCCGCCATGACGTCGGCGTCACGCAAAAGCCGCGCGTAGCTGTCCTTGTCCAGGCGGCAAAGTCCGGCAATCGCTTCCGGAGCGCCCTTGCCGGCCACCACCAGATCTTCGCCCTCCCCTGCCTGCCAGACATTGGTCATCGCCAAAAGATCCGGATGCAGGCCAAAGGTCTGAACCAGTTGCAAGTCGCTAGCTGCGCCACCCGAACGAAAAGCGTGGAGCGCCTTTTCCATAGGATCGAATGGCTCGCGTGCGCTGGCCAGGACACCGAAACGCGCGAGATCCTGAAAGGCGGGCGGTAGAGCCTCGTCGGAGGCTTTGAAAATTACACCGTCAGCCCCTCGCAGCTCGGCCACCCGCATGACGTTCTCGGTCAGGGTGCCGGTCTTATCCGTGCAGAGAACCGTGGCCGCGCCCAGGGTCTCGATGGCCGCCGCCCGTCGGGTCAGCACCCGGGCGCGGGAAATCCGCCACGCGCCCATCGCCATGAAGATGGTGACTACGACGGGAAATTCCTCGGGCAGCATCGACATCCCTACGGCAATGCCCGCGAGCAGCGCCTCCAGCCAACTGCCACGAAACAAGCCGTAAAGGATCATGACCGCCAGACTGATAAGTCCGCCGCCGATGGCAAAGACGCGCACGAGCCGTCCCATTTCCCGCTTCAGCCTTGGTGGCTCCGTCGCGAGTTCACTCAGGCTCTGGCCGATACGGCCGATCTGACTGCGCGGCCCGGTGGCGATCACCTCGGCCACGCCTGCGCCACGCACCACCATTGAACCGGAATAGACATAGGGCAGATCATCACCGCCAGGCGGCGCAAAAGCGCCCCCTGCGGCCGCCGCTATCTTCCTCACCGGCACAGCTTCACCGGTGAGCAGGGATTCGTCGGTTTGCAGGCTCTGGCACTCGACCACGCGGCCATCGGCCGGCACACGGTCGCCTTCACTGAGCACCAGCAGATCGCCGGCCACCACGTCCCTGCCGGCGATCCTTAATCGCTCGCCATCACGGATCACCAAAGCTCGCGGGCTCGTCAGGTCGCGCAGCGCCTCAAGCACACGCTCCGTGCGCGCCTCCTGCACCACGGTGATGGCAACCGAAAAAAGAGCCAGCACCATCAGAATGATCGCTTCGCTCAGGTCACCGAGGCAGAGATAGATCACGCCGCCTGCGATCAGCAAGGCCAGCATCGGCTCGCGGATGACCTCAAGGGCGATCCGCAACGGGGTCCGCCGGTCCTGGCGCGGCAATTCATTGGCACCGTCCCGTAGCAGTCGCGCCTTTGCTTCGGCCGCACTCAGACCGGAGCCTGTCTCGTCTGTCGGCCTGAGCATGGTGCCTCCTGATAAATACCGGCGCGGCAGCGCTCCTTTTGTTCTATGGTATTTTTACACAGGGAGCGCCTTGATCTGGATCAAACGCGGGGGATTTGATTGGGATCAAAGCCAACACAGACGACATCCCGCATATAGCTCCCATCGCAGGACCAACCGGGTTCCACCACATTTGACGAGGAGAGTCTTTATGACGCGCACCATGAAAGCCGCCGTGGTCCGGAAGTTCGGGACAGCCCTGGCCATAGAGGACGTTCCTATCCCCGTCCCTGGTTTCGGAGAGGTTCTCGTCAAGGTCATAGCCTGCGGCGTCTGTCATACCGACCTGCACGCTGCCCATGGCGACTGGCCGATCAAGCCACAACCACCCTTTATTCCGGGCCACGAGGTCGCTGGCGTCGTTGCGGGCATGGGGCCGGGCGTCACTGGACTGAAAGAAGGCGACGCCGTCGGTGTCGCCTGGCTGCACCACGCCTGTGGGCACTGTGAGTATTGCGAAACGGGCTGGGAAACCCTCTGCGAGCAGCAGCAAAACACCGGCTATAGCTGCAACGGCGGATTTGCCGAGTATGTCATTGCCGCTGCCGCTTTCGTGGCACGCCTGCCCTCAAACGTGGGATTTGCTGACATTGCCCCCATTTTGTGCGCCGGCGTCACCACCTACAAAGGCCTGAAAGAGACCGAAGCGCGCCCCGGAGAATGGGTGGCTATTTCAGGTGTCGGCGGATTGGGGCATGTGGCCATACAATATGCCAAGGCCATGGGCCTTTACGTCGCCGCCATCGACATTTCACCCGACAAACTGGCTCTGGCCCGCTCGGTCGGGGCCGATATCGCAATAGATGGCCGATCACCAGACGCCGTCGCGGATATCCTGAAAGCCACCGGCGGCGGCGCGCATGGCGTTCTGGTCACGGCGGTTTCACCGCCCGCCTTTTCGCAAGCCCTCAGTGTGGTGCGGCGTAAAGGGACCGTCAGTCTGGTCGGGCTGCCGCCCGGCGACTTTCCGACGCCGATCTTCGACGTTGTCCTGAAACGTATCACAGTGCGTGGCTCCATCGTGGGCACGCGGCGCGATCTCGATGAAGCCGTTGCCTTCGCTGCCGCCGGCAAGGTCAAGGCCGATATCAAGAAGGCGCCCCTGGAAGATATCAACACCATCTTCTCCGATCTGACGGCAGGGACGATCGAAGGCCGGATGGTGCTGGATTTTTCCTGAGCGTGCCGTCGTGAGCGAACCAGATGTGGACTGCCGAACTGGACCGGGCTGTGCCAGGCCTCGTTCGCCAGGACGCGCTCATCCCATGATGAAATCGTAGGAAAGTTGCCGAGCGGTATCGGGACGAGGCCTTCCGATGTCTTACACAGCCGACTGCATATTCAGTGTGCCGTAGTGATGTTTCCGACGTCACTTAACAGTAAGATCGCATCTACTCCACCCGTTTTAGGTGACAATCGACAAACCGACCCTTAATGGGCAAGGAGAAGCGGAATTCGCGAGTGCTTTAGAAGATGATTGCTCACACCTCCTAAAATCATCTCGCCAAAATGACCGTGGCCATAAGCCCCCATTACCAACAGATCCGCCCCCAGGTCGTTAGCCTTTTCGAGCAGAATATGGCCTATGCCGTGCGCGACGCGCTCACAGTGAATGAACTCGGCAGAAATCCCGTGAACCGCCAGATAGCGGACGATATCGGCGTCACCCATCGTATCGACAGGATCGCTCATACCCTCGATACTGACCAAGTAGACGCTTTCAGCATGCAAAAGGTAAGGCAGGGCAGCTCGAAGGGCGCGTGATGCTGTCAAGCTACCGTCCCAGGCTATCGCAACCTTGCGCGCGAAACCCGTCGTTGACAGGGCGGCTCCGGGCAATCTCGGAATGGCCAAAACCGGGCTGCCCGTCTTAAACAGGGCCGTCAACACGGTTTCAAGATTGCCGTCAGGGCTGTTATCATAGCCTACGACAATTATATCTACGGAACGCCCGTCCTTTGGCAGGCACTCCGCCGTCGTCCCGACCAAGGTTCGAAAACTTGCCTGTGCGAGGCCCGCCACCGCCTTGACACTATCTTCGACAAGCTCAACAGAATGGGCCTGTGAAAGGTTCGTGACGGATTTAAGGGCCGTCTCGGTCAATTCGCGGGCGCTTTGTTCCAGGATTTTGACTGCGGCCCCATCTGGATATTGACCTGATGCATAACCGGCGCCAATTGTCGCAGCATAAAGTATGGGGGGCTCGGCGAGATGCAAAACCCGAAGGCTGCCCTTGACCGTGTGCGTAAGATTGAAGGCCGTAATCAGCGCATTCGCTTCATCGGCGTTGCCGCTGTAAACGCAAAGGATGGATTTTATAGACATGATGTTGATCCTATCTGATGGATTGCAGAATAGGCCAGCGCCTAGATTTCGGTTTGTCTGTAATCAAATCCAGTAAATATATGCTCGCGCACGGCTATGTGTTCGCACACCAAGGCGTGATCCCCTTGCGCCACATCAGACCCAATAGGATAAGGGCCGCAATGCCTGCGCCCAGGCTCAAGCCAGACGACGTGCTGTCCGTCGACTGTCCCGTCCTTGTCCAAAAATGCAAGGTTACGCCCCTAAATGGCTGGCTCATGTCCGAACCACTATGTCGGAGACAGGTCGGCGCAATGACTTGGGCAAGTTTTGATCCAGCTTGGCATAGCCAAATCGCAAAACGAAATCAGGACGGGCGTTTGGTGCGCCTAACCATTTGGCGAAGCCGCTCCGCACAGAAGCCACCTCAATCGGTTGATTGATAACGGCATATTTCATACCCAGCACCGCGATTTGCAGCGTAAATCTCTGGACGGAACGGCCGACCTTGATCCAGTGGTCGCGATCGGCTTTGTCACCGATAAATACAGCCACACCTGAAGAGGATGCCATCTGTCTCGCATATTTGTCGTTTTCAGACTTTTCAGTGAAAACGAGCGGGAACATGGCATTGCCCACCCATGTGGGAAGCTGAGGACTCCCCGATGCCGCGCTGAACAATCCGTCCCGACTTGCCATAGCGTCCTTTTCGTTGAAACGTATCCAGCGCTTCAGCTCCTCGCAAAACGCCGGGGCTTCCATTTGCCGGCTATTGCCCTGAACGACAAAATCTCTAATCGCATTCAGTTTTGGAGGGGCGGTCTCAATGACAATCGAAACGCCATCAACTGCGCAGGCCGTTTCCAGTTGTTTGATATCTGCCAAGGGAACTGCAGCCCCCGAATATTCGGAGCGCGTGCACTGGCGCCTTGGAATGGCTTGAAACAAGTTGGAAGGGCTTGATCGCGACTGCCCAAGCTCGACATCGAGGCGCCCCTCCCCTGCAGCGTTAAAGACAGCTTTTGCAGACCGGCCAGTACCTTCCGCAGCTAAAGCCAGATTTTCCACCGCGCAGCCCAGGCTGACAAACAGGTGGTGATCATCAGGATCAACAACCGGTGTTCGGCGACTGAGGTCAGGCAGGACTGCGATACGGGACGGTGCGACAACGAAACGCCAGGCCTGTGTATTGTGACCATTGCCGGCCAGAGCGGCGAAGCGGATCAGTTCAACACTATCGGGGTGAGCCGCCAACGGCGATCGAATAGTCTCGGCTAAGCTTGTATAGGTCGACTTCGCCAGGCTTGGCACGCAACCTGTGACCGCACTTGCCGCGCCCAGAGCCATGACTTCGCGACGGGTGGACATGAGTTGTCTTTCTAGGTTTCGAAGTGTTTAAAATGAAAAAAGGAGAGCATGGCAAACCGGGAGAAGCTGAGCGCACCAGGCGAATGACGTCCCGACGCCGATCATGACGCCGAAAACTCTCGGCATCGACCCAAAGAGGTTGAACATCGGCATTGCGACACAAATCGGCGCAAGCGCGCCATGAGCCAAGAGTTTTATCCCTAGGGGCGCCTCAATTCAAGGGTTCGGCGTGTGCGAAAACGCCCCAGGTTTCAGGCCATCGCTGCTTCAGTTCAATTTCCAACCATCAAGCTTTTGGTGAACGATCGATACGGAAACGTCGGGGTCAACATGACAGTGAAGAAGAACAATCAAGCCTTTCCCCGTGCTGCGGGCACGAATGTCGTGCACATCTTTTACGAACTCGATGCGTGACAATGAGGTCTCAATGAAGTCCTGCAAAGGCGCGAGATAACCGGCATCTACTTCCGCCCGTCAAGGGACGAGGGAATAAGAGGCTCGATGGGGGTTTCAATTTCGATTTCCTCACCCACCTCACTGCAGATATCCCTCCATCGTCTCTATAGAACAATCCGATTGACTCTAAATCTATATATCATGTAAGCTTGATGTGTGGATAAAAAACAATCAATCGCGGCGTTCGACGCCCTAAGCCAAGAAACGCGGCTTGATGCTTTGCGCCTGCTCATTCAGGCTGGACCCGAAGGTATTGCCGCTGGCGAAGTCGGTGAGCGTCTCGGCATCAAGCAAAACACGATGTCAGCTAATCTCAAAGTCTTGATGCAGGCCGACCTTGTGACGACCGTTCGGGATGGCCGCTCCATTCGGTACGTTGCCAATTACACGGCCGTGCAGGGCTTGGTCCTGTTTCTGATGAAAGACTGCTGCGGCGGCCGGCAGGATCTGTGTCAGCCTGTCCTCGATCAACTCGTTTGCGAATGCTGAGGTAAAGGGAAATGACCGCCAAGAACGTTCTCTTTCTGTGTACGCATAACTCCGCGCGCTCCATCCTGTCCGAGGCTATCCTGAATGCCAAAGGCGGCGATCGCTACAAAGCCTATTCCGCCGGCAGCGCGCCGAAGACCGCGCCGAATCCGGACGGCCTGGCGCTGCTCAGGGAACGCGGTCACCCGACAGACGCCCTGACGTCCAAATCCTGGGACGTATTCGCCGAACCCGGCGCGCCGGTGCTAGAGCATTTTCCGATCACATTGACTGGTAGCCAGAGTTTTTGAGGTAGTTGGTACATTCCGGGCTCTCGAAAAGTTTGAGGATTTCCCCAATCCGCTTAAACAGTCCGTCTACGGTTCTTTCGGCAGCTTTTCTCAACAAGGTTTTGAGTTTGGCAAAGACTTGCTCAATAGGATTGAAGTCTGGGGAATAAGGGGGAAGATAGAGTACCTTTGCGCCAATTGCCTCTATGATATCCCTGACCCCTGCAACCTTGTG
>NZ_AQWM01000035.1 GCF_000376105.1 Asticcacaulis benevestitus DSM 16100 = ATCC BAA-896
GGCACCGGTCATGCCGCTCACCTCCAGCGCCATCAAGCGTTCAGCCGTAAAGCTGATCATGTCGCGCAACAAATCGCTGTCGGAGGTCTTTTCAACAAGCCCTTTCAGGGCCATCATATCGTTGGTCATCGGTGGTCTTTCGTCTCTGGAATGAGTGTAGGAACCCAAACCATATCCGAAAATCACTGATGGCCAACCCCGCTTCGCTGAGGCTCGCTTTGCCCTTTGGACGGGCAGCGAGCCTAGCGCTACGCTCTCAACCAATTACACCACGCTGTGGGACACGACCTAATATGCCGGACTTACATAAATTTCGCTTTGTTGCGTTTTTGCCGTGGCTACGACACTATGCAATGGCGATAACTGCGCTAACCACGCAAATCTTGTAAGACGCAGATCCGACTAACACTTAAGATTTCCAGTGAGATCGATGATTAATAGCCTGCCTAACAATAGAACGAACAGAGGAAGCAACATCGTCGCCGTTGGCGCTTATAACGAGCGTTTGGTGCTGTCGATCCTTAGAAGCAAAGGTGCTCTGTCCAAGGTAGAATTAACGCAGGCGACCGGATTGTCCAAGCAAACGGTGACGGATGTCATCGGCAGGTTGGAATCAAATGGACTGTTGCTGAAGGGGGCTCCCGTGCGCGGTCGAATCGGTCAACCGCAAGTTCCCTTCCTGCTCAATCCGGATGGAGCCTATTCTATCGGTTTCAAGATTGGTCGGAAAAGCTACGAGCTTGTGTTGATGGACTTCGCCGGCGCCATTTTAAAGTTGCACAGACAGCATATAGATTATCCAACGCCTACAACCATGGTGACTTTTGTCGACGAAGCCTTGGAAACGCTGCGGCGCGAAATTTCGGTATCTATCATGGAGAAGGTTGTAGGTATGGGCGTCGCCATGCCGAACGAGCTTTGGCGCTGGGGGCAGGAGTTCGACGCTCCAGATGACGAGATCGCCAGTTGGAAGAATTTCAACGTTCAATCTGAGTTGGAGAAATCCATAAGCCTGCCGGTTATGATTTCCAACGACGTGGCCGCGGCGTGCAATGGGGAATTGATTTTTGGGCAAGGAGAAAAAGCAAGTGACTTCCTCTATGTCTACCTCGGTACCTTTATAGGGGGTGGCCTTGTCCTGAATGGCAAGATCGTTTCAGGCTCACGTCAAAATGCAGGAGCCATCGGGTCCATGCTGATAGCGGATGGGCGGAACGGATCTGAAGCGCGGCAGCTCTTGTCTGTCACCTCTATCATTTCACTGGTTCACGACTTGACGGCCCACGATCGCGATACATCACCCATTTGGGCGCCCGATGACGACTGGACGTCCATGGATGCACATGTGCTTCCATGGGTGGAGCATGTCGCAAGCCATCTCGCGTCAGCTTGCATCAATGCGGCGGCCATAACAGACGTTCCTCAAATCATCATCGATGGGTCGCTCCCCCCGCGTGTGCGGGCGCTCATCGTTGAAAGCGTCCGCGCTAAGACATCGACATTACCGACGACGGGTCTAAGTGACTTCGAATATGCTACAGGCACACTTGGTTATTCCGCGCGGGTGGTTGGCGCGGCCAGCCTGCCAATGCAAGCCAGATTTGCGAACGATTGGGACACGCTTTTGAAAGCAGAACCCTTAACCGCCTGATCGTCAGTTGCCAGTGGTAGAGCAGCGGTAAAGAACATGATTGTCGCGTGTCGGGTTGACTTAACAGGCTGCGGAAATAGCGCCAATTTTTCACCGATCGTCACTAGCCGGTTCGAAGATGAGCCGTGATGAGGCCTTTTCAGCGGCCTTCTCGGCCGATTTTGTCTTAATCCGGCTTCTTTCGGCGGATTGCGGACGCGATTATGCTGTCGTCAGCAAATTTGGTAGCCTCACCAGATTATAAGCGGTGGCTGTCAGGGTGAACATCCAGCCGACGCGATCCTTTCCGCGATGGCGTGTCTTGCGTATTCCGCCGCTGGTCTTGGCCCAGCCGAACACGTCTTCGATGCGCTTGCGGATGCGCTGACTGACGGCGTAGCCGGGATGATGGGTGGTCCGACCGTCTATGGCCGAGCGTCGGTTCGTCGTGTTCTGCGCGACGTGTGGCGTAACCTTTATGTCCCGCAAGGCGGCAACGAAGTCGGCCGTATCGTAGGCTTTGTCTGCAGCCAATGTGATGCGATGACGCCCCTCCATGCGGCCAAGCATATCCAGTGCGGCCTCGCGCTCCGCGGTTCCGCTTGCATGGGTCAGCGTGGCGTCGACGACTAGACCATTGCGATTTTCCATTGTCACGTGACCCATATGGCAAAGCTTGGCCGCCTGGCCACGGGCCTTCTTGTAAAGCCTGGCATCCGGGTCGGTGGTCGACGCGTGAGTTGCGTTGCTGCGCTTCTCGCCGTGGAAATCGCGCTAGGGGTTGCGTGCGGTGGCCTTTGGCGGCTGCTTCGCTTCAGCGCCAGAGCCGCTCCCGTCAGCGTCGCCACCATCGGTCTCGTCCTTGGGCTTGAAGCTCTTCATGGTCGCCCAGGCTTCGATCAAGGTGCCGTCGACCGAGAAGCGCTCGTCCGACAAGAGAGCCTTAACTCGCGGCTGGCTCAGCAAGGCGGCCAGGAACTTGGCGGCGATGTCGGCAGCCAAGAGCCAATCACGGTTCTTGGTGAATACCGTGACGTCCCAGATCGGTGCGTCCATACGCTCGCAGCGAGCGCCTTTTTCCGTATCCTGCTAAAGCCCCAAAAATGAGACGAGCTTATTAGGATGCTGAAGGTTTGGATTCTCTGTTGGGACCGGAATTGCTGGGGATTTTGCCGTCCATGGGCCACGGCGATGAGATAGCTATCGTCGACGCCAACTCTCCCGCCCTCAGTCATGCGAAGCGATTGGTTCGGATGGATGGCCATGGCGCTCCCCGAATTTTGGAAGCTGTATTATCCGTTATGCCCTAGACCGCGACGTGCCTGAATCGGCCTTTCGTCCGTGCGCGTTTGGCGATTGTGAGCGCATTGAACCGATATATGCCAAATTCCAGACGAGTATCGACGCCCACGACGCGGGCATTCAACTTTCGCCAATTTTAGGTCCGCCCTTCTACGAGCGCATAAAGAACGCTTTTGCCATTGTTGCAAGCGGCGAAGGACGCCTTTATGGCAATATTAGTCTCCGCAAAGGTGTGATCCTTCCGGATGCGTCAACTTAAAGCGACTTTCAGCTAAGCTGCCTAAACCGCTTTTTGATTTTGCCTCCTTTTGGCGGTTTTTGGCGATGCGGCCTCCGAGTCGCCGAGGCAATACCGTTTGGCTGCATGAGCGGCGCCCCGCGTCTCTTGATGCGCCAATGTCACATCCACGTCCTAATCTGATGATTTTTGCAATCTGCCCCCCCTCCGAATCTGCATCATCAATTCTAATAAACCCTATGTTTTCACATATAATTTTTTTAAGCCGCATTTTAGTCCGCTGCTTTCTCAAAAAAAACACTATCTCAAATTTAAGTACGGCATATTGACTTAAGTAAAACTGTCTGAGCCTATCGTTTTTGTTGGTGCTTCAACGTGACCTAAAATCGGTCGCAACGATCCATCGATGCAAAAGAAAAAATAGCTCTAACAGGAAACGAAAATGAAAAGGCACCTCATAGGCACAGTCAGTGTGCTTGCGGTTTCGACGCTGCTCGCAGCCACCGTCTTGCCAACTTTGGCGTATGGTCAGGAAACGTCCCAACCGGCCGCAGCCCCCGCGGAAGCCGACACAACCGAGGTCATCGTCACGGGCGTGACAATGAAAACGAAGAAGGTTCAATCGACCATCTCGACCAGCACGATCACTGAAAAGGATATGCAGATCCTTGCGGCGAGCGGCACCGCTCAGCTGCTTGCGAACATTCCCGGCTTCTTACCCGAAGGCGGCACGGCAGGCGAAACGCATAACAACGTCCAGGTTCGCGGCCTGCCGCAAGCCGGCGGTTACCGTTACGTCCCCAATCTGATCGACGGTTTGCCCGCCTACGAGGAACCCGAAGCGCCGTTCATGAACAACGACGTCTTCATCAAGCCGGATATTATGACAGTACGAGTCGAAGCGGTTAAAGGTGGCCCCGGCGGCATCCTCTATTCGAATGCCCTTGGCGCCGCTGTGAACTATATCACCCGCACCGGCACCGACGAATTCGAAGGCGGATACAAACTGGAACTTGGCAGCGACGACCGTGTGCGCAACGATCTGTTCGTGTCGGGTCCGCTGACCAAAAATCTGACATTCGCTGTTGGTGGCTTCTACCGCACGTCAAACGGCGTGCGTGACCCAGGTTTCACGGCGAATGCCGGAGGTCAAATCCGCGGCAACCTGAAATACACGAGTGACGACGGCTCGCTCACCGTATTGCTGATGGGGCAGCACATAGATGACCGCACGGCCTTTTATCAGAACGTGCCCTACGCGGTTCCCGCCACCGCGACTCCTGGGACGACCGCAGCGCCATTTACGGTCGACACGGATCTTATTCAAAACCTGGGGCTGGATTTTGGAACGGGCACGCCCGTCTCCAATCAAACCAGCTTCTACCAGCTCTACGATGCTTCGGGTAAGCAATTCACCTTGGACATTAAGGATGGCATACATCCCAAGTTTGACATCTTCACGGCCGAAGTCGAGAAGGTGTTCGGTAATGGCTGGAAATTCAACGCCAACATTCGTTCTACCGAAGGCTCGAACGGCTTCAGCGCGATGTTCCAGGATCCTCCGGTAGACACCTCCTACCTGATCAATGGTAATCCGCGAAACAGCGGAGACACAGGTTTCAATGGGCTGATCCACAGCGCCCCATACGCGCCATGGTATCAGAACGCTGTGGCCGTGAAAGCCTACTATACCGATAGCGTGACCGGAACCGATCTTACGACCGCAAAAGCCGCGCCAGCGTACCTGGCCAATAACGTTCCGGTGCGAGGCTTCGTTGAAGCGACAACGCTTGTGTCCGATCTTCGCTTGGCGAAGAACCTTGACCTGGGCTGGTCTAGCCACGATTTGACGTTTGGCGTCTACAACAGCCATTACACCTATGACGTCTTCTCCGTTTTTGCCCGCGCATACTCGACGATCGAAGACAGCTCGCGCAAAGTCGATTTCTACGCCGTCGATGCAAATGGCCAGCAGGTTGGTCCCTCGATCACAAAGGACAGCATCGTCAGTCCGGCCCTGTTTGGTCTGGGTGCGACATCATCAGAGCAAACTAAGGCCCTCTATTTCCTCGATCACCTGACCTTGCTCGACGACCGTCTGAATATTGACGCCGGCGTGCGATGGCAAGAACTTGTGATCAACCGCGTCACGACCAATTCCTTTAACCCCGGCAACACTTCGGCTAATGTCACCCCGAATAATGTGACGGTCGGCTCAACAAACGACTCGTTGGCCTATAAGAACGTGGCTATTCCGAACGGCGCCCCTCAATACGATCATCAAAAGTATCAAGGCACCGGATGGTCTCTGGGCGCTAACTACCGCCTGTCAGGCGGCAAATCTGGAGAGGGCGACACAGCGATTTATGCCACTATCGCAAAATCGTTCCGCCTTCCGGGATTTGAAGATTATATCTTCGGAGGACCGGCAACCAATGCTTCGACAGGTGCAGTTGCCCAGGGAAACCTAGTCGAACACATCATGCAGTATGAAGGCGGAATTCGGTTCGCCAATAACCAGTTCGCAATCTCGCTGTCCGGGTTTTATATCGACTTCGAAGCGAAAGAAATTCTCGGGTCAACACTCGTCGATCTGAGCGCATCCGTCGGTGGCACGCCCTGCTCCACCGTACCGACTCCGGCAAACTGTCCCGTCGTTCGTGACAGCTACCACAACAAGTTAGAAAACAAGGGCGTGGAGTTCGAATATTACTATCATCCGGATTACCTCCCCGGTCTCAAAATCCAGGGCAGCATTGTCTTGCAGGATCCGAAGATCTCCAATGATGTCGCCTACCGTGACGGCATTATCAACGGCAGCTACCACACCGTCGCCGTCGGCAGCTATGTGCCGCAACGCCAGCCCAAGACGGTCGTCAACTTCCGTCCATCGTACACCTTTACCAGCATACCTCTGACAATTTACGGTCAGGCGTACTATTACGGTGAGCGCTTTGCAGGAAACGATGACACCGCCATCTATCCGGCATACACGCAAGTCAACGCCGGGGCCCTGTGGAGCGTCACCGATCGCCTCGATCTGCAACTGCATATCGACAATCTAAACGACGCATCGTCATTCACTGAGGGCGGTTCGATTAACGCGAACACGACGATGAGCGACGGTCGTTACGTGGGCGTGGCCCGTCCATTGATCGGCAGATCGTGGAAAGTCGTCACATCCTACCGCTTCTAATCCGGTATATCATCTGCTAAGCGGCGAAGCCCTGGTTGCCAAATGGCGACCGGGGCTTTTCGATTAAGCGACCGGCCAATCCCTCCCATTGGAGGCAAACTGACGACGTCTGCTGACGGGACGGGACAGGTTCGCTTTCGCGAATAAAGTCACCGCGGATCGACAGTACGGCACGATTTCACCATCATCCTCCGCGCTTCCAGGTTGAAATGGGGCGGTGACGAGAAGATCAGACTGTTGAATATCACTCAAAACTGATGAAGTATATGCCCCCTCCCGACGGCATCGCAATGTGCCATAGCAGTGCCAGTTTCCTAAACTTACAAGCGCTTAGAGGCTCTTGTTCAGAACTATTGGCGGTCGATCATTCTTCAGAAAGCGTGCAGTATGGAGCATGACCAATAAGGCGGTCGGCTAGGCTTGAACTCAGTCGAAAGACCGTCATTAATATTTGCTCCTGCAGGAAAGTGACATTCCACTCAAAGTGTCGGCGTTATCCGGATCATTGTGGCCCCGTGCGCGGGAACATCCGCAGTATACTTGCCTGTTACCGCTTTAATGACCTGCTTTGACCAAAGATCCGTGGTGGTTGCCTTCAACCCGGCTGGCCAGCCTAATGTTTCCCAGTTCACGGACATTGACTTAGAACCTTCGGAGCGGTTTAAGAGCACCACGGCTTTCTCACCTCCCTTGAGAGCGCGTTCCCAGATTTCGAAGTCACCTTCATCGCTCACCTTGCGCGCTTGTTGGCCAAGACTGTCCTGGTCCACTGCGATGACGTCCCTATTGATAAGAATCGATCGTGTATCCTCGGTCATCGTGGACAGATCATTTCCAGCGATCAATGGCGCGGCGAGCATAGCCCACATTGAAAAATGCGCCCGGTATTCAGTGGTAGTCATACCACCATTGCCGACCTCAAGCATATCTGGATCGTTCCATTGGTTTGGTCCGGAGTCTTTCCAGAGCTCCTCTTGCTTGTCGAGTATCCACAAAAAGGAATGATTGTTTCCTTGATCCTGGCTCCAGGAATCCCGGATGTCGCCAGTGGTTCGCCACATATGCCCCACTTTCGGGGCCCACTCCCGTGGTTTGTTGTCGCCCCATTCGCAGATCGATAAGAGAATGTCCCGACCTGAGGCCCGCAAGGCTTTCGCCATTATCGTATACGCGGCCTCCGCGTTACGCGTACCCGTATTGCACCAATCATATTTAAGGTAATCAACGCCCCAGGCAGCGTAGGTTCGAGCGTCTTGGAACTCGTGACCTGCGCTGCCAGGACGGCCACCGCAAGTCAGCGCGCCGGCGTCTGAGTAAAGGCCAAATTTCAAGCCTTTGGAATGGACGTAGTCGGCCAGCGCCTTAATACCGGCCGGAAACTTCTTCACGTCAGCCTGTATAGTTCCATCTGACGCTCGCTCAGTCTGCCAGCAATCATCAATGATGACATACTTGTAGCCAGCATCCTTCATACCGTTTGCCGCCATAGAGTCAGCGACGGCGCGAACCTTGGCCTCGTCGACATTGCAGGCGAACTTGTTCCACGAATTCCATCCCATGGGTGGCGTCGCCGCCAGGTTCGGCTTCGGGGCCGTTAACCCAAGGGAATCGTGCGCAAGCGCATGAGGCGTTATGACTGCCCACGCCAAAGCTGCGAGAACGCCCGTGCGGGCTAGACTGGAACTGGCAGTTTTGTTCATTTGTTTCCTCGTTGAGCACAGTCGCGAACGACATGAATTGTTTCAAGACCGGCCTGATAGGCCCAGGTCAATGTGGCCGCTTAGCTACTCTACGTGCTACCCGGTAGTCGTTCGACTAAACTCTTAGGCCGGCTGCTTGATAGTAGAGTTCCCCGCAATGCGAACGACTGGCAAACTCGGCCGGCCCTTACATGCTATGATATTATGTAAAATTAAGTCAAGATACCTTGCGTTGGATTGCTTATCATCGGGCATGTGCCTGCCCCTGATTTTACATGCAAAAGGCAAAAAAGGCCCTCCCGAAGGAGGGCCTAAGTGCTCCGGTGCTAGAGTCAGGGGAGCTCTCGCATTTCGGAGGAAAGAAAATCGGATGCAATTATAATATAATATTACCTACGAAATGACAAGCAAATTGTACCGTCATTTCCATTATTTCCTGTGTCCTTGATCGCTACTTAACGTCAAACTGCGCGGTCGCGGCGGACAATCCTTCCCCTGATGCCTTAAGGGTGGCACGACCCGGAACGCCCGTAGACTGAACAATCACTTGGGCCCAGCCATTGAACACGCTGCGCTGCCATGGACCTGCGGGGTGATTGATCCGAACGACACCCCAACGGCTGCCGCCTACCGAGACGTCCGCCAAGGACGGTACGCCGCCTTTGGGTGTCGGAATGACATAACTCAAGCTGTTTTCAGATTTCAATCCGTCCACGTCCAGAACAACCTGACGATTGCCGTCGACCACCGTTGTCTCCACAGGCAGGCCATTGACATATACCCTCTGCGAGGGTGCAAGATCAGCTACGAACAAGCTTACCTTGTCGCCAGGCTGTGTCGTCGGACGCGAAAACTGACCACGTAACACCAAACCAGCCGTCACTGGCGGCTGAGCTTCGGGCGGAAGCCACTGCAACGGATCGCGCCAGGAGGTGGTATCAACGGCCTCAGCGACTTCCGTCTGGTCACCAGTTCCGTCGACAGCGAGGCTTCGCCACTGTGAAACAGGCAGGAATTCATAACGGTCGACGGTTCTGTCCGCCTCGTGCGATCCAGGATCTCCGTTGCCTACACCGATAATTCGGATCGGCCCCGTAACGTCGAACTTGATCCTGTCCGATGCGGTCGGTACGATCCCCCCCACCTTGTCTTCTACGTTGACCCAGACCACCGAGACGTCGGTTCCGTCAGCTGCGAGTTTATGTTTATCAGGCGTGAGAGCCACCTTTTCCGCTCTTCCGCTTGTGGACACTATGGCGTTGGCTACAAGCTTCCCATCGCTGTAAGCCCGTGCTTCCAGTTTCCCTGCCTGATAAGGCACATCCCACTGAAGGTGTGAATTTGCGACCATTGTCTTTCGGCCAAGGGATTTGCCGTTGAGAAAGAGCTCGACGGCCTGTGCATTGCTATATACGCGAACATCGATCGGCTGGCCTTCTTTCCCCTGCCAATTCCAATGCGGCAGAAGGTGGACCATGGGCGCAGTCGTCCATACGGACTTTAGGTAGTAAGCGCTATCTTTGTAGACGCCGGTCGTGTCCAGCATCCCGAATTGCGATGAAATAGCTGGCCAGCCAAAGGGGGTTGGCTCGCCACGATAGTCAAAACCTGTCCAAACAAACATTCCAGACATCCAGGGACGAGCGATGACATGGTTCCAGCCCTCCTCGATACTGAGGGAGTAGCTGGGCCGCCCTTGCCGGTCGTATGCGTTCAGATGCACCTTGGACCGATCATCGAAGTAAATACCGCGCGTCGATAAAGTCGAACCCTCTTCAGTCATCGCCGCGGGCTTTTCCGGAAAACGTTGATGAAACGCATCCACATCGTGCTGGGCGCCATAGTTGAAGCCGATGACATCGGCCGAAACCGACACACCGCGACCGGAGCTGCTCGCCGCCACCGTCGTGCGGCGGCTTGGATCCAGGCGGTGGACGATGTCTTGCATCTCGTCAGCTAAGTGGGTTCCAAGGGGCGTGCCCTCAAGCGCCCATTCTTCATTCCCTACCGACCACAGGATGACACTGGGGTGATTGCGGTCACGAATAATCAAGCGTTCTAGTTGCCCGCGAATCTCCGGCGTTGTCCCCATCATGCGATGCTCGTCTAAGACCATCATGCCAATGCGATCGGCATCGTCCAATAGTTCCGGCGCAGGTGGATTATGCGATGTGCGATAAGCGTTTGAGCCCATGCCTTTGAGTTGGTTAAGGCGCCAAGCCTGAAGCGCGTCAGGCATGGCCGTGCCGACGCCGGCGTGATCCTGATGGTTATTCGTGCCTTTGAGTCTCATCGGCTTTCCATTCAGGAAAAAGCCGCTATTGGCATCGAACGTTATCGTGCGAATACCGAAGGTCGTATCGTACGTGTCGACAGTCCGGCCCTCACTCACAATGGTTGTCTTTAAATGGTAGAGGTCCGGAGTGTCCGGAGACCACAGATGAGGCGCGGTCACCTTGACCGAGCCATGAAAAGTTCCGTCCGACGCCGCCTTGACCGTCAAGCCTGTCATCTCAGCGTGTGCGACCCGTTGCCCATCTGGACCAACAACATCCTGAAGCAAACTAAATGTGCCATCGGTCTTCGCATCATTATCGACCGTTACATCGATGTCTAAGGTCGCCCCCCCCTTGTCGACCGTCGGCCTAACGAAAGTGCCCCACTTGCCGACATGTAGCGGATCGGTCTTCGAAAGCCAGACGTGACGGTAAATTCCGGCACCTTCGTAAAACCATCCCTCCTCAACTGTCGCATCGACACGCACAGCAATTACGTTACGGCCGCCGTAGTTGAGATAGTCCGTGATGTCATAGCCGAAGCCCGAATACCCGCTCGGTTCAGTCCCGATATAGTGCCCGTTTACCCAGACTACGCTGTTGCGATAGACGCCATCGAAATCGATCGATATCCTGCGTCCACGGTCGCTCTCCGGCACGTCGATGACTTTGCGGTACCATCCGACACTATTTTCCGGGAAGTCGTGCCCAATGGCTTTTGAGCCATGGTTACCATTGCCGCGCGCGTCAAACGGCAATTCCACGGCCCAGTCGTGGGGCAGATCGACGCGCCGCCAAGCGGCGTCGTCGAAGTCGGAGTTCGCCGGCCCGTCGCCATATCCTGCCTTGGCGAAGAAAAAAGGCCTTAGACCGTACTTGAAATCCTTCGACGGATCGGTGGCGTTACCAAAGGCAAAGGCCCATCCTTTATCGATGTTAATGCGCTCGCGCTGGGAAGCTCTTGTCGAGGCCCCCGGCACGTCCGCAACAGCCAGTCGCGGCACAATATTTACTGCACCTATTGCTATCATTGATAATATCGTCAATCCAAGGTGCTTCGGCACACTACTCTCCTGATTAAATTTAATTTTTGAGGCCAAGGCCAACCTACACCTTCGGCCGCGCATGCTACGAGGGAACCCGTCGCAATTAGTCCACCGTCGCTGCGCCACAATATTGCCTGATGAAGTCCCGGTGCGAAGGCATCGAGTCTACAACCTGCGCGGTGATCTGCCGAAGGCGTGCAACGTTTTTTGCTATTTCGGGCAAAGGGATCTTATCGACGAGTGGATCGTAGCTTTTGGGTGTCACGCCTTGGCCGAGCATCACCGCTAACCAACTGTCGTCCGTGAACAGTTCGTCTTGATATCGGAAAATTCGTCCCGTTGAACAGAAGAGCGACATCCGTGCCTTGAGACGTTCCGGTATAACCATTGCACCGCGCTCCCGCCAAAATGAAGAATCAGAGCGCTCCGTGGCGCAGTAATGTAAAATAATAAAGTCTCTCACGGCCTCGTATTCCAGCAGCGTCGCCACATTGAATTCATCGATATTCGCCTGTGCAAACCTTTTGTCCGGAAAAAATAAAAGGAGCTTCGCAATGCCCGTCTGAATAAGATGAATGCCGGTCGATTCCAGCGGCTCAATGAAGCCTCCGGAAAGGCCGATGGCCACACAGTTCTTCACCCACATCGAACGACGGTGACCGGCCGTAAACGTGATCAAATGCGGGTCGTTGATCGGCTTGCCCTCGATCTGCGACAACAGCCTAGCGGTAGCTTCGTCTTGGCTTATGTGGTCACTCGAAAAAACATAACCATTCCCGACACGATGTTGTAGCGGGATACGCCACCGCCAGCCCGCAGAGTCAGCGGTCGCGCGGGTATAGGGCGGGAAATCTGAAAGGGGTTCGCTTCCAACTGCAACCGCACGATCACACGGCAGAAACTGGCTCCAGCTTTCAAAGCCGGCATTTAGGTGTCCCTCTATGAGCAGTCCCCGGAATCCTGAGCAGTCAACGAATAAATCTGCCGCGATTGTCCGGCCGTCGTCGAGGGTCACGGATGAGATAAAGCCATCATCCGACCTTAGGTCCGTACCGGCAATGCGACCTTCGATGCGGGTGACACCGCGCCCTTCTGCGTAACGGCGCAGATATTTTGCATATAACGAGGCATCGAAATGGAAAGCGTACCGCAAAGAAGGACCGGGCGTGCTTGTCGCCCCGTTGGTCGTTAGAAACCGGCCTCGCGCCGCAGCTACTGAGCAGAGATTATAATCACTGATTGGCCCAGGGTCCGGGCACATTCCCCTGGCATAACCAGACTTCAACCGGAGCCATAACTGTAGAAATTTAAACTCCTGCGTGTGCCGTCCGTGATCGCCAAAGGGATGGAAGTACCTCTCGCCCAGCCTGTTCCAATCGACAAACTCGATGCCGAGCTTGTAGGTGGCATGCGTATAACGGATGAAGTCGAACTCGTCCAAGCCAAGGATATTGTTGAAGGTCCGGATCGACGGTATCGTCGCCTCACCGACGCCGACAGTCCCAATTTCCTCCGACTCAATAAGCACGATCTTGACGTGCGCGGGCACCGTCTTTGCTAACGCGGCAGCGGTCATCCATCCGGCCGTGCCGCCGCCCACTATCACGACACGCTCAATCCGTGTGTTGTCACCGCCGCGATCAAAAGCTGCGTCCCCACTGACCATACTTACGCCGCCCTTTTCGGGGTAAAGCCCTGGCGGCGAACCAGCTCGACGAGAGACCGATGTTCCGGCATGATCGTCAGTGCGTATTCGGCCTGTTTCTGAATTTCCTGGAATTCGGCACGGGCCTCGTCAAAATATCGGAGCGCCGCGATACGATCGCCCAAGATGGTCTTGTAACCCATGCCATATAAGACGTATTGCCAGTTGTGCTCCGTGAAGATGTCATGCTTGAGATCGACGTCGATGAACGACGGGGCCCTGTACTTCCACTGTTCCAGGCGATCTCGAAGACCGTCGCTGATCGATCCCGGATTAATATTATCAAGCCAGAAATCGGTATCGCGACGGTTACTCACACAGTAATGCAGCTTGATAAAGTCAATGACGTGCGCATACCGCTCGCGCATTTGCGCGTTGAACTGCTCAGCGCCGCTGTCACACTGGTCAGACCATGGAAACAAAGCCGCCAGAATGACGCCTGCGATCTCCGCGAAGCCAATGCCAGTCGCTTCGAGCGGCTCGATGAAACCAGCAGACAGACCGACTGCGACGCAATTTTTTTTCCACTGGACCTCACGATAGCCCGCTTCAAATTTGAGTATCCGGCTCGGAAGATCGTCTGCGGCATGGCCGATATAGGTGCGCAGGCACGCTTCAGCGGCCTCGTCGCTTGTGTGGTCAGACGAATAGACATACCCCGTGCCACGGCGTTCTTGAAGCCCGATATCCCAAATCCAACCGTTCGTCTGCGCGACCGCTTTCGTATAGGAGGGTATAGGCGCTGCCGGGTCGTCGTACGGGACCTGGATGGCAACGGCGCGGTTGGTGAACAACTGCGACTTGAATGATTTAAAGGGAACGCCCATCGCCTGGCCGATCAGTTGTGCACGAAACCCCGTGCAGTCGACATATAGGTCGGCCGTGAGGCGACCCGTCTTCCGACCCACGAGACTTTCGATTTCTCCCGTTGGAGCCATTGTGACGTTGTCGATCGTATCGAAAACATGAGTAACACCTTGCTCGATAGCGCGCGACCTAAGTAATCCGGCAAATGCGACCGCGTCGAAATGATAGGCGTAATTAAGAGGGCCAGCGTATTCGGGATGCGTAATGAGTTTTGGCGCCCTGTAAGCATCGGCGACGCGCATCTGCACGTTGCTCGCCGACGCCCAATCTTGCCCGCTGGCCGCTCCTGCCAGCCAGTAGGGAAGCAAATCCAGACCGCTACCCTGGTCCGCTATCTGAAAAGGATGAAAGTAGCGATCAGGTCCCGCCGAACCGGTTGACCGCCAATTTACAAATGCGATGCCCTGTTTGAAGGTCGCGTTGGCCGAGCGAATAAGATCCGCCTCGGCCAAACCTATCCGGCCGAGCGTCTTGCGGATACTGGGAAAGGTCCCTTCGCCCACTCCAATAATGCCAAAATCTTCAGATTCAACGACGGTAATTCTCGCGCCGCCGGGGGTAGACGTGGCGAGCATGCGCGCGAGGTAAGCGGCCGTCATCCACCCTGCGGTGCCCCCGCCCACAATAATTATACTCTTAGCCACTGCGCCCTCGTTTCAAGACGAATATCAGGATCAAGCCGGCCTCCGATGTGCACCGGAGGCCGGCCGCCGTGGTTAGTAGCTCATCCGTAGACTGATTTCGTAGCGGCGATCGCTCTTAAACCAGCTGCGGGTCGCGAATATCCCTTGAACGACTTCCATTTTCGTCTTTGGAACACCATCCAGCAGATTCGACGCCTGGAATGACACCTGGACACGGTCGTTCACCTTGTAACTGACGCTGCCATCAAGCTGTCCATACGCAGAGCCATAAATTGGCAGAGAGTAACAAACGACATCAGCGCCGCGCTTACAGTAGACCGGATCATCTGCTGCGCCAGGGAGATTATACCAGCTATTGGTACCGTTGCCCGTCGTGGTGGCCAGATAATCACCACGCCAGCTGTATGCCAGCCGTGCATCCCAGGGGCCTTTGTCGTATAGAAGATTGATATTATAAGCTTCTTTCGAAAGGCCAGGCACGGTGATGTCCGGTATCGTGTTGCCATCCATACCGACTGCGCGCAATGACGGAGCCCTGCTATCAACATGAGTGTAGTTGGCTTCGATGCCCAAACCATCCAACGGTGACGGGAGTTGGTCGAAGAAAGCTCGCGCTCCCAGTTCAAAGCCCCTGATGTTCGTCTTTTCGTTCGAGTTGAAGTTTTGAACGACCTGCAAGGCGCCTTGTACATCTGACGAAGAGGTGGAGCCGTACTGAGTATACTGGCCTGAAATGTTATATATAGACTGGTTGAAAACGATGAAATCCTTGATCGACTTGTTGAACAGGTCGAGGTGCGCCGTTAGGCTTGGCTTCGGATACCATTCAATCGACAGGTCTTCGTTCGTTGACACTTGCGGCTTCAACAGCTGCGAGATGCTTCCGCTGTAGCCGGAGAAAATGCCAGGCATCTGCGGACCAGAAGTGATCGCCGCATTATTGGCGTTCGTCGAGGTACTAATGCTCACTTTACCACCGACACGATCATCGCTGTAGCTTGGGGGACTTAGAGATTGGTTGACAGCGAAGCGGATAAGCCAGACGTCGTCCGGTTTGAAACTGAAGTTGACGGACGGAAGCGCACGGGTATACTTAATATCGCCACCGACCGGCGTACTTACTGACGCATCACGCCTGTAGCTCAGCGGCATGTTGCCGTTGTTGGCAGCCATATAGGCTTGTGCGGCTGCCGGCGTCCCCCCGACCTGAGCGTAGGCGGTATTGGCGTCTGCCTGTGACAGGAAGAACGGCGCGGCCGTATTGACTGTGAAAGTGCCACGGCTATGTACGGTATCCTGAACCACGCGCAGGCCAAAATTACCGGTGAACGGAGCCCCGCCAAACCAGCTTGAGTCGCTGGCAAACCGCACTTCGCCGTAAACCGACGCAGTTTCAATCCGGATATTGTTGGTCTGTGGTGCGCCCAGATCAGCAATCGTTGTTGCAGCGCCCTTCGGGAATTCCGCGCTGCCATAGGTGACGATATTATGCGTCAGGCACGAGCCACAGATTACCGTCGAAGGGGAGGAGAATATGTAGCTGCCCGGAACGGGAATATCCCCCTTGAAGAAGTTGGGGAAGCTGTAGACGGCCCAGTCTTCGGCCGGCGACTGCGCGACCGTCTTTTGAGCGCCGTTCCACGATTCGTTAATGGCTGACCACCAGGTTCCAGTGAAGGTGTCCGTCTCAGCGCGATCTGCGTAACGCACACCCGCCTTAACGTCCCGGAAGAAGCCGTCGCCGAGCTCGTAAGTGGCGTCGAGATTCACCGCTGTCATATGCGCTTCATTCTTTTGCACATTCCAGACGATGGAGTTCGCGGCAGCGTGAGCGGAATCCACCATGGCCGTATTCGAGTTCGCAATGGTATTAACCGGCAAATCTCCAGTGAGGTCCATGTGCATTGTGGTGAGGTTGATACCTTCACCGATGCCCATGCCGTAGTCTTCAGCCTTATGCCAGGCGGCGACGTATTGCAGGGCGCCAGCCAGTTTCAGACGTTCACCGTTCCATGTGAATCCTTGGCTGAAATCCGCGGTCGTGTTCTCGCTGGGGGTAGAGTTGTTGGCGCTGCCAGGTGCCCAGGTGGTGCTGTTGCCAACTGAACTACCGTCGTGGGCCAGTGTGCCGGAGACGAACAATCCGTTCGAATCGAATTGTGCGTCGGCGAAGGTAACCGGCGCAGGCAAGCCACCGTTTTGTCCAAAGGAAACATCGGCAAAAACCCCGCCGCCGCCATTTACCGTCTTGTAGTTTGACGCAAAGACGGTCTGGTAAAGCGTCAATTGGTCGTTTGGCTTCCACTGGAAAGCCTCATAGAAACCCGTGCGCGTACGATCGAATGTGTCGTTGCCGTAGTCAAATCCGCCGGGCACATAGCGTTTTTGGCCCCCGACCGTTTGTTGATAGTATGGTTCGCTGCGCATGAAACTGTCGGCGGATTGGAACTCAGCCCGCGCAACATCCACCAGCACACCCATTTCACCAATGGGTGTGTCGAAGCGACGGGTCATAAGAACCGAACCACTTGGCGAACCCTTTTTGACCAAGTCGCCATAGCTATACGCCGCACTGATACCGATCTCCGGCTTCCCGTAGTCGAACGGCATGCGGGTACGCAAATCGATTGAACCACCCAAGCCACCTTCGATGAGGCGCGCATTGCTACCCTTATAGACGTCGACGGCCGACATCATTTCTGGGGTCACTTCACCCCAGCTTAGACCGCTTCCGCCGTTGGCCGAGAAGATTTCCCTGCCGTTCAGAAGCCCGGTGATGCCAGACAAGCCGCGGATTTGCACGTCCGTGCCTTCCCAGGAGAACTGATCGGGGCTTCCGAGGCTGCCGAAGCGGACCATCGTCACGCCGGCCACGCGCGAGAGGACTTCCGTGACGGAGGTGTCCGGCAATTTGCCGGCTTCATCAGCAACGACTGAGTCGATCACTGTATCCGAATTCTTCTTGCGCTCGGTTGCATTTTGCAGCGCTTTTCGTCGCGCGGTTACGACCACAACGGTCTCGTCTGTCCCTGCCCCAGTCGCGCTAGCAGTGGCACCGGTTTGGTCTTGCGCAAAGCCAACTGCTGGCGCAACGGCAACCATACTGAGCACGATAAGCGATGTACTTGCCGCGAGCCGCGCAGCGCGCGTCCCTTTGTTTCTTTTCATTGTTCGTCTCCCTGGCATTGCGCCGAACCTGCGTACATTCGTTTGCGATGCAATTTGATCTAACTGGCCACCGCAGTGCGTGAAACGCACCGCCCGGCCATCTGCATATAATATAATACAATTAGCAGATCAACTCATTCATATTATCATACTCTCATAATATGGAACAATTGTATTTTCGCCACATGCGAATAACAAACCTTTAAAGCGGAAAGGGAAATTGACTATAATGGCACAAGCTGCAGCATTAAGGTTGTACCACTTGGGTCGCGCGTCGAGCGCCCACCTTAGAACTGTTGTCGAAAAAAGTGCCCCCCGAAACGTCCTCTACGGGAGGACGCGTCAGGTCTAGTTCACTGAGTCGTTCGTGTGTTTAAGCAGCGGCCAAATACCAGCCAGCGCAATGACTGTAACTCCGACACGTGTCGCAACGTCAGGCGTCTCGGAAAAAAAGACGAAACCGAGTCCAATGCTCCAAAGCAATTGCGAATACTGCGTTGAAGCGACGGAAAAGGCGGGGCCGCGGCGCCAGGCGTACATCAAAACGACATTGGCCAGCGCCCCACAGCTGGCATAAGCCACAATAAGCCAGAACGCACTACCGCTTGGGGAAACCCAATGGCTCACGGCGGCAATACCACTGATTGCCAAGACCGAAAGGGCTGAGGCGCCATACATCGACGCCGCACTTTCCTCGTCACGCGTGGCGTGCAGAAGAAGACCCGTGCCGGCCCCACAAAGGGCGCAGACAAGGGCCGCTAAATGGCCGGAATTGAGTTCGCGCAAACCCGGTCGCAGAACGATAAGCACGCCTAGAAAGCCGATCAGCGAAGCCAGCCAATTGAGAAGAGTGGTTTTCTCGCGAAGGCAAAATGGAATAAGCGTGGAGGTCAGCAAGGGGGCGAGGAACAAGATCGCGGCCGCTTCGGCGAGCGGCAGCCGGCTCCAGGCATAAATTCCCGAAACCGTCCCGCCAACCGCAAAACAGCCTCTGAGCAACCAGCGCCACCACCTGTGAGGACGTACAAGTTCGATGGCACTCAAGGATCGCCCCAACACCAAGGGTGACAACATAAGGGAAACTACAGCCCCGACGAATGCCAGTTCGAAGGGGGGAAGACTGGTTCCGATCCCTCGGATGCTGGCATCCCCAAGCGAGTAGAGACTGTAAGCTGCCAACCCTAAAACGGGACCGATAATGGGCTTGAAGACCGTAAACCTACCCACCGCACGAGTCCCGCACGACCATTTCCGTTGGCAACCGCTCCGAAGCCGCCGACAAACCGGCTTCCCTTCGAAACAACTTTGAAACCAGTAGCTGCCCCGCTCGTACCACGTCTTGACGAACGGTCGTAAGCGCGGGCGTGGCATGGCGAGCAAGGGCGACGTCATCATAGCCCACAACTGCGACATCCGCCGGCACATCAATCCCCCGTCGTCGCAACGCAGCGATTGCGCCAAGCGCGATCATATCGGTCGAAGCGACGATGGCATCAAATGGAACAGAACCATCTAGCAAGTCATTCACCGGATCGAATGCATCATCATAACCTATGTCGGCCGAGCGGATGAGACGTGGGTCGATTGGGAGGCCTGCCTCCTCGAGAGCCCATCTATACCCCCTGCATCGCTCGGTAATAGCCTCAAATGGCGCAAGACCAAGGAAGACGATCCGTTTACGCCCTGACCTGAGCAAATGTCGCGTCAGTTTCACAGCACCTGCGAAATTGTCGCCGCCAACGGAACAGTAAAGCTGCCCGTCAATTTCCGGCCCCCACACCACGAAGGCCCTTCCTTGCCGAAATTGTCGATTGAGGGCGCTATGGTATTGACTCTGCCCGAGAACGATAAACGCGCCATTTGAGTTGCTTTTCAACAACGCATTTAGAGTGTCGTCATTGTTTGGCACGACATGAGCCAAGGCCAGGTCGCGGCCTCTTTCGCGCATGGCCAGTGCGATGCCCCCGAGCAGTTCAAGGATGAAAGGATCCGGAAAGACGCGCGCGCCCACCGGGGGCATAACTACGGTTACAAGGTCGACAACATGCTTCGAGCGCGGCTTTCGAAGCGGTATCGAATACTGCATGCCTCGCGCAGCCTCCATCACGGATTGTCGAACCGCCTCACTAATCACAGGATTGCCCGCGAGCGCTCGCGACGCCGTGGACGTCGAAACGCCCGCCCGTGCTGCAACGTCCTGAAGTGTAATCGTTTTATCTGGTGTGCCTTCCATGCAATCTCCCTCCCGCTAGCAACCGCACCACGAGCTTAACGAGCTTTTATGCAATTGCATAACTTTATCTTTGCAATTTCAGCGAGGCGACATAGAATTAGCAAAAGAGCCTTCGGATGGAACTCAGAAATGTCGGTTTTCGAACAAGGGAATTCATCGGCTACAGGCGCAAGACAGTATCACGCGCCAGCGCTCGAGAAGGGCTTAGACATCCTAGAGGCATTGGCAGAAGCGGACGGTCCGATGACATTGTCAGCTGTCTCCAAAAACCTGTCTCGCTCCATGAACGAATTATTCCGGATGTTCCAGGTTCTTATAGACCGCGGCTATCTGGCGCCCGCATTGGACGGCACAGGCTACGAACTCAGTACCAAGCTGCTAACGATTGCACGTAGCTCCCACGTCTTGCGTCAGTTCGTCAATCACGCACTTCCCCACATGCGCTCGCTTGCGGAGAGCACGGAACTCGCATGTCATGTGTCCGCAGCTGCCGACGACCAACTCGTCGTCATTGCCTCCGTTGATGCACCTGCTGCTGTGAACTTCAGCGTTCGCCCAGGTTTCCGAAGCCACATGACGTCTTCCGCCGCTGGAAAGGTCCTGTTCGGCTTAGAAACCATGGACATGCGCGATCGACTCTCCCCAATTTTAAAGCGTAACATTGGCGATCAAAAATGGTCTGATTTTTATGAATCGGCTGAGGAAGCGCGTCGCAATGGCTTCAGCATTGCTCAGAGTGAGATTCTTCCCGGCGTCACCGATATCTCGGGTCCGGTGTTCGACGAGCTCGGCATTAAGGGCGTTCTCACCGTGCCCTTCATGCATTCCGGGCTCGGCCTGCAAATCTCCCAGGTGTCAAAACTTGTCGCTGAAAAATGTGCGGAAATCAGCCGTGAATTGGGAGCCAAAGGCCGCGTGACCGTCGACAGGTTGTCTTTACGGCCCACAGCCATGTCGCAACCATTGCTGAAGCTCGTCCGCTAATTTTACAAGGAACCAGGACGTCTCATACCGTGACTATCCGTTTACAGATCGGACATCTGCCAGCGGATTCGAGTCTCTTCTGGCCTCAAGGCTCCTGCTTTCATCGTCAAGCAGCCAGCGCATCGCGGTTTCAGCGCGATTTATATCCCGCGCACGGATGGCATTTATAACCGCAGCATATTGGTCAAGATTTACGACAACTGTTGGCAACACATCTTTGGCAAACCGATTAAAGACCACCGACATCGTTGCCTGAAGACGGACGTAAAAGAGGTTTCCCGAACCCTCTATTACGCCATCATGTAGCCGCCTGATTGCTGAGACTTTTTCATCCTGGCTTTGAGCCAGCTTAAGATCAGCAAATGCACTTTCGATCTGAGATAGAGCCGATGGTGAGCCCAGCTTAGCCGCCAAACCGGCAGCCATTGGTTCCAGGCCCCTGCGCAAGTCCGCGTATTCCCGCAAAAAAACATCTGAATTTGGGGAATCAACAATCCAGCGCATGACATCGGCATCGAGAAGGTTCCACTTCGCGACTGGCTGGACTTGAGTGCCGACGCGAGGGCGCGAATCCAGCAGACCTTTTGCCATCAGGCTTTTGACAGCCTCTCGTACGACTGTACGACTGACACCGAAAACATCCGTCGACTCCGCCTCATTAGGAAAAGGGCGCTGGTCGTAATCGCCACGAATGATCGCAGGGCCAATTGCTTCCAGAAGACGCGCAGCCATGTTTAAATTGAGGTGTGTTTCCATCGTGCCCATCCGTATATTGCCTAATATACTTTTATCAATGAAAGAGGCAATTATCATTTCATAATACCATTGTCATTGACGAATTTCTACAAGTCCTTCTCTGGTTGGCGCCAAACACCTCGATACGAACCACTTTTCCTGAGCAAAGCCCTGGCTTTCAGATATGAAAGCTAGGTATCTTAGTTGCTAAAAGGCTGCAACGGAGCTTCTAACCGCCGACATAGGCACCCTTAATAGAAGAAGAGACGTGCTGCGAAAGCACAGGGAGGCGTTGAAGGGGTGGAGGGTGAGCGGCCGCGCCACTTTAAATCCGCGGCAAAAGCAGTTCGACGTTGGTTGCTATTGCGATAATTCAACCAGCTTTTAGGCGGGGACTTCGGCGCTCGTGCGGTTCATGGTGGCGGTGTCCCGCCATATCGCTGCTTCTGCCACACCAACGCGTGGGGCACGACCACAGGCGTCAAGGCGGGCCTTGGCGTTACTGCGCGCACGGCGATCTCGGTCCCCCAAGGGGTAGTCGCTCTGAATGAGCGCAAAATGCCTAGGCTAAAGCCAATATTTGTCTCGGTGCACGTCTTCGGGCACGCCCTTACCAAGCCTACAGCTCAGTTGAGGGATTTGATTTGCGACGAAGTCGGTCGACATTCGGCTTTGTCAGGATAGGTAGAAACCACGACTGAATTTTCTGAGACACTGATCGGGTGGATCAGGCCTAGAACCAAGATGATCTCAGAGCTGTTCTTAAGCCGGAATGACGAAGACTTTCTCGGGAAACGAAGACTCGAGGATATCCATGAACGCCCTCACCTTCGCACCGACGAGACGACGCGAACTTTGCAACGCCCAGATTTCCACGGGAGGCCCTGCTTGCGTTCCCCAACACGCCAGGCGGCCTGCGGTTATATCATCCTCAACCAAAAGCTTTGGCAGAAGGGCGGCGCCGGCGCCCGCCAAGACCGCATCCCTTACCATCAGCAACGACGATAACCGCAGTACGGGATGGGGCTTAAGATAAGCCTCACCTGACTCCGACGCTATTCGCCACACCGTGCCGGCAGTCGTCGTTGACAGGAGCACGGCATTAACTTCACTGGAGCCGCTGTCAGACCCTAGGGAGGGGCGAGGCATCAGAACGGGAGCCACGACCACCCGATGATCCTGTAGAAAGCGCCGCCCCACGAGACGTTCGTCCGCGGAAGGATCGATACGGATGATAAGATCGTAGCCATCTTCTACCGGGTCAACTATACGATCCTCGGCAACGATCTCAAGCTGTACCTCAGGATAGGCCAAGGCGAAGCGAGCGCCGATGCGCCCGAACACCACATGGGCCAGCACAACTGGCGCGCTGACGCGCAACCTGCCTCTAGGCGTCGCGGCGCCGAGGACGACCGCTTCACCCGCTTCGGCGATCTGTGACAACAATCCGTCGGTGCGTTCATGCAACTGCCGCCCCTCCTCCGTCAAACGAAGGGTATGTGATCCGCGTTCGATCAACCGGACACCAAGACTTTGCTCAAGCTCCGTCACCCGACGCGAGAGCGTTGCCTTAGGTCGGTTTGACGCGCGGCTCGCGCGGCCGAAGCCACCATGAGACGCAACCAGGTTAAAGTAGGACAAAGCCTCCAAGTCCATTTTCTCGTTCCAAATTTGAGACAACCAGTCTCTAATTTGTCATCTTTTTCACAGATTTGAAACTGCTATTTTGTTTGAAGGAGACGCGAAGTCTCGCCACAAAATCGAAGGATTTTCAAAATGTCTATTCTTGTTACCGGCAGCACTGGCACAATCGGCTCACAGGTTCTCTCGGCCCTGGCGGGACAATCTGCCGATATTCGCGCCCTCACGCGATCACCGGACACGGCGCGCATGCCTACCGGCGTCCGTCCTGTTCGCGGCGACCTGGCCGACATCGAGTCCATGCGCGCCGCACTCCAGGGCGTAAGCACATTGTTCCTGCTGGCGCCCAATGTGCCCGATGAACTCACGCAAGCCATGCTGGCTGTCAATCTGGCACGTGAGGCAGGTGTCAAAGGCATCGTCTACCTCTCGGTATTCAAGGGCGAAACCTACACAGATGTGCCACATTTTGCCGGTAAATATACGGTCGAGCGGATGATTGAGGCCCAAGACCTCCCGGCGACGATTTTGCGGCCGGCCTACTTCATCCAGAACGACATTCGGCAGAAGGCCCCGGTTCTGGGCGCCGGCATTTACGCGTCTCCGATCGGTAACAAGGGTCTATCCATGGTAGATATTCGCGACATCGGAGAGTCGGCCGCCAAAGAGCTCATCCGACGCGATCAAGCGCCCGTGCCGCTCGGCATCGAAGCCTATAACCTGGTCGGCCCGGATGCGCTCACCGGAACGGATATCGCAGCGATATGGACCGAGGTGCTTGGCCGCACCATCAGCTACGGGGGCGATGATCTCATCTCGATGGAGCAGCGCATGAAAGCCATGCTGCCGGGTTGGCACGCGCTCGACCTGCGGCTGATGTTTGCGCGTTACCAGTCCGACGGCGCCATTGCCACGGACGCAGACCTTGAACACCTCACCCGTTTGCTCGGACACCCGCCGCGCTCGTACCGCGCCTTCGCGGCAGATGCCGCCGTGCAATGGGCCAATAGCTAATTCTCGTCCCCACCAATGTCTTGAGGAGACCTCCCATGATATCCAACACTGAAATCTTCCATCCGCTCGACGACAAAGATGCGGTTGTCGTCGCCACGATGCGGCAGGTGCTCGCGCCCATTAAAGGGACGATCAATAGCCCTGCCTCCAGGGGGCTGTTCGACGAGGTCATGGAGCATACCCCAGATGCGCGAGGCATGACTTACGAAGCAGGAACGGTCGGCGGGGTGTCGGGCCTTTGGTGCCTTCCCGATAACAAACGGAGCGATGTGTTTATTCTCTACTGTCATGGTGGCGCTTACATTCTTGGGTCTGCGCGGGCTTTCAGACATCTTGCAGGTCAAATCGCCGCGCGGACACGAGTGGCGACCTTCGTGCCGGATTATCGTCTAGCCCCGGAACATCCGTTTCCAGCCGCTGTGACAGACCTAGTATCTGTCTATTATGGCCTCTGCGACCTGGCGCCACAGGCGATCTCGATTGTCGGAGATTCAGCCGGCGGCGGTTTGGCCCTTGTGCTCCTGGCTCTGATGCAGGCAGAAGCCACCGCAGGTACAGTATTGGCTCCGCGAGCCGGCGTTGCGATGTCACCATGGACGGACCTCGCTTTGACAGGCGCCAGCATGACCGAGCGCGCCGAAGCCGATCCGCTTTTGACGCCAGATATGCTGAAGACGACGGCCACGCTCTATCTCAACGGTCAAAGCCCGGAAGCCCCTTCAGCCTCACCGCTCTATGGTCATCTCGCAAACCTACCGCCAATTCACATCCATGTCGGTGAAGACGAAATTCTGCTCGATGATTCGAGGCGCTATGCGTCTCGTGCACAATCAGTTGGTTCAGATGTCAGTCTGAACGTCTGGCAAGGCATGCCTCACGTCTTTCCGTCAAATATCGGCGCTCTGTCCGCTGCTGGAAAGGCACTCGATCTTATCGGTCAGTTTCTGACCGCTCGCTTTGAACTCAGCCTATAGTCACCCAAGGATCAAGAATCCGCCCTCTCTGCAAAGGACACAAACCATGACTAAGATACTTTTTGTCGGCCAGAAGCCGGACACCGTCGACTTTTCCGATCCGGCCCTGCCGCCAGGCTTCAACGCCGAAAAAATCCAGGCGGGGATCGACCTTGCCGCTACGCGGATCGCGGAAAAGGGCTGGCAGGGCGACATCTGCATGATTACGCCTGACGACGCGGGCCTTACGACATTGACTGCGCAACTTGCCACAACCGCCTACGACTGTGTCGTCATAGGTGGCGGTCTAAGGATGCCGCCCAAGAGCCTATTGTTGTTCGAATCCGTAGTAAACGCCGTCCACAAGGGCGCGCCAGGCGCCGCGATTGCGTTCAATACACGTCCAGAAGATACGGCCGAGGTCGCGACCCGCTGGGTCACACAACGCTAAGGATCAGCTAGGGGTGGTGGCTTTCTGTTTCGCCGTCATCCCCTGCCCCTCAGACTGGCTGCGCGACAATGTTCATCACGCGCTCGAGCGTGTCAACGGAAGCGCCGTCTTCGAAACGAACGAGCTCCGTGCTGAGAGACAGCGTAGCGCCCAATTCGAGCGACCTTTGCCGCAGCAGAGGCTCGAGCTGGTCCTGAGCGATACCGGCGCCGGCGCGCTGACGCGCAACCTGCCCCTCGGCGTCGCGGCGCCGAGGACGACCGCTTCACCCATTTCGGCGATCTGTGACAGCAATCCGTCGGCCCAAAAGCAGCCATATCTTCCTTAGAACCAATTGATATTTAAAAATTTGTCTCATAACTACCATCATGCGGTAACGTGTAAAACGCGGGCGAATGCCCGCGCATCGCGCAATTTAACCCGCCGGCGCGGCCGCCAGCTTCGCCGAGCCAATATGCCAGCGCAACTGTGCCGGTGCCGCGCCATCGACATCGTTGACGCGCCGCACGACGTACTCACCGGTGAAGCGCTGGTGCGTTCCATCGTCAAGCGTGGCATCGACCACGACGGGAACGTTCTGATATATGGACCCGGCCCCGCCTTCGCTGGGCTCCAAGACCCCGATCGTGACATGGGTCGCCCGCGTGTGCGCAAAACCCGAACTGAACTTCGCCCGCGTTTGATTGGGCGGACCGCCTTCACCCCATTGTTGCCATGCCGTGTCATAGTCATGCGCATTGAGCGCGGAATAGTAACGCTTCACCACGGCTACAGCCGCCGCCTGGCTCTTGGGTACCGGCCGGCACTCCGCCATCGGCGCGCCTTGGCCGTCGAACAGGGCGCAGCTCCGAGCGATCTCGTCTTCGATCATCGCACAGCTGTTGGCCGTGTTGCAGGGAGGATGTGTCGCCGGCGACACGGCAAGGCACATCTTCACCTGCTTGTCGGCAGCAGTGGCGCCGATCTCATCCGCGCAGGACACCGGGCTGCCTGCGGCGGACAGCGATATCGACACCGTCTCCGGGCCGGACGCGGCGGTGGCGCCAATCATGGCTGGACGGGCTGCTTCGCTGGCGCCCGCGTCCGCCGCCGGGCCTTTTTCAGACGCCTGACAGCCCCCAAGGCCGCCGAGGGACAAGCCAAGCAGGGCCGATGTAAGATATAACTTCATGATTATCTCCGGGCTCCAGCCCTAGCGAGGGCGCAAGCTCCGCTGTACGCGCCTAATTGGCAAGGCGACCCCATAAAATTTCAATGTGCCCCGCATGTCCGCCCCCGCCAAAAGTTGCTGAAGTTCAAATATACACGACTTAAAGGCCGCGATAACCAAAGATGGGGCTATCCCCGCAAAGGTCCCGAATCAGACATAGGATTTACGAGGCGGAGGTAAGTTTCAGGTCCGTGATGCTCTGCAAACATTTTGGGGCGGCCCGCGGGCGTGCGTCCCGCCCGTAGGAGAGCCAAAGCCTCGGCCAGTGACTTGACACGCGTCAGGGGCAGCGTTCCGTAGCCCTTGTACTCCCGTAACTTTGGTAAGGTGGCAGTTAGCTTGAGGTGGCTACTAGCAACCATGTTTTGAGGCCCGCCAGAGTGCTGCGATGATGGAAGACAAAAGCAACAAGACGCCGACGTCCGGGTAGAACATATACACTACCGTCAAATTCACACTGCTAAATTCAGGCACCATAAACGCCAGAAATACCCTAATCCAATCAGCACCAAAGATGGAACGAATGAGCGAATTGCTACAATTGCCAACGCCAAGAGAAGGCCATCCAAGTGCCTTCGGAGAATTAGAAATGGCGGTGGAGGAAATTGGGTTTGATGTTTTACCGCACGATAACCGAGCGACATACCTGATTGCGTATGGCACATGTGATTGCCATGCTAGAAAGGCTGCGTCGAGAACGCAAATGTGAGACTACGTCGCTATTTGCCGTTGGAGACTGATCTGCAGAGACTCGAGGAGGCGGCCCTGCCCTCTATTGGCCAGAGCTAAAGAAACGCGTAGATTTGTAGCAGAAGCGAACAAAGCGAGAGCATGCCTATCATCCAAGGACGTCAATCTGGACAATGTCGGAGAACTATTCCTTCCCTCTCGTTTCCCGCCAAAAGCGCCACTCCAAATATTGCAATGGTGGGTCGCATGGACACTTAACGTCACTACCGGTACGAGGCCGTAACGGCGTATTGCGTTCGCCAGAGCTTTGGCAGGTCTAGCGATGATCGTAACTAATGATTTCCACGACCTTCCACCGACCTTCGGTTTTTCGCCAAATATTAACAAACTTGGCCGTTGCGTCCAGATGCTCCGAACCATCTGTCTTTGCGGAATAAAAGCGCTGGGTTCCGGCCTCAATGACACCATATCCTGGCACGGGATTCACCAAAAGTGACCCCTCCACCAACTCGCGGCGCAGCTTTATACCTTCTGCGCAACGATTTTGGAGTGCAGTCACATTTTGCGCAAAATCGGTCTTTCCCGTTATATCTTGATAAAATTCAAGATTTTCGTCCAACATCTCCGAATAGAGTTTCACATCGCACGCATCGAACGCGTCAAAAAGCTTTTTGTCAGCATCGCTAATCTGTGCCTCAAGTTCCAAGTGCGGAGCCAATTCAGGCGCTGGTTGAACGTCCACCTCGCCATGGAGCCCTTTACCGGCTGAGCTCGTCACAAGACCTTGGAGATGCCCTTCTTTGAGTTGCATATCGAAGTCCATCCCTCCGGCCGCGTCTAGGTGAAATTGAACGCGATTGTTTTCCACTCGACCCGCGGTGAAGCCTGTCTGCATATCTACTGATCGGCCTGCACTGCCTGTTAGTAGGACACCGTCCTTTTTTAGAACGAGTACCACCTTATCATGGCTGCTTTTTCCATCAGGGCCCGCTATGACCAGATCACCGAACCATACACCAGAAATGTCTACGCTCTTCTGCTGTGCTATCGCGGAAGGAACCAGACAAGCATTCGGAATCAGAAAAATAATAAATACGGCAACTTGAGTAAGAAATTTCTTTGCTATGCTGGACATTTGGCTCCCTGTAGAAATAAAACGACAACAATCAATTGGTCTTCTGCCTATTTAACAAGAGGCCCATTACCTATGGTTTGGATGCGGGCCGGGATATTAAATTTCCGTAATACTAGCGTCACGACGAGGATAACGGCCAACACCCGGCTTCCGTCGTCTCGTTAGTCGATCCTAGTGCTGCGCCACAGACAGTCGGTTTAAAACGGCAGACCCTGTCGGAGTGGTCAGTTGTAGGGAAGATTCATCTCGGGTGATTGCCGTACATGCACGTCGGCTACCTAATCCCCAACTCACCACAACGAACAGGGAGAAACGGAGATGGTCCATCGCAAGCTCCGGAGCCGCGAATGGTGTTTTAATACCGCAAAATGAATTTGTCGCACCGCACCTAAAGTTTATTCAGGGAATACGCGAAATGGCGTGTCCGATTTTGTACCTTTGCCCCGACGGACCCGTCATTCTATCTCTGCCAACGGGGCGAAGGCCGATCTGTATGCGCGTGTCAGTGTTCGTCGCGGTCAAACTTGAAGTCGTCGGGCAGGCAGCCAAGTCCAGTGAGCGTCGCCTTCATGGCTTCATCTATTGGCGTGCGCGGCTCAGGCCCGATTGCCTCGACAAGTCGTGTGTTCGGCATGCGCAGCGGCTTCTTCCAAAGATATTTCATCTCCCCGGCTTCCTTCATGAAGGTGTTGAAGGGCGCCAAGAACGGCAGTATCCACCATGGAAAGCTTTTGATCTTCAGATCTGGCTTGTCGACGACACGCCGGATGGCGGCGGTCAGCTGTGTGCCGTCGTGATCCCAGAAACCCTCCATATGGTAGGCCGCGAAGACGGGCAAAGTATCGCCCTTCTCAACCAGCCGCATCATTGTTTCCGCAGTGTCCGGCAGATAGGCCCATTGATGACCAATGCCCCGTTTGCCAGGATAGGTGACGGAGTCGACCTGTATGCCCGGCGTGATCATGCCTTGGGAAAACCAGTTATTGCCAGCCTTGGGACCAAAGAAGTCTCCGGCCCGCACAATGATCACCCGTACGCCGCTTTCGCTGGCAAGTTTCAAGCGACGTTCCATCTCGACGCGGATAGAGCCTTTGACTGTGACCGGGTTCTGGGCTGCGTCCTCATGTAATACTGGAAAGGCATCGGGGCCAAAATTGTATATGGTACCTGGTAATATGACTGTGGCGCCCACGGACTTTGCAGCAGTGATGGTATTGTCGAGCATCGGCAAGACGAGCGTTCCCCAGTTGCGGTAGCCGGCGGGGTTCACGGCATGAACGATGAGAGTCGCATCTTTTGCGGCGTTCAGTACATCTGAGGCATTCATAGCATCGCCCTGCAGCCAGTTGAGTTCCGGCTGACTGCCTGCGGCTTTTGCTGCGTCCCGGTTCAACGCCCGGACGGTCCAGCCGCGCTTCACCAGGAGGCACGCGACTTCGCCGCCGATGCCACCGGTAGCGCCGAGCACCAAGGCGATCTTTTCGTTGTTCTTGTTGTTGGCGATATTGTTGGTCATGATTGATATCTCCTCTTTCGATGGCCCCACTATCCTTCATCAGACGGATAAACGGAATTGTGCTTTTTCCTTTATGGGCTATACTAAAATGTATGAGCGACCTTGAGCCGAGCTGGGATTTTTATCGGACCTTCCTGACAGTGATGCAGGAGGGATCGCTGTCGGCTGCGGCCCGGCAACTCGGGCTGACACAGCCAACGATCGGGCGACATATCGACGCCTTGGAGACTAGTATCGGCTTCCAGCTGTTTATCCGGACGCCCCAAGGTCTCATGCCTACAGAAGCCGCAGTGGATCTAAAGCCGCATGCAGCGAAATTGGCCTCAAATGCCGCAGCTCTCCTGCGCGCCGCGACGGGGCATGGCCCCTCGTCAAGCGTGGGCGTTCGAGGCACCGTCCGGATAAGCGCAAGTGAAGTGATAGGCATAGAGGTGCTGCCGCCAATTCTCGCCGCTCTCGGCGAAGCCCAGCCCGATCTCATTATTGAGCTATCGCTTTCTGACGATGTTGAGGACCTGTTGCATCAGAAAGCCGACATTGCCGTGCGCATGGCGCCGCCGACTCAGGATGCCTTGCTCGTCCAACGTATCGGCGGAATACCGATCGGCCTGCACGCCCACAGGTGCTACCTTGAAGCAAACGGGGTTCCCCAGAGCCTCGAAGGATTACGCGAGCACCGTTTTATCGCCTTCGATCGCGAAAATGAATTCACGCGAAGCCTGCGCAAACTAATGCCGTTCCTAAACGCCGTGCGTCCGGTCCTGAAAGCAGATAGCAATCTGGCACAACTGGCCCTGATCCGCGCCGGATGCGGAATTGGTGTCTGCCAAGTGGAGATAGGACGGCGGGATCCGGATCTTGTCCACATTCTGCAAAAGGAGTTGGCACTCAATCTGCAAACGTTTCTGGTAATGCACGAAAACCTGAAAACAACCCCACGATGCCGTATCACCTTCGACGCGCTGGTGGCGGGAATGTCGGCCTATGCCGGCAAATAAGGAAAAACAAACGTGCAATTGATGGCACAGCGAAGCAGGAGATCCTGCGGAGCTTGAAATCCAGTCGATACACGCGAACCCACCCCTTGGATCCACGTTAGGTGGCGTAAGGATTAAATCGGGATTATGCCGCGTTTGCCCGCTCTGGCTTCCCGAAACGCCCTATATTCTCATCTCCCCAAAATTTTAGCGCCACAAGAATTGGCTGCAGGCTACGGCCCAGGGGCGTGACGGTATATTCGACCTTTGGTGGCACCTGGGCGTAGATTTTGCGCTCAATCAGCCCGTCCTCCTCAAGCTCCCGGAGCTGGTTTGTCAAAGTTCTCTGGGTGACGCCGCTGATCTGACGCCGGATTTCGTTGAAGCGCATCGTGCCGGTCAAAAGATGGAAGAGTACGACACACTTCCATTTGCCGTCGATCAGGCTGATCGTGGCTTCGACGGCGCAACCCGGGTCACAGTCAAAGCGAGAGTGGCGAACCTTGGCCATAGTGGTATCTCCTAGATACTTATATGCACATTGTTCCGTACATCCAATACCGGGCGTATGCGGTTCTGATCGATTTAGCAATACGCCTTCACTCATATGTGGCCTGAAATAAGTCCGTTGAGCCGCTTCGACACATTCCAATCCTGAACAACATATATGATTCAATAAATTAGGGTGTTACTCGTCCGGCACCAGTATCCATACGGATACTGAAGGCAAACTTTGTGCGTATCACGCCGTGAGAACAGGTCCCCTACATTCAAGTGACCGCACGCCCCCCTCTTGGGCGATGTGGGCGCCATCAACCTGACTCTAAGGAATCTCATATGACCAAAAATAGCTATACCTCTCACTCGATCACGCATCAGGCCGCCGCACGACTGATCGCCGAGGCCACCGCCGCGTCTGAGCGCGTCGGCTTCGAACCGGTGATCGCCATCGTTGACGCGGCCGGCAACCTCAAAGCCTTTGAGCGCAGCGACAAGAGTTCATACCTGGCGGTCAATATCGCCATCGACAAGGCATACACCGCCGCCTCGTTCGGTCTCACGACTGCGCAGTGGGTCGACTTGCTAGAAGATCGCGGCGCGTCGAACCTGAGGTATGTGCCCCGTGTCATGGCCGCGGCCGGTGGGTTCCCTATCATGGAAGATGGAGCGATTATTGGTGGACTTGGCATTTCGGGCGGAAGTTGGTCACAGGACCAGGAAGCCGGTGAAGCCGCGCTCCAAGCCTTCGGTCAATAAGACTAATACAAGTGGGAGACTAGGTCTCAGGTCCTGCGATAGCGGCGAGGCCTACCAAGCCCACTAAGCGCGCTGCTGAATATCCAGAATAGCCTTTCCGTTGACTTTTCGGCCTAACAGCGCATCGACTGCTTCCGTCACCTGCCGCCAATCGCCACGCCAACCGATGCATGGGTCGAGCTGCTTCCGGGCCATGAGAGCCAACAGGTAGTCGAGGTCCGGGCCGAACCCCGACCCCACTCCAAAGATTTCGATTCGTCGTCCCGCCGCACGACGACCGTCCGCAAACCGCTGCTGCATGAAATCGATCGTGCTCGGCTCAAGGGACGAGGCACCCACGCTTTGCAATGTGCCGCCAATGGCCAGCAGGTCCAATGCGCAAGGCAGGAGCGCGCCGCCCACGTTGTCGATAACGCCATCTACCGGTGTCTTCACACCGTCTAATCCCACAACAACTTCATGGGCTCCAAGCTCGGCAAGGCCGGCGCCTCGTCCCATCGAGCCAACACTGGCGATGACGTGAGCGCCTGCCAGATGCGCGAGCTGGACGGCGAAGCGGCCTACACCTCCGGAAGCCCCTGTGATCAGAACGCGTCGACCAATTAGAGGGCCTAACGCGCGTACAACCCGAAGCGCCGTGATACCTGCAACTGGGAGTGCGCTCGCGGCGCCGAAATCGACCTCCGGCGCCGCGACCCCGATTTCACCCGTATTCACTGCCCTGAGTTCTGCCCAGGCGCCGCCCCCACCAAAGGTGCTCACCCGCGCGCCGGCTTTCGGTCCCGACCCATCGGCGGCGGCGCGCACGACGATGCCAGCAGCATCCCAGCCGGGTACGTCCCCTGCCTTTCCCCGGTTGAGCGAGGCGACATCGCCGAAATTGAGTGACACGGCGCGCACTTCGATGAGGGCTTGGGACGGCGTCGGCGTCGGGTCCGGCGCCTCGCCAAGGCGAACACCGCGCGGCTGTGTTGGATCGAATATCAGCGCTTTCATCAGAGCTCGTCCCTTTTGCCAGGTCTTTGGGAAGGTATGCGAAAGAAGCCTTTCGCGTCGGGAGCGCCTGCGTGCCTCTCCCTGCAGCCGTATTATGGTCATGTGAGGCGATACGTGCTATGCTCTTTCGTCCCTATTATCGTTGCGATCGTATCAATTGCTCATTGATCCTCTATCAGACGTGCTATCCCTTCTGAAACCGCGCAGCTATGTCTCCGGTGGCTTCTCCGCGGCTGGGGACTGGTCGATTCAGTTTACACGCAACGACGGCATCAAGTGCTACGCCGTCGTCTCCGGCGAGTGCTGGCTATCGGTCGAGGGCGTCCTTGAGCCCGTTCGCCTAACTAAAGGCGATGGCTTTCTGCTACCGAACGGGCGGCCTTTCCGACTGGCGAGCGATCTCAAGTTAGCGCCGACTGACGCCGCAACTGTATACGCCGCAAAACGTGAAGGCGGATTCGTGACGTGCAACGGCGGCGGCGAACTTTTAATTGTCGGTAGCTACTTTGCCCTCGCGGGCAGCCATGCCAACATCCTCTTGAAGATGCTTCCGCCCATCGTTCATCTTCGCAAAAAATCAGATCAGGCTGCGCTACGATGGGCTGTGGAGCGGATGATGGAGGAACTGAGGAGTCCTCAGCCAGGCAGCTTCCTAGTCGCCCAACATCTCGCTCATATGATGCTGGTCCAGGCCCTCCGACTGTACATGTTGGACGGGGCTACGGCCGGCGTAGGCTGGCTTTTCGCCCTAGTGGATAAGCAGATGAGCTTAGCGATCAACTCAATGCACCATGATCCGGCGCGGCGCTGGACGCTAGACGCGCTGGCGTTGTGCGCCGGCATGTCACGCTCCAGATTCGCTCGGAAGTTCAAGGAAACGGTCGGGATGACGGCAATGGAATATCTGACGCGCTGGCGAATGCTACTCGCCGGAGACAGGCTTGCCAATTCCAGTGATCCCATCTCCATCATAGCGCCGGCACTGGGCTACGAATCCGAAAGCGCATTCAGCGCCGCTTTCAAGCGGGTCATGGGCTGTTCGCCAAGGCAATACAGTCTTGTCGAAAGTCCGAATTCTTTGACTGTGGGCGAAAAGGGTAAGATACCGGCTGCCAACCGGTCTACGTGATGCGTCTCAATTATCGTGCGGCGGAACCCGATGATTGTTGGAATGGACGACCCCGCCCGTATCGTTTATGCCAAGGTTCGGTTGTCATTTTCCGAACCCTAAGGACCGTAAGTGTGACCGGAAAGCATGCACCACGCAATGCCATATCATTGGTCAACGCGGGCTGCTTCCCGGCGCTGACTTAGCCTAATCCTCGTCTACAGTTGGCTGAGCAGCAGGCTTTGGCCCCACGACCAATGTCGCGCCGCCTAAAGGTTGAAACATCTCCGCGTTAGTTTAGAATATTGTGAATTGAAGCGCCATCTGGAAAATCGGCGATCGCTTCCAAGATTAATTTTAAGTCTGGCTCGGGCATTTGTGGCAAGATTGGGCTCCGACATTTTTCGCGCAAGATGAACTTGGTCAGGTCTTTTCATTTCCGATTGGCGGGAGTGCGGAACAAACCGGACTGGCTTTATGCTGTAAGTCCAAAACTTTCTTAATATTCGATAGAGCTGGGGCGTGGTGCCTTCAAAATCTCAGTCGCAATCCAGCACTGCCCTCAAGTCTGTAGCTGTCGCCAAAATCTTTCAGGGCCGTCTTACCCACTGCTTCCCCGTATAGGGTAAGATTTGTGCCAAGGTATAGGGTTCCGCCCACGCCAAGTTCGCCCCAGAGCCGGTCTTCAGCATGATGAATAGCGGTAACTGACACGCGAGTGGGCGTCCCATCGAGCCATTCATAGGTGAGGTTGACGAGGCCGTAGATATCGCTACGGCCAGCTGCCCAGGTATTCTGACGATCTAGGATGACACCCCAGCGTGATTTCAGACTGGCGCCCTTATCGGCTGTCACGACAGCATCTGCTTCGTCAACGAAGCGATCAAACCGCACATTAGAATAGGCCATCTGGAACTGCGGCGTGACGCTAAGCTTGCCACCGATCGACATACGTTTACCGGCTTCGAAGCTGATAGCCTCTCCGCTGCCACGATTGCCATGTGTGAGCGCGCCGAGAACATCTGAATCGAGATTGCTGTCATAGTAACTGACCTGCGCCTGACCGTCGATATACGCCCCCTTAAGACCATACCAGGTCATGGTCGCGCCAAGGGCATAGCTGTTCGTCTTGATTGCGCCGTTGCCAAAGTTTGAGCGAATACGGCTTCTGGCCTCACCATAGGTGACGGTGATACCTGTCACCAGGCGCTCGCCCTTGTCGGTCGTTGTAAGCAACTGATCGGCACCCAGTTGCATCTTCCAAATATCGATGTCCTGATCGGAGCCACTTGTCGATACCGCCGCGTTGGCGCGGCTCCGTATGCCTTCCGTGCGTCCCCAAAGACCGTTACCTTCGGGATTACCCCCGGCAGCCCAAGTGCGGTTACCGACGCGCTGCTGGAGCGTGGGCAAGGTGTTAAGCGATTGCAGGTTCGCGCTATAAACCTCATAGATCGGTACACCGGGCTGGTAAAGCGGTGACGGATCGGTATCGCCCGGAATGAGCAACGCCGAACGCAGATACCAATCGCCATCGGCGGGATTGGCAACGCCATTCTTGTAGAGTCGATAGCCGTAGGCACCAGCGATTACCGCCTGTTCGCCGTCGAAGACGTAGTCACCTTCAAGCACAAAAGTGCCGTTGGATGCGCCGGTGACGTCTATGATCTTGATGCCCTCGATCGT
>NZ_AQWM01000036.1 GCF_000376105.1 Asticcacaulis benevestitus DSM 16100 = ATCC BAA-896
GGCAGCCATGCCGTCCTGGGCTGCCTTCTTCCAGGTATTGATCTGGCTCGGGTGGACGCCGTACTTACTGGCCAGTTCAGACACCGTGCCTTCCTCACGAAGGGCAGCCATCGCCACCTTCGCCTTAAACTCAGGACTGTGTTTCTTGCGGATATTCTTCATTTAAACCCCTTGGCCGGTGGCCACTATAGGGGCAAGATTATATCTAAGCCAGCTGTCCAGTTTTCGGGGACCACCTCACACATCGTCTTTCCAGAATTGCGCCACGACATCCAATTTCGTCACCGCCGGGACGCCGCGTCAAATGAGAGGTTGTTACGGGTGCCCCATTGCCCGTCGCGGTCTGCATCCGGCGCGGTTGCAGACACCTCGTTTCGTCTTGTCGTCTGAGGCGCTCATTCAACCTTGGGGGTGTCAGGCTAATTTGAAAATTAGCCTCAAGTTCGACAGTCCACCGTCAAAAAAGAGGTCTAATGTAAATTTTTTGGTAGCCAAAAGACGAAATAGCGGAGCTAATTTAAGGCATTTGGATAGGAATGGATAGGAAAGCCTGTTCGCGTATTCCTGTCTTAAAAAGTTTACGTTTACGTTCACGTTTAGGTCATACTAAATATGATATACGAAAATAAGAACGTCGTTATATGAGGCGAAGAGTTTGTGAGGCCCTTACACAACATGTTTGTCATTGTTCAGACTTTTGCAAGTTCCAGGCGCCGTCGTCGTCGATCTAGCTATTTTTCGCCCACCGCGAGCCTTACAGGGGGCATTTGAATGGTCGGTTAGGCAAGGGCAGAACGCCCTACCCTCATAAAAGCGTGCTCGAACGCCATAGAATCCATCGTCTTTCGTCTGATGTCTATGAGCGGTCGCGGCATCCCCCACATTCACTAGTGTTTGCCGCGCGTGGGGCGGCGCGTAAGTGTAAGGTATTGTGAGTATGTGTGCGGAGACACGGCTATCGTCACTCCATCTTTTGAGTGCGGCGGAGATTGCGTTAAATATCGGCTGGATCATGATGTCGTCCTTGGATGATGAATGGCGTCTGTCCCATGGCATGTTGCGACTTCTCGATTTTCCAAACACCCATCTGAGCGCGCATTTGCTTGTTCTGACATCCATCCATTCAGATGATCGTGCGCGTTTTAAAGAGAGCCTTGCCCTTATGGTCCGGGGCATCACGCCGCCAACGCAGGTGTTTCGAATTTTGCGGCAAATAAGGGGGATAGGTCAGGCAGAGTTTCATTTTCAGGAACTGGCGGACAGCGCCGGGCGCGCTATGTACGTTTTGTTCGCGCGTGAAGTGACGACGGAACACGCGGTTTCCCTCGCATTCGCCGACACGGCAAGTCGGCTGGACATGTTCATGGACGCGTTGGATGTGGATTGCCTTTGGCGCGGCAATCTGAAGGGCGTCTCGTTTGCTTCGGCTGGGCGGGGGATGCTGAAGTATGAAAGTGCCGATCTGCGCGTCAACTGGATTGAGCACATTCCCAATGAAGATCGCGCGGCCCTTAACAGGCTTGTCGATAAGCTGATCGAGACCGACGCGCGGTTTCGTATTCGTGTCAATATTCTATGCGCGGACCACGTAGTTCGACCTTTCGATTTATCGGGCGTCCCGATTAAGGGGCCAATCGGCGAGACTGCGGAATGGTGCGGCACCTTTACGAGAGTTTTCGGGCCAAGCCCATGCGGTCAAGAGGAGGCGGTTGCGCAAATTCTGCCGTTGATGACCGGCGCAGAGGTGCGCGCGGCGTGCGGGCTGCTTGGCTGGTCTTACCTCGATGCCGCTCGACACTCCGGGCTCTCCAAAGCGACTATATTCCGCTTCGCCAGCACAGAAGGTTCCTTGCATGGTATTTTCAAAGCTAGAAGCGTGGCGGCCTTTCTTCTAGCAATCCTCGATCATGGCATTTTCCTGGATTTAAATGATGCAGATGAGTTAAGTTTGAGACTTGTTCGACGGGAGAAAAGGGCTTGCTGACCTTTGCCAAAAGCGCATCGCATGTAAGGGCACGTGCCGGGACCAAACAGGTACAAAGGCCGGCAACGTCCAGCGCGCCATTAGAGCGGAAATGTAGAGAATGGAGGCCACGGAAGGCGGTTTGGGGGTGAGGGCTGTGTCATGGCTGTTTCCCTCGGTCGTCGAGCCGACCTCTTCGCAACCTCGCAACAGGGCGCTAGCTCTGGCCAGCAGATTTAAGTTCAGTAACTTTGAAAACCAAGGCCGCCGGGCAAAATTTGGTGAAGGCGAATTGAAACAAATTTGCCCCTACAAACACGGTAAGCCAGACGAAGTAAGGACTGACCCAGTGAGTTAAGGCGACACTCAGCAGGATCATAAATCCGGCAAAGGCAGGCACAGCCCGTTCAATTGTCATGACTGTCTCTCCTCTTTCAGCTTGTGGGCGCCCCTCAGATCCAGCGCCATTTTCTCAAAGAACATTTCGCTCTTGCCGGCCTTGACCTTGCCCAGGAAGCAGCTTTCAAAGGCCGCCCTGGCCAATGAACCCACTTGCCAGATGCGGACCAGTTGATGTTGCGCGGCGGGATCTGAGGCTGGGCAAAGACGGCGACCCTGCCATCTCCAAAATTGAACGGTGCCCGAAGCCTGAGTGTCTGGTTTGGGCGGATACTGCTGAAAACGTCCGCAGCCGCATCGTCTCGACAATTTCGCGAACGCAACGACGGTCGCTGGTGCATCGCAAAAGATCCCTTAAATTAAGTTAGGGAAGCCGCTTGAGGCCAATGGACAAATTCGTGGTGCCGCTTTTGTCACGTTTTGCCATCGGCCTCTATGGCCAACTTTTTCTTCGAACATGGCGCGAAATCGGACTTTTTCAACACTCGGCGCATGGCAGCCTCAGACCTCAGCAGGCATGCGTTCACGTTAGCCGACTTGTCGCGCGGTCAGCCGCTCAACAAGGAAATCAACAAAAACGCGGACACGAGCGGGCATATGGCTGCCGCCCACAAAGACCGCATGGATTGGCTCGCGATCTTGGGGATTGAAATCATCGAGGAGAACGACAAGTTTGCCGGCGGTAATCTCGTCAGCGAGATGGAAATTTCCGACCCGGGCAATGCCAACACCTTGTAGAGCCAATTGTACAAGGGTCTCGCCATTGTTGGCTTCGATAGTGCCCGAAACACCTAGCGCGTAATCGTGCCCATCCTTGCGGAAAGGCCAGCCGGGTTCGATACGGGGGAAGTCGAAATTTAGGCAGTTGTGACCAAGCAAATCTTCAGGCACCAGGGGCGTGCCTCTACGCGATAGATACTCCGGCGAGGCGACGATGGATCGTCCTGTGTCGCCAAGGCGTCGGGCTGTCAAAGGGCTATCCGACAGGGGGCCAAAGCGGATGGCGACATCGGCGCGGCCGCCCAGAACGTCCACCAACGTATCGCTAAGGCTGACATCGAGCCGTATCCCCGGAAACCTGTCCGAAAACTCCCCTAGCAAAGGCACTATGACCAGCCGGCCGTGCGCCAAGGCGGCGCTGACCCGCAGGCGCCCCTTCGGAACGCCCTGATCGGCGATGGCGTCTTCGACTTCAGCCAGGTCTGCAAGAATGCGCGCGGCCCCGCGCGCGTAGGCTTCCCCCTCCGGTGTCAGGGTGATTGAGCGTGTTGTGCGCACAATTAAGCGCACACCCAGGCGCGCTTCTATACGCGTAATTGCCCGGCTCACGGCAGAGGGGGTGAGCCCCAGCCGTCGCGCCGCGGCCGAAAGACTGTGCTCACGTGCAACGGCGGCGAACGCTTCCATCTCGCCTGACCTGTCAGCCATCTCACGCTTCATTTGTGAATCCTACGCACAGAACCTTGTCGTGAGGCCCACCTACACAACGGACTTTCCATCATTCATATGCTTAGTGCATATAATTAGGATAATTTCAATGAAACCCAATCTTCCTCTTCTTGCCCTGGCAGCAGGCGCGTTCGGCATCGGTGTGACGGAATTTGCGCCGATGGGCCTCCTGCCGATCATGGCTGCGGACCTGGGCGTGTCCATACCCGCAGCGGGATTGCTCGTCAGCGCCTATGCCATGGGGGTATTGATCGGTGCGCCCATCATGACCCTCACGACGGGACGGGTCCCCAGGCGGACATTGTTGATTGGACTGATGGCCATATTCACGGTCGGCAATCTCGTGTCAGCCTTGGCGAACGATTATACCCTGCTGCTGATCGCCCGTGTGGTGACATCGTTTAATCATGGAGCCTTCTTCGGTGTCGGGGCCGTGGTGGCGTCAAGTTTGGTCCCACCAGATCGGCGAGCCGGGGCGGTCGCGGCCATGTTCATGGGGTTGACGATCGCGACTATCGGGGGTGTGCCACTTGCCACCTGGGCCGGGGAGGTTATGGGCTGGCGCGCCGCGTTCTGGGGTATCACCGGGCTTGGTATCATGACCATGATAAGTCTTCGGGTATCTTTGCCAGCGCTTCCCGCCGATAGGAACGCCGATATGATGACGGAATTGCGCGTCTTGAGGCGACCCGCTGTGCTGGCAGCCCTGGCCCTGACTGTTATGGGGGCGAGTGCGATGTTCACCGTCTTCACCTACATTGCCCCTATCTTACAATCAGAGACGAAAGCCTCCTCCGCCTTCGTGACGGCAATGCTGGTCATCTATGGCCTGGGACTGACCGCTGGCAATTGGCTTGGTGGCCGATACGCCGATCGCTCAATCGATGCCACTTTGATCGCCACGCTCTTTGGCCTTGTCGTGTTGCTGGTGGCTTTTGCTTGGGGTATGCGCTGGCCGATACCTACGGCCGTGCTGATATTCCTTTGGGGTACGGCGAGCTTTGCATTGGTGCCGCCCTTGCAGACACGGATCATGAATGTTGCGGCAGACGCGCCCAATCTCGCCTCAGCTATGAACGTCGGTGCCTTTAATCTGGGCAACGCCTTAGGGGCTGCGCTGGGTGGGGCCGTCATCTCTGCGGGGCTGGGTTACCCCGCCGTGTCATTAGCCGGCGCAGTCATGGCAACCGCAGGACTGATCATGGTTCTTTGCCTGCGTGGCAAACCAGAGGCGAAGGTGGCTGAGCCGCAAAAGTGCAGGTAAAACTAATACGGGGCGACCAACAAGATGACCTTACGGCGGGTTGACGCGGTCAAGCTGAGCACCAACACCTTCAATCGTGAGACCCTGCGGATATCGATCGCGAAATAGACTTTCCCCATTCGAGCCAGACTTGCCTCGCACCGATTTTCCCGGTGCGGCGCTTTTTTGGGGGGGGACGCCCGGAATTTAATGTCGGGTTTTGCCGTCGTGGAGCATCTTAAATGAACCGGTACCTTAACCGTATTCATAACAACGATCCGCCGATCTGACATGTAACTGTCATCCAGGACCTGTAGAGCGACACCCGTGAGGCCAAGACGACGGCATGATGACGTATCAAAGGCGGGGACGTGTGGCGCCGAACCGGCATAATCAGGAATGGTCAGGCATACATGCGGTGGTTCGCCGCTATGCGCTGTCACGTCTGCGCCACAAGGAAATGGCTGAGGATATCGCCCAGCAGGCCGTGCTCAAAGCCATCGAATACCAGCAGGACAATATCGTCATCAGCCTTCACGCCCTGGCGCTGCGCATCGCGGCCAATCTGATCCATCTGCATTACCGGCAATCGCGCCCATCGGATTCTCTTGATGCCGCCGAAGATCTGGCCTGCACCGAGCCCTTGCCCGATCGGGTGGCCGAAGGGCGTGAAGAATTCAAGGCCATACAGGTGGTTTTGGCCCGGATGCCGGCCTTGCGCCGTGACGTTTTCCTGCGCCGTCGCCTTGACGGCCAGAGTTGCGACGATATCGGCCGCGCGCTCAACCTAAACCCCAAGGCGGTCGAGAAACATATTACGCGCGCGCTTGTCGATCTTAAGGCGGCACGTGTCAAATGGCAGGAAGACGCCCCTGTGTCGCCCGTTCCGGAGGCCTGCGACCATGCATAACCTTCAGGCTTTTGAAGATATGGACCGCGAGGAAGCTGCCGCCTACTGGGTCATGGTCATGTCGGGTCCCAACGTACCGGCGCATCGCGAACGGCTGTTCGAGACGTGGATATCCGCCGACCCCGGCAATGCCATGGCCTATGCCGACTGCCTCGCCTGTTATGACAGTGCGTCCTTAGGGGAGGCCGCGCTTGTGGCCAGAGCCAAAAGCTCGCAGCACCGGTCGGTCGTCTGGGGCGGCGCGCTGGCGGCTTCGCTGGCGCTGGTCATGATCGGCGGCGGTATGTGGTTCGGCGGATTGCGCCTGCCCGGAGCGCTGCCAGCGGAAAAAGGCTACACCCAGACGCTTGAGACGACCCCCGGTCAGATGCTGACGGCGCGTTTGCCGGATGGCAGTCAGGTCGTCCTGAACGGTGACACGCAACTCAGCGTCCATTTCGCAGGGCGTGATCGTGCCATTACGCTCAGGCGCGGTGAAGCCTATTTCGATATCGCCCACGATGTTACACGCCCCTTTACGGTCGAGGCGGCGGGCTCGCATGTGCGCGTTCTGGGTACAGCTTTCAATATCGATCTATTGCCGGCGGGGGGCGCCGAAGTTGCCGTTTATCGCGGACGGGTTCGCGTCGAGGCCCACCATGAGGTCCGCGATCTCGGTGTCGGCGAGCGCGTGCTGACAGATGGCGCCCTGATACCCGCCGCCTTCGATGTCGCCGAAATGCCGGACTGGCAGGGTGGCTGGTTCGAGGCCGACAATATTTCGCTGACGCGGCTGGTGGGTGAGGTCAACCGTTTCTCGTCCGTCCCGGTGCGCATAGATGCGCCGGATCTGGCGGCGCGCAAGATCTCTGGCCGCTTCAAGGTATCGGATACGGACAAGGTATTGAAGAGCCTGAAGCAGGTTTACGGTATCAAAATAGTGCGCGAAGAAAACGTCATTGTACTGACGAAGTCATTGTAGGTCATAAATAATTCATAATATTCCGTGTCGGGTGATGCGTCTTTTTTTCATCTTCTAAAGGCGGGGCCAAGGGGGCTGCGTTTACTGGAGATCTAAACGTGAAGACGAAATTTAAACTTGCGCACGGTCTATCTGCGCTGGCTTTGGTCGTTGCGGGGCTGTCCGCGCCGGCTATGGCGCAGGCGCAAGCTGCCACCCAGCAACAGGGCTTTCGCATCGCTGCCAAGGGCCTAGCCGCGGCGCTCAAGGATTTTTCACGCGCCACCGGCCTGCAGGTCGTGGCCGATCCGGATTTGCTGACCAACAAGCGTTCATCGGCGGTGTCCGGCAACCTGACGGCCAGTGCGGCGCTTGCGCAATTGCTAGCGGGCACCGGTCTTTCCGGCCAGATCGCTGACGGTTCGGTGATCATCCGCCGCTCGGCCGTTGCGGCGCCGGCTGCACAGAATGACATCGCACCCGAAGAAGCGGCGACAGAGGTTATTGTCACCGGTTACGCCAAGGCGATGACCGACTCCGTCGAGGACAAGCGCCGCAACAAGACCATTTCGGACCGGGTCAGCGCCGATGATATGGGCAAGCTGCCGGTGGAGAACGTCGCCGAGGCCCTGGCCAAGGTGCCGGGCGTTAACGCCGTGCGCGACTCACGCACTGGTGAAGGCGACCGCATTACCATTCGCGGTCTATCGACGGAATTGAACAACTACACGATGAACGGTGTGAAAATGTCGGGCGCCGGTTCACGCGATGCTCAGTTCTATCGCGGCGTGCGCCTGAGCTTCCTGCCGCCCGAAGGTATTGCCGGCATCACGGTGCACAAGACCATCATGCCTAACATGGATGGTGACGCCCTTGGGGGCACGGTTGAGATCGATACGCCCACCGCGTTCAACTACAAGAAAACACACCTGGGTCTGTCCGTTCAGGGCAGCGTGATGGACAAGTTCGACAACCCGACTTCAGCGAAGGGGGCATTGTCCTTCGCCAAGAAGTTCGGCGACCGGTTGGGCGTGTTTGTCACCGCCTCCTATTCGAAGCGCCAGACTCAATTTGAAGAAAACGGCGGCGATGGCGATAGCCAGCCGCGCACCTGGTACTCGAATTCGGAAACCCTCGATGCCGATCTCAATGACTTCGTCTTTCGTGGCATGCAACTCGCCACGGGCCACGCCGAGGTCGAGCGCAAGGGGCTGAACTCATCGCTTGACTGGCATGGCGATGACCATCAGTTCCACCTGCGTGGCACCTATAACGAATACAATAAAAAGGAATTCTCCACCCGCCTCAATTTCCGCAATGATACGGGAAAATTTTCAACGCGTCTGTCGCAGGTCGACAAGACCGACACCTCTTTGGGTAATCCCGATGATATGATCACCGGCAGCGATAAGCGTGGCAATATCTACGGCTATACGACCCGCCAGATTGTCGACCGTGACAAGGATGGTGTCATTACGGACAAGGACAAGTCGACCAAGTCGCTCTATTCGCTCGATGGTGGTTCGGGTGTCTGGGACCCGCAAGGTTTCCGTATGCGCCGCTTCTGGGAAGGCAGCTATTCTACCGGCCTGCTCAGCTCATTGAATGCTGGCGGTGTCAGCCGCTTCGGCAAGCTGACTCTCGATTACGACGTATCGGTCTCGGAATCGCGCGATGAATCGGACGGCGACTACGAGATGGAATTCCGCACCGACATGTACCACTGGCTGGGCAATAAAGGTGTTGGGGTCGATTCGTCAGGTGACAGCCGATACCCGAAGTGGGTGCTGAACCAGGCAGGCCTGGAAGGGGCGCAAGACCCCGCGAATTTCAAGTTTGCCAGCATGGAGGCAGGAGTCTCGTCATCGACCGAAAAGCTGAAGCAGGTGCAGCTCAATGCCAATTATGAGTTCGATCATGACTGGCTGCGCAACATCAAGGCCGGCGCCAAGTTTTACAAATCGGACCGTAAGAAGTTCGAGGGCAGCTTTCTGAACTTGTCTCGCAGCGGCACCCTGGCTGATTTCGCGCAGTTCTACGACACGCCGGTGACCGATCTCTTCGATGGCCAGTATACCGGCGATCATCGGCTGGGCATCGTGCTTGATGATGACAAGATGCTGGCGGAGCTGAACCTCGCCAATGCGGGCAAGAGCACCTTCTTTACCGGCACGGCGCTGAATGCCGACGATCCCGTGATTTCCGACGAAGATACCTTCAAGTTCAACGAGCAGGTGACCGCCGCCTATGTCATGGGGGAGGCTGTGTTTGGCAAGCTGAATGTCATCGCCGGTGCGCGCGTCGAAAAGACGGAAAACACCATTACGGCCTATACGATGGACCAGAAACTCGGCAACGAGTACAGCGTGAGCAAGAGCGAGTTCACCAATGTCCTGCCGTCGGTGCACGCCACCTACAAATTCCGGCCAGACCTTTACTTGCGCGGTGCTGTCTGGACGAGCTTTGCCCGCCCCGACATCGCGCGGATGAGTTCGGCCAGCGAGTACAGCTACAATCAGGATCCAGACGGTGATGGCACGAACAATCCGGTGGCCGACTGGCTTCTGGTGGCGATCGAAAAGGGCAATCCTAATCTGAAGCCGATGAAGGCGATCAATGTCGATCTGTCGCTGGAATGGTATCGCGGCAAGACCGGGGCCTATTCGATCGCGCTCTACGACAAGAACATCAAGAACTTCCTCTTCCGGTCTTCGTCATCGAACATCCGCAATGGCACGGCCGGCGAAAATGAAGACCCAAATGGCGTCATCATCACCATGGCCAACAATGGCAAGAAGGCGCATGTTCAGGGCATCGAAGTCAGCGCCCGTCAGATCTTTGACGGACTGCCATCGCCCTATGACGGTTTTGGCGTATCCTTCAACGGAACCTTCCAGTCCTCAAGTGCGGTAACCGGCATGAGCTGGCATCCGGAAGGCTACGAGCTGCCGCTCATGGAAACGCCGGAGAAGGTGCTGAACCTCGAACTGTTCTACGAAAAGTACGGGTGGGAAGCCTATCTTGCGGCCAATTATCAGTCGGAAATGCTGTCGAGCATCCAGGACTTCGGCAACAATCCGTATGAGCAGGACTACACCTTCGTTGACCTGAATCTGCGCAAGAAGCTGACGCCGAAAGCCACGGTCAGCTTCAACGTTCAGAACCTGTTCGACAGCCATACCTACTGGCTGTCCTACGGTCCGACGACCGCCTCCAGCCGTGCCTTCACCAAGAACGGCCGCACGATCAGCCTCAGCTTTAACTACATTTACTAAGTTTCCCCTGTGCGTAACTGGCGGAGCCTCCTTGTGGGGCTCCGCCGTCTTTTTTTGGAGTATTTCATGTCTAAAGTCTTTGCCGCGTCGGGTCTCAGTCTCGCCGTCCTCATGCTGGCTGGCAGCGCTCAGGCTGAGCCGCGCGTCACCTCTACGACCCCGGCGCCGGTTCAAGCGGCCGTAACACCGCCGCGAGCCCCTTTGACGCCTGCCACAGCCGCGCCCGAACGCATCATCCTCAACCTGACGAACGACCCCCAGCACGAAATGGCGGTGACCTGGCGGACCAGCGCCGACCGCCCAGCGGGCAGGGTGCAATACGCCGTCTCCGAACCCGGCCCGAACTTCGTCAAAAACACCCGCGAGGTTATGGCGAAATCCGATGTCCTGACGCTGGATGTCGAGGAACAGGCCGGCTTCAAGGCGCGCTATAATTCGCTCGTCCTGACCGGACTTGAGCCATCGACGCGCTATATCTACCGCGTCGGCGACGGCACAAACTGGTCGGAATGGTTCCAGTTCTCGACGGCCGGCAAGCCGGGCGAGCGCTTCAGCTTCGTCTATATGGGCGACGCCCAGAATGATATCCTGTCACACTGGTCACGGGTCTTGCGCGAATCCCAGCGCGAGGACGGCAAGGCCGCCTTCATGTTGCACGCCGGTGACCTGATCAACCGTCACAATGCCGATCTGGAATGGGGCGAATGGTTTGCCGCCGGTGGTTTCATCCACGCCCAGACGCCGTCGCTGATGACGCCGGGCAACCATGAATATGGCCGCCCGATAGATGCGACGGGCGCGCGCTTGTCGCCGCAGTGGCGGGCGCAATATACCTTACCGGAAAACGGCCCCGAAGGCCGCGAAAAGCTGAAGGAAACCGCCTTCTACGTTGATTATCAGGGTGTGCGCGTGATTTCGGTGGATGCGCCGCTTTTGCATGGCGATCCGGCGGAGCGCGCGGCGCAGGTAAAATGGCTTGAGGATCTTCTGGCCCATAACCCGAACCGATGGACCATTATCACGCTGCATTTTCCGCTCTATTCTTCCGAACCGGAGCGTGACAATCCCGATGTGCGCGAAGCCCTGAAGCCCTTAATCGACAAGTATAGGGTCGATCTTTTGCTGCAGGGCCATGACCACGGCTATGCCCGCGGCGCCGCTCCGACCCCGACGGGTGAGGCACGCTCCGACGACAACGCCACGGTCTATGTCGTGTCCGTCGCCGGCCCTAAAATGTACGCGGTTTCCGATCTCGCCTGGGCCGACCGCAAGGCCTCGCAGACCCAGCTTTTTCAGGTGATCGGTGTCGAGGGCGATGATCTGATCTACAAGGCCTATACTGCCAATGGTGTGCTTTACGACGCCTTCAGCCTGCACAAGAATGCACAGGGCCTGAAGACCCGTACCGATAAGAAACCGGGCACTCCGGAACTCTGGTTGCCCGGCAAGAAGGTGTCAAAGAACGGTGATCTGGCGCAGTAGCGTCAGAAGAGAGTCGCGTTAACCAAAAATTAGCGTTATGGTCTCGCCCGGTGACGACTGAGTAGAGTTTGATATAACCCTTCCTCTGACAACCGGGTGCGACCATGTCTCTCAACGCTGACTTCATTTTTGAGACGCGCGATATCACGACATCCCTTAAGCGAGACCTCGGCTTGCCGCAGGATGTCTGGTATCTTGTTCTCGATGCCAACCTCGATCATGCCTATTTCATGAACACGCAGTTTGAACTGCACGAGCATACTCTGGCCGGTGACGTCCGGCCTGTGGTCGAAGCGGCGGTTCGCAACAGGATCGCGCCAGCACGCAGCGAACTGCCTTATCGTCACTACGAAGGCGCCTGAACAGAAAGCTATATTTGATCATGCATCGCATGACAAAGAGGCTTTTAACAAGAGCATGAGCCTGATGGATCCGTAAGGATCAGGTGCACCTTCGTCGTAATCCGTACCGATGGCCTGGGCGCCCGCATCGACCGCCTCATCGAAGCGCTTGAGATCGTGGATAGGGGGTTCCATCGTCTTGGCACCGGCGCGTGACCCAAAGAAGAAGCCTTGCTTGATCAGTTGGGTGATATGGCCAGATCCCGGGCACGGGGAATGATGAACGATTGCGCGCGTATCCGCACGTCCGCTGGAAAGGGGGGCGATGCTGGAGGATGCCGTGGTTTTGCACGCGCGGTTTGTCACGCTTCCTGCGACCCACGAGGTCAGCGCGACACCGATGGCGCTCAAGGCCGCACCACATATTGCCGCCCCGGCGGGCCAGCTTCCCAGTCTAAACCGTTGCTTCATTTTGTCACCCGACCCCACACTCGATGCGAGTCCTGCTTAAATATCAGGGGCTACAACGGGCGCGCGCCTTATGAACGATGGTATAACTCCCATCGGTTCTTCGATTATCGGCGAGATCCTATTGAGCGCTGCCGTTTGGTGGGCCTTCGGCTATCTGCTTGACGCGATCCGTTGAAGAAAGATCCGCGCACCCCTTTTTCAATAAACGCGCGCGGACCTCATTCTGACCGAAGTCATACATCCGGTCTGCGCGTTGACCTCGTTGGCAGGTAGCGCGTAGGCCGGATAGCCGACGAATCCTCTCGACCGTCGGCTTTTAGAAAATTGTCACAAGTTATTTTGCGTCGCAATACGGAATGTTTTGCGATGAGTGCAAAGAGTTTAGGCGCACGCGCTCGGAGCGGCATCACAGGGGCAAAGACGTCAAAGCGCTGGCTTTGCCTGTCTGGATTACGGAGCGTCCTATCTCGGCCGCGAAAGGAGGGATTGGCCGGCCACGTCGCGCCGAACACATATGTGTGCAAGCAAGATCGACACAAAAAAACTGTCCCAGACCATCGAAGGCGAGACCTTGGTTGTCGATAGGCGGTGCAAGCGCGATGATCGTGCGCACGACAAAGGCGCGGACGACAAGCACGAGGGTTTAGCCGTCGCTCTAACTTAAAGCCTGCCGGCGTCTTAGGCGACTTGGACGTGTCAGATGTCGTTGAACGCGCAGGGGACAATGGCCGATGGAGGGCGGGTTCCTGCACGGACGCAACGCATGAGGCTGTCGGGGCTCAGGTTCAGATTGACGAAGTGCTGCCTTGCCTCGATAGACGTCGTTCCTTGATCTGGCTTTGGCGACTGCGCCGCTGCTAGCTTACCAATATTCACGGACGGCCAGAAAGGCCAACAGAACAAGGGCGACCGGCAAAAGCGCCACGGCGACAACGGTCTCTTTTGCAGTCCGGTGGGTCGGGATTTCGTAAGGGGTCATAACGGCACGTCTCCTGTTTTAGGACGGGAGGTTTGCAAGTTGCACGCCGGGGACGTGGCTCAAAAGCGTGGAGGCCTGCCCACGCATTGCGCGGTGCTGAGCGCGGTTGCAATCCGTTGCGTCATCTCTCGATGCTGTCAGCAATCCGGCTGGCCGTGTCTGCAAAACCCAGTGGAGCCCCCGCTGAGCGGGCGGGGGGCAGACGGTAAAAGTGACCAAATAAAATTTTACCCTACGGATGTTCTTTGCGATTGACTTGCAACCTCACAAACAGTAATTGCGATTAATTCTCATTAAATGTTTCTGGGGTTTATGATGTCGTCCAAACTTTTATCAACCAGCGCCCTCACGGGCGTTTGGGCTGCGCTGGCCTGTGTCTGTGCATCCGCCGCCTTTGCAGCGCCAGACGCACCTGCGCAGGTGCCAGGCGATGCTGCGGTCGAGGTTGTCGTCACCGGCCAGAAGGTCAGCCGTTCCTTGCAAAAGACGACCGACTCTGTTGCCGTCACAAGCGCGCGCAAGATCCAGGACGAAAACCTTCAGGATATCTACGACGTCTTCGCCCGCACCGCCAATGTGACCGAGACCTATGGCGGCACCGGTTTCAGTATCCGCGGCATCCGCAATGACAGCATCACCGGCGGCGGTGCCGGTTCGCTGTCCACCATCTATTTCGACGGCGCGGCCCTGCCGGATGGTGCCGTCGCCTCGACACCGCTCGACATGTGGGACGTGCGTCAGGTCGAGGTATATCGCGGTCCGCAATCGACCCTGCAAGGCCTGAACGCGCTTGCGGGCGCGGTTATCATCACCTCTGTGGACCCCTCCAATGCGTGGAACGTCAAGGCCCGGGTCATGGGGGCAGACTCTGGCGATCGGTCGGTTGCGGTCGCCGGCGGCGGCCCGTTGGTCGCTGACAAACTGGCCTTTCGGATCGCGCTGGAAGACAGCCATACAGGAGGGCTGGTCTATAATCCAACCCGCAAGGCGTATGTTGATGAATCGGACGTCCTCAATGCCCGTGCCAAGTTGGTGTGGACGCCGACGGTAAATGTGAAGGTCGGGCTGACCTTAAGCCACGTCGAACGCGATGGCGGCTATCTTTATACCTATTCCCGCACCGACGTGCCGAACTGGTACGATAACCGCACCGATTATTCGAATTCGCCCAATGATGGCAGAAATCGCACAGATATTGCTACGCTCAAGGGCGATTATAACCTGTCTGATCGCTGGACGATGAGCGCCGTTGCGTCCTGGAACCATGTTAAGACCTACGGCTCCTATGACGGTGATTATACGGCGGCTGACGTCGCCTACGGCGTAAACCGCTTCGAAGACAAGACCTTTTCGCAGGAGTTGCGCTTCAACTATAAGGGCAACCGCCTCAACGGATTGATCGGCGTTTATCACGTCAAGCGTGACAGTGCGACCGTTACCGCCAGCCTGACCAATGTGGCCTTGCCCAAGACGACCCTTGCCAACGCCCTGATCGCCTATGGTCTGCCTGCCACGACAGCCCGCGCCGTTGTCGATCTCTATGCGGCAGCCTTCCCTGTCATTCCTGTGGATTTCGCAGCGAACACGCCTCAGACGACAGAAAACGCCGCCATCTTCGCGGACGGCACCTACCAGGTGACAGACAAGCTCTCCCTGATCGGCGGTTTACGCTACGACTACGAAGATTACACCACGGGCACCAGCGCCACGGCCAAGCTCAAGGGTGCTTATCCTGATCCTGCCGGTTACGGCGCCTACGCGCCGCTTATCACGGCGCTCAATGGGGCTATCGACGCGCAGGTGACCTCCGCCGGCCAGACCACGCCGGCCTCGACACGCACCTTCCGCGCCTTTTTGCCCAAGGCCGGCGTGAAGTACACTTTCACGCCTGACATATCCGGCAGTTTCACGGTGCAGCGCGGCTACCGTGCCGGCGGGTCGTCGGTCAATACGGCGCGCTCGTCGGTCGTGGCCTATGATCCGGAATATACCTGGAACTATGAGGCCTCGCTGCGCAGCGCCTGGTTTGATGGCAGCCTGATCGTCAATGCCAACGCCTACTACATCGACTGGACCGATCAGCAGGTGCTCGTTAATCTCGGCCTCAACGCCTATGACTACCAGACGGAAAACGCCGGCAAGTCGCATCTCTACGGCTTCGAGGTCGAAGCCTCGCAGCGCGTATCCTCCGCCTTCCAGTGGTACGGTTCACTCGGTTATTCCCGCACAAAATTTGATGAGTTCGTCGTCAAGAAGGGCAGCTTGTTCGCCGACTATACCGATGCGGAGTTTGCCTATGCCCCACACTACACGGTCGCGCTGGGCGGCACCTATCGCTGGACGAATGGCATCTTTGCCAATCTGAACGCCAATTACAGCGCCGGCGCCTATAGCGGCACCGACGTCACCGAACAGGCCAGTTACGATGTCGATGCCAAGACCCTGGTCAACGCCAAGGTCGGCTATGAGGCCGAGCATTGGGGCCTCTATCTCTACGCCAGCAATCTGTTTGATGAGCGCTATGTGTCCTATTATCGGGACAGCTTCAATCTCGGGCTACCCGGTGCGCCGCGCAAAATAGGCATCAGTCTGGAGACGCGCTGGTGACGCCGGTCGATCTCTTTCACGGCCTCACGGCGGAAGCGCTCGCACTTGCGGGCGCTTTGGCGCTTCGCAGGGCATGGATCAAACCTGACGGCTTGCGCCCCTGGCTGATCGCCGGCGGCTGGCTGCTGTGGCTTGTCGCTGTGCTCTTTGGGCAAGGGGTCTGGGGCAGCGTGCTTGGCATTGCCATCGTGGTGTCGTTGATTTGCATGACCGGCGCTTTGGTCGTGCTTAGCAATGTCGAGCGCCGCAATGTGAAAACACGAATGCCGCGCGAAGCCGCTCTGGAACCATCTGATCGCAAACGCGTGATGTGGCGTGGCTGGTTGCGCGGCGTTCTGGCAGGGCCTCTGGCCGGCATGGCTGCCTTGGGCGTAGGCCTGGCCATCGCCATCTGCTCGCCGGGGCCACCGCAAACGCGCATGGTCATCGGCGGTCTGCTGGTACCCTTCCTGTGGGCCGGCGGCATGGCCTGGACCTTGTCCGACAACAAAATTATCCGCGCCACCTGCGTTTTGGTGGGCGTCGCGGCCGTGTCCTTGGGCGCGGCCTTTCTCAAGGGGAGCATCGCATGAGGGGGCAACCTATCTGGCCACGTATCGCACCAGGCTTCGTGCGCGCCATGCTGGCCGGCCATTCGGCGCTTGGATTGGCCTTCGCCGCTCTGATCTGGCTCGTTTGCTTCACCGGTTCGGTCTGTGTCTTCACGCAGGAATTCGCCCGCTGGGAACAGCCGGTCGCGCCCTTGAGCGCAGCCGTCACGCCCGAGGCGGCCAATACCGCCTTCCAGGAAGGCATGAAGCGAATGCCCTGGGCGCATGACGCCTATATCGGCCTACCGACCCAGGCTATGCCGCGCCTAAGCATCCGGGCCTCGACCCATGAACCGTCCGAACGAGAAGGTGACTGGGTGGCAGATGCCAACGGCCATCTGTTACAACCTACCCAAGACCGCTGGTCGGACTTCCAGGCGCGCCTGCACTATGAATTGCACCTGCCGCGTCCGTGGGGGGGCTATCTGATCGGCCTGATCGGTGTGGCCCTGCTCAGTTCGATCATCTCGGGTGTGTTGTCGCATCCGCGCGCCTTTAAGGACGCCTTTTCTCTGCGCATGGGGGGTGCCAAGCGCTTGCAGGAGGCCGATCTGCACAATCGTCTCGGTCTGTGGGGCCTGCCATTTTACCTTGTTGTCTCACTGACCGGCGCCTTTCTTGGCCTCACAACCCTGATCGTCGGTGTCCTGGCGTTGGCTGTGTTCAAGGGGGATGTCAAACAGGCCTACGCCCTGTTCCTGGGGCCAACGCCGATCGATAATCCGGCCGCGGCCCCTCCGCCCGACCTGACCCGGATGTTCGCCTATGTGAAAGCCGACGCCCCAAGGGCGGAGGTCCGTTACATTATGGTTGAGCATCCGTTCGAGACGGGAGGACGATTCAGCTTCAATGCGTCGACGCCCGGCAAGATATCGCGTGGTGAAACCTACGTGTTTGCGGCCGACGGCACGTCTGCGGGTGTGCTCGGCTACGAAAAGGGCACGCTTGGTCAGAAAATTCTTTCGGGTGTAGCGCCCATCCACTTTGGCTGGTTTGGTGGTCCGGTGGTCAAGTTCATCTACGCCATTCTCGGCATGGGGCTCGCTTCAATCACCTCATCCGGCGTGGCGATATGGATGGCGCGCCGTCGTGACAAGGGCAAACCAGCGGAGACCTGGGAGCGTCTGTGGGCCGCCTTTGTCTGGAGCCAGCCCTTAGCCTACGCTGTCACCGCCAGCGCGGTTCTTTTGACCCCGCCGGACAGCGCCGACGATCTTCTGCTCTCGGTGTGGGGCGGCGTGACCCTTGCTTCGATGTTGTTACCCATCGTCATGCGTCCAAAGCTGATCTCCGTGACCTTGCGCTCTTTAGGCGGCGGGCTTCTCCTCGGTCTCGTCGGCGTGCATGTATGGCGGTTTGGCATCGTGCCCGTCGATCCGGTGGCGCTGATCGTGGATCTATGCCTGGTGCTGATCGCGGTCAGTATGGTCTTAAGCGTTGTCTGGAGGCCCCATGTGAAACCGCACCGGTAAAGCGGGCGTCTATCGGTCTGGTGCGCCGACGATGCAGCTTTCGGAGACGGCTCGCCGGTCGCGGGCCTCGACCGAATGCGGCAATATATCTATGACCCATGGACGCCACGCTATCGACGATCGTATCACGCCATTGGTGCGTGTGATGCCGGTGGCGTGGCACGAGGAAGAGGCCCTGAATATGCGGTGGGTTTCATGGGCTGTTCTCTGGCGCAGAGATCGATCTTTACCGGATGCTCTGGCGGGACGGGGTGAGGCACCGCCATTGCCGTTGGCGCAACCCGGTTCTGCTGGGGACTCGGTTCTGAGGCGTGAGGCGTTGAGGGGCACAAAGGCGGTCATGGCGCTCACCGGTGGCGACATGTCCGAAGCGGCCAGGCGCCTGGGTCATGACCGCCGTTCACTCCCGCGAAAGCTAAACATACTGACATAACGATGCCGGCGAGGGCACGATACGATCGGTCCGTGTCCAGACGTGGTCTGGACACATTGTGAGCTGTGGTGTCGAAGGCATGGGAGCGCTGATGGCAGGCGCCAGCATGCGTTCAGAGTTTCGTCAGGAGATCCTGGCCCAGCGGCGCCTGCGCCCGCCGGCTGTGGCATAAATGCGCGCATTTGCGTTATTTCGCCCTTCAGGCGAAGGAGATGCCATCTCCTGCGTTGCACATTGGTTAATATTTGTTAACTCTAGGGCAGGGACGCCAAAACGGCATCCGGTTCTACGGGGGTAGAGGTGGGCTCGTTATTACCTGACTCGATCGATGTGGCGGCAGGGCTGGTCTTTGTGTATCTGTTGATGAGCCTGCTCACAACGGTCGTACGCGAGGCGATCGAGGGCATGTGCAAGCGCCGTGCTGTCAATCTCGAAAAGGGTTTGATGGAGATCCTGTGCGATCATCCGCCCGAACACGCCACCAGCAAGACGGCCAAGATCGGACCGGATTTCACCGGCTACGAGATGCTGAAAAATTTCTACGATCACCCGCTTACCATGTCGCTCTATCGTGGGCGCTATACCGCGCCCAATAAACGTGCGCTGTTGGGCGGGCGCAACCTGCCGTCCTATATCCCCAGCGGTCACTTCGCGTTCGTGGTGCTTGACATGCTGGCCAGCCGCGGCGGTCAGCAGACCGAAGGCCGCCTCGACCCGCAAGCCATCCTGGCCGCCTCGCGTGACTTGCCCAATGCCCGTCTGGCGAAGATGGTTCAGTTTGCCGTCAGCAATTCGGGCGGTGATATCGATAAGGCGCGGCTGTTCATGGAAAACTGGTACAATGCCACGATGGACCGCGTTTCGGGCTGGTATCGCCACGAAACCCAGACCCTGATCTTCTGGCTGGCCTTGGTTGTGTGCGTTGTGCTGAATGTCAACACGGTGGTTATCGCCCAGAGTCTTTATCTCAGTCCTTCCTTGCGCAAGGCGGTCGAGGCATCGTCGCAGCAATATTATACGACGCACTCGACGCTTGAGACCTCTCAGATGACGCTGGAGTCATCGAAGAACCCTTTAAGTGCGCTTGACTTGCCGCTTGGCTGGAACGACACGACGATCGACACCATGAATCACCTGTTTCGCTTCTGCAGTCCGAAAGCTTCCGGTGGCTGTCCGGAGCCCGTCAAGGTGACGAAGATGCCGAAGTGGGCCGGCACGACCTGGGACAATCTGCCGACCAAGCTCAGCGCATCGTGGCAGAACATCTCGGAGCGCACGGTCAATCTCTACAGAGGCACACCATCGCTCGGTGACAATGCCCTGTTCAATGTCCTGCCCTTGATCTCACTTTTTATGGGCTGGCTCATGACCGCCTTTGCCGTCACGCTTGGGGCACCGTTCTGGTTCGATATCCTGTCCAAGCTGATGACTGTGCGCTCAACACTCAAGCCCAAGGATGGGGGTGGCGGGGTGACCGGTTTCGATGGTCTGGGCGCACTGGCCACGGCCTTCGCCCCGGTGCCGGCCGCCACTCAGACGACGGCGCAGATTGCCTATCAGCCGGCACTGGTGGCGTCCTCGACGGCGGATCCGCATCACGACGACGGCGACCTCGCTTATCTCAAGGCGCTTGATCCCGCCATGCGTCCGCGCGACGCTTGAAACAGGGTAGGGGGTCATGACCATCATCACGCCCGAACGGTTGCAAACCTTGGCCCCGACCATCCGGGCGGACCGGGCGGCGGCCTATGCGCCGGCGCTGGAAGCCTCGCTGGCCACGGGCGAGATTACCACGCGCCTGCGGCTGGTGCATTTCCTGGCACAGCTGGCGCATGAAAGTGGCGGGTTTCGGGCCCTGGTGGAGAATCTAAACTACAGTCCCGAAGTGCTGCTGGCGGTGTTTCGTGCCCGAGTGCAGACGCTGGCCAAGGCGCAGGAACTGGTGGCGGCGGGCAAGGACGCGATCGCGGAGTTCGTTTATGGCCAGCGGCCGGCGCTTGGTAATGTCAATCCGGGCGACGGTGCGAAGTTCATCGGGCGCGGTTTTATCATGATCACCGGCCGCGCCAACTATACCACCTACGCGGCCATGATCGGCCAGCCTCTGGCCGATCAGCCGGCCCTCCTTGAGAACCCGACCTTTGCTGCGAAAGCTGCAGCCGCCTTCTGGAAGCAGAATGGGCTGAACACCCTGGCCGATGCCGATGATATCGAGGGCATTACCCGCATTGTCAATGGCGGGGTGAATGGTCTGGCCGATCGTCAACAATGGCTGGCGCGCGCCCAGCTGGCCTTTCCAGTCCTGGCGCCGGCTGAGCCCGTCAACAGCTTCAGTCAGTATTTTACGCTCGATGAGCTGACCCATACCGAGCATCGCACCATCGACAACACGCCGCCAGCCGAGATTGTAACGACGCTGAAAGCGACAGCGCAGCAGATGGATCGGGTGCGTCATCTGCTCGGCAAACCGATCCGTGTGAACAGTGGCTATCGCTCGCCAGCGCTCAATGCGGCGGTAGGCGGTGCGCCGACCTCGGCCCACATGGCGGGCTATGCGGTCGATTTCGTCTGTCCGGGCTATGGCACGCCGCTGCAGATCTGCCAGAAGATCGTGGCTAGCGACATCAGATACGATCAGTTGATTCAGGAAGGTTCCTGGGTGCACATTTCATTTGATCCGCGGCTGCGCATGAGACAGATGACCGCCACCTTTACGGCGAACGGCACGGTCTATTCGGATGGCGTGTCCGGGCCTTAGATAGCGGACACTGCCGGTGCTTAGGATCAGGGTCGTATCTTCGTTCATGTTCCTATGTATGAACCGTCACGGACCAAAGCCGGCTCAATCAGCTGCTGGCAAGGATTGTGCGAACATGACCTGCGATCGTTTCGGTCAGGCTCTGACGCAGACGTCGCTTTCTGCGCGTTCTCGATCGGTTTTTGCCTTCGATGTCTTTCGTGAGATCGTGGCTCGTATCTACGGGCATGACATAGTAGTTGGGTTTGCACATGCCGCCGTTCATGAGCCAGAGATCGTCATAGACGGACACGCTCGCCTTTGGCTTGTCATGAACGACCGGTTGACTGTGGGCGCGAACACCGCAGATCTGATCAATGCCCAGAGCGAGAGCCAGGCCGCGCATGGCGATGATTAACATGTTGGCGGGCGTTATCTCACCGTTGGCTTTTGCGGCATGGCGTACCTGTTCGGCAGAACTGTGCAGACCTTGTGAACCGCCAATAAACAGAACCTGAGGACAGGCCTTATTGAGGATTCGACCCGGCACGAAGGTAAAGCTGAGCTTATGCAGGGAAAGCCCGTCCAGATGGTGCTCCAGCAGAAGGTCGCCTTCAATGACCGTTCTTTCGGCGATTTTCAGCGTGATGGATTGTGATGTGCCGGGGTCAGAGGATTGCCACAGCACGATGCCGCGCCTGAGCTGGCGCATGAGGTTCTGTGAGGTGAATGTCCTGTCGAGAACATCGCACAGATTCCCCTGAATGATCAGGCGTTCGGCAGTGGTGAGGAAGGTTGCGAGGTAAGGGGTCAAAAACTTACGGTTATAGAGGCCCTGGTCCCTGGGCACGACTTGCCCGTAGCCGCTGGCGAGGAATTTTCTATAGAACGACATATAGGGTAGGACATGACGCGCCAGAGTGATGGCTCTGGAGGCGCGTTCCACCAGTTCACGCCTCGCCGTCGAATCGAAGAGATCCTGCCGCTTTAGATGCTTTACGCCCGTATCCACCGTCGCCCCCCAAGGTGACATCGTACAATCAAGATGCCCTGTGACGAGTAAAGGGCGTCGCTGTCAAGGCCTCTGCGCGATATAATTTGCTATTGATGGTAGCGTTGCACGTCACGACACATCGTGAACGAAAGGCATGATCGTCAGGATCACCTTAATCGTACGAAGGGTATAACAGCTAAGCGAAGGTGGTATCGATGGTGACGCCCTGTTTCAGCGTCTTGGTGACGGGGGTGCGTTCGGTCACCTGCGCCAGGCGTTCAAGCTGCTCAGGGCTGAAATCGCCATCGAGCTTGACTGTGCGCTCGATGATCTCCTTGTCGCCTTCGCGGTAAAAATGCAGGGCCACGTCGATGCTGCGCAAGGTCCAGCCCTTGCGGTCAGCGTACATGCGCAAGGTAATCGCGGTGCAGGCGGCCAGGGATGAGAGCAGAAAATCGTAAGGCGCCAGACCCACATCCTTGCCGCCATTGCTGAACGGCTCATCGGCGAGCAGGGTGCGACCGGAGACCTTGATGGTGGTGGCGTAAGCATCGCCGGTGGAAATGTGGGCAGTGGCGCGGGCCATTGTGGAGATCCTGTGGATAAAGGGCGCGCCCTTATCGGACGCGCCCTGGAGATTTAAGTCTTGCTCAGCCTACTGTCGAGGCCGACGCTTAAGTTAAAATCTTAACCGTGCAGCTTGATGGCCGTTTCGGCGATCTTCTGGCCCTGATAACGGGCGCCGGTCAGTTCATTCTCGGTCGGCTGACGCGAACCGTCGCCGCCGGTGATGGTGGAGGCGCCGTAGGGGCTGCCACCGGTCACTTCATCCAGCGTCATCTGACCGGCGTGGCCATAGTCCATGCCGACCACGACCATACCGAAGTGCAGCAGCGAGGTGATGATTGAGAACAGGGTGGTTTCCTGACCGCCGTGTTGCGTGGCGGTCGCGGTGAAGGCGCCGCCGACCTTGCCGTGGAGCGCACCGCGCGCCCACAGGCCACCGGCCTGATCGAGGAAGGCGGCCATTTGCGAAGCGAGGCGACCAAAGCGCGTGCCGACGCCGATGATGACGGCGTCATAGTTTTCCAGGTCGGCGATGGTGGCGATCGGTGCTTCCTGATCAAGCTTGAAGTGCGCAGCCTTGGCTACGGCGTCCGGGGCGGTTTCGGGCACGCGCTTGATATCGACCTGGGCACCGGCGGCGCGGGCGCCTTCGGCCACGGCCTTAGCCATGGTTTCGATGTGACCATAGGACGAATAGTAGAGAACAAGAACCTTAGCCATGATGATATTCCTTGAGTTTGAGGGGAGGGTTTAGAAGGTGTTGGTGATGAAAAGCGAGCAGAAAATGACAAGCGGCTTCAGTTGCGCCTTAGATAATCTGTCCCATGCGGCCGGCATAGTAGTCGCGAACGGTACGTTCCATCTCGTCGATAGTGTTCATGACAAAGGGGCCATGCCGTACGATCGGGGCATCGAGCGGGTCGCCGCCGACGATCAGGATTTCACTGTCCTGATCGGCCTGCAGGGAAACCGTATCGCCCGCGCCGAAGCGCACGAGGTCGCCGGGCTCGACCGTCTGGCCAGGCAGAATGGCTGCGCCGGTCATGGTGTAGAGCGCCAGTTCCTGGGCGGTGTGGGTGTCGAGTGTAAGCGATCCGCCGGCTTTCAAGGACGCATGGATGACCACGGGATTGCCATGGCTGTCGAGCGGGCCGGCGACATCACCGACGTGACCAGCGATGATGCGAGCTTGGGCCTTATCGCCTTCGATCAGCGGAATGTCGCTGGCGAGGACATGCCGATAGGCCGGATCGTCGTGCTTTTTACCCTTGGGCATGTTGAGCCAGAGCTGGATGCCGTGGTTGCGGCCACCCGTGCGACGGATTTCGGCGTCGGGGCCTTCGTCATGGACGATGCCGCGGCCGGCGCGCATCCACTGGACTTCTCCGGGCTGCATGACGCTGGTATTGCCCAGACTGTCCTTATGGATACTGCGGCCTTCCAGCAGCAGGGTCAGGGTTTCAATGCCGGCGTGCGGATGGGCCGAGGCGCCCTTGGCCTCACCGGGCAGGAAGTCGATAGGGCCGAAATGATCGAGGAAGATGAAGGGACCGACCGCCTCATAAGCCTTGGCCGGAATGGCGCGGCGCACGTCAAAGCCGTCGCCTTCCAGGGTTCGGAAAGCGGTATGCGTGCTGGTGATAGAGCGCTCTCTGGTTTGGGTCAGGGTGGTCACGATGGCAATCTCCTTGAAAAGGTGTCTGCGTGTTGTGTCGACACGTGATCTTTAAAACAATTACGTTGACCGGAAAATTAGTATAATTCAGAATGAACTTTTCAGAAATTTAGATATGTCAAATCCCGGTACGCCGACACTCGATCAATTGCAGGTGCTGCTCTGTGTGGTGGAAACCGGTAGTTTCGCTGCCGCCGCCCGTCGGCTGAACCGTGCCACCTCGGCGATTAGCTACGCCATCGATCATCTCGAACTTCAGCTCGGCCTGCCGCTGTTCGATCGCGTCGGCACGCGCAAGCCCGAACTGACCGAGGCCGGCAAGGCGGTACTGGCGGAGGCGCGCACGGTCACCCACGGTGTTGATATAATGCGTGCGCGCGTGAAAGGTCTGCTGGAAGGTCTGGAGGCGGAGGTCTCCATCGCGGTTGATGTCATGCTGCCGACAGCGCGCCTGGTCGATGCCTTGCAGGCGTTTCAGGTCTCCTTTCCGACCATCCCTTTGCGCCTCCACGTCGAAGCGCTGGGCGCGATCAGCCAACTGGTGCTTGAGAAGGCGGCGGTCATCGGCATCAGTGGTCCGCTCAAGACCACGGTTGAAGGACTGGATCGCCGCTACATCGGTGCGGTGCGCCTGGTGCCGGTGGCGGCGCCCTTTCACCCGTTGGCGCGTCATGGCAAAAAATCACCTGGCGATGCGCGCAGTCATATCCAGCTTGTCCTGACCGATCGCTCCAATGTGACGGCGGGTCAGGACTTTGGCGTCATCGGCGTCAAGACCTGGCGGCTGGCCGATCTCGGTTCAAAGCACGCCCTGCTGCTGGCGGGTGTCGGCTGGGGTTCGATGCCGGAGGCCATGGTGCGCGGCGATATCGAAGCCGGCCGGCTCGTGCCGCTCGACCTGCCCGATTGGCACGTCAATACCTATGATATGCACGCCATTTATCGCACCGACACCCCGCCGGGCCCGGCGGCGCTGTGGCTGATCGAACGTTTCTCGGGGCAAGTCGCTTAGCATATGCATGCCCTGGAGTAGCCTCATCATGGGCGGGTTAATGCCTCGCCAGCGAGGTCAAGGTCGATAGCGTCGGTGTGAAAGGTGAGCGTAAAATTATCGGAGTCCCAAGGGATAGGTATATCGATTAGAGATTCAAAATGAATGGCATTGAGCGTGTCGTTCTTAATGTCGTTTCTCAAAAGTGGATGTGATCGCATCGCCGTCCCACAGGATCCATATTTGTGAGAAACTCATGGGCCATCATCGCAAGAATGCTTGAGAATACCTCAAGTCGATGCTTGAGAATGGCTCCAAGCTTTTCATGTTCGCGCCACGGCGCATTGGGAAGTCAATCGTAAGATAGGGCTATAAAAGACAAAATCACCAATCAATATTCCCCAGACTATACGTGAACGCTCTGTGCCGATAGTTCTGAGACATGAACCTGATTAACCCTAATAAATATAAGGGCGGCGTCCCATCACGTGACGCCATTGTCAAGAGATCTGGCGATTGAGGCAATATCAGGGAAGACCTCAAAGCCTTGACTTAGCGCCCATGGAAGATGCGTATCTGCGTGGCCGCTACTGACGAGGAAGCCTCGCATCCCGAGGTTGGCGGCAAGGAGCAGGTCTGTATCCTTGTCGCCAATCATGATCGACGTGGGCAGATCAATCATGAAGGCGCTTGATGCCTGCTCCACGAGGCCAGGCATGGGCTTGCGGCAGTGGCACAAGGCTTCGGGGGCGTGTGGACATAAATAAAAGGCTGCAATATCAATGCCCTGGATGCGCAACATGTCATCAATACGTTGGTTTACAGAAAGGGCCGCCGTCTCTGTGAAGTATCCGCGGCCTATGCCCGACTGATTGGTAAGAACGATAAGGCGAAAACCCTGCGCAGACAGCGCCTTAAGGCCCTGCGCGACCCCGGGCAGAAGCACGGCCTGGTTTGGATCTGAGAGGTAGTTGCGCTCCTCGATCAAGGTACCGTCCCGGTCAAGAAAAGCGCAGCGCTGACGTTCAGACATGCGACCCGCCGCGCTTAGCCCTTTCAATTGTGTTGGATGAGGCCTTGCCGGGTACGAGTTGGGCCAACAAAACCTTACCTTGGTGAGCCAAGACGAAGTCGGCGCCAACGACGGTCTCCAGCGTATAGTCAGCCCCTTTCACAAGCACATCAGGTTTGATGGCCATAATCAGCTCAAGGGGGGTGTCGTCCTCGAAGATGACAACCGCATCCACGGCGCCCAATGCCGAAAGAACGATAGCGCGGTCGTCCTCACTGTTTATGGGCCTGTCCGCGCCTTTAAGACGTCGCACCGAGGCATCACTGTTGAGACCTACGATCAGGCAGTCGCAATGATCGCGTGCGTACATCAACAAGGAGATGTGACCGGGATGCAGAATGTCGAAACATCCGTTGGTGAAGCCGACGACCTTGCCTTCTCTGCGCCGGGTTCTCGCATAGCGCTCCGCCTCTGCCGGCGTCAGCATGATCGGCGTGCCTTTGCGCGCGCCGCGCTCCCCCTCCAAGGCAAGGATAAGTTCGTCCGGTGAGGTGGTCGCTGTGCCGCGTTTGCCGACCACGATCCCGGCGGCGGCGTTCGCCATGTGCGCCGCCTCTGCCATATCTGTTCCACAGGCCATCGCCGCCGCCAGAGTAGCGATGACGGTGTCTCCGGCGCCGGCGACGTCAAATACCTCAGTGACCCGGCTGCGAATATGAAGAAGCGATCCGTCATGTGACAGAAGGGTCATCCCCTGTTCACCACGCGTAATCAAAACGCCTGTGGCCTGGCTGGCCCCGAGGTAAAACTGAGCGGCCGCTTCGGCTTTTTCATCCGTATCCGGATAGATGCCGCAGGCATCCCTTGCTTCCTGGGCGTTGGGCGTTATGAGCGTGGCGCCGGTATATCTGCTAAGGTCTGGTGATTTCGGATCGATGATGACGGGTACGTTCAGGCTGCGGGCGCGTTGAATCGCCTGACCCAGCAAGCCCTCCGTCAAGACCCCTTTGGCGTAATCGGACAGAACCAGAGCCTTATGTTTGGGCAGATGCTCTATGACGGCTGAAAGACATGCGGCTTCAGACAGGGAAGAAATAGCTGTCGTGACCTCCTGGTCGACGCGCAGCAAGTGATGGCCACGCACCCCAAACCGTGTTTTCACGGTCGTTGGCCGATCCTCTGCCACCACCATAATGGAATCGATGTCGCTGTTTTCAGCCAGGGTTTCCAAGAGCGTGGTTGCGGCCTCATCCTTGCCGATGACACCTATAAGCGTGCAATGGCCTCCCAGGGCGCTGATGTTGCGTGCGACATTCGCAGCGCCACCCGGCACGATCGTCTCGCCTTGATAATGAAATACCGGCGAGGCGCTTTCCGGGGAAATCCTTGACACCCGACCTTCAACAAAGCGGTCCATCATGATGTCGCCGAGACAGAGCACCTTGGCATAGGTCAAGGCCTTGACCTGTGCCGCGAGGCCTTGCGTATCGTCGATGGACATTGGCGCTCCTTTAAAGACTCCGCAGAGCCCGATCCAATGTCAGGGCGCGCGGTTATGGGGCAAAGATTGCGCTTCTCGGGCGGCAAACCATCACCTAGCGTCTGAGTTGGCATAAAAGGCCGGGTGGATCAAGCGCATGCCAGTCTGTCAAAACGGCACGAAGAGAGGCCCACAACCCGACTTCACAGATCTCGGCTACAGCTCTTGGTAACCAGCCACGTGAATCGATGTGATTCGTTTTGACGCTTGAGAGTGCGAAATGACCTGTCGCTCCGGGTCTATCAAAACACGCGCGGTGGTACGACGATAACGCGCCTTAAATTTGTTTGAAAAATATCCTTATAATCAATGATATGTGGTCGTTTCTGGTGCTGCGGTCACAAGGCCTTTCCCAGAATTTCTATCGTGCTGAGCTTTTTTTTGCATCCGCCTTGTCAAGGCTTGGCCGCCTCTCTACTGCGGACGGCACTCAGGTGGTGATTTTTGTCGAGCCTGAAGCAATCTATTAATGAAATATGACCTATTGGATATCCCAACACGCACTGTTGTTATCTGCCAATACAGCGGCTGCGCAAGCTATAAAATCCTTTGTCCCTGTGCGTAATTAAGAGTTTCTGGAATGCACCTGATTGTTCATCAACGACGCGTTACGGTTAGCCAGAGCCTGTCGAAATCGCTGTTGAACAGTTGCGCCGCCATGGCTTTGGCGTTGGCGCCTGCCGTCGTGACTGTAGGCGTGACGCTCGCACCTACCTCTCAGGCTCAAGCCCAGACCAAGACGTTGCCGGGGACCAGTTCGGGCATCACACTCAGTAATTATCCCGGATACACCAGCTTTCTGATCACGCCATCAACGACGGACAGTGCTATTTCCGGCAGCGCTGTCGCCGGCAGCGGTGCCAATATCTGGACCCTGACCAACCAGGGCACGGTTACCGGCAATTCTGTCCCTGGTATTTCCTTCGACGGCGGCGGGCTGGTGACCAATAGCGGCACGAGCTCGCTGATCTCCGGCTCTAACGGCGTGAACATTTTAGGTGCCCCAGGCACCGTGGTGAACGAAGGCGTGATCACCGCCAGCAACAGGGGCATCTATTTTGATTCCGGCGGCACGGTCACCAACTCCGGCACCTCAGCATCGATCACCGCCGGCGGGTACGGCATCTATATCAGGAATGCCGCCGGCACCGTCACCAATTCCGGCACCATCCGCAGCACGGGAAACCAGGCGGTCTACATCTATGCCGGCGGCGGCAGTGTCATCAATGCCGAATCAGGCGTGATCTCCGGCGCCCCGGGCGGTGTCAATATTGGCGGATCCTTCTCAGGTGATGCCACGCTCACCAACAGCGGCCGCATCGTAACCACCGCGGGGTGGGGCGGTTCGATCAGCCGGGGGACAATCACCAATAACGCGCCGGGTTCTGTGTCTGGCAGCGGAACCATTTCGGGGTACGGCGGCGTTCAGCTGGGTGGCGGTACCGTCGTCAACAGTGGCGCCATCATTGCCACGGGGACCTCCACCGGTAACGATTCGAGCGGCGTGTTCGGGTTCTCGCCCGGCCCCGTCGCCGTGGTCAACAATGCATCCGGCACCATTGTCAGTACCGCCTATGGCATCAATCTCGCCGCGGGTGGCACGCTCACCAACGCAGGCACCGTGTCCGCGACCGGTACGGCCGGCGTCGCGGTCAAGGTGAGCGGTGCTGCCACAATCTCCAACACCGGGACGATCCTGGGCGGTTCGTCAGGCACGGGGGTTAACCTCACCGCCGGCGGAAATGTCACTAACACGGGGGCAAGTGCGCTCATTTCCGCGGGCCTCGGCGTACAAATTTCGGGCAGCGGCACGCTGATCAATAGCGGTACCATCGTTGGCAATTCCGGCACCGCGATGCGCTTTGTCGGCAACGCAGACAATTTCGTGCAACTGCTGGCGGGCGCTGTCTTCACCGGCGTGGTGGATGCGGGCGCGGGTGCCGATACTCTGGAGTTCGGCGGCACGGCGGCCGCCAATTTCAACGGGCTGGGCGGCTCAGACTTTATCAATTTCGAGGGGGCCAGGGTGTTGTCTGGCGCCAACTGGACCTTCACTGGCATCAATTCGGTCGCCTCGTCCGTGTCCATGACCAACATGGGCAACTTAACCGTTGCCTCTGCTGGCACCTTGACCAATTCCGGATCCTTCACCAACGCCGGCACGCTGACCGCCACTGGCACCCTGATCAACGCGAACAGCATGACCAATTTCGGCAGCATCGCTGGTGCCGTCACACTGACCGGCACAGGCGTGCTGACGAACAGTGCGACAGGCACCATCACCGGTCCTGCGACCGGCGTCGGCGTCTTTGGTTTTGCGGGAGCCTCGGGCCCCGTCCACAATGAAGGGACGATAACCGGCTACGAAGCCGTCTGGATGGACGGCGGCGGCATCGTCAATAACGTCGGGACCGGGTCGCAGCTTATCGGCTCGTATATCGGTGTGGTCGGCTTCAGCGGCGCGGTCACCGTGACCAATGCCGGAACCATCCGGGCAACCACGCTGTCCACCGCAGCCAGCCACGCCTACGGCATCTATGCGCGAGCGGGCGGCACCATCACCAATTCCGGCAGCGCGTCGCTGATCTCGTCTGTGGACATGGGCATCGGCTCCGGCTCCTTCGGGGCCAACGTGGTGAACAACCAGGGCCAGATCATCGGCACCAACTATGGCGTCTGGCTGACCAACGGCACCTTCAACAACACCATCACCAATAGCGGCACCATCTCTGGCGGCACCAAGGCGGTGGCCTTGGGCGCCGGCGATGATCTGCTGACGTTGCAGGCCGGAGCCACCTTCATCGGCGTGGTGGATGGCGGGGGCGGCACCAATACCATGGCCTTCGACGGCACCGGCGGCAGCTTCACCGGCCTAGGCGGCGCCAGCTTCACCAATTTCGGGCTGGTTCAGGTCAATTCTGGTGGCAGTTGGGCCTTTACCGGTGCCAATACCATCGCATCAGGCGTCTCGCTCACCAACAGCGGCACTTTGGCCAATAGCGGCACGCTCAACAATGCTGGCTTGCTGGTCACCACGTCCGGTGCGCTGAACAATAGCGGCTTACTGACCAATAGCGGCAGTATCTCCGGGGCGGTCACGCTGACTGGCGCCGGCACGCTGATCAATAGCGGCACCATCACCGGCACGGCCACCAACGGCGTGCGCTCGAACGGCGGCGGCAACATCATCGGCAATGACGCCACGGGCCGGATCACCGGCGTCGGCTATGGCGTGATGATGTTCGGCGGCACGCTCACCAATTCCGGCACCATCCGCGCCACGGGCACCAGCGGCGTCGGCACCTACAGCTTCAACACCGACACCGTCACCAATGTGGGCACATCGGCGCGGATCGAAGGCGCGATGACCGGGGTGCAGTTGCGCAATGCCGGCTCGCTGCTGCGCAACGAAGGCACCATCCTCGGCACCGCCGGCTACGGCGCCGACCAGACCACCAACGGCACCATCGTCAACTTCGGCTCGGCCGCGCTGATCAGCGGCGGCCTGGGTGGCGTATTGATCTCGAATGGCACCACGACCAATGTGATGTCGGTGTCGATCGCCAATGCGGGCACCATTTCCGGCACCGGCACCGCCGGTTTTGGCGTCAAGACCCTGGACGGCCTCGGCACCATCGCCAACACCGGCACCATCCTCGGCGGTTCCGCGGGCACCGGCGTGGCGCTCGACGCGGGCGGCTTTGTCCGCAATCAGGTGCTGGCGTCTTTGATTTCCGGCGGCAACGACGGCATTTATGCCCGCGGGGCGGCCGCCACGATCACCAATTACGGCACCATCATCGGCACCACTGGCGATGGCGTCGAATTGCAAGCTGGCGGCTCGGTCGCCAATCTGGGCTCGGCCTCCCGCATTACCGGCGACCGCAGCGGTGTTTACGGGCAGAATGTCGGTGCCACCGTCACCAATGACGGCATCATCACCGGCATCAGCGGCGATGGCATTCTGCTGCTGTTCGGCGGCGCGGTGACCAATAGTTTGACCGGCACCATTTCCGGCGATTGCAACGGCATCCGCGGGTTCAATGGCGCGGTGGCGGTGACCAATTCCGGCAGCATTCGCGGCGGCTGCGGCGCGTCCAACGGCATCTATCTGCTCGCCGGGGGCTCGGTCACCAACAGCGGCTCGCTTGCGTCCATTTCCGGCGGGACCAACGGCGTCACCTTCTATGGTGTCGCCGGTTCGGTGACGAACTCCGGCACCATTATCGGCGCCACCGACGACGGCGTCTTTCTGCTCGCCGGGGGCTCGGTCACCAACAGCGGCGCGCTTGCGTCCATTTCCGGCGGGACCAACGGTGTCTTCATCTCCGGGGGCGCGGGGACGGTGACGAACTCCGGCACCATCATCGGCACCACCGGCAGTGGTGTCTATGTGTCAGCCGTGGGAGAGGTCACCAACACCGGCTCGGGTGCACTCATTTCCGGCGCGACCGTTGGCGTCGCCTTCTATGGTAACGCCGGAACGGTGACGAACTCCGGAACGATCATCGGCACCACCGGTATCGGCGTGGCCTTCGATAGCCGTGCGTTCAACAACACCCTGACCAATGCCGGCACCATCACCGGCAATGGCGGCACCGCTGTGCAGTTCGGCGCCGGCGATGACCTGTTGGTGCTGCGGCCCACCTCGCAGATCACCGGCGCCATTGTTGCCGGCGCCGGAACCAATACGCTGGAGTTCGCCACCGATACGCTGGGCAATGCCGGCACCATCGGGCGCACCTTTACCGATTTTGCCATCGTGAATGTGGATTCCGGCGCGCAGTGGACATTCACCAGCGCCAACACCATCAGCGCCGGCGGCGTGCTGACCAATGCCGGAACCCTGATCAATCAGGGCTCCATCGATGCGGCCGTAACCCTGAGCGGGGCAGGCGTGCTGACCAACGCCGCTGGTGCGCAGATCAGCACCACCACCACCGGTGTGCTGATGGCCCTGGGCAGCACAGGCTCACTGGTAAATGCCGGCACGATCAGCGCCAGCGGCGCTTCGGGCACGGCGGTCGCTCTGAGTTCTGCGAGCAGCGTCAGCAATACGGGCAGTACTGCGCTGATATCGGGTGGGCTGACAGGCCTGTCGCTATCGGGTGGCGGCACGATCGTCAACAGCGGCAGCATCGCNGGCGTTCTTGGCCAGGGCGTGGTTCTGTCGCAGGGCGGCAGCGTCTCCAACAGCGGTCATATCAGCGGTGCGACGTCGGGTATTGAGATCACCGGCGGCACGGCTCNNGTGACGAATACGGGCACGATCATCGGCAGCGGCGCNTCGGGCGTCGGCGTGTTGTTCTCGGGCGGTTCCGGCNCGATTGACAACTTCGGTGACATTTCGGGTGCGGGCGGTACGGCGATCAGGTTTGCCGGCGGCACCAACCAGTTGATACTGGAAAACGGCAGCTCGCTGAACGGCATCGCCGANGGCACGCTCGGGGTCAACACCTTGCTGGTGAATGGCAGCGCTACGCTTGCCNGCGTGACAGCCATCGGCTTCCNGTATGTCGGCTTTATCAACGCGACTCAGGCCGTCGACAGCACCTCGACCATCACCAACGCTTNGGTAATGTCAGGGACACTGACCAACCANGGNACGCTGGACGGNGCTTTNCAGATCACCAGTGGCGCCACGCTTGTCAGCAGCGGTGTCGTATCGGTGGATGATGACTCGGTCAACAATGGCAGCTTTGCCAACAGCGGGGCATTACGTGTCGCCTCCGGTGCGTCGTTTACCAACATCGGCTCTCTGAGCAACGCGTCTTCCCTTACCAATCTGGGTCTTCTGAGCAATACGGGCACCCTTTCGAACAGCGGGACTTTGCTGTCGTCTTCGGGCACCTTGCTCAATAGTGGCCTTCTCAGCAATACGGGACGTATTTCNGGCACGGTCACGACGACCGGTGCGGGCGTGGTGCGCAACCAGTCGGGCGGCAGTATCACAGGCGTTCTGGCGGGCGTCACGGGCAGCGCGTCTGTGGTGGATAATTCTGGCACGATCAGCGCCAGCGGCGCTTCGGGCACGGCGGTCGCTCTGAGTTCTGCGAGCACCGTCAACAATACGGG
>NZ_AQWM01000037.1 GCF_000376105.1 Asticcacaulis benevestitus DSM 16100 = ATCC BAA-896
AGCAATCTTGGCGTCGCGAACCGTCACCGCCAGTTTCAAATCTTCAAGGGTACGAGATTGTTCTTCAATGACCTTCGCTTGCGAACCTACCTCCGTCTGGAGTCGCTCAACCTGCCCCAAAAGTGTCGCAACAACACTGCGCAAACCCGCCAGGGAAAAATCGTCATTCGATTCAGTCGATGGAGCCATCTCCAGTTTGAATCATAACCGCGAGTCCCTGCCAAGCCCCCTTGCACGCCAATTTGCCCCGGTTACTTGTGCGGCAGCTATCTATTTGATTGTATTGTTATAAAGACTGGTTGCGGGGGCAGATTTGAACTGACGACCTTCAGGTTTTGAGCCTGAGCAAGAATTATGCATCATATTGAATTTTATTACAATTTAGACGGTCGAAAAATACTGGTGTTAAATGGTGTGCTAGAAATTGAGGTTTATTTCTGCCTAGACCGCGCGGTGTTAAGCGTGGCAAGCGCTACTTGGATAAGCACAACGGCCACTTGTGGGGCCAGCCAGATGTATATGATTTAGATGAAATGTGAATGCGATCTCCTTCCACCCTCATTGGGGACACAAAGAGTCTCTCATGTGCCTAGAGCGCGGGGACTATTTGCAATTAAAATCCGCAATATCGCAGAGCGGACGTGCAGGCTGGGCGATCGGTGCAAGCCTCTTTCTCAAGATGTTTATTATGCGCACCAAAGAGCGCATGTCGGGACAGCCCACATTTTGTCGCCAAAAGGCACCGTGTGTTCACCGGAATAAAGGACAATGCCGGTAAAGGATGAGCCCGCGGCCATGTTGGCCTTGAACCACTTCAGATGTTTGAAGCTTTCGCTATCAATGTGGGTGCCGGCCTTAACTTCAATGCCGACAATTGCGTTGTCGGCGCCTTCAATGAGAAAATCGACTTCGCGCTGTTCCCGGTCGCGGTAATGGCTAAGGCTGTACTTTCCTGCACCGATATCGATCAAGGCAGCCAATTGCGTATAGACAAAGGTTTCGATCAGCTTGCCATTTAGTTCTCCGTCCAGACGGACCTTGTCCAGTGACCAGTTCAGGCAGGAGGCCATCAGACCAGTATCCGCCATGAACAGCTTGTCTTTTTTGCCCACGCGCGCATAATCGGTCTTGGTCCATGGCCTGACACGATCGACCAGATACAGGGTTTCAATCGCGTTGATGTAGGATTCCAATGTTCCATGCGTCAGCGACAGCGGTGCGCCGATCGCAGAAATGTCCATGAATTTTGATGACCACGCCGCCAGAGCCTCTATCAGTTTCAGAAGGCTGTCCTGTCGTCGGATTTTGGCTATATCTTTTAGGTCACGCTCAATTAGCGCATCAAGATAGTCTCGATGCCACAACTGCCGTTCGCGAGCGTCTCCAAGGCGGACAGCTTCTGGAAACCCGCCTCGCAGTGCCCTAATCAGGTAGTCATCCTTGGTAAGGGAGGAGACGGGCATTGAACGCAAATCACCGGAAAACATGCGCTCAAGAAACCGCGGGTGGGTTCGCTCCATTTCACCTTCGCACAACGGACGCAGACGAATTTTGCGCACCCGGCCGGCCAAAGATTCACTCACCTTTGGTAGCGATTGTATGTTAGCCGAACCCGTCAGAATGAAGCGCCCAGGTGCCTGGTTTTCGTCAACGTCCTTTTTGACCGCAGTCAACAACGCCGGTGCGCGCTGAACCTCGTCGATGATCATCAAGTTGTCGCCATGCGCAACAAAGCCGTGCGGGTCGTCCAGGGCCGAATTGAGGAGCGTCTGGTCATCCAATGTGCGGTAGACGGCGCCCTCCCCGTCCTTGGCAACATGACGAGCCAAGGTCGTCTTGCCACATTGCCGAGGACCTTCCAACAGAATAACACGACGTGATGTCAGGGCATTCGTAATGGCGTCAGACTGCCAACGTGGATAGGTCTCACGCACGTCTCACCCTCCGCTTCCTTATTATTATGCGGTTTTTATATCAACCCCACGCGAATTTCAATTAAATAATCCGCGAATTTAAAATATATGTGTCGCGTTTTTATAGATAGCATTCCGACACGCTGGCCACTTAGCGGGGTTCGTTCCGGCAAAGGCAAGTGTCGCGACATAGAATTCCCGAGAAAATATTGCAGGGTATGAGGAAATACGAATTTTCCGGCACCGTTGCAAAATATGACCATCACTCTCAACTTTGCGATTTTGACTGCGGGTTGATGGGATGGATGATTTCAAGGGGCGCCACCATAGAGGCGAGATCATCCTCCAGGCGGTCCGATGGTATTGCCAATACGGCATCAGCTACCTGCACTCCCACCGAAGTCCAGTTACGGCACGGGCGTAAATACTTGCTCTAGCGTCTTGACCAAACCATAGTCCCACATTGCTTGATCGTGCCCGGAATAAATAGAGTAGAAAGTGCAATTTACTCCTGAGCGTGTGACCTCGTCGCAAATGCCGCGTGAGTTTCCGAAGAAGCCGTCATAATGACCTGCACCCACGAAAATCCTGACATTTTTGGTGGGCGAGAAATCAAATATGTCTGGTGTCGTCGCGACGCCAAACCCGCTCCCTCTTGACACGTCGCTAGCTCCTAGTCTGCACTAGCCTCATAATTGCACCGGCCTAATTTCGGTCAAAAAACAACCCGAATTGACGCTCACTGCTGAGCTTGGCGCAGGGGGAACCATGGTTAGGTTGGCATTTCAGAGTTTGGGCATCTACGGAAGCGTGGGACTCGCGCTCATAACCCCCACTTGTGCTCAGGCAACAAGCTTCGAGTCGGCTCCTGCCAACACCGCAAAAGCGCCCGACCCAAAACCCCAGCCCAAAACCGACACCATGACAGTTGTTGTCACAGGCAAGACACCTCCAGTGGTGCATAAGATTGACCGCTCCGTCTATGACCTGAAGGATAGTGCCCAAGCCCAGACCGGATCGGTCGGTGACGTTCTCAATACCCTGCCTTCGGTCAGCGTGAGTCCGGATGGCTCGCTTAACGTCCGCGGTACGGGATCGGTGCAGGTCCTGGTAGACGGCAAACCATCGGCCTCTTACCGGGGTGCCAATCTCGCCAATACCCTGCAATCGGCCTCCGCTAACGGAATCGCCAAGGTCGAGGTGATCACCAATCCCGGCGCCGAGTTTCGCACCAATGCGTCGATCATCATCAATCTCGTCACAAAGAAGAGCTCCGGCCAGGCTCCTGCTGGTGATCTGGTCGTCAATGTTGGAGAAGGCGGCCGCAGCAATGGTTCGCTCAGCGGCTCGGGTGGTATCGGCAGGTGGACGTTTAGCGCCGGCCTGAACTGGCGCCACGATCATCGTATGAGCATTGCCCGCACCGATCGTCTCGTCACCCAGGATGACGGCGGTTTCGGCAGCCATATGAATGAGGTTTATCGCATCTCTTCTCCGTTCGACATCCGCGTCTACGATGCTGGGATGGGGTATGCAATCTCTGACACCGACACTTTCAACCTTAACGGCCAGGTCGCCACCCGGACCCGGCCGCGTACGACCGAAGACCGTATTCAGTTTTTGGATGCCGCAGGTAAGATGATCACCGACAGCGTAACCCATGGTGACGGGCCGCAACACTTCAACAGCCGCTCCCTGACAGCCACCTACAAGCATAAGGGCTCGCATGACGGCGAAACTCTGACCGTACAGGCGCGTCACGAGGAAGATGACAACCTGCAGGATTTCCGCTTTGTCGAGGCCGACACCTTGCCGCTGCTTATGGCAAGAGATTATCGACGCTCGCGCGTAGAGCATCCACGGATTAATGAGCTGAGCATCGACTATATCCGGCCACTCGGTACCGACCGCCAATTCAAGGCAGGCATGGAGTTCGAGGTAGACCGGGAAGCAGCCTCCACCTATTCCGCCGAAATCGACACGAATGCCGGCGCCGAAATTGTTGATCCGTCCCAGACCAATGCCTTCTGGAGCCAGCAGACACTTAGCGCGGCCTATGCCGACTACCAGATGCCTCTCGGCAAATGGACCGTAGAAGGCGGTCTACGATTGGAGAGCCTGCAGACGCAGTTGCGATCGACTCCGACATCGCCGCTATTTTCGACCCGCGACACCGAATGGAGCCCAAGCTTCTTTTTCAGCCGAACCCTGTCGGAGAAGAGCAAAATTCACGTCAGCTATAGTCATCGTATCGACCGGCCGAAGCCGAACCAACTGGATCCAACCCCGCAGAACCTGGACGCCCAGGATGTCTATATCGGTAATCCAGGCCTGAAGCCGCAACAGACCGAGTCAATTGAGGCTGGATACGACTATACCACGAAACAGTTCAGCTTTACGGGCGCAATCTATTCCCGCCAGACGCACAACTCGATCGTCGACTATGCGTATTATCGAGACCCCGAAGATACGGTTCTAGTGTCGAGTTATGAAAACGCTGATCATGGCGCCGCCGATGGCGTCAGCATGTCGTTCGATCTCAAGCCCAAAGGCATGTTCCGCTACAACGTATCGACCGACCTTTATTACAATGAACTTGAAGCGTCTGTAGCAGGTATCCTGACGCGGCACTCAGGTGTGTCCCACAATATCAAAGCCAGCGTGACATTCGTTCCCAGCCGAGCTGACACTTTCCAGGCTAACCTGCAACTGCGTGGAAAAGCTCTCACAGCACTTGGAAGTTATTCCGGCGTAGCTGGCCTGGATCTCTCTTATAGCCGGAAAATATCACCTCGGCTTAAGCTGGTGGTCACAGCGCAAGACGTGCTGAAAGGTGCGCACTATTACCATAGAAATGATACACCGCAGTACTACGACCATACCTACGCCCAGTTTCCGAGCCGAATATTGTTTGTTGGGCTGGCGTACAAGCTTGGCGCGGTCCGGCCAAGCGGATGAGGACAGCTATCGTGCGTCAGCAACTAAGTTTCGCCACCCGTACGATGGTTGTCGCCCCTGCGAAACCAACTGATCGCGCCTCTAGAGCGGGATGACATTACTTGACTCCATAGCCCGAGTTTTGGAGATATCTGCGGCATTCTTCGGGCTCGAAAGCGTCGAGTAGAGATCCTATTCTGCGCCATGTTGTCTCTACCGATCTCTCCGCCGCTTTTCTGAGCAGGTGTTTGAGTTTCGAGAACACCTGCTCAATAGGGTTCAGGTCTGGACTGTACGGTGGCAGGAAAAAGAGTTTTGCTCCAGCACGTCGGATGGCTTTTCGGATAGCTGGACTTTTATGGCTACCGAGGTTGTCCATGATTACAATGTCACCGTGCTTAAGTGTCGGCACAAGGAATTCTTCGACATATAGGTTGAACGTATCCGGCATGAGCGCCCCACATACCATTTGATTTAGGTTTGCGCGATGATGCTCCTATCAGCTTTTGGCGAAGGAGTTCAGATGTACGATGATGGTTTTGATAAGTTCGGGGCGCGGAGGTGCGAAATGTAGACAACGGGCCTAGGATCCGAGAGATGCGGGCTCTGGCTACCGGTAGGCTTTGAGGTACTGAGCTTCGAACTGAACCTTCATCCAGTGAAACAGGCCAAGCCTAGGCAGCGCAAAGTTACGCCGGGTGTCGCGGAAGACCAGAATGCCGGCATCAAGTGTATCGACGATGCAGATCAGTTCCGATTTGAAGTCATGGGCTGTATGCTGGCCCTGAAGGGCATCCTTGATGGTGTGCGCCACAGCCTCTGCCTGCAGGTCCGCCTGGTGCGCCTGTTTGGCCATCCAGTCCGGCCCGGGATAACTGCCGGCGTCGCCCACAACATAAACTTGAGACACCCCCTCTGCGCGACATGCAGCATCCGCCTGGATGAATCCGCCGGCGGAAAGTGACAGTTCGCTCCCTTCGAGCCAAGCCGGGCCGGTCAATCCGGGCATGAAGAGAACGAGGTCCGCAGGTATCTCACCGCCTTCTGTGACCACCTTGCCGGGCTCGATCCGAACCATCTTATGACCTAGGCGCGTCTCGATCTGGCGGCTCGTCATCTGTTTCAACAGGCCGCTGACGGCCTTTGGGCCGAGCCTCTGTCCCGGCTCTGTCGACGGATTGAAGAAGACCAGTTTGAACTTGTGACGCCTGCCCTGGCGCCTCAAAAGGGTGTCGAGTCCGAACAGGAACTCGAACATAGGCCCGCCCCGCACGGCGCCAAGCTCATTCGGATTGGTCGCAAACCCTATGGCGATCGTACCGCCCTGCATCTGCGCCAGCCTGTCCCGTATAATTTCGGCGGCGAGCACGCCTTCGCAGGGGATGACGGCGTTTTCAATGCCAGGCAGTTTGCGGATATACCGCCCGCCGCTTGCCACGATCAGAATGTCATTGGAAACGTCGCCGGTATCCGTCTCAACCAAACGGCCGCCCTCGACGACACGTTGCACCGCCCCCTTGTGCCAAATAACCTTGTGCTGCCTGAAGAAGTTGCTGAGCGACACTTTCAGGTCATCACCATGGCGTAACCCAGCGGGTACCCAGATTAGACTCGGGTAGTAGAGCAGTTCGTTCGTCGGCGAAATTATCGTGATGTCAGCGTCGACACCGCGCTTGCGTAACTGACGGACCGTCGTGAGCGCGCCAAACCCGCTGCCCAATATCGTTATGCGGATCATAATGCGCTTCCTATCCATTCGCCAAAGCCTGAGGCCATGACCGCTACGGCTGTCCGGCGTGCTTTAGTCCCATGGCCCTGAAGATCAGGGCCGCCGGGCAAAATTTGGTGAAGGCGAACTGGAACAGGTTCGCGCCCACAAAAACGGTCAACCAGACAAAGTAAGGACTGATCCAATGGGTTAAGGCGACGCTCAAGAGGACCATAAATCCAGCAAAGGCAAAGACGGCACGTTCTACGGTCATGGCAATTTCTCCTCTTTCAGCTTGTGGGCGCCCATCAGATCCAGCGCCATTTTCTCAAAAAACATCTCGCTCTTGCCGGCCTTGACCTTGCCGATGAAGTAGCTTTCGAAGGCAGCCTTGGCCATGTGAACCCACTTGCCCGATGCCGACCAATTGATATTGCGTGGCGGGATCTGCGGCTGGGCGAAGAAGGCGACCCCGCCGTCGCCAAAATCGGCCAAACAGATGGCATTCCAGGTCGCCTCATGCGTCGGCGCTCTCCCGGCCAGGATGTCCTTGATATTGTGCGCAATCGCCGTGCACATGGACTCAATCATGAAGCCGGTCTTGGGTACGCCCACGGGGACAGCCGTCTTGCCCATGGGCGGGATGGCAACGCAGACACCAAGGCCAAAGATGTTCGGGAAGGTCGGATTTTGCTGGTGCTTGTCAATCAAAATAAAACCGCGCGGATTGGTGAGCCCCTCAATCCCTTTGACGGCGTCGACGCCCCGGAAGGCGGGAAGCATCATGGAAAAACCGAAAGGCAATTCGTGGTCCGTCTTGTGAGCGCCGTCATCGGTCAGTTCCTCAACGAACATCCTACCCGCCTCAACCTTGGACACCTTTGCATTGGTGATCCATTTTATATGCCGGTTGCGCATCTCGGATTCGAGTAGGCCTTTGGTATCCCCTACCCCGTCGAGACCCAGATGACCGACATATGGCTCAGATGTCACAAAGGTCATCGGCACGCGGTCGCGCACCTTGCGCTTACGCAGTTCGGTATCGACGATCATGGCAAATTCGTAGGCAGGTCCAAAGCAAGACGCCCCCTGAACGGCGCCGATCACAACGGGGCGTGGATTGGCGGCGAGATCATCGAAGGCCTTTGCCGCAGCTATAGCGTGGTCGACGTGGCAGACCGATGAGGTGAAGCCATGAGGCCCCAGCCCCTCGATCTCGTCGAAGGCCAGTTCCGGGCCGGTGGCTATGACCAGATAGTCATAGACCAACTCCATGTTGTCATTCAGGACCAGCTGGTTCTTGGCCGGCTCGATCGTCTTGGCGCCCATGGTGTGGAAGACGATTCCCTTCTTTTTGAAAACAGGGGTAAGTTTGACCTCGATCGCTTCGCGCGTACGCCAGCTGACCGCGACCCAAGGGTTAGACGGCACGAAATGGTAGGTGTCGCCCTTGTTGACGACGACGACTTCCGCCTTGTCGCCGACGGCCTCCTTGATCTCAAAGGCAGCGATCGTGCCGCCAAGGCCTGCGCCCAGGACGACGATGCGGGGTTTCAGTGTCTTGCTTGGTTCCTGTGCCATTTAGGCTTCCTCCGTGTTTGCGACCCCTTTCCCACCTTGTCGGCGGGAAGAATGAGTCTTGACCTTGCATTTGACTTATCTTATATTCGCTTTATCGAATTTGCAAATGATCTTTTTTACCCTTCCGGAAGGACCGCCCCAATGTTCAGCCTGTTCACCGTCAATAACCTCACCCCGGCAGACGTGAAAACCGGCCTCGACGAAGGCAAGATCGTACTCGTCGACGTTAGGGAGGTGGGAGAACACAATGCCGAGCGCATCAAAGGTGCGGTCAACGTGCCCCTGTCCAAGCTCGAGACGGCAAAACTACCGGACGCAGAGGGCAAGACCTTGGTTATGCACTGCCAGGGCGGCGTTCGATCGGCTAAGGCCGTGACGCTTTGTCGCAAGCGCGGCCTTATAGTCGACCATCACCTGGCGGGCGGCATTGGTGCCTGGAAGGCCAGTGGCCTTCCAACAACTCGATAACAGATCCCAAGAAACGACCTAAAATCGTCAGGAAACCAACATGTTCCGCTCCAAACCTTCCTTTCTCGTTCTTGCTGTCGCCTTGTCTGGCATGGGGCTTACAGCCTGCGGCCATAAGGAAGAGGTGGCGCAAGTCGCCCCCTTCAAAGGCGAAACGCTTCGTATCGCGCCCCATTTGATCCATGACGTTAAGCCGGTGGCGGCAACCTTGACCACCCGGCAGATGGGCGAGGCTACGGCCCGTGTCTCAGGCGTGCTGACCTCCCTTAAAGTGCACGAAGGCGATACGGTCTCACAAGGACAGGTGATCGGCTTTGTGCAAGATCAAAGGCTCAATCTGCAAACGGGGGCTTATGATCAGGCGGCGGTCGCTGCCGAAGCCCAGGCCAATCTGGCACGCGCGGCTTATGCGCGGACTCAGACCTTGTTCGACAAGGGTATCTATGCGCAGGCCAAGCTGGATCAGGACAAGGCAGCCGCCGCGGCTGCCAACGCCAATGTGCAGGCCGCCCGCGCCCAGGCCTCCGCCAGCGGCGAAGGCGCCAGACAAGGCGCGATCCTGGCCCCCGCATCTGGGCGCGTCATCCATGCCACCGTACCTGTAGGCTCCGTTGTTATGGCTGGCCAATCGATTGCCACCATTACCGCAGGCAATCGTGTGGTGCGGATCGAGTTGCCCGAAGCTCAGGGGCAGGCGCTGCAGATTGGCCAATCCCTGTCGTTGGACGCCAATGGTATCCGTGCCAACGGTACGATCACTGAGGTGTACCCGTCGGTGACCGCCGGCCAGATGGTGGCGGATGTAACCGCGCCCGGCCTTGAAACCGTGGCCATTGGTCAGAAGGTCGTCGCCTATATTGGGCTTGGCCAGCGCAACGCCGTTGTTCTACCCAGGCGTTTTATCGCTACACGTTATGGCCTCGACTATGTCCGCCTCCTGCAAAAGAATGGTGGCGTCCTCGAAACAACGGTCCAGACAGCCCCCACAGGTGATCCCGATCAGATCGAAATTTTGGGCGGGCTGAACGTCGGCGACACGGTCGCGGTCTATGGAGCGGGCCAATGAACGACGCCAAGCTGGGCTTATCCGGTCGCCTCACCAAGGCGACATTGAACTCGCCGCTGACGCCCCTGTTCCTGATCGTCGCCATTATGATCGGCCTTCTGGCCGTCATGTCGATCCCGCGCGAGGAAGAGCCGCAGATCAGCGTGCCGATGATCGACATATCCGTCGCCGCCCCCGGTATGAAGGCGGTCGATGCCGAACAACTGATCGCAAAGCCGCTCGAAACCATCGTCAAGAGCGTCAACGATGTCGATCATGTCTACAGCTTTATTGATGATGACCGCGTTCTGGTGACGGCACGCTTCAAGGTCGGCACAGATCCCGACAATGCGGCCATCCGCATTCATGAAAAACTTAGCGCCAATATGGACCGCCTGCCGGTGGGTATCGCCGCCCCTCTGGTGCAAACGCGCGGCATCAATGATGTGCCGGCCATGATCATTACCCTGTCGCCCAAGCCGGGCTTGGGTGACACGCTGAACGACACGGCCCTCTATAATATGGCGACGAAGCTCAGGACCGAACTGGCCAAGGTGGATAATGTCGGCCTGACTTTTATCGTGGGCGGTCGGCCTGAAGAAATCCGTATCGAACCCAATGCGGCCGCCATGGGTGCGCATGGTGTGGCGCTGGATGCCCTGATGACCGCTGTCAAAGGCGCCAATACTCGCTTTCCGGCGGGGGCTATCCGGTCAGACAATCAGGCCATGGCGGTTTTTGCGGGTCAAAGCTTAAAGACGGCGACCGATGTCGGCCTGATTACGGTGTCGTCAGTTACCGGTCAAAACGTTCTGGTCCGCGACGTGGCGACGATCATCCAGGCGCCGCGTGAAGACCAGTCGCACGTCTTTCGCTATGCACACCTCGCCAATGGAGCCTGGGCGCAGACGCCGGCGGTCTCCCTGGCCATCGCCAAGCGCAAGGGCGCCAATGCCGTCGTCCTGTCGGGTGCTGTCTTGCAACGGGTTGAGGCGCTCAAAGGCACGCTGATCCCGGCCAATGTCGACGTGTCCGTGACGCGCGACTATGGCGAAAGCGCCAATGAAAAGGCCAATGAACTCCTGTTTCACTTAGGTCTCGCCACCGTCTCCATCGTTATTCTGATTGGCTTTGCCATTGGCTGGCGCGAAGCGGGTGTCACCGCCGTGGTTATTCCGACGACGATTCTACTGACCATGTTCGCCTCGAACCTGATGGGCTATACGATCAACCGCGTCAGCCTGTTCGCCTTGATCTTCTCGATTGGCATTCTGGTCGATGACGCCATCGTCATGATCGAGAACATCTCACGGCACTGGGGCATGAACGATGGCAGGAACCGATTCACGGCCACCGTCGACGCCGTGGCTGAGGTTGGCAACCCCACCGTGATCGCCACCCTGACCGTGGTCGCCGCCCTCCTGCCCATGCTGTTTGTCTCCGGCCTGATGGGGCCCTATATGGCGCCAATCCCGGTCAATGCGTCGGCGGCCATGATCTTCTCGTTCTTTGTTGCCGTCATTCTGGCGCCCTGGCTGATGATCCGCTTTGCCCGTAAGACGCTTAAGGCTGGGGATCACGCACACGATCATGAAGGTTTCATCGGTGCGCTCTATCGCCGGGTCGCCGCCAGCGTCATCAAAGACAAAAAGTCAGCCGGGCGCTTCCTGGCGGGCGTCGGCATCGCCACGTTGGTGTCGTGCGCCATGTTCGCCACCAAGACGGTGACCGTGAAGCTTCTGCCCTTTGATAACAAATCCGAGCTTCAGGTCATCGCTGACCTGCCCAAGGGCACATCGCTGGAAGCCACCCAGCGTATTCTCAATCAGGCGGCGCAGATCACCACCCAGATGAATGAGGTCGAAGCGATCGACTCCTATGCCGGCACCGCCACGCCCTTCAACTTCAATGGCCTGGTGCGGCATTACTATTTCCGCAGCAATCCCGAACAGGGCGATCTCAATGTTCTTCTGGCGCCCAAGGACAAGCGCTCGCGCGCCAGCCATGCCATCGCCATCGACCTGCGCAATCGCCTGAAGGCCATACCTTTGCCAGCGAATGGCGTGCTGAAGGTGGTCGAGGCCCCACCGGGACCGCCGGTGATGGCGACGCTTCTGGCCGAGGTCTACGGCCCGGATGCCGCCACGCGACGCGCCGTCGCCGAGAAGATCAAGGCGATCTACAAATCCATCCCCTACATCGTCGACGTCGATGACAGCTATGGCGTGGCCGCCCCCAAGCTCTCTGTCGTCGCGGATCGCCAGCGCCTTGAAGCGCTCAATGTTTCTGATGGGCAGGTTTATGCCTCCGTCAACGCCCTGATGAACGGCCAGGTGCTCGGCTATTCTGACCGCGGCGATGGTCGTGATCCGTTGGAAATTTCCCTGCGCCTGCCTCAATCACGGCGCACGTTCGATCAGGCGCTTCAGGCCATGCCGGTCGCGGCATCAACCAGCACTGCAGGCACACGCCTGGTCTCACTGGGGGAAGTCACGACCGCCACCCAAACAACAGGCTCCCCCCATATCTATCGTCGCGATGGCCGCGATGTCGATATGATCATGGGCGAAATGGCCGGCCAGTATGAGGCGCCCATCTATGGCATCCTTGCCGTCGACAAGGCGATCAAGGCGGCGAACTGGGGCAAGCTGCCCACGCCCGTCATCCGTCTGAACGGCCAGCCCAATGACGAAAGCCACGCCACCGTCCTGTGGGATGGCGAATGGGAGATCACCTGGGTCACCTTCCGCGACATGGGCGCTGCCTTTGGTGTCGCCCTGCTGGGCATCTACGTGCTGGTGGTCGGTCAGTTCAAAAGCTTCAAGCTGCCTCTGGTCATTTTGACGCCGGTGCCCTTGACTCTGATCGGCATCGTCATTGGCCACATCCTGTTCCGTGCCCCCTTCACGGCCACCTCGATGATCGGCTTTATTGCGCTTGCCGGGATTATCGTCCGTAACTCGATCCTGCTGGTAGACTTTATCCGCCACGCCGATAAACTGGATGCTGAGGGTCATCCGCGTCGTTTGCAGGATATCCTGCTCGATGCCGGGGCCACCCGCTTCAAGCCGATCCTGTTGACCGCTCTGGCCGCCATGATCGGCGCCAGCGTTATCCTCACCGACCCGATTTTCCAGGGGCTGGCGATATCTCTACTGTTTGGACTTCTATCCTCGACGCTTCTGACCGTTCTTGTTATTCCGGCAATTTATGTCGTCATGCGTGGCGGCCACGACAGTAAAGGTAAAGTACCATGATGCAAGACGCCTCCCCGATGGTGTTGGCCGCCAACGCCCAAAAGGCCAGCCGTTTGCTGAAGCTGATGGCCAGCGAACAGCGCCTCATGATCCTGTGCAAATTGAGCGGCGGTGAACAGAGCGCCGGTGAGTTGACCGAACTGGTGGGCTTAAGCCAAGGCGCCGCGTCCCAACATCTGCAAAAAATGAAGGCCGAAGGGCTGGTGGATACCCGGCGCGATGCCCAGACCATCTATTATCGGCTGGCCGACGACGCCGCCCGTCAGGTCATCGACCTGCTCTGCAATATCTACGGTAAGTGAGAACAGCCATGACCAAAGACTATATCCAGATCACCAAAGACATTTCCGCCAACCTGAAGGGCCTGCGCAAGGACATCCCGGAAACCATGCAGGGGTTTTCGGCTATGGCGCAAGGCGCGTTGAAAGACGGAGCGCTCTCGAAGAAGACTAAAGAACTGATAGCCCTTGCCATCGGCGTCAGCACGCGTTGTGATGGCTGTATCGGCTTTCATGCGGAGGCTCTGGTAAAATTGGGGACGACAACGCAAGAGGTCGAAGAGGCGCTGGGCATGGCCATCTACCTGGGCGGCGGCCCGTCCTTAATGTATGCCGCCGATGCCATGGCGGCTTTCGAGCAGTTTACAGAAAATGCGGCAAAGGGCCGCTAGGGCCGCAAAAATAAGCGTCTTGGCCACCATTTTTTAGAACCCTGCCCACCATCAGGGCAAACGGCAATCTTTGTTACGGAATGCAACTCGAGTAAGGATTCTGGCGTCTTGACGACACGTGTATTTCAAGCCGCAATGTTACAAGACCGGCGTGTAGCTAAAAATTTGCCCGAAACAGCCAGCGAGAACCCCTTGCCAGATCACGACCTGTAACCAACTGAATTTTATTGGCTTTTACGTCTACTCGAAACGTAAAGCTCCGATGCATTTCCAACGGGTAAGAACAGGTCCGCCCCCTAAACCGAGCCCGATGGGTGACATGCGCAAGGGACTACTCGATGATGCTGCTTCAAGCCTCGTAGCCTAGGTTGACAACATCGTCGTAGGTGTACGATGAAGCCCAAATCAGTGGCCTTTCGAATCATCCATCAAGATGATCCCTTGAATCCCGTCCAGCCAGATTTATCAACTGGGCTAGGTTGTGTCGGTCACTCCCTTCAAGCATTTCGAACAACCTTGAAATGTTCTTGGAAAGCCGCACAAAAGTCCTGCCAAATGCAACCTTCCGAGCCATCATATCGACGGCGTCAGACGGGTCAGCAATGTCCCAATGCCCGATAATTGGCTCCCCGGGTAAGTTAGGGCACATCTCGCCTGCGGAGTTATTGCAAAGGGTTATGACGAAATCCATTTTGGGAGAGTCAGCTTTCGCGCCCATTTCAGACTCTGCCTGAACGGATAAGCGTCGCATCAGTGAGTTGGAAACCCTCCTTTGAGGTATCTCCCAGCACTTCAAATGGCGGGTGGCCGACATTCGCAGCAATAGCTGAAAGACTATTTATTTCCCCATCGCCAACGCAACCCACCTTTTGTCTTTCGACCGCACACAAACAGGAAAACGATAGTGGCCAGAAAAATTAGTGCCATCAAGACTTCAGGCAGTGTATCTGAGTTTGGCCGCATGGCGAGTAGAATTGCAGAGGCCGCAAAAACGAAGGCCAGGTATCCTAGATACACCAACCACCCTTGCCACGTGATGGGGCGCCCTGAACCAATTCCATAACGCCTGGGGGCAAACCATGGCTTTGAAGACATAAAAAAGCTCCCAGACGCAGAAGCGTCTTAGTGATTGACTATGAAGTCGGTAATGACGGAAACGACTGCAGGAGAAATCGGCAGCGTAGGGTCTGCGTACGTCGCGAAATTTGCGCTACGATCAGCCGGCGCACTCTTGAGGACATGATTGGTATTGGGTATTTTGGCGAGTTCGGCCCTGGGCTGGGCGTCTTTGAGCGCAAGGGCGTCAGCCATGGACACCTGTAGGTCGGTTTCACCCTGAACAATGAGGATGGGACCTTGATAAGCCCGAATAAGTTCGGCAGGCCTGATCTTGAGCATGCTGCGCCAAAACGGCTGTACAGCAGGTGAAAATAGCCCTTGAAGCGCGGGGTGCATAGCGCTCACATCAGCAGCCTTGTCCGACTCCAAGGCTTGCAAGACCGAGAACGCATCCCCAAGCAGTGGAGCGTTGGCAGGGTTTGCTTTTAGTTGCTCACGCAGAATATCGCCCGCCGGGCGGCCAGGGCTAGCAATCAATATCAGCCCGCACAGATCGGTTGGATCCTGGGCGGCAACGAGAGCTACTAAACCGCCTTCGCTATGGCCGGCTAGCCAAACACACTTCGCACCGGTGGATTGGCGGATTTCCTTCACCCAGACATGCGCGTCGGCAGCTAACTGAGGAATAAACACTGAATTGGCATCGACGGCGCCCGCAGCACTCGCGAACATTCCACGCTTATCGACTCTCGTCGAAGCGATGCCCTTTTTACTGAGCTCTTCCGCCAAAAGCCTATAACTACTGGCCTTGACGCCTAGGGGGTTATTGCCATCCCGGTCAGTGGGGCCCGATCCGGCCAATATCAATACTTGAGGCGTAGCCCCTTTAATATTGGCGTTTTGAAAAGTGCCATGTAGGGGGCCAACGGAGACGTCGTCTGCTTTTGCGGCCTGAGTCGAAAGCAGGGCGGCCAATAATAAGGCAGCGTACTTGATCATCCTATATCCCCCTAAAATTTTGAGAAGCAACTTTAACGCACCCTGCCGATTGGTTCAATGGCTAGCCCCGATAAGGCATCTGAATACCGAAGATGATTGAGCTTTGTGCTCTGAAGGACCGTCGCAAGTTAGCGTAAAGGCGGGTTTTTCTCGAGTTGCGCCTGAAAGCCGTGCCCCTTTAGCCACGCGATCGCATGCAACCAGTTTCGTTTTTGAACTTCGCGGAAGACGATATGTGTATCGTCCCGTCTCTCAGGCCAGCCGGCCACTCCGCCTTCGGGCGGGGCACCCAGGTCGAGAAGAGCTAATACCATGTCCTCGCTGGCTTCACGGTCGGCACTGACCCGCGCAAGGAGGTTGGCGCCCTCAACCGATTTGAAATCGAATTTTTCATCATTGAGCACGTGCAGGCCCCGCGCCGTGAAATGAACGACGTCAGCGGTCAGGGCCATGGCGTCGATTTCCGTCTCAGCTTCAGTCACTGTCTTCGGCATGCCAACATTCTCACCGACATAGTCCACAATCTCGCGGCTTTTCAGGCCGATATTGAGCGTCAGGGTCTGCTGGGGACTGTCGGTCAATAGCGCGGTCCATATTCCGGCAGCCGACCACACGTCCGCTGCGCGAATGTGTTGAAACAGTTCCTCAGCGGCCGTTGGCGCAATGTGCCAGCTGTGATGTCCGACGACGTCGACATTGACGTTGCCAACATAGTCGACCCTGCCGTCGCCATGGACCGTGACAGTGTAGTCCGGGCAAGCGCCGAGCCCGCAGTCACTGCGCTGCAGAGTGACGCTCATCTCGGACAACGGCGCTTTCGGCATGTCTTCGTGGAAATTGAAGTGGACTTCTTCCGGTATCCAGACGGCTACTCGCGCTCGCACCGGCACGCCATTGACGCTCACGGGATCAAACCGCCAGGTGTCCATCTCCTGAAGCAGGGCACGCCGTTGCCGTGTCAGCCCCATGCGCTGCAACGACCAGCCGTGCAACGGATCAAGACACTCGACCTTACCGTCCGTCGTCACCACCACGGAGATGAAGCCGTTTTGCCCGCCAGGTATCGGACGGTTGTAGACGCTAGGTTTGATTTGGAAGAGAGGGTTCCCCGTATCGAGGTCCCGATGGTACAACCGATGACCATGTGCATCCGGGGACGCATAGCCATCATCCGCCGATGTTATTTGCTGCGGCTTACATTCAAGGACATCGGCCGAGGCCACTGAAGCCGATGCCACAAGCAAGAAGCTCGCCGTAGCCAAGAAGACCCGCATGCACACCCCCAAATCCGATTTAACAGATTAACGCCGCGACAGAGTCGTTGCAACCCAAAGCTTGTTGATCACTGTCACTCCAATTCATGACTCCTCTTGGGAGCACCTTCGTGTGGAATTATCGAAGTGGTGAACGCCGTATAGGGTAAATAAGCGCCCCAAGCTATCCAATGTGAGAACTGAGTATGCCCAATTAGCAGCGTCAACCCAGTTTATACCGCCTAGCTGGTTCAACAATCATATCTGCTCGTGGGCAGGAACTATCGTCGCCTTGGCGCCCAATGCATACATGTATGTAGCGCTTGAACGACAGGCCCAAAAGTGGAAAGAGCGATTATCAGCGGCAGATCCACTTGCTGCGGTGGGCAACATCAAAATTGGTCGCAATAGGAGCCTCGCGATGTGTCAACAAAATCGCGGTTTCGCTAACACTTTCCGACTTCATGTTTAAAAAGTTCAATTTTGTTACCATGAGCACCGACATGTGTTAGACATGTTGACCCCGACCTACATTATTCCAGATTTGCCGCCGCTATAACTTCCGGGCGCGCAGGATTCCCGGCGGATCGAGCACCCCGTGCTGGCGGCTGGCTTAAAAGCGGCAGGGGCGCCTACCGGGGACATGGCATTCGCTACTGCCGTTGCCGCTTATGCACAGTTGCTACGCGGAGATACGAATATGGGCCATTTCACACTAGTGTTGTGGAATCAACGGATGGATTCCACAACACTAGCTTCTCCGAAGTGGATATTTACACCACCCTAAAATTCCCGATCGGGAACTATATTGTATAGTTGGGGAACCCCTCCAGCAAAAGTTCCCGATCGGTGACTTGCTGTGGACATTTTGAGGATTACATGCTAATTGTCCCCGTACAGGTACACAGCATGTCTAATCGCCCGCCTCTGCCCCCGACTGATCATGATTTGCTCGCCGCACTGGGCGGCCCGCAAATCTCCATGCCTGAGACCTTGGGATATAATCCCGTCTTGGACCTTACGAAGGTGCAAAAGGCCCTTGATCTGGCCACCGGTAAAGAGGTTCTGGCAGAACTGGATAGACGCCAGTCTAGCCCAAATGGCTTGGGCCTCGATCCCTTGGCGGAAATCGACAGCATTCAGAGGGCAATCGACCTGTCCACCAGTAAGGCCTTGCTCGCTGATCTCGAAGACCATCACAAGGTCATGACCGCAGCCACGCAACTTGGCTCACTCGCGGAACTGAAACAGCACACATCCTTGTTGTCCCTTGCCAGTCACCCCGAGGAATTGGCGCAATTGCAGGAACGTCACAAAGCTTTTATGGCGCCTCTGGAGCCGGATCACCTGGCCGAACTAAAGAAGCAGCATGCGGCGCTGGAACCGGCCATGGGCCTTGCCGATCCCCAGCCAGCGGGGCTTCCACGTATTGTCGCTTCCAAGCCGCCCGCCGCCCGCCATACGGACAGTGCGCCCGTATCGACCGTTCCTGATCTGGGCCGCATCGTTCAAAAAAAGCGCAAGACGATGAAGCTGACGCAACAGCAGTTCGCTGATCTGGCCGGCGTGGGCCGACGTTTTATCCTGGAACTGGAGGCTGGCAAACCGACCTTGGAGTTTGGCCGGGTTCTGAAGGTATGTCAGGCCGCGGGCATCGATCTGATGGCGGCCACACGATGAGGCTCGATATCTGGCTTGATGGCGTGCCTCGCCCCGTCGGCACCCTGGAATCCTTCGACAGTGGCGCAGTCGACTTCAGCTATTCCGAGGCATACCTGGCAAGCCCCGTCATGAGCCTGTCCCAATCCCTGCCTTTGCAGCATGGCGGCCAGGGCGATGTTCTGTCGCGCGCCTTCTTTGACAACCTCCTCCCGGAAAACGATCAGACCCGTCAACTCATAGAGCGCGAAGGCATCAGCCGCGACGATATCGTAGGCATTCTTCACCATCTGGGCGCCGATTGCTCCGGAGCCATCTCCTGCCTGCCCGAAGGCGCCCCTCCTTTGAAGGTGCCCGGCGATCTCAGCGCGGACTATCGGCCGCTTGGTGACAAGGCCCTCGCCGAAATTATGACGTCCCTTGCCGATTTTCAGCGCCTGCCTGACGACATGAGGGACCCCTCCCCCCTCGCTGGTGTACAGGGCAAGATGGCGCTAACCGTTTTGCAGGATGGGCAATTCGCACTGCCCGCCACAGAAAAGAAGGTGCCGTCGACTCACATACTCAAGGTTCCGGCCCGCGCAGACCAGTCCGACGTCGATCACGAGTGGGCGGCTTGCGTCTTCATGGCTAGGCTCGGCCTGTCGACCTCTATGCCCCGGCGGCTGAATGTCGACGGCGTGAAGGGTTTACTTATCACTCGTTTTGATCGCTGGGAATCCGAAGGCTACATTCGACGCTTGCATCAGGAAGACTTCGCCCAGGCAATGGGCCTGCCACGGGCGCTAAAATATGAACGGCGCGGCAGAGAAGGTCGCGCATTCACCGCTGCCGGGGTTTATGGTCTGCTCGATTGCGTCAGAAACCCGGCCACAGACCGGCGCCTGTTCCTCATCGCGACACTCATCAATCTCGCCCTCGGCAATAATGACAATCACGCCAAAAACCATGCCCTGCTCTACATCAACGGCGACATTCCGGTTCTGGCACCATTTTACGACATCTTGCCGGCACGTTTGAATAATGACTACACCGATCAATTGGCATTCGACATCGGCGCCGCCAAGCGACTGGAGGAAATTACCTCTGATGATATCGCTGCCTTCTTTGCCACCTTCGACATCGAAGGGAGCCGTTACAGGCGTTTCCTCGAAACCGAGGTGAAACCCGCATTCAACCAGCTTGACCAACTTGCCAAAGAGTTAGGTACACAAGGCATGAAAGGTTTCGACGACTCGATTGGCAATAACCTCATGCACTTCGCCGAAGTAATGTCCCTGAACCTGGACATCCGTGAACGCGATCTGTTTGTCGCCCGCGGCGGTGGTTGGATGGCCGGGAGTTAGTTGTACTCAGAATAACCGGTCTGTTTCCGCCCAGCTATGCTTTTAAAATCTGCTCGAACAGGAAAAAAACAAGGCAAGGTCGGGTAGATCGCTGACCGGCTCCTGAAGCTCGACATGGTGACCCTTGATGAGCCAGGCGACCTACCGTTTAGCGCCTCTGGTTACGCCTTATTGTTCCACATGCTTACACGATCCTTTGAACCCCGCAGCCAGTTCCTCTGGCTTACATTTCCTGTGCAACGAATATTGCCTTTTTAATACATATTCTCTTTATATCGAATATTCTCTGAACAGAGAATAAGGCAAATGGACCGATTATCCTACGAACGCTAGAACACGAACGACTAGGCATCGAGTAGGAAGTCGTCAGGATGCTTGGTGTCGGCTGGAAAGCACCCATTCCGCAGCAGCGGCGCCGCTCAAAAGACAGCTAAGGCAGCGACAAAGATAATTACCCCGCTTAGCCATATCCTCGCACGCCCGCCAGATCGACGTTTCATCATTTCCCCCGAAGGTCAAATAGGCATACCGGTGACGAATATGCCAGCCCGCATTGTGCGGCATAGGCTGATGCAGCAGTCGCTTTCGCGCCTTATCGGACATTAGGTTACCCCGTCCGCAACGGTTGGGCGTGGAAACTTCTTGCGCTGCAGCCTTACTGTTACAAAGAGGCGTCAACACAGCGTCGAAGGTTGCGGCTACGGTCTCAGCGCTTAAGTTTATGCTATGCAGACACTCGTCTTTGTATCTCTTTTCACTGTAATAGCCGTTCTTCCTGCTATGTTTGGCCGCTCTATTGGCCGTTCCGTCAAGGGAGGTATAGCCTTTGCGTCGGTTCTGCTTGGCGTGGGCATAGTTATGGACCCACCAGCGCGCCATAGCATCGAGGCTGTTGAAAGCGAGCGCGACGATTCTGAAGCTTCGAAAGATGGCGAGTAAATCGCTCGCCTCCGGCGGCAGAAAAGCGCACGCAGCGACCATCGGGCGAGATCTTTTTAATATGCTGAAATTGACTTCTGCAAAGAGCAGCCTTGGGCCTAAACCGCATGACAAGTTGGTAACTTGACAAACGGCGCCGCACATACGAAGCTTTTCGTATTCAGTGGAGGTAGACATGACCTTGATTTCCCGGCGCACCTTTGTGACATTGGCTTCTGTTGCAATTGCATCGCCGTCAATCGCTCACGCTGATCCCACATCCGCCATGGAAGCCACTCTGGCAGAGCTGCCACTCAGCGACGGCAGTGTCCTGCGCTACAGCCTAGCGGAGGCTATGGCATCGTCGGGCATCCCCGCCATCAGCTTTGCCGCCATTTCGCGCTTTGAAATCGCCGTCGCCAGGGCTTATGGCGTAACGGCCGTGGGAGAGCTGACGAAGGTTACGACCCGCAGCCTGTTCCAAGCCGCATCCGTTTCGAAACCCGTGACAGCAACGGGGGCATTGGCCCTGGTAAGGCGCGGCAAGCTCGACCTCGACAATAACGTCAATGACCGCCTGAAGTCTTGGCAAGTGCCGGACAATGAGTTTACCGCGAAGGAAAAGGTCACGCTGCGCCGGCTGATGTCGCATACTGCCGGACTTAGCGTCCACGGCTTTCCTGGCTATGCGATCGGTGCTCAACGTCCGACGGTGCAGCAGATTCTCGACGGTAGCCCACCTGCCAATACGGCGCCGGTACGTGTGGTGTTCGAGCCCGGAAGCCGTCAGGAATATTCGGGAGGTGGCATCACGGTTGAACAGCTGATGATGAGCGACGTCACAGGCAAGGCGTTCGAGAACCTGATGCGCGACACCGTTTTACAGCCAATGGGCATGCGCGATTCCACCTTCGCCCAACCCTTGCCCGACGGCATCGCCTTGCGGACAACAGCAGGTACGTTGTTTGATGGCACTATAGTGCCGGGTCGTTCCCATATCTATCCTGAAATGGCGGCCGCCGGTTTGTGGACCACTCCAACGGATCTGGCGCGCTTCGCCATACAAACGGCAAGGGCACGACTGGGCCAGGCCGATGTGGTCCTGGACGTCACAATGATGGAGCAGATGTTTCAGAAAGTGCCGAATGGCGATATGCTTGGCTTTTTCAGCGACCCCAAAAATCCAGGTGTGTTCACGCATAATGGCGGCAATGCAGGGTTCCGCTCGTTGCTCATCATGAACAGCGTCACCGGCAACGGCATCACCGTGATGACGAATGCCGACGGCGGCTGGGGACTGATGGAACTGCTAAGCCACCGCATCGGCACGCTCAGCGGCTGGACGCACGATTTCGGCGGACCTGCACGGGCGGTATGGCTGGTCGCCATCACAAACGGTGCCAATATGGCGCTTAGCCACTTTGAAGCGGTCAGATCTACCGCGCAGGAATCCGATCTCAACGAGGCCGGCCGGATTCTGCTGGCGAAGGGGCGAACTGATGAGGCAATCAAGCTGTACCGCCGTAATGTCGAAGTCTATCCGACGTCCGGTAATGTCTATGACAGTCTGGCCTGGGCCTATGAGGTCGCGGGCGATAAAGCACAGGCGACTAGCAATTACCGCCTGTCACTGGGACATAATCCGGCCAACGAAAATGCCCTGGAGCGGCTGAAGGCGCTGGAATAAAATCGAAGACTCTACTTCCAGCCGCAGCGAAAGAAGGCACGCCAAATAGTCTGCTGGGCAGGAACCGTCTTCGCCTGTGCGCCCAAATAGATGTCAGCCCCGAAAGAAGCGGACCTTAAATCGGCGATTTACTCCAACTCCCTGAATCAAAGAATGGGGGCGACGTGGGACTACCCGAACATGGTCTGCGCTCAGGGCATCTCAACTTAGCTGCGAATTACCGGCGTGCTACCCAAAGAAGAAAAACCAGAGTAGGAATGTGCATACCGCTTGGGGGCGAAAATGAAGATGATCCTGGGATTAGTTTTAGCGCTTGGTCTAGTTGCCTGTTCTAACTCTGGCAAAATATCGGGCGTTTACGTTCGAGAATCTGACAATCAACTTTTGTTCGTCCAGATCGTAAAGACAGATGATGGCAAGTTGACGGGCCGTAGCGAAACGGTTGCCATACTGGCGGATGGAAGTATCAAGGATGAGTCATTTCCGTTAGAGGGCTCCGCAGACGGCATGCAACTAAGTCTAAAAACCAACGTTCTTTTCGGCATGGGGCCGTCGTTCAGCGGCACGATTTCAGGCAATGCGCTAACCATCGTTGGTGATGGCGGTCAAGCGGTGTTGAAGCGCACGACCCTTGAGAAGTTCACTCGTCAAAAGAACAGCCTCTCTGCCGCCGCCAAAGGCATTGTGGCGACCAAGGATCGGGCCAAGAACGAAGCTGACAAGCAAGCCTTCTTGAAAAATTTGGCGGACGATGGGGACGAACTCGAAACCAAGCTACCGCAAGTTTTTGAACGACTTCATCAGAATGTACAGGCGGTATTAGAAAGAACCCAAAAGCGCCACGATGCCATAGCTGGAAACCTCAAAAAATTGCGGGCAAAAAGGTTGATTGCCTCGCCGGATGATAAGATTTCCATCGAAGGCGACATTCAGAGCGAAGTGGGCGATATGCAGTCTTTAGCAAGTGACTATGACGCTACTGTCAGCGAAGTTCGGAACTCATATGATGAGCTTGAAGCTGTTGTAAATTCCTTCAAAGCCAATTGTGAGAAGGCTTCATCATTGGGTTATGCGCCCTTACCAGTTCAATGCGCCGATGCACAAAGTTACATCGCGAAATATAAAAAAACGCGCGCCATAGTCAAAGATCAGTTTGAAACGGCTGGCACCGGGTTGTTTCCGAGATCGCAATAATTTGGGCCCGGGGCTGATTTTAACTTAGCTCCTTCATTGAGACATGCTCGCAATGGACCACCAAGCGGCCCGATGCGGAAATCACTGCAAAAGGTCGCTATGTTGAACTTTAACTTCACATCTGATCGGCGCCCCGGAAGATTCCCTGTTTGCAATTATTGCCTTTGTATTCATTTTTAATTATCTTGAATACGGAAGCGAGGTTTTAAATGTCTCAGATGACCACCCTGACCGTTCGTGTAAGCGGCGTCCTTAGTGATTTTGTTGCTCAAAATGTAGGCAACAGTGGCACTTACGAAAACGTCAGTGAGTATATTCGCGACCTGATCCGAAGGGACAAGGCTCAAGCCGACGAGATTGCCTTTCAAAAGCTGAAGGCCGAGTTGACGCACGCCTTTGCCACACCTGAAGCCTCCTACAAGCCTCTGTCTGCCGATGACGTAATTGCTCGGAACCGGCCTTAGTCGTGGGCGTTCTTATCCAAGAGGCTGCATCCTTTCGTCTTGATGAAATTTACCGCTATACCAGGGACACCTGGGGCGACGACCAAGCAGAAAAATACATCACTGGTTTGTGGATCGAGATGCAAGGCGCGAGCTCAAGGCCAGTACCGGCAGAATTTGGCGTCAATGGGTATTTCTTCCGATACCAAAGCCATTTCGTCTATTGGCGTCGCCTATCGAGTGGCGATATAGGTATTGTGACAATCCTCCACCAGCGCATGCACCAGATCGCCCAGCTTAAGGACGAGTTCGGAGATTAGCACCTGGCTCGGATAGAGTTCGCTGCGTTACATGGTCGCCTGTGCGCCCTAACCGGACTTACCACATGCCCCAGCTTTTCCTGCCTGATAGCGGAAAGCGATATGGCCTTTAAGGCACCTGTTATGCGCTGGTCTAGAGTGTCAGGCTTGGCCCGCATAGCTAGTTCGGATATCGACACCTTCGCCTACTTGCACAATTTTGAATTTGCCTTCTTCTCAAAGGATGAGCATTTCAGCGATCAATGCCAATGCCTTCGTTTCAGAAGTGCTGAACAGCGCACAAGTCTGGGGCGTCAGAGACAGGGACGGTTTTCCTACCTCCACGAATGCCTCCGGGGAAACGGCTATTCCGTTTTGGTCGTCGGAAAAGCGGGCCATGTCGATCATCAAAACAGTCCCGGCATATAGCGATTTCAAGCCGCAGGCGATTCCATTGTCGACGTTCATCGAACGGTGGATACCTGGCTTGAAAAACGATGGCCTCAATTGCGGTGTCAACTGGTCTGGAAAGAGTGTGACGGGATACGATCTATCTCCGACGGATTTGATGGCTCGATTGACAGCGGCTCAAGGAAAATCCTAATCCCGCCAATTAGGAGTCTGTCCTTGCTGACTAGGCCAAAGCAAAGCTTGGCCGCCTAGCCACGGGCCTTCTAGTAAAGCCTGGCATCCGGGTCGGTGGTCGACGCGTGAGTTGCGTTGCTCCGCTTCTCGCCGTGGAAATCGCGCTCGGGGTTGAGTGCGGTGGACTTTGGCGGCCGCTTCGCTTCAGCGCCAGAGCCGCTGCCGTCAGCGTCGCCACCATCGGTCTCGTCCTTGGGCTTGAAGCTTTTCATGCTAGCCCAGGCTTCGATCGAGGTGCCGTCGACCGAGAAGTGCTCGTCCGACAAGAGAGCCTTAACTCGCGGCTGGCTCAGCAAGGCGGCCAGGAACTTGGCGGCGATGTCGGCAGCCAAGAGCCGATCACGGTTCCTGGTGAATACCGTGACGTCCCAGATCGGCGCGTCCATCGACAAGCCGACGAACCATCGGAACAGCAAATTGTAGTCCATCTGCTCCATGAGCTAGCGCTCCGAGCGGATCGTGTAGAAGGTCTGCAACAACAGGACCCGCAGCAGCTTCTCCGGCGGGATCGATGGGCAGCCGATGGCTGAATACATCGCCTCGAAATCCGGGGACAGAACTTCCAACGCCTCCTCGACAATCGCGCGGATGGACCGCAGAGGGTGGCTTGGCGGAACGCGTGCTTCGCAGCTCACATAAGAAAACAGACCCGCCGTCTGGATATCACTGCCGCGCATGTCATGCTCCTGCCAACCAATCACTAAGGCATGGAATCACGGCAATACTCTCGCAGCAAACGCCCTTTTTCCGCATACTGTTAGGTTCAGGGCGAGATGGCCGGTAAGGTCAATCGACATGCCAATCACATGTTCAATATGCTGGTCTTAAGGATGACGCCCTCCGCCCAGACGGACAGTTTAAGCGCGCACCTTCATCAAAACACAACGAAAAATAGTTAACCCCCTGGGTTGCATCCGTGCAGAAACTGCCTTACGCATTAAATATCGCCATTATATTTAATGGCGTTTTCAGGGGCGTATCGATCTTTTACCATTAAATGGACGCGGCAACGCCCGGGGGAGCTGGGGGTGTATCTACGTATCTTAATTGTGAGCCTTTTGACTGCCTTGTCGGCTTTTGCCCTATCGAAGCTGGATCTGTTCAGCCTCGACAGCGCCTCCGACGCCGTCAGCGATACGGTCACGCAGCGTATTATGGCGCCCGCCTATGGACACAGTGGGCGCGGCCAGGCGCTCGTTTCGGTCATTACGATCGACGACACAAATGTCGTCAACCTCAAAAAAGACATGGACCTTCAGGATTGGCCGCCGTCCTATATCGATTACGCCAACATCATTGCGCGGATACGGGACGCCGCGGGCAACGGGAAGGATGGGCTTTCCAATAAGCCGCGCTCGATCTTCCTCGACTTTACGTTCTTTGGTGACCTGCGCGATCTCTCCCAGAAGTCTCAGTCGGCCTGTTCGGCTTTTCTTGCCGAAGGTGCCCCCTACCGCAACGAACACGCCGCAGCTTGCGGTCACTGGGCCTTACTGCATGAAATAGAGATCAGCACAAATTTCAACCAATGGGGCTCGTTACCAGCCTGTAGCGCCAGCGACTTCGCCAAACTCGCCTGCATCATCAAGAGCGGCGGCATGCCGGTCATGGTGGGCCGGCCGGCAAAAGACATGTCCCCCAGAACGACCGGGTTCCAGGCCAGGCTCGCCGAGCGCACCGTTGTCGCGGACGTCACATTCGATAAAGACGCCTATCCTATGCCGGCCTTGACGGGCGATCCACGGTCACCAGGCCTGTCGGACCTGAGTCCGGCGGCGGCCCTGTATGCGGCCTATTGCCTAGCGCCCGGTTCGACTTGCGGTCCCTTTAAGGCTGTCGCCGGCGCCAGCGCGCAAGACCTGAAGACCGGAGTGACACCCGCGACCTGGCCACAAGCCTTTTCCCGCCCCCTCAGTATTGTTTGGGGCGCCCGCCCGGCACCGGGCCAATCCGACCTGAACTGGCGCTACAACAATCGCTTTGCGTGTACCGTGCCCGAAACCGGGTTGCCGATGACTGGATATATCGATCGCGGCGTCCGGGCCCTGCTCAATATCGATCCATCAGCGCCCGACTGTTACTATAGTCGCACCTACCCCTACCATGCGCTGAACCTGCTCACGCCAGACCAAGCGAAGGCCCTGCTTAAGGATAAGCTTGTTATCATCGGCCCCAATTTTACGCGCGGGTCCGACCTGCACGACAGCCCCCTCAAAGGGGCCGTCCCGGGCGCGTTTATCCACGCGATGGCGCTCGACAACCTCATTGAATATGGCAAACACTACCGCAAGGTCGCAGCGCCCGTTTTCGACGGCGGCAAAATCCTGGAAACCGGCCTCCTGTTCTGTCTTCTGCTCCTGGGCCACTGGGGCGCTCTGCGACGCCACCGCCTGGATCAGGCGTCGCCGGACGGTGACACGCCGCTGGCGGCGGCCCTGCGGCTCTATGGCGTTCTCCTCGGCATCAGTGCGCTTCTGATTGTTGCCGTCGTGGCCATCGGCATCTGGGGGCTGCGTGAGGAGCCCATCAACTGGCTCGGCGTCGGCGCCACGGCGCTAACCTTAGGGTTGCTGCAACGCCAGCAGCCCGTGGGCGAGGACATCCTGCGCCTTCTCGACCGGGGACAGCTCGGCAGCCATCTCGCGTCAAATTTACGCCGCCTGCGCAATTGGCTCGATATAGAGAGCGATGTGCGCGCCTCGCGGGCCGAAGCCCTCCCCCCTCCCCCCCCCTCACCCCAAGCCAAGGAGCCGAAACAATGAATGCCCATTTCCTGTTCCTCGCCGCCATGTTCTCACTGGGGGCGGTGGCCGCGCACGCCCACGCCGCCGATACGCCGCCCCATATCGCAGGGTTCACCATGGTGGAAACCAAACTCTACGACGCGAATGGAAAGTTTCTCGAACGGCGTAAATCCAGCCTGTTGCCGAAGCCGCCGGTACAGATCGTGGACGCGAAGCCAGAACTGAATATGGTGGCTTTCGTTCTGGAGGGAAAGCGCGTCTACGTCATGGAGGGGCAGGTTGAAATCCCCGGCATTGTCTGCCCGGAAACGACGGTTTTGGCATGGATTCCGCCCGGTCGCTCGAACGGGGCTGAGAACGCCGGGTCGGGCGAAGGCCGCATAGGTTGCGTCCTGAAGGCGGATTGACCTTCATGCGCGCACATGTCTTTTTGCCTCTTCTTCCGTCCCTGATACTCGCCGGACTTATATTGCCCGCAACCGCGCTGACGGCCCCGAAGAAGGCACCCGTCAACACGGTTGCGGCCGCGCCTGCGGTCGTCCCCGCCCCCGTCCGGCCGCCTGCGTCATGGTCAGACTATGGGTGTCAGACCCAGAAAACCGGGTTCGTGGGCTCGCTGAAGAACGTCAGCATTGCCGCGGTCAAAGGGATTAAGAAGGTTGCCGGCAAATACACGATCAATGGCAGCAACGGCAAATATGCGTGTCAGGTCTCAACCCGGAAAATCGACCCCGGGGCGCTGAAGGACCCCACCACGCGCAATACCTTCAGCGCGACCAGCCGGGGTGAATTTCAAGATCGCCAGCTCGACTTGCCCGTTTTGACCGCCCAACTTCAGACGATCGTCGATGCCATTGCGGCCCAGTGGCCAGGCACCAAGCCTGAAAAGGTCAAGGTGCGAATTGTCGGCACGAACGTCTATCAGGCCGAAGCCCTGCCCGACAACTCTATCAAGGTGCACCTCGGTCTGCTCGTTCAGGGCAAAAGCGAAAGCGAGATCGCCTTCATTCTGGCGCACGAATACGCCCATGTTGCGTTAGGCCACCTCAATCGCAACGACAGTCTGCAGGCTCAGAACGCCCTGATCAGTACGCTGTCGGACGGCTACTATTACGGCACCAAGCTCTCGCAGGCGCGCTGGAACGAGATCAGCAACCAATTTGTCATCAAGGACCAGGCCGCGATTGCCGACGCCCGGCTTGAAGCCGCCGATCGCAGCCAACAACTCCGGCTCGTCCTCGATGTCCTGGTCACGCCGGTCTGGAAACGCAGTCAGGAAGACGAGGCCGACACGCTTGGGTACGATCTGGCCACGAGGGCCGGCTACAATGTCGCCGGCACCAGCGGCGTTGCGTTTCAGAACATCGCCCGGTCCGAAGGACAACAAAAAAGCCTGACCGAAAAGATCAAAACCGATCTGGAAACCACCATCAATGTGGTGACCGACGAACAAGCAAAGGCAACCACTGCTCTGGTGGTCGAAGGCAAGCTCAATGAAGCGACGCTGAAAACCGAGACTGACAAAACCTGGGCAAGCTTTAACCGCAATGCGCGCGAGCGCGTAACCACGTCTCTCAAAGGCGTACTCACCCGCACCCACAGATTGCCCAAAGAGCGCATGGACGGCCTGGACGTATATGCCAGTGCCGCCTACGGGGACGGTGACGCCGTTTCACCGGTCACGCCCTGGCTTGCCACTCTGCAAAAATCCGTAGAGTTTGCAGACGCCTCGGCTGTCGTGGCTGCGGTCGATGCGGCGTCTGCGGCGCGAAACGCCAACAATATGGCTGAGGCCAAAAAATACATCGCCAAGGCGGAAGCTAGCACTTTCCGCAATACGCCGATGGTGTTGAACGAACGGGCACGCATTCTCAAACGCGAGAACAAATATGTTGAAGCCGACGCCAAATTCAGAGCGGCACATCTACTTCCGGGGCAGTCGGTTGAGGCGTTCCAGGATCACGTAGATCTGCTGCTGACCATGCGACGGTGGGCAGAGGCGGAAAAGCAGGCGAACGAAGCCGTTGCCAAGTTCGGTGACAAGAAGCCGTTTCTACCGGCCTATGTCTCAGTGCGCTTCGCCACCGGCAAGCAGGACGAGGCCGTTCGCACCCTGATCGAATGTGTGTCCACCGAAAACCCGGAGCTAAAGCAAACCTGCGTCAACAGCGCGCCCCATCCCGACGATGCCGGCTTCAAACGCCTCACGTCCGCCAACCAGGAAAGCGTCATCCTGGCCCGCGGCAAGGTCAATGATCCAAAGGCCGTCGACCAGGCCCACAATGTTCTGACAAATTTCCTGACACGGGCAGATGCCGCCAACAAGGATACGACCCCGGACTGAATTGGCCGTTTTCTGGCCTTCGCTTTAGAAGCCGCCGCTCGCTTTAACCGGGTATGGGCCTTTTCAGGTAAATCCGCCATCCTCGCCACGGGCGATGTGGGGAATTATGGCAAACAACCTATACCGTTTCGTTGTGATGGCGGGCCTTGCCCTTACCATACCGGGTGCCGCGATGGCACCCATGCCGCCTGACTGCAACCCAACGGAGCTCACCACCGCCTTCCAACCCGCCAGCGCCTCGTTTACCAGCGCGCGCAGGTAACATAGACCAGGCCCTCAACTCCGCAAGTTCGTTTGCAATTTTACTCATCAATGTCTGGGAACGGAAAGAAGCGAGGATTGCGACAGGCCAATGATTTGCAATGGTATGCGCGCGGCCGTGCCTTGGATATTCGGCGCGTTGCCCGCGTGCACCGCGATCCGTTCGAGCCCATCCTTCCCGTTCTCGAAGCCGACAGCCCCAGCGGAGACTACCGCAAAATCTGCGAAGAGATCGAATACCGTCTCGCCGATTCCAAAGCGCATCCGATTGAGGCCGCCGAAGCCACGCGCGCCTTGCTGATGCTACGGCTTGGTCTGCATCTGGGTTTACGCCAAAAGAACCCAGTGAACTGTTGTTGTGCCCGCGCGGGCGGCGGGCGACGCCTGAGCGCAAGCTGGAAGTCCTGCGCCGCGGCGAGCTGTGCTGGACCGGCACGGCCTGGGAGATGCTGATCCCTGCTGCAGCCTTCAAAAACGCCGGCTCATCGTTTTTTGAGGGCCGACCGTTCCGCGTTGAGCTGCCAGATATTGGCGGGCTCTACGCGCTTATTAGCGGATGGATCGGCAAGCATCGGCCGATATTGATCGGTCGCGCTGCAGATCCGGGTACGGTGGGGGTGGCAACGGCGCGTGGTCCGAAGACGGACGTCACGCTGGACAAAACCCTTCTACGATCTGTGGCGCCGGACCATCGTTCGACACGGTGTCTTCACTCCGTATACTGGCCAAGGCGCCATTGCCGGTTTGCTACCCCATGGACCACACTGTGTCCGTGATGTCCTGGCCACGCATATTCTCAAGGCAACCGGCTCCTACGAGCACGCCGGATACGTTATCCAGCACACCGCCGGGACTGTTGCCCGACACTACGGCCGCTTCTTGCCCAAGGACAAACCGGGCCTGGCAGCCCAGACCATCAACAAGGTTTGGCTCGAAACCCCATCCGGACCTTCCATTACATCGCCAGATATGGCTTTGACGGAGCGCCTTAGTCGCGGGGCGTTTTGGTATTGTCCGCGAGCCCGCAAAGAACTATTTTCAAACGCGGAAGCCATCCCAAATGATAGTTTCGCACATTCTCTAATGTACATTCCGCAGAGTATGTAATATACAAATCGCACGTTTCAATAAGCCCTCATGAGATGATGGACAACGATCTTTTCCCCCGGCACATGACATCGATGCTGACAGAGGCTTTGCAATCAGCCCGCGTCGTCAATGTCATTGGCCCGCGCCAAGCCGGCAAGACTACACTCGTGCGGGAACTCTATGGACGTGGCCGCTTCGTAACCCTCGATCACGAAGCGACCCTTACCGCATTCGAGAATGATCCGGCCGGCCAACTTGAAGCCCTCATGGCCGAAGGCAATGCACCCCTCATCATCGATGAGGCACAACGGTCAAAACGCCTCGCCCTGGCGACCAAAGCCCATGTCGATCTGCATCGTCGCATGGGCCAAGTGCTGCTAACGGGCTCATCGAATATATTTTCGAGCGCCGAGGTCATGGATTCGCTCGCCGGACGCGTCCAGACGCTCGTACTACACCCGTTGTCGGCCGCGGAAATCTACCGGGCGCCCCCGACCGCTCTTCTGGACTGGGCGCAACATTCCGCCGACCTAGCCGCCTTGCCCAACCTGCCTGAATTCACGCGTAGCGAGGCAATCGACCTCATAACAATGGGCGGCTATCCTGAAATCCGCCCGCTCGACGAGCGCGCCCGGCAGCGCCGGTACCGCGCCTATATTGACAGTATCGTCGATCGCGACGTCGCCGATATTCTGAAAGTCCGCAAAACAGATGCCCTGCGCCGCACGATCGATCAATTAGCCGCACGGACAGCAAATGAGCTGAACATGCAAGAGCTCGGCTCGAATGTCGGCATCCAGCGCCAAACCGCCGAGCAATATTGCGATGTCCTTGAGAGACTGTCCCTGGTCAAACGCCTTGGAGCCTGGGCGTCTGGGGAAGTACGCCGCGATATCCGCCATCCCAAAATCCATATACTGGACACAGGCATTGCCTCCGCCCTACGCAACCTGGGCGCCGATAGCTTCGCCGCCGACGCCCATCCGGCGGCGCTGGGCGGCCTCCTGGAAACTTGGGTCTTCAGCGAATTGATCAAGAACCTTCCTTACGCGGATTCCGAATGGCGGCCATGGCACTGGCGTGGCGACGCTGGCCGCGAAGTGGATATCCTGCTTGAAACAGGACGAGAACTCGTCGCTTTTGAGATCAAGGCATCTACCACGATAACGCCAGCGGACCTTAAAAACCTGAAGTGGTTCATGTCCGAGGGGCCCGGCAAAAGCTGGAAAACGACTGGTATTATTATGTACCTGGGATCTCAACCGCTCAGTCTCGGTGACCGACTTTTTGCCCTGCCGTTATCGGTGTTCTGGGCAAAGAGCTGGCCAAAGAGCCACGGGGTTTGATAGCAATGTCGATCGAGGATATACGCCGGAAAGACCAACGTTCGCATCTATGACTATCGAGACGGCAACGAGTTGGTGTTGTGGAGAATGGCCCGGAAGCGCGAGTCCGGTTACAGAAACCTCGGTTGCAACATCGGAACGCGCCTTCTATGAAACTAACGCTGGAGCAGATCAGAGACCTGGTAGACGACCGCTACATCGACCGTGGTCGCGCCTACCTTGCCGGCGGGCAGTTGCAGTTGACCAAGGTGACAGCCGACCAGGTGAACGCCAAATGTGCTGGGACGCGCATTTACAATGTGACGTTACGGCTCAAAGGTAAATAACTGTCCGGCGGCTGCACCCGCCCAGCGGTCGACGAGTTTGGCCCATGCAAGCACATTGCGGCGACAGCCCTGGCCATCATGGCGCAAAACTATAGCCCGAGTGCTTCGTTCCTAGCGCGCAAGGAACAGGTCTCTCCCCTCGAAAAGAAATTGCTGCGAATGTCGAAATCCGATCTTGCGGCCTTCATCATGCAACTGGTTCCAGATGAGGAGGAATTGGAGCAGTTTTTGTCAAGTAACGAATAGACTTGCGAAACGCCGCGGGCACACTTAAAGTATTGAAGCCGTTTATATTAAGCCAAACCTGCTGCGGCCATCCAGGTAGTGTGCGTTAAGACGCGTCAAAACGCGCAAGACCGTAACCGGGGCAAATTGGCGTGCAAGGGGGCTTGGCAGGGACTCGCGGTTATGATTCAAACTGGAGATGGCTCCATCGACTGAATCGAATGACGA
>NZ_AQWM01000038.1 GCF_000376105.1 Asticcacaulis benevestitus DSM 16100 = ATCC BAA-896
GTTCAGCAATCTTGGCGTCGCGAACCGTCACCGCCAGTTTCAAATCTTCAAGGGTACGAGATTGTTCTTCAATGACCTTCGCTTGCGAACCTACCTCCGTCTGGAGTCGCTCAACCTGCCCCAAAAGTGTCGCAACAACACTGCGCAAACCCGCCAGGGAAAAATCGTCATTCGATTCAGTCGATGGAGCCATCTCCAGTTTGAATCATAACCGCGAGTCCCTGCCAAGCCCCCTTGCACGCCAATTTGCCCCGGTTACGTGCCCGCCCCTGCGTCAGGTGCTTCTGGCCTATGGTAGTGGCGGGGTTATCGGCCTCTTTCTGGTCCGTTTCGCCGAGCCGGCCGGCGGTGTCGATGACGCGCTGTGGGTGGTGAGCGGCGATCTGCCGCCGGCCTATTTCGTTACCGATGAGGCGCCGACACCGCTTGAGGCGCTCGCCCTCTACTGCGATCTGGTGGATGGCTGGGTGGAGACGGTGCTCGACCATGGCGATCTGGATGAGGCTTTCCCGGTCGAGACAGAGCCGACTGAGGAGAATGCCAAAGCCTTGCGCGTACGGCTTTGCTCCATCCGGCAGCTTATCTCCCCGACATAAAAAAGCACCCTCCGGCGCAAACCGGAGGGTGCTCTCTTGGGAAGGTGCGCCAACACCTTCCCGCTTTTCGTCCGACCTGCGGCAACCCGGAGAAGGAAGCCCTGCCGGACAAAGCCGTCTTAGAGCGTGTCCCGATCTGATTGGATCAGATCGGCGCTCTAATTTTTTGTTTTGACGCGCTTTTTTATCCGAAAAATGCGTCACACTTTTCGGAAAGCGCTCTAGTAGCTCAGGTCGAAACCGACGCGGACGTAACGCGGCGTGTTGTAGAAGGTCGGCGTGCCGTAGTTATCATCTTTGAAGTATGTGTTCGTATCGGGATCGTAGCCGGAGTCATAGGTGACGTAACGCGTTACGACCGAGTGCTGATCGAACAGATTGAAGATATCGGCCCGCAGAACGAGGTTTCCACCGAGCGCATACTTCTGAGGCACGGTATAGCGCATCGAGACATCGATATTCTTCGTCCAGTCCGACTTCAGCCCTTTGCCTTGCGGCGCTGGAAGACCGCCGCAGTAGTGCGATACGGCTTCATAACCGGCGGCGTAAGCGTCATCAGCATTAAAGCCGAGGCAAGAGAAACGCTCTGGCGACTGGAGGATCACGTTCGCACCTACCAGGAAGGACGGCGTGAGTTGGTAAGAACCCCATAGTTTGAAGGTATGGGTGCGGTCACCCGCCAGCAGACCGCCGGAGTAGTTTTCCATACCCGGCGAATCCCACGCGAAGGTGGCGCCAGCGTCTTGCTGAACGGTGTTGCCGTATTCGGAGACGGTGCCGGAGTAGTTACCCGACAGGCGCGACCAGGTGTAGGAACCTTGGAGACCCCACTTGCCATCGAAGGCGCGCTTGAAGTCGAAGGTCAGGGCCTGGTATTCACGCTTGGCGTCGTGGAAGTGGCCCAGTTGGTCAGCCGACAGGGTGATGACACGCTGCTCCGTCTCGCCTGTGAGGACCTTCTTAAGACGTACAGTGGCGCTGTGATCACCAACGTTCCACACGTAATAGTTGGAGGTGCCGGTATACATGGCGATCGCATCGGCGCGCTGGGTAGCCGTCAGATCGGTAGCGTTGCCCAGGTAGCCGATGATCGCATCGGTGAAGTCCGAATCTTCCGAAACGTTCTTGGTCGAGCGCATGGTGCCGGTGACACCGACCGTCCACAGATCGTTGACGCGATAGGTGGTGCCCAGGATGACTTCATCAACATGCGTGGCTTTCAGGCCTTCCGCCGTCTTCGAATTAGCGCCTTCCTGCTCACCATTGCCATAGACGGTGCAGTAATTACCGGCAACATCCACACCAGAGAAGCCTGGCGCGCCGCTAAGGGACGATGTCGGGCAAAGCGTGCTCAGTTTGCTGTTCGGCGTGCCGACCGATTGCGGCAGACCAGTTACCGGATCAAGCACCCAACCACCTGTCGGCGCGTTGAAGTACTGCTGGAAATAGGTGTCCTTGCCGCGGAAGCCCATGTTCATAGCAGGCGGAATGAAATTCTGACCATACGAACCGAAGACCTTCCATTGCCCCTCGCCGGTTGGATCCCAGGCAAAGCCGAGGCGCGGCGCGACATTGTCCTTCAGGTCCATATACTGCTCACCGGACAGGTTGAACTGCTTGAAATTATCGCTGCGCAGACCAAATTGCAGGTTCAGGTTCTTGGTCACATCCCAAGAATCCTGGATATAGATCGCCTGAGCTTCGGACGATACATGGCCGCCCATGTGCTCATAGATGACGTTCAGCAGGACTTCATCGACATTATCGATATTGTCATCGGTATTATCATATTCGCGGAAACGATACTGCACCGGCGAACCACCGGTCAGGTCGGTCGTCTTGTTTTCCGAGTTCTTTTCGTGATCGATGCCGAAGCGGACGTGGTGGTGCCCCCAGGCGTCGAAACGAACGTCGCCGTCGGCGCGCCAGAACTTGCGCTCCATATCGATGACATTGATCGCGGTGTTCGGCTGGGTGGTGGAAATCGTGGTCGGCGTACCCGACAGGTCGTAGTATTTGACGTTGTAGCTGGTCAGGTCGGACGGCAGCAGATTGTCGCGGTCCTTCATGTCGCCGACGGCGGCCGAGATCGAGAACCAGTCCGTCACCTTGCCGGCATAGTTCAGCACCCAGTTCTGACCACCCAATTCTTCCTTCGTCGAAGACTTGTAGGCGCCGATGGTGTCCGTATCGGAATCAAAACCGTATTGATCCGCCTTGTCGGTGTTGGTGGTGTCGAAATAGGTCAGCGAGACGTGCTGGGTCGGGGTGATATAACCATCGAGCTTCAGGCCTAGGAACGGATCGGTGTTCTTGGTCTTGGTATAGGTGCCGGTGTTGATGCCAGCCTTGGTCGAGGCATAATCGTTGAATTGATAGAGGCCATAGGCGAACAGGCGATCCTTGATGATAGGCCCGCCAGCTTCGACCGACAACGAATTGTCCTGAACCTGACTGAACTTGCCACGATAATCATAGGTATCGAGTTGCTCATTACGGAAATTCGACGGCTGATAATTGCCGTGGACAGCGAACATGAAGGTGTTGGTGCCCGACTTGGTGGTGGCGTTGACGACGCCGCCGGTGGCACGGCCAAATTCAGCGGCATAACCACCGGTCTTGACTTCCACTGTCTTGTAAAAATCGAACGGCACGCGCGCGGACGAGATATAGGTGTCCGGATTGGTGATGTTCAGACCATCGATATAATAGGCGTTTTCCGCCACCGAACCGCCGCCGAACGACGCCACGGCGTTGTCGCCTTCGCCGAAGCCGGGATTGCCCATGGTGACGGTCGGGGCAAGCATGGTGACCGCGGTCAGGTTACGCGCGATCGGCTGCTGCGACGTCAGGGTATCGAGATCGACGGTCAGGCCGGTCGTCGTCTTGGTGAAATCCTGGCGAACGCGCTTGGCCTTAACGACCACGGTCTGGGTGGCGCCCGTGGTTTGCAGGGACGCTTCAAGGCGGACTTCCTGCGAGATCACGACGCTCACCGTCGTTTCATATTTGTCGAAACCGGGCGCTTCCACGACAACGTTATATTCGCCGGGCTGCAGACCGGTGGCCGAGAAAGAACCGGCGGCGCTGGAGGTCATAGTGCGTGCCTGGCCTTGACCTTGCGAGGTCAGGGTGACCGTAGCGCCGCTGACGGGCGCGCCGCCCGAATCCGACACCGAGCCGATCAGGGCGCCCGAGGTATAGTCCTGGGCCAGCGCCTGAGCGGGAATGAGAGCCGCGACGGTGGCCAAAAGCGCCGGTGCGGCCATGGCTGTCAAAACAGCCGTGCAAAAGGTTGTCGTCGCCATAAGATTGCGACGTTGCGTGTGCTTATTCAATTTTCTCTCCGGGATAGGCTGTTTTATGTGCGAACTGTACGTTAACGCCCGTCTGTGCCCCGCAGACGACGTCACTCAAATGTCACAAACCGGTGTCGCAATACAGCAATCACAGGGTGTGATCGTCACAAATTTAACAAGTTAAAAAGAGAGAAAACGGCACTTGTTACACTTTTGGCCACAATTTGGACAATAAAATTCCACAATAACTGCGTTTTTAAATAAGATACTCCAAGATGCTGGATACATATTTTCGCATACTGGATACTAAGGGCGCCGACATTTCCAATTGTTAAAAAATTACGTTAAGTAAGCTTTCTCCGTGAACCAGGAATACTCTATTTAAAATAGCAACATGTTTCGTAACGGCGATTTTTATGACGTAATCGCGCCTTACTCGAAATTAATTATGGCCAATATGCCCATTTAAGGCGAATTGGGACCTATCTGTGTGCCTAATAAGCGAGTACGGCATATCGCAGAGACAGCGCTTGCGGCAGCTCAGAGATCGTCACGACGCCCTCAACGGGGACGATTCCCGCCATGCCCAGAACCAGTCGCAGCGGCTCGCTGTAGCCGATGGGTTTGCGATCAGCAAAGCTCTCGCGCAGCCAGGTCAGCATGGCCATATCCTGCCGGTGCCGTATAGCGCCTCTTTCGGACAGCAACACAGCCACCGCGTCGAAGTTTTGTGATGATGAGTGCGCCAGTTCGGCCTCAGGCATGATGGCAGAATGGTCGGAAAGGCGGATGCGGCCCTGTTCAGACGCGATAATCGCAGCGTGGCCGCCCGCCTCGTGAATGTGCCGAACGAGATGGATCAGTGCCTGCGCTTCAGTGCCTTCAGCGATCAGGATGGCAATCTTGCGGTCATCCAGTGACAGGTCGCCCTCGTCAGACGCTGGGCTATCGCTATGCGCCATCGGCAGAAAAATCTCTGCGCCTGAAACCGTAATGAAACCCACAGAACCACCTCCATATGCCATGACAGAGTGCGGAAAAGGTCAATAAACGTGCAATTTAGCTTTTGGGCCGGTTTGCGAGGATGACATTAGCGACTTGCACGCCGTCCATGCCCCATCGGCGCCTGGATCGACAGGATGCGCGGCGCCTCAGGATTATGCGACAAGGGGGAGCCGCACTCGGCATAGAGCCATTCCCCCACCGCATAGATGGCAGGTTTCAGGCGCTTGCGAATGACCAGTTGCGGACGCATGTCCCCTTCCAGTTCGACCCAGCAGCAATCGTATAGCTTATCCATACCCTCAACTCACCCGCGCCGGCGCTTCCCTGCCCGCTTCGGCTTACAAACCCGCCTTCTGGTGAGCGTCCCGTGTTCCGCATGTGTTCCTTATGATGCAGCGCTTGTCAATGCACGAATGTTTCGACGCGCTGAAAGCGATGCACGATAGCCGCGTCATCCTTACTTAGGTCGCACTTCTGCCCGACCTTGCGGCAGCGCTCCGGCAAACTCGAGAACTGAGTGCGGCAAGTCTTGAGCGCTTCCTGCCCTTTGGCAGTCAGAGTAAAAATACGGTTCCAGCGCTTATCCTCACGATGACGCGGCGTTTGGTTGGCAAGGTAGTGCATGTTCGAACAGGGATCATAGTCCGATGACATCTGCACCTTCACCTTGGGAAAGGCGTTGCGAACATCCCGGCAAACCGCGCTGAGAGACACGCCGCAATCATTGAGATAGGTTTGCAGGAAGGGTTCCAGCCGGACATAAGCATCTCGGTCAGGCCTCTGGTGCTCATGCATCAGCCCAAGCACATGGCCAAACTCATGCAGCACCGAGCCGTAGGAAGCGCGGGGCTCAATCTGAATACGATTGACCATAGGCAGGTGCCCCAGCGTGGCGTTGGTGGCATCGGCGTCATGAACGATATAAAGGCCGTCGAGTCCGCGTTCGTCATGGACAAAGCGTACACCCGTCGCCGCAGTCCAGGCGTCCATAGCCTTACACGCCTTGTAGGCCCCGGTCGCCGACTTCCATCGCTTCCATCCCGTGCAGTCCTTGCCCGAAGCACCGGCAGTTTTGAGCAATACAGCGTCAAAGTGATAAGGCACGGTCGCTTGCGGCCACGGCTTCGTGCCCTCCTGAACTGCCGCAGCCCGAACCTGTACCGGCAGCAGAAACAGCAGCGTCAAAACCGCCAAAGATTTCATCTGTCCCCTCATGCCGGCATTGTAATGAAAATTATCAAACCCGCATCGTTTTCTTATGCGATGCGGCGTTTTACTGGCGCCATGACACGCACATCGACACTCAGTAACCCGTTCGCCCTGTGGACCGATCTGGCCCTTCAGACAAGCAGCATGATGATGGCTTCAGCGCAGGTCATCCAGCACCGAACCCTGCGTATGATGAACGCCAGCACGCCGCCCAGTCCGCGTGACACGGCGGAATTCACACTTATGGGTCAGGAAAAACTGGCCGCCGCCACCGAGGTTTTGCAAGGCGTCACCACGCGCGCCATGACACACGATGTGCAGGCCGGCATGAAGATCATGAAGGACATGACCGCCGTGCAGGCCGATCTGTTCAGTCTGGCAAGCGCCAGGACCGTGGCACAGGCGATGGCGCGCAATGAAAAGCTCGGCCGCAGCCTGAAACGCGCTGGCCTGACCGCCGCCACCCTCTCCGATCATACCGCCACCATGGCGTTGCGGGCGCTCAAACCGATCCGTTCGCGCGCCATGGCCAATGCCAAGCGTCTTGGCAAGTTAAAGTAAGTCAGGCATATTCAAAAATTTCACAAATTTTAGAAATATCATACCCTGACTGATCTGGCGCGAAGCGCCGCCTCTTCAATCTGTGCAATCTGTGTAATCTGTGGATACCCTTCCCTACGCGTCCGCATGGCCGATCGACTTCTTGCGCTGGTGAATAAACCACCACGCCAGTCCGACGATCAAAAGGATAAGCGGCGCATAAATCAGGTGCGCCAGGTGCGGGTCGAACAGCGGATCAATGATGTATTTCACCAGATTGAAGATGTAATAGCTGACGGCGAAAACCGACAGGCCTTCGACCAGCGCCGACAGTTTCATCTGGAGCTTCGAGCGCACATTCATGCTCCTGAGCAACCCCTGATTCTGTACCTCCAGCGAAATCGATATCCGCGCCCGCAGCAGATCGCTGACGCGGCCGATACGCGTCGAGATATCGTCGAGCCGGCGCGAGGCCGCTTCGCAGGTGCGCATAGCCGGCTGCAAACGGCGCTCGATGAATTCCTGCATGGTCGAAAAACCGGCTACGCGGGTTTCGCGCAAACTCACCAGCCGGTCTTCGGTCAGGCGGGCATAGGCGTCGGTGGCGCCTTGCCGGAAACGCACTGCATTGACGCGCTGCTCGACCTCGGCTGACAGCGCCATCAGACGTTCCAATATCTGTTCCTGCGACGCGCTTTGGCTGGCCATATCCGAGGTCAGCACCGCCAGCCGCGCCTCGGCGTCTTTCAGCCAGCCCATCAGGTTGCGCGCCACCGGAAAGCCCAGAAGCGCCAGCTTGCGATAGTGACCGATCTCGATCAGGGTTTGCAGCAGCCGCGACGCCTCGTCGTTTTCCAGCCCCTTGTCCTGCACATAGATGCGTCCGGCACCAAGTTTATCTTCTTTGGCATGCATGCGGAAATCCGACCATATCCGCGCCGCGCCATCGAACACATCGCAGCAGACGGCCTGCGTCAGGTCGATAACCTTCTGAAGCTGCGCCTCCTTGGGCTCATAGGGCAAAACCGAAATCTCGACGCTGCGGAACACCTCGCCCGGCGCGCCTTCCAGCCAGTCGAAATCCGCCGTGCGTATCCGGCAAAAGCCCAGCTCCGTTTTGGTGGCGGCATCCATGGAGATGTCATTGTCAAAGCGCAGCCAGGTCGAGAACTCGCCATGCCGCTCCCAGATGCTGCCGTGGGTTTCGCCGATTCGCGCCAGCCGCCAGCGGTCGGCCTCGCCCGGCTCAAGGCTGTCGATCCAGGCGGTCTCGGCCTCACGCTGGTCGTCCGGCACCAGATAGACCCAACTGCGCACAGCGACCGGCGTCTTGTAGATGGGCAGGCTGCGCTCGTGCATCAGGTCACTGAGCGTGCGTCTCAGATTGTGGTCGCTGGGGGACATCATGGTCAGGCCGTGGCATGTTTATGTGGAGATTCAGCATAGCAAGGTTCGCTGAGCCGCGTTATCACTTCCCGCTTCCAATTCTGACACTTATCCGAGCGCCACCTGTCAGGCCAGAGCGGCGGCGATGGCGGCCAGGGTATAGGGCGCCATGGTGGCATAGGCGCGTGCGTTCGGGTGGACGCCGTCGCCGCCGAAATCCGGACGCAAGGCACCGGCCTCGGTGGCCAGGGCCGGCCAGTAGTCGACATAGGTATAGCCCTGCGATGCACACACCGACTTGATCCAGGCATTGAGCGCCACGAACTTTTCGTGCGGATTGCCGACTTCCGGCCGCCACGGGAAATGATCGGCCGGCGGCACCGAGGCCATGATGACCTTGATGCCGTAGATAGTGGCCAGATTGGCCATGGCCTGCAGATTGTTGGTGGTCGCCACCGGATCGTAAGGATCCTGGTTTTGCGCCACGTCATTGGTGCCGCCCATGATGTGCACGGCCTTGGGGCGCAGCGTCACCACGTCAGCCATGAAACGGACGAGCATCTGGGCGCTCACCTGGCCGCCGATGCCGCGCCCGATCAGGCCATTCTCGCCATAGAAGGTGCCGGACTGGCCCGGCCAGCCGTCGGTGATGGAATCGCCCATCATGACGACCTTGCGCTGCGCTTCCGGCAGGTTGACGGTATCGGCATTGGCCTGACGGTAACGGCGCATCTGGGCCCAGTCCTGACCGACCGGCTGGACGGTCAGGGTCTTGGGATCATGATAATCCTGCAAGGCCGCCTGGATCGCCTGCGCCTCCGCCGTATCCTGCCCCTTGTTCTGGGCCGATGCCGCCGAAGCCAGGCCAAGCGCAGCCGTGCCCGCCAGAGCGCCGCTCAACAGATGGCGCCGTTTGATATCCGTCATGTCACTATCCCGCCGGTTTAGATGACGGTGAGAGTCGCCGTCTTCAGGTCGACACTATTCGGTCCTGCGGAGATCGTAAAGGTGCCGGGTTCGACAACGCGCTGCATATCCATGTTGTAGAATTGCAGGTCAGCCGGGGTGATGTCGAAACTAACCGTCTGGCGCTCACCCGGATTGAGGGTGATGCGCTTGAAACGCTTGAGTTCCTTGACCGGACGGGTGACCGACGAAATATCATCGCGGATATAAAGCTGCACCACTTCGTCGCCCTTGACCTTGCCGGTATTGGCGACGTCGATCGAGACCGTGACGGTCTCCGTCGTGGCGATACTGGCCTTGGCCAGTTTGGGCGCCGAGATATCGAAGGTGGTGTAGCTCAGGCCGTAACCGAAGGGGAACAGCGGCGAGGTTTCGCCATCGAGATAGCCGCGGCGGGCCGTTGGCTTATGATTGTAGAAGACGGGAAGCTGGCCGACGCCGCGGGCGATCGAGACCGGCAGCTTGCCGCCCGGATTGGCGCGACCGAACAGGATGTCGGCGGCGGCCCAACCGGTTTCCTGGCCCATATACCAGCCCTCGACCAGCGCATCGGCCTTTTCATTGAGCAGGTTGACCGACAGAGGCCGGCCATTGAGCAGGAAGACCACGGTCGGCTTTTTCAGCGCGAAGATGGCGGCGGCCAGATCGTTCTGGCGGCCCATCAGGTCGAGCGAATCGCGGTCGCCGAGGTGGTTGTCGGCCCAGGCTTCGCGCGAGGTTTGTTCGTTATCACCCAAAACCAGCAGGATGGTATCGGCCGATTTGGCGGCTTCCACGGCGTCGGCGATGAGCTTGTCATTGACCGAATCCGGCGTGAAATTGATCGCGTCCTGGCCCCAGATGCGTTGCTCGGTGATTCGCACGCCTTCGCTGTAGGCGACTTCAAACCCAGCCTTCTTGCCCTCGGCGGTAACGCCTTCGAGGATCGAGACGACATGGCGCGGCACGTCGGAATAACCACCGATCGGCGTATCCTTGGCGTGGGTGCCGAGCACCAAAAGCTTGCCGACCTTTTTCGCATCAAGCGGCAGTACGCCATTGTTTTTCAGCAGCACCACCGACTTGGTGGCGGCCTCATGCGCCAGGGCCACGGCGTCCGGCGTGGCGGTCAGGGCGTCGGCCTTCTTGGCGTCGACATACGGATTTTCAAACAGGCCCGACTGGAACTTCATTTCCAAGATACGGTGCACCACCGCATTGATCTCGTCCTCGCTGATACGGCCGGCCTTCACCAGCTCGATCAGTTGGCCATAGGTCTGATTGTCCGGCGTTTCGATATCGACCCCAGCCTTGAAAGCGCGAAAGGCCGCCTCGGTGACATTGGGCACCAGCTTGTGGCGCGAGATCATTTCGTTGATGGCGAAATAGTCGGAGACGGTGACGCCCTTGAAGCCCCACTCATCGCGCAGGATGGTAGTCAGGAGCCACTTGTTGGCGTGGCTCGGCACGCCGTCGATTTCGTTATACGACGGCATGACGGCCCGGATCTGGGTTTCCTTGACGATCTTCTCGAACGGCGGGAAGAAGTCTTCGCGCAGGGTGCGCTCGCTGACCTCGGCCGGCCCGACATTGGTGCCGTTTTCCGGCTGGCCGTGGCCCGTCATGTGTTTCAGGGTGGCGAACACCTTGTCCTTGGCCAGGGGCAGGGTCTCGCCCTGGAAGCCGATAACAGCCGCCTTGCCCATCTCGCCGCAGAGATATGGATCTTCGCCATAGGTTTCTTCGATACGGCCCCAGCGCGGTTCGCGGGCGACATCAACCACCGGCGCCAGCGCGAAATTGGCGCCACGGGCGCGCATTTCACGCGCCGCCACCGAGAAGATCTTGGTGGCCATGGGGGGATCGAACGACGAGGCCAGACCGATGGCCTGCGGGAACGAGGTGGCATCCTTGGCGACATAGCCGTGCAGCCCTTCTTCGTGCATGATCATCGGGATGCCGAGGCGGGTCTCCTCGATGGCCCACTTCTGCATGGCGTTGACGTGACTGGCGGTGTTAAAGGCGTTGCGGTTGCCCATGGCGCCGGAATCACCCGCGCCGGTCGTGGTGGCCAGGCCCTGCTGGTCGGAGGGGCGCGCCACCATGCCGAGGCCGTTCGGATAGACCTTCGAGGCCTTGGCGGGATCGAACTTGCCGGTCGCGTCCTGAATATCGCCCTTTTTCTGCCAGACGCACAGCAGCTGCGCCACCTTTTCTTCCAGCGTCATACGGCCGAGCAGATCGGCGACGCGGGCATCGATGGTAAGGCTGGCGTCCTTATAGGGCAGCGTCTCTTTCTTCGCCTTGGCGGCCATGGCCGTTCCGGCGACAGCGCTCAGGGCCAGGGTTGAGGCGCCGAACAAGCGGCGTGTCAGGACGGGGGTCTTCAGCTTCATGGTATCGTTTCCCTGTTTCTACTCGGCCACCGGCCGATGTCGGCGTGGCGGCCAACCCGCGCTTGACGGCGGAATTGAACGATGACACTGTTAGCGCTAACAGAATAAAATTCAACAGGGAAATACCATGAGCCAAAATCTGTCGCGCCGCGCGGCCCTGAGTCTTGGCGCCGCCACTGTAACTGCAAGCGCCGTTGCCGGCAGCGCCCTCACCGCCACCGCTGCCGATACCGCCACCTCGCTCAAGGATTTGGCCGCCGCCAAGGGGCTGCGTTTCGGTACCGCCATTGGCATGCGGATGCTGGCCGATCCGCGCGTGCGTGAACTCGTTATCCGTGAGTGCAATATCATCGTACCGGAAAACGAGCTAAAGCTGTACGTGACCCACAATAACGGCCCGACCGAATATAACTTCAAGCCGGCCGATGACTTGCTGGCTTTCGCCGAATCCCATCACATCGCCATGCGCGGACACAATCTGTTCTGGGCTCGCGACGAATACACCCCGCAATGGCTGAAAAGCTATGATTTCGGCTCGAAACCCAAGGTGGCCGCCGAAAAGCTGCTGCGCGACTATATCGCCAAGGTGGCCGATCATTATGGCGAACGCCTGAACTCTTGGGATGTCGTCAATGAGACGATCGACCCCAAGACCGGCGAGGTGCGCGAGAACGCCTTCTCGCGCGTGCTCGGCATGGATACCCTGCGCATTGCCTTTGAGGCCACCCGCGAATACATGCCGAAGACGCAACTCGTTTATAATGACTATATGAGCTGGGAAGCCGGCAACGAGAACCACCGCAAGGGCGTGCTCAAGCTACTGCACTGGTTCCGTGACAACAAGGTGCCCATCGATGCGCTGGGTGTGCAGTCCCATATCGGCAACGGTTATGATCTGCTCGGCGGCCAGGTCAATGCGTGGAAAGAGTTCCTCGATGAAACGGTGGCGCTCGATCTCGATCTGCTGATCACCGAGTTCGACGTCGACGACCAGACGATCCCGACCGGTGATATCGAGCAACGCGACGCCATCGTCGCTACGGTCGGCCGCATCTATCTCGACCAGATGCTGAGCTACAAGCAGACCAAGGACGTGCTCTTCTGGGGCATGCCGGATCAGTACAACTGGTTGCAGGGCTTCACCCCGCGCGCCGACAAGCTACCGCTGCGCCCGACGCCCTACGACGCCGATTTCAAACCCAAACCCCTGCGCGAGGCCATCGCACTGGCGTTCAAAAACGCATCGGCAAGGTAAACATCATGAAAACGCTGCTGCCAGCCCTTACCCTTCTTCTCGGCCTGTCCGGATGCGCCACCCTGCCCGCCACTGCGCCCGCCGGACAGGCGGTCTTTTCTGCCATACGGCTCGACAGCCAGCGCGATGACCTGAACAAAAGCGCCACGCCGGTTTATGAAAACCCGATCCTGCCGGGCTTCTATCCCGATCCCTCGATCACCCGCGTCGATAACGACTATTACCTGATCAACTCGACCTTTGCCTACTATCCCGGCATCCCAGTCTTCCACTCGCGTGATCTGGTGCACTGGCGGCAGATCGGCAACGCCATCGACCGTCCGGACATGCTCGATTTCTCCGGTCTGCCCACGTCGCGCGGTGTCTTTGCGCCGGCGATCAGCCATCACGACGGCCTGTTCTACATCATCAATACCTGCGTCGACTGCAAGGGCAATTTCGTCATCACCGCGAAGGACCCGGCCGGTCCGTGGTCCGATCCGGTATGGCTGCCGTTTGGCGGCATCGATCCGTCGATCTTCTGGGACGATGACGGCAAGGCTTGGATCGTCTGGAACGACGCCCCCGAAGGCCAGCCGCTCTACGACGGCCACCGCGCCCTGTGGCTGCAACAGTTCGATCCGGCCACGCGTCAGATGGTCGGCGAGAAGCGCGTCGTCGTCAATGGCGGCGTCGATATCTCGAAAAAGCCGGTATGGATCGAAGGCCCGCACATCTACAAGAAGGACGGCCACTATTATCTGATGGCGGCCGAAGGCGGCACCTCGGTCAATCACTCCGAAGTCATCCTGCGCGCCGACAAGGTCACCGGCCCTTACCTCCCCTATGCCGGCAATCCGATCCTGACCCAGCGCGATCTCGATCCGGCGCGCCCCAACCCCATCACATCGGCGGGCCATGCCGATCTGGTCGATACGCCCGATGGCAAGTGGTATGCCATCTTCCTCGCCACCCAGCCCTATGAGGGCGGTCTCTACAATACCGGCCGCGAAACCTTCATGCTGCCGGTCGAATGGAAAGACGGCTGGCCCATCATCCTGCCGCACGGCCAGCCGATCCCGCGCACAGTCGCCTTGCCTGACGTGCCCGGCCAGCTCAAGGAATCGCACTACACCGGCTATTCGCATCACTTCGGCTACAGCTACGACGCCCGCACGCCGCTCGACTGGCTGCAGGTTCGCACGCCCAAGACGCCGTTCCTGACCGTGAACCATGCCGAGACGGTTGCCTTGCGCGCCCTGCCCGAAGCGGTGGGCGACAAGACCTCGCACCCGGCCTTTATCGGCCTGCGCCAGCGTCACGCCAACGCCGCCTTCACCACCACGGTCAGCTATCAGCCGACCGCCGAAGGCGATCGCGCCGGTATCATGGCCGTCCAAAACGATAACTTCTACGTCTTTTTCGGGCTGGCCATGCGCGACGGCAAGCCGGTGCTGGAGGTGACACGCCGCTCAGGTCCGAACGATCCGCGCGATGGCGTTGTGGTGGCGACGATCCCCGCCCCTGCCGGCGCGGTCAAGCTCAAGGTGGAAATTAAGGGCGGCACGGCAAGCTTCAGCAGCGGTTCGACCGTGGTGGCGAAGGACGTCGATGTGACAAATCTGTCAACAGCAAAGGCTGGCGGCTTCGTCGGCACGCTGATCGGCCTTTATGCCTATGGAAAAACGCAATAATCCATGTTAGCTCGCTGAATATAAAGAGTATCAGGGAGACTATCATGAATCGACGCCACCTGCTCATGGGGGCCTGCGCCCTCGTATGCGCGCCTGCCAGCCTTTGGGCCCTGCCCGCTTTGGCTCAGGACGATGATATTGCCAAGAAGCTGATCAACGATCCCGGCGGCTGGACTGTTTACGGCGCCGCCCAGACCAATAAGCGCATCAAGGATACCAAGGTTCAGGGCGGGGCTGCGCTGGAAATCAAGATCCCCGGCAGCGGCGGCAACCCCTGGGATGCGGCCGCCGAAAGCCAGATCACCGGCAAGATCAGCAAGGGCGACAAGATCGTCGTCGCCGTGTGGATGCGCGCCAAAACCGACGGCAACACGCCCGCCAATCTGACGCTCCGCCTTCAGATCAGTTCACCGCCCTATGCCTCTTTTGGCGAAAAGCCGATCAGCGTCGGGCCTGACTGGCAGATGCAAGCCCTGGAAGTTACCGCCAGCGAAGACCATGCGCCCAAGACCTCAGGCCTGAGCGTCCATCTCAATACCGGCAAGCAGACCATCTATCTCGGCCCGGCCTTCATTCTCAACATGGGCGCCTCGGCGTAACATCGCCGCGCTTCACCCATAAAAAAGCGGCGGCCTGCTCGAACAGGGCCGCCGCAGTCTGAGGGACTTTAAAACGGGTTAGAAACGATAGGCGATACCGGCGGATGCCACGATGGGATCAAGATCGACCTTGGAGACCAGAGCGCCGTTGTTGATACGGGCATCGGTGTTGTAGAAGACCTTCTTGACGTCGAGATTGAACGACCAGGGGCCTTTCAGCGCCACATCGACACCGGCCTGGACCGCCGTGCCCAAACCGCTCTTCAGGCGCACTTTGAAGCCGTTCTGATCCTTGCCGCCGTACCAGTTCATATAGTTGACGCCGGCGCCGACATAGGGGCTGACCTTGCCGGCCGGATTGAAGTGATATTGCAGGGTCACCACCGGCGGCAACACCCAGGTTTCATGCACCTTCACATCCGTAGCTGGCCCCACGGCCTTGATCTGGTGCTTCGAGGTGCCAAGAATGCCTTCGACCGCGATGTGATCGGTAAAGAAATAGCTGAAGCCGAGCGTCGGCACGGTGCTGTTGTTGACGTCGACGTTCAGGCCGGAATCAACGCCCGCCGCTGTCTTGATGTCACCACTTTCGTCCGGCGCCACCGTGGTGATGCGGGCGGCAACGATAATGGTGCCCTTTTGCTTCGGCTTGAAATCGGCCGCGTGGCCTGCGCCTGCGCCGGCGGCCAGCGCCAGAATACCAAGGCCTGCGAGTGTTTTCAGAATACGTGTCATGACAGCCATTCTCCTTCTTTGCTGAGGTGATGGCGATCATATATCCATAAACTTTATATGGGTAACCTGCGCATTCTGACGCGCGTCAGGCTGTCGCAGGCAACCGGGTTTAGAAGCTGTTATATTGATATTGCGGAAAAACTCCGATGACCGAAAGCAATCAGCGCACAGCTTACATATTTTACATTGTATTCACGTCGATACTGGTCGCCTGTCTGGCCTTCGTGTGGTTCATGTCGCCATTAGGGCTTGGCTTTGCCAGATGGCCGGAACGCGAACTGCTTCAAAGCATTTATGCGGGTTCCTATTATGCTGGCATCCCGGCCATTCTGATCGCAAAAGTTATCTCGCCAGTTCTTTTCGCATACAGAAAACGAAAAGCAGCCTACGGCGTGCCGGCAATTTCAATCGCCGTATTCCTGATTTGCGTCACCCTGATATTGTCGAACGTAAATTAAGACCAGAACGTCTAGTCCTCTACGTCGCTCTTCGCCTTAGCGGCGCTTTCCTCGCGCAAGGGTTTGCGCGTCGGGCAGACCTCCTGCAGGTAGCCATCGAGCGAATTGACGATATGCTCTTCCACGATGCTGTAATGGATAAACTTGCCCTTCTTGACGCTGGAGATCAGGCCGGCGTTTTCGAGGATGCTCAGATGCTTGGAGAGCGACGGCTTGGCCATATCGAAGCGCTCGGCGATTTCCCCCGCCGTCATGGTCGATTTCGACAGATAGGCAAGGATCTTGAGACGTGGCTCGGAGGCCATGGCCGCGAAGATTTTAGCCGCTTGTACCGCACGCATTACATTTAGCCCATTGACGAATTGTTTTTGACGTTATAACGATTAGATTGTTAGCTAAATGTAACTCAATTCGCAGAAAAAGTCAAGGGGACGCGGATGTTGGCGGTGCGCAAAAGCCAAGTCTTACAGGATGAGGAAGGCCTTTTGCCGAGGCTGCTGGGGGACGCATGGCGACGCCTGCATCCATCAGTCCAGGCGCGCTTTGCCCACGAACCGGAGCAGCCCATCCTTTATGACGGCGTGATGGAGACGGTCCATTGCTCCCGTGCCGGCTGGCTGTTCGCGCAACTGACCCGCCTGATCGGCAATCCGCTGACACCCCGTCGCGGCCAAAATGTGCCGATGCAGGTGCGCCTTACCCGGCGCGAAGGCGGCGGGGTATGGTGGCAGCGCACCTATGGCTTTGCCCGCCCCTTCACGGTGGTTTCCGCCAAGCGCGAAAACGCCCGGGGCCAGCTTTGCGAATATGTCGGGCTCGGGTTCGGCATGCGGTTGCGCGCCTACGAGAAAGAGGGCGCCCTGCATTTCACAAGCGAGCGCTATTTCTGGGAACTCGCCGGTGTGCAAATCCCCTTGCCGCACTGGCTGTCACCGGGCGAAACCCATGTCAGCCACACCGATCTTGGCGGCGGCGCCTTCCTCTTCACCATCGCCATGGATCACCGCCAGCTTGGCCGCACCTTTTACCAGACCGGCATCTTCCGTCAGGCGCTCTGAGATGCCATATGTGACCGAAGTCACTTTGAAAGGCCCTGCCCATGTCCACACCGATCCGCAATATGACGCCCGAAGAGGTCAGCGCCGCTCTGAGCAACGATGACATCCTGCTGATCGATGTGCGTGAGCCCCATGAGTTCGCCGATGCCCGCATCAAAGGCGCGGTCAACTATCCGCTGTCGACGCTCGATCCCGCTGCCCTTCCCTCGGCCGACGGCAAGTATGTCGTGCTGTCATGCGCCGGCGGCGTCCGTTCGGTGACCGCGGCCCATGCCTGTCAGGCGGCGGGCATCGATATCCACGACCACCTCGCCGGCGGCCTGCGCGCCTGGATGATGGCGGGTCTTCCGGTCGAGCGCTAGGCTCTGGTATTCGGCCAGCGTTTGCGGCACTCTCTCTTAAAAAAGGGAGCCCGATCATGAAACGCCTTATCGCCGCGGCCGTGCTGGCCCTTGGCCTCGCCACGCCGGTCTGCTCTGCCGATCTGATCACCTTCTGGGACACGCCGCAATATGGCGGCAACAGCTTCAACGAAGGCATCCCCGACGAGGCCTATTTCCGCGCGCTCAAAGCCACTGGCGCCACGTGGGTGCGACTGACCTTTTCCAAATGGAAGGGGGAAGGCAGGGATTTCCTGATCGGCAATGCCGACGGCTATAAGGGTATGCCGGCCGGCGATCTGGCCAAGCTGATCAAGTGTCTGGATGCGGCCCAGGCGGCCGGCATCAAGGTCGTGGTCGTGCCGCTCTCCCTGCCCGGCGATCGCTGGAGCCAGCAGAATGAGGGCAAGATGGACGACCGCCTGTGGAAGGATCGCGCCTATTGGGATCAGTCGGCCGCGTTCTGGCGGGATCTGGCGATGGCGCTGAAAGATCATCCGGCCGTGGCGGGCTATAACCTGATCAACGAGCCAACACCGGAAAAGGGCGTGGGGCTCGATGAACAGGCGACGCCGGAGGTCCGTCAGGCCTGGTATGCCAAATATAAGGGCACGACGCATGACCTGCCGGGCTTTTACGAACAAGTCATCAAGGCGGTGCGCGCGGTCGATCCGGTGACACCTGTCATGGTCGATGGCGGCTGGTACGCCAATGCCGGCAGCTTCAGCTACTGGCCGTCAAAGCTGAGCGACGACAAGGTGCTCTACGCTTTTCATATGTACGAACCCTACGAGGCGACCAGTTCGCCCAATCTGAAACGCAAGCCGCAACTGCGATATCCGGGCGTGGAATCGTGGATGGGGACTGAAAAGGTGACGTGGAACAAGGCGGTGATGACGCGCTTCCTCGCCGTGCCGTTCGACTGGGCAAAAACGCATGATGTGCCAGTGAATCGCATGGTGGCGGCGGAATTCGGCTGCGTGCGGCAATGGGTCGATTGCGGTGCCTATATGAATGACGTGCTCGATACGCTCAACGGTTATGGGGCGCACTGGGCCTTTTACGGTTACCGCGAGGACGGCTGGGACGCCATGGATTACGAACTGGCGCCGAGTGTGACGCAGGGCCAGTTTTATTATCTGCGCGAACAGGGCAAGGCCGATCAGCTCAAACGCACCCCGCATCCGCTGCTTGATGTGATTACGTCGCACATGAAGAAATAGGCTTAAGAGCCTAAGCATAGCGTAAGGTTTGCGGTCCGACCATCCTGATCGTCACCGGCGTAAACAGGCCGAACGATACCGTGCCGTTGCAGTGGAAGTTCGAGCAACTGAACGCCCATTCGATCAGATCGAGATACATCGCCCCGACCCTGGCTTCATTGACCAGTTGACGCACCGACTCCTCACGCTGGCGCCGGCATTTGTCGCACGTGATCATGATGCGCGTATCCTGAGGCAGATCCTTAAGCTGCGTATCACAAAACCACGAAGACATAGGCCACCTCCACAAAGAATGTTCTTATTTTGTTCTTTGCAAAGACAAGAGTCAAGGCGCACTTTTGACAGGCTGTGGATGATAAAACCTGCCGCTAGATCTTGAGGAAGATCTTCCTGAGATAGAAGGGCAGCACCACCAGCCAGCACACCATCAGCACGCCGAAGGCGAACAGGAAGGACATCAGGTAAGGATCGCCGATCACGCTGTGCATCCAGGCCGTGATCATGCGGGCCAGACCGGTGACATCGAGGAAGACCGAAAGCAGCCAGGCAAAGACGTAGGCCAGGATGGCGTTGGTGCCGAAAACGCGGATCGGCATGGCCCACGTCACATAGCCGAGACGGTCCATGACCAGCATCAGGAGGGACAGCAGCATCAGGGCGAGACCACTCGTCAGCACGGCGAAGGACGAGGTCCACAAGTTCTTGATGATGGGGATCTGCGCATCCAGCGCCAGGGCGCACAGCACCAGGATCAGCCCCGCCAGCGCCACGCCGCCGACCGCCCTGGCAGGCGTCTGCTCCTGGATGAACAGGCCAATCAGGATGCCGGCGAGGATATTGAACACCGCCGGCAAGGTGGAGAGCAGGCCTTCGGGATCATAGACCACCTGCCCGGCTTCATTCTTGCCGCCTTGATAGAGGTGCTGGATGCCGGGGATGATGCGGTCGATATAGGACGGCCACGCGCCTTCCGGATCGAAGCGATTGACGCCAAAGCCCGGCACCGGCACCAGTTTCATCAGCAGGGCATAACCCAGCACCAGACCGATGGCCCAGAAGGCCAGCGGCCGGGCGTGCAGCACCAGCTTGCCGTTTTCGACATGGCTGTGCACGAACACCAGTCCGGCCGCCAGAGCGTAGCACAGACCGATACGCTGCAACACGCCGGGGATGCGCCAGTGGACAAAGTCGAAATTGGGCAACAGATTGAGGAACAGACCGATCCCTATCAGGATGGCGGCGCGGCGCAGCACATGCGCAGCCATGGCCGGTTTGCCACCTTCGCCCATGCGGCGGTTCATCGAAAGCGTCATCGAGATACCGACACAGACCAGAAAGCCGGGGAACACCAGATCGGTCATGGTGAAGCCATGCCAGGCGGCGTGTTCAAAGGGCGGCCAGATATGCGACCAGTCGCCGGCATTATTGGCCAGCAGCATGCCGATGATGAACAAGCCGCGCAGGATATCCAGCGCTTCGAAGCGCGGGGACTTCGGCGTCACCACGACCGGGGCCGGCCTCTTTTCAAACTTAAGTATCTCGGCAGCCATGAAGCCCCCCTGTTGTTTTCAGCCGACACTCTCACAGCTTGACGCCCGTGCCAAGCGCGCCCGGCTTTCATCCACATGATGCCTAAAAGCGCGTCCTAAGAAATGTCAGGTCAGGCTTACATTTTTTGCCAATGTCAGGTTGACATTACATTTTTACGATGTAAGGTCAGCCTTACACCGGTGCCGTATCAACTCAATCTGGAATTCGACACATGAACCTGAAATCTCCCGTCGCCCGTTACAATTTTGGCATGGCCATCTGGATGGTGCTCTATGTAGCCGCCCTGTTTGGCTCCATTCTGCTGATCAAGGCGCAAAACCCCACCGGCCCTTTGCTATATGGCCTTGCCGTCCTGCCCGCCCTGCCTATCGGCGGCACCATTCTGACATTCCTCGCCTATATCGAGCGCGTGGACGAATATGTGCGCGCCGTGCTGATAAAGCGCTTCATCATCGCCACCGGTCTGACCCTGTTTCTCTGCACGGCCTGGGGCTTTATGGAAGAAAACGCGGGCGCCCACCATTTCTCGCTCTATCTCGTTTATCCGCTGTTCTGGGCCCTGTTCGGCGTGACAAGCCTGATCATGAGGCAGGCAGCATGAAACAAAACCTGCGTGAGTTGCGTACCCTCAAAGGCCTGACCCAGGCCGACCTCGCCACCCAGCTCGGCGTTTCCCGGCAAGCCGTCATCGCTCTGGAAACCGACAAGCACTCGCCGTCGCTGGATCTGGCCTACAAGATATCGAGCGTCTTTGACCTGCCGGTTGAAGCCATCTTCGAGAACCCCTACCGCACGTCCCAGGGCGACTAAACCTCTCACCGAAAAGGCACTTTCCCATGTCCCTGCGCATCCCCACGGAGCGTATCAGCCCCCTTGCGCTCTTTTTACAGGCCTTACGCTCCGTCATCTGTGGCGCCGTTATCCTCATCGCCTTTTTCAGCCTCGTTCAGGCTGATCCCGATCAGACATCTGTCGCCACGGTCCTGCATGACGGGATTCACGCCGCCCTCAATCTTTAAGGAACATCCCCCATGCTCATAGCCTTCTGCGGCAAGCCCGCCCGTTATGTCGCCATCCTCGTCGCGGTCGTGGTCGCCATCTGCGTCGCCGTCAGCCAGTCAAAAGCCGCCACGCCTTATCCTGATGCCGCTTCGGCGCGCTTCTCTGTCAGCGTCACCGGCAGCGGCCCCGACATCATCCTGATCCCCGGCCTCGCTTCCTCGGCGGCGGTCTGGGACGGCACGGTGGCCCACCTGAAAGATCACTACCGCCTGCACGTGCTCAATCTGGCCGGTTTCGCCGGTGAACCGGCCGGCGCCAATGCCACGGGCGAAGTGCTTGCCCCCTCGGTCGCGGCCCTCGATGCCTACATCAAGGCCAACCACCTGCAAAAGCCGGTCGTGATCGGCCACTCGCTCGGTGGCCTGATGACCCTGATGCTGGCAAAAGCCCATCCGGAAGATGCCGGCAAGCTCGTCATCGTCGACGCCCTGCCCTATGTCGGCGTCATCTTCAATCCGGCCGCCACGGTGGATATGCTGAAACCCACAGCGACCGCCCTGCGCGACGGCATGATCAGCACACCGGCCGAGGTTTTCAAAAGCCAACAAAGCCAGACGGCGCAAAGCTTGGTTGCATCAACCGCCGATCAGGCCCGAGTGCTCGACTGGTCTATGACCTCCGATCGCCGCGTCCTTGCCCAGAGCTTCTACGATGACCTGATGATCGACCTGCGCCCTGACCTGGCCGCCATCGCCACGCCGGCCACGCTGCTCTATCCCGTCAGCGCCGGCCAGAACGCTGAGGCCACCGACGCCATCTACAGAAGCAACTATGCGGCCAAACCGGCCATGACCTTCATCCGTATCGACAACAGCCGCCACTTCATCATGCTTGATCAGCCCGAAGCCTTCTATCAGGCGCTGGATGGCGCGCTGAAATAATCACAGATCGCGGCGAAACTGGATAAAGTCGGTCTTCGTCGCCACCTTTTCGTACAGCGCCTGAGCGGTTGTATTGGCCTCCTCCGTGACCCAATAGAGCCGTTCGGCGCCTTTTTCCCGGGCGGCCTCGGCCACCGCGGCGATCAGCGCCTTCCCCACGCCCTTGCCGCGGCCGGCTTCATCGACAAACAGGTCTTCGAGATAACAATACCAGGCCCGCGCCCAGCTTGAGCGGTGCATCACATAGGTGGCGAAACCCATGACCGTGTCGCCTTCCTTGGCCACCAGCAGGTTCAGGCTCTCCCCGTCATCGAGCGCGCGTGCGAAGGTCAGGTCGGTGATGTCGTCATCCAGCGCCTGTTTGTAGAAATCGAGATAGGCCCGCCACAAGGGCAACCAGGCCGCCTTGTCATCCTTTGTCGCTGCGCTGATCTGCATCATTCCCCCACATCATTATTGTTCAAGACCATAAGGTCAGCTTATGCCAAATAAAAATACAATCAATTTTTCTTTGGCCGCCCTGCCGTTTAACCTGAGGTCATGACGGCGCGTTCCTTGCCATCTTAAACGCCACTTCAGGGGAGACAATCCATGTCCGAACAAAAATGCCCTTTCCACCAAACCACCACGGCAGGCGCGCCGATCGCCGACAACCAGAACTCACTGACCGCCGGTCCGCGCGGTCCGGTGCTGCTGCAGGACTATCAACTGATCGAGAAGCTGGCGCACCAGAACCGCGAGCGCATTCCTGAGCGCGTGGTCCACGCCAAGGGCTGGGGCGCGCACGGCACCTTCACGGTCACCCACGACATTTCAAAATACACCCGCGCCAAGATCTTTTCCGAGGTTGGCAAGCAGACGCAACTGATCACCCGCTTCTCGACCGTGGCCGGCGAACTGGGCGCGGCCGACGCCGAACGAGACGTGCGCGGCTTCTCGGTGAAATTCTACACCGAGGAAGGCAACTGGGACATGGTCGGCAACAACACGCCGGTCTTCTTCATCCGCGATCCCCACAAGTTCCCCGATTTCATCCATACCCAGAAGCGCCACCCGAAGACGCATCTGCGTTCGGCCACCGCCATGTGGGATTATTGGAGCCTGTCGCCTGAAGCCCTGCATCAGGTGACCATCCTGATGTCCGATCGCGGCATTCCTGTGTCTCCCATGCACATGGACGGTTTCGGCTCGCACACCTACAGCTTCATCAACGCTGACAACGAGCGCTTCTGGGTCAAGTTCCACTTCAAGACCCGCCAGGGCAAGGTCAATCACAGCAATGCCGAGGCGGCGAAGCTGATCGGTGAGACGCGCGAATCCTATCAGGAGGCTCTGTTCGGCACCATCGAGGCCGGCCAATACCCGAAGTGGGATCTGAAGGTGCAGATCATGCCGGAACTGGACGCCGACACGACGCGCTACAATCCGTTCGACCTGACCAAGGTGTGGCCGCACGCCGACTACCCGCTGATCCCGGTCGGCACCATGGAACTGAACCGCAATCCGGATAACTATTTCATGGACATCGAACAGGCGGCCTATTCGCCGAGCAATATCGTTCCCGGTATCGGTTTCTCACCCGACAAGGTGTTGCAGGCGCGTATCTTCGCCTATGCCGACGCCCACCGCTACCGCCTGGGCACCCACTACGAGGCCCTGCCGGTCAATGCACCGAAGTGCCCGGCCAATCACTATCACGCCGATGGATCGATGCGCTTCTTCGACAACTTCAAAAACCCCGATGCCTATTACGAGCCCAACAGCTTCGGCGGTCCGGCTCAGGCGCCGGAATACCGTGAGCCGCCTTTGCGTATCTCCGGCGATGCCGATCGTTGGAACCACCGCGAGGGCAATGACGACTACACGCAGGCCGGCAACCTGTTCCGGCTGTTCGATGCCGGTGAGCAGCGGCGCACCTGTGAGAATGTCGCAGGCTCTATGAAGGGCGTGCCACAGTTCATCATCAATCGGGCGCTGGTCCATTTCGACCGGATCGACCCGGCCTATGGCGCCGGCATCCGCAAGGCCCTTAGCCATGGCGGCGACGCCAAGGTGCAGGCCACCCGCGATCTGCCATAACGATATAGCCCTCTCCTGATGAAGGAGAGGGCTTTTCTAATCAGGCGCTTTCGATGCGCTGCGCTTTGGGAATGAAGGGCTTCATCACCATGGTGACGATGCGCATGGCCACCACGGCGACGATACCGAAACCCGCCAGCCACACCATGACCGGTTCGTGTTCGCGGTGCAGATTGGCCATCAGAATCCAGAACAGAGCCCATATCAACGCTATGGCATAGACCGAACTGCAGATCACCCAGACCATGTATCCGCCAAAGGCGATCAGGACCACGAGGAACAGCGCCGACACCCACAGCTCCGTCGGGTCGAGGCCGATGCCGGTGCCCAGCATGGCCGAGGTGAAGTTGACGAAGGCCGCGGCCGTCAGCCAGCCGGTCACCAGCGCCAGAGGGCTGTAGATAAAGAGCCGCTCGCGCCGGGTCAGACCGCCCAGCGCCTTGAGTTGCAACAGGCCGTTGATGCCAAAGAACAGGCCAATGACGATCAGCGCCACGCTGATCCAGTCGATATCCATCACCGGCACCCAGATCTGCCAGATGCAGTTGACCAGATAAACCCCGGCGATATTCCAGCCCGTGGCCAGCAGCGCCGTGTCATGTCGCTGGCGCGGCAGCACCTGCCAGATGGCGGCGACCAGACTGTAAAAATAGATAAAGCCCCAGATGATAAAGGCATATTTCCATGGCACCAGCGGGTGCCCCAGCACGGCCGAACGTATCTCTACCGCCTGGCCGATGCCGAGAAACTCGGTCAGCCGCGCCGTGGCAATCTGGCCGATGGCCAGAGCCAGCAAGACGATAGCCTGAAAAAGCCTGTGATGGCGCCCCGCCTTTTCCATGAGGTTCTTTAAGCCTTTTTGACAAATTCCGTACGCAGCACCAGCCCCTTGACCTTGTCCGCGTTACACTCGATTTCATCCTCATCATAGGTCAGGCGGATGTTCTTGATCAGGGTGCCACGCTTGAGGGTCACGCCGCCGCTGCCCTTGACCTTAAGATCCTTGATCAGGGTGACGCTGTCGCCGTCATGCAGTTGCGTTCCGTTGGAGTCCTTGACTACCAGTTCGTCTTCGTCGGCCATAATATCTCTCGCATAAGGCTAAGACTTTCGCCCTACCCTATGCGAGGCCTTACGACAATCGTTAATCTTTACAATAGCCTTCATTGGCGGCCACGACGAGGCAATCCTTCTTCTCCGCCAGCCATTTCATACCCGTGGCCTGACCATCGCCTTTGTGAATGACCAGCGGCGCCGCATCGCGCACAATATGAATGCCGTCGCCTTCCAGCGTGCCCGTGAAGGTGCGCGGACCGTCGAGATTGGTAATGATCACCTCATAGGCGCCGCCCGCCGGGGTCACGGTCAGGGACGTGCCTTCTGGCCCCGTCCACTTGCCGACATAGCCGGTGGCATCGACGCTGGCCATGGCGCCGGCCACGGCTTGCGATGCGGCTTCGGCGGCGGTGATCGACATGGCAGCCGATTCGGAGGCTTGCGAGGCGGCTACCTGCTCTTCGCTTGGCTTCGGCGAACAGGCGCTGACCGCCAAAACGGCTGCCAGAGCTGTCGTCACGCTGGCCATAGCCGCCATTTTACCAAGGTTTTTCATCGTATCTATCTCCGCTTGCAGGGCATTTGAGCCTCAGCTTTAGTGAGACCAATCTTATAAAGATATGCCCTACGCAGGTCGTATTTGTAAATTGCTCATCATGGCATGGTCGCAACTTGCCAAGCCTATGGCACGGGCTTAGACACCTGATCTGTTCGAGGAAAACGCTATGTCCGTTACCATCCGTCACATCGCCCACGCCTCCCATGATTACGCCATGGCGGTCAATCTGCGCCGCGCCGTTTTACGCACGCCCCTGGGGCTCGATTTCACCTCGGCGCAACTGGCGGCCGAAACGACCGACACGCATCTGGCCGCCTTCGAGGGTGAAGACCTTGTCGCCACCGTGGTGTTGTCGCCCTATGACGATACGACGCTGAAACTGCGCCAGATGGCGGTCGATGACAGCCAGCGAGGCGCCGGTATCGGCCGGCACCTGCTCGCCGCCGCCGAAGCCTTTGCCAAGACGCAAGGCAAGACGCGGATCATCTTGGCGGCACGCGTCACGGCGCAGGCTTTCTATACCGCAAACGGCTATGTGGCCGAGGGCGAGGTTTTCGAGGAGGTGACGATCCCGCATATCACCATGTGCAAGACTCTTTGATGTCTGAAGGCGGTTTTCGGGCTTGCACCCATGCGCGAAAGCCATTATCAGACCTCCTTCCTGCAGGCCCCTGTGGTGGAATTGGTAGACGCGCCGGATTCAAAATCCGGTTCCGCGAGGAGTGTCGGTTCGAGTCCGACCGGGGGCACCAAGGCTACGTCCGCATCAGTGCGTTGATGATTGAAAATCCCTTTATAATATGGTAGTTTAGAGACTTGATTGTCCCTAATTGTCTTTCCTTGTTCGTATGTATCCGGTCTATTTTGGGGTCACTCACGGGGGCACTTCTCGCCGTCGCTTTAAAATGACCCCTGATTCTGGGGTTACTGACCCCAACCCCATGAGGTTTCGTAATGGCTTTATCCGATACGGCTATTCGTAACGCCAAACCGAGGGACAAGCAGTACAAGCTCTACGACGAAAAGGGTCTGTTCATGATCCTGTCGCCGGCCGGTGGAAAATGGTGGCGTTTCAAATACACCCTCAACGGTAAAGAGCAGCAGCTGACCGTCGGCGTCTATCCCGACGTCGGCCTGAAAGAGGCAAGGTTAAAACGCGATGAAGCACGGAAGCTTCTGGCAGCAGGGATAGATCCTGGGGCGGATAAGAAGCGCAAGGCGGTAGCTGCGACGATGGCGGCCGAGAACACGTTCAAGGCGGTGGCAGAGGAGTTTATCACCAAGCGGGAGCGTGAGGGCTTGGCAGAGGTGACCATTGGCAAAGCCAAATGGCTGCTATCGCTACTTGAGCCGTCGATTGGCCGACAACCGATATCTGACATTGAGCCGTATGAACTGCTGGCAGCTCTAAAAGAGGTTGAGGCGCGCGGCACCCATGAGACAGCTAAACGCATGAGGGCATTTGCGGCTCGTGTGTTCAGGTATGCGATCATCACTGGCCGGGCACGCCACAATCCTGCAGCTGACCTCGGCGAGGCCCTAATATCCCCTAAAGTGACACACCATGCCGCCATCATAGAACCCAAGGCCGTGGGGGCACTGCTAAGAGCCATCGATGGCTACGAAGGCAACACCACAACCAAATTGGCTCTAAGACTGGCTCCGCACGTGTTTGTCCGACCAGGCGAGCTTCGTCACGCTGAGTGGTCTGAGATAGACTTTGATGCCGCAGTATGGCGGATTCCGCCGGCAAAGATGAAGATGCGACAGGAACATGCCGTGCCGCTGTCCCGTCAAGCGATTGCAATTTTGAAGGAAGGCGAAGCTGTGCGCGGACATAGCAAGTATGTCTTCCCTGCCCTTCGCACTTGGTTGCGGCCCATGTCCGAGAACACGCTCAATGCCGCTTTGAGGCGCTTGGGCTACAGTTCCGACGAAATGACATCGCATGGTTTCAGAAGCACCGCCAGTACGCTGCTGAACGAATCAGGGAAATGGGCGCCCGATGCGATCGAGCGTGCTCTCGCTCATAAGGATGGCGATAATGTCCGAGCCGCATATCACCGGGGCACACACTGGGACGAGCGCGTCAAGATGGCTCAGTGGTGGTCAGACTATCTGGATGAGTTGCGCCACAAATTTTAGATTTTTAACGGTGCCGATCGTCGCGGAGGCATTGGCCAACAAAGCCATGGAAGGCTATGTTGGCAGCCAAAGCAAACGTCGTAAGATGCGCAGTTTTCAATCGACCTAAAGAGGTACTTATTCATCAAGTGAAGGTTTAGTCTGTGCGCCTCGGCTGAGGTATGCCTGATGTAGAAGTGACGCAAATCGATCCCAGCGCGCACTGCCAGCCTTAGACTTCTCCACAAAGCGTCCCCCGACCCTAATCAGGCCGAACCCGACAGTTCTTTCATCGGGGAGTATAGCTGACTCTTCAGCTTTTTTTGGCTGGGGCACCTGGCTTCTCCTCAATGTCCACGTTCAAAGATAACACGACTTCAAATGCTTTTAACACATTGTACACGTGCGAGGCAAAGTGTTGCATTACGCTCACCTCAGGATTGTTATCACCAACGTCGTTAAAAAATCGTGGCTGGCTATGGTCTACACAAATTAAACCTTTGTAAGCGCCATCGGCAGTCAAAAGCTCCGTGTAAGGTGTCTTAGTCTTTATGTACCTAGAGGGCAACGGGCCCTTGATCGGGGTGACTATGCTAGACCGGTAGAAGTGGTCGTCGGTATCGTTGGGATGCGAGTACACGTCATTGATGTTTTTAGATAATTGCTCACGGTCTGGCACCACGAAAAAGGGCCTAGACCCCGTTTCCTCGTAAAAAAGCTTTCTATAGCAGTAGTGGGACTTCACAAGACATCCTCTACGTTGAGTGCGGTCAATATTGCGGTCGTGATCTAAGCGCAACTGCGCGTTTCGGCCAACCCGAACAATCGGGGTATAAATGGGCCTTGCGGCGGATCCGGCGAACACTTTGATGTTAACAGCCACGGTGTCGTACTGGCTGACCCCTTTGATTTCATTTATGATTTCGACAGCAATCAAGCACACCTTTTCAAGGTGGGCGCCCAGCTCTTTCGTCAATGCTTCAGCATTGGTTTTACCTAGTAGAAGCAGTTCACGCTTTTCCTCTTCAGATATTGCCTTTTTTATGGTCTGACTCGTGCGGTCTGAAACATTCATGAGGTAGGCATCAAATTCGGATCGTAGTCGTTCAAGGGTCTTGAACCGTTCGGCCACCTTGGCCTCAACGGATTTTTTTTGCGCCAGAACACGTTCAAGCTCATCGACTCTATTTTGAAGATCGACCATTTTCGAGCGACGCCAAGTCGAAACAATGTCTTGGCATATGATGTATATCGACATGCAAAAGGCGCCGACGATTAGCCAATCAGCAATTCGGGTCAGTCGATCGATTGCTGCGGCGGCGGTTGCAGGCTGATCCGCTACGGCCATATATATGCCAATGCTGCCGCTGACCACCGTGAACAAATAACCTAGGGCGCGTTCAAGGAAAGGCCCTAAGGCGTTTCGGAAGTTGCCGGCTATTTCAAAGGATTTTTCGATACGTGAAGTTGCGCGACCGTCAGGAGATTGATCACGGTGTTCCGTTAAAGTCTTAGTGCCCGCCATTTTTCCCCCGTGATTGAATCAATGTTAATGATTTCTTCACGAAACTGTCAAGCAGTCAACCTCTGGTATTTGGTTTCGAATTTTACCTTGTCCGGACTTAGTGCCCCCTTATCACCAACAACCTTCCCGGCACGCTGTACCGGATAGATGCCCTTGCCCTAGCCCTCTTGTCAGCATAGGTTGAGCGAACAACTAAAGGGGGAATCATGAAACGCATCATCACCGCCGCGCTCGTAGGAGCCCTGCTCGCCTCCGCGCCGGCCTACGCTGGCTCCCAAAAGGAACTGGCTCAATCCGCTCTGATCGAGGTCGGCAACGATAAGCTGACTGTGCTGGGTATCATGAAAGACCCCGGCAATCGCGAACTGAACGGCAATCAAGAGGCTTGGCAATATTGCGCGCGCTCAGGAGCGATCAACAAGTTCGTCGTGGTCTATTTCAAAGACGGCAAGGTCGAGAAGATGGCCACCTATACGAAGAAGTGGCTCGGCGGGTGCGGTGGCCAGTATAAACCCGTGAAGTGGGACGCGCCGGTCGATCCACGTGAAGGCCTAAGAGGGCAATGAGACACCTCCAAGCCGACGAGGCGTTTAAGCTCCGCTTCCGTGCCGAGGCTATGGAAGCCGCTGCTCGTGCCGCTGATGTAAACGGCGACGCTGAGAAGCTTGCAGAAAAACTGCGCAAGGCCGCAGCGGATCTTAAGCGCCAGGCATTCAGGATTGAGGAAACGGGGCGGTGAATATGCGCCCGTCAGGCCATCGCTGCAGCTTTGTGCAAATCAATAAACAGAACCGGCGTCGCTAAAGCTTTATTCTCAGGCGTATCGATCAGCGTGAAACCGCACTTCTGATAAAACGTCACTGATTTCTGCTTTGAATCTACCATAATAAAACGACAGCCTATCGTCGGGCATATTACCTCTTTGGCTCTACCCACCGCAAAGTCGATAAGGCCCTCCCCCAAGCCTCTCCCTCGAAATTTTTGGTCGGTTAGCAATCGAGCTATTTTGATTGCCGGAAAATGGGGATATCGAAAATTTACCCCACCATCCGGCATCAACTGCGGATCAGACTTAACCTCGCTACATACGAGAGTTATATACGAGGCAATGTTGCCAGTGGATTCATGGATGGCGACATAGGTTCGAGACAAGCTTTCCCGCTCAAAGCGCTTCGCATCTTTTTTCAAGAATTGAGACAGGGGAGCAAAATCAGCATCACCGCTGGATATCTTCGTTTTGTCGTCAGCTTGCAGCGGACGCAAACCGAAAGTATCCTCAGGCATGCTATTTCTTGGGCTTCGTTTTCAATTGAACGTAACCCGTATGCTTGTACTCTTTGGCCATCTCGACGCCACGCTTCACGGATTCTATGGCCGCACTTTTAGGGCGCCCGTAGGTTACCTGGTCTTGAAACTTTCTGGCATCGGAGCCCGTTAGGGTGACTCCGCCAAAAGCGGATGATATAATAGCCATTGCGAACCCTCCTTTCGGGTCATAAGCTGATGCGCATTCTTCCAATGAAGAGGCTACACCTGAAGTGTCAATTTAAAATTGACACTCATTTATCGCATGCTAAGAGAAATCTTACAACGAATTTTGTTCTCCATTTGTTCGATTTGGTAATCAATATCTTCTCTACTTTTAGGATTAAATCCTATTCGTGAGCACGTAACGGGAACGTCGTTTTTAATAAAAGCGGGGGAGCGGAGCGTGACTAACCGGGCCGCCACGGTGCTACACATCGCCCTGAGCGCTTATAGGTGTCAATTTAAAGCGCCGAACTCAACACTTAAATAATGGCATTTCCGCCATACCTCCAAGCCACCCTCACCGGTGGCTTTTCTATGCCCGACGCCCGCTCGGCATTGTCAATCTTCGGGACTCGGCTTTCAATACCTTAGTTGGGGGCAATCCAGACTGAGGATTTGCCATGTACGTATCCGAGGCCATAAAACGTGGCGTAAATGCGAAACAGTCCATCACAAGGTTTATGCGCAGGACCGGTCGGACCCTGAGCGGCCGACTGATATGGACGCCGCCGGAAATCGACGTGATCGAAGAGTTCTGGCCAGATTGGCAGGCCATCGAAGAACGGCTTCCACACCGAACAGCTTGCGCCGTCAAATGCAAGGCGCGTGAGCTCGGTTATAAAAAGCATGTCCAATACTGGCAACCTGACGAAAAGCATCGGATGGTTCCGCCATACAAGGCCGGCGTGCCGATCGGCGATATAGTGGTCAAGGTCGGCGATCGGACGAAAGTTCAGATCTACGGCAAGGCGTCGCATTTAAAGATCAGGCGCCCGCGAAAACCTCCGAAGCAAACGGGAATGCGCATTGTTGACCTGATCCGGCGGCGGGCTTTTGACCAAGGCTATACCATGACTGAGTTGGATTCGTGGGTCGGGCGTAGGTACTTCGTTGCACCCACCAAGCTTGATCCTTGGGCCATAAGCCGGGCGCTATCGATCCTCGGAGGTTCAATTATTGCAGTTTGGGAGCATTAAATGGGTCACCTTATTTGGCACACTGATGAGGACAATTTAATCACCAAATTATATCCGGATTACGTGGCACTCGTATTAGCGCTGCCCCGCCGCACAAAATTCGCAATCGTCACTCGCGTTGGCCATCTCAAGATTGGTCGCCGGTGCCAGGCCTGGACGGGCGCCGAACTAATGCGTTTGCGCAGAGCTTGGGAGGACGGAGTCCATCGCTCCGAAATAACAAAAATGTTTGCCCCTCGAAAATGGGAAACAATCTATGCCCAAATAAAGGCATTCAAGAAATACCGCTGCCACCGTCGAATAGCTGAGAAATTTCGCCATCCCGCTGTTGGCTCAGTACGGGACAAATGCAAGGAAGAGAATTTACCGCTTGCGCAGCTAGCGCGCACGATAGGTGCGGCTCGATATTTTGGAAGGTCAGATAATAGCACCAGCATCGCCAGTCTCATCAAGGCCGTTCACTACCTTGGCGGCGAGATAGACATCGTTTGGAAAGATTGCGACGATTTGTAGCCTGCGTTCGCGGTATCATATCTTCGAAATGTTGCCCTTGCCGCGCAGGCTCTCAAGCACGATTTGGGTTTTCCTTCAGATGAAAATGGCTCGTTTCTGGGGTGGAAAAGTGAAGATATAAGCCCATCCAGTGCCGGTTTTGTTGGGCAACCACGTCACCCGCAGATGGGGAGCGGTTTTCTTAAAAAAGGACGCTAAATGTGGCTGTTCGACAATTGTATTACATCTAACTCGTTGATAAATAAGAGAACAAATTTTTGTTCGACAAACGTATTACAAACACAAATTTCGCACAAGGCATTGATTTAGAAAGTAAAATCCACAACTTGGATCAAAGCGCAAGCTGTGCGTAAGGTGTACTCCCTTTCTTCGGGACTTCTCTCACCACATAGACAGATAATAGTTAGACAAATTCCACATCCTCCGTCGGGAGCTTACGGTATCATTCCGCTCACGCCGTGGAGCGGACCAAGCCTCAGCCTACCAGCATCGGCCAACTGCTCGAAGTCCTGCCGTATCCGGAAGCCATTGATGCCAGGCTCTCAATAACGCCATCTCCCAGATGTAGTTGCCCCCTAATTCCCGGACAGGATCAGGTTTTCGATTGCATGGCTCTGAACTCTCTCGGTGAGAGATAGCGCAAAGCCTTGTGGGGGTGAAGTTCATTATAGTGCTCAAACCATTTTGGTAGATTATCGATGACGGTTTGAGCGTCGGGCAGCGGGTTTACTTTGACATAATCGCGCTTGAACGTCTTTACGAAGGCCTCCGCCATGCCATTGGATTCAGGACTTCTGACGGGCGTTGAGCGTTGCTCCAGCCCGATATCCTTTAGCAA
>NZ_AQWM01000039.1 GCF_000376105.1 Asticcacaulis benevestitus DSM 16100 = ATCC BAA-896
CGAACGGCTCAACGGTGAAATTAAACGCCGATGCGACGTCGTGGGCATCTTCCCCAACGATGACGCCATCATCAGACTGGTCGGCGCAATCCTGCTCGAACAAAACGATGAATGGGCGGTTCAACGCGGACGCTATATCACCCTTGAAACCATCGCCCAAGTGAGCGATGATCCACTACTCAGCATGCCAGCAGTGGCCAACTGACGACAAACCCGGACCTGTTCGGAAAACACTGAAGCCAGGCGCTCAGTTACACCACGTACCGGGACACGATCAAGGATATTGATAGCTGTGCGTTTGCATTGAGACGCGGAAAAATCTGCGTTAACGAACGGATTTTTGCCGCCAAGGGTGGATTTCGCAACAATTCGCTGCCCTGGACATTTAAATTGGGCAGCCCACTCGCCGAGAACGCTCGCAAACTTGCGTCGAAATTCCCAAACAAGCTTGAAACACCTGGCTAGGGTGTCATTCTCCTTCGAACTGAGCGCCCGGACGACAGAACCGAGACGTTGCTCCTATCTGTTGCCCGCGTTAGCAAAAAGCGCGGCAAAGACGCAACCGCAAAGCTGGGTTCCTCTGAGACCTTAAACACTGTCGCGGAAACCAAAGCGCATATCGCGGCGAATATAGCGCCGCGCCTGTCTGCCTAAATCCAAGAGGTAAAGCGGACGTTCGCAATGAAACCGTGACTGTTCGGATATCACAAAAGACGCCGAGGCCATTAATCTCCGCTCAATTAGCCGTCTCCAAACAGCACACTCTCATAGTCCTGCGAGCCCTGTAGGATCGCATCAATAAGCACGTGATCGCCCTTTACCGTGTAGATGATGAGGTAGGATCGATAGGGTTTGCGGCGATGGCCGCATTCTTCATAGCGCGGTATTAGTGGGTGAGCCTTTGGATGATCAGCTAACACAAGCGCTGAATCGCGGAGTTCGCGCATAATACTTATCGCCCGCCGGGGATTATCTTTGGCGATATAGTCACCGATCTCCTCAAGCCCGCGCTCGGCTTCATCCGAAAAAAGGACCCTCACAAGTCCCCGCAATCCTCAGCCATTTGCCTGTATTTCGCTTCCAGACGATCAAACACTTCTTCTGCCGGTTTGACACGACCAGCCTTTACATCGGCACGGCTGCGTTCCAGAGTTGCGTCCAGCGACGCGAGACGACGCTCCCGCTCTTCAATGATGCGCAGACCTTCACGCACCAATTCGCTAGTGTTATTGTATCGACCGCTCCGCACCATCTGGGCCGCGAAGCTCTCGAAATGCTCACCAAGATAAACGGACGTAGCCATCACAAGCCTCAATATGTACTAATATATCGTACATCACTCGCCTAAGAAAGGCAAACGCCTGTTGTTAGATTCCATCCCTCTTGGCGTTTCCACCCAGGATGTGCGACTGAACCATATGACACCATGCTCGGCATCATGAAGACCTGCTCGAAGCTCAAGGTCTCATTTTACAGGTTCCTTGGAGACCGCTTTGGCGTCCAAGGCGCACCAACAATTGAAAACTTGCCAGCACTCATAAGGCTCGCAGCAATATAGTTGCACGGGAATTTGCACCGGTTGCACAAGGAAGCCTGTAAGATACCAATTTTAAAGGATTTTTTCCACGAACCCATACCCTCGTAGAGGGTAAATGGTGCCTGGAGCCTCCCCCTCGTTAGAGGTCATTTCGGCAAGATGATGCAAATTTTTGCCCCTTTATAGTCGAGCGCGATCCCCCCCGTAAATGCCAGAGGTGTTTGTCCAGGCCGCACCAGATGAACCCTAAACCGTCTGGTCTCTAACATGCCGGAAAACGTCCCCATACGATCCCCGATGGTGAATTGCCGACGGGCTTCGTTCCACGACATGGGAATGCGCGAACAGGCTTTTTTCTCGTAGTCGTAAGTCAAACCATCGTCTTCGTAGAGGGTGAACGCACCATCCTGCCCCGGACAGACAAACAGGTCGATCTCCTCGCGGCGGATATTGGCGGTAGATTGCACGACAGGCCCAAGCGGGATGATGGCGCCTGCGGGCATGTGAAGCGGAATTTGGGCAAGCGGCGCCGGGATATCATGACGTTGTCCGCCTTCGCGTCCTTCTCCGCTCCACGCGTCAAACCATCCGCCTTGCCTTTGCGGCAAATAGACCGGCCAGCGCCCGACGCCCGGTTCCAGAACGGGCGCGACATGCAATGCCGGGCCGAACATATAGCTGTGGGACTCCTCCAGCGCCTGCGGGTCGTGGGCAAAATCGAAGACCAGAGGCCGGATGATGGGCGTGCCCGTGCGGTGGGTCTCGGCGGCGAGGCTATAGGTATAGGGCAGCAGCCTGTAACGTAACTCAAGGAAGGCCCGCGATAGGGTTTCGACCGTCTCGCCGTAGCGCCAGAATTCCGTGTTGGTCATATAGCCATGGACGCGCTGAAGCGGCAGGAAGGTGGCATATTGAAACCAGCGCATGAAACGCTCGTGGTAAGCCGGATCGCTGTACTGGCCCTCACCCGGCCGGAAAAAGCCGCCGGCATCGACGGTCCAGTAAGGGTAACCTGCTGCCGCCATGTTCAGGCCTGCCGGGATCTGCCGCTTCAGAGTTTCCCAATCATGGCCGATGTCCCCTGACCAGGTCGCTGCAGCATATCTTTGCTGACCGAGAAAGGCCGATCGCGTCAGGACCATGACGCGGCGGTCGGGGAAGTCCCGCCTCTGTCCCTCATAGACGGTGCGCGCCACCTGAACCGGATAGATTAGGCGGATTCGCTCGCCCGCGCCCGCCGCGGTATCGCGGCCGTCCAGATCGTCGTTTTCCGGTTCGGTCGCGTCCTGCCACCAGGCGTCAATACCGAGCGCGGCCAGCTTTTGACTCTGGTTCTCCCAGTAGAAGGCTGCTGCCTTCGGATTGAAAAAGTCGACCCAATCGGTCTTCGGAATGTAAAAGCCCTGACGTTCGACCTCCTTGCCAAGCAGAGTATCGCGCGAGACTTTCGACCAGACGGACAGCATGAAACGCATGTCCATGCCGTGAAGGTTTCGCACCAGCGCGGCAGGGTCCGGATAGTGGTCTTCATCGAACTGCATGGCGTTCCAGCCGTGCTTGCCCCAGTATTGCCAGTCCTGAACCATGATATCGACCGGCAGCTTGCGTTTGCGAAACTCGGCCGCTGTCTCCAGGATTTCATCTGAAGAATGAAACCGCTCCCGGCAATGGATGTAGCCATAGGCCCATAGCGGCATCATCGGCGTTTCACCGGTGAGCGCGCGATACCCCGCCATCACCTCCGCCGCTTCGGGGCCAGCGATCACCACATAGTCGAGGGCGTCCGCCACAGTTGAGCGCCATACAGTCTGATCACGTACGGCATCAAAGCGGATGGACGGCGCGTCCTCTTCATTGGCCACCACCTTGATATCATGCGATCCCGCCGAAAGGTCCGTGATGAAACCCGCTGTCGGCGGCAGCCATAGATTGCTGAAATCGCAACAGGCGACACCGTCGATTTCGACATAGTGACGGGAGGCCATCTTGCGACCGATATCGAGCATGAAGGCGAAGCGTCCTGTCTCTTCAACATCAAAACGGCCCGTATAGGTCGCCATGCGCCGCGTCACCTGAGCGTTGCCGCCTGTGGTCGTGACATTGGCGCTTTCCGCTTTTGCGTCAACATCGGCCCGTTTCAGAGCAATCGGGCGCGACGGCGGGTTAAGCTCGCTCATGCCGGTATTATGCCACAGCAGACCATAGCCCTTGCTCGACAGAACAAACGGCAGGCTGATCTGGGTATTGACCTGCGTCAGCCGCCTGGGCAAACCACGGATATTGAGATAACCGTCCTGGAAGCAACCTGTCCCGAAAAGGCGTTCGTCAGCCGGTGATTGAAAGGTCTGCTCGGCCACCAAGGTTGGCTGGCCTCTGACGGTTGAAGACGTCAGACGCCTTGCCGACTCCTGCAACAGAACCTTGCCCGACGCATCAAGAAAGCTCAGAGTTTCGGTTTGATCGTTCCAGTCGCAGGTTATGTGCGCGAGGCTGAGCTTTCGTCCCTGGCGGGTCTGCGTGACTCGAACCCTCGGCTTGGAGGCCTGCGTCAACAGGATGGAACTTGTTGTTGCGGCAAGGCGCGATGAGGGGACAAAGCGAACGCGAAAAGCGCGATCTGTCAGGGCGATCACCTCTAGCGACCCGCCGGGCACAGCGGCGATAAAATCGGGCGGACTATGCGTGGCGGCCAGCAGGTCGCCGCCTGAAAAAGCCGCGGCGGCGGTTGCGGCGCCCGCCATCAACAGGTGTCTGCGGCTGAGCGCAAGAGGCTTCGAGGTCTGCATATTCCGTCCCTTTTTATAGTTATCGGGCGTCAGTCTGGCGCAGTGGTCAAGCCAGAGGCCTTTCATACCCGTCCAGGCTTTTCGCCTCGGTTGTTTCTATGCAGAACAATCGCACACTGGCTTCCAGTGTCAAATATGAAATTAACTTTCGCCAACCTTTCTGTTTGCGTTTGATCCTGCCCTTTGATTGAGCGTGACCACCGGTAAAAGCGCCTTTACAAATATAAAATGTCTGAGTTAATGCTCGTTGGCGAAATTGCCCTAGCTTCAAGGCATCTAAGCCGCGTGTATGACAGCGTTCCGGTGCTCGGTACTACACCGTACCTCAGGCCGCCCGTTACCTAAACCTGACTCATCACGGGTTGCGCTTCCGCCAACTTATGATGCGGCAGGTCCTAAAAGATAAGCCTAAAAGGCAAACACAAGAGGAAGATGACATGCGCTTCAGGCATTTTATCTATCCGACAGGCAAAGTGGCCACTAGCGCCACATAAGGAAACTGACATGAAAATCTCTGCTCTCGCCGCGCTTTTGCTGCTGTCCGCCACACCCGTTTACGCCCAGCAGCCCGCACCTCCCCCCACTGTTGTACCGCCGGTCGTTGCTGGCGCAGCGCCGGTCATCGTGGAAAAAATCAAGGTCCACAGCCCTGCCCTGGAAGGCAATCTGGAAGGGGAATCGGCGGATCGTGACGTTATCGTCTACCTGCCGCCCGATTATAAGAGCCACCCCGAAAAGCGCTATCCGGTGGTCTATGCTCTGCACGGCTATTCGATCAGCAATGAGATGTGGTCGAATGAGATCAAGACGCCACAGACGATCGAGGGCGCCTTCGCCACCGGCACCAAGGGCATGATCGTGGTGCTCCCCAATTCTCGCACCCTGCATAACGGCTCGATGTATTCCAACTCGCCGACTGTGGGCAATTTCGAGGGTTTCATCGCGCATGATCTGGTGGCCTATATCGACGCGCATTACCGCACCATCGCCAACCGCACGAGCCGGGGTCTGGCCGGCCACTCCATGGGTGGTTACGGCACCACACGCATCGGCATGAAATACCCTGAGGTCTTCAGCGCCCTCTACATCATGAGCCCGTGCTGCATGTCAGCGCGCGAAGCCCCGCCTACCGAAGCGCTGAAAGCCATCGAAGCGGTAAAGACCCCCGAAGACGCCACCAAGCTTGGATGGGGCGAACGCGCAACGCTGGCCGCCGCCGCCGCCTGGTCACCGAACCCGAAGAACCCGCCGCTCTATCTCGATCTGCCGGTCAAGAACGGCCAGCCCCAACCGGACGTTCTGGCCAAATGGGCCGCGAATGCGCCACTGGCGATGATCGATCAATATATTTCCAACCTGCGCCAATATCACGCCATCTCAATGGACGTCGGCGATCAGGATGGCCTGAAGACCGATACAGCCAAGCTGCACGAAACCCTCGACACCTATGGGATTGCCAACGGTTTTGAAATTTACAGCGGCAACCACGTCAGCAACGTCGCCGATCGCTTCCAGAACCATGTGCTACCTTTCTTCGGGAAGAACCTGGTCTTTGACGGCAAAAAGTAATCGCCCTCGTAGAGGGCATGCGGGCCGTTCCAGTTGGAACGGCCCGTTTTTTTATGGCTCCATACATACGATCGTGACTAAGGCTTTCGGTCGTAAGAGGGCGCATAGTGCGTCCCTGTCTGGTGCCGTTACCTTATCAGCGCGGCGTCGCCCCAGGTGACCGTGGTCGGCTGAACGCTTGGCGCGCCGCCGGGACGGGCTACCAGTTCCAAAATTTTCACGCCCTGCACATCCGCCGTCAAAAGCTCAGGCGCTTGTCCAAAATGCAGAGGTTTCGAGGTCTTCAGAAGTTTGCCGTCGCCATAGAGGGAGAAGGTGACCGATTGAGTCGGATTGAGGGTCGAGTCATCGATCCCGACCCGCGCTTCAAATCGCCGCTCGCCCGCCAGACGCACCTCAAGGCGCGAACCGGCCAGAACACCCAGGCCGCTGGCAAAAACCTGGCCGCCAACCTGAAGCGACCGGCCATAGGGCGTGGAATCGGCCTGAGCGCCGCCCCAACCGGCATACATCGGCAGATCACCGCGGCCGTAGGTGCCACCCCACGGGCTAACCATCCGGTGAATATAGGGATCAGCCTGAGGCACGACGACACCGTCCTCGGCCGGATTTACACGCCCGGGCACCTCTGACAGGTAGGTGCCGCCGGCCAGGGCGTGCGCCCCTTGCGCATCAAAAATGAGCGTCTGGTGCGGCTCGACGCGCAGTTTCAGGTCGCCCTTGAAATCGGGCAGCGTGGCCTTCGTCCACAGGTCCTTGAGACGGATCGTGCCATCCGTTGCATATTTCAGATGCGCGGCAGTCAGGTTGACATCGCGGGCCACGTCGCCGCGATTGAAGATGGCCACCGCCTTGTGCGCCGGATCGCTCCCCAGAGTCTTGACGAAAATCTGCACATCGTCGGTGTCATAGGCGAGCACGGCCTGGTTACCGGCCGGATCCTGATCGATGGCGATGATGTCGGCATTGCCGAAAATATCCATCAATTCCTTGGGCGCCTTACGCAGGTCATATCCGATGATCAGGGGCGCATTGATCATGGCCCAAAGCGCGAAATGCGATTTCGCCTCGGTCAGATGGTGTTCGTCAAAATCGCCGTGACCGACGAACAGCATGTCCGGATCATTCCAGGTGCCCGGCTTGGCGTAGAGGGCACGGGTCGCTGCGCTGTCGAAATTGGTCAGCATACGCGCCCAGGTCGGTGTCAGGTCGTCGCTGGTCCGCGACAGGTTGCCGACATTCTTGCCCCAGGCCCGCACATCAGCCGAACCCCAGGCACAGATCGAATAGACAAAATCGCCGTCCGGATTGTCGCGCTTCAAGGCTTCGCCAATCTCGCCGTAAAGCTTTTTCACCTCGGCCACATCGGTGCGGTTGACCGACTGGAAGTCGATCAGCGGCCCCAGGGCGCGATACTGGCCGCTTTTGACTTTTTCAGAGTCGGCGGTGAAGGCCCGAACGCCGCAGCCGTCCACCTTGATGAAGTCAAAACCCCAGTCGGCGAAATAGAGCTTCATGTCCTGCGACATGTGACCGTAGAGGCCGACCTCGCGCTCAGCCACCGAGCCTTTGGGCAGGTTTGGCGTGTTCGGTCCGCCATAGGCCTGCGAACATGAGTTGCGGCCGAGGTCGGAATAGATGCCGGCCTTCAGCCCCATGCTGTGGATGCGGTCGGTAAAGGGCTTGAAACTGGTCTCGTCCGCACCGCCTATGGCGGCCGAGGGGAATATCGCGCTGCGCACCTGCATGCGGCCATCTGTTTGCCGGCGCTTCAGCCACCAGCCGTCATCGATATTGATATAGCGGTAGCCCTTGGCGGCCAGACCGCTTTCGATGATGGTATTAGCGGAATCAAGCACACGCGCCTCGGTGACGTCCGTGCCGAACGCATTCCATGAACTCCAGCCCATGGGCGGTGTGGAGGCACGGCCGGCGGTATAGGCGCTCCATTGGCCTGTCGGCGCCAGGGGATCGGTTTTGGTGGTTTTAGCCTCAACCGACAGGGCTGACATCGCCAGAACGATGGCGACGAGGCTGCAACGACCAAGCAGGTTTAGAGATTTCATAAGCCCTGATCTTTCAATTGTTTGGATATCCGCGCGTTTCAAAGGGCTTTCGGCGGCAGGCTGACACCCGCCTCCGACTGCACAACCGGCTGGATCGTTCCGTCTGGGTTATAGTACAAGTAGTCTAGGCAGACGCAGCGACGCCCTGTGGCGCCGGCTTCGCCATTAAGCGTCAAGGTCGCCTTGTGGTAAAAGAGGTACCACTGATTCTTGAATTCGATAATGCCGGGATGGATGGTAAAGCTGTTCTGTGCCGTCCCGGTGATCAGGCCGCGGTAGGTCCAGGGACCGGTAATGGCGTGAGAGGTGGCGTAAGCGATGTTTTCCGCGTGCTTTTCCTTATCCATACCCGCATAGGTCAGATAATATAACTCGCCACGCTTATGCAGCCATGGGCCTTCGACATAGTCCGGCAAGTCGAATGTGCCGACATCGCCATCCAGTTCGATCATATTGGGCTTAAGCTTGGCGACATAGCACTTGCCATTGCCCCACACCAGCCAGGCGGTGCCGTCCGTATCGATGAAGATGGTCGGATCGATATCGTCCCAGGCATGAGGACCGTTTGGCGTTGTCGTGTTATTGCCAATGAGCGCCGTCCCGCGCGCATCGACAAAGGGACCTGTCGGGCTATCTGACACCGCCACGCCTACGGCCTTGCCCTTATCGGACGTGTCATGCTCGACCGCTGCGTAAAGATAAAACTTGCCGTTGGCGTAGGTCACTTGCGACGCCCAGGCATCACCGACCGCCCACTTGAAATCGGTCGGCTTCATGATGGCGCCATGCGGCGTCCAGGTCTTCATGTCGTCCGAGGAATAGGCCAGCCATTCGGCCATATTGAACAATTGTTGGCCATGCGCTTCGTCGTGGCCGACATAGAGGTAGACCCGGCCGTTATGAACAAGCGGCGCGGGATCAGCCGTAAAGGCGTTGGTGATGATCGGATTGCTGCCGGGCGCAGGCGGGACATCAGCAGCGCTGGCGCGGGCAGCCAGAAGGGCGAAGGTGCCGCCGCTCAGTATGGCCAGTGACTGGCGACGCGTTGGGTTGGTCATGGTATTCCTGCTCGATTTATGGCGTTGCTGCTTCGCAGAAGGGGGCTATTGCTAGATATATTTGCGCTCGAGGGTCAGTCGGTCATCGCGGCAATAACCGCAATTTGATCCTGGAATCTCTGGCCGGCGGCGTTGCGGCCCTTCCGTTGCCAGTCCGGCCAGTTGACCACAACCTCGGCCGCGATGCCGCCCTGGCCGACGGGGATAATGACCAGGGCTGCCGGCAAGCCGGTCTGGCCGAGTTTTTCCCCGTTCAGGGCTGCTAAAGTCTTCGGGCGATACACCCCATGCGCTGGCAGGGTAGCGTCTTCTTCACACATCGCCGGATAGGCACCACTGCCCTGCTCACCCGTAACTTCAACACCAAGTGCCGGTGTGTCACGCGCCACAACTTGACCGGAGGTCACAAAAAGTCCAAGGGCGATGAGGGCCATTAGCCTACGCGAATGTGACGCTAAACCCGAAAAGCCACGCAAACGCTCACTCATAGCATTGCCATGCTTCATCATGTTTCCCACCTGTTTTTATAATTGTCGGACTATTGATACCGCTACCATAGCGCGGTGGTGCCGACAAGACAGATTCCTGTAGTGCAGAATGACGAAGTCGCGCAGTTGCTCGAATTCGGCGCATATGCCGGTTACGTGCGACCGCACACACTCTGGGGGTTGGGGTCTGGCCGCGCAAAACGGTTATCTATGCCGCCAACGCGCACATACCGTCATGGCCGATGGGATGCGGATTGCCGCCGGCGCGGCTGTGCAACCAGTGTCGGTGAAAATCTATAGGGTTCATATCAACGCCATGCCTGCCGAACGGATGGATGTAGCCGTCGCCCTTGCGTCTCCAGTCGACACAGTCAATGCCGAGCTAGAAGGTGGCTTGCGTCGCCTTCATCAACTCGTCTTCCTGAATGCCAGGAAGACGAGTTGATGATATCGGGGATGATCGCTTCATCGTGGCTCGGCCACGTGCAGATGCGGGCGCAGACCGCCTCATCTTCCAGGGCCTTCATACCGCACCCCTCGTTATCCCGCCTTAAGGCTGTACCCCCAGCGCATAGGCCATGACCTGATAGATGTAACTCGACTCGACCGTTCCGGTCAGCAAATGCGCCTGCGGACCGCTGGCATAGATCGGCACATCCTCGCCGGCGTGCTGGGCGCTGTCGACATAGGTTTGGGCCGACTGGGTGTAGTCGGGGCTTACGGCCTCGTCCTCGGTTGGCGTGGGTCTGGCTACGCCGTCCTTAGGACCGCCAGGGCCGGTGGCATACGAGAGCGTGGTGCGCCCATGACCGTTACCATCCAGTTCGTCCTTGCCATGATTGCGCGCCAGACCCATGATGGGTTCCTCGCGCGTTGACCCCGCCGAGAACACAAGGCCATGGCTATGGTCCGCCGTCACAATGATCAGGGTATCGGCGGCGTTGGTTTTCTGCATCGCCACCTGGACGGCTTTGGATAATTCATCCACGTCAGTCATGGCGCGATAGGCGTTGTTCTGGTGATGCCACTTGTCGATGGAGGCCGATTCCACCAACAGGAAGTAGCCCTTAGGATTTTTCGCCAGCACATCAATCGCCTTGGCCGTCATGTCGTCGAGGCCAGGCACATCGTAATGCTGCGCCGTATCGACCGGCGACGGCAGGTCTCCATCGGCGAACAGACCGAGCAGATGGTCGGTCTTTGTTGCATCCACCGCCTTGAGATCGGCCGCGCTGCTGACAAACTGCGCGCTGGGAGACTGGCCCTGCCATTCTTTCGTCAGGTCACGGCCATCGACGCGGGTGCCCTTGCGCGGATCGGTATCTGGCAAGAACTTGGTCAGATCGCCGCCCAAGGCCACATCCATGCGGATGGCGGCAGGCGCTTCGACCAGTTGTCGCGCCAGATCAATGCAGCCGTTTTCAACCGCTTCGGCTGTCAGGTCGCTGTCGGCGCGCCAGTTGCGATACGGTGTGTGACCATAGGCGCCCGCCGGGGTGGCGTCGGTGATCCCGGCCGTTGTGACGACCCCGGCCGACAGGCCCTTGAGTTTCGCCAGTTCGGCCACGCTCTGCACCCGCGCCTTCAGCGAGCCACGGCACTTTTTCCCGACGACCGTGCCATCGACGCCGATCGCACCGTTGATCGTTTTTATACCGGTTGTGATCGCCGAAATGCCGTTGGCGGAATCGGTGACCAGTTTGTCGGTCGAATAGGTCTTTGAGAATCCGGTGTAGGGGAGTTTGTCGAACGATAGGTCATAGCTGGCGCCATCAAGCCCGCGCTGCTGGCCGGCGAAGATGCGTCCGGCGGTCACCGAATTGATGCCCATGCCGTCACCGATGAACAGGATGATGTTCCTGGCGCGACCGGTATTGGGCGTGCGCTTGAGGGCCTCGGACAGAGCCTGTTCACCCTGGTAGAAATAGATGTTGGTCTTGGCATCTACGGTCGGGGGAACCTTGTCGGCCGATTGCGCCTCAACGGTCAGCGGCAGGAAGGCCAGCATGGCCACGGTCGACAACAGAGCAAATGAACGCATCACGGGACTTTCCAAAAATTTAAGGGCTATTTCGACAGTTCGGTCGCGCTGCCGGTCGTCTTGGCATCTATGCCGTATAGCTTTTGCAGGGCCATGACGAAGTGATCAGAATCACCGGCGTCGAAAATACCGCTGACCTTGATCGTTTCCAGCCTGCGGTCACTCAGTTTGATCGGCACAGGATTGTAGCGGTTCATTTCGCTCAAGGCCTCGGCCAGCGGCGTATCCGAAAAATAGATGCGATGCTCTAACCAGTTTTCGATGCGCAGGCGTGCCGCCGGATAGCGCGCCACAGCCCCCCCCTCGGCACTCATACGCACCCCCTCACCCGGCGACAGGGACACAACCCCATTACCCTCCACGTTTTTGTCGCGTCGCTGACCTGTCCGGACATGGCCTTCAAGCAGGCTGACATCGACGGTGCGATCCGGCCGCAGATTGACGTCGAACTTCGTGCCCGTCACCCGTACCCGGGTCTCCCCACTGACCACATAAAAGGGTTGAGCATCGGGCTTGTGAGCCACCTCGAAGAAGGCCTCGCCAGACAGCAGAGCCACTTCGCGCTTGTCCTGGCGGACACGCACCTCGATACGGCTATTGGTGTTCAAGGTGACGTGCGAACCATCGGCCAGGGCCACCGCCTTTTGTTCGCCGATAGCGCTTTGATAGGTCAGGGGACGATCGCGCCACATCCCATAGCCGAACACCGCGACCACCAGCGTCGCGGCCAGCGCCCCCCATACGCCGAAAGTGGCGTAGCGCGCGGGCTTGCGCACCGGTGTTACATATTCCGTCGCATCGTCGAGGGACAACAGACCAAGGGCATCCCAGACCTCCTGCAGTTCCGCATCGTCCGGAAAGTCCGCGCTATCGTTGGCGGCGGTTGTATTGCGCTTGTCGGTCATTGATGACTCTGATCGTCCCTGAACTTTGTGAATTATGTTTCGAACCATCCGCTATCCTTAAGTATGGTGCGGCACTGAATGAGGGCCTGGCTCAATTGACGCTGTACGGTGCGCATCGGCGTCCCACTTCTTTGCGAAATGTCGGCCAGACTGCGGCCTTCAACACGATGTTGTAAGAGAACCCTTCGTTCCGCCGGCGGCAGACGCCCGATCGCTTGACGGATCAGGTCGGCGTTTTGCCGCCACCTCACCTCATCAAACGGCGATGGCCTTTCCGTTGCCAGGGCCTCCGGCAATTCAACATGCGCCTCGTTTTCGCGCGTCCGGCGGCGGCGATAGAGGTCCCTCAACACACTGTCCGCCGTCTTGAAGACGTAGGTCGCATTGAAATCCGGCGGCGGCACACCTGTGGCCAGTCGCGAAAGGCGCGCGTAGATATCCTGCAAGGCATCATCGGCATCCTCTGGTTTGACGGCGCGGTACAGATAGCGCTTCAGCCGCGTCCCGAAACGCGCCATGACCTCGTGCATCAGACGCGCGTCATCGCCCAGGGCTGTTACACCCACAGCTTTTGACGGCAAGACCGCATTTTCGAGATCCATAGCGGAACCCGCCCTACTCATGTCATGACCTTCAGGCACAGCATATGCCCCTTTAACTAACAGACGCGCGCCTGCGGCCTTTACGCCACAAAGGCCGACATTTTTATGAAAGCGTTCAGAATCACCATCTGACGTCACAAATCCATAGCAATAGGCGGCTAAGGGCAGTCGATGGCCGGCAGGGCTTGATGCCTGGCGCGTCACGATAATCACTCCTTTGTTGCTACGGGACAGCCGGCGCTTTCATGTTCAAGATCGCCTGGTTCATAGCTGCGGGCTTGTGCCTTCCCCTGTCGGCAACGGCCCTGTCGGCAACGGCCATGCCGCGCGCCTTCAATGTGCCCGAACAAACCCTGACAGACGCCCTGCCCCAGCTCGCCGCGCAAGGTCATGTGCAGCTGTTGTTTTCTGCCGGGCATCTCTCCGGTCGCATCAGCGCGCCGGTGCGCGGGCGTATGGAGCCGCTGGCGGCTTTTCAGCGCGCTCTGGCACACAGTGACCTCGTGGTCAGCGCCGTCGGCGATACCACCTTTGTGATATCGCCAGCGCCGCGCCCGCGCGCGCGACCTACCGTCATACCTGTGGCGACAGCCCGACCCATCGAAGTCGCCGTGATTGCCCGCCGCCGCACGCTGGATGGCTCAGCCGTCCCGACCCTTGCCAGCCTTGCCACCGCGCCGGCTGCTGTCATGTCACGTTCCGGCCTTGAGCGAAGCGGTACGCGCAATGCGGTCGAGGCCCTGGCGACTTTGAGCGGCGTTACGGTGCTCAATACCGGCCATTCCTTTATCGGAGGGGTCGATGGCGCCTCGCGCGGTGAAGGCATGTACGCCGCCATTCGCGGGCTCAATACCGAACTGTCGCTCAACCTCATCGATGGCATCCCCATGGCGCAGGGGATGCCCTACACCCGCGCGGTGCAGCTCAGCCTGCTGCCGCCGGACGGTCTGGCCGAGGTCGTCATCCGCAAAACCTCCACGGCCGATATGGACGGCGACGCCATCGGCGCCACGCTCGACTGGCGCACCCCCAGCGCTTTCGATTTCAGCCGCAGGCGATACGCTGCCCTGAACCTTGGCCTGCGCTCGGAAAGCCAGGCGATGGACTATGGCGATGCGCGTGTGGGCAACACCCTCTCTGCGGAATTCGCCGGCCGGTTCGGCGCGGCGGATACCCTTGGTCTTTATCTTAGCGTCTATTCCGATCAGCGCTATTACGCCAATGCCGAATTGGCCAGCATCATGAACGCCCGCAATGACAGTGCCTGGGCCTTTCGACTGACCAATGGCCCGGCTGGTGATAATCCGGACGGCGTCGATCCGGCTGACAATGCCATCATGACCGGACTGAACGCCGGCGTTTCCACAGGCTCCACCCAACGTGCCGGTGGATTTGTCTCCGCTGACTGGCGTGCGTCGGAAGCGATCAGCCTGTTTTTGAAACTGACCGCAGCCCATGCCGATACCGAACAGAACTCGACCTTAAGCCAGTTGGTGCCGGGCGGTGTAAGCTGGATCAACGATCCCGCAACCGGTCTCTATGGCCTGAACATCGGCACGGTATCGACACGCGTCTGGTATGAGACCAACCCCGAAGCCATGACCCTGGCCCAGGTCAAACTGGGCGGTCGGTTCCGCATGGAGCGTCTGACGCTCACCCCCACCCTTTTTGCCGGCTATTCCGAAAACGCCATGCCAGGCCACATCGAGGCTTCCATCCGCGTCAACCAGAACGACAGCCTGAATACGGGTCAAGCGCCACGACCGCTCAACGGCAATCTTATCCGCTATGACGCCGACGGCCTACCCATCCCAATCATGACGAGCGATATCTACAACGATCTCAATTCCGCCAATACCGCCCTCCTGGCGCGTCGGGCGGGGCAGGTCACCGCACAGACCTCGAGCCAGATTCGCTGGGGCGTAAAGCTCGATGCCAGTTACGCCCTGGATGCAGGCGCGCTTCAAAGTCTCGACGCCGGCCTCAAATACAGCACGAGCCACAGGCGCGCCACCTACCGGGACTGGACCAACGGTTTCTTTGCCGATGTGACGGGTCAAGCCGGCCTGACGTGGGCGTTGCTTGGTATTTCCGACCGCTATTACGATCATGCCTTTCCCGGTCTGTACGATTGGCGCATCCCCAAGGTCGACCACAACCGTCTGGTCGATTATTTCACCACCTACAAGACCGAGGCCAGCCTCGACACCTGCGGCGTGCTGGCGATCAACAATTACAATTGCGACACGCAGTCCGGTAAGGAAGACGTTTCGGCCGCCTATATCTCCGGCCGCTTTACCACCCAGAGACTGGAGATCGTGCCGGGGCTGCGTTTCGAGCACAGCGACCTTCAGAATACCTACTGGCTTATGCCCTATGACAATGCGGTCGAGCAGCCAGGAGACTGGCGGCAGAGCCGGTCGACATATGATGCGTGGCTGCCCAGCCTGTTCATGACGTGGCAGGGCGCCGGCGGTGAGTTTCGCTTTGGTTTGTGGCAGGCCTATGCGCGCCCCTCCTTCGTCCAACTCGCCGGCGGGGCCAAGACGACGGTGACGAACGGCGTCACCACCATTACCCAGGGCAATCCCGATCTGAAGCCGGTCACGGCCCTCAATCTCGACCTGTCCGGCACCTGGCGAAGACCGAACCTGCGCCTCACGCTGAACCTCTACGGCAAGGACCTGCGCGATTATCTCTTCGATTACGGCACCACACCCGACGTGTCGGCTGACGGGCTCACGGGGCCGATCCGCTATGTCCAGCCGCGCAACGGTGGTCAGGGCCAGGTCATCGGTGTCGAGGTCGAGATCGAGCAACATCTGTCCGACCGTCTCACCGCCGGCCTGGCCCTGACCGGGCAACATACGCAGGTGGATCTGGGCAGCGATGCGCTTGGCCGCCAAAAGCCGATCCAGAACGCGCCGGGGATATTGACCAGCGGCACTCTCCGGTACACCGGCGCAAAGTGGAGCGGTGACGTGATCTACAGCTACACCTCGGCCTATCTCTCGGTCTATAATACGCTGGGCGCCACCGGCACCTGGGACGACACCTGGGTGCGGCCCCATCACGACGTCAATCTCCATCTGGGTTATCGCGTCAATGCCCATATTCAGCTCGACGCCAACCTCGCCCATGTGCTGGGCGGTTATTCCTACTGGGCGCACGTCGGCAAACATGCGCTCAATATTTCGGATGTCATCGGGTCCGGGCAGAGCCTGAACGTCAGTCTTAAATATACGTTTTAGAACAGGCCGCGCGCCTTGAGCGGCTCGAGGAGCGCCACCACGCCACGGTCGCCCGCCTGGCGCCAGGCCTCGGCTATGCGATCAGCGCCCAGAGTGCTCAGGGCGATCATTCGGAAGCGCCAGTTGTAGGTTTTCACGTCGGTCGGATCGAACCCGAACGCACCGGCAACCGCCGCCAGCGACTCATTGGCGATGACGGCCGCAGGCTCGGCCACCATCCAGTTCTGATCGGAAAGGGTGTGGATATGACACTCTTCCGGCCAGACGCCCTTGGCCGGGAGATATGTGCCGGCATCGACGCGCGCGATGATCGCCGCCGCCCGCAGCCAGTTGTCGACCTTTACCCTGTCGGCGTCTTCCGGTGCGGCGTGAGCGCAGGCCTGCACCTGAACAAGGCTTGGCGGCAATCCGCGTCGCATGGTTTCGGCCAGACCCAGAATATGATGCGCGCCTGTGCCGGCGATGCTGATTTCTTGCATTTCCGTTCCATCGTTCCGCCATTGGAAGACCAGGCTCTTGGCCCAGTCATGCCAGATAACGGCGGCCGTCAGGGTGTCACGGTCAAGTGTCAAGCCTGACTGATCATGGTAGGCTTCGGCCAGATCATGCGCGTTGCGCAGATTGAACGCCTCGTGCTGCACGAGACCGCCTGGCCAGTCATGGTGGCTGCCTTCGTTACCGCCGGGCGCGGCAAAGATCGGCTGCGGCAGATGCGGACACGGGCTTTCATCGGCGACAACCGGCGGGAAAACGCCATCCGTCAAATTTTCCTCGCGCTTTAGGAAGCCCTGAGCGATGAGCGCGGTTACAATTGCCTGCTTGTCCTTATCGGTCAGGTCGACGCGGTGGGCGATGCAGGTCTCGGGGGCAAGACCGTTGCGCGTCGCCTCTGCCAGTCTGCGGTCGCCTATGCCCCCCGCTGCCGACTTCAGATCGGCATAAGCTCTTTGCACAGAGGCGGAAGCCGCGGCGATAGCGGTCGCCCCCTCATTGCCGACACCCGTCTTCGCAAACGCACAGGCAGGCAAACTCAGAATAAGCGCGATCACAAACAATATCTTCACAGCCTTAACCTTGAAAAAAGAGGAGCGGAAAGCCTTGTGGCCTTCCGCTCCAAGTTAAGAACGCCGGTCGGAACGCCTACCGGACGGCGTTCCGGGGATCAGTAGTCGTACTTTACGGTCAGCAAGGTGGTGCGGCCGGTATCGACAATGTCATTGATGGCGAAGGCACGCTTGCCGACATGCGCCCAGTAGCTGTAGTCTTTCAGCAGGTTGGCGACCGACAGGTCGATCTTCACATGGTCATTGACCTTGTAGCCGGCGTGCAAGTCGACGCGACGGGTTGGCTTCACCCAGACATCGACGCCACCGATCACGGCGTAGTTGGCGAGATACGCGCCCTTGTAGCCGTAGTTGAGGTCGAGGCTCATGCCATACTTCTCGTAGAAGATCGAGGCGTTGGCGAGCCATTCCGGAGCGTTTTGAATCGGCTTCTTCTGGCCGCTACCAAGATCTGACCCCAGATCAACGATTGTCCACTGGCGGGTGGCGTTACCAGCGAGCCCAAACCCGCTCATCCAGCCCGGCAGGGTGGTGAACTTCTGGCGGATCTGCGCTTCCAGGCCGGTGACATGCCCATCGCCACCATTTTCCGGCATGTTCGTCTTCACCTGGCCTTCAATGGCTTTGGTGCCATTGAGGTAGTTGCTGCCATTGTCGAAGATGTAGTGCGACAGGGCCTTGTAATAGGCCGAGATCTGGGCGTGACCGCCGGCCGAAGTCGTCCATTCTGCGGCCAGGTCATAGTTGACCGCGTCGATGGCCTTCAGGTTCGGATTGCCTTTGGTAATGGTCGTGGTGCCATCGTCGGAGGTTGAGGTCTGCGCGCCACCGCCCAGTTGGGTGAAAGGCGGACGGGTGTAGGACGTCCAGATCGAGGCACGATAAACGGCATTGCCGGCGGGACGATAGTTGAGGAAGACGCTCGGCAACACCTTGTCATATTCGACGCGGTTGCTCTCAAAATGAGAAACGTCTTTAGTACCTTCCGTGCTGTCGTCAGAGGCGCGCACCCAGTAGGTATTGTCGATCTGGGCGTGTTCATAGCGCAGGCCAGGCAGGACTTCGAGATTACCGAACTTGTAATCTGCCATGACATAGGCAGCCGTAACGGCTTCCGTGCCCTTCTGGGTGTTACAGTTGTAATTGTCGTCATAGCTTTTCTGAATGGTTTGAGCGGTGGTTTTGTCATAACCCACGCAGGTATCGAAGCTTTCTACGGTTCTGAACTTGTTGAAGTAATCCAGCAGAACGGATTCATTCACCTTGGGGACAGCCCAGTTATAAACGCCGGGGAAGACAGAGCTATATTCGCCATCAGCGATGCCGAGCGACGCCCAGGTCTCGCCGCCGTGCCCTAAAGAGTTGGCAAAGTGGGCATTGGTCCAGTCACGGTTGGTGACGCGGCGCAGGCTATCGGTAAACTTGAAGCCGGTCTTGATGTACTGCAGTGCACCGCCATCGGCGTCATAGCGGGCATCGAGCTTGAAGCCACCCTTAGTCTGGTTGGAGAAGCTCTCGGTCAACTGACCGGAACGACGGGCCAGAAGCGCGGTGTCCGAATGGTTGAGGTCGTTATAGATGTCGGTCGTATAGAGCGGGATCGGGAAGCCGTTGTTGTCATAGCCGATAGACAGACCACCGAGCGGGCGATTGCTGCCATGATTGTAGTTATCGCTTTGATTGATGCGCGCCGAGGTTTCGATATGGTCGGGCCGGTCATTATTGCCATAGCTCATGAAGACGCTGGGCGAGAGGGTCCAGGCGCCGGCGCGCTTCTCACCGCCCAAAGTAAAGGTGGAGAGGGTCGCTACTTCCGGATTGGTTTCATACCAGACGCGGGTTGAAATCTGGTCGACGCTCAGGGCGTAGCGATCAGTCGTGCCGACTTGGTTGTGGCTCTTGGAGGCGCTGGCGTATTGCGACAGGGTGGAGTTCTGCTCGGTATCGGCACGGGCGTAGGAGGCGCGGGCATAGAGGCTGAGGGTGTCGTCGACATTCCAGTCAAAGGACAGATTGCCGCCCCAGCGCTTGGTCGAACCGTTTGATACGCCGACATTGATACCGGTCTGGACCATATTGGCTTGCTTGTCTAGGCCGGGGTAGCTCTTGCCGTTCGTCGGAGCGTCCATGACCAAGTAATCCCAGCCGCCGTCGTTCGTTGCCGCCATGAGGCCGGCCGATTCCGAGTTGGCGTAGGCGCGTTCGTCGTAGAAAAGGCTGCCATAGACGCCGAACTGCCCATTCGGGCCAAACTTGGTGGCGTATTCACCAGCGATGCCGCCGCCGAGGCCGGAGTCATCGTAATCGCGCGCACGGCTTTCCAGACGGCCCGACAGGGTAACGCTGGCATGGGTTTTGTCGGAGAAGTTGAAGGCCGTCGGCGTGCGGAAATCGACCGTACCACCGATGGCGTCGCCGTCCATATCGGCGGTCGAGGTCAGGTTGAGCACGATGGTTTGCAGACCGGAAGGCGGCAGCAGCGACAGCTGGACGCCGCGCGAATAGGGCATACCCTGCGCCACCGTCACGCCATTGATCATGTTGACATTATATTCGCTGTTCATGCCGCGCAGCGACACGAACATGCCCTCGCCGCGCGAGGCGCCATCGATGCCGCCGAAGAAGGAATTGCCGGTGTTCATGACATTGACGCCGGGCAAGGTGCCGAGCGCTTCGGCCACATTGTGCACGGCCGTGTGATCAAGATCGTCCTTGGACAGGACCGAAATGGTGTTGATGGCCTTCATCTGGGCGTTGATGGCCTTATCGCGGGTGGCGTAGACCACGACGACGGTCGATTGGTCAGCAGCCTCAGTATCGGTGGGCGCCGCATCCTGGGCATGGGCAGCCGTCCAGGCCATGCCGAGCGTCATTACCGTAAGGGCCGAAGCCATCAGGCCTTGTTTGAAATTGCGTTTTGTCATGTGAGTCCTCAGCGAGACAGGGCGACACGACGCCGCCCCCCAAAGCGAGAGACGCAAGGCTTGGGACAACACGCAGATTTTTATAAAAAATTCACAAAACTCCGCCGCGGGAGTGCAATGAGCGATCACCCGTTTTAATCCAGCGAATTTTGAAGCCTCCGATAGCCTGCTTTTACAGCACGCCTGCGCGGCCCTCTGTAGATATCGAACATTTCTTTTGTAAACTGAGCGTTAGTGAAATTGGCGTAACGTTGTTCACGGACTCGTTTTCCAAGCGCTAGGCTTGTCACGCGACCTGTGCGGGTTCTGCCAAAGACCAGGATTTATGATCGTGAATTTTCGTGTGGCGATAGCCGCCCTAAAGTTTTTACCGGACGCTAAAATTGCCAATTATAAAACTCATGGTGTTTATTTTGCCCGATAGACACCAGGACGGCAGGTTGAGATGAGGTCAGATATCAAGACAGCCGAACGCCTTCAGGCCAAGCTGGTAGAGGTTGCGTACAAAAACATACCGCCGATGCTGTGCGTGAATATCGCCGCGGCGATAGGAGCCGCTTGTACGGTCGGCGGGGAAGGCTACAAACTTGCCTGGGTTTGGCTCACCTTGATGCTGGCTTTATCCGCTATTCGCTTGTTTGATTGGGTAAGACACCGGTCCGCCGTAAAATCGGGCTCGGTCGATGCCCCGCGTCAGATTGAATATTGGCAGAGAAATTACGGCATGTGGTTATGTGCCTCAGCCCTTTTGTGGGCTGTGCTGGCCTGCGCGGTCATCGACGGCGAAGCTAAGCATGCAGGATGCATATCAAAGTACACCTTGATCATCATCATTTCCGCCTTGGCGGGCGGCGCCACGGGTGTCACCGCCGCGCTGAAATATGAAGGACGAACCTATATCAGCATATTACTGATCCCAGCGTCTTTAGCGCTCGCCATCTTTAGCCCCGTCGATATCGCTATTGCAACGCTGGGTTTGGTGTTCTGGGTTGTGATGCTCGTGAGCCATACCAACAACAATACCATTCTGCGCCAAAGCCTGAATTTGCAGCACGAGAACATCAAGCTGATTGCGGATCTGAAGGATCTGAATGGCACGCTCGAAACAAAGATCATTGATCGCACCCGTGCCCTGAAAGAGATTGCGTATCTGGACGCCCTGACACATCTACCCAACCGGCGCGGACTGATGGAATGGGCCAGGGCCTTCATAAAAGATAATAATACCTCATCTGTCGCTGTGATGTTTCTGGATCTCGATCGTTTCAAGCAGATCAATGACGCCCTGGGACACGACATCGGGGACCGCGTCCTGGTCAGCGTGGCGGAGCAGATCAAAACCCAGTTGCCGCCGGACGCCATACTGGCCCGCTGGGGCGGAGACGAATTTATCGTGGCGGTCCCCCGCACAATAGACGCGCCCGACCGGGTTCATAGCCTGTCTGACCAAATTATCCAGGCGGTCAGCCTGCCTTTCACGCTTAACGGCGAAACCATCAGACTGGGCGTCAGCATCGGGTTGGCGCTCTACCCTGATGACGACAAGTCCTTTACAGACGTCATTCACGCGGCGGATCTGGCGGTGACCGAGGTCAAGCGCACCGAGCGTGGACGCGCCCTCGCCTATAGTGAAACCTACGCGGAAATTCAGCGCCGCAGATATGATCTGAGCCGCGCCCTGGGTGAAGCCATCGGCACAGACGAACTCAGTCTGGCCTATCAGCCTATCATCAGCGCCAAAACGGGTCGCGTGGTGGCTCAGGAAGCCCTTGCCCGCTGGAAGCACCCTGTTCTGGGCGCCATAAGCCCCGATGAATTCATAAAACTGGCAGAAGATACCGACAGGATCGTGGCCCTGGGAGACTGGGCCCTTGAGCGCGCCTGTACGGACGCCGTCAATTGGGGCCAGGACGGCGCCGGGGTCAAGGTTGCGGTCAATGCCTCCATCAAACAACTGCTTCACGGACAATTTGATCTCAAGGTCGTTCAGATCCTTAACCGGACAGGCCTCAGCCCAGCGCGGCTGGAGATCGAAGTCACCGAATCCCTTTTCGATGACGAACATCTTGAACAGGTTTTGGGCTGTGTCAAAAACCTGCGCGAACTCGGCGTCGAGATTCACATTGATGACTTCGGCACCGGCTATTCCTCTCTCTCGCGTCTGCACAGATTCCCCGTGACCGGAGTCAAAATCGACCGCCATTTTGTCAATGACATTGATGGGCAGGGCCGAGTGATTGTCGAAAGCGCTGTCATGATCGCGCGACGATTTGGTTTTGAGGTGATTGCCGAAGGCGTTGAAACCTTCGCCCAGGCCAAGACCCTGTACGAAATCGGCGTCGACAAGTTTCAGGGCTATTATTTCGGGCGGCCTTCTGCCGTGGCCTGCCAGGAGAGCTTTGCCCCCCAATGGACGTCAGAGGCAGCGCCTGGCGCAGACCGAGATGACGCGTCCTTCTTGTCTTACTCAGGCCTCCGATAAGCGTTATCTCAACGTACCGGTTTGGACAAATCAGGCTTACAGACGCCTTGAGCCTATTCCGCGTTCGCAGCCTGAAGATCCTCTGCGACCAGATGTTGCAGCACGCGTTTTTCCAGCACCAGCATTGCATTTGCCGCATTGGTGCGCATAACAAGACCCTCAGCAAGCGGTAAGGCGGCCGCGTGCACGGCGTGGGCCAGCCGCAGGAATTCGGCCCGCCCTCGCCCGCTGATACCATGCAGAGCACAGAGCTGACGCCAATCCTGCACAAAGCTCTCCAGCAGCCGGCTGAACTGCACCGCGCGCATGCGGCTGTCAGTCGCATCATGGGCCACCGTCAGTTCGGCGCACAGGTCATCGATCAGCCACTGCACTTCTGCCGCCGGCATGACCGGCGTTCGCTGATCGCTTTCGGCAAGCAGGTTGGGCGTGATGCCGTGCCGCCACGCCACCGTCGGCCATTGCGCGCGCGGCGGCTGTTGCCCGCAGGCAAATTGCCAGAACGCCGCGGTGCCCGTGGTATCGGCCACAAGATGGATGCGATCTCTCGTCGCGTTATTTTCCACATGGTGCCGCCGCCAGTTATCGAAGATCCAGGCCTCGCCCGTATCCATGTGCACCGATTGACCATCACAGTGAAAACGGACTCCGGTTTGCGTAAAGACCGGGATGTGCACACGCACGCGCGTATGCCAGTGATAGTTGATATCGGCATGTTCGGGCACGCCCGCGCCGGGTGCCAGGCGCATCAGCCGTGAACGGCTCCACACCACGCCAAACCCGGCCAGAACCTGGCGCATATAGGGCATGGCCTCAAGCCATTGGGTGGCGCGCATCTGACCGTGGACGGAATCTGTCTCTTCCCCTCCGGCGCTAATCAGCCGCGCCGCGCTGTTACCCGGCACATTATCCGGGTGGGGCACCCAGGCCTCTGCCGGCAAGGCCGCGACTTCGGCTTGCAGTCGCGCCACGTCAAACAGGACAGGGAGTTGGAAAAAGGGGCGTGAGAGTTTCATGATTAATCCCTGTAGCGGGTCATAGCATCACCCAGCGCATCCCGCAGGCTTCCAAGCCAGGGGGTAAAGTGTTGCCATTGGTCAAGCCCTTCCCGACGGATGGGCTGGCGCACCTGTTCGGAACTGGGGGTGCGCACGCTGCGTCTGGTCTCATAGAAGGTCAGGCAGGCGGGCTCGAAGGATAAACTGCAATGGCCCAGCATCCGCCGCACACTGCCGTCAAGATCGTCCACCACATCCTCATAGTGCACCCTCAGGACGCGGCCGGGCAGCACATCATCCCAGTGCCGCATCAGGTCAAGATAGCTGCGATAATAGCGGGCGATGTCGTCAAGGTCGTAGGTGAATTCCTGATTGGTCGTGCCGAACAACTGCTTGAGATTGCTAAAGCATCCGGCCATAGGTTCGCGCCGCACATCGATGATGATGGCCCGCGGCAAGATCATATGAATCAGACCGATGTGCCAGAAATTGTTGGGCATCTTGTCGATAAAGAATGGCCGGCCCAACCGGCGATAGGTGCGGGTCTCTGCGAGGAAGCGCTCACCAAGCCTATGGGCCTCATCGGCGGTCACACGCTGCATCGCCTCCAGATCGAACGGCAAACCACAATAGGGATCGCGACCACAAATTTCACCTGCGTAGCCGCCGATTTCAGTCAGTTCCTGCGTGCCTTCCACGCCAGAATGAGAGGCCAGAATCTGCTCGATCAGGGTCGAACCCGAACGCGGCAAGCCCACGATAAAGATGGGAGTTGTGTCGTCCACGCCCCGGCCATCGCGTTCCGCAAAAAATTCAGCGGTGAAGACCTGCTTCAACCTGTTCACGCAGGCTTCTACGACCTCCGGACGATAGCGCGAGGTCATGCGCCGCACCTTGTTGCCAAGTGCATAATGGCCCCACGAGGCTTCGTAATCGCCGCGGTCCTCTAAAGCCTTGCCGAGCGCAAAACCTAAATACACCCGGTCCATATCCTGAAGATCAGGCCTTGCGTCTAAAGCCTGCATGCTCGCGATATCATCGTCGCTGAAAGCGTAGGTCTTGAGGTTGGCGAGGCCAAACCAGGCGACGCTATTCTTTGGCCGCGCGTCCAGTGAGGCACGATAGTCTGCGATGGCTTCCTGGCTGCGACCGGTGATTTTCAGCGCGTTGGCCCGCCACAGTCGCAGATCGGCCATTTCATGCCCCGATGAAAGCCCGGCCAGCAGGCTTTCATAAATGTCGATCACAGGCTCATGGTCGCCTAACCCCACGCAGGCGGCGGCGTAACTCTTGAGATAGTCGCGGTTGTGCGGATCGTGGCTTAGCAAATGCTCGGCCTGGCTTCGGGCTTCCTCATGCTTTTGTTGCTGCAACAGCACCATGGCGTAATCCAGGCGCGCCGCGTGGTAGTCGGGCGCACGCGCCAGTACGCCTTGCAACACAGCCTCGGCCTCATCCGGCGCATTCCGTTCCTGGCAAATACGCGCCAGCAAACGCAGGGCGCCAACATTGCCGCTGTCCTTGCGCAGGTGGTCGCGAAGAATATCCTCTGCAGGCGCCAAATCACCATCGGCAAGGAGGCTGTTGGCCACCACCACCTCTGACGGCAGGTGCTTCAACGTCACCAGATGCTGCGCCGCCGTTGCTGCATTGTCCGTGTCGCCCACCATGCGGTAAAGCTGCTGCAGCATGTCCCAGCTCGCCGGCAGGGTCGGGTTGAGGCGCACGGCGTCTTGCAGGGCCTTGATGGCGTCTGGCGCATTACCCAGCAGAACATGGCAATGGCCGCGCTCCTGATAGAGACGGCTGAAACCGGGATGGAGGGCCTCCAGCCGCGCAAGTGTGGCCAGGGCTTCAGGGACGCGCTGGCGTATGCGCTGGTCTCTGGCTTCCTGTAACAAGGCATCGCGCTCCGCCGTCATCGTTGCGCACCGGCAAGCAAAGGCTCCAGCCAGGCCGGATCGGGCTGGTCGGCATCATAGTATTCAAAGATCAGATGGATGCGGTCGGTGTCGCCGTTATTGCGCACCCAATGCGGCCCCAGATTGTTGACCTCCACAGCCTCTGCGGGCGGGAAATAGTGTTCTTCACCGCCGAAGAAAGAGACCACTCCGGCATGGGTCGTCAGCGGGACATGAATCTTGTGCGGCCATTTTGCGGCGGGGTTGGCGTCGATATGCGGATGGATGACGCCGCCTGCCGGCATTCGGGCCAGCATGACCCGTGGGAAGACACCGCTGCTATAACCATAGTCTCGGACGGCTTGCGCCAAGACCGGCTCCAGCAGACCCTGCCATGGCTGCCACCCCGCGCGATCATGGGAATGGCGCCAGTCAAGCGGGCTGTCGACAAAGCGAAAGACGATGTGGCGCGTGGCATCCAGCACCTCGAATCGGTTCGGTTTGGCGGCATTTTCCGCGTCCCAGACGTCTTCGGGGATCGCCAGCACGGCCGCCTTCAGCGCGGTGATATCGACCGGACCAAGCTTTAGAACCGTTGTCGTCTTGCGCGGATTGGCGTTCATCGGATGCCTTCAAAGCTGTAGCCGAAAAGCTCCAGATCCTGCGCATAACGGGCGCTGACACCGTCGATCAGGGTCTGGTCGTAATAGTCACGATAGTCGCCGCGCTTCGTACCGTTGACGCGGTCTAGCGGGCGCGAGGCTATGCCGATACGCGCACAGATCGCGTCATACGACTCTTGCATCGTCTCAACGCGGCCGACTATATGCGTCAGGAGGGTTTGACCGTCATCATCCGTCAGCAGAGCCGCCTGAGGCTGGAACAGGATATGGTTTTCCGGCGGCGCCCGGAACAGAAAATGATACATCGCCTCGCGCGGGTGCTGCTGAAAGTCATCGCCGCCGCGCAGCATGAAAGCGCAGTAGGAGACGAAGCGGTCGAAGGGATTGCGCACAAAGGCGAACTTGAAATAGCTGTCGAAGGCGTCATAGCCGAGATAGGGCCGCACCTGGCGCAGGGACAGGTGACCATGCTGGATTGCGGCCAGATCCGCCCAGGGGAAGCGCTTGTTGACGAACAGGCCTACCTGCTCAAAGTCCGTCTCGTCCATATGTTCGCGCAAGGCCTGGCGCACGGCGTGGGTGCCGGTCTTGGGAACGGCGGCGAAAATGAACCGGTGGCTGTGGGATACGATCATGGTTTACAACGGCAAAAGCGCTCCCACCTCCGGAAGGGAGATGGGAGCGCCTGCTTTAGCAGAGTTTATTATCAGAATTTATAGCTGAGCCCGACCATGTAGGTCGCGCCGCTTTGATTCTGATTGTAGAGGTACTCGTTCTGGCCCCAGAACTGCGTGTCCTTCTGGTTGGTCAGGTTGATACCGTTCAGGGTGATCTGAAGCTTGTCATTGACGTTGTAGAAGGCCGCCGCATCGACATAGGTTGAAGCCTCGAAGCCGCGCGTACCGGCACTCATTACGCTAGCACTATTTCCGCTGAACCATTTGTCACGGTGGCTAAGCGAGACGCGACCGCCCCAGGTCTTGGTTTCGTAATACAGCGTGGCGTTATAGCTGTTCTTCGAGATGCCGGTGATCGTAGGCGCGTCCACATGGGAGTAGTTCGCCGTCACACCGAAATTATCGAAAGGCGCCGGCAGGAAGGAGAGTTGGCTTTGCGCCACCACTTCCACACCAGTCAGCTTAATGCTGCCATCAGCGTTGACCGGCATCTTGAACTCATTGATGATGGTGTTGGCCGTTGCACCCCGAATTGTGGCTACCGGGATCTCTGCCTGTGCAAAGGTAAGCTCATTGCCATCCTCGACACTATAGGTATCCGAAGTGATGAAGTTGGTGATGTCCTTCTGGTAGACGCCGATCGAAAGCAGGCCCACCTTGCCGAAATAGTATTCGACGGCCAGGTCAAATGTATTGTCCTTGTAGGGCTTGAGGTTGGGGTTGCCGCGCTCCGCCGAGATGTCGCAATTGTTTTTCCCGTCCACGGCAATCTGACAGTCACCCGTGCCAGTACCGATTTCTTTGTCCGAGAAGGCACTGCCCTTGGCCGCCATCGAACCGATACCCGGACGGTTCAGGTTCTGCGTGGCGGCGAAGCGCACCAGCACGTCCGGCGTCAGTTCAAGCACCGTATTCATCGATGGCAGAACGCCCGAATAGCTCCCCTTCACGTCGGTCGTGCCGAGATAGGCATAGTTGTCACCTTGAATCCAGCCGGTCGAGTGGGTGTCGGTGCTGTAACCACGCAGGCCGAGATTTCCACGGAAACGCTTACCCATGAGTTCGCTGTCCCAGTCCGCCTGCGCATACCAGGAAACCGTCTCTTCCGAGGTGTCGTAAACGTTCTCGATATCCTGGAGCGCACCGCCCGAACCATCCTTATTGGTCTCAAAGCGGTGGTACTCGTTGTACTTCTTAAAGGCCTTGTCGTAGTCGCCGATCAGCCACGAGCCAAATTCGTTGGTGTAGACGGAGGTGATGCCAGCCACGGAGGTGCCGCGCGTCTTGGCCGTGGTGCCGTTGACATTGCCGTCATAGAACAGGTCGATGCCATCCTGAGCGAAACGGTGATAGGCCACACCGGCGCGCAGGGTCCAGATGTCGGACAGGTTGTAGCGCGCATTCAGCACACCTTCCTTGAGTTCCGAGGCATTGTGGAAACCGCGATAATAGAAGTTATCCATCACGTAGTTGTCCGGATTCGTCGTGTCCCAGCCCGAATAGTTGAACGAAGCCGATTGACCGTCGGCGCCGTAATTGGCGACGAGATTGCCCTTGGCGCGCATGTAAAGCTTGTCGTCATAAGGAGTCTCGTAGGTCGACTTCTCATAACCGATATGACCGTCGATAAAGAGGCGGTCAGAGACGTCCCACTTGCCGGTCAATGCGATCTGATCAAAGCGGTTTTCGTTCAGCGAACGGCGGTTCTCGCTGCCGAAGGTGACGTTGGACGCATCCGTCATGGTAACGTAGCCGGTCTTATCGACCGTGAAATCGTTGAGAACCGTCGCCGTCCGGTACTGCGCGGGGTATGGTGAACCCGCCGCCGTGTCCAGAGTCGTGGAGCCAAGGCCTTCTATGGGTCGCGTGGCGAGGTGGAGTTCCTCGCGGTGCGTGGTGAATTCGCCATGCAGCACGTCCAACGTCAGCAGAACGTTTTCCGTCGGACGCCATTGTACGGCGCCCGTCAGGCCCAGCCGCTCCTGCTTCGCGTTCCAGGAAGAGAGGCGGTTGCCATCGGCGAAATAGAGGTCGCCGGCGAGGAACCGGGCTTGCTTTTCGGCGCTCAGGTTGGAAATATCCAGACCGGCTCTGACAAGGTCACCTGCCTCATCAACAGTTTTAGTCGGATCAGGATCTATAACGGTCTTGGCCAGTTGGCTGTAGTTGTAAGTATTGTGACCCTGTTCCGTGGTCTCGCGCTTGCTGTAAGCAACTGAGAAGGCCACGCCGAACTTGTTGTCCCAGTTGTGGCTGTAGAGCGCGGCGATACGCGGCTGCGCATCCTTGGTGTATTCGTTGGTGCCGAGCTTGAGAGACACGGCGCCCTTGGAGCCAACGCCATAGTCGAATGGCTTGCCGGTGAACAGGCCGACCGTGCCGCCCATGCCGCCTTCGTTTTGCGACGCCTGGAAGGTCTTCTCGACCTCCACCTTCGAGAACAGTTCCGAGGCGAAGATGTTGAAGTCGAAAGAGCGGTCGCGCGAACGCTGGCCACGGCTGTCCTGGGCGGAATCGACATTGCCCAGAACTTCCATGCCGTTCAGTTGCACGCGAGCGAAATCAGGCCCCAGACCACGCAAAGATATCCGGCGGCCTTCACCGGCTTCGCGGGTGATCTGCACACCCGGCAGGCGCTGCATCGATTCCGCCAGGTTCAGTTCCGGGAACTTCGCCATGTCTTCGGCGACAATCACGTCTTTCTGGATGGTCGCATCGCGCTTGATACGGCGCGCATCGCTGAGGGACTTGCGAAAGCCGGTGACGACCACTTCCGTGGCGGTCTCTTCTGACGTGGCTTGACCGCTTGTCGTATCCGGAGCGGCCTGGGGTGCGGTTTGCGCGAACGAGGGCGCGGCGAGAAAAACAAGCGCGCCTGCGGCTGCGCCCATCATGAGCATATTCTTCATAAAATCTCTCCGTGAAAAAACAGGGTGCGGAGCGATCGCGATGCAAAAGGAAATGCCCCCCGCGGCCGGCCACGGAGAGGACGCTTACCGATGCTATGTGACAGTTGTGTATTTTATGACGGAAAATGTGGTGATTTGTGAGGTTTATTTGCCTTGGTGTTGCATTTTTGTGGATTGATCCACTTTCTGTGTTGATCAGGACAAAAATACCAACACCCCCTTACCGCAACGCCATAAATCTAAGAACCGATCTCAGCCTTGCTGAACAAGGCTTCAAGCCCTAGCCAATCTGCACTTCCACCTCATCCAAGGCGTCAAGGATTTGCCTGGGCGGCAGGGCATCGGTGACAAAGATATCAATTTGTTTGAAGTCGAGCGCCTTCACGATACCCTGACGCTCGAACTTGGACGAGTCCGCCAAGGCGACAACCCGCGACGCAAGGGCCGCGAGGCCCGCTTTCATCGACGCTTCCGGATAGTGGAAATCGAGCAGTCCGCGCCTTGAATCGACGGCGCCAATCGAAAAGAAGGCTATTTCCGGGGTGAAGCTGCTCATAAAGGCTTCGGTTTCACGGCCGAAACTCGACTGATAGTCACTGTCAATGGCACCACCACCGAAAAAGACCTTGGCGCCGTTCTTACCGGCCATCTCCCGCGCTACATCCAGGGCGTTGGTGATGACGGTCAGATTTCGCTGCTTGGATAAGGCCTTGCAGAGCCAGTACGCGGTCGAACCGGAATCGATGAGGACCGTCATGCCGTCTTCCACAAGTTCCGAAGCCTTCAGGGCTATGGCTTGCTTTTTTTCGGCATTTTGGTTCCTGCGCACCAGATAGGGTGCTTCTACCGCATTCTCTTTCAGCGTTACGCCGCCGCGGACGCGATAGGCCTGCCCTTCGGCTTCCAGTTGGCGAATATCGCGGCGGATCGTTTCATCACTGACGTCGAAGCGTTGCGCAAGGTCCGAGATGGCGCAACTGCGATGTAATTGCAGCAAATTGTAGATCTCGGATTGGCGGGTATCTTGAAGCATGCGCTCTCTGGGGATAATGGCCATGGGGTCGTTCTGATGGGTTTGGTTACCGCCGGCTGTCAACCGGTTCCGCTGATACGTACCTATGGCGCGCCGCTCCCGCCCCAACCATCCGATGGGTAAGGCGGGAGCGGCGCCACCAAGGCGTCAGACCCAAAACATATAACCTAAGCGATATCAAGCCAGACCTTTTATCGCTGTGTGGCCCCCGACCCTAGGCCATGGTCGGGATGACAAAGCTCTGATCGCTGACAGCGCCGCCTTGCGGCCAGCGCTGGGTGATGGTCTTGACACGCGTGTAGAAGCGCACGCCATCCATGCCGTACTGGTTCAGATCGCCAAAGCCCGAACGCTTCCAGCCGCCAAAGCTNTGATAGGCNACGGGCACCGGGATCGGCACATTGATGCCCACCATGCCGACCTCGACCTGATCAGCGAAGCTGCGTGCGGCATCGCCATTACGTGTGAAGATGGCGACACCGTTGCCGTAAGGGTGGCGGCTCGGCAGGCTGAGGGCNTCCTCAAACGATTGGGCGCGTACCATCTGCAATACNGGGCCGAAGATTTCATCCTGATAGGATTTCATGCCAGCGGTAACGNGATCGAACAGGGTCGGCGCCAGGAAGAAGCCGTTCTCATAACCTTGCAGCGAGAACCCGCGTCCATCGAGCACCAGGTCTGCACCTTCGTCTACGCCCATCTGGATATAGGATTCGATGCGCGCCTTGTGGGCGGCACTGACCACGGGGCCATAGTGCGCCTCGGCATCGGTCGAGACACCGACGCGCAAGCCTTGAGCGGCTGC
>NZ_AQWM01000040.1 GCF_000376105.1 Asticcacaulis benevestitus DSM 16100 = ATCC BAA-896
TTGCGCACCTGTTTGATCATGTGCCTTTGCGGCTTCGCTAAACGCGGATTTCAAATTGTCTTCAACCCGGAAAGTGAACGTGGCTTCACCCATACATACCTCCATGTGTTACGCGGTAACTCCACCGTAGCACAAAATGTACCGTGAAGGTAGTCCGGCCACTCCTTTTTCGGGGGGTGGACCTGTCGATCCTNAACCAAGGGATTAGAGACAACGTCTTAGAGATTTTTTCACAGAAAGGCCGGTCAAAGCCTGCATTGTGAGCGGTCAAAAAGGCTTCTGAAGTCCGCCAACGTCGCGTAAACGGCATGGACAAGAAGGGAAGGTAGTTCCGCTTTGTGTAAGCGGGCGAAATAGCTTGAACGTCTCTTAAGGGCCAACTCCAGAAGAAGTCCGCCAGAATTTGCTGCCGTTCGGGCTTCGCCAAGCTTCCGCTCATCGCGTCAAGTTAAACTGCCCGCCCTCTTCCTTGACGTGGATAGCGAACGTGCTCTCCAAGGCGTTGAGAAATGCTGTTGGACTTTGGGTGCTGAAGCGGCCGCCAAGCCGCAAACCGGCCAAGCTGGGATCCTTCATGACAATCGGCCGCTGGAGGTAGCGGTTATATTCGACCAAGGCCGCTTGTAGAGTTTCGCCATTGAAGATCAATTCGTCCGACTGCCACGCTTCGGCGGCTTGCCGGTCATTATCGTCAACCTTTGTTACGACAGGGCCAACCCCCTTGATTTCATAGCGCTCACCGTTCCGCAATAAGGCCGGCGCATTCTCCTTTACGACCCTGTTGGCCGACGCTCCGGGCGCAGGGCCTAGAATGTTGCAGGCACCTTCAAGCGCCAGGACCTCGAACGATACGCCGTCGCTCCTGATATTGAGCCGGCCGTAGTCCAGAACGACTTCGCTACCGCGGACGTGTATATGGCAAGGCTGCACTCCTTTTGGTACCGTCAGGGCGATTTCGCCTGTCTTCAGCCAAACCGTGCGTTCCTTGGTCGTGTAGTGCCACTTCACTTCCGTGGCTGTGTTCAGTTCGAGCCGACCGCCGTCCGGCAAACTCAAGCTCTGACGATCGCCAATGCGCGTCTTCGCCGTGACGGCGCGCCCTTTAAGATAGGCAACAAGGGCTGCGCCGACCAGGGCCGCGCCCGCAAGCGGGAGAAGCACGGAGATCATATGGCGCCGGGTCAAATCGCTCGCTTCGGCCCGACGGCGATCGGCATGTTTTGCGATATCGGCCTTTACAATATTCAGTTCATGGTCGGTCCCGACGATGCGGGCAAAGGCCGCCGCACGGCGAGGATCGGCGTCACGCCACCTCTCAAACGCCTCCAGGTCGCACGCGCCATCTTCAAGACGGATGTGCCATAGGGCCGCCGCCTCCATAATAGCTTCGAGAGAGTCTTTATCGATCTGTGTCACACAGGAGTCCATCAGCGCCAGTGGCTTGGTGCCCTAGCATAAGGCAGCTTAGTCGACTGCGGAAGAGCCTGACGACTTGATCGGAACCGCCTGCGCCCCGCCTACCAGCTGATATCGATTCTCGTCGGCCTCGAGATGCTGGTTCAGCAGTACCATACCGCGCGCCAGATGCCCTTCGACGGTTTTCAGGCTTAACCGCAAGCGCCCAGCGATTTCACGAGCCGATAAATCGTCAATCTTTCGCATGATCATAATTTTGCGGGCTTGCGGCGGGAGCTTTTCCAAGGCGGCCAGGACGCGACGCAAGCGATCACGGGCCACAAGCGAATTGGCAGCGTCGGGACCAATATCCGCGAGATCAGGCATGCTGCCCAGGTCCAATTGGAGCATCGGGACAATGCGCTCACGATGTAATCGATTTTTGGCAAGGTTCTTGACTGCAATCTTCAGGTAAGCGCGTGGGTTTTCGACCGTTCGCCACCGGTCATCGATCATGAGCTGGGTGTAGGCATCGTGGACCAAGTCCCTTGCAGAGCCTGAAGGCCCAAGCATTTGCCTCGCTACTTTCAGGAACAGGTTTTCAAACGGCGATACGTTGTCCCGAAACCATAGATCAACGTCACGAAGCCAGGACTTCTTTTCGGGCGGTGGAGGCGGTGCCGACTTGCCGAAGCCCATGTAGAAGTAACGGTCAGCCACGTCGAGCAGCCGGCAAAGCTCCAGCTGTATCTCAAAGGTAATGCGCGCCCTGCCCTCCTCTAGGTCGCAGAGTTGCTCTTCCGAAATCTGCAAATACCCAGCCAGCCATTCCTCGGACATTTGAAGGAATATACGTCGAGCTCGAAGGCGTGAACCGACATGTCGATCAATGACATTCAGTGGAATATCACCATCAAAGCTATCACCGGGCGGATCAACATTCATAATATACACTCGATTGTATAGATAACGACGCGATTTTACCGCCCATTATCGCAATGGATGTGCAAGCTCTCATTGGTTGGAATGTGAACCGTCTCCGCGAGGATCTGGGGATTTCACAAACAGAGCTTGCCTTGCGTTGTGTAATAGTCAGTCAAGGCTACATTAGTAAGCTGGAGACTGGCGAGCGAAACCCCACGGCAGTTATTCAGTTCATTATTGCAACCGCCTTGAACGTCGAAGTAGGCGAACTTTTTTCGCAATCCAACGCCCCGGCTATATACATCGAAGGACCAATCCTGATCAAAAGCAAAAGATCAAAAATAAAGTCCCTCGAAGTCCAATTTTAGGCAAACTATACACTTGATTGTATGGCGCGGCAAATGCAAATCGCATTGCTAGATTGGGATGGATATCCAGTCAGTCATTGGTCTAAACGTCGCTGAACTACGGAGAAATGCAAAGCTTTCTCAGGAAGAACTCGCGCATCGGATTGAGGTAGTCGCACAGACTTATGTCAGCCGCCTAGAAGCGGGCAAGTGCAACCCAACTGCGGCTACATTGTACCTTATTGCCAAGGCGCTCAATGTCCCCATTGCCGATCTATTTTCGACAAATGGAATACCATCTGAACTGGTCGAAGGTCCCTTAGAAATCAAAAGCACCCGATCGGGCAAGAAAAAGATATAAGTCCGATCCGCGCGTCTAGAGATCAGTGAAGCTTTGGCTTTTGGGGCGACTCACCTAGAACCTCCTTCTGACGGGTCGTATTGGACCCGAAAAAAGGACAATCCAATGAACACCACCGAACTCGCTGAAAAGCTAGCCACCGCCCAAGGGCTCACCAAAGCCAATGCAAAAGCCTTCGTTGACGACGTCCTGAAGGCGATCACGGATGCCGCCGTCGCCGGTGAAGAAGTAAATTTCCCCGGGTTTGGCAAGTTCAAGACCAAGGATGCGCCGGCACGCGAAGGCCGCAACCCGTCGACGGGGGCCATAGTCCAAATCGCTGCCTCGAAGAAGGTCACCTTCCAACCGGCCAAGGCGCTGAAGGACAAGCTGAACGGCTAACTTAAAAGGGGAGGCTAACGCCTCCCCTCTCGCATTTATTATCCGCGCGATGCGCCCGGTTCAGTCAGTTGTTTGGCCCATTCAGCGACGCCCAAATCCGCCGGCAGTTCATCCAGGACTTTATTGAGTTCGGCGTTCTTCGCCGACATGCAGCCCCGGTCGTGCTGAAGGACAGTCTTCGTGCCGTCCGGCTTGGTCCACGTGATCACGTAATTCTGCGCATCGGATCGGCGTTGATCACACTGGGTGTCAGCCGCTGTACCGTCTGCCGGGCGAAAAGCTGCCAGTGCCTTTGCGGCCTTATTGTAACCACCTTCACCCGCTTCACGTTCTTTGGGGCCGACAAAGGCAGTATGGCGTTCTCCCACATAGGCCACATGCCCAGAGGGCGTGACTTCAAGGGAATAGACGGGGCAAAACCCGAAGCACGGCCCAACCGAATAGGAGATTGTCTCTTTGGTCGAGACCGTTCCTGTTGATGGAGGCGCGGTCATTGTCGAGCATCCCACCAGAGACGTAAACAGAATACCGACCCCGGCGACTGTGGCGAATCTGGTAACTCGGCTTTTCAAATTTTGCATGCAATCTCTCATAAATTTCGCGGCTTCGAGCCGATCTGGTCAACGCCTGGCACCTTGCCACCGGTATGTGGCGGTATGAGGTTCGCAGGATGAACCCCGCGTGAACGTCCATACTACCCCCGACAGCGTGACTTCCTAATTTGACGAGATAAGCGGCTATTCGCACAACTGACAGGCCAATCACGATTGACACCGCAGTGCAAACAGGTTGTCACAATAATTGTCCGACTTTTGGCTCAAATCCTTTTCAAGCCTGACAATTCATGATATTGTGCATTGCAACAATGCCCCAGCAAAAGCGCCACCCGACACTCATAAACGAGGTCATAAATGCCAGTCGATCCCTCATCTCCTTTGACCGCCCAACTTCTTAAAGCCCTTCTTCTCAGGGGTGTCCTCTCGAATGACGATGTGAAGCAGGCGTGGGTCGATCTTGTCGAAGATGCCGGTTATCAGTCGCCCGTCGTCGCCAGCGAATCGCTGATCAACGCCCGCATGCAGATTGAACGTCTACTCGACGAAGTCCAGGCAAGCCCACAACGCAAGGCCGGCTAAACCACAGCACGCTTGCGTCAATTGGGGAGGCCCAAGGCCGCGCCCATGTTCCAACACGTTTAAGCGTTGGGGCTGACCCGATGACCGGCGCGGACGCCTAAATCCAAATGGTATTGGTCTTTTCACATAACTCAGGTGCGGGCGGCACGCTTCCCTTGCGCTGACGCCGCGATGGTACCGGTTCACAGCTCTTCTCTGAAAGCGAAGCAGCCTGGTTCTCTTCAGTCAGAGCCTGGGCAGCAGTTTCAACTTCTAGGACATCTGCGTCAGATAACGTTGTCATATGGATGCTCGCAGGATAAGGAGTTAGAGACCGACAGCTTATGCCGCGCCGCACCATAAAACAACTATAAGCATAGTTAACCCGGTAAATTTTATTCCTTCATCGCCTTCTGATCGCGGCCGTTCTGATGCAGAACGAGATAGGCCACCTTGCCATCCGAGCCTTTGAAAAACTCGACCTTCGCGTCGACAACCTTCAAGAAAAAGACGGTTTCGGACTCAGCAAACAGCGGAAATTTTCCCTGGCCGGTCGCTTGCGTCATCAACTGGCCGTTCTCAACGGTCATGACCAGCTTGAAGGTCGGTGCCAGGGCATAGGTCCCGGCATAGGTTTCGAGTACAGCCGGCGCCACCTCGACCGACTTGCGCTCAGACGCCAACTCGACCTTTTTGCCGTGTGCCAGATCGCCCAGCTGGCTGTCGATGACGTCGGTGACGGGACCGTTCATATTGCTCAGCACAACAATTGTCGTCTTGTCGGCGGGGTAATAGCTGAGGTGGGTGTTGAAGCCGTCGATACCTCCGCCATGACTGACTTCCTTACCATTAGCCCCATCCGCCACGCCGACACCCATGGCATAGCCGTCTTTCACCGGCGTGGTCATAAGCGCCAGGCTTTCCGGCTTTAAGACCTTTCCGCCGAAGAGGCCCTGTTCCCATTTCAGGAGGTCGTGGGTCGTTGAATATAGGCCACCGGCACCTTGCGGTACGGTCATGTCGATAAAGTCGGCATTGCGCGGCATGCCGGCGCCCGGCGTATATCCGGAGGCGCGATGCGAAAGGAGGGTACTGGCATTGTCATAACCGGTATCATCCATGCCCAGAGGCTTGAAAATATTGTCGGTCAAAAACTGCGTGTAGGTCTGACCGCTGGCTTTCTCGATGGCGGCGGTGAGTAACACATAGCCGGAATTAGAGTAGTTCCAGCCCTCCCCCGGCTTGAAGTCCAATGGCTGATCGCGGAAACGCTTGATCAGCTCAGCCGGTGTCGTCGGCAGCCTTTGTGTGGCGGCGTAGTCCGGCAATCCGGTGAAGTTGATCACCCCTGAGGTGTGCGAAAGCAGATGGGCGATGGTAATCTTGTCCCAGGCGGCGGGTGCTTCGGGGACGTAGAGCTTGATCGGGTCGGAGAGCTTAAGCTTGCCGCGTTCCTGCAAAAGCAGAATCGACGCGGCGGTAAATTGCTTGGTCACTGAGCCCAGCCGGTATTTGGTGTCGATCGTCTCGGGCACCATCCACTCCAGATTAGCGTAGCCATAGGCCTTCTCAAAGATGACCTTACCGTCGCGGGCGACGAGAACCGTGCCCATGAATTCTTTGGCGTCAACGTGCGACTGGACGACCTGGTCCATCCGCGCCGTATCGTCTGCCGCAAAGGCTGTTGGCGCGACCGATAGCAAAGCCGAAGCTAAGAGAAGTGATTTGAAGATGTGCATGGTGTTCCCCGATCTGTTGGGCGAGTATGCCGCGACGGGGGCACAAGGGCCAATTACAAATTTGACAGGTCGCGCGCTCTCCGTCTCCGTCAGGCGTTCGGGCACGAAGCACCATGGGCGTGACCTCGGCACGCTTACGGCTCAGCCAGCCGCCACGACACCGGCACCTGTCCACCACCGGACGCTCGACCACTGGTGTCCGCCTCCAGCACCTTGCCCTGGGCTTGCGCGGCCCGGATCAAAGGCCAGCCCGCATCGGCCAGCCTCACCTTCACGCGGTTGACATAACCCGCGCCGTTGAGACGCGGCCAGGACAGATAGACGAGGCGTTCGGCTTTCGAGCCCGAGGCAAAGCCCCCGTTGAAGATCGGCAGCCCGTTTACCGGGTCGTCTGTGACCATCAGTTCGAATTCAAAGACAATCATGTCGTCGGCGCGCCGGATGCCGGCATACACGACACCTTTTGTATCCTGCAATCCGAAGCCGCAGGGCGAGCCGTCTGGTGATGGCGGGCCGCTGCTATCGCGAAGGAGCCGAAATCTGACATACTTGCTCTCAGCCATCGTGCATTCCCTTCAAAGTCACCTCCCTCGCGCCGATGTGGTGGCTTGGCGTCTACGCTCTTCTTCGCTAAGTTCTGTGCCAGGAATGAAGCGATGTGAAGGGGTTATCTTTGCTGGAATACAGACGCGCAGAAAACCGTCCCTGGGTGGCGGCGGTCGTGCAGAAATACTTCAAAATAACGGGACGCCCGGCGGAGCCGACCATCACTGATGTCGAAGAATATTTCGAGGCTCTGGTCTACGACGAGGATGTCCCCTACGCGCTCTGCCGCTCGTCGCTTGAAAAGGCGTTGAAAGAACGCGGCAAAGAGCACCTGCATGCTATCCTTGAACGCGCCAAACTCTATGCCTTGAGCGCTTCCTAACGCGCCCGCCTGCCCGCGCATTGAGTCCTCCAGTGGCGCGCCACGAGCATCAGGGCCCTGCCGACCTCCACAGGGAAGCATAGGCCGCTGAATCCGTGAGCAGCGCCGCGTGCGTTCCCTGGCGCACAAGTTTCCCGCCTTTCAGAAAGAGGACCTGATCCGCCAGCTCGGCCAGCCTGATCCGATGGGTGATGAGAACGAGAGTGGTCTGACCGCCGAAGGTCTGACGCAAGGTGGAGATCACGGCCTCCTCGCTGGCCGGGTCAAGGGCAGACGTGCTTTCGTCGAGAAGGATGGCTGGGACCTTGATACCGGCGATGCGTGCCAATTCAAGCTTCTGGATCTGCCCGCCTGATAAGCGTTCGCCCTGCTCACCGACCTCAAGACGTAGATCGACCTGGCGGCCGGCCTCGTAGAAATTCCATTGGGCCAGCAGGTCAGCCAAGCCGTGTTCGGTCTGCGCCGTCGGTGGATAGAGCGCATTGCTCAGCATGGATCTCGCGAACAGGCCCGTCAGTTGGGGCACGTAGAGAACGCGCATGTGTCGAGCCGACCGAGGCGCTAACGCCATATCTTCGCCAGCGACTGTCACCGTCCCGACGGATGGCTCCAACAAGCCCGAAATGATCTGCGCGAGCGTTGACTTTCCTGACCCATTCGGACCGACAATGACGGTGAAACTGCCCGCCGGAATATCTAAGTTTATGTCCTGTAAGCCGGGTAGACCTGGGCCATAGCCGAAACTGACATTACGCAGGGAAATCGCCGCCGGGCCTGGTTTCGCGGCACTAACGGGCGCTGTTCGCTCAGGCTCCGAGCAAAGACACATCACGTCCGCAATATTAGCTATCGAGATCGCCGACTGACTAAGGATAAAGCCAAATCCACTGAGCGGTGATGCCAGGCGAAATGCATACGCCTGTAACAGCACAAAATCGCCAACAGTCATCTTGTGTTGCAAAACGTCTAAGCCGGCCAGGACGAGCAGCAGCAAAACGCCACCACCGACGAGACCGTATTGGCAGAGAGACATATTCAGTAGGCCGACCATCATGCGCCCATTGGCCAGACGTTTGTCGGCGAACTGCCCCTCCAGGCGATCGATTTCCAGTGCAACGGCACCGTTCAGAACGACGCGACGCGCATTTCGTAGGACATCGGTGAAATTTCTGGAAAGGACTGAGATGGCAGCGTTGGCGGTCTGGGCCAATGCCTGGTGACGGGTAGCGCCGAGCCACGTCGCGCCGACATAGCCGGCGAGCACGACCGCCATGATCAGTGCATAACGTAACGGGATGATGCCGGCCAGTAGCCACAAGCTGCCCAACACCTGGATCAGAAGGGGTACGGCACGCCATATCAAACCATCGACCACGACCATCAGGCTAAAGGGCAGGCGCTCCAATTGTCCGCCCACCTGCCCGCGATCGGCATCGCGTGCCCGTGCGGCCTCGGGCAAATGACTTTCAAGGGCAGCGGTGATGAGCTGTTGGCTAAGCCGGTCGATGACACGCGTCGAATAGATCATCCGCCACACGCCGACAACGTTGGCGCCCGTCCAGGTTAGAACGAACAGACCAACATACACCATCATGGGGAACGCCTCTATCTGCCCAGTATAGAGCCCATCCACCAGCAGCTTCAGGGCAAATGGGCCGCCGATGCCAAGCCCAATACCGACGAGTTCCAACCCCGCCCCGATCACGACATCGCCGCGCACGCGGGCGTCCCGACTGACCATTTGTCGAGCCAGCGCCAGAACGACAGCCAAACCCGTTGGTTTATCCGAGGACCTGTCGGTACCCTCCATTGACTATCCTCCTGACTTAGCGCAGCAGGCGCTGGATGCGATTGCGCAAGAAGTCTGACCGACCGTTCCTTTCGCCGAGAACGAGGTCGCGTCCGAAAACGGCTGATGCGATCTCCCGCTGACGAACGCCAGACTGTTGTCCATCGTACGCGCGCAAGGCTTTCAACCATTGGCGGCAGCCCGTTCTGGACAGAAGAGACTTTTGGGCAAACGACCCAATCGGCGGAAAAATTCCAAAAGTCGTTCAAGGCCTCGTCGACAAGCCGGTGTTTGTACCCTCCGATGGTTGTCCATTGTGCCTGCTCCGTGACCTTGGCTGTGGCCGCCCGGTAATTGTGGTTGCACTTAAACCAAAGTCACGCCCAGTGCCTTCGGTTCAGGTTCAAAAAGGTTCAACAGCGCGTGGACTCATTCGACACGCCGTCATCGTCGTCGCCGAGCCTTTGCCAGTGACTCATGTGATACTCCCCGCGAGCATTTTGCCCGCGTTAACGGTCTGACCCACCGACTGTCCGGCAACTCAAGGCCAAGACCGGTACGCGCAACTGTGCACCAACGCTCGAGCGGCGGCGCACTCGCAACTCAATTCAATTTGTCTTCCGGATCCGTCTCGGGATCCGAGGCCTGATCGACGCCCTTCTCATCCTGCCAGGTGACATAGTCGCTCAAACAGCAGGCAAAGGCTTCGTCGAGCGCATCGGCACAGGCAAGGAGCCCTGCTTCGCGCATGACGCGGCGCAACCGATTGACCGCGTCGATACCGGCATCTATGTCGCGGTCGGTCTCCACAGAGCCGGTGGCGGATTTGCGCGGATTTGTCTTACGCGACATCTGCCACAGGCTCAGCTTCGAGCCTATCCCCTTCCACCCGCAATCCCGTTCGGTCGCAAAACCGCGTCATTTGATCGGAGCGAATAGGGATAGAGGCGGCCTGGATTTTGGCGTGGGCACCAATGTGTTGCGGACTACCTAAACGGCGTAGTTCGATGCCGGCGCGTTCGAAGACGGTGCGCAAGATCAAGGTGGGCATAAGCCCGATAATCTGGTCGATCTGCCGGTTCAGGCCAAAGGCAACATAGCCGCCACTGAGGGCGCGCGAGATTTTGAGGCGTTGGTCGGGTGGCAAGCGGCTGTCGACACAGAAGCGTGTGCCCTCCCAGATGCGCGGCATTTTAAACAGGCTATGGTCATCGACCAAGCTCGGGAAATGCTCGGCCAACATACAGCCGTACTGGATCGGCGTCAGGCGGCTGCATCCGAGAGCGGTTTTGCCATCCTCTGAATAGACGAGGTACACGCTGGCCAACGTGTCATACTGATCGAATTCCATCTGATCCAGCGTCTTTACGCCATACTGTTGTCGTTCGACAAATTCCCTATGCCGCAGTTGGAACTGGCTAAAAAAGAGGTCGGCGTTTCTGGAAATCTCGCTGTAAGATATCACCTTAAGCATCGCATAAACTCCTTGTACGGAGTATTCAGGACACCAGAACAATTTTAGGCTGTATATCACCCAAAAGGGTGAACTAGAGATCGATTAAGCCGAATTTTAGCGCATGGGCGACGGCGGCGGCGCGGTTCGGCACACCGAGCTTGATGAAAATTCGCCTGAAATGCGATTTGATTGTGTCATAGGTGATGCCCAAGACAATCGCGGTCTCTCTGTCTGTGCGGCCAATCGCGGCACGGATAAGAACCTCGCACTCGCGTTCCGAAAGCTTGGCCCCATAGTGAGTATTTTCCAGGCTGCCGCAGATTCGGTAGTAGACCGTGTAAAAGTGGTCGCACAAGGCGGACAAGAATTCGAGACTAACGGTTGGTCCGATGTGCCGGACGGACGAGGCCAGCGCTACGCCGGCTAGCTGCGTGCGCGGGCCGCGCAAAGGGATTCCGACGCCGTTATAAAGACCGGCGGCCTCTCCCTCGCGCATCACGTTAATCTGGAACTGGGTTAGATCCTCTTCGCGCTCGATATTGCGCCAGCGGAACGGCAGCGCCATGCCGACGGTGCGACGATAGACAGGGTCGATACTCGCAAACCCGCGCTCGGTATAATAGACTTGCCACACCAGCGGATAGGTATTGATCAGGCCGAATCCACAGTCTTCCTCCGCCAGGGCGCTGTCACGGCGGATCGAAAAGTTCACGCGGTCATAGCCGTACGCAGCGACCACATCGACGAAGAACGCGAAGAGACGCGCCTTCGTTCGAATGGTTTTTGTCGCCTCAACAAATTCCTCAAATGTCAGCCGTCTGGGCATCCCTGCGCTCTCGCTGTTCCCGGTTCACCGAGCCTCACCGAAAGGGGACATGCTCACCCGACTCAACCGATCCGGCAATTATAAAAATATTGTCGGAAAAATAGCAAGGCCGCGTGCTTTCCTGGTAATTGGGTCATCTACTGAGCATGCTAGCATCAACGCCTGCGGGCAGTGCCGAACAATCCGAACCCAAAAACTTGTTGATGGAGGTGGCCTTATACGTCATCGGCTGGCCGTACATGGTGCCTGTCAGGTTCATAACATATGTAACAGACGAGCTATTGATACCGCTGACGTTTGCCGTTCCCGTAGCTATTCCGGTTTCCGACTTACATTGGAGATTGGCCGAGATATGATCAGCGGTCTGCGAGGTAATGGACGCCGCGCATCCCTGAGCTTTCATATTTGCCAAAACCTCCTGGAGGTCAACCTGGGTGGCTTTCTCACAGCTAAGGGATGGGTTCCAACCCGCCGGGAGCCCTGCAGCCGCCATGGATTGGCGAAGCTGGTTCTTTTTAGCTTCTGGCACACCTTTGATGTCGAAGAGTGTTGGCAGTTTCTTCCCGTTTAGAACGGCTTCGCTGGCCTGAGCCCATAGCCCTGGCTTTGCCGGCACTGTTTGCGCTTGAGCCGGCAAAGCAGCGACGACCAGCGTTGAAAGTGACATCGCAACCAAAGTGCAATATTTGACACCCAGATTCATTCATTAGCTCCACATAACAAGTAATTTATTGATGCAATTCAGGACATTTTGAACACGGCATTTAATCATCCTTGTTCTATTACCCATATTCTATCTTCATGACAGCGCCCCCTTATCATTGGCACGCTGCCCAAGCCTCAACTTGTGGCCTGACAGTGCGTTCAATATCAAGTCCGCTCGTGTAGGTGCCAAGACCGCCTTGGCGCGCCACAATACCGATGTAATTCTTTGCGTGGTCCCAGTACGGGTAGGCACCATAGGCGCCTGGGCTGGACGTGCGCTGCATGGGTTGGCAGTTCCAGGTCGCGCTCTGGCATTCGTTCCAATGGCCCAGACCGTAGTGCCAGTCCTCATTGATTTTCTGCAGCGGAGAATAGGCTATGGTCACTGGCGCCGCCGTCCGGTCGGCAAGATATTCAGACATCATGGACGACGTCAAAAGAGTGCCTGATTTCAGGGCCTTGAGAAAATCGAGATACTCGACGCCCTTCCAGTGCATGCCACCCGCCAAACGCGGGTTACTGACGGAGGGTAAATCGTAGGTCCCTGTGGGAAACAAACCGGTCTGGGTTCGGAACTCATTGAACACGTCTGCCCAGGTCGCGAGTCCCCGGGCCCGAACGGCCATGAGGCCTGCGACCTGCATGTGGCTTGAATCATAGTAGAAACGTGTGCCTGGGGTTACACCGTTATTGGCATTAGCGGTGGCAATGGCGCCGACACAACTCGCCATGTCCGCATTCGGCAGATTGATACAGCCGGGCTCAACCTCCAGGCCGGAGGTGAAACTGAGCAGTTGCGCCAAGGTCATAGTGTAGAGGGGATCGGTTGACGCAATCGGCCATTCGGCGATTTTGTCCTGAGGGCGGTCAGTCAGTTTGAGATAGCCCTGGTCGACAAGACGCAGAATAATAATGGAAGACACCATTTTAGATGTGGAAGCCGACTCGTAGGCCGTGTTCATGGTGGATGCGCCGTAGTTAAAGACGTAACGGCGTCCATCAGAGCGTTCGGCCGCGTAAGAAAAACCTACATCGAGATCAGTGGCAGGAACGGCGCCGAATGCGGCCGTAATCGCGGCTTCCCTGGCGGTTATGTCGCAGGAGGTGGAACTTGAGGAGGAGCTGGACGAGCCGCCGCTTGAGGCACTCCCCCCGTCACTTCCTCCGCAACCCGACAAAGACAAAAGGGCCGCCACCACAATGCCCGAACGGGCTGCCAATCTCAGGTCTAAATCTATCTTCATCCTTGCACCCTCGATTAAGGCTACGACTTCCAACCAAGGTAGCGCGACAAAATCCAGTATTCTAAGGGTTTTGTGTATCGAAGTGTAACACCTCCGCCCCTAGCTGGCGCCGCCGCCTAAGCAACGCGCCGGTCATCCTAGGCGTCAGGCCCTCGCGTTTTTACTGGTTCGGAACTGCGTTCGCGGGAAGACGTATAGTGACACGTCGTCGTCGTTTTTGGTTTGAAAAAAGAGAACCGGAACCGGGCCCTTCCCTACATGAAGTTGCTGGCGATGCACTCGAACTGTCCCGTCTACTCAAGCCAAAGAGAGCGGTGTCCTCGTCATAAGGACGTCCAGTGATCTTCGTGACCCTTAGGGTCGCGGGTCACGCGGGTGCGCCTTGAAGAAATCCCAAATGACGTCGGTGGCGCTTATAGCGTCATAGCGGTTGCGCTCCAGGGCCGGTGCCATTCCATCGGTTGCGCCCGGCCAGCCATGATTGGCCGAGGCCAGGCGATAGACGCGCACCTCGCTGCCCGCGCGGCAGTTACCGCTGACTTCGGTCGTCACGTCGCCTTGCGTAACTATATTGGGCAAGGCGGTGCAACCGTCCGCTTTACGCCAGAAGTTCGCGGCATAACTCACAGGCTTGAACGGCTTTGACTGCGCCCTGGCGACAAAGCGGGTCGGGCTCATGCCACCATTGAATCCGACCACCTGGTCCTTCATACCGTGCATGATCAATATGGGGACCGGTGCACGAGGTGCGGGTTCACCACCAAACATGGCACCTGCCACGATGGCGACGCCGGCCAGACGCTCCGGCATGGCGATGGCCACCCGGTGCGCCAACATGCCACCATTGGACAAACCGGCGACGAAGATGCGGTTGGCATCCACATCGGCCGATCGGCTCATCTGGTCGATAAGTGCACCGATAAAATGCACATCGTCACTGCCACTCGTCATCGCCTCGCCGCAACAGCCGCCCGCATTCCAGGTTCCGGCCTTCGCCTTCTGACCCATGCCGTTGGGCGCGACAAGGATAAGACCTTCGGCGTGGGCCTTGGCTTGCCAGCGCGAGATCATCGTGCCGCCATTGCCGCCACCGCCATGCAACAAAATAACCACCGGGGCCTTCGTTCCCGGCCGGGCGTCATCGAGTATAAGATAACTGCGCCGGACACCATCAAGTGTAAGGCTACGTTCGACCACGCCAGGGATGAAGGGAGTTTCAGCCGCTCGCATGGCCATCCGGTCGCGCAGGCGCATTCGCCCCGGAGCCCCCGTCGCGGCACATCCCGAGATGAGAGATGCCACGACGATGAGACTGATGATCGTTTGGTGTGATTTCATTGTGTTGGGGTCCCGAATGGATCTTAAGAGGCCATTCCCTCGCCAATGTGTCCGGTGGCCAGGGAATGGGGACGGCTACTGGTTGCGGTCAAAGGTGCGGACGCGGCTGGCTGTGCCACCCGCCCCGGTGGTTACCTGCGTGCCGACAACGACGCTTCCATCAGTTACCGACACGTCGCGCTCCGCCGTGACCGAGCGCCCGCTGGAGGTTTCGACACCACGCGTGCGACCATAGCCATCGTCCGTCCGGTAAACGGTGTCCCAGGCCGATTGAGTATTGCCGGCAACGCCAGTGCGTGTGCGCTGGCCACTGACAGTCCCCTCACCCACGACAACAGATCCTGAGCGGGACGCTGTCGCGCCATTATTATAGATCCGCGAGGCGCTGCTACTGACCACCCCATCGCCATAGGTCGTGTCACGCGTGGTTGCCACGCCGTGGCCGGATTGGGTCTGAAGGCTGCGGCGCACCTGGGTCTCGCCCGGATTACGGCTGAGCTTGCGACCGGCCAAATAGCCGTGACCGTGCACGCCCTGAACCGAAACAACACGGTCACGCGCGCCGGCCTGAGCGGAGGTCGTAGCCATCAGCGCAAGGCCGATGGCGCCTGCAAAAGCAAGGCTATGGCGTAAAAATTTGGACATAGGCGTAATTCCTTCGGAAGGTTGATGTATCCCGAAGTTACGCCACCATCGTAAGCCGCATGTGAGCTGAGTGTTTCTGTTCGTAACAAAGTGTATCCGGCATCTTTCCGGCTTTTCGGCATTCACCCGCCGCGTTACACCAAGAGATCAAGCTTCTGTCGGGTATGTCCAATGTCCCAAACCACTCTTATTGCCGTTGTCGAAGATGATCCTGAGATCCGCGCCCTTATCACGGGACTGCTCAAACGCGAGGATTTCGAGGTCGCCGCCTGTGGCAGCGGCGAGGACCTTGATCGCACTATGGCACGTCAGCGTGTCGATCTCGTCATTCTCGATCTAATGATGCCGGGTGAAGATGGGCTGTCGATCTGTCGGCGCCTGAGAGGGGGGAACTTTTCGACACCGGTGATCATGGTGACCGCTAAGGGCGACGACGTTGACCGGATCATCGGCATCGAACTCGGCGCCGACGACTATCTGGCAAAACCTTTCAATCCGCGTGAACTGGTGGCGCGAGTCAAAGCGGTTCTCAGGCGAACGCGCGACCTTCATCAGGTGGTGCGATCTGCTACCGCCGAAACCTATCGTTTCGATGGCTGGACCTTGGACACGGGCGCGCGGCGCCTGGTGACGGTGGCAGGGCAACCGATCGAACTGACCGGCGGTGAATTCGATCTTCTGATGGTTTTCCTGACCCATCCGCAAAGGGTCCTCAACAGGGATCAGTTGCTCGACTGGACCAGAGGCCGATCTGCCATGCCCTTTGATCGCAGCGTCGATGTCCAACTCAGCCGGTTACGGCGCAAACTGGCCGACAACACCTGCGACATGATCAAGACTGTGCGAGGCGGTGGGTATTTGTTTTCACCCGTCGTGGAGCGGGTATGATGCGCAGCCTCTTTGACAGCTTGGCCGTTCGCATCGGTGCGGTGTTTCTCATCGGCGGGATAGCCTTTCAGGTGGCGCTGTTGATAATCGTCTTTTGGCCGGGGGGACCGGCCCGACCGGTATTCCTCCTGCCCTCGCCCGAACAGGCTCTAGCCATGGCGTCGGCCCTGGAAAAAGCCCCGCCGGCCCTGCGGCCCGACATCGTCCGTGCTCTGAACAGCGACGCCCTGATCGTCCGGATCAAGCCCTCTGGCGAGATTCCAGACGACGGTGCCCCCCTTAAGAACTCTGCACGCCTGGAGCGCTTGTTCGCCAGGTACGCCAAAGGACTTGACGGGCGAGCGTTCCGCGTCCAGGTGCGCGCGGGCGGTCAGGTCAATACTTTCTCAGCCAACGACATAGGCGCGGCAGCGCCCGTGCGACTGTTGTTAAGTCTGAGGACGGGCGAGACTCTGGTCCTTGAAAGAACGCGTGCGCCAGCCCTGCGACGACTGATGAATCGCGGCCTACTTATCGGCACGGTCGGCCTCGTCATTCTCGCCTTCGTACTCGGGATCGCCCTGCGGCAGACTGCCCACCCGATCAAGCGTTTGAGCCAGGCATCGCGACAATTGGCGGGAAATTTAGACACGCCGGACCTGTCGCTAAACGGGCCCTCCGAGATCAGGGAGTTATCCGCCGCCTTCAACGAAATGAAGCACACCATCCGCTCGCTGATCGACGACCGCACGCGGATGCTGGCCGCCATCGCTCACGATTTTCGTACCTATCTGACCCGACTTCGATTGCGCATCGAGTTTATCGACGACAAGGATCAGCGAACCCGCGCCATCACGGATATCGAGGAGATGAACAATCTGCTCGATGACACCCTGACATTCGCGCGCGAAATCTCCATCTCCGGGGCCCCCAAGACGCGATCTGTGGAGATCGTCGCGGAGATCTCCAACCTTACTGCGACCCGTCAAGAATCTGGACATGCCGTGGAATTCAGCGATCGCCCCGAGACGCCTATCATCGCCGCGTGTGCCCCTCTGGCCCTGCGCCGCATGTTGGACAACCTGGTTGATAACGCGCTGCGCTACGCTGGTAGCGCCAGGTTAAGCGTTTGGTCCGAATCCGCCTTTGTTATGGTGGCCGTCGAAGACAGTGGTCCTGGCGTACCTGATGAGGCGCTGTCTCGGTTGACCACACCTTTTGAAAGATTGGAGACCTCGCGCGCACGTCACACCGGGGGCGTAGGCCTTGGACTCTCCATTGTGAAAGCGCTTGCCGAAAGTCAGGGAGGTGGTGTGTCCATACAAAACCGCCCCGAGGGGGGGCTTCGTGTGACCTTGCGCCTCCCAGCCAACAGCACCGATTGAAGGCATAGGGGGTGAAGGTGTTACGCGTGAACATATCGCCGTCTGCAGACACGCATCCGTCCCGGATACCCATCTATTTGATTCTATGAATCGGCAAACTTCGTCCACGATACCCCCCTACCTAAGAGAGGCAGGGTAGGAGGTAGTGAATGAGGACTTAGGTCGATAGCGACCACCACTTTTCAACACGATCGGCGCGCAACGGACAGCCTCAGCGTCATGCCGACGCGCTCCACCAACTCAACTTATGGAATAAATTGAACATTATTCCTCTTTAAAGGTTGGGAAAATGTGCTAAGATCGTCCGCAATTGGTTCCTAAACGAAAAGCCCGTCACATTGACCGGCGACTGTCATCGAAACGACCGGGTTCCACCGGGCAATATGCGTACCCTTTGTGCAAATGCCTATCGGGGACATCATGACCGACTCCAATCTTGAACAGACAATTTCTGACACCGGATACGCCAAGGTTCTGATTAAACTGCAACCCGGCGCAGTCGGCGGTGGCGCGGGTCTCGCGACCTCTGCAGAAGGCTTCGAGCGCTTTCTTCATGAGACCCTGCTTGAGCCCGACCAGGAACAGACCACCCATCTCCGTCACGCCTTTTCTGCGAAAATGACGGGTGGCGCAGACCTTGCCCTGGCCGTCGCCCGCCCTCCCACTGTCAAAATCTATCCTCGCCTCGGCCTGGCAATAGGGTACGCCGACCATAACGCACTGACCGCTTTAGAAGCCAACCCACAGGTGGCAGCCGTCCAAAAAGCGCCGGAACTTTCGCTTATCCGGCCAGTGACCGCCTTAAACGGACGAAAGCGCCTTTCCAAAACCTGGGGCATCACGAAGCTCAAGGCCGACAAACTTTGGCAGGCAGGATATGAAGGCCAAGGCGTCATCATTGGACACCTGGACACGGGTGTCGATGGCTCTCACCCGGCGCTGACGGATGCGATAGCCGCCTTCGCCGAGTTCGATTTCCAGGGCAATCTTGTGCCCGGTGCCACAGCGACGGACAGCGACGAACACGGCACACATACGGCCGGGACCCTGGTAGGGCACGAAACGGCGGTCAGCGGCCCCATCGGCGTTGCTCCTAAAGCCAAGCTGGCCAGCGCTATGGTCATCGAAGGCGGCGACGTTATCAGCCGGATTCTGGCCGGCCTCGAATGGCTCGTCGACCAGAATACCCGCATACTCAGCATGTCCCTGGGGCTGCGAGGATACACGCCCGCCTTTCAGACCGTCATAGATGCCCTTCGCGCCAACAATATCCTCCCTGTCATCGCGGTCGGTAACGAATATGCCAACACAAGCCGTTCGCCGGGCAACTATCCCAACGTCCTGTCAATCGGCGCCATGGCGCCCGATGATACTGTCGCGGATTTTTCCGGCAGCCAGACCTTTAACCGCCCCATCGACCCCATAGTCCCCGACCTCGTGGGCCCGGGAGTCGGTATCTATTCCTCCGTGCCCGGGGGCAAGTTCAAGATCATGGACGGCACCTCTATGGCCACGCCGCACATAGCGGGTTTGGCAGCACTCCTCTTGAGTGCTGTGCCCGAAGCGTCGGCCAACGACCTCGAAGCCGCAATTCAGGACGCGTGCACCCTCCCTGCAACCATGACGCAAGCACGCGCCAACCGCGGATACCCCGATGGCCTTGTGGCGTTGGCCGCCCTGCGCTCCCGTATGGGGCTGCCCCAAACGCCGACTGTCCCGCGCAAGGTCGCAAGGCCACGCAGAAAGGCGTGACGTCTTCTGTTGATCTCTGGAAGCGCAATTCCGGATATGATAAGGTTAGAGGTGGGATCTAGAACATGGGTTACCCTTTGAGGCGCGTAAAATGTCTGAAGTGAACGCCAGTGATCAGTGGTCAAAAAGCGCCGTTGTCTCCCGACTGAAAGACAAATTGCGTCAAGGCCACCCCGTGTCCGTTCAGGTTTTTCTAAATCAGGACTGCGGCGATGTTTCAGGCCTGGCGCAAACGATGGTGGATGACAGCCTGGCACAGGCCGGAATGGCTCCCCAATCGGCGAGTCTGGGGCGGATCTTCAGGCTGGCGAATTCGTTTTCCGTCAGCTCGGACAATCTGCCATTTTTCGAGAGCCTCAGCCGCCGTCCAGAAGTGAAGTCACTGATCGAGTCAGAGCAGTCTGACATCTTCCCAAAGCCGGTCGCTCGCTAAAGCTGATCAGCGGCGTTTAGGGTTAGGGGTTAGGACTTTGCCTACTCAAGACCGTAATCATCCATCCAAGGGGGACGCCATGCGGATTTTCAGTTCAGCCCAGAAGGCCAAGGTTCAGGGTGTCATTGACGCGCATCACAACCTGCTCACCCAAACCCTCGGTTTCGTCGACGCCGAGCCGGGATTTCCTGTCGTCGACGGGCAAGTGCTCAAGGAGCCGGCGATCCTCGTCTTCGTCCGGCACAAGAAACCGCCATCCGAGGTTTTGCCGAAAGATCGGATACCGCGACAACTCGAGGGCTATCCAGTCTACGTCTATCAGGCAGATCCGTTGCGACAGATCCAAGCCGAGAGCAGCGCTTATGAAGACCTTTCCGCCAGCCTGGCCGCGGCCGCCTCAGGCCAAACCTATAAAGGACTAGCCGGCAATCCCATCAATATCGTTGCCAGAGTGACAGCGCCGTTCCTGTGTCACGTCGGCCCGGATGCCGGGTGGCCGGTCCTCAAGCCTTTTCTCGAAGGTGCCAAGAACACGCTCGTCGCAGCTATGTACGACCTCAACGCCGAATATATCGCCAACACCCTGATCGAAGTCGCGGACACTCTAAACGGGACCTTCACCCTGACATGGGACGACGGAATGACAGCCGTCGAAACCGACATCCGCAAAAAGCTGCGCACGGAACTGGGGCCGAAACTCGACGGCTGGATCGTTCATTGTGGTAAGAACAAGCGTTTCGCCAGCGCCTACCATGAAAAAGTGGCCGTCCGGGACGGACGCGCCTTCTGGTTATCCAGCGGCAACTGGAGCCTGAGGAGCCAGCCCAATATCGACCCCGTAGGCATGCCGGCGGATGCGGCGCAGATGTATAGCAAAGGCAATCGCGAGTGGCACGTTATCGTCGATGATGAACCGCTGGCCAAGCTGTTCACGCAGTATATCGAACATGACAAGGCCGGGAGCCAGGCCGAGGATGCCGGCTTGGCCCTCACACCGCCGCCAGCATTCCCCGACATTCTCGTGCCACGCGATGCCTTGCTGGAAAGCTTCGCCCTGGCCGCACCACCAAAGCCCATCGCGCCTCAATACCTGCCCTCTCACCCCCGTGAGGTTGAGGTCAGGCCGCTGCTCACGCCCGACAATTATGTCGGCCACATCACCGACCTGATCGCCGGCGCAAAAACGTCGATCTACCTGCAGTTCGCTTATATTACCTGGTCCGAAGCCGCCAACGACGCCCCGTTCACGCGGATGCTCAAGGTGCTGGCACGGCAAAGCTACGCCCATGGGCTGGATGTGCGCATCATCGTCGGATCGACCGATGCCGCCATAAAGATCGGTAAGCTGGTTGAGGCGGGCTTCAATCCGGCCGTCTTCAAGGTCCAGGCAAATATCCATAACAAGGGCATTATCGTGGATGGCAACGCCGTGCTGGTCAGCAGCGCGAACTGGTCCGGCGATGGTGTGGTCAGGAATCGCGATGCAGGTCTACTGATCCACGACCCCGAAATCGCCCAATATTATCAGTCTGTCTTCCTCGATGATTGGGATTTGCGCGCAAAAGCGAAAATTCCCGACACCACGGCTGCGGTCGTCGCTGCGCCCGATCAACCAACCCCGCCCGGGATGGTGCGCATCTCGTGGGCCGACTATTATGAGTAACCCTGCGAAAGGCCTGCGGCCACGACGCGCGTTATCGCGACAACGCTCCCGAGAATGCACGTCTTGCCATCGAGGGGCGCGGGTCACGTCCCCCCGCGCCGTCCCGTGGCAAGATTCCCTCAGGCCACTGATGGTGCAGACAAGGCCGACACATCAGGTTTGCGCCCAGATGCGCAAACTCATGACCACGCGTGCACCATGACCCTTAATTTGGAAGACAGGTGCCCGATGCCACTACCCATCGCTGGCCAGGTCCTGGTCGAGTTTGCCACCGCCTGCGCCACCGTCGCAACGAAAGAAGAACTGTCGGCCCTTGTGATCAAGACCTATGGACGGCTTGGCTTCGACCAGGTCAATGTGTCCTTGATCAAGGACTACACCTTGCCCCAGGCCGAACTCAAATTTGGATGGGCCAACACCTATGCAACTGACTGGCAAGACTACTATGTCAGAAAAAACTGCATACAGTTCGACCCTGTGGCGCAAATCGCTTACGGGAACGTGAGTCCGTTTTTCTGGTCAGACCTGCCGCGCCTGCTGAACCTGACCTCACGTCAGACCGGCTTTCTCGGTCTGGCAGGGGAAGCCGGACTGAACAATGGCGTTGGTCTGCCCTTCCCGGGTGCCCGGGCGCTTCGCGGCGGGATTGCTCTGGCGACCACCTCTCCCAAAGCCGAACACCTCAGGGACCTTAATCTGCTCTGGTCGATCTCGAGTGTGTTCTACCTCCGCCTCAAGGCGCTTTTGACGCCCCCTGCCCCCTGCACCGGCCAAGCGATAGAACTCACGCAACCAGAGACAGATATACTCATCTTGTCCGCCAAGGGCGAAACCGATCGCAGCATGGCGAGCCAACTGGGCAAAACGGAAAATACCATCAACACCCACCTGCGCCGCATCTATAGAAAACTTGAAGCCCATACACGAATACAGGCGTTTTCCAACGCGCTTAGGCAACATCTCATCGATCTGCCGTAACCAAACTGGCTATTACGCGTCAGACGACCTGACGATCGCGAGTGTCATTCCCGAGGCGAAGCCCATGCGCTTTCGGTGAACGTCGTGCCCCCCCTTGTCGTCCCTGCTTTGCTTTTCGGCCAGCATCACCTGCGACATCAAGCGCATATCGATCGGCGATACCTGGCGGTGCAGATCGCTGACAAAATGGCCCAGCCGGGCGACGCGCTCCCCCCTCCGCAACCCTTCTGAAACTACGCAGAACTTTCTATTTCTACGCTAAACTTTCTATTTCTACGCTCGGCGCCTTCACGGCATTGCCTTTGACACCATAGGCGGCACAGTACAGGTCTCACGCGGAGATGGGTATGGAAGCAACAAAGATACTCTGGGGACAGATCTGCGCCGTCCTGGCAACCGTCTTCCTTATGATCTGGAGCGCCACACAATGGACGGCCTGGCGCCTTGCCTTTCAACCTGAACTTGGCACGCCCTGGCTGCGCGTTGGCGTCTGGCCCGTCTACCCCCCTTTCCAGTTCTTTTTCTGGTGGTTCCACTTCGATGCCTATGCCCCTGGTATCTTCATGGAAGGCGCCTGCCTTGCAGCGGGCGGCGGCATCTTGGCCATCGGCGTGGCTTTAACCCTGTCGGTATGGCGGGCACGCGAGACGAACGCCGCCAAGACCTTCGGATCGGCCGTATGGGCCCATGCAGATGCGATCAGGAGAAACGGACTGCTTAAACCCGACGGGGTCGTGCTCGGCAAGTTCGCAGATGACTACCTCCGACACGACGGCCCCGAACACGTGCTCTGTTTCGCCCCGACCCGCTCCGGCAAGGGCGTGGGCCTGGTTGTACCGACCCTTCTGACCTGGCCAGGGAGCGCCATCATCCACGACATCAAAGGAGAAAACTGGCATCTGACCGCAGGATTTCGCGCCCGACACGGTAGGGTCCTTCGTTTCGACCCCACAGACGTAAGGTCCACGGCCTATAACCCTCTCCTCGAGATCCGCCGTGGTACGTGGGAAGTCCGTGACGTCCAGAATGTCGCCGACGTCCTGGTCGACCCGGAAGGCTCCCTCGAAAAGCGCAATCACTGGGAAAAGACCAGTCACAGCCTGCTGGTCGGCGCCATACTGCATGTCCTTTACGCAGAACCCGAAAAGACCCTGGCAGGCGTTGCCAAGTTTCTGTCCGATCCGAAACGCTCCTTGTCCGCGACCATGGCGGCGATGATGACGACACCCCATCTGGGCGACGCTGGCCCACATCCCGTCATCGCATCAGCAGCGCGTGAATTGCTTAATAAATCGGAGAATGAAAGGTCTGGCGTCTTGTCGACCGCTATGTCCTTTCTTGGCCTCTATCGCGATCCGGTTATCGCCGCCGTCACGAGCCGCTGCGACTGGCGCATTGCGAACCTGGTCGACGACAACGCACCCGTGTCGTTGTATCTGGTGGTGCCGCCGTCCGATATCAGCCGCACCAAACCCCTCATCCGCCTGATCCTCAATCAGGTCGGCCGGCGTCTGACCGAAGACCTGATTGCCCGTAAACGGCATCGCTTGCTGCTGATGCTCGATGAGTTTCCCGCCCTCGGACGCCTGGACTTTTTCGAAAGCGCACTCGCCTTTATGGCCGGGTACGGCATCAAGGCGTTTCTTATCGCCCAAAGCCTCAATCAGATCGAAAAGGCCTACGGCGCAAACAATTCTATTCTCGACAACTGCCATGTTCGGGTCAGCTTCGCCACCAATGATGAGCGGACGGCCAAACGGGTCTCCGATGCGCTCGGTACCGCCACCGAGCGACGGGCGATGAAGAACTATGCCGGTCACCGCCTAAGTCCCTGGCTTGGTCACCTGATGGTGTCACCGTCAGAAACACCACGCCCACTCCTGACACCTGGCGAAGTCATGCAATTGCCGCCCGATGACGAGATCGTCATGGTTGCAGGGCTTGCGCCCATCCGCGCAAAAAAGGCCCGGTACTTCGAGGACGAACGCTTGCAGGAACGGATTAGCCCGCCGCCCGAAAAACCCACCCTGCCGCCAGCCGTCAAAAGTGACTGGAGCGATCCGAAAGCCCCGCCCAAAGACGGGGTGGTCCCCGACGCGAAACCCAGCTCCACGCCTCTTGCCCCCGTCGAATTGCGCAAGGTTCCAGAACTCAGCCCGCCCCCCAAGGAGACCTCGCCTGAAACACTGCCCTTCGATTTTGGTCCGGCCGCCGATGACGTCGAGGATCGCGTCAGACGCTTTCAGAACCTCCAGAAATCCCAACAAACCACAGCCCGTCAAGCCAGCCAGGATCCTGATGACGGCCTAGATCTTTGAGGCAACATGAAAAAAGTTCGCATGACTGTTTATCTTGATCCGAAGGTCTATGACCAGCTGCGTGCCTACGCATCTTCCCGTCGCCAACCTCTTTCGATCATGGCGGAGTCCGCCATAGCGGCCTTCGTCGATCCGGAGCAGCGCGAAATGGCGATGGTGCGAAAGCTCGGAGCGATCGAACGGCAACTGGAACGCTGCCGGCGGGACGCCAACATCTCGTTGGAGGCTTTCATGGTCTATGTCTGGCTCTGGCTTGGGGCCAACCCTCCCTTGCCGGAACAGGCTGCCCTCGCCGCCCGAGCGTCTACGACCAAGCGCTATGACCAATTCATGGAAACTCTTGGCCAGAGATTGGCCAAGGGTGAAGGCGCGCAGTCCCGCTTCACCACCGACCCGCCCGTACGTTAGAGGACATGCGCCAGGCGCTAGGCCTTGAACCGGTCAAGTGCCGTCAAGCGTTTCGTCGTGAGACTAATATCCACGCGACCGTAAATTTCATGGCGCAGATAGTCCATCTCACTCTCGAGCCGCTCGGCATCAATCTCTGTCCACCAGGCTTTTGGCTGCTGTCCCTCGCCACCTGACCAGCGATACCCCCGCGCCTTGAGATCGTCCTTCCTGTCAAAGGGACTGTTCTCAGCCCACAAACGGACCCGATCCCGGCGACTGGCAGTGAGCAGCTCAGCAAATGGGTGGGCCCTATCGCTCTGCCCCCGCCGTAAAACCTCCAGAAGGGCGTAACAGTCGTCTACGGCACGATGACCGTCGTGAAACAGGCCAGATTGATTCAGCAAGTAGCCCAGCTTGGTTCCCTCGAAGCCGCGCTGACGCCAATCAATCTCACTATACGAGCAACACCATGCCCGATCCGAAAAGGCAGGTGTCAAGCGCTCACAAAACGGCCGGTCAAAGCCCGCATTGTGCGCAACAATCAGGTCGGCGCCGGCAATAAAGGCTTCCAGCTCCGCAATCGGGATAAGCTGTCCCTCCACCATTTCGTCCGTAATCCTGGTTAGCTTGGTGATGTCGGGTGGTATCGGTCGAGAGGGCTGCTGCAGCGCACCGAAAGTTCCGACAACATCGCCGATATCGCCCTCGTCCGTAAACCTGAAAGCGACCGCGCCAATCTCGATGACCTCGTCCTCCGCCTTTTTCAGACCCGTGGTTTCGGTATCGACAATGACACCAACGCGCATGAACCCGGCCGTCGTCTCCGCAACGGGCAATGGCGGACGAAGCTTCCGAAGCACCCGGTAGTTGCCGCTGGCTTCCAACACGGCTGCCAGTTCGTCGTGGCTGGACGCGACCACGCCACCTGGCGCGACGGTCGTCTTGGGTTTTTGTGGCTTGGGGGCTTGTGCACCGCCAAACATGTCGAGCTGTGAGGTCATAGTGATTCCGATGTGGAAGGCAGACTACCAAAACGCAAGTCCCCTGCCCAGACACCGTCGTCGCTACCCCTTGCTTGTCATGTCCGCGACTCAGAATACTGTAGGCTCAAAGCGGGGAGTGGGAGTATGGCGACATGTGTGGCAAGAGTGATCGAACGTCTGCGCAACGCAGGATTCAAGATCACCCCCTTACGTAACTCCCCTTCGTGGATGGTCGAAGGGCGCGGCAACATGACCACCGCCCAACTGATCGACCTGGATTCCAAACTGCGTCTGGCAACCGCCCACGCAGCCTAAACTTCGACGATGCACTGCCGTATGCTCGCGTAAGCGCTACTGAACGGACATAGGCCAAAACCAGAGATCGTCGCAGACATGACGACCGGTCACCTCTAGAACGCCCCCCCCTCACTCTTGTCCCGCCCCCCATGTGCGCGGGTCGACTAAACCGCAGTCGCCAACCGACTGGCTCCATTGATGTTGGCAATGTCAGACGCTTTTGCTGGACCGGTCAGATTGTGACAAAGCCCTACAGACGGATTGGCGCCGATCAATACCCCCGGGCATCTGCGTTTAAACCACTATAATTCAACTCATTGAAAACAAAGGCAGGGGCGGGCCATTATAGGCACCGATCTACACATTGAACCGGTCCAGGTTAGCCGAAGGGCGCACAACCATGTGCGGCGGTATTATGCTAGCTTCACGTACCAAGCAGGGCCCTGGTCCCGCAAATGCCGGGTCGTCGCCAAGGTCGAACGGTACCCCGGCGAACTCTTTCCGCGTGTCGCGGTTTATCGTGACCAACCTGTCGCGCAAGCCCAAGCGGGTTGCGGCCCTCTACAATCAACGCGACACGGCGGAGCAGTACATCAAGGAGGGCAAGAACGCGGTAAAATGGACCCGCCTTTCCTACCGAACGATGAAGGCCAATGCGATCCGGCCCCAACTCCATGCCCTGGCTTACAACCTGTCGAACTTCCTAAGCACGCTCGCCTTGCCCGAGGAGATGAAACCCCGATCCCTGACCAGCCTGTGTGAAAAAGTCGTCAAGATCGGCGCCAAATCATAAACCACGCCCGCTATGCCGTCCTCCAATTGGCCGAGGTCGAGGTCCCGCGTCGACGGTTCAACCCAATCCTAAACCTGATCGACGACCTGCGAAGACGGGAGCCTGCCCCATGTTCACGACAAGGACAGCTCTGAACCCCCGCGACCAGCTGTCGGGTCAGGTGCACCCAAAATCGTTGAGAACGGCGCCGATGGAGCCAAACCAGAGCGAGTCAGGGTCTACACTCCCGCGTCTGGGCTTTCCAAGCGCCTTGGTTTGCGGCTATCTTACCGCTATCCGGGCGCCGGTAGGGCGCTCAAATGGGAAATGTCGGATTAAAGTCTTATGAGGTTTCTGAATATGCCTAAGGGCGAACGTATAACCTGGATGGATGCTGCGCGCGGTATCGGCATCGTGCTCGTCGTCCTTGGCCATGTGGAACGGGGTCTTGTCTCGGGCGGTCTGGCGGCCTCCCCCTTCTGGGCTGGTCTTGATTTCACGCTGTATACCTTCCACATGCCGCTGTTTTTTTTGCTGGCGGGTATGAATGTGCCGCGTGGTCTGAGCAAGGGCTGGAAGTCATATGTATCTGGGCGTTTGGTGACGGTCGCCTATCCCTATGTTCTATGGTCGCTGCTGCAGGGTTCGGTCTTGGTCGTCATGTCGGCCTTCACCAACGGCAAGGCGAATTTCAGCGATCTGTTGACCATAGGCTGGAAGCCGATGAGCCAGTTCTGGTTTCTTTATGTGCTGATGTTCGCGCAGATGACGATTATGGTGCTTGACCTGGGCCTTGCACGCCGTCTCGTCGACCGCCCTGTTGTGCTGATCGGCATGGCGGCGGTGAGCCTTGGCGCATGCACCTTTTTCCCGACAGACAGCTTGCCTCAGCAGTTTTTTCATTCCCTGCCTTTTTTGATGCTGGGTATGGCGCTCGTGCCCCATCTGTCGTCTCTTGAAGCGGCGCCATTGATGAAGCAGCCCTGGTTTTTATGGCCTTTGTTCGCCATCGCCTGCTACCTGGCGTCACGCATGGGCACGAATTACAACAGCCTGTGGGTTGTGCCTGCGGCCATAGCGGGAATCGCCGCCACCATTTCGACAGCCCTGATCCTAAAGGGGCGCTGGCTGAGCATCGCCGTTGCGCTTGGAGCGGCATCGATGACCATTTATGTGATGCACATCATGGCAGCGGCCGGTATGCGCATCCTTATGTCGAAGCTGGGCGTTCCTCATATCGGCTGGGTTTATGCCGTAGCATGCACGGTATCGGGCGTTTTGTTGCCATGGGGGGCGCACTTCATTCTGGCGCGACTGGGCCTGCTGCACTGGCTGGGACTGGCGGCACCGAAACGCCGCAAACAGGATGTAGCGCCGGCCTTGTCATGACGGCAGACCTGGCTTTTGGATATACCGCTCATGCCCATGGCCTTGACGAGATCGTCGACGGAGCGCGTCGAGATGCCTTGGACGTAGGCCTCCTGGATAACGGCCGTCAGAGCTTTCTCCGCCATGCGACGAGGCTCCANGAAGCCCGGGAAGTACGTGCCTGTTGAATATCACTCAAAACTGACCCAGTAGGCGGCATAATTATCATCGAGAATTGACCCATGTGAAACTCCCCTCGTTGTCAGACAGCGAGGGCTCTCGGAGTGATAGACATGGCATTATTGAGCGTCATCAGACGCTGGGCATTTCGGGATCGGATACCGATCCGTGAGATATGCCGAAGAACGGGTCTTTCGCGGAACACGATCCGCAAATACCTTAGGTCGGATGTTGTTGAGCCGGCGTTCCAAACGCCCGGCAGGCCTACCAAGTTGGATGCTTATGCCGACAAGCTGGTACACTGGCTGAAGATCGAAGCCGGTAGGTCTCGGAAGCAAAAGCGTACCGTTAAACAGCTTCACGCGGATCTGGTGGCCCTCGGCTATGACGGTTCTTATCCGCGCGTTGCCACGTTCGCGCGCGAATGGAAAGCCAATCGCCTGCGCGAGCAGCAGATGAGTGGGCGCGGGACATTCGTGCCGCTGGCCTTCGAGGCGGGGGAAGCCTTCCAGTTCGACTGGAGTGAAGACTGGGCCGTTATAGGTGGCGAGCGGACCAAGCTTCAGGTGGCTCACTTCAAACTATCTCACAGCCGCGCCTTCATCGTGCGAGCCTATCCTCTGCAGACGCATGAGATGCTGTTCGATGCTCATGTTGAAGCCTTCCGCGTTCTGGGCGGCGTGCCGCGGCGGGGTATCTATGACAATATGAGGACCGCGGTCGATAAGATCGGGGTCGGCAAGGCGCGGCAAGTGAACCTGCGCTTCCAGGCGATGGCCAGCCATTACCTCTTCGATGCCGAGTTCTGCAATCCGGCATCAGGCTGGGAGAAAGGACAGGTCGAGAAGAATGTCCAGGATGCACGCCACCGGCTATGGATACCGATACCCAGCTTCCCGAACCTGGCGGCTTTGAACGTCTGGCTGGAAGAGCGGTGTATCGCATACTGGCGGGAGATTCCGCATGGCGAACTACCAGGGACGATTGCTGACGTCTGGGCGGAAGAGCAGGACTACCTTATGAGGCCCACACGGCCGTTCGACGGCTTCGTCGAGCATACCAAGCGGGTGACGCCAACCTGCCTGATCCATCTGGAGCGTAATCGTTACAGTGTCCCGGCATCGTTCGCCAACCGGCCCGTCAGCGTGCGCGTCTATCCCGATCGCATTGTCATCGCTGCGGAAGGCCAAATTCTATGCGAGCATCCACGGATTATAGATCGCTCACATAGCAACCCAGGTCGCACCGTCTACGACTGGCGTCACTATCTGGCGGTGATCCAGCGCAAACCCGGCGCGCTGCGTAATGGTGCCCCGTTCACTGAGCTGCCGGAATCCTTCCGACGTCTTCAGGGGCATCTCCTCAAACGGCTTGGCGGCGACCGGGAAATGGTCGAGATCCTGGCCCTTGTCCTCCAGCATGACGAGCAGGTCGTGTTGCAGGCTGTCGAGTTGGCGCTGGCCGGTGGCGTGCCGACCAAGACGCATATCCTGAACATCTTACATCGCCTGATCGACGGCACAACGCCGCCGGATACGATCGATGCGCCACAGGCGCTTCGGTTGACGCAAGAACCCTTGGCCAATGTTGAGCGCTACGATGCCTTGCGCGCGGAGGGCCGTCATGCGTCATGATCCTGCCAGCGCCGCCATCATCATCATGCTGCGTGCCCTGAAAATGTACGGCATGGCCCAGGCCGTCGGCGAACTAACCGAACAGGGCTCGCCCGCGTTTGAAAGCGCGATGCCGATCCTGTCACAGCTTCTGAAGGCAGAGACTGCCGAGCGTGAGGTCAGGTCTATTGCCTATCAGATAAAGTCGGCCCGTTTCCCGGCTTACAAGGACCTGTCAGGCTATGACTTCGCCTCTGGTGAGGTCAATGAAGCCCTGGTTCGCCAACTGCACCGCTGCGAGTTTATGGACGGTGCGCACAACGTTGTCCTTATCGGCGGGCCTGGCACCGGCAAAACACATGTCGCCACGGCGCTGGGCGTGCAGGCTGTCGAGCATCACCGAAAGAAGGTTCGCTTCTTCTCGACCATCGAACTGGTCAACCTGCTCGAACAGGAAAAGGCCCAGGGCAAGGTTGGACAGATGGCGGATCGGCTACTTAAGCTCGACATGGTCATCCTTGATGAACTGGGTTACCTGCCCTTCAGCGCGTCAGGTGGCGCC
>NZ_AQWM01000041.1 GCF_000376105.1 Asticcacaulis benevestitus DSM 16100 = ATCC BAA-896
CTGGCGAAGGACACCAAGACATTGCTAAAGGATATCGGGCTGGAGCAACGCTCAACGCCCGTCAGAAGTCCTGAATCCAATGGCATGGCGGAGGCCTTCGTAAAGACGTTCAAGCGCGATTATGTCAAAGTAAACCCGCTGCCCGACGCTCAAACCGTCATCGATAATCTACCAAAATGGTTTGAGCACTATAATGAACTTCACCCCCACAAGGCTTTGCGCTATCTCTCACCGAGAGAGTTCAGAGCCATGCAATCGAAAACCTGATCCTGTCCGGGAATTAGGGGGCAACTACAAGAAGCATACGCTTCAACTATGCCGGGATGAAATTTTTGAGAGTTTTGCGACGCTACCGAAGGCGTTTCTCGGCCCCATAGCCTTTGCAAAAAATGCACGCTTTAGCTTTGCCCCCAAGTCAGCAGAAAGACGACAGCGATCTCCCTAAAGACGGTCAGCTTCGGCCTTGATCCTGGCAAGGATATCGGCAAACGCTGGCCTATCCCGGTAATACAGCGACTTTGTTCCCTCATACGCCTTTTCATACGCGGCGTAGGTGTCGGGATCATTAAGCAGAAAAGCCGGGTTTTGGGTCAGGTCCGGATTTTCGGAGCGGAAACGCCTCACTTTGTGCGCCTTATAGTCTTCCGTGCCAATGAAGGCCTGTACGGTCGGCTCCGCCAACAGACAATAGACATCGTAATAATGCCGCATGAAATTGACAGGGAACGCGCCATCTTCCTGCTGTCTGCGGAACTTGGTGGAAATCGTCTGTTTTCTCAACCAGCGTGTAGCCTGGATGATAACAGAGGACGGCACGCGCGCGATTATCGTTAACCGGCACTTTGCCGACAGCATAATCATAAGCCCAGGAACTGATGTCCTTGGGCAGGTTGGGTGTCACATCGTCAAAGCCGACTTCCAGCAACACGCCGTCTTTCAGGTCGGATTTGCCGCCCGTCAGTTCAGGGTAGCGCAGGCGTATGCCGCCGCTGCGGTATTTGGCGTCATCAAAGGCGGTATCACGCTCGATCTGAACGATGCCGTCTATGCTGATTGTCTGTGCCAGCTAGTCGTAAAATTGCTTACGGCTCTCGACCTGTGCGGGCCTCTCCTGACCGCGCCCTGTGCTGACGGCTCTGTCTTTGGGCGGATCAATCCGGACGTCGATATCTTCCGAAAAGCGGTTGATGATGCCAAACCCCTTAGACAGTGATGTGCCGCCCTTCAGCTCAAAGCTCATCTCCTGTTGCTGCAAGCCATACAGGCAATGCATGATCCAATAGTCTTTTTCGACCAGGACCGGCGCTATCTGCATTCCTTCGCCGACGATGCGAAGCAGGTCGGCGAAGTCTTTATGGTTATGCAGATAATCAAGCGACATAGGATTGGTCCTCTCCCGTCAGTACATCGGAAAAGAATTTTCTGGTGCGCGCGGCTCCATAGTCACGCACCGCACGTTGCAGCGCAGACCTATCAGCTCGGGCAGCTTGCTTGCGCACCTGCTCAAGCACCTGCTGTCTGTCCTCTGCGAGCTGGCCGACATTATTGACCAAATCCACGAGCAGGAATTCCCTGGTCGCTGCTTTGGGAAAATGTGGCTTCACCCGAAAATCAAACATGCGTCCGCCCAGCCTGAATTGTCCGTGACGCTTATGGTTATAAACGACAGTCTCATTATAAAGCTGGGTAGCCCCAACGCCCAGAGCATTGTAGGCATTGGGCGACGTAAGCAGAAACCTGTCATCCTTTAGGAAGGCCGTAACCAGATTCTTGTCCTCAGCGGGAGCTTTGCCGAAAGCGGTATCCTTTGGGTAATAGTAAACCCCACCCGAAAGCTTGGTCAGCTCTCCGGCTTCAACCATCTGTTTCAGGTGGCGGTCCACGGACGTTGACCATTTGGCCAGGTCTTCGCGGCGGTACACTTTACCTGGACGCAGATGTTTTCTCAGTTCCTGCAATTTCGTCATAGTTACACCTCTCATCAAAGATAGTGACATTTGGCCATAATGCAAATAATTTCATTGATAAATCATGCAACATATCTTTTAAACATTCCATAATTAGCTGTTTTTATTGTAAATTTATCTAGTTCGCAGCAGTGTGTCACATACCGTGAGTTCACGTCTATAGTACTCAATAACTTCGGTTACATTCCTTGTAATCCCGAGAGAAGCGTCTAAGGCTAATTTGGCGGTACATCAGCCGCGCCAAAAGACGAGCTCGTCTGAAAACCGGAAATGCCGCTGGGCGTTGAGTTTTGAGAGCACGATCAGTTGGTTTTGCCACGCCTCGCCGGAATGGTTGTGCGAACTGGTGGCGGCAGATGATCGCCGGCGAATGAATAGGCTCAGGCCCGCGTCGGTTGCGACTGCGGGATCGGTCCGGCCTTGACCGGGATCGACAAGTCCGCCGGCTTCAAGCCAGGCGCCGTGGCATGCAGCTTGAGCGTTCCGGTCTGTGCCTCGATCGACTGCACAATGACCTGGCCCAGGCCGTTGAACAGCGAACGGCGGTTGCCTTTTTCCGGCTCAAGCGAGATCGGATCGCCGTTGCCGAGGCCGATGATGGCACCGCCCGCGATCTCATAGGTAATCATGTGATTGGCGAGCGGCACGGTGCGGCCCTTGACGTCCACAGCTTCGACCATGATCGGCTGGGCGTCGCGGCCATCGGCAATGAGCGCCGGCCGGTCCTGTGTCAACCGCAACGCCACCGGCTTGCCGGTGGTCTCATTGATGACCGTCGACACCACCTTTGCGCTATTATAGGCGCGGGCTTCGATGCGGCCGGCCGCATAGGGCACGGTCCAGCGGTTCATCTCGTATTTGTCGGTCTTCTGTCGACCGGCCGACTTACCGTTGACGAAAAGCTCGACCTCCTCGGCATTGGTACAGGCCATGACCATGATGGGCTCGCCCTCACTGCCGGCCCAGTTCCAGTGCGGCACGAGGCCGAGCACAGGCTTGTCCTTGATCCATTGCGCGCGATGGATGTGGACGGCCGTCTTGTCGAACCCGCACAGGTCCATAATGCCGAAATAGGAACTGTTTGACGGCCAATTGAACGGCTTCGGCTCGCCGTGGTAATCAAACCCGGTCCAGACAAAGGTGCCGGCGACGAAATCGCGCGTATCGATCTGCTTCCAGGCATCGCGGTGCGTCTCGCCCCAGCCGGCAGCTTCGTCGTCATAACTGGCGAGCACTTGCGCCTTTTTATCCGTCACGAAAGCGCCGCGCGTCATGAGGGCTGAGCTGTCCTCGGATGAGAACATCGGCTTGTCCGGATGCGCCGCGTGGAAGGGATCGTACTGGCCCTGCTGATAATTGATGCCGACGACATCGACAGCGTGCGACACGTTGAGCGGGGTAAACAGGCCGCCGCTCATCGCTGCGGTGACCGGGCGCGTGGTATCGAGCGACTTAACCACAGAACTCATGCGCCGAACCATCTGGTAGCCGGCCGGTGTGCCTTGCATCGGCTCCTCGTTGAACACCGACCACAGAAAGACGCTGGGGTGATTGCGGTCGCGCCGCACCAGCCATTCAAGTTGGGCCATGTAGTCCGGCGAGGCGTTGAAATTGCGGTTCTCGGCCATGACAAGGAAGCCGTGGCGGTCGCATGCCTCCATCAGTTCCTTGCTTTGCGCATTGTGCGAGAAGCGGATGGCGTTGCAGCCAAGCGATTTCAGGCGGCGCAGGCGGAAGTCGTTCACGCCGTCCGGTACGGCGGTTCCGACGCCGGCATGGTCCTGATGCAGACACACGCCCTTGAGTTTCACCGGCTGGTCGTTGAGGAAAAAGCCTTTTTGCGCATCGAACCGCTGGGTGCGGAAGCCGGCATGGGTTGTAACCTGATCAAGCACGGCGTCGGTCTCGCTCGTGAGCGATGTCGTCACCTGGTAAAGATGCGGCGTGTCCACGCTCCACAAGTGGGGATTGGCAAACGGGATATCATAGTTGACCACGGTTGAGCCGAGCGGCGCGATGCTGACCTGCTTTGTTCCACCGGGACGCGTGCCTGCCGGCGATTTTTCGTCGCCTATGTCGGTGTGAACGCGGACGGTCTCGGTCTTATCGCCGGAATTGTAGATCGTGACCTCGACCGGCACATGCCAGCCATGTTCGTCCTTTACCGGATGAGCGAAGACACCGTCAGTCTTGATATGCACTGGATTACGCTTGACGATCCAGGCATCGCGGTAAAGCCCGCCGCCTTCGTACCACCAGCCTTCCATAGCTTCGGCATCGACGCGCACCACCAGCGAATTAAGCTGGTCGCCATAGGTGGCATAGGGCGTCAGGTCGATATAGATCGAGTTATATCCGCTCCAGTTGCGGTTGACGAGCGTACCGTTGAACCACACGGTGGCGAAGGTGGCGACGCCGTCCAGTTGCAGCTCGATATGCTTGCCGTCGTCCTGCGGCTCGAAGCGCAGCATGTTGCGATACCAGGCTACGCCCCGACGACGGTAGCCCTGATCGACATTGCCACTCTCCTCGATCGGCTGGAAACTGACAAAGTCGTGCGGCAGAGTGACCGGCTGCCAGGCGCTGTCGTCGAACTTGGGCGAAGCCGCACCGCGCGCAGCGCCGGCCTTGGCAGCGTCATAGGTCGCGTCATGTCCGATGATCGGTGAGAAAGGTATATCGCCAGCAAAGAAGCGCCAGCCCTTATTAAGCAAGAGTACCTGGCGAGGCGAGGCAACAGGGGCTACCACGGACGGTGACGTTGTCGCGGCGACGGCGCGCGACACAAAACCCGGAGTCGATGCGGCCAGACCCAGCGCGCTCGCGCCCTTGAATAATTCCCGGCGGTTCATGTTTGTATCCCTGATGATTGTTTCTTTTATTAGTGCAACGTCCTGTAGCGGCGCGCAAGGAGAAAATGCACCGCTCGAAACGACAGGCGCTAACCAGGCAAACCAAGACCTGTATACCGCTTAAGCTATAGCCAGTCCCGGTCGAAGGTCCGTGATCCCGGCTATGCACCTTGGTTGAAAACGGCCTGGTTGAAGTCGACGCTGCGCTTAAAGACCGGCTTCAAGGACTGAGAGATGATAGAGAGCGTGCGCGCGAAGCCCTGGCTCGCATCACGATACAGGTGGACGAGCCGACCGTTGACGAGGAAAGACTATCGACGTTTAGCCGGCTGATCAGGGAAAAATTGCAGACTGGCGACATATCCTACCGAAAGGCATACATCAGAGGGCTATTGGATACAATCGAAGTCGGCCACGAGACAATACGACTACGTGGCTCGAAATCGGCGCTTGAACGCGCCATTCTCACCGAACAGACGAACGACAAAGTAGTTCGCAGTTTGGTACAGGAGTGGCGCACAACCGAATAAATCTGCGAACCAGTACATAGTTGAAATTTAGATATAATTTTCCACATGGACTACATGCCACCTTCCAACTCACCAGCTATTGCCGGCAGCCCCCGGTCAGGATCGCGGCATAGTCCGGTCAGTGCAACGCCATTAATTACGCGGAGAATAAATGGATGTGTCGTACGTTCTAAGCTATAAGATGGCCATCGTCTGCAAGATGCCGGCGGCCCGAAGATGCCGCGGAAAGCGACATTAAGGCGCAAGCCCGGACAATGACGATGCAGCGTGTTCCATCCCGGATTGCCCACACCCTCAGCCTGGTCAAACGCGACCGCCATCTCATCGGCTATTCAACCGGCAATTTCGGCAAAAACCTGTTGCTGAGCAGCTTCGACGTCACTTTGCTCTTTTTGCTGACAGATTTTCTTGGCATCGCCCCCGGCCATGTCAGCTGCTTGATGCTGATCGTCTTTTTTGGCGATTTGGTTTTCGATTTGGGCGCGGGCTTCCTGGCAAGCTACGCCCAAAACATGGGGACCGGTTATCGCCGTATCATCGCCCTGGGCACTGTACCCTGTGCCGCGGCCTTTGCCTTGATCTATAGCCTGCCGCTGCTGGGGTTGAAGGATATCGCCGTGATCGCACCCATCATCCTCTTTTTCCGCGCGACCTATGCAATTATCGACGTCCCTCACAACAGCCTGCTCACACGCGTAGCGACGGACAGCCGTGCGCGGGGACGAGCGTCGGGTTACCGCTTCGTCTTCAGTTCGGCGGCCAGCCTCGTCATCGCGACCGTGCTTGTGCCCTTTATGGAGACGGCATCTCAGCATGATATGCCCGGACGCCTGGCCACGCTCGGCATGGTCGGCGGTCTGTTGTTTTGTATCGCCATGCTTTTCGCCGCCTGGTCGTCAAAGATAGACGGCCCCGCAAATCAAAGACAGGTCCCGACGTCCGCGCGTATCGTGTTTCTGCCCAGGCCGGACCGGCTGTTTGCCGCCATAGCCGTGATCGCCCTGGTGACCGGGTTTGCAATGCCGGCATTTAGTCGCATGATCCTCTACATTGCGACCTATGTTTTGAAGCAACCCGCCTTCGCCGGCCATGTCTTGCTGGCCCTGACCCTCGGCCAGTTGCCCGGCGCCGTGATGTGGATATTCCTCATCAGATTCTACGATAAGACCACACTGCTGGCCGTAAGCCACGCCGTCGCCGCCTGCGGTATCTTCTTCTTCTCGATGGTCGGCGCACACCAGTCGCTGTTGATCGGCTTCGCGGTCATTATCGGTGTTGGTTTCGCCGGCGTATTTATGCTGCCGTGGGGCATTCTAGCCGATATTGTCGATTTTGCCGAATTCCGCCACCGCGTGCGGCGCGAGACGGCCGCCTTCGCCAGCATTCTGGTTATTCTGAAGGCCGGGGCTGCCGCTTCCGTGGCCACCATCGGCTGGACTTTGGGCAGGTTAGGCTATGTGGCCGGCGCCGAACAACCCGAACTCGTTTTGACCGGAATGAAGATCCTGGCCTTCGGGGTCCCCATTCTGGGCGCACTGATCGCGATTGTGACGCTGCAACGCATGGCCGTCAGCCATCAGTTGCATGCGCGCATCGTGCGGGCGATCAAGGCGCGGCGGTCGCGCGACTGACGGGAATGATTCCAGTGCGAACCCTGTTCCTTAAGGGTCAAGCGGGTCGGCCGGATCGACGCGCAGTGAAGTTGAGGACGGCCTGAACCTTAACTCGAAAGACGATAATCGGGCGCCGACCGTGCCGGGGTCGTAACCGAGCTCAGTCTGGTTGCGAACTTTGAATTCCGGACTTTCGATATACTTGCTTTGCTCGGCATTGGTGATGATGAGGGTGTCATGATCCAGGGGAGCCCCAATGGCGATAAGCCGCCGCGTCACATTGCGCAAATTCGTCGTGGTATGCCGGGCATAGGGGTCGATGATGATACGGTCTGCCGGGACCCCGAAACGCTTGATCAGCGCCTTGCGCATTTCGATCGCCTCGACAAAGCCGGATCCTTTCGGGTGAACCGACGCGCCACTTAAAATCACAAACGGCGCTTCGCCGTCGGCAAAGCGGCTGGCGGCCATCCGGACATTCGTCTTCCCCCGCGCGCTCAGCGGAACAGCCAGGCTTTCCGGACCTATGCCGGTAACAATGATCGCCGTATAACGATAGCGCTTCCAATCGGTCGTGCGGGCACGCGCAAACGCAGCGGCATTGTAAGTCTTGTCGAGAGGTTCGAAACGTACCGCATCGTCGCGATCATTGACATCGAGCAAGGCTATGGCCAGCTCAAGGCTTTGGTCCAAGCCTATCGCCGGATCGTCTTCGCTGGCCTCGGCCAGCAAAACGGCGTCGGCGACCGTCGCGTTGAATTGGCTACTCCCCGTGGCGTCGATCGGACCGTCGATAAGGGGATAGCGCGGCGCCTGGCCAAGACCATAGACTTGAATGACGCCGTTTAGGCCGCGTAACTCACGCGAGATCTGGGCCTTGATCCCGTCATCCGCCAGGGCGAATTTTGTCCACAACGAAGCCGGCGCGCGAGCGGCTGCGGTGGCGACGTCGTCGATTTCCCCATCGGTCCAGATAGCAGCGTTCAGGATGCAGGCCGTCACATGTTGGCACGCGTCCAGACGCATCCGGCGGCTTGCCAGAACTGTGGTCAGATTAGTAGCAAGCCCCCCCGCCTTTTGCCCGGTGTTTGTTTGCACCTTCCCCAAATCAACAAGGGCGGGGAAAAGACGATGGGCAAGCAGAGACCAATGTTGGTCGCTAACCGGGGCGGCATGGCCGGACTGAACCGGCAGCAGCAATGTGGCCAAGGATGCAGCCAGAATTGTCGACCTAATGAATGATTTTATCACGATGTGCTGAGATCCCTCAAACTCCGGGTTTTAGCCGTCGGAGCCACACGCTACGACGGCCAAAACCACTTGGTGGATAGGCCAAATATTACCACTTACGGCTGGCGATGACGCGGAAGCTGCGACCGAAGAGCGGACGGCCGTAGATGGCGGTCGGCGTACCCTGGCCGGACAAGGTGTCGGTCCGGGTATTGCCTTCCGTGAGGCCTTTCGCATTGGTCAGATTGTCGCCGACCAATTGCAACTTCCAATCGGCGTGCGTGAAGGTCGCCCCCGCCCTCACGGTGCCATAAGCCGGCAGGGCTGTAGTATTGAGGACGTCGACGAAGCGCTCGCCGACATATTCGTAGCCGACATAGGCTTCCAGGTTCGTCTCCGAACCGAGGTCGAAGTCGAAGGTCGGCTCGATGTGGCCCATGATCTTGGGTTCGCGCACAATCTGCTTGCCCAGGATTGCCGACGCGCTGGCGCCCGTGGTGCTGGCAAAGTCGCGATATTCGGGGCGGGAAACCGTCAGTGAACCGGAGATCGAGAACATCTTAGATGGCCGCCATTGCCCGTCTATTTCCACGCCGCTTTCGACCGCCGTACCGATGAAGGGCACATTGGTTGTCGCACCGGTTTGCGGATTGAACGCCGTGAAGGACGCATTCAAAGGATTGAAATGGGTGTAGAAGCCCGTAGCATAGAGATAGCTCTTGCCGAACGAAGCCTTCAGCCCGACCTCATATTGATCGGCCTTGCTGGCGATCGTCGAACCCAGGGGATAGGTGACATAGGATGACAGCAAGGCGGGCGCGGTCAACTCAGACGCACGCCCGTACATGCCGAAATGCGAGCTGAAGTCATAGTTGACACCCGCCGTCCAGTTCGTCGCGGTCAGATGGACATTGATAGGGATCGACTGACCGGTGAAGCCGCGGGCGAAGCTGGCGGCGACGGAGGAGCCAGGGACCGGCTTGCTGGCGGTGGCTAATTGATAGCCGGTATAGGTGTAGCTTTCCTGGCGGACGCCGGCGTCGAGGCGGAGCTTGTCGGCGATCGACCAGGTATCGTTGACATAAAACGCCAGTAGCTTGGCGTCGAGATTGGACCTGTTGAGCGTGGTGGTATCGTGCAGGGCGCCGTTCTCAGTCATATTGCCCAGTATGGCGCCCGTGCTCGAATAGGCTACCAGGTCCAGGGTTTTGGGTTGAGACTTCACCTGCATCAAATAGTCTTGATAGGCGGCGAAACTGTCCAGGCCCCAAAAGGCCGCATTAACGCCGCCCTTCACATCGTGGGAACCCCATGTTGTATCGAAGGTATGGGTGGCGCTCAACTCAGTTTCAAAGGAATAGAAGTCGGAATCGACCGCGCGGTACTGGCCCTGGACGACAAGTCCGGAATCCGCAGACGGGCTATAGACTGTAGCGCCTCCCGTGCCTGCCAGGGTGTAACCGAGGTGGTCGACCGACGATCCAAAGGCCGAGCGGGCGGCGGTCAGCTGCGAGCCGGCATAGCTGGCGCCGTCGACAGGGTTGCTGGTCGAATAGAGGGCGTCGAAGCTCAGCTGCCCCTTCGTCAGGCTCGAATTGAACTTGATCGTCGTGCCGTTGAAATCGCCTTCGTATTGCAAGCCGACATTGCCGAATTTCATATGACGACCGTTGGCGAGGTCGCGTTGCTGGCTTTGCAGGACGCCGTTTTGATCGTAATATTTGATGTTAACAGCACGGAACGCGGGCGAATTCATCGTTCCGGTGAAATAGTCGAGGTAAGGATCAAGCGAAACCGAAGGATTCCTCGGATCGGCGACGGGTATCGGCAGATAAAAGACGTTGATATCGTCAAGATATTGCGCGGATACCTTCACCCAGCCATTGTCGAGATTATGTTTGATATTGCCGCGGATTTGACCGCCCTTGTCATTCGGGAAGCCGTTGTTGCGATAGCCGTCGTTATAGCGAAGAAAGCCGCCAACCGCGTAGAAGGTGTCCTTACTCAAAGCACCTGACTGATACACATCGGCACGGTAAAGGCCGGTATCGCCCAAGGTAAGTTGAGCCTCACCTTTTGTTTGCGCGCTGCCGGTGACGGTGATGTTGTTGATGATGGCCGAGGCACCGCTGCCGTAAATCGGAGCCGGGCCACCGCGCACAATCTCAACGCGTTGCGTCATAAGGTCGAACCGATTCATCCCTTCGCCGGAATTAAAGAAGAAGCCATCGGATTGCGGATAGAGGGCGAGGCCGTCCTGTTGCACGATCATGCCGAAGCGGTCACCCGGGATGCCACGAAGCCGCGTCACGTTTTGCGCCTCACCACCCGTTGTCTCGACTTGAATACCGGGGACGCTGCCCATCAGGTCGGCGTAACTTTTTGGGGCAAGTTTTTGAATGGCTTCCGCGGACAGCGAATTGACCGCGTAGGAGACGTCGAAGCGACGCTGAGGACGGGCTGACCCTGTCACGACCACGAAGGTTGCCTCGGTTTGGTCAGCCGGCACCAAGGTAGTCGACGGCGCTTGCTGCGTGGCCTGCGCAAATACTGGACCGGCACATGCGCACAAGGCGAAAATTGCGCAACTATGCGCGAGCGTAGTTTTCCTTTTAGTCATCGTTTTCTCCGTTTGAATAATTGATCCGAAGTTAACGGCGCTTATAGAGGCCTTTTGACACATTTATTTATTACTTGTAAATTAAATAGGCCGGGGCTTAAGGTGTGTCTTTTTCACCCGCTTGTCGATATGGGGCATTAAGATGAAAATCGCGCGGCTGAAACTGTATTCAGAGGAAAGGCGCCTCCTCTGGCACCTGCGCACCCACGGGCCGACACCTCGAAACGATCTGGCCTTGGCACTGCAGGTCAGCAATTCTGCCTTGACCAAGCTGTCGCACAACCTACTCAATCTGGGCCTGATCGAAGAGATGGCCTCGCCGGATACGCAGAGCCGCGGGCGACCGACCATTCCCCTCACCATCTCAGCCGCGGGCGGCTGCGCGGTCGGGGCAACTGTGCATAAGGGCGTACTTGAAATCGCCCTCATCGATTATGCTGGCGGAATCATCTCGCTGACGAGCGAGGAGGTCGGCGCGCCAGACCCCTATGAATTCGCCAGACTGTTAGACCAAAGAATTACCGAGCTCTCCACTCGACATCGGCTTTTGGGCATGCGCTTCCTGGGCGTTGGCATTGCGGTTCCTGGCCCCTCTCTTTCCCGTGATGGCGAACGATGGCATGTCGTCAATAACTTGCCCAGGTGGCGTGACGTGCCTTTGCGACAGATTCTGGATGAAACCCTTGGTTTGCCTGTGGTGCTGCAAAACGACGCCAATGCCGCCACCGTGGCCGAGTACTATCTCGGCGGCCACATTCGCCGATCATCGACGGTCGTCGTCATTCTACTAGGATACGGTATCGGGGCCGGTGTTATCGAAGACGGTCGCCTGCTCAAGGGCGAGCTTGGCGGTGCCGGCGAAATCGGTATTTTGCATACGGATGACAAGCCTCGGCCATCGACCCTTGATTTGATGTCTGTCCTGCAAGAAGCCGGATGCAATATCACATCGGTAGCGCATTTCGATCACGTCACGCAGGGATACGAAGATGTGATCGAGCGCTGGCTTAACAGGACGGCTGATCAGCTTGAATTCACGGTCAATAGCGCGATCGCATGGTTCGACCCGGGGGAAATAGTCTTGTCCAGCCCGCTCCCTGAATCCTTGATGGTCCGGTTGGCGGCCAGGTTGAATCGCGGTCACCTGCGGTGGGGGGGGCACAGGTCGTCATCCAAGATTTGCGTGTCGAAACTTGGCGGCAGTTCGATTGCCCTGGGCGCCGCTCTGCTACCCATTCATGCCTCGACAGCACCTGGCTAACGCAGACGGCCCGCCGCCGACTGACCACGCGGTTGCGGAATTTTGAATCGCCTCGAAACTTCGGTTTTTGCTTAGGCGAGCTTCATGATGAAGCGACTTTAAGGGATGCCATTACACGGGCGAGTTTATTCTTTGGGCGGTGCGTCCAATCTGTGCCGGCACAAACGAGGTCAGTTGATGTGCTTGCGAGGCGATTGATTTTGCCAGGGCCGGATCCGTGAGCCGGCCATCAGCATCAAAAACGCCGTTGCTGATATCGTTGTCCAATTCAGCGGCGTGGTGGTGATCGGCTTTATGAGCATCACGATGATGCTCACACTACGTCTACCGCGGCTGGAACCTTGGATGGGCGGCCTGGACAAAATGTACCGTCTGCACAAATGGCCAACAATGGCTGCAAGTTTCATTCTAAGCTCCCTATAGCTGCTATCATGGCATCCGTTGTATCGACACCCTTGTCCTTGATGTAGGCGTCGAGCGCGCCGATGCCCGACAGTGGCGGTAGATCTTCACCATTGCTGCCCATCTGCTTGATGAGCATTGCCCACCTTTCGTTGAGTGAGGCAGCTATAGATATCTCCTGTCGAGATCAGCGTTTCGACCAATGCAACAGCGCAACGGGGGCTAGCGGCGATCGACAACCTCGCGATTACTAGCGAAATTGTGGAGACAGCCGGGGCCAAATATCTTAAGATGTAAATGTCCGACAAATATAATAGGGGAGTTAACATGCTTAAAATGCTGTCCGCCGCCACGGTTTCGGCTTTGATGCTGGCCGCGTCCACATCTGCAGCCACCCTCACAGCCGAAGCCACGCTCAAGGTTGACCAGCCCGGTCCCAAGATCGATAAGTACGTCTATGGCCAGTTCTCAGAGCACTTGGGCGCTGGCATCTACGAAGGCGTCTGGGTAGGTGAAGGCTCCAAGATTCCGAACGTGCGCGGTATCCGTACCGATGTGGTCAATGCGCTGAAAGAGATCAAGGTTCCTCTGATCCGCTGGCCCGGCGGCTGCTTCGCCGACGAATATCATTGGCGTGACGGCATCGGTCCACGTGACCAGCGTCCGTCGCGCAAGAATAACTGGTGGGGTGGTTCGCCCGAAAGCAATCACTTCGGTACGCACGAATTCTTCGACTTCGCCGAGCAGGTCGGCGCTGACGCCTATGTTTCGATCAATGTCGGCTCTGGCGATCCAACCGAGATGCGCGAATGGATCGAATACATGACCTCGCCGGGCGAGGATACGCTGGCCCAGGAACGCCGAAAGAATGGCCGCGACAAGCCGTTCAAGGTGCCGGTAATCGGCATCGGCAACGAGAGCTGGGGCTGCGGCGGCAGCATGACGCCGGAATATTATTCCAACGAATATCGCCGCTTCAATGAATTCTTCCACAAGGGCGCGGACAATCCGGCGCTGCGTATCGCCGTCGGCCCCCCCAGTGGCGGCGATGACGATAACTGGACCGAAGTGGTCATGAAGCAGATCGGCAGTGGCCGCATGGACGGGCTGTCGCTGCACTACTACACCCTGCCGACCGGCCAGTGGGAGAAGAAGGGCGCATCGATCAATTTCAGCAGGCAGGCTTGGGTTGACACCTTCTCCCGGACGCTGAAGTTGGAAGATTTCATCGTCAAGCACGGCGCCATCATGGACAAGTACGACCCTGAAAAGAAGGTCGCGCTCTATGTCGACGAATGGGGCACCTGGTACGACGTCGAGCCGGGCACCAATCCGGGCCATCTGTACCAGCTCAACACACTGCGTGACGGTGTCCTGGCCGCGGTCAACTTCAACTTCTTCCATAAACACGCCGACCGCGTGAAGATGACGGCCGTGGCCCAGACGATCAACGTCCTGCAGGCAATGATCCTGACCAAGGACGACAAAATCCTACTGACCCCGACCTACTATGCGTTCAAGATGTACGTGCCCTTCCAGGACTCGACATCGCTGCCATTGGAACTGAACCCACCGACCTTCACGTCGGGCGACAAGACACTACCGGCAATCAATGCTTCGGCGGCCAAGGGTAAGGACGGCAAGACCTATATCGGCCTGGCCAACATGAACCCAGACGATGAGGTCAAGCTCACCGTAAACCTCGGCACGCTCAAGGCGACCAAGGTCTCGGGCGAGGTTTTGACCGCCCCTAAGATGGATGCGCGCAACGAAATGGGCGTGCCTGCCACGGTCGTGCCGGTCAGCTACAAGGGCGGCAAGATATCAGGCAACAAGCTGACCCTCAACCTGCCGGCCAAGTCGGTCGTCGTTGTGAAGCTCGACTAATATGCCAGGTGGGCGAGCCTTGGTGTCACCTTCGCTATCGTTTCCGCTGTGCGATCAGGTGCAGCGGAGGTGATCGAAGCCAAAGTCGCTGTCCACCTCGACAAGCCGAGGAATGACAACCCCGTCGGCGCAAATTTTAAAGCGCATAATGTTCACTTATCTCAAGAACATTACCGCGAAGTCATTTGCAGTCTGCGGATTTCGCGAACGATCTGGCCGGGCTGATGTCGAACCGACACGGCGTGTCAGCGCGTTGAAGTCGGCTGGCGCGATCCATGCGGTGATGTTCGGCCGGCACGGTGCCCTCATGCTGTCCTTAGACTTGCGCGACGAACTCGACGTTCCGCTGCGCAATGCCGCTGATTGGCGTCCTCTGTCGCAAGCCGCAGAACTCGCAATCTGGCTTACGGGCGAGGATCGACGAATAGACCAGAACTAACGAAGTGTGCGAAACTGTAGCATAAGAAGACAAAACACGAACGGTCTGTTCAGGTCAGCACGTTCGTTCGCAACCAAGTCTCCATGGCTTCAAAATAGCCATCGCACATATGGCGCTCTTTCATCTCGATCATTTCGCGAAAGCCCCCTGTCGCGGCCTGCTGGAGATTGTGATTGCCATCCGGGAAGGCGCGAATGTTCAGGCTGGCGCGCCGATTCTTGCCGATCGTCTTTGCATAGAGCGCCATAGTTTTTCTCCAGTCCACATTTCTGTCCTTTTCACCGAAGATGGCGAGGACGGGCATGTTGACGCGGGCGAGCATCTCTCGGAAATGGGTTACATAGATCTGAAGGCCGGTTTTTTTATCGACCTGAAACGCGCCGCTTAAGAATTGTGCTTTGGCCATTTCAAACGACTCAACGTCCTCGTCCTTGCCGCCGGAGAGATAAACAATGAACGGATCGCGGCGGAGGTTTTGGGTCGCCGCCAAATAATCGGTGTAGCTGCCGCCTCGGCTCGTGATCTCGAAGCCGCGTTTCCATTCGCCGACCAACTGTTTAATCTGCGGCTCTGTCCGTCCCTCGATGCGCAGATTGGATTCCAGGAGATAGGGGAAGTTTTCCTTGTCGTCCGTGCCGCTCACCGAAATCCAAAAGGCAATGTCGGGGTCTTGCGCGATCGCAAGCGGCGCAATCCAGCCGCCGCGGCTTAGGCCCCAAAGCCCGATTTTGTGCGCACCCGGTATAGGACTCTTGCGCAATTGGCGGATGGCGTCCTGCACTTCGGCTGCGCTGCTCTCCACCGGCTGGTCGGCATCGAATTTGCCCGCGCTTTGGCCACAGCCCGGCTTATCCCAGATCACGGTGGAGATTCCTAGCTGAGTAAAATGGCTGCGCAGATCGTAGTAGGATGTGCGCCCTGCCACGTCCGTTTCACCGTAGCCCTGGATTATGATGATCAGGGCTTTCGCGGTGCCGTCCGCCGGGGTGTCGACAAAGCCGGACAGCAGGTTTCCAGCCGAAACGAATTCGAACTTTTGCGTGTTCATGGTGGCTTCGGGTGCCTGAGCGTGCACAAGAGCGGGTTGCATTATTGGGCTTATACCCGCTGCCACAAGACAGCCCAGCACCAGACGGCGTGATGTCATTGCATCCCCCTATTTTGATCTGGCCTGAAGGTCGCCAGATATCTAAGTCATGGTTCAGGAATTTGAGTTGTCAACCGACGCTGCAATTACAAAAATTCAATGTGTCGTAAAACACATGTTTTCCGTACGGACATTCGAGCTCGGTGTTTACTCGTTCGGCAACACCAGGCGAAAAGCGGGCGGGAAAGGCGCGCCAACAGCCATCACTTTGACGGCGTACCTTGCTCCCGGTCATACCGGGCTCGATCAACTTCCATGGCGGCGCGGTTCTCATGCGCCCAGTCCGATAGCGCTGTCAGCGGGTCCAGGAGGGAGCGTCCGCGATCCGTGAGGTCATAGACTACCTTCGGCGGAATAGTCGCAAAAGCCGTGCGGGTGACCAACCCCTCCCGCTCAAGACTCCGCAACGTCAATGTCAGCATCCGGTGAGACACGCCGCCGATCTTGCGCATGATCTCATTGAAGCGCATCGGACCGTGGGACAGGGCGCCAACCGCCATGATCGTCCACTTGTCCGCAATGCGGTCGAGAATGTATCCCATCGCCCGGCAGTGGGCGTGCTCGTGGACACTGTCCGATTCTGTGATGGCCAGCCCCTCATTGGGCTGCATTGTGATGTTCATGGCGGCCCCCAATACGAACAATTCTGTGCGTGATGCACGCGAATGTGCGTTCTTGCGCAGATATCCGGTTTCGATATCATCGTCACGAACATAATGTTCGTAGAAGGATAATGATATGAAAATCGGTGTGAGCGATGCGAGCGGAAAGCTCGGCAGAGCTGTTGTCTCGGAACTCCTGAGGCGCGGCGCGGACGTGGTCGGTGTTTCCCGATCACCGGACAAGATGGTGAACGCCTTCGTCGGCAACACAAAGACGTTCCGCGACGTGTTCGCGGGCTACAGCGCGTGAGGAAGAGATCATGATCCGCAAATACGCCTACTGGATCAGCACCACGCTGCTCTGCGCCCTCTACCTGATGTCGGCGGCCTTCTACGTAACTCAAGGCGACACCGTGCGTCAGCTTCTTGGAACACTTGGCTTCCCCCCCTATCTGGTACCCTTGTTGATCACCGTAAAGCTCCTGGGTGTGGCGGCCATCGTCTCGCGCGTCAGCGTCGCTCTCAGCGATCTTGCCTATGCTGGCATGCTCTACCACCTGTTGCTCGCGCTGTCGGCGCACCTCAACGCAGCCGATTATGGCGGTGCGGTTCCTGCCGTCGTTGGTCTGGTGGTGCTCGTGACCTCTTTCCTGACACAGAATACAGGCCGCAAGACACCGTCTCCCTATGCACCGTCTCAAGCGGCCTCTGCCACCGGCGAAGTCTGAAACTGAGAAACCGCTTTGCAGCACGGCCGCTCCGCTCCGGCGTCGCGGCCGTGCTGCCGATTATATTGGAACGGACCGTCTCTGAGCGTCGTGACGTTCGGTGTGGGCATGTGGACACGCCGCCTGGCTCCTGACAAAGGTGGGAGTGTCAAATCAGCACCGAACATTGACCCCTTGGAGGTGCGGACCAAATCTAGCCGGAGTTTTTGGACAGTCTGCAGGATTTTCGCGACAGCGCGTCCGCTTTACGCCCCCATTTCGGCCATTCGGCCTACTTTTGTATTTTTCCGGAAGCTTCCGTCCGGTGACCCAGGCGGGATGTCCAACTTGTCCGATTAGACCCTCGTCTACCTGCCCTCAAGTCTGCTTAGATAGGACGCTAGGGCATCCGGGATACTGGCGGCGATCTCTTCGAGATTTTCATCCTCCGCGTCGTGAAGGAAGTGTAGCGTGCCGGTTGATAGTGAAAACAACGTCCGTGCTGCTGCGGGGCCGGCTTCCGAGCCCAGTCGGAGACATATGACACGACTCACCAGAGCTTGGAACTGTTTCACCTCGGCAACTGGCACAAGCTTTAGCGTTGCGAGTGCATCCCGGTGGCTCGTGTAATAGAGGATGGCCCTGCCAAAAAGTGCATCAATGACACGCTCTGGCGTCAAGTCCTGCCAAAACAGGTCGTCTGCCGCGAAAGTTGGCCCCAATATGGCCATCAGCGCCTCGCTATGACGGGCAGCTAGGCCCCCGAGCAATTCTTCGCGGTCCTTGAAGAAATGGTACATCGAACCGGTTGACGAGCCCGCTCGGTGGGCGACGGCCTGCATGGTCACCGCGCCGGGCCCCATCTCGCGAAGCAGGCTGGCGGCTGCATCCAGTATGGTATCGCGCCGCAGGATGCCGCGCGTCTGTCGGGGTGATCGAAGTTGCTTCGCGTTCATAGTCGCCCTTGTTGTCTGAGTAGACTCTACACCCGGTTTCCGGGCGAAGAAAGCGCAGACGTCCTAAGCCATGTAGACAATCGAATCTAGATGATATATCTAGAGAATAATTCTAATTTGAAAAGGTCGTGGCCGTGTCCAGCAGAAAGTTCGATTACATCGTCGTTGGGTCCGGCAGTGCCGGGTCGGTGATTGCTGCCAAGCTGAGCGAAAATGGCAAGCATACAGTGCTGCTGCTTGAAGAGGGTGGCGAAGCAGGCTGGTTGAGCCTCTTGCCGAAGGGCTATGGCAAGCTGATCTCCGATCCTGCCAACGCCTTCTTCTATCCTGTGCAGAAAGACACGTTCGGCCCTGACAAAACCTGGATTCGCGGCAAGATGATTGGCGGCTCAAGCGCCATCAACGGTATGGTCTGGGTGCGCGCGGGCAAGGAAGACTACGATCATTTCGAGCAAATTGGGCTGCAAGGCTGGAATTGGGCGACGATGCTGCCCTATCTGCGCCAGTTGGAAGATCATCAGCTCGGTGCCAATGAGTATCGCGGTGCCGGCGGTCCGGTCGAGATCAATACCAACCCCAAACCCACACGTCTGGCTGAGGCCTTTATAGAGGCTGGGCGTCAGACCGGCCTTAAGGTCAAGCCGGACCAGAATGGGCCGACGCTCGAAGGCACCGGCTACGCTCAGTGGAACATCGACCGCCACGGCAAACGCGTCAGCGCTGCCCGCGCCTATCTCGATCCTGCAAGGAACCGGTCAAACCTGACGATCATGACCAATGTAAGGGTCGACAATGTCGAAATGGTCGATGGCAAGGCCACCGGGATATCCGGCATCTCCCATGGGCAGCCGGTTCGCTACGCCGCGGAACGTGAGGTGATCCTTTGTGCCGGGGCCTTGGCCAGTCCGCGTATCCTGCAGCTCTCTGGCATCGGCGACAGCGCGGTACTGAAGGCAGCCGGCATCACAGTGCATTTACATAGCCCCAATGTCGGCCGCAAGATGCGCGAGCACCTGACACTTCCGATCAATTTTCGGCTCAAGCACTGGCAGGATAGTCAGAACCGCGATTTTGCCGGATGGCGGCTCATCGCCAACGCGTTGAAGCATTTTGCCGGCGGAAAGGGTCCGCTCTCCTACGGCGCAGCGGAGGCAATTGCCTTCGTAAAGGCAATGCCGGATGCGGCCCGCGCCGATACGCAGATCATGTACAATCCCTATTCCTATGTCATCGGCGCTGCTGGCATTGGCTTCGAAACAGCACCGGGCATGCAGCTCTATTCCTACTATCTGCGTCCGCAGAGCGAAGGGAGCGTGCTGGTTCAGTCTGCGGATCCGGCCGCTGCGCTCTTGGTCGACCCAAATTGGCTCGATCGGGAAGAAGACCGTGCTGGACTTGTCGCCGGCACACGCGCCATCCGCAAGATCATGGGGCAGAAGGCGTTTGAGCCAATGGTGAAAGGCGAGACCGAGCTGACGTCTCAGGCACAGACCGACGGCGCGATTATCGAGCTCGCCCGCACCCTGGGTCAGTCCGGCTATCATGCCGTTGGTACCGCAGCGATGGGCGCCAATGAAGACGCTGTTCTCGATCATCGTCTCCGCGTGCGCGGCGTTGCCGGGCTACGCGTGGTGGACTGTTCGATTTTCCCGGAAATCCCGTCGGGAAACACCAACGCACCCACCATGGCGGCGGGGCTTTACGCGGCCGATATGATTCTGGCGGACGCCAAGGGATAGAGAGAAGCTATACTTACCGATACCAATTATGCGCCGGCGACGTGAGGCGGTCTTAGCTCTGCCGGGGGGAGTGTTTTCGGTAGCTGCCGTCATCACGTGGGGTAGACCACAAAGGGGCATAAAATCGTGACTAGGTCACTACCGCGTATGGCAGCTTTTTGGAATCCCGGAGCGGCGCCCTAACGACCGAAATGGGCCACCAGCCGACTCCATCATCCGCCATTGTTTGCAATTATCCAAGTGTGTCTTTTTGATTCAATTGGTAGCTATGCGGTAGCTGTGGGCGGATTTCGGACGCAGAAAAGTTGCCTTGTGAATCATCTATCTATTTGATTTATTGCCATAAAGGCCGGCTGCTGGGGCACGCAACCAACGTAACTACTACACTATTTCATTTACCGAAACTATTGTTGGGAAGAGGCGTATGAAACCGAGTGCCAAGGCTAGCAACAGCGTCTCAACACCCTGCTAAATGCAGGCTCTCCGTCGAGGATCAACCATCCAGGATTCCCTTGAGGACGGATTGGCAAGCGGTCCTGCAACCCGCGTGGCGCCCGTCTGCACACCCAATAGGTCGCTTTGTATGTGGTTGCTTGTGGCCATCTTTGGCAGGGTGCGGACCCTCGACAGGGTGAGACGAAGGGTAGCGGGGTCGAACTCGACCCGCATCTCGGCCTCGATAGACGTGCGGTCCCAGCCATAGGCTGTACGCCAGGCCGCCAGGTCGAGATAGGTTTTTGCATCGCCTTGGTAATACCCGAGGAACCGCGCCGGCATGTCCACAAAAACATTGCCGTCGGCCGTGTTCTTAGGGTCAAGAAAGACTATGGCAGAGGAGCCGCACCTGGCGAAGATATTGTTGGCTATGGTGTTGTCGCGCCCCTGCCCGCTACCGGCGCGATCTGGACGCAAGATGGCAAAGACACCCGAATTGTCGCATCGGCCGATCAGATTTTGCGCTACAATCAGTTGATCGGTGGCGTTGATGAACAGGCCGGATCCCGCGCAGCCCCTTTGACCAGGCGTGCCAGGTTCAGCATTTCGAACGTCCCAGATAATATTGTTGTCGATCTGGTTCGGTTCTCTATTCATCTCCAGATGCACGGCGGCGCTGACGGTAAGGACATCGGCGAAAATATTGCCGGTGATTCGGCAATTGGAATCTTCGCTGTCCCACCACGCGGCATTGGCATGGCGCATGTGGCGCACGACGTTGCGCCGGAACATCATGTTTCGGGCGCGATGAAACTTGGCGCCAGCCGCCTCCCAGCCGCGCTCTGCGTCTGCCCAGCCACACCATTCGATCAGGTTGTCTTCGATCAAGGTATCAAGGGTGCCCATGCCGCCGATGCCGCCGACGCCACAATAACGGATGGAATTGCGGCGGACGACCTGTGACGTTCCGGCATTGAGCGCCCCGGCGCTATCGCCGTCGAAGCCGATGGCGAGGCCGAGACCGTTGGCCCATTCCAGAGTGTTGTCCTCCAGAATCCAATGGTCGCCGCCAGCCAGCGAGACCATGCCGTATTGCGGAAAGGGATAGGCGTTGCCAGCATGTTGAAACGTCAGACCCTTGACCCGGATGAAGCTCAGCCCGCTTTTTGCCGGAATGAAGACATGCTGACGGGTCGTCACCTCGATCACATGGTCGGCTGGAGTCCCGGACGCGAGACGGATCTGGATCGCCGTGCCAGACGGATCCACCCAGATCCGGGAATCGGGCACGCCGCCGATCTCCTGCATGATCGGGCCGCCACGCCTCCGGGCGGGTAGCCCATTCTGCGGCACAGGCTCGACCGTGAAATCCGGAAAGGGCCGCAAGGCCGGCGCGGCCAGTTCGCGAAGTTGCTCCACTGGCTCCAGCGGCTTTCCGTCGACAAACACCAGGCCCCGGCGTCGCAGATACGGCCCCATATCGACCTTGGCCGGATTTAGCCATGCCCATTGGCCCATGAGGCTTGGCAGGGCAAAGGGGTTATAGGCGTCGGGAAACAGTGCGCCGTCAAGGTTATGGCGCCAAGTGGTCACACCGTCTTCGGGTGAGGCAAGACTGCCAGGCGGGCGAAAGGCCACGGAGACGGTTTCCTGATGCCAGCCATCCGTAAGGATCTCTGAGCCCTTAATATAGACCTTGGCGCCTGGGGCGGCCTCGTAGCTGATCATCCGTGAAGGTGCATCGCCGCCGCGTGCCGGCCGCACGCATTCGCGGTAGGTGCCAGCGGCAATAACGACGCGTTCACCCGGCTGTAGCACCTGAGCAGCGCGGTTGACCGTACGGAAGGGGCGCGCTTGATCGCCCGGCCCGTCGTCGTCGGCGACGGCCAAGGTATTGTCGACATAATAGGTCTTCGAGAAGCTGAGCGGTTGTTCCCATAGCGCGAAGTTTGTGCCGTCGGGCAGCCGCGTATCCGGTACTGCCGTCGGGCAGCCCCATGCGCCGCCACTCAGCGCAGCTGTCGCGCCGACGGCTGCATAACCCATTAGCTGCCTGCGATTGATCCCGTTGTTGTATTTCATCATGTCACTGCGCCATTTTACCGAGCTTCGGGGAAATATATGGTCTGAACTTCCACTGCGTGACCTTGCAGACGCCGCAGTCTTAACCTGCGAAGACGTGATTGGCCAAGTGCGAATCCTGTTTCTTCAGGGCCGGAAAAGCGTCAAGTCCATTGCAAGAGTTGGCGGAAGACCGACAAAAACGCCAAAGGGAGGCTGCTGGCTCCCCTCGTCCCCACTCTAGGCAATTGACGCCACCTTTGCGAGCCTATACGCAGTTATTATAAAGTCAGACAATATAATCAGGTCGCCACCTGCAGGAAGCTCTTACCATGAAACGCTTGCTAACAGCCGCTTTCACAATTTTGGCGACGGCCAATCTGAATGCCGTAACGACACCAATTCTTGCGGGAATATTAGGGTCAGTTTGGGCCGTGGAAAGCAACGCGGCCCCCAATAGCCAGCACGACCTCACCAAGTTAGCCGTCAACGCTGTCCGAGCCCTGCCTGCTCTGCAGGGGCCTGCGCGAGGAAGCCTGACCCTTCCTGAGCGAGGCACGGACATTGAAGCTCTTCGTGCGGTTAACGGAGCGCAAAACGTGTCAATCATCTGGCGATCTTCAGATCGATCGACGATAACCGACACGGATCGAGGTTTTGGAAAAGATATCATTCGCAAGGGGACCGTTAAACGTGGCCTTAAGGATAAGGTTGTTCGTCTGACGGCGATTATCAACGTGCCGGGAGAAAAACCGGTAAGTTTTCCGATCAAGGTGACGGTCCTCGCCAAACCCCGGACGTCGGCCGAAAACGAAGCCTACATGTTCGTTTATTTCGCCGGAGACACGCCCGATGGTGAAAAGCTTCGTTTTGCCGTGTCTGAGGGAAATAATGCGCTGAACTGGCAGGATCTGAACGACGCCCAACCGATCCTGGAATCCGCCACGGGTACGTTGGGCCTGCGCGACCCGTTTATCATGCGGTCTGCCGAAGGCGATCGTTTCTTCCTTCTAGCGACCGATCTCTCCGCCGGCCGCAGTGGCTGGAGCAAGGCAACAGATGAAGGCAGCTCCTATCTCGAAATCTGGGAATCGACCGATCTCATAAACTGGGGTCAGCAGCGCCACGTAAAGGTTAGCAAGCCCAACGCCGGCATGACCTGGGCACCGGAAGCCATGTACGATCCGACGATTGATGCCTATGTGGTCTACTGGACGTCGCACATGTTCCTTGACGACGCCCGTACGCACAAGGACGACAACGGACCTCAAATCCTAACGTCAATTACCCGCGACTTCCGCACCTTTGGTGAGCCCGAGCCGTGGTTCAAGGCTTCCGATCTGCCCGATCTGCTCAAGGACAAGGGCATGATTGATTCGAGCGTCATGAAGGATGGCGAGTACTACTATCGCTTCACCAAGGTTACCGATGCCAAGGGCTGCCCATCCCCGGACATATTGGCGCAACGATCCAAATCACTGCGCGCAACCACAGAGTCGGGGGCTTGGTCGTTGGTCGACCGCTGCATAGGCCGCAATGCCGGCACGCCCGAGGTCGAGGGCCCCAGCGCCTTCATCGCCAACAAGGGAGACACCAGTGGCTTCAAATATTACCTCTGGGTCGACCATTTTGGGGGCATCGGCTATATTCCCCTTGGCACAAACGCCCTCGACGCACCGATCAAATGGACGTACCCGCCGAATTTTCGCCTACCGGCTCACCCGCGTCATGGCTCGGTTCTGGCGATCACCGCTAAGGAGCGTGATGCGCTTTTGGCTAAGTGGGGGACCAAATCCCCTGAGGCACCTCAGATTAATGCGAGTGAAGCCGAAGCCGCGGAAATTTTTGATGCCTGGGTGGTGCCGCCGGTGCTGTCCTCGGGCACTCCCCTGCCTGCCCCCGCTGGTTTCAGTGTCCTTTGGACTGCCGACGGTGCCAAGCTGATCGAAGGCGCTCTCATCAATGACCAGACCGCTCCGGCTTCCGTGAAGCTCACCGGTATGGTCAGGTTATCTGACGGAAAAACGATCACCAAGTGCTTCGATCTAACCCTGCTGGGAAAGGACGCCAGGTTTCTGGCCGCGTACACCCGCAGCCCAACATCGGCGCATGAAGCGAACCAACCAATTGTCGCTCGCAGTTTACATCTGGCTATCGGAACGGCTGAAGGCGATCTTAAGCCGCTCAACGATAACTACGGCGTTCTCTTCCCATCGGGCGATTATGTTGGCGTCGATCAGGTCTCGCTGCGTGGTCTGTCAAACCCCTCGCTGTTTTACTTTTCCGATGGCAGCCTGGGCGTCATCGCCAATCGGGTAGACATGACAGGTGCCTTAGATCCGACATACGCCTCCGGCGCCCTAGTGTTCAAATCTGATCCCAAGAGCCCTGCCGACTTCACGGAATTGGGCTTTCTCGATCTTCGGACGGGCGACGGCGTCGTGGCGCCCAAAGCCGTCTGGGATTCCGCCGCGAAGCGCTATCTGGTGTATTGGAGGAGTAGCACCGGCGCTGCGAAATGGACAACCGTCGCCGATCTGGCGCGAACCGAACTTCGTGGCTCTGCATTCAATCCTGAGAACAACGGTCGTCGCCTTCGAATAGTGTCGCAAGGCAATGTTGGTGTGGTTCGCACAAGTCAATTGAGAAAAATTAGCGACGTTCTCCCGCCGCCGTCCGCCGCGAACCTGCCGGATGCCGAGGCGCCAATGGGCATAGCCATATCCCCTCAACTCGCCTCCGCCCTGGAAAACCGCTTCGGGCGGATCGTCAATGTCGGCGCCCGTGTGGCCCCGCTGACGATCAAACGTGGAGATATCGCCGCCATTGCAGACGCAAAGGTGCAGCTTGACTATTCCGACGGATCCATAACCACGCGTAAAGTCGATTGGAACCCGACGGTCTTGAAGCGCCTTCAAAAGGCGCGTCCGGGTAACTACACAGTCACCGGGACCGTTCGCCAGTCACCCTACCCTCGGATTTTCGCCTATAACCGCGCCGATCCGACCATCTATCGCTACGCGCAAGACAGCATCACCCGGTACCTCTTCACGGCGACGGATGACACAGACAATCAGAATGTTAACTCGCCCCACCTGCCGCTGCGGGTTGCCAATAGTATCGAAGCGTTGGCCGATGCTAATGGCGGAGGCAACCGCGAAATCGATCTTTTGAATCGAAGAGTGTACAAGGATCGTACGCTTGAGGGACGCGTAATTGCCGGCTGCTATTGGGCACCGGAGCTCCACGAAATAGGCGGCCGCCTGACCATCCTATTCGCCCCCTGCTTCAATTCCAAAGATGACCAGTCAAACGAGGACGGATTGTGGTCTACCGTTGAAGCGCACATGATGCAATTGCGCGAAGGCGGTGATCCGGCCAAGCGGGCCGACTGGTCGAAGCCTGCCGCCGTACGCCGTGCAAACGGCGCGTCGCTGGGACGGACAGAGTTTGGCAGAAACATCAGCCTCGACATGTCTTATTTCGATATCAAGGGGCAAGGCTACTACATTTGGTCTCAGCGCTACATAACCGAAACCGGAAATATTGGAGACCCGCTGACCTGGATCGCCAAGGTTGATCCGGCAAATCCGGCGCGCTTGACGTCTGAGCCACAGCCGCTTATTGCGCCAAACCTATCGTTTGAGGAAAACCTTGCCGAAGGCGCCTTTGCGTTCTTCCATGAGGGCCGCATCTATCTCGCCTATTCCGGCTCGAAGGTAGGCCCGACCTATGTCGTTGGCGGAATGTGGGCCGAAGAAGGCGCGGACCTGACCGATATAAATTCCTGGCGCAAGTGGAAAGCACCACTGCAAAAAAGCACCGCCATGCCGACGGGCACGCGTGACTACCTGACTTATGAACAAGGGCCAGGGCATGGTTCATTCGCTGAAGATGCGGACGGCAATTTGACTTATGTCTACCATACCTGGGGCGACGGTGTCGGTGGCAATGGCCGTGATACCAGGGTTCGTCGGGTACATTGGGCGGCGGACGGTCGGCCCGTGCTAGATATGATGCCAGAAGAAGAGGTCGCACCTAAATACCGCCAGGTTTCCATAAAGGTCACCATCGCAAGGCGTTGACGTCTTGTTGATGTTCCTCGAGAAATGCCCCTCCAAATTGGCATTCTGGTCGACCTTGCCCCTTGATGCTTTCCAAACTTAAGTTCGCTCAGGCGGAAATCGTGTGCTAAAAAATGAACCGTCAATCGCCAAGGCCCAACGCCTAATGTTTCGCTTTTTCGGTTCGCAGGGACCAGAAAAGCCCCCTTGTAATAGTCGATGGAAAGACGGTGAGATGATCCTCATCGTCTATACGCTCTGCGGTAAGATGCAGATTGGGGTAATTGCGCGATTTAAGAGACGAAGCCATATCCTGCATGTCCTTCACCATATCTAATCGCCGTGAGTTGCGCTTAGTTGGGCCAGGCGCCTCGAATCCACCCGTCGCCATATAAATGTTGGCCGGCAAATCACGATGGGTCGCGGCATAATCAGCTTCCCTCTTTTTCATGTAAAAATTGTCGTAATATAATGAAGGACTACCAATGATATAGTATTGAAACATTGTTGGGTCACTTAATACTATATCCATGCCCAACAAACCGCCGTATGAATGCCCGACAAATATTTTATGCGACATGTCAGCGCGATAATTTTTCTGAATAAACGGAAAGACTTCGTCTTTTATAAACGCCGCATACGCACGCGATTCTCCAAAAACAAACTTTTTTCCTGGCATGTCAGATGGGTCGTGGTCCCCGTTAGGAGTCGGAGTGTAGTCCCGCTTTCGACTGAATGACGGTGTGTCACCGGTAGAGTAAGCCAAGCCAACAAGAATGAACTCTTGTAAATCATCTCCATGATTTGAAACGCGTCGGGTGATACTTCGGGTTAGAGGAAACGCGTATTCCGCATCGGTCACAAACATAACCGGATATTGCTTTGACGTGTTTTCTTTATAAGAATCTGGAAACGCTACAAATAATTCGTAATCTCTATTGAGAATTTCGGAATGTATGCTTTGAACCTCTGTATTCCACATGGTGAACGGGTGGGGATAACCAGCAGGCATGCTCGATTTTGCGTCGTCATTCGTGTCTGTAGCCGGCGCTTTCGTGCATGAGGCCATCATCATAAAAGCAATGCTGATCGCAAAATACAACTTCCTAGCCATTTTTCCCCGCGTCAGCTCTTATATGTTCCTGCATAACGAAATACGTTTTGTCGTACAGGCTGGCAAGTTTTCGTTCGTCGTCGCAAAGAGCAGGCTAGAAGAGTTTGTCCCCAAAATGCAAAAACACTCTTTAACGGCCGCTTATACCAAGATCCGCTGTCGCTGACTCAAATGTGATTTTCGGAACTCGCGAAGGTCGTATCCCACAGCGTGGTGTAATTGGGTGAGAGCGTAGCGCTAGGCTCGCTGCCCGTCCAAAGGGCAAAGCGAGCCTCAGCGAAGCGGGGTTGGCCATCAGTGATTTTCGGATATGGTTTGGGTTCCTACACTCATTCCAGAGACGAAAGACCACCGATGACCAACGATATGATGGCCCTGAAAGGGCTTGTTGAAAAGACCTCCGACAGCGATTTGTTGCGCGACATGATCAGCTTTACGGCTGAACGCTTGATGGCGCTGGAGGTGAGCGG
>NZ_AQWM01000042.1 GCF_000376105.1 Asticcacaulis benevestitus DSM 16100 = ATCC BAA-896
CTCAAGATAACGATCGCGCCAGCGGTAGGCCGTCTTCTTGGTCTTGCCCAGCGTCCGCACAATCGACGCCAAACTCGCCGCGTCCGCCCACATCAGCACGATCCGCGCACGCCAAACAAGCTTCTGCGGCGTGTTCCGGTCCGCCACCCAACCTTCCAACCGCACCCGAGCCTCAGGCGACAGCAACAGCCTTTTGTCCATGTCCATCGACACAGACTCGCATATTTGCAAGATCAAGGGAATCCATCCGTTGATTCCACAACACTAGTAAGCAGCCAGACCGATCCGCAAGGCACTGCGGGAGGTTAGGACAAGGCGGCCGTTTGCGCTGATCTCGGCATTATCGCCGGTACTATCGGAAAAGGCCGGATCGCTCGCCTCGGTCAAACTATGGATGCCAACTTATGTCAACAGGGCCTAGTCTCTGCGGTCCCATATGTCCGTCAGTTGCGACATGGCGAGATAGGCGCTGGAGGCCGTCGCACGGACAGCTGGCGACAACTCGGTCTTGATAGCATCCAATGGATGGGCCGCGATCTTCTGAGCCACCTCGAGGCAGGTTGAAAGCAGAGCCTCGTCCTCGACGACGCCATTGATGAGGTGGCAGTCTGCGGCGACCTTCGCTGAGATTGGCTCACCGGTCAGGGCCATATGCATGGCGATCACCGACGGTACCTGCTGGCTTAGCCCTGAGATGCTACCACCGCCCCCCATGCCATATTTGATTTCAGGCAAACCAAACAGCGCGTCAGGCGAGGCATAACGGATGTCAGTTAGTCGCAGGAGATGCGCAACGCCCTGGCCCAGGCAATAGCCGCGAACCCCGGCAATGATGGGTTTGTTGCGTGGCATAAGCGTGGTGAGTTCCGACCAGTCCGGCGCATCGCCAAAGGGTTCGTCGACCGTTTTCAGATCGTCACCCGCACTGAACGATTGACCGGGTGCCGAAGTAAGGATGGCCACCTTGAGATCGTCGTCCCTCAGGAACCGAAGCAAGGCGCGATAAAGACGTTCATGCTGCTCGCGCGTAAAAATGTTCAATCGCCCGTTCTCAAGCGTCAGAATGGCAACGCCGTCGCGCTTTTCAAAGTTCAACACTGAGCTTACCTCGCATCTATCCTGCACCGAATAAGTCGCTATTTGACCCAATTTGTCAACGCATGTGTTGACAAATTAGGTCGTGGTTTATACCCAAACGGGGTTAATCCGTTTATCAATGGAGTCTGCGCACGCGCTGCTCGATCGGATTGATACTATCATACAAGGTCTAAAAACATGTATTTTCAAAGCTTCGATCCCAGCACACTACCGGAACCTTTGATTGGCGGCCCGCCGCCGGAGCGGCTTGTCCATGGAACGCCCGTCTTTAAAACCTGGATACTCGATACGCCTGATGACAAGACCACGGCCGGCCTCTGGGCGTCGACCCCTGGCGCATGGCGCGTGGCTTACGACGAATGGGAATTCTGCACACTGCTGGAAGGCCGGGCAGTCGTAACCGAAGATGGCGAGCCGGGCGTGAGCGTCCAGGCGGGTGACCATCTGGTCTTTCGTCCCGGCTATCGTGGTGTTTGGGAGGTGATCGATACCGTTTTGAAGACCTTCGTCGCCATCGACTAGAGGCGATCTCGCAGGGCAAACCAAAGCATCCCAAGCGCCTGTAAAGGCGTTCTGAGCAGGTGGCCGCCCGGAAATGCTGACGGCGTAGCTTTTTGAAACAGGTCTAGGGTGCCTTCATCGCCGGACATGGCCTCAGCGATCAGTTTGCCGGCATGGGTCGACATAAGTGCGCCCATGCCTGAATAGCCGTGCGCGAAGTAGATGTCGCCATCTCGCCCGATGTGCGGAAGCCGGCTCATCGTGACGCTGACTTGCCCGCCCCAGACATAGTCGATTTTGACGTTCCTCAGTTGTGGAAAGGTCTGCGTCAATGGCCCGCGTACAAACGCCGCCATGTCGCGGGGAGGACGCGGGAAATAGCTTTCGCCCCCGCCAAATAAAAGACGCCCATCTTTCGTAAGCCGGAAATAGTTGACGACGAAACGCGTGTCGGACACGGCCAAGTCCTGGCGTATAAATGCTTCTGGCGAACGTAGCGGCGCGGTGACGGCGATGTAGCTCCCAATCGGTATGTAGCGCTTCTCGACCGGCGGATAAATCCCTGCAAGATAGGCGTCGCCGGCGAGCATGACCCGTTTGGCGCGGACAATGGCCGTGGCCGTCCGCGCACAAAGCGTCTTGCCTCGGTCAAGGGCGATGACCGGGCTTGCCTCAAAAATCCGCGCGCCGGCGCGCTCTGCTGCAGCGGCGAGCCCAAGCGTGTATTTGAGCGGATGGTAATGGCCGCCTTGGTGATCAAGCAAGCCGCCGGCATAGGCAGAGCCAACCAGAGACATGGTCTCGGACGGAGACAGCGCCTCCGCCTCGAAATATCCCAGTGTGTTCAGCGCCTTGATCTCGGCGGCGAAATCGCGCGCATGGTCGCTTTTGACTGCCGCCAGCAGATGGCCGTTGAGTTTTAGATCGCAGTCTATATTGAACCGACGGATGAGAGACAAAACGGTCTCGCGGGCGTCAAGGCCTGCCTGAAACAAAGCGTGGGCTTGCGTGGCACCATAGAGCTCGATCAGCTCGGAAGCCCCTTTGCGCAAGCCCGGGATCAACTGTCCGCCGTTGCGACCGGACGCACCGAACCCCACCCGTCCGCCTTCGAGCACAACTACGCTCAGGCCACGTTCTGCGGCGTGAAGAGCGGTGGATAGTCCGGTGCAGCCGCCGCCGACCACGCAGAGATCGACATCGAGATCTTCAGCAAGGGGCGCATGTAGGGCAGGCAAGGTCGCAGTTGCGCCGTAGTAGCTTCCAGCCATGTTCAGCCCGTCATTGAAACGGGGGCCGATCTTTCCCTGATCGTCCATCTGACCTAGGCCTTAAGAAGCAGGTGATCGCGCTCCCACGAGCTGATAACCCCCTGAAAGTGATCCAGTTCTAATTGCTTGATGCACAGGAAAGCATCGACAAATGCGTCACCTAGGTATTTCCGAACCGGCGCGCAGACTGCGAACCGCTCCAGCGCCTCTTCCAAGGTCTTAGGGAGCGTCCTTGGATGAACGTAGGCGTTGCCGCCGACCTGGGCAGCCGGTTCAAGCTGCTCCTCTATCCCGAGGTAGCCTGCGAGCAAGCACGATGCGATGGCAAGATAGGGATTGGCATCGGCACCAGGCAGACGGTTTTCGATGCGCCGGTTCTGGGCATCGGCCGTGGGCACACGCAGTCCGCACGAACGATTGTCCTTGCCCCATTGCACATTGATCGGTGCGGAATGGCTTGGACGCATGCGGCGGAACGAGTTGACCGTTGGGGCAAAAAGAGGGGCTATTTCTGGCAAGTAGGTCTGCAAGCCGCCGACGAAATGGCGGAAAAGGTCCGAATCTGCGCCGGTTGGGGTGGAGAACAGGTTCGTGCCTTCCGAGTCGATGATCGACACGTGCAGATGCATCGCCGAGCCGGGCTGGTCAGCCATCGGCTTGGCCATGAAGGTGGCATAGACGCCATGGGCGAGGGCGGCCTGGCGTACGATGCGCTTGAAGACAATGACCTGGTCGGAGAGTTGTAGCGGGTCACCGTGATGGAAGTTGATCTCCAGCTGACCTGCGCCTGACTCATGGATCATGGTGTCCAGGTGCAGAGCGGCGATCTCGGCGTGCTCATAGATGGTTTCGACCAGATCCTCATACTCGGTGATCGACTCAAGGCCGTAGGGCTGAGGCGCGGTCTCGGCCCGGCCGGATCGTCCGATCGGGGGCATAAGAGGCAGGTCAGGATCTGCATTGATGGCGGTCAGGTAAAATTCCAACTCCGGCGCGACTATGGGCGTCCAGCCTTTTGCGGCGTAGAGTGCCAGGACTTCCTTCAGAATGTGTCGGGGCGAGGACGGCCATGCCGAGCCATCGGGCATGCGCGTGTCGGCAAACACGAAGGCGGTCGCGCTCTTGTATCCAGGCGCGATATGCAGGGTGGACGCGTCAGGTACGAGGATCAAATCGCGGTCGGCATAGGCTTCATCCGAATCGCCTGCATATTCGCCGGTAATCGACACCGAGAATACGCTTGACGGCATGCGCAGCGAGCCATCCGCCTCCGATTTGATGAACTTGGTCGCTGGCAGGACCTTGCCGCGAATGACGCCGTTCATATCGGGAACGAGACACTCGATCTCGGTAATACTATTATCTTCGATCCATGTTTTGAAAGAGGTCGTCATGGCAGTCTCCAGAAAGTTGCGGGGCGCTTAGCGCCGGATATTGTCCAAGAGGTCAAAGGCGCCTACCCTAAGATCGTCCGATGCTGCCGTAAGTTCGCGTTTGGCGATCTTGTCCGACGAGGTGTAGGAGAACTGGGTGACGTACTCGACGTAACGGGGAAGCTTGAATTTCGCGAGGCGCTCGGCGCAGTGGGCTAGGATGACCTGAGGTGGTACATCCTCCGGGTGTAGGCCTTCGTTCAATTGCACATAGGCCTTCACCTCTTCGTCGCGGTGCGGATCGGGAACACTCACTACCGCTGCGGCAAAGATCTCCGGCATGTCCACGAGCACCTGCTCGACTTCGTTGCAGGAGATGTTCTCGCCGCTGCGCTTGACCATGTCCTTGAGGCGTCCAACCAGCTTGAAGTAGCCCTTGGCGTTTTTCGTGGCCAGGTCACCGGTCAGAAACCAGCCGTCGATTATCACCTCCTTGTTGGCGTCGGGGCGATTGTAATAGCCATCGAACAGCCCGTCACCTCTGACCCAGAGCTCGCCAGGCTCATCCACCGCGGCCTCGGTGCCATCGGCCCGGACAATGCGGCAGGTCCGAAAGTGCGCAGGAAGCCCGGCGGTGCCAATTATATCGGGATCCCCGAAGTCAAATGGAACCTGCAAACCGCTGCCTATTTCCGTCATGCCATAGGCTTCGCGCACGCGGGCGCCAAAACGCCCCTCGGCCTCCTTGATCATCGTTGGTGTCAAATTATAGCCGAGAAACAACTTGACCGTCGTTTCCTTCTCAAGCGGGTTTGGGCCCGACTTCAAAATGGGATCCGCAAGCCACGTAAATTCAGTCTTCCGGTCAGCCAGCCAGCCAATGTATTTACGCAAGCTCAGGCCATTGGTGAAATCGACCCGGGCGCCACTGTAGAGCCCAAACAAAAGCATCCACTGCGGATCCATGTAGAAGAACGGATGGTCCGCCAGGACGGTGGTAAATCGGTTGTCCAGCGCCTCAGAAAAGGCAGGCCCGCAAATGATCCAATATCTATGACTCTGCATGACGCCCTTGGGCAGGCCGGTCGTCCCCGATGTGTATTGGATGTTTAGAAGATCAGAGCGTTTGGGCGGCGATAACGGGACAAAATCAGGATCGCCCGACGCTAGCACGGCTTCGAAGACATGCGCTGCCGAGGTTTCGTCGCCGACAATGATAGTTTTACTTAGTGGCCGCAGACCCAGGTCAGAAACTGCGATGCCCTTGTCCGCCAGCAAGGACGCCTCTGCGATCAGGAAGTCGACATCAGCATCTTCTACAATAAACCGCAGTTCCTTCTCCGTCAGGCTGGCAATTGCCGGTACCATGACCGCGCCCAGCCGAGCCAGTGCGAGCCAGGCAAGGGGAAATTCTATGCGATTGCTCATCAAGACCAGTACATGCGTGCCTTTTTGCACGCCGATTTGAGCCAGACCGCCGCTCAGGCGACACACCTGATCATGCAGAGCATTGAACGACAAGGCCGTGCCGTTCTCGAAGAAATCAATGGCAATCTTGTCACCGTAAAGTCGTGCAGCACGCTCGACCAAGTCACCGACTGTCTCTGGAAATGCAACGTCCTCGATAGAGCGGGCGGACGGGCTTTGAGCGGACTGGGTGAGCATCATGCGGAAGAGGACCTTTCGAGTAGGCTGCGGAAGGTGGCTTCAGCCATTTCCGAGCTGCTTTATAAAGTTGACCTTTCCCCCAAACGGGCAAAAAGTCAACATATGTGTTGATAAATAGCGTGGTCCGTAGCGCCTTTTGCGCCGGCTTGTGGCTTAAGACTCCCCGAAGCGGCCTTTTTCAGGGCCAATATCAAGTTTCTTCTATTGCTCTGGTCGCCTTCGGTCGCATTTTTCCATTCGAGAAATTTGAATGCAAACGGGGGTGTTGACAAAATTGACATCTTGGGTCGTTATTGAATCCAGTCCAACGGCGAAGTGGCATGGATTGTAGAAAAATGGGCCCGATCCGTGTCGGCCATAAGTGGAGACCTTCTATGACCCGTTCTAGCGCCTTAATTTCTTCGCGGAAAAGCTACGACATTACCGCGTTGAAGCAGATGGATGTGGCACATCACTTGCCGCCGCAAAGCGATTACAAGGTTCAGCATGAGCTAGGCGGGGCGCGCTTTATTGTCAGCGCCGAGGGTTGCCGTATCACCGATGGCGAGGGCGTCACCATGCTTGATGGTATGGCCGGTCTGTGGTGTGTCAATATCGGCTATGGCCGGAAGGAACTGGCGGAGGCTGCTTATGATCAGATGCTGGAGCTTCCGTTCTACAACACCTTTTTCAAGACGGCGACGCCGCCGCCAGTACGACTGGCCGCCAAAATCGCCGAGAAGATGGCCATCGGTAATCCAGACCTGACCCACGTCTTTTTTAATAATTCCGGCTCGGAGGCGAACGACACGATATTCCGTCTGGTTCGCTACTACTGGGACCTCAAGGGTGAGTCGAAGCGTAAGATTTTCATCTCCCGCAAAAACGCCTACCACGGCTCGACGGTTGCCAGTGCGTCGCTTGGTGGAATGACCTTCATGCATGAACAAGGCGGCCTGCCAATTCCGGGCGTCGAGCATGTCGATCAGCCCTACCAGTTTGGCGAGGGGTTTGACGAAACGCCCGAAGCCTTTGCGACGCGCGTGGCCAACACGATTGAAGAACGGATTCTGGCTGTTGGCCCAGAAAATGTCGCCGCCTTTATAGGCGAGCCCGTTCAAGGCGCCGGTGGCGTGATTATTCCGCCGAATACCTATTGGCCCCAGGTCGAGGCCATCTGCCGCAAATACGGCATTTTGCTCGTTTGCGACGAGGTGATTTGCGGCTTTGGACGTCTCGGCCATTGGTTCGGACACCAATACTTTGGAATTAAACCCGATTTGATCACCATGGCCAAGGGTATGTCTTCGGGGTACCTTCCGATCTCGGCGGTCGGCGTCTCCCGGCATATCGTAGATCTCATGGTGGAGAAGGGCGGCGAATTCGCCCACGGCTTCACCTATTCGGGCCACCCAACCTGTGCGGCCGTGGCCCTGGCCAATATTGAGATTCTGGAATCTGAAGGCCTGGTCGGACGGACAAAAACCGTTACGGGCCCATACTTTGCCAACGCCCTTAAGCGGCTGAGCGACCACCCTCTTGTCGGTGAAGTCCGCTCGCTGGGCCTTATCGGGGCTATCGAAATCGTTTCTCGCAAAGGCACGAATCAGCGCTTCGGGGGCGCTGAAGGCACGGCCGGTCCTATCGTGCGCGACCTGTGTATCGAAGGTGGGCTGATGGTGCGAGCCATTCGCGACTCGATCGTCATGTGTCCACCTCTGACTATCAGTGAAGCCGAGATTGACGAACTTGTAAGCATCATCGAAAAGGCGTTGAACGCAGCGGATCCATTGCTCCGATCGCTCGACGTGGTCGCCGAAGAAGCGATGACTTGATGAAGCGCGCCGCGAGCCAGTCCGGTTTGCGGTATTCTATAATCCAGCCTTATCTGTCACTCTAGTTTCCACGTCAATGAACGCTCAAAGGTTCCCATGGACGACGATTTAATCTTCACCCCCGCCGTTGAACTGGCGCGCCACTTTCGAGACGGCACCTTGTCCCCCGTCGAAGTAACCGAAGCGGTCCTCACCCGGATAGAGGCGCTTGACCCAAAAGTGCATGCCTTCATCACAGTAACGGCGGAATGCGCACGTGCGGATGCAATGAAGGCTGAAGCAGCCTTCAGGACTCAGGATCATGCGACAATTCCACAGCTGACCGGGCTGCCTATCTCCGTCAAGGACTTGACCGAGACAGCCGGCGTCATAACGACGTTCGGTGTGCCCGAGTGCCTCAGCAATGTACCCGAACGTGACGCTCCCAGCTGGGCGCGACTGAAAGCAACCGGACCGGCCCTCCTCGGAAAAACGTCTTCGCCCCCCTATGGCTGGCTGGGCGTAACAGAGAATGCAATTTTGGGCACGACTAATAATCCTTGGAAACTAGGGCACTGTGTCGGCGGCTCCAGCGGAGGGGCAACCGCAGCACTTGCGGCGGGCTTCGGTCCACTGGCGGTCGGTAGCGACGGCGGCGGCTCTATTCGCATCCCGGCGGCCTGCTGCGGCGTCGTAGGTCTCAAACCGTCGCATGGGCGCATTCCCCGCGGTGACGAGGCAACCCCTTTCTGCACGGTCGACGCCCTTGGCCCCATGGCGCGCACGGTTGCCGATGTGGCTCTTCTTCTGTCCGTCATGGCGGGGCCGGTTGACGATGAGCCATATATGCTAAGCGAGGTTGGCGTTGATTATGTGGCCGATCTCAGAGCGGGCGCTGTGAAAGGCCTCCGCATCGCCTATAGCCCGGACCTCGGACGCGGGCCGGTCGATCCGGAGGTCGCCGCTATTGTTAGAACGGCTGTATCTGTTTTCGAGCGGGATCTCGGCGCGGCGGTTGACTTGATCGATATCTCGATCCCCGACCCCATCGACTATTTCCGCTCTTATTGGGGGCCCGCGCTCGCTATCTTCGGCGACAAGGAACCAAGGTTCGTTACCAATATTCAGAACAAATATCCCGGCTTGGCCAAATTGGTCAAAGATGGGCATACGATGTCTGCGACAAGCTTTTGGAATTTGCTCACGAACGAGCGAGTGCAGACCTTTAAAGCCTTCTCGGATGTTTTTAGAGACTATGATCTTCTAGTGTTGCCGACCATGCCGCTTTCGGCGTTTCCGCATGCCGGTTCTGTTGCGGGCGCGGAATTCATTGCGGGTGAGAAGATAGAGTATCCTGAAATTGAGTTCCACAGGCTGACTGAACCCTTCAGTCACACTGGCCATCCGGCGATTTCTGTACCCTGTGGCTTTACAACGGAAGGGTTACCGGTTGGTTTGCAGATTGTCGGGCGCCAACGCGACGATAAGGGCGTATTACGCGCCGCAGCAGCCTACGAAGGCGTTACTTCTTGGCTAAACGTGCGTCCTGGCTTTCTTCCTTAGCCGGCAAAAGCCTGGACTGAACACAAAACGTGTTAAGGCTCCAATTGCGGCGTCTGAAGCTTCAGCGTTCCGGCCGACTCAAGCTCGAATATCGCTACGAGCTTGAAAGCTGCCTTACGAGCGGCCTTTTGACGATCGCTTCCCCAGTTCATACTCTTAAAAACAGTATATCCTTCAACTAGCGCATTCACTGCATAGGCCAGGTCGCGCCGCATCGCTCGCTTGGTATCGGGATAGGCTGCATCTACCTCCGCAATTATCATCTCTTCGACAGATTTATAGATATGACGAACGGAGTTCTCAATTGATGTGTTCCGGTTGGCAGCAGCGCTCAGTTCGTCGATCAAATTGGCTAAAAATTTGTCGTGGAAGCCCTCTCCGAACAGGTATTCAATCAGATAATTGAACCTGTTTTTGCTGGACAAAGACGAGATTGATGCTGCAACTCGCTCGAGATATGTTTTGGAGATATGCGCGCCGGCTTCGTCTACAAGTAGCTCACGGGTTTTAAAGTAATGGTGTATAGAACTGCGGTCAAGACCAACACGCGATGCTACCTCTCCCATAGTTGCGCTGTCGAAGCCCAGGTCGTGTACCGCGTGCATGAAGGCGTTAACGATAAGTGCCTTTTTCTCAACTGATTGATTGCGACGTCCCATGTTGTTTAATTCAGCCCGCTAAAATAATGCGTTACCTAGTGCTAGTTGACTGAAAATTGTCAACAAAATTATCTGAACAGGAATGCTGAAAACCCCATATCGACTATGACGGAATCGTCGCACATCTCCGGCGAAACGATTATCGCGTCGAAGCGTGAGGCGATCCTCGCGCTCCTAGCCCTGCATGGGCTCCATGATCATTTGGCTAGCGGTGACGGTACAAGGACCACATGACACCGGTTTGCATGCGCTACAGGTCCAGTGGATTTCGCCGCCGTAGATCACGAGTCCGATCCGATAGCTGTGGAAGCCGGGCAAGGAACCGGCTGCGGCGTTCGGCTTGAAGCCTATGATCTCCTGAATGGGGGGGCGCGTTGTAGGCTTATGAAGTGCTGGTGATTGAGAACGCTGGAAACGCTCTTAATGGACACTTCCGCTTCGCGCGCAACATCGGCAATCGCCAGTTTTCTTACAGGCCTCGGAGGGTTTCGGAAGTCGCCCCCCGAGGCTTAGTCAGTTCGTGGTCAGAGCAATATAGATTTCAACAGACTACGGTTTGCGAGTGGATCCGACGAGGGTGCTTGAGCCTTTGACGCCGTCGTCCTCGGCGTCGTGCGCGACGGATATGCCGTATTGTCCAGCAGTCTGGATCCACGTGCGGGTTGTCTCATCGAACCGCGACAGCAGACGCTGGTCGGCCGTCACCGTTACGGTCTTGCTTTCGCCCGGTGCCAACGACACCTTGGAGAACCCAATCAAACGCTTTATCGCTCCTGCTGGCGCCTGGTCCAGATAGACTTGCGGCGCGTCCTTCCCCGCGACCTTGCCGGTATTGGTCACCTTGAAGCTAATCGTCAGGCTCTTGCCCCCGGTCACTTTCACATCGGAATAGGCGAATTGCGTATAGGACAGGCCCCGACCGAACGGGAACAGTGCCTTCTGCTTGAGTGCCGCGAAACGACGGTATCCGATATCGGCGCCCTCGTCATAGCGGACTTCGAACACCTGGCCATCGGGAAGGCCGAGTCCTGGCATAACGGTGCGCGGATATTGGTCGATGGAGAGCGGAAAGGTGACAGGCAGGCGGCCCGAGGGATTGACCGCGCCGGTCAACACGTCGGCAATAGCTTCGCCACCCTTCTGTCCGGAATACCAAGCTTCGACCACGGCTGGCGTCTTGGAAAGCCAGGGCATGGCAACGGCGCCGCCGGTTTGAAGGACCACAACCGTGTGGGCATTCGCTTCGGCCACAGCGCTGATAAGCGCGTCTTGCCCATCCGGCAGGCTGAGATCGGCGGCATCCTCACCTTCGGCCATCCACTGATTACCGAACACGATTACCAAGTCAGCCTCCCTGGCCTTACGTACGGCCTCCGCCGGATACCGGCCCGTGTCAAACCGGATGGTCGCGTTTGGCAGGCGTTCCTTCAAGGCCTGCACGGGAGAGGAGGGGTGGAAGTACATGACGTCCGCCATCACAGCTTCGCCGCCAATTGGAACCGCCAGTTGTTTGACATCAGAGGTGACTTGGGTTGAGCCGCCGCCCGACAATACACCGGCATCCGCATGGCCGCCGACGATGAGAATATTCTTGACGGTTGAAGCCAGGGGCAGAAGATTGGCTTCGTTTTTTAGCAGGACAATGCCCTCGGCTGCCGCCTGACGCGACACCTCGGCATTAACCGCGCGGTCAACCTTGACCGGCGCGGGCGAATCGAAGAAACCGGCGATGAACATCGAGCGCAGAAGCCGACGCGACATATCGGAGAGGCGGGCCGCTGGTACCGCGCCGCTTGCGATCGCCGCTTTGAGCGGCTCGCCGAACCAGACCTGCTCGTCCAATTGTTCACCTGACTGCTGGTCGAGGCCCTTCATGACGAAGTTCATCGATTTAACGGCTCCCCAGTCGGACATGACGTAGCCTTTATAACCCCAATCCCCTTTCAGGACTGTGTTCAAAAGGTGGTCGTTGCCGCAAGCATACGCACCGTTGATCAGATTATATGCGCACATCACCGAGCCAGGTTGGCCGACCTCGAGCGCAATCTGAAATGCGAGCAGATCCGATTCACGCATGGCGGATTCGGAAATGACGCTGTTGGCAAAGTTCCGTCCCGTTTCCTGGTCGTTGATCGCGAAATGTTTCATGGTCGAGATGATGTGCTGGCTTTGAATGCCTTTAATCCCCGACCCGGCAATCATGCCCGCCAGCAGGGGGTCTTCGCCAACATATTCAAAATTGCGGCCGGCGCGTGGATCGCGCGCGAGGTTGACGCCGCCGGCCAACTGGACATTGATGCCGCGTGAGCGGGCTTCCTGGCCGACCATTGCTCCACCTCTGAAGGCGATGTCGGGATTAAAGGTTGCGGCCAGCAGCAAACCCGACGGGAGGGCGGTCGCGGTATCGCCCGGGCGCACATTTTCAGGATTGGTGACGCCCAGGGCCGCATCGCTTTGCTGCTGCGCGGGTATGCCCAAGCGCGGAACGCCCCGAATGAAGCCGGCCGACCCGATCGCGCCCTCCGGCAATTTTTCGCCGGGCTCGAAGGCCAAGGCCATTGGGCCATGCACCAGACCCAAGCGCTCTTCCGGCGTCAACGCCTTATCCAGCAGGATGGCGCGCTGATCAGCACTCAAGGATTTATCCAGCCAGGGAGCTGTCTCGGCGGCTGCAGCGCTCAACGGTAGGGCCAAGGCAACAAGGAGGGCCGTGGCTGACACGGCTCTCGATAGTTTGGCGCCAATAGAATAGGTTGGTTTCATGGAGTGTTCCTCAGAATTATGCCGTTCGACGACATGAGTTGATTGAAAACAAAGGTCGGAGCTCAAAGGGGAGGGCGCGCGTAAGAATATGAAACGGAAGAGAAGCGGTCGCGAACGATCGCCAGTGGGTATCGAAAGGACTCTCTGAAGTCTTAGCTAGGGAGCGTTGTCGAAGTCATGGCGATATCACCCAATTCAACATGCCCACGGCGCTGCTTTGGCAACTGTCCTTGAGGGTTTGACACATGCTGCACCCCCTACTGACACAGCTCGAATAGGTTTGAGATATCGCCCAAGGTCGGCGCGCCGTTCACGATATCAATGCCTTTTTCTCTGGCCTTGCGCTCTATGACGATACCATCGCCGGCATGGTCTTCGTCATCCGCATAGGCCGCGTCCCGTTCGGCATGACCGAGCGTGACAAAGCGGGCGCCTTCGGCCTCGAATTCCCTTATCACCTGGGGCAGCATCAAGGCGGTGAAGGCGCCTTCGTGGAGCAGCAGTACGTGCGCGATCTCGCGGCCGTAAACCTTTTGTGAGCCGTAGCGCGCCACGGCAATCGAGGCCTTCACGCCCGCCATGTATTGCAACTTCATCTTTTCGATCGCCGCTTGGTCGCCTTTGACCATGCAGCGGGCATAGGTGTCGGTGTAGGCCCAGTCGTTGAAGTTGATCGAGACATCTGCAATTTTGTAACCATGGTCCTTTAGATAGGCCATTATACCGGCGTGCAAGGTCGGATCGGTGCCAGCGGCGAGGAAGGGAAAGCGCAAATAATGCCAGTCTTCGCCGGCCATCAGGCTGGTGAGCAGCTCTTCATTGCCAGCGATGTCGCCTTCGAACGCTGCCAACCCGACGTCATTGATGTTCATGTGTGAAAAGCCATGATTGCCTAACGGGTAGCCGGCATCGCGCCACATTTGCAGTGTCTTATAGGTCGAGGTATCTTGGGCGACATAGACGCCGTTGATGAAACCGTAGGCCTCTGGGACATTGGCTGCTTTAAGCGCCGCCAGAAAATCTGCCGCCACCTTTTCGCGCGTTACGCCCGGTGGCAGGTCGCCGTGGGCTGGCAGGTCGTCGACCGTAATAGCGACTTCGAACCCGGGTGTTTGCGCTCGCGCATCCGTACAGGCTGATCCAGCCACAAGGCCGATCGCAAAGGCCATGATCATGGGCAATTTCATAAGCGGTCTCCTCGTATACCGGCCAGAGTAGCAAATACAAGCGCATTCACACTTTAAGTCAACATATATGTTGAACAAAAACTTGATACATTTCATGTAAAGTAGATGCTAGCAACAATGAGCTGCTTTGCATGATCGCTGCGGTGGCGAGCAATCGGCGCCAGCCTGTCTGATAAGGCGCTTAGCCTTAGGGCCACTAAATTTTTTACAGTTCGACCGCTGGACTGATTCAGTTGTTGCCCGTAGGTGCCCGGGGATGATCGATGTGTTTTCTGAGCGAAGTGCAGATGCGCCGTAGGGCGGTTGGAAGGGCGGCGGAGGTGCCGCCGCGGCGATCATGCAAAGCTTGTCATTGTCGCTAACACGTGCCTCATATGAAATAGACGTGTTTTCCACACTTATGTTGACTTAAGGTGTGTGTGGGCATGTAATTGACCGAACTATTCTTAAAACCCTCAAGGGCGTACTCGTTTTGCTCATGATGCTTGGGGCGCGCCGAGAGCTTGCGATAGCCCAAGCCATTGAGGATCCGGTTCAAGCGAGAACTGAGCTGAGCAACTCTATGTATCGCAAGAATACGGACGTGTGGCTGTGCTGGGAGCCGGATGTGACAGGCCTTCAGGCCCAACAAAACAGTTATATTAGCCATTGCGTGTCAAGCCAGGCTCTGGAGCAACTGGCTGCCGTGGACGAAGTCTAAAGTACGCGCCAATTTTTAACACCGCCAATGGGTGCATTTCGTTGTCCTGCCAATTCCAGGATTGAAACTGTTGCTGGGGTCAAGTTTCTTATAAAACTCAACCATGGGCGCTGAAGCTTTATAGTGATGACCGACATTGTGTTCGGCTGGATACCGTACGCCACGCTGGTCCAATAGGTTGAGCATCTCCGATTCGATTTGTTCCGCATCATGGCCTTTACGGACAATGTAGTCTTGATGGAAAACATGGCAGAAGAAATGCCCGTAATACAGCTTATGACTCACGCCTTGTTCGATATTGCTCGGCAGGCTCTCAAACCAGTTCCTTTCATTGCGAGGTAGTGCAATATCCAAGGCGATCATGCCGTTGACCTTGCTGTCAGATAGTGCGCGATACCGTATAGCCGCACTGGCTGCTGCGAATCGATTTAAGCTGGCACGGCGTCCCTCGTCTTGCGTGCATTTGAACCATTCACCTTTAAATGCCGCGGAAAGATACCTCTCAGCCTCATCAATGCCCTGGTCTGACATGGTAAGGATTAAATGGTGCTCAAATTTATTCCTAAATGCTCTGACGCGTTTTGGGATTTGGTTTGGAAACAGACCGCTCGCGAATTGCAAAAAGCGATCCGTAAATGCCAGTCGTTTTAAGCCCAGCTTTTCCAAAATCGCTTCAAATCGACTTTTGAGTTGAAATAATACCGGAATTGACGAAGTGCCCAGATGGTAAATCATCAAGAAGATGTCTTTGCCATACTTCACTGCCATGTCGTAAGCTTCACGATGCAGGTACTCGGCAGACACCGGCAACGCGAAAAACCTAGCTAACATTTCGCGTCGTAGATCGGTGAAATGTTGAGGGCTGTTTGTCCCTAAATAATATGTCTGGGTCCGCCCGGGCTTAGGGAACGTATCGAGGCGGACAGCAAAGACAATCACGCGCCCCGCGCAACCTGAAGCCTCAAATAGTTTACTTTCGTCCCCGTTAAACCGCGCCGGCGTGTCTGCATCTATGTCGCGAACGAGATTGGCATAATCCGTCGCAGAGGCCACGCGCTTTCCTTTTGGCGCGAGGTCTTGGTCGCAATACGTTCCTGAGTCCAGCCTTTGCAATATTTCAACAGGATCAGAACCTAACTCGATACCGAGGTGATTTACCAAGGTCAGCCCACCATCTGTACCCAACCGAGCAAAAAGGGCTAGCTCAGTGTAGGCAGGACCTCGCTGAATTAAGGCACCGCCGGAATTGTTGCTGACGCCACCAATTACCGATGCTCCGATACAAGATGAGCCAATAACCGAATGAGGGTCGCGTCCAAGTTTGGCAAGATCGCGTTCAAGCTGCTCAAGCGTCGCTCCAGGAAAGCAGATCGCTTCTTCACCGCCCTTTAAAGGTTGAATCTTATTCATTCGAAGCGTGTTGATGATGACAATATCTCGATCGTAGTTATTGCCGTCTGGGGTTGATCCACCCGTCAGTCCTGTGTTGGCCGCCTGAACGATGACGATTTTGTTCGCTTCTGCGCATGCGCATAGGACGTACCACTGCTCGATCAAGCTGCCTGGCCTGACAACTGCTAATACATTTCCGCCGCCGTATCGAAACCCAGTTCGATAGGCGCGTGTTCTGTGGTCAGAAATTAGCAAGTGTTTCCTGCCGACCAGTACTTCAAGTTTTGCAAGCAGCGCGTTATTCATAGCGAGCGAACGCTCGCGTATCGTCGCTCCGATCGATTTTTCTGCCACCATAATTTTACCCATCCGGATTTCCGACCACTAATCGTGTGGAGACAATTTGATAGCTCGACAAAGCTTTATCAAATCGCTCAGGCTTGATCGAAGTTTTGTGGTTTTTTGTTGAGTGAACGTCCTCAGCGTCTTCCGATCTGAGGGGATCATATTCGCGCTCTAAGCTACTATTTTTACCCGCTGGTTTAATCCCAAAAGTGTCCGAAAAAATTCCCCACATATGAGACAAACTCAGGAACGGCCGCTCGAAAGCTTTTCCCTTGATCGACGTGGTTTCGAACGTGATTTAACTGAGTGCGTGATTTATGTAGAAGACCGCAGAGCGAACCATTCTTGATTGACCGTGAGCGGATACGGACTCTTGAAGGTGGTCAACTCGACGAAAAAGAGCACGATGCGAGCGTCTTCAGGGCCCTCCAGCGGATAGATTGGGAAAGATTTGTGCCCTGGATATCGGCTCAAAGCTCAAGCGGGGCGCAACAAAATGGGGCTGAGTTGGGGCGACACCCTTACAGGTCCAAGATTAATTCAGGTGTTTGGGATCGGGAACAGCAGGGCGTGAATTGGTCGTTCAGGCCCCGTTCTTCATCGGTGAGATACTGATCACGGTGCTCGGGCACACCACTCAAGACCCTTGTCAGGCATGTGCCACAGATACCTTGTTCACAAGATACCGGCAGTGCGACTCCTTGAAGTTCCAAAGCTTTTGCGACGGTCATGTCCGCAGTGACTGTTATTCTGCGGCCAGACCGCTTAAGCAGAACCGTAAAGGCATTATCCGTGCTTAAGGCTGTCGATGACGATGGCGCAAATGCTTCAGTATGCAGTTGTTTCTCGGACCAGCCCTTTTGTCTGGCTTCGCATAAAATGGTGTCGACATAGCTCCGGGGGCCGCAAACATAGAGGTGGGTCTCTGTTACCGGATGGGAGATCGCCGCATTGATTGTAGCCATTGCGGCGTGTCGCCCATCCGCCAGAAATTTGAATTTGGCTCCAAGTTTCAAAGCTTCAAGGTCAAAGAGGAATGCCGCGTCTTTGCGGCTTTGCACCGAATAGAAGATCTCGAAATCTCCGCCAACTGCTTGCAGGCTGCGCACCATGCTCATGATCGGCGTGATGCCGATGCCTGCGGCAAACAGCAGATGCCGTCTGGCGTTATCCGCCAAAGGGAACAGGTTGCGTGGCGCACTGATCCGGACACGCTCACCGGGCCTGGCGGTATGGATCCAATCAGACCCGCCACGCGAGAGGGCTTCTCTTCGGATACCTAGTTCGTAGAATTGCGTTGATCGTGGGCTGTTCGACAACGAGTATTGCCGAACTAGGCCGTTTGGAAGATGCACGTCGATATGCGCACCGGCAGTGAATGGCGGCAATGGCTGACCGTCTTCCCGTCTCAATTCTATCCGTCGGATCAGTTCGGTTTCCTGCACAATACCGCTTATGAGAACCTCCGTCATTGAGCGGGAGCCGTTTCTACGAAGACTTCGGCGGCAATCATCCGATCAATAATTCGTCGGGCTTGAACGCCTCCCGCGTCAATATTCAGCCGCAGGAGGTTTCGGTTGGGATTGGCGGCAAGGTTCGCCTGCTGGCGTTCAAGCATCTCCATATCTTCAGCGAAGATCACGCCTTGGCCATCGCGTATCTTTGCGGTCAGATCGATGTCATCGGGCTTAAATTTTCGTGCCATGCCCCAAAAATACCAATGAGACGTCTCGCTTTCAGGCGTTATAAAATCAACGACAACACTCGCAGATTTGAGGTGGCTCGGGGCATGGTAACCACCGTGGCCCGCATGGGCTACGCCCACCTCGATCATGACGTGACTGGGAGGCGAGAAGCGACAGATTTGCCACCGATCAACCAGCACGTCGTCGGCCAGGTTATTTGCGCGCAACGCCATGCGCCAGAACGGAGGCGCCAGGATATTCTCCATGAAGCGCTCTGTGATGGATTCGTCGCCCTCAACCCGGCTGGCAACAGGAGCTTCGTCTATTTCCTTTTGGCCAATGCTGGTTGCGTGAATGTAGGTTTCATGGGTAAGGTCCATAAGGTTATCGATCATGAGGCGGTAGTCGCATTTGATGTTGTACATGCCTCCGCCGTAAGCCCAATCCGGATTGTCCCCCCACTCAAGCTTAGGGAGCAACTCGATGTCAACTTTCGTCTGATCGCCGGGCCACACCCAGATGAAGCCATACCGTTCCTGGGTGGCGAAGGCCTTTACAGGAGGGAAGCCGCGGACACGTTGCCCGGGCATTTCCGCGGTCCGCCCATCACACCCCATGACCAGTCCATGATAACCACAGACCAACCGGCCACCTTCGACGCGTCCGAGGGAAAGTGGCGCGCCGCGATGCGGGCAGAAATCCTCCACGGCGACAGGCGAATGAGACTGGTCCCGGTAAAAAACCATTTGCTCGCCGCAGATCTTACGGCCAAGGGGAGATTGCCCGAGATCTTCGGTTCGGGCAGCAACGTACCAGGCATTCATCTGCCATGTTCGAACTGGCTGATATTGCATGTTTCCTCCATTTTTTAAATTGGATCCAATATTGAATAGAAGAGGCCAGAAATCAACATATTTCGACACGCCTTCTTGCTATTGGAGCCAATGCTTGTCGTTTTTTGGTTTGATTGTTAATGTGTGGGATCGTGGAGTAAGCAAGTGAATAAACCCGGCAAACAGGTTTTAGTGGCATTGAGGCAGATGATCGGCTCTGGAGAATTGGCAGCTGGCAGTCGCGTGGCGGAAATACCAACATCAGAGATGCTTGGCGTTTCCAGAATGCCAGTGAGAATGGCTTTGAGGACTCTCGAGCAAGAGGGGCTACTGGTGAAAGTCGGTGTGCGTGGTTACACGGTTCGTTCAGTCACCCTTGAGAATATCATCGAGGCGGTCGAAGTGCGCGGTGTGCTCGAAGGGCTTGCGGCGCAACGTGCGGCTGAACGGGGATTGGACGCGGATACCGAGAATGCCCTTCGAGACTGTTTGGTCAATGGCGATGCCATATTTGCCAAAGGCTTTCTTTTGGAGGCGGATTTGGCAGCCTATGAGGACCTAAACATACGCTTTCATGAAGCGGTGCTTCGGGTGGGGGGCAATTCAGCCATTCGTGATGCCCTTGCTCGAAACGATCACCTGCCTTTTGCCTCTGTAAAAGCTTTGGCGGCTGACAAGTCGCGACTTGACCGTGAGTACCGGCGCCTGAACTTCGCACATATGCAACATCATGCCATAGTTGACGCGCTTTTGAGGCGCCAGGGCGTGCGCGCCGAAGCGTTGATGCGGGAGCATGCTAACGCCACCTTAGCATACACTGACATACTTCAGAATGCCCAAGGCTGAAAGTATCGCAAATGATACCAAACTATACTTATGGTCTTTGGGCCGCGGACCGGCTGGTGCATGAGCGAAAAACGATGCGTACCATCGATTATTGGTGATCTCGACAAGTTTTTTGCGGTGACTTACGATGAAGATTTGTGACGCCAAGGCACACCCTACAGGCTATTTGGAAGGTTGCACTTTGTGGCGATGCGTCGCGTGAGCTGAACCTGACCGCGCTCAGGCACCGCTACGGAGACTGTGTCTCTCACAAGACTTGCAGCCTGATTCGTTACGATATTGGCGTAGGCTTGCGCCGTTCGTATGACGCTACAGGGGCGTCGCCTGCTCGGCGATGTGCGAGACATTACGATAAATCAGTTAATCGTAATCACTCGAACCTAGCCAGGCGACGACCCTGTCGCTGTTCTCCCGCCAGGAACCGGAGGCCGGTGACAGCCTCAAGTCATGGGATCGTCGTCAAAAGATTTAGAGTTTAGGCGGTGATAGCGAAGTGATAGGTGCCGGAGCCGATCTCGACGGCCGTTCGATTGCCTTCGGCGCCTACAAACCTAATATCTGGGTGGCCGGCGATGGGTTTGCCGCCTTCGCGCACCTTAGCTGCCGACGGTGTGGGCAAATAAACCTTCGCTCTTGTATTGGCGGCCACGGTCACGCTGAGTGCGAAACTGCCCTTTGGTCCTTGCGACCAGTCGGTGGCCAGGCGGCCGGCCATTGCATTATACTCGCCGCCGCCGGTCTTGACGCGCGGGTCTATGACCGGATCGACTTTAAAAGTTTTGAAACCGGCTTCGACCGGATCGATACCGGCGATCCGGCGGAAGACGAACCCGGTGACCGCGCCCAGTGAATAGTGGTTGAACGAGTTCATCGACACATCGCCGGTATCGCCGTTCCAGCGTTCCCAGATGGTCGTCGCCCCCTTAGCCACCATGTAACCCCATGACGGATATGCGGTGCGAAGCAAAAGGTCGTAGACGGTCTCACTATAGCCAGCGTCGGCCAGGGCATCGAGGCTGAAAGGTGTGCCGAGGAAGCCCGTGGTCAGATGACCGCGCTTTTCGATATTGGCCTTAAGTTTGGCGGCGGCAGGGGCGCGCAAGGCTTCTGGCAGCAGATCGTAATGCAGGGCCAGGATATAGCCGGTCTGGGACTCATTGCTGACCGTGCCGTCGGGCTGGACAAAGGCCTTAGTAAAGGCCGCCCTGATATTTGCCGAAAGAGTAACGTAGGTCCCGGCATCGCGGCCGGTGGCTCTGGCCATATCTATTAGGGCGTCGACTGAATGTTTCCACATGGCGGTGGCGATCAGATCCTTGGGCGTGGTGTCGTCACCGGGTTCTTTCGAATCGAACGACAGCCAGTCGCCGAAATCGGCACCGCGGTTCTCCGTCCAGATAAAGTCGTCGCTGTTGGCGGTGATGAAGTCGATGTAGCGCGTCATCGACTGCCAATGCTGGTCGATCACCGCCGTATCGCCAAAGCGCTTCCACGTCGTCCACGCAAGTATCACACCGGCATCAGCCCACCCGGGCGCCGCGCCAGTGCCAAAATCCGGACCGATTGTGTCGGGCGAGACATTGCTGTAGGCGCCGTCCGCGCTTTGCGCATCGCGCACATCGCCCAGCCAGCGCTCGGTGAAGGAGGCCACATTCATGTTGAAGGCGGCGGCGTCCCAGAAGACATTGGCGTCGCCCATCCAGCCCAGACGCTCGTCACGTTGGGGACAGTCCGTCGGTATGCCGACGAAGTTGGAGCGCTGGCTCCACAGGGTATTTTGCCACAACTGCTGAATAATCGGATTGCCGATGCGCAGGTGACCGGTCTCTTGAAGGTCCGAATGGATGACAATGCCGGTGATATCGCCTGACTTTGGCGCGCTGCTTAGGCCGGACACCTCGACATAGCGGAAGCCATGGTAGGTGAAGTGCGGCTCAAAGATTTCCCCGGCCGGATCACCTTTCAGGATATAGATATCTACGGCGCGCGCGGCGCGCAAGTTGGACTGGTCGATCGTGCCATCTGCCTTAAGGACCTCGGCGAATTTCAGCGTGACGGTGTCACCGGCGTTGCCTTTGGTTCGTAGCCTGACCCAGCCAGCGAAGTTCTGGCCGAAATCTATGACATAGGCGCCATTGAGCAGTTTCGTGGCGACGGGTTTCAGCGTACGCGTGCGGCGGATAGGCGGGCTGATCATGCCCTCTAGTTTGCCGGCGGCGGGCGGCGCGAGGGTCACGGGTGACCAGCGAGAATCACCCTTGAAGCCAGCTCGGGCCCAGCCGGGTTGTTCAAGGCGGGCGTCATAGTCCTCGCCGTCATAGATATCGCTCATGGTGACGGGGGCTGCCGATATGGACCACTGGTCATCGGTTGCGATGGTCTCGGTGTGTCCATCGGCATAGGTCAGGTCAAGTTGCGCGATGTAACGCAAAGGGGCATCACCAAAGGGGTAACGGCCAGCCGGAGCCAGATAGCTGCCGTAGAAGCCGTCACCGACCATAGCGCCGATGGCGTTTTGCCCGTTTTTAACGAGGGCCGTGACATCGTGGACGCGATAGAGGACGCGTTTGCGGAAATCGGTGCTCTCCGGCGCCAGAAGATCGTCGCCGACGCGCTGACCGTTAATATAGGTCTCATAAGCGCCCAGTGACGTTACATAGAGGCGCGCTTGCGTCACGGGTGCTTTCGCACTGAAATCCCGGCGCAATAGAAAGGCGCCCTTGCCGGGCAGGGGCATGGTCTTGCCAGGGATCAGCGTGACTGCCGACCAGCCGCTGTCATCGAAGGCCGGCGACGTCCAGGTATCGGGATTGTCGGTCGAGGTCAGGGCGGTCTTGTCATTGACGCGGACCACGCGGCCGTCTTTCAGCTTGGCGCGTACCAGCAGGGCGGACTTGATCAGGCTTTCGGGGGTGACGTCCCAGCCCGTAACATCATCTAGCGCCACAGCAAGGGCGTGCTTGCCGGCTTTCAGGGAGACATAGGTCTCGACCGTGCCCTGCTTGCCGAAGGCCACCGGCGAATAGGGCGGTAGGGTGATGGCCTGACCATCGATAAACAGCTTATAGCCGACATTGGCGATGGTCATCACGGTCACTTCGGCGTCGCCGTCAAGGGTGAAGCTGAGTCGGACCCGGCGCGTCTGACCTTCGCCCGGGCGCTTGACGCCAAACCAGTACAGGCCAGCCTCTCGGTCGCCGCGCATCTCGGCATCTTCGGCTGCCAGCCACTGGCCGGTCCAGTCAGCGGGTGACAGGAGACCCATTTCCCAGAAGGCGGCGGGGCTGAGCGCGCTCTGGCTGTGATTGTCCCATACCCGAACCTGCCAGCAGGCACGTTGGCGGCTTTTCAGCGCTTTTCCCTGATAGGTCACGTCGAAAGCCTGGTCGCTGTCGACCTTGCCACTGTCCCACAAATCGAAATCGCCGGCTTTCAGTTTGGCCAGAGAAGACGCTACCTGAACCCGATAGGCGGTCTGCATTGTGCCGCGTACAGCCGTTTCTAGACGCCACGACAGCCTGACATTTGGAAGTTGCACGCCGAGCGGATTCTCGACGTTTTCGCACATCAGGCCCAAAACGTACAAGCTCTTGCCCGTGGTGGCCGCAAGCGTGGGGGTGGTTGCAACAAGACCGGCAAGGCCGGTGCCGGCGAGAATACCGCGACGTGAGGGTCGTAATGACATGAGGGGCTCCGCTGTTGATTTGTGTTTGGCGCAGGCTGCGCCGGAAAGGACAAAAGGAAATTCCGTAAAATGTGGTCGATCGCCGCTGCAACACTACTGCGCAAGTGAAGCTTGTGGCGACTGAACGCGTAACTCGAATCGGGTCTGATCTATTGCGCCACCATATTGCCGATGCCGATGATCACGGTCGAGATGATCAGGGTGCCGATACCGAACCAGACCATGAAACGCGTCTTGTTGGCCGTGCCTTTCCATTCCTTCAGGGCAAAGCCCCACAGGGTAGAGAACAGAATGATCGAGGCCATGTGCAGCGTCCAGGACGAAAAGCCAAACTTGCCCATCTGGCTTTCACCCATGGTGTAGAAGAAGAACTGGAAATACCACAAGGTGCCGCCCAGCGCTGCCAGAAGGTAGTTGGCCACGAGCGGCGCCTTGCCCTGACCGACGTGAACCTTGGATAGCTTGCCGCCCCACTCGCCAGCCGACTTGTTCTTCAGGATCAGGTACAGGCACCACAGGAAGTTGGTGGTGAAACCGCCTGCCAACACGACGCACAACACCGGCAGGCCGACCCACAGCGGGCCGGTCCCGGCCGCGGCGGTTGCTTCGCGAATCGGGTCGCCTGCCGCCAGACCAAAGGCAAAGAAGGACGACATGACGCCGGAGAAGACCGCGATCAGGAAGCCTTTCTTGAGGTCGAATTCGCCACGATCCGGTGCACTGGCATCACCCGTCACATTGGCCAGTTGCTTTTCTTTGGCGTTACCCGCCATGGCGACAATGATAATGCCGACCACGACCACGGCGATGCCGATAAAGGTGTAGGCGCTGCCGGGCTTGGCGACCAACTCACCGAAGGTGCCCTGGAAGATCGGCGGGCCTACTGTGCCGATGACTGTGGTTAAGCCAAGCGCTACCGCCATGCCGAGCGACAAGCCGAGATAGCGCATAGTCAGACCAAAGGTCAGGCCACCGAGCCCCCATCCGGCACCGCACATGTAACAGATCAGCAGGGTGTGCGAGGGCGTCGACGCCAACACGCTAATCAGGTCCTTGCTGCCGATAAAAGCGCCAATCCACGGCGCCAGAATCCATGAGAATACCCCGCCGGTCAGCCAAAAGATTTCCCACGACCACATCTTGATACGCTTGTACGGCACATAAAAGCTGGCGGACGACAGCCCGCCCAGCCAGTGGAAGAGGACGCCGAGTAAAGGGTTGGGGTTCATTCGCGTTTCCTGTGTTTTTGTTATAGTCTGTAAAGGCGTTCGGCCGTGCCGGCGAACAGGCTATCCCGTTCATCGGCGCTGAAATCTTTGGTAATCTCGTCATAGGCGTCCAGCGCCTTGCCGTAAGCATTGAACAGCTTGTCGGTGGGAAAATCGCTGGCGAAAGCGCAGCGATCGGGGCCGAACGTCTCGATGGTTTGCAGGATCAGGGGGCGCACCGAGTCCGTCGTCCACCGACGATCTATAAAGCCCATACCGGAAATCTTCACCGCCGTATGGGGCAGGGGGGCCAGCGCGGCCAGGCCCTCGCGCCATTCCCTCAAGTCGGGGCCAATAGGCATGCCCATATGATTGAGAATAACAGGTATGTCGGGGTGTTTGGCGGCCATGGCGGCCGCCTGTTTCATCTGGCCGGGATAGATTTGAATATCGAATGACAAATTGTATTTGGCGAGCAGGCCGTAACCGTAGGCAAACGCGTCATCGTCGAGCAAATTGCTTGGGGTATAGGTACGCTTGGGATCGGCATGCCAGTTGAGGATATGACGGATGCCGCGGACATTGGCATGCTCCGCGTGCCCGGCCAGAAGCGGCTCGATATCCGGACTGTTAAGGGCCCCGAAGGCAATGATGGCGTTGGGTTTGCCGCCGGTATCGGCAAGGGACTGCAGCCATTTCGTTTCGTTCAGCGCGTCATCCGGGTGTGCTCCGGCGTCGATATGGACGATCTTTTCTACCGGATAGCCGGCCGCGTCATGGAAATAGTCGGCAAGCGTATAGTCGGAGGCGATCGCCTCGACGCTGCCGTTGGGGCCGGCATCGGCAAAGGGCGGGGTCAGCCACGGATAGCGCAACCGCTCCAATTGCCAGAGGTGGACATGAGCGTCCACAAATCGCTTTATGGCCATGTCCTCTCTCTCCGTTAGTAGGTTGCGCGCCCGCCGGATGTGTCGAATACCGAGGCCGTCGTGAAGGAACATTCTTCCGAGGCCATGAAGCAGACGATGGCGGCCGATTCATCGACAATGCCAAGGCGTCCCATCGGGATCTTCGAGCGCATATATTCGACCTGGCTGGCCGGTAATTGCTCAAGGATGGGGGATTCGAAGGTGGCCGGGGTGAGGGCGTTGACGATCACGCCCCTGGTAGCCAGTTCCTTGCCGAGGCTTTTGGTCAGGCCGATCACGCCCGCCTTCGAAGCCGAATAGGCGGACGCGTTGGGATTGCCTTCCTTGCCGGCCACGCTCGCCACATTGACGATGCGGCCATAGCCGTTTTCGAGCAAATAGGGGATGACTTCGCGGCAGGTGTAGAAGGTGCCGTTCAGATTGATGTCCATGACCTTAAGCCACGACTCGACGGGGAATTCCCATACCGGCACGGTGGCGCCGGTGATGCCGGCCGAGTTGATCAGGATATCGATCTTGCCGAGGATATCGCGGCTGAGCTTAGCAGCGGCCGCCACGGCCTCACGATTCGAGACATCAAGTGCCACAACGCCGGCAGCGCCGGTCTCAGCCTTTGCGATATCCAGCGCCTCGGCGTTCAGATCCCATAGTACAACCGTGCCGCCTTCAGCCACGATGCGGGCGGCCGCAGCCTTCCCTAGGCCGGACGCGGCGCCGGTTATGATGGCCGTGCGGCCCTTATAGCGGTTCTCAAAGATCACGAAAGTATCTCCAGGCCTTCAAGCGTGAAGGGGACAACGGTTTGTTTTTGTTCGCCGAGCTTCGAGACGCCGAGGTGCATCACGTCGCCGGCGTTGAGATAGATCGGATCGGGCTTCTTGCCTTCACCGACGCCCGGCGGTGTGCCGGTGATGACCATGTCGCCGGGCNGGAGGGTTACGAAGCGGCTGATATAGCTAAGCGCTTCGGCGACCGGGAAGATCATGGTGCGCGTATTACCGGTCTGCATGCGGCTTCCGTTGACATCGAGGAACATGTCGAGGGCTTGCGGGT
>NZ_AQWM01000043.1 GCF_000376105.1 Asticcacaulis benevestitus DSM 16100 = ATCC BAA-896
AAGAAACGCCGCTGCTGGCCGCCAGAAACTGATCCCGCCATCTGTAAATCAGGCTTGTCGCCACGTCGAACTGCCGGGCTACTTCTGTCACGCTCGAACCAGGCGAAAACGCCAGAGAGACAATCTCGCGACGCTGACTATCATGCCATTTCCGCCGCCGTTCCGGGCCATTTAATAGAATTCCACGCGTCATAATTTGCAGCCTGCACTCGTAAGGACGTCACTAACAGCGCAGCATCACAGATTCAAAGATCAATTGGAATGTGGCCTCTTACGGAGGGATACGCCTTGTGAGGCGGCTATCTATTTGATATTGTTATTATAAAGACTGGTTGCGGGGGCCAGATTTGAACTGACGACCTTCAGGTTATGAGCCTGTTAATTAAATTAACAACTCATTGAATCTGAACTATATTTTTATGGTCTAATTTTTAGGTGGGCTAGAATCTGGGCTAATTTTCGCTCAAATAGCGCCGGGCAGACATTTCCTGAATTTCAGAATTTTTTTGCTGTGCGGTAAAAAGTGGGCTAGCGTGGGCTAGGAGGGAAAAATTGAAATTCTGGTTGCGGGGGCCAGATTTGAACTGACGACCTTCAGGTTATGAGCCTGACGAGCTACCGGGCTGCTCCACCCCGCGACACTTGAATTTATTGAACTTTTTGCCTTTTCCATCGCGCCGAGCACCTAGCCCAGAGCGCAATTTCTAGCTCAAATTCCTTCAGCTTCCACCAAGAGCGCCGTGGATACGCGGAGCACCGCGTAAGGTCAAGTTATATTTGCGTCATGACCAAACTGCCGTTCGGTATGCGTCCGCCATCAGCGCGAAACACGTCTTGGGAACCTTCATGTAAATGATGTTAGGCCCTCCCCTCCCCCAAACCTACCATTCTCTCCTTGCCGTGGGGGGCATCATCTTGTCCAGCAGATCGGATTCATCTGCGGCATCAAAAGAAATGGACGGCCGGGCATCATCTAACAGCAGAAGAGACAATGAAAAGTCGTGTAACTCTGCGAATACGGTCATTTCTCGCACTGGCTCTCTAAACCAAACACCCGCGTTGTGATCTAGTGCTCCAGCTCCATCAACAAGCAACTCTTGTTGCGCCGCAAGGGAAGCAGCAGGTATTTCTATGGGGCCAGTCGTCGTTCTAAAATATGCGCCTGTTCTCAATGCGGCATCGCTTGACTTAGCCCAGAGTATGAATCCATCCCTCGACACAACCAGAACCGCACGCTTCTGGGTATAGCTAAGCCACCTTAGGGTAGCAGCCATCAATGAAACGCCATAACGATTGGCGCAATTAGCAATCATGTCTAAATCGACCTTGGTAGTCTCCGGTATCTGACTACGAAAATCATCAAGTGGCATCAGGATGGTAGCTGCGAACACATTAGCTTGGTGCTCAACTTGTCCGTACTCAGAATCCCATCGCACTACATCCTGTTCACCGCATTGAAACCCGTCAGGATACGCTAAGCGATGTAATAGGAAATGGCCCAACTCATGAGCAAGGGTAAAATTGATCCGGCCTTTGGAACTGATGCGATCATTGTAAATAATCCCCCAGCCACTGCGTTTGCCAGTGGACTTAATTAGTGCACCTTCGAAACCCGGAAGATCACCGCCTTTTACGCCAATGATCGGCGCATCTGCGAACCGATGCGCTGTATACTCCAGTGCGACCGTGGCAATATCGACTGGAAATCTGTCTGCTCCCAGAACCGCATTCAAAAGATGCGTGATTTCGAAGGCCCAACGCTCTGGAGTAAACGGCTGTGTCATTCATCATCACCCAACAAATCCGCCATACGTCTGATCTTGTCTTTTACGGCTGGGTCCATATCTCGATATTTGCGGAAGAATGCGTTGTCTGCGGCATCCTCAACCTTTATTGTGGCCGTCTGGTCGATAAGGTAGTCAGCCGTGACTCCAAGGACGGCAGCAATTTTTGATATCTTGTCCGCTGATGGTCGCGGCGGATTCTTATTTTCAAGTTCCCATATGTAACTTTTGCTGGAGTCGGCGAGTTCAGCAAGCTTGTCCAGCGTATAGCCTTTTGCCTTCCGCAAATCTCGAATTTTGTCACCTAAGGGCGTGGACACAGCAATCTCCTAAACACTTGTTTTTAGAAAGTTCAGACTAGCGATATAATTCTTCCTTGACAATGCGTTTCTCATTCACCATAAATGTTCAGAGTAGCGGTACTTATTGTTTTTAGCGCTAAAAATGGAGATACAAAATGACAGGTAAAAAAGGGCCAGATTCGCACCATGTTGTGCACAACCCGAAAGGCGGCTGGGACGTTAAGCGCGGTGGCGGCGAAAGAGCTTCCGGGCATTTCGACAACAAGCAAGAGGCGGTCACGTATGGTCGGCAGGTAAGCCAAAACCAGAAGACTGAGTTGCGCATCCATAATCTAGATGGTCGCATTGGGCAAAGCGATAGCCACGGTCGCGATCCCAATCCGCCGAAGGGTTAAACTAACGGGGTCGTGTGAGCGGCCCCTTTTTTCATTACTTTAAAAGGAGAAATATAATGCAATTTGATGGTGCAGTTATCCGCGAACAAGGGATTACCTTTGCGGTCGTAATCGTAAAAAATCATGTCCTACAGAACAGCTCAGAAGCGCAAGGCGCGATCCAAAGCTTTTCTGCCACGTTCCCCGGCATGCCCATCGTTCTGATGGCGCAAGATAGCCGTGGCACTCCGACCTATTTTGGTCGCCGCGATATTTCACAGTTCATGGCGAGGGTGCCAATGCGCGCAATCCCGTGGAAGCGCTATACGCTGAATTAATTTTTTTGGAGAAACCAAGATGTCCGTTACTTTTTTTACAAGCCAGCCACAGGCTCTTCTGAATAGCTTTCACAGGGCAATCCAGCAGTCGGAATCCTTAGGAAAAATTACAACTTGGGAAATCAGTACTGACGGGCAGGATTACACCCATAAGGCGGCAGATTGGAACCGCAAGGCATGGTTCTCCGCTGTAGTGGGATCAGACCGCCTGACGTTCAACATAGTTAAGCCACAGAATGTGAATGTGACGACACCTGTTTATGGCTACTATCATGGGCACATTACCGAAACTTTTTTAAATCATTTCGACGACAAATTTTCATCGGCCAGCGCATCGGCTAGGCCCACAAGCGGCGATAAATGCGCATAAATGGATGGTGATGACGACGGCATTGCCTGCGACCCCTACCACAGGAAAAGCTACTAACCGCACCGGTAGATGTAATTGGTGCCGTCCACCGTCACCTGTCCGTAGTCCATGGCTAGGTCATAAGCGATTGCGTCAATATCGATATAGTTTTGGAGGGCGGCAGGAATTTCGCCAAATAGCCCCTCGTCCACGAAATGTGCGGCCAGTTCGCTCATGCTTTCGTAGTCGTACAGGTCAACGTCAAGCTTGTCCGGGTGGTTGCGGCCAATGTCGAACCGATGGCCAGCCTCGCCCACCGCAATAATAACCTTGATTTTGTCTTCACGGCTCCATTCTGCCACGGCATCGAAAAAGTCAGCAATTTCCCCCTGATGAACACGCAGGACAGCGAATAGCTGGCAGTCGATCCCTTCGCCGTCGATGAACTGGATTTCAAATTCTTCGACCGGTTGGCCGTAGCTGTTGACGGCTTTCGCCGCTCCATCCTGATACGCTGCGTAGCTGTCAAAATAGAAGCCGGTGGCGGAGATGTCGAATGGTTGTGCGTAAAGTGACGTCATGGTCTGTTCCCCTTCATGGAGCTTGGGTTGCGCATAGCAACCGTTGGCTCCCGCCGAGGGTGGGGGTAGCAACTGCAAGGGCATCCTATGGTGAGGGGGATCACCCCGCCAGCACGCAGCGTAGCGAAGGATGGTTGGGGATACGCCATAGGATGTTCATCGTAGACCCTTGCGGGCGCGTGGGGCAAAGCCCTTAGATTACTTTAAACGGTGGACTTTCTTACAACCAATTTGACCGACGTCAAAATCTCGGGCATCACTTGTGAAATCTCAGAGATTCAACTTATGGAAGTTCTTGAACTTAAAGCTCAGCACGATGCGTTGCAAAGAATTGTGACGACGAGGGACCCTGTTAAAGCTCTCTCCGAGTATATCTGGAATGCACTTGACGCTGATGCCACGTTAGTCGAAGTCATATTTGAAAGAAATGTACTCGGAGGAATCGAGTCAATAGTAGTCCGTGATAACGGCACCGGAATCACTAGGAACCGGGTACGAGAGGACTTTGAAAATTTCGGTGCCTCGTGGAAGCGCACAGTTCAATCTACTCAGCAAAAACGTGTTCTACATGGCAAGGAAGGGCAAGGAAGATTGCGATTTTTCTCGCTCGCTGAACGCGCTTCATGGACAAGTGTCTATCGTGAGGGTGATCATTTAAAGAAACTGTCGGTGAAAATTTCGGCTGGTTTATTGAATAGGTCCGAGATTGACGATTTGGAGCTTGGCGTATCTGACACTGCCACTGGTACGGTCGTTGAACTTTATCCTTTGAAAGAAAGTTTTGATTGGGTTGCCGGCGAAAAAGGCAGAACGGAGTTTACCGCAATCTTTGCGCCTTATCTGTTGCATTATCCCGATGTCGCAATCCTTAACGATGGCATTCCATTAAACCCTAGCGCCAACATTGCGTTTGCCCATGATTTTCCCAAACAGGTAGTAATCGGTCCGACACGTACTATCCGCGACATTTCCCTGAAAGTGATCGAGTGGAATGGCAGTGTCGGGGGCAGAAAAATTCATTTTGGCGGTGAGGATGGAGTTGTGCTCGGCGCGATCCCGGCCAACGTGACGGCGCCTGGCTTTGAATTTTCGGCTTATGCCTATGCGCCTTTCTTTCAGGAGATATCTGATGCCAATCTCCTTGAGTTTGATGGCCTGAACGACCCAGACTTCACCGCCGTCTTAGAGAAGTTACGGGAAGACCTAGGGGATCACTTCCGGACGCGACAAACAGAAAAATCTAAGGAACTTATCCAGGAACTTATTGAGGCGGGCGTCTATCCGTATCAGGGTGACCCTAAAGATGCTGTCGAAAAGCGGGAGCGCGAAGTCTTTGCCATCGCAACCCATGCGGTGTCATCCTATTCACGGGAGTTCAAGCGGGCGGATGACCCAATTCGGAAAATTACACTTGGTCTGCTGAAAGAGGCTATCAAACATAATCCTGAGTCTATTCATAATATTCTGCACCATGTTTTCAATTTGCCGAAGTCCAAACAGGACGAATTTTCAGGTCTTCTTGAGCGTACCAATTTAGGAAATATTATTTCCGCTTCTCACCTCATCGCAGAGCGCATTGTGGCGCTTGAAGTTCTGAAAGGCATTGTATTCAATCCCAAGCATCGCAAAACAGTCAAAGAGCGTGGGCAGCTCGATATTCTGATTCAAGCTAATACGTGGATTTTCGGTGAGAATTTTCACATTACCTTAGCGGAGGCCGGGCTGAGTAAAATTATGCAGCGGGTCGCTGAAGAGTTGGGAAGCAAAAACGGAAAAGGTAAGGTTCGTAAGCCCGACGGTTCGGTCGGGAGGGCGGATACGTTCCTTGGTCGGCTGGTTCCACACCAAAATCAAATGCACCGCGAATTTTTGTTGGTAGAATTGAAACGGCCCTCCCTGACCATTGGCCGCAAGGAATCCGATCAACTGGAAGACTATGTGAACGCCATCAGGTCACAGCCGGATTTCATCAATACTTCAACCTTTTGGAACTTCTACCTTATCACGGGAGAATATGATGATGCCGTTCGGGAAAGAATTACACAAAAGGACCGTGCAGAGGGGATATTGCTGGAGAAAGAAACCCATGTCGTCTGGGTTAAAACGTGGTCTGAGATTATCCGCGAGTGTGAGGCCCGCCTTCATTTCATCGCTAACAAATTACAAATAGAGGTAACCGACGAAGAAATCGAAAGGCGGATCAAAGATCTGAAATCTTCAATTGTGGGAGGTGGCGGTAGCGACATTTCTGGCGAAAGCGATGACGCCTAAACTGCAAGGCAACACCATGGCAAGGAACTAAGGGGGGTATAATGGGGCTACATATTCACTCTCTTTCCGAGCTATCGGACAAGGTAGAGCGGGATTACTATATCTATCTTCTGGATTACGGATGGGATGAGCCGTTGAGCCGCGTGCTCATGCAAAATTTCCAAATGATGGCCGATTTATCATCGCGTCATAATGCCGTGACCATCGCGGGAACCGAATTAGGGCATTTTAGCAACGAGGTCTTTTCCTACCATAGCATCAATGGTGTGTCGGGTGATGATGTGTTGCCAGCCATTCTCATTACGAATGAACACCCGGCGAAATTCAAAGCCAATGCCGACCATGCGTCCGATCCACGCGATCGGAATAAACGCCACCGGGATGATATGAAGCTGGTACTTTTGCCATTGAAGAAGTTTTGCAAGACGGAAACGGATGTCGTCAATCTGATCCAACTCATTTTTAAAGACATCAAAGCCGAGCAGGAGTTGGGTAATTTTAAAGTGGCGCGCGAGATAAAAGCCGCGCCTTTTGACACAGCCTATGACGCCCTGATTTTGGAACCTAATGTCATGGGTATTGGCATCGACATCAAAAAAATTCTGACTTTCCTAAAGCCAAATATAACCAACTCTTAAATCTCGGTATTGACCAAGCCGAATATTGCGCCAATTTAAGGCGATCAGACCCAAGCCACGAAGGCAATGCGCAGAGAAATTAGCGCTTACCACTGATCATAGTAACGAAGGTGTTGAATAAAAGTATATTCTCCAGAGAATACGGCTCTACCGCCTCCTTCCCAAGGTCGTTTATTATAAATCGTATAATGATGAATGAAACGACTATTGAAACATTGGCTTGTTAGGCAAGTGAACAATGTCGATATGCTTTCCAAACAGAACAAGATAGTGGTCTGATGCCCCATGGCGAACAACATTAGTGATCGTTCCATTGGGACTAAGCCATAGATTTAGAAGTTTGCCGGTTGTGTTCCAAAGTCGTAGAGTTCCGTCTGCGCTCCAAGAGAGAAAGCCAGTGCCATTCTCCAGCACCAATATTCCAAGAACGCTATCTGCATGGCCGCGCATTTCCACCCCTTCCTCACCTTTTTGCCCCCAAAGACGGAGTGTCCCGTCCAAGCTCCAAGAAAGAAAACCACCGCCATTTTCCAGTACCAGTGCACCAAGGACGCTATCCGTATGGCCACACATTTCTACCCCTTCCTCCCCTTTTGGCCCCCAAAGACGGAGTGTCCCGTCCAAGCTCCAAGAAAGAAAACCAGCGCCATTTTCCAGTACCAGTGCACCAAGGACGCTATCTGTATGGCCACACATATCCACCCCTTGCTCGCCTTTTCGCCCCCAAAGTCGTAGAGTTCCGTTTGCGCTCCACGAGAGGAAGCCAGTGCCATTCTCTAGCTCAAGCACACCAAGGATACGGTCTTCGTGACCGAGCATTGTCGGTCCCTCTTTACCTGTTACCCCCCAAAGCTGAAGAGCGCAGTCGGCTCCCCAGGAAAGGAAGCCCTTGCCATCCTCCAACACCAGGACACCGTGTACGCCACCAATGTGAGCGTACAACAATGGCTTTTTTCTTCCTGCACCACTCCAGATTTGTATCGTGCCATCGTACCCCCAGGCAACAAATCCCTTGTTATTGCTCAATATTCGCACATTAGAAATGTAAGATTCGGGGCTGCGCATTGCGCGAATTTGTTTCCCTGCTGCACTCCAAAGCCGAAGGGCCCCATAATTGCACCAAGAAAGAAACCCTGCACTGTTCTCCAGTTGGAGCACTCCATCGATCCATTCTTCTTGGCTGTGCATTACTGCCTTTATTTCACCTGATGCCCCCCAAAGCCGAAGGACACCGTTCATGTCCCACGAAATAAAGCCCATGGCCCCTTTTAATGCTAACGCGCCAGAAATCTTGTTTTCGTGCTTCCCTAACTCTAAGCCCTCTTTATCCTTTGGCTTCCAAATCTGGAGCGTACAATCACGATTCCAAGATAAGAAACCCCCACCATCATTTAGTTCGATGCCCTTAGCAAACTCACCGTGACGATCAATCCCAGTTAATGAAGTTGGCAAGAATTTGGATTGAGGGTGAATTAGGCCTGTTATTTCGGTTTTCTTAATCAACGCAACATCCTGCATCAACTGACGCCAATGCCCGAAAGATTTTTGAGTAGCTAGCTCCTTCAACGTCTGAGAATGTATAGCCCATAGACGCAGGTGACGTAGCAAGTTGATTTGAGCGTCACTCTCAAAGTTTGTCCTAAGCCCCCATAAGAGCCAGCTCCTCCAATCGGCGGCCATAATGGCGGGAGCTAATTCTTCACCAAGCGCCTTAAAACGCGCAGAAATGAAACGTTCATTTGCCAGATAATTCACTGCATCATGCTTATGCCCAAGGTCCAATAGGTGCCGAGGAAGATGCCGCCATGCGTATGTTGGCCATTCATCATAACTTTTCTTGGCAATATTTGCGCACAGCTTGCGAATAGCATCACGTCGTTCAGTGCCCAGTGCTCGCCCAAAGACTTCTGAAAGTTTCTGGTGGGCAAAGCTTAGAAGTTCTGGGCGTATTCGTTGATCATCCACCACATGGGTGAACCAGCGCGAGACTTGATGGGGCAGCAACTTCGGAAACACGCTGCGGTCAATCAACTCCGGAAATTCGTCAACGCGGACAGCCTCACGGGCAATTGTAAGAAAAGCAAATAAGGGCTGAATTTCGGGCCACTCTTTCATCGCTTCCAGCTTTTCCAACTGCCGTTTGGCATAACCGAACAATGATTCAGGCGCCTCCCCAAGATCGATGATCTTGTCCTTCTTCACTGCTTCGATTGCATCATCAGTCATTATTCGAGCAAATAGGGTATAGCCTTGCTCAGATGAGTTGAAGATACGTAGGCCCAGGCCATCGGGAAGCGCGAGCCCATTTGCTTGAAAGAGGCCCCCTACCAATTCCTCCACACCCAGCAACGTCAACTTCAGCAAATCATGTCTGGGGAGCGGAGCCTTAGGATCGGGAAACCACGGTGCCAGATATGCCGGCGTCACCCCTTCATCTGCGCGGGCTGAGACGATGACGCAAACATTTTTGCCAAGCACTTCCGGCAGAAAGAACGGTACGGTTTCGCGAGCCTCATCGATACCATCGAGCCAAACAACAAGTTTCTGACCATTTGGTGGTTCTAATTCGAGCAAATCGACAAGTGCATCGCGGTCGCGAGAAAGGTCGATTTGATCGCCGTAGATATCGGCGATCTGTTTACGCAAATGAGCGTGGATATCGTTGAGCGATGTTGTCGTGTGAGGGTATGATACCGAGCAAAAATGTTTTGCAACTCGGTATTTCGAGACGGTGATATTCCGGCAGCACCATTCTGCGGCAAGTGCTGATTTGCCAAAGCCCGCAGGTGCTGTGATGACCAGAAGCCCGTCGTTTTCACCTCTCATCCGGCTTTCGACAAATTTATCTACAGTCGCCAATTCGCTTGCGCGACCGTAAACACCGCCTTTTAAGAGGGCTTTCGTTATGCGGTTTACATCGTGGCTCGTTGCTGATGCGATATGGGTTCGATGTGGCCGATCAATCCGGACCTGATGAGCATTTGTCGAAATCACAACGCTCAAATACCCTGCTGCTGCAAGCTCTGCCACGGCGGCGTCAAGTGTTATCGTTCTGCTATTCTTCCCTTTCCCTGATCTCTTGCGCGCTTCGCCGAGGTCGTTTCCCCACGGTTCGAATATCGAATTTTTCCAGTTCTCTCCAAAAAGAGCGTCTGCAACCTTCGACGCATTGACGCTGTTTGGCGCACCGCCATCTGTCTCGCCAATCCAATTGCGAAAAATCTTACCTTCCGACTCTGTATTCTTGGAGTCTTTGTATAGCTCCGTCAGAAAAGATTTCTCGTCCCATGGAAGCTCGCCTCGTTTTGAGATGCTACCGTCAGGCCGTGTTCGCCACACTTCTAGATGCCAAAAGAGAAGATCGGCATAAGTGCCATCTTTGGGGTAACCGGGTGGGTTCTGGAAAGATTTCAAAATTGCATTACCCCCAAGCCCGTCAAGGCCGCGCTTCAACTTCTATATCGGATTCTTTATGACCTGAAAAGGTCAGGGAGGTTTAGAACAACTGGACATGCGCATCCAATATGTATAAATTACCCTTATTACTTATATGGCAAGTAGCGCAGAAATTTGGTTGTTAAATAAAATTTCGGATTTGACCGTTAGATGCGGCGTTAGCCCTATTGTGGCAGAAATTTACTTGGAATTTGTCATGCCAAAAGACAGTAAAGATAACAATTCCAAGTGTTACTACACCCTCCGAGGGATGGATGGCGCCGCTAGTACGCCCGAAGAAGAACAAAAGGTCCAAAAGGTTTGGTCGTTGCTTGGGATGGATGGCGGCGGGTATAGACGTGTTGACACCTTGGACGAGGTGGCAGAAATCGTTGACCGGGCTTTATCACTCGCGCCCCGTGCTCGCGTTCGCTGAGCGCGCCACGTAGGCGATGTGTTTATCCCCTGACATTGTGTCAAGGTGTCTCGTTCAGCCATTTCCAAGCGTTTCCTTCCGTTTCCGTGACGGCTCGCCCCTGATCATGGTCTTATATGAATGTACCCGGCCAGCCCGCCTCTAAGCTTTCTGACCGGTTCTGTGAGCACAGCTTAATAGAAGCGCTCACATCTCAAAACAGTCTGAGCCTACCAACCCCGCGTGAGACCACGTGTCCGGAGAAGGAGAAACTATGGCCAAATTTAAGAAAACCCCAGCCTCTAATACCCCAAAACCCGACCATCTGAATAGCCCTGCGACTGTAACACCGGAAAAGCAGGCCATTCTCACCAACCGCCGGGACCTGCTCACCGAGTTAACCCAGATGGCGCTGTTAGGCCATGTCGCTGCTGATGCGATTATCGGTCATTTGCGGTCCAACTTTGCTGACGAATTGGCCGAGGACATCCGCCAAAAGGAAGTTCTCCAACAGGCGGAAGAGGCGAATTTACGTTGCCTTGATGCGCAATTCCCTGTCCCGCTCAAGGCGGAACCGGAAAAGCCGTTGCCTGAGCCTGCACGTCATTACCGCCGCCTGAGTGAAAACAGGAACCCGAAGCTCGCACATACGCGCCGCTAATTTCTGCCAACAGAGGCCGGTTTTCACCGGCCTCACCATCCAACACACACATTTTTTGAAGGAAATTTACGATGAATAGTACCACCACCATTGAATACACCGGCATCATGTCCCGCACAGCCACAGGGCTGAAGGAAATGCGGGCGAAGATTGAGCCGTTGGGCAAGGCGTACCTCGCTGCCTCCGTCAGCTTGGTTGGCATCTCCGCCGCGTTTGCCATCGAAATGTTCACGATGACCGTGGCGCTTAACGCCAAATATCAGGCCCTGTCTGACGGAACTGACCTCGGCAATGATTTGATGCACCTGCGCTACGGCATAGGCGTCGCGCTTTTCCTGGGTCATACCCTGCTGCATGACAATCCTGTGCAAGCCGAGCACCCTCTCTTTAGGGTGTTGCAAAAGGCCCGTGTCGTGCCCGTCCTGGCTATTATAGGGGGCATGGCTGTCTTCATGTTCACCGCCACGGCGCAAGCGACGGGGAGTGATGACGGTCAACTGGGGCTTGGCGGCATCGCCCTAGGGGTTGTTTGCAGCGCCCTGTTCAGCGTGTCGTTTCTGGCATGTAACAAGCTGATGGGCATGCTGATTCCTGCCGCACACACCATTCTCGCAGGATGGGCGCAACGGGCGGAGGTCGCCAAGATTGAGCGAGACGTAAAGGCCGTAGATGAATATCGCGCTCAGCTCAAAGCGCTGCAACGCAGTATTGATGAGCGGCAGGAACCGGACGCGCTTGAATGGATGGCAGCGGAAGCAGCGGCGGCGGAAGTCGGCAAAATCGCGGCGGAAGCACATGACGAGCATGCCTCTGTTGACGCAGTAAAGGACGTGGAATTTCGTCAGCAGGATGTGCGTGATTTGCCCGACACGCCGCTTGAAGCGCTCGACAAACGCCAAACCTACCTGAAGAGCCTGAACGTCGCCTATTTCTTCAATCTGCTTAAGAACAAAAAAGGTGCTTAAGATGGGTGTCTCAACAAAACTCGGGGCAGCAATGCTGCCCCTCACCATCGCCCTTTCGGCCTGCTCCGGTGCCCACGGCACGACGGATACAACGGTCAAGCCCCAAGCGGCTGAACTTTCAATCTTCGTCGATGGATCGCGCAGCACCGCCTTTATCTCATCACCGGCCTACGCGGATGCGGCGGTCAGCCGTACAGGAGATAGGGTGATGCAATTGAAGCTGGGCGATAGCGCGCGTATCGTGAGCTTTGGCACCCGCACCACCGATAATGCTATACCCGCGCTTTCGATCAAGTCTGGCTACAGCATGCGCCTTCCTGCCATGCGTAAGCATGTCGAGCAAGCGCTGCGCGATCTGATGGTCCGTAACCGTGCATCCGGCGGCCAAGGCAGCACAGACCTGACCTATAGCTTAGAGAATGCCGCCATCCACTGCACGCCGCATAGTCATGTCGCGATCCTCACCGATGGGGTAGCTGAGGCAGAAGGCTTCAGCACTAGTAAGGCCCTTGCAACGGGAAAGCCTGTTCACCTGCCGCTGCCGGCTACGGCTTTCATGACAGGGTGCAGCATCGAGATGATCGGCATAGGCATGGCTCCTTCAGGAAAGGGCGAAACAGCCCAGACCTTACCGAACGACCAGGTTCGTCGGCTTGAAGCCGGATGGGCCGAATACTTCAAGGCCGCAGGTGTGAAGCCTGAGGACATACGTTTCGCCTCAATATTGTGACGCGACAAGCGGGCCTGCTGACCCCGGCCTGCTGAACCACTAACCCACGACAAGTTTGCCTTCAACCCTGGGCGCGCGGTGTTACCCGCTCGCGCGAATGGCTTCGTGCGCCCATTTTTATGGAGATTTCCTATGTATTCGATCCAATCCACTGCCACGCCCTGCGCAACACGCCGCATCCGTACATGCCCGGTGTGTCATTCCATCGACGTTGAGCCGATAGCGCCAATCCCGAATATCAGCTTACGCGAGGCGGCTGAGACCGCGTGGGCCGATTGTTGGCGTGGCCGCAAACAAATGGCTGCGCGCCACTTGTTCCGGTGGGCTTGCGTCACCAGCGCCAACGCTTTGCGTGAAAAATATCGGTGCTCCTATTGCGGCTTGGGATTCAGGGAGGATGCACGATGAAGCGTGACTGGTTCTCCGAAGCTTTTGGCCAAGCTGTCGCGTCAATCCGGGATCGCGCCATACTGGACGCTTGGTTCGGTCCTAACCACGATCCTGCCGCGACTAATTTGTGGGGGATGCGAGACGACCAAGCCAAGTCCGATCTTGGCTGGACGCGCGACGATCAGGCCAAACCCGAACATTCCAAAGACGATCAATCCCCAGAAACCAGCCGCGAACAGGATCGCGGCATTGACCGATAGGAGACGATCATGAAGCAAAATGATCTTGATAAGCCACTGCTCAAGCTTTCGGCGCATAGCCACTGGACTATCCGAGATAGTTTTTCCCACGTGCTGGCGCTAGGAACCACCGGGTCGGCAAAGACCAGCACGACCATTAAATATATAACAAAATCCATGCTTGCAGCGGGGTACGGCTGCCTATTTTGCGTTGCTAAACCGGAAGATGTTCCGACGATCAAAGCGCTTTGCAAGCAAACGGGCCGGATGTCCTCGGTGATAGAAATTACCCAAACGGAAGGCGCGTTCGCTTTTCTCGCGTGGGAATTGGCCCGCACTGGCAACATTAACAGTGTGATCGATCTGCTCGACCATGTGCTTGAGATTATGCGCAACTCAGGCCCCGCGCCGGGGAAATCGGGCGAGGAGTTTTGGGGCGCGACACGAAAAGCAATGCTCGCCGCCAGTATCCCCATTATTTACTACGCGACCGGCGAAGTCCGCATGAGTTCCCTGCTGGCTTACGTTCGTAGCGCGCCGACCAGCTTGCAGCAAATGAAAGACCCGGAATGGCAACAACGCTCCGTTTTCTACCGCATGTTCTCAATGGTGGCCGAACGATTGGAGGCTGGGCCAGTGGAGGGCTTCGACGATGAGGCGGCGGAACGCATCATGGACTATTGGCGGGAAATGGCGGTTTTAGACACCAAGACTTCTAGTAACATCTTGATAAATTTAACCACAGCCCTGATGCATTTCGAGCAAAGCCCTTTGCTCAGCAAAATGTTCTGCGGCGATGTTTCCGTAGTGCCGGAAATGCTGTTTCACCAAGCCGTCATTATACTTAATATACCTGTACAGACCTACGGTGTTGATTCGCAGATCGCACAAAAAATTATAAAATTTTGCGCTATGCGGGCGCTATTATCGCGGCACGGATTGGACACGCGGCAGTCCCAGACGCCGGTTGCCATTATTTGCGATGAAGCCCAAAACTTTCTTCATCAAGATGCCGAATTTTTAGCGCAATGCAGAAGTAGTTTTGTGTCTTGCGTGTTCGCCACCCAATCAATCCCGACGCTGAGAGCAAAAATCGGCGGTGATAACCCGCATGACCGTGCTGAACATCTGATCAGCAACTTCAATACGGTTATTCTACACTCATCCGCATGCCCCGTAACAAACGACTGGTTCTCACGTAAGATTGGGAAGTCTCTGCAAAGGCGTGACAATTTCTCAGAAGGGTTCGGCACCAACAGCAACTACGGCATGAGCATGAACGAGGGCCGTAATTGGGGGCGCAGTAGCCAGGTGGGCGGCAGTTCCTCAAGCGGTAGTGGCGGCACGAGTTCCGGCAGCAGTTGGAGTTCCGGCACATCGAGCGGCGAAAGCGATGGCCGTAGCCGGAACAGGGGAACTGGCACCAGCGAAAATGTCAGTCAGGGCTATAGTTTGCAAATGGACTTCACCCACGATGGCGGGGAGTTCGCAAAGTTCCGCACGGGGGGGCCATTAAACAAACGGAGGGTAGACGCGCTCCTCTATATGAGTGGTCGTCGTTTCGTGGAAAGCGGTGGGGCCTGCACGTTAATGCTGGAGTACCGCCAATGAACCCGCCCGACCTGAATACGCGCATCATGGGCAGCCGGTTGGTTGCCCCCGTGGTGATGGCGACCAGCGCCTTTATCACATATCTTTGGTGGGTGGACGGCTGTCAGAACATGCTCGGCATCTTCATGATCTGCATTTTTGCGGCCTCGGCAAATGCCATGAAGCAAGTGGCTGCTTACCGGGAATGGCAGCAAGCGTGGGACGCAATGGTGCCGGGGGAAATCGCGGCAAAGCGCCGGAAGCAACGCGCCTTCATCGGGACGTTGATTGTCGCGATACTGGCCTTTGGCGGGATCATGCTCGCCTCCCGCCCCGCAGCCGCCCCCTACCTGCATGAATGGGGTATGCCCCTTATCGTCGTCGGCGGTCTGCTGGGAGCCGCGTGGCTGGTTATACGCCTGCTCTGGTGGGTTTGGTCCCGGTGGCGGCGTCACCGCTCGCTGTTGGTTGCGGTCGCGGTGAAGCGTCCCGTTGTCCATGTGCCAAGCCTTCAAACAGCATACCAGCGCCTGCCATCCTATTGCCAACCACTGCTGAAAGGACGCTCCTAATGTCGTCGTCACCAATCCATACAGCGGGCAGTCTCCAACCTCGCAATGGCAATTTTTGGTTGCAATTTTCCGCCCATCAAGCGGTGCGTTCCCACTCTCCGAGAGGAATGCACCGCCTGCATCAAGCCATTGCTTTCATACATAATGATGCAACACCAACCTTAAAAGTTAACGAAACCTTAACGACCGTTGCGGTACTCTATCCGAGAAAAGCGTCCCCGCAGGGTGCACGTTCTGCTTGCAGAACGTATCTGTGCAGTAAAACGCTTTTTGAAGGCATGGGGGTGCCTTACGGTATGTTCTCGAAATTGTTGTTCGGACGTGTGTGATGGCTCAGTTCAGCATGCGTGTGTTAGTGGTGAAGAGAAGTGCAGGCCAATCAATAATTGCCGCCGCCGCGTACCGTTCGGGTGAAAAACTCCGGGATGACCGTCAGGATATTACCCACGATTTCCGACACAAAAGTACCGGGGTTGAGCATAAGGAAATGCTGTTCCCGGACTACGCGCCTGCATGGGTGCAGGGCATCAGCCGCGAAGACTTTTGGAACGCAGTCGATAAAAGCGAAGTCCGAAAGGATGCGCAGACGGCGCGTGACTTGCGCGTCATGATTCCCCGCGAAATCAAGGTTGAGGATCGGGTGCCGCTGGTGCGGGATTTCGTGATCCGCAACTTTGTCAGTAAGGGTATGGTCGCGGACATCTGTTGGCACAACACAACCGCGAGCGACGGGCAGGAACAGCCTCATGCACATATCCTACTGACGATGCGCCCGCTGGCAGCGGGAGGCTTCGGGCCGAAATCCCGGCATGACAGGATACCCGATCCATCCGGGCGAACACGCCCGGATGGCAGGCCCTTGATGATCGAATCCAACGCCGATAGCTGGAACTCAATCGTCTATTATGAACAATGCCGTGAGGCTTGGGAAAAGACCGCCAATGACGCATTGGCGCGTATTGGTTCGGAGGCCCGTATAGATCGGCGCTCGCTCATAGATAGGGGGCTCGCTAGACTTCCCGAGCCCGCCCTCAGACTCGCCTTCCACCTCAAGGAATTACGCGGTGTGATGCGTGAGCGCTTCGGGCAATTCCAATATGCGAAGCACTACCAAGCCGTCGAAAAGCGAGCCGGGGCAGCGTTTCAGGCGGCTGAGCCCGATCCAGTGGCGGCCATACACGCCGGTTATGAATCCGGCGGTCGCGGTCGAGATGCAACGCCTGCGCAGAAGGTCGCGCGGTTTGTGGACTGGTTCCAGCGCCAAATTGAGCGGCTGGCTCCCAGGCACCATGACCACGCTATGACGCCAGCGCCAGAGCGTGCGCCACCCCAATCACCTCCCAACCTCGATTTGGAGCGATAAGATGGATGAATCCCATTCATGGCGGCAAATGTTCGAGCGCAACGGTGGCGCGCGTCCACGCGTTCCCGAGCGCGGAAGCCCCAACATTTCTGCCGGAAGGCCGCAACCGTCCGCGATTGGGGGCTTGGATGACGGCTTCCAACCGTCCGCGCACACGGCGCATACTCCTGCCGCAGGCGCTACACTGCCTTTGTCGGAAATAACTGACGAAGCTGCGATGGCACTGGCGGAGGATGCGAACGAATACCGTCCATGGGTATTACAACGGGGCGCACGCCCCGTACTCATGCTACATCTGCGCCGCCATGATCCCAAATCCGGTCTATGGATGGGCTGGGAGATTTCCTACCCCCACCTCGTCGCCGTGGAATACACCGGCGACAAACTTCTTAGCCTCGATTTTGGCAGTCGCCAGTTCATCCTTGAAGGAACCGGCCTCGACGAACTCGTCCTGCATCTGCAAAACGGCAATGTTCTCATGGTGCAGGAATATGCCCCGAGCATTTGGCAGAAACCGGCGGCTGAGCATTGCGTGTCCGCTATACGTCGCCTGAATACCACTACTTAGGCCCGCTGAATCGCTGCGTCATTTTTCACCGTAGGCGCGCCAGAACCCGGCGACGAGCTGGCGTGCATCCTTGCCGACGACATGCTGATATATGACCGTGGTGGCAGGGCTAGAATGGCCAAGTAGCCTCTGGGTAAAGGATAATGGCATTTTCTCCTGCAAGCTCTGGACGGCGAACTGATGCCGTAGGCCTCGCGCACAAGCCTTGGGGCCGGTGATCTCGGCGGCATCCATCACCTTCTTGATGCGCCGCCATGCAGTCTGACGGCACCAGCCCCATAGGCGGTCATTCGCCACTTTGCCTTCAGCCAGCGTTTGCAATTCCCGCATGAGGCTGTCGGGAATTGGCGCAGCGCGGAAGACGCGCTTGCGCCGTTTCAATGTGCGAAAAATGACCATATGCGCGTCGATGTCCAGGCGCCCCACCGTTAGCTCCAACGCCTCGCTGATCCGGCATCCGGTGAAGAGCAACAGGCGGCAAAGAATGCGGGTGGCGTTGTCTGCCGCAGCGGCGGCTCGTAAGAAGCGCCGCCCTTCGTCAAGGCATAAATACTTCCGTTGGCCATCCTGGTCGAACAGTGCCGCTTCGTCGAAATGCGGGTAATGATAGGTCATCGCATCCTCCTTCAAGTACCGGCGCAACGGAATGCTAATTATGTTGCAACCCACCGGGTTAAAAATCCAAGCGGGGAGCCAGTTTCAAGCTCTTGCCGCAATTGACGCTTACATTGCGCCCTCATGAAATCTTTCATGAATTCAAACCAGTAATTTGCACGCGGCGCAACTGTATTAGCAAAGTGTTACAGTTTCCCGACCCAATCCCGGGTCAGGAAATGGGGCATGAAGAGCAAGATTTTTGGCCTTGGGGCTTTGTTGGTGATGGCAGTTTCCGCTTCATCGGCGGGAGCTCAAACGCCGTCGCCGGACAAAGTGCAGGCGGCTTATGAGTTGGCACATCGATGCTTTGCGGCGGATGGCTTCGCTCAGATGAACCGTGAAAAGGCCAACGACCAACAGCGCGCGCAATACTATAAGGATAAATCCAAACAGGCTTTCGATGTGGCCGCGCGCCTCAGCAAACAACTTGGCTACACGTCCAACCGCTTCGACATCGATTTTCAGGCGATCAGCAAACGTGAGCTGGCGCGGCTGATGCAAGATGACGGCTATTTCAATCAAATCGCCGCTGAATGCAAAGCCTACGGGCTGATGTGACCTATGCTCGACCGATCAGCGCGGCTATTGAGGCGTCAATTTTTACGCCGTGCCCCGTGTCGGATTGGTCCGCCAACACGACACCGGCCTGTTTTAGGGAGAGCGCCGCTTTCATATCTACCGATTGCGCCACAGTTTGATTATCGGCGTTAGCGACAATGGCTGCGTCCACCTTCTTATCGGTCCTATTTTCCGATATAGCCGATTGGAGATTGTCAGCTTCGGCCTTAAGTTTGGCTGTATATTCTTGGAAGTCTGGGCTTTTGTCGGCACCATGTTTGCCTGCATCTTGCAATTGGGCTTGCTCCAACAGCAATGCACGTGCGGCACCTTCTGGCGTATGCGCTGCCAATGCCTCCTCAATAGCCTTTTTACGTGCTGCCTCGCGCTCGCGGTAATCGCGCTCATCCTGCTCGGACTGGAATTGGAGATCCTTCTCAAATTTATGGTTGTCGTAATAATCACGCACAAAATCCTGCGCGGTCTGGCGTGCCTTGGCGCTGGCTTCGGCCAACTTCTCAGCCGCACTGCCGCCGCCCATTTCCGTGCTACCGGTCGCCAGCGCCTGTGCGTTGGCCACAGTGTTCGCAATCTGTGCCTGCATCTGTTGAAGCGTCGTTCCAGTGGCCAGACTGGCTTGCTGGCGGAGTGCTGAAAGATTGCTCAGTTGCAACGCAATCTGAATGCGCCCGGTATCGTTGCTCCCAAGCTGATCCAGAACTTTGCTCAATTCGTCATGAGCGGCGGAAATCTGCTGTAGTACTTCGGCGCGCAGGCTAGCCTGCGCATCAACCGAGTTCGGTTGATGCGGTAAGGGATTTTCATCTGTAGGGAACAGCGAGATACAATACCTGTTAAGGTGAGTTACGCAGCACCATAATACCGCATAATTTGCTAAAAATTGGTTAAGATTAGCTATGTGCGGCACCACGATTGTTTCCACAGGAAACATTTTTTCTTGCTTTTTAATGTTTCCTGTGGCAACAATTCACCATGTACGAGGTCATGACCACGAAGCATTTCGACAAGCGATTGGCCGGGTTACCGGTCAATTTGCAGAAACGCATCGTCGGCAAAATCCTTGAAGTCGCCGCTGATCCTTACGCGCCGAACAACAATTTGAAGAAGCTGCAAGGGACGCAAGGCTACCGCCTTCGAGTGGGCGACTGGCGAATAATCTACGAGCTTCAGGATGAGCGTCTGGTGATGCTGGTGCTGGAGATCGATTCACGAGGAGGCATTTACAAATGAGCTTTGAACTGGTCGTAAAAAACGGAAAGACGTTCGCACTCGTGCCCGTGACGGAATACGAAGATGCGTTAGCTGAAATGGAACTCCACGACGACCTGCGGACGTTCGCGGCGGCGAAAGCTCGGCTTGATGCTGGCGAGGACGAAGCCATTCCGCTGAGCATCGTGACGCGCCGCCTGTCCGGGGAAAACCCGGTCAAAATCTGGCGTGAATATCGCCAGATAACGCAGGAGCAATTGGCGCAGACGTCAGGCGTGTCGCGCGGCATGATCGGTGGCATTGAGGCGGGTCACAAGCAGGCTGGCGTCGCCACGTTGAAGAAGCTGGCAACCGCCCTAAAATGTGATTTTGGCAACTTGGCTTAGGCTGCCACGCTCAGAATAGCGAGAGCTGGCGCGTCGCCTCCTGTTCCTGACGTACTTGAGCCAAGTGTTCGCGCCATTGGCTCGATTTCGCAGCGCCTTCGATCCAGAGGGTAACGAAGGCAAGCGGCCCACCCTGGCGCTCGACCTGTTCTGCCGGAATAAAGTGTGAGCGGTAACCGGTCTCGGTGATCGGCAACGGGGCGCGCTCCGGCTCGATGGCCTCCACCTGAATATGACCTTGAGCGGCGTAGCCATGGCTCGTCATATTGAGGTAATCGCCTTCATAAGAGACTGACAAGGCGATGCCTTGCCAGTCGATGGTGAACCGCTCGATGTTGCGCTGTTTTGAGAGGGTCATGTTACGCTCCCTCAACCGGCTTGCGCTCTTTGCGGCGGCGCATGACGATGCGGCCTTGAAGCGGCAATGCCGTGCACGTGATGCTGTAACCGGAGCCGTCTTGGTGCTGCCAGGCGGCACCGATTTCCGTCCATTTGGCGTTGTCGCCTTCGCCCGTGACGAAGAAGATGTTGTGGCTTGGCTTGCGGCCTTTTGCGGTGGTTTGTGTCTCGGTCATGCTGTCTCTCCTTTGGTTCGCCACGAAACCGTTCCGTGGCATGGAGAGCCGAAGGCACGAGCCATCAAGGGGACGGTCACACCCCGCGTAGCGCCCGTAGGGAGTGGAGTTGCACAAGCAAAGCGCGGAAACGAACTGGGTTGACCGTCACCGGGCTTGTGCCAAACGCTCGCCTATATGCCCCGCGAATGATTTTGCGGTGAACCCAAGAATTGGCAATGGCCGAAACCGAACTTGCCCAATTGAGCAAGCCATCAACCTGCCTTTGAAGACGCCGGCTTAGATAGCGCAATGGATGGCGGGTATAGCCGACACCGCCCGTGGCTCAAGGCTTCTTGCTTCCGCACCTTCGGTTTGTGCAGCTTCGACCGAATCCGGCGCTGGCGCGACCTGTGAACCCCGGCCTGAGGGAACGGCTTTTTATCCTCGCATCATCGCGCACTCAAGCGCGGTGGCTACATAGGAGGATAAGTATGTCTTACACCGAACTGAGCCTGATGATTTCAGCAATTGCGAACCTGTTGGCTTCGCTCACGCAACTGCTCGCGGTGGCGAGGCGACGGTGGTAAGGGAGCGGAAAGCACACAGCTCGGCCTGCTGGCAGGTAACAATTACTCAAGCTTCCCAAAGTCCGGATGTCGGGCTATCTTAGCGTTATTCGAGTGCCAATCGGGCGCTCAACCGGGAAATGTCAGCTCAAATGTAGATCGCCCCGGATCAGGCGCAAGTTCCAGTCAGCAAGACATGCTATGCATGGACGGGTAATCTTGGAAAGTGGCGCATTCTTTCTCGCCTACGTGATGAAAAGCAGGAGATCGAACGATGTACTACGAAGCTGTTAAGTCTGCGTTCAGGTGCTTCCCTCTGGATCCCCCGCGTAACTTGGCGGTCGGAGATTACGTTCGGATCGCTTTGGGGGGCAGGGTTCACCATCAAGGCAATCTCGCAAAACTCCTAGGGGTTGAAATCGAATTTGATGAGCATATAGCCGAAATAGAATACATGAGTGATACGGTATTAAAGGCGGGGATGGGTGGTTCCGCACCGGGCACCGAGGCAAATATTAGTTTTTCAAATGCACCCGGCCTATACTTGAAAGGCATTAGAAAAGTACGTCGAGTCCGAAACCTCGACTCCTTGTTTAAGGCGCTTTCAAGCGCTAAATTGGATTGGAGCTTTCATAATCGCATCGTCGTTGAAACGCATTATGTGGAGAATGCTGAGCTTTTTTGCTCTGGTGGTACAGCGGCGGATATGAAGGCGACCTATGATGCTAGCGGCATTCCTGTCAAAGTGGACGCGAACGCTGCCATCGAGCGCCATCAGGTTCTGCACATGCCGAATGTCACTGGTACCATTGCGTTCAGTCCAGTGCGGATAGTCTTTGGATTCGCCCTTCCGGCAACCAGTCGGGATCCAAAGGGTTATGTGGTTCGGGAAATGGATGCAAGTGATCCAGACGAATACGAGTCTGAAGCCGTTGGAGGCGAAAATTGATTCGTCGCATTGAACTACGTGAGTATGTTAAGGGGCGCCAGCAAAATTACGCCGCGGCACGTGCACTGCTGCCACAGGCTATGGAAAAGCTCAATTTTGAACGTGCTAAAGTCGCAGAAAACATTGAAGCGGTTCTTTCGTCGCTTGTGCCATTTCTGCCAAGCGAAGTATCCTACGAAGTATGCCTTGTCGATGATTGCGATGTTGCAGAGACAATCTCTGTCGATGATGGGGCACAACTGATCGTCGTAAATCGGCACTTCATCGCATTTCTGAGGAATTTCATAGAATTAATTGCGCGCGGTATCAGGCTTGATGATGGCGGGCGCGGCGTAGTGAACTATGAAATACCCGAAGATGAGCGACGAATTTTTGGAGTTGGAATTGGTGAATATCTCAACTTTGGCTCTCCACTTATCTCTCCTTCACGTCAGTCCGGCGATTTAGGTCCCGATATATTTATAGCTGCAATTGAATTCATTCTTTCACACGAGATAGTCCATCGGATCGAAGGTGATGACGAAGGATTTGATCTCGAACTCGACGGCTTCCAGGACTTTTGTCGCATTCGCGGGCGCGAATACCGATGTGATCGAAGAGCAGTAGCCCTAGTCCTTGAACGCAGGAAGGGTTTGGATATGCCCGAGACAGCTTTTTTGGGTGCGGTGGGCGCTCTGATGGCAGTTTCATGGATTCAGCAGTTTACGCCCGGATACATACCGGAAAGTTGGCATCATCCAGGTAGCGACAGTCGGGTCTTGCGCGTCCATTTAGAAGAGCCATTGTTGTGGAAGGCGGCGGGATTGGACGGGCAACCCAATGGCATTACGGGGGCTGCCATCAGGCGAGCATTTCGTTTTATGGCAGCTTTAGAAGCGGAACCAAAGCTAATTGCTTCTCCGCTGAACCACCTAATTAGTAGTTGCATTGCCACTGGAAGCCCAGATCACGATACCTTTGAAGCGCGTATTGGAGAGATATTCGCTCGTGGTCGAGCAAAACATGTGGCGCAGTCTCTGGGGGCGATGTGGGGTTCGTCGGAGAGAATGGAAGAAGAAGAACGCATCGGCAATTTTGAATTCCCGCAAGGCCAACTGTCCTGCGCGCTATTTAGTCGGATGTACAAGAGATTGCTTGCTGCCGGCCCAGCAGCGGGAGAGCTTGCTGCCGAAATCTATCGTGCGAAGGAGCGCAGATTGAATTCGCAGGAACCTTAGCCGATTGATTGCAACGCTTGGTGTTTGCGTTTTACGGTGGGAATAATATCGTCGGGGTCTGCATGCCCGTCACGATCCGCGTAATGCCAAAAGTAAAGCCTGTTTAGGTAAGAGAGAGCGTAAAGCTCGGCTTGTGTAGCTGGCAGGCATCCCACAAGCTCCAGCCCCGCAGGGTGGCTTGGGACGCGGCAATGCCGCTCAATCGGACGAGCGCCGGGTTCTCGGCTTATTCCTCGTCATCTTTTATAGATGGTTTTGCTGCAATCTTTTTCGGCTTAGGTTTACGGCGATTGATCGCACTGGCGTCAATCATATGCTTAAGGTGAATAGCGTAATTTTTCTCGATCATCTCAACTGATGTTCGGCAGTTTTTTGCCAGTTGATAAATGTCTGCACCGTCCAAAAGGCGCAGGCAGATGTAGGTATGGCGTAGGCTATAAAGAACACGGGACTGGCCCTCACGGTCTTCTTTCAGCCCCTCGGCAGTCAGGATATCGTTGAAAATGTCTGTATGGTTCGAAGGGAATAATGGATCTGTTCTTTTCGGGTAATCGAAAACGAGCGGCGCTAATTCTCCACGACGTTCTTTCCGGTCCCGCTCGACCTTGCGGCCCAACGGGGCAGGCTTCGCGCGCGCCAAGAGACGGCGATAAGGCTCGACCGCGCCGGGCATGGATTTGCATGGGCCATAGCCTGTTTTGCCCCGCACCTCGATTTCGAGGATTTCCTCGCCTGTATCCGCGTCCATCGCAACCGTTACATCACGGTGCTCCAATCGCTTCGCCTCGTCGGGGCGCAAGCCGGTATTGCCCATGAACAAAATCTGGTCGTGCAATTGCTCGTAATTCCAGCGGTGGGCGTCTGGGGCTGCTTTTGCTGCCTTACCCGTCGCCTTGTAAAGTTGTTTGTACTCGTCCCCGGTGAACCACGGCCGGTGGAAGACTTTCTTTTGCTTCTTGTAGGGTGAGGACAACATCGGCATCCCCGCCATCTTGCTATGGCGCACGGCTGTTTGCAGCACGAGCGAGAGGGTGCCTATTTCATCGTGGATGGTGCTACGAGAAGGAGCCTTCGGCGGTTTTATGAATTCACCATCCGCGCCGCGTGGCGGTAGCCTGCCGAATTGTTGGGCGCGTTGAAGACGATAGTTCTGTACATCACCACTGGTAATGGTCGAAATACCTTTATTGCCGAAAAAGGGGCGTAGGTGAAGGCGCAGCCGCGCTTTATGGCTTGCCACCCATGCCGGGCTGCGTTCGCCCTCGGTGATGATTTCATATTCGGCCTCGAACAGATCGGCCATATCGTTGAAAGAAGGCTCTCTCTTTTCTTTTAGTGGAAGCCCGGCCCGCGACTTGCCACGCAGGCCCAGATACCAGTCCTCCGCGACTTCTTGCGCAAGCGAGAGGCTGTCCTTGCCGGTGCTTTTTTTGATTTGCTGGCGGTCCACGCTGGCCCGCGCAAACCAAATGTTTCCGCGCTGGAATAGCTGAACCTTACCGCCAAGAATTTCGTGCGTCGGCATAAAAACCCCCATCACCCATTCTACTCATGTGGTCATCATCTTATCAGATAACAAGAGTCTTGGCAATTTTGGGCTAAGCGTGGGCTAACGCCAAAAAGGCTCAATCGAAATTGAGACCATGAATTAAATTGCTGATTTTTATGTAATTTTAGATTTAAAGAGAGCTGTTTGTACGTTGGGAGATCAGGTTATGAGCCTGACGAGCTACCGGGCTGCTCCACCCCGCGTCACCAACATCACTTCCAGGTTTTCCTCGGGCTTAGCCCTTTGGTACTTTGAAGTGGATCCATGTGTAAGAAACACAAACGACCGCCAAGCGAATGGCCTGACGGTCGAGTGTGTATTTGTAATGAAGGGCTGTAGCTTTCGCTACTATAAACCTCTGTAATCTGTAGACCTGGCGACGACCTACTCTCCCGTGACTTAAGACAAAGTACCATCGGCCCAGGAAGGCTTAACGACCGAGTTCGGAATGGGATCGGGTGGGGACCTTCCGGCATAGCCACCAGGTCAACAGATTACAGGGGTTTTGAGAAGACAT
>NZ_AQWM01000044.1 GCF_000376105.1 Asticcacaulis benevestitus DSM 16100 = ATCC BAA-896
CTGGCCTCACCATAGGTGACGGTGATACCTGTCACCAGGCGCTCGCCCTTGTCGGTCGTTGTAAGCAACTGATCGGCACCCAGTTGCATCTTCCAAATATCGATGTCCTGATCGGAGCCACTTGTCGATACCGCCGCGTTGGCGCGGCTCCGTATGCCTTCCGTGCGTCCCCAAAGACCGTTACCTTCGGGATTACCCCCGGCAGCCCAAGTGCGGTTACCGACGCGCTGCTGGAGCGTGGGCAAGGTGTTAAGCGATTGCAGGTTCGCGCTATAAACCTCATAGATCGGTACACCGGGCTGGTAAAGCGGTGACGGATCGGTATCGCCCGGAATGAGCAACGCCGAACGCAGATACCAATCGCCATCGGCGGGATTGGCAACGCCATTCTTGTAGAGTCGATAGCCGTAGGCACCAGCGATTACCGCCTGTTCGCCGTCGAAGACGTAGTCACCTTCAAGCACAAAAGTGCCGTTGGATGCGCCGGTGACGTCTATGATCTTGATGCCCTCGATCGTTTGGCCACCCATACCATTGCGGTTGAGGACCTCGACCTGTGTGGTGCCGGACGTCGCACCATTGACGATGAGGCGGCTGATTTGCGAGCTATCGTTTCCCAAAGCGGCAACGATTTCCAGTATGCCGCCATTGCCGGCGTAGCTGCCGGCCACGGTGAGTGTGCCAAAGGCCTCGCCCCCAGGCGCAATGACCCCGCTATTGGTCACGCTACCGACCTGGCCCGTTCCCTCCAGGCGCCCGTTTGTGCCGACGGTCATGTGACCACCGAGCGTCCCCTGGACGGCAAGCGTGCCGCTTGAAACCGTTGTTGCACCTGTGTAGCCACCACTTTTTCCTGCGAGAAGGAGCGTGCCGGTCCCGGTCTTCGACCAGTCGCCGTTACCCGATAGTGAACCACTGAGCGTCAAGGTCGTGCTGTCCGCCGTCGAGATGACACCCTTGCCCGCCACCCCAATGTCGCGTACGCTCGTAAAGCTTGCGGCGGTCGCAAGGGTGCCCCCGTCGAGGATTACGCCGCCGGCGACGTCCCCTAAATTGGCATCGGCGGAGATCTGAAGCGTGCCGCCCTTGATCAGCGTACCGCCCGTATAGGTGTTGGCGCCATCAAGTGCGAGCGTACCTATGTCGGTCTTGACCAGTTGCGTTGCACCGGTCAGCGTCGAGCTGATCCTTGCAGTGAAGCCTGCTCCGGTCTGTGTGCCATCGCCGACCCGGATGACCGACTGCGGGCTGATCAGCGTCAACGCTTCGCCGGCGATCGTGTAGCCATCGGTCGCAAATTGCAGGCCCGAGGCCGTGACGGCTCCGAAGCCGTTTTCGATCGTGACCGCGCCGCCTTTGCCTGCGAAGATGGCGAACGCACCGTCAGCATAGCCGGCATTGACCGCCCCGCTCGCATTGGTCCAGTTGTCGGTACCCCTGCTGTTCCGCCAGACGCCGCTTCCACCGCTGATTTGCTCGTCGTTCTTGGCGCCACCGCCACCGTCCCAGTAATTCAACGTCGCACCGCCCGTGTTGACCAGGTTGACCTGATTGGCCACCGCGGTCTGGATGAAGGCATCGGTGCCGGTCGGCAGCGTGCCAACCTCGAGTCGGTTGTCGGTCAGAGTGCCACCATAGTTGGCGATGCGATAGGCGCCGATATCGAAGCTGCCGCCGGTCGATACTGCGACATTCAGCGTACCGTCGAGAACGAGAGCGCCGCCGACATTGACGAGATCGTTGAGTGATCCACCCGTAACACCGGCCTCGCCAAGTTCGAAGTTGAGCTGAGAGCCGGCGGCAAGCGATAGGTTTCCGTTGATGGTGAGCGTCCCCGATGCGTTCGCTCCAGGTGCGAGGGTCGCGCCGTCGGCGAGCGTAACATCGCCGCCGATGCTGCCCGAACCGCCGAGCGTCGCGCCGTTGGCCACGCTGGTCTCGCCTGTCGCCGCTCCATAGTCGCCATTGACCAGCAGTGTGCCTGCAGTCACGCTTGTTCCGCCGCTATGGCTACCTGTTCCAGAAAGAACCAACGTGCCCGCGCCGTTCTTAACGAGCGCGCCTGCACCCGAGATCGTGCCGGTCAGCGTCAAGGTCGTGCCATTATCCGTCAGAAACTGGCTCAAACCCGTAAGGCTCAGCGTCCGTACCGAGGTGATATCCGCAGTGGTATTAAGACCTGCGCCATTGATTGCAAGACCACCGCTGGCGGCGCCGAGATTGCTGTCACTCGATATCCGGAGGAAGCCGCCATTGATGATTGTGCCGCCCGTGTAGCTGTTGGTCCCGCTCAGCACGAGTGTGCCGAGGTCGGTCTTGACCAGTTGGGCATTGCCGGTGAGTTCGGCCTCAACCTCAGCGGTGTAGCCGGCGCCAGCCGCCGTACCGTCACCAACCCGTATTACCGACTGCGGTCCCGTGAGTGTCAGGCGATCACCCGTCACGACATAGCCGGTGCTCGCGAACTGTAATCCAGAGGCCGTGACCACACCCAGACCATTATCAATCGTGACAAGCCCAGACGTTCCGGCGAAGACCGCGAAGCCGCCGTCCGAATAGCCGGCATTCACGGCGCCGCTGGCGTCGGCCCAGTTGCTGTTGCCCGTCTTGGACTGCCACACGCCATTGCCACCATTGACAGCATTATTGAACTTGGGGCCGGCCGCCCCGTCCCAAAAATTGAGTGTCGCGCCAGTGGTGTTGATCAGGTTGACCTGGTTGGCTACCGAGGTCTGGACAAAGATACCGGCGCCGACCGGCACGGTGCCAACCAAGAGCCCATTATCCGTCAATGTGCCGCCATAGTTGGCGACGCGATAGAGCCCAATGTCGAAACTACCGCCGGGCGCCGTGGCAATATTGATGGTACCGTCGAGGGTCAGACTACCGCCGACATTGATCAAATCGTTAAGCGGTCCACCCACGGCATTAGCCTGCCCAAACTCAAAGTTGAGTTGCGAGGTGTTGCCAAGCGCAAGAGTGCCATTGATCGTCAGTGTGCCGGCGCCGTTGCTGCCGGCCGCCAGGGTGCCGCCAGCACTCATATCGACATTGCCACCGATGATGCCGGTGCCGCCCAGTGTCGCCGTCGCCGAGACGGTCGCGGTGCCGGTCGCCAGCGACTGGTCGCCGTTCACGAGCAGTGTACCCGTGGCGACGTTGGTGGCACCAGTATAGCTGTTGGCGCCGGTCAGGATGGTCGTGCCCGATCCGGACTGTCGCACCGATCCTGTCCCGGAAATCAGGCCGGCGAGGACAAGGCTGCCCGAGCGGTTGAACTCCAAAGCGCCGTTATTCGTGATGTTGCCCGCAAGGCTGCCGGTCGCCCCGCCATTGCCGATCTGGAGGCCGCCTGCGGTGATCGTTGTGCCGCCTGTATAGGTGCCGGTGCCGGTCAAGGTCAGTGTGCCAGCACCAAGTTTGGTCAGCGCACCAGTGCCCGAAAGATCGCCATCGAGCGTGATCGCATCCGAACGGTTCACCACCAAGGTTGCGTTGTTAAGGATGTCGCCCGCGAGACTGCCGCTTGTGCCGCCATCACCAATCTGGAGCGTGCCCGTACTGATCTGCGTGCCGCCGGTATAACTGCTGTTGCCGGTGAGCACGAGCGTACCGAGATCGGTCTTCACCAGTTGAGCGGTGCCGGTCAGTGCGGATGCGATGGTCGCGGTGTAACCGGCACCCGCCGCCGTGCCGTCGCCCACGCGGATGACCGATTGCGATCCGGTGAGACCGATATTGCCGCCGGTGAGGATATAGCCGTCGCTGACAAACTGCATGCCCGAGGCAGTCACCGCGCCTAAGCTGTTGTCGACCGTCACCGTGCCCGGCGCGGCCGAGAAGATTGCGAAAGCGCCGTCATTATAAGCATTGTTGAAGGTACCGGAGATGTCGGTCCAGTTATCATTGCCAGCGCTGTTTTGCCAAACGCCGCTGCCGCCATTGACGAAGCTATCGAGCTTCGGACCCGTACCGTCCCAGAAATTGACCGTCGCCCCGGCAGAATTGACCAGATTGACCTGGCCCGCAACCGATGTTTGGACGCCAACGACGCTGCCAGCGGGCATCGTGCCGAGGGTCAGGCCGTTGTCGGTCAGCGCGCCGCCATAGCTCAGAATACGGTAGACGCCAGTGTCGAAATTACCACCAGACGAGACCGTCACGTCGATCGTGCCATCGAGTGTCAGGTTGCCGTTTACAACCGTGAGATCATTGAGCGGTCCGCCGGCTACGCTGGATTGGCCAAACTCATAATCGAGCAGGGAGCTGTTGTTCAGGGTGAGATCACCGTTGATGGTGAGCGTGCCAGGGCTATTACCGGGGGCCAGAACACCGCCATTGGCAATGGTCACATTGCCGCCGATGGTGCCGCTGCCGCCAAGGCGGCCGCCGTTCAGCACGCTGGTCAATCCGGTCGCCGCCGACTGGTCGCCATTGATCCGCAGGGTGCCGCCCGAGACCGTGGTGGCGCCCGAATAGCTGTTGTTGGCGCTCAGGACGGTCGTGCCCGCCACCTGGTTGACGACGCCAGCGCCGCTCAAAAGCGTCGCGAAGCTGTAGGCGGAATCGGTGTGGTTGAAGTTGATGCGCGATCCGGTGCCGCCAAAGACAAGCGCTGCGGCGTTGAACGCACCCGTGCCTGCGGCCGATTGCCCTTCGGCGCCGCCGAGGTTGAGGATACCGGTCGAATTCGCACCATTGCCCAACAGGAGCGACCCGCCGACACTCGCTTGTCCGCCATCAGCGAGCGTGAGCGCGCCCGTGCCCGCACCACTGCCTATGACAAGGTTCCCGCTCGTGGTCAGTTGCGAACCCGTGCCCGAGATGGTCACTGCCCCCGGTCGCGCGGCCGAAACCGTTCCCGCCGTAACGGTGGAGAAGCTTCCCGTGCCGCCATTGGTCAGCGAGAAGTTGCCATTCGTTATCGTCAGCGAGCTGGCGCTGGTCCAGTCGCTTCCCGTCCCGTCGATCACGATAAAGGGCGCGGTCGTATTGCCCGCAGTGGCACCCATCGCACTCGCCGCACCGGTCGTCAGCTTGCCACCCGCACTCACGTTCACGCCTGCTATGAGGGTGTTGCCAGCCGTGGCTACCGTCAATGCACCGCCAATATCCGCCAATGACCCGGTTCCAGAAACGTTCAGTGTCGTCAGGACAGGCCCGGCAGGAGCGCTACGTACAACCATGTTCCCGGTCGTGCGAACCACGCCGCCGTTCTGGATATTCACGCTGCTGGCAACGCCGGTGGCAGATTGCGCTGTGATCGTCGTGGCGTTGAACACGGTTCCTGCGCCATCGACGGTGAGCCTTGCGCCACTGAACAGCGATGCAGCTCCGGAGGTGACGGTGGCCCCGCCAGCGATGCGGATCTCGCCGCCGCCACTGGCATTGGTCGCCCCGCCATAATTGCTGTTGCCCGTGAGCGTGGTGGTGCCGCCGGAGATACTGTTGAGCGAGCCGGTGCCGGTAATCGCGCCAGCGAAGGTCGATGCGTCCGAGCGGCTGAACACGAGCGTGCCGTTGTTGACCACGTCGCCCAGGATTGATCCCGTCGTGCCGCCAGCGCCGAGTTGCAGTATGCCAGCGGTGATCGTCGTGCCGCCGCTATAGGTGTTCGCACCTGTCAGGATCGTCGTGCCGGAACCGATCTGTGTTACAGCACCGGTCCCACTGATAAGGCCGGCATAGGTGAGTGAATTGCTGCGGTTGAACGCCAGCGTGCCGGCGTTCGTCACATTGCCGATGATCGAGCCAGTCGTGCCACCGCTGCCGATCTGCAGCGTGCCCTGCTGAATATCCCAGTTGGTCGTCGCGGTACCCGCACCGGTAAGGGTCCAGGTGCCTGTCCCCATTTTCTGGAATATATCGAAATTCTGGTATTGCGCGGCGGCGCCGATCGTCGAGACATCGAACGTCGCATCCGTGGCCCCGCCGAGCCGTAGCGTATCATTCACATTGGAGCTGCTCGCAACAACATTGCCCTGGATGGTCGATCCGGCCTGGAGTTCCAGCGTCAAGGCCCCCGTGCCCATTTGCAGGGCATTGGCCTGGCCCGTGCCGGCACGCAGGATGCCACTGTTGACCAATGACACTTTGGCGCTGCCTGTCGCGAGCACGGCCACCGCACCGTTGCCGCCTTCTATGGTGCCGGCATTGACGACCGGCTGGGTGTTGAGGCGCAAGGTAACACCCGCGCCACCCAGCGCCCCACCCGTCCCGGTACCGCCGCGGATCGTGCCGGTGTTGATCAGGGTGTCGGATCGGGAGATGGTCCCCATGTCGACCCCGGATCCGGCCAATGCGCTTGCGCTCTGACTACCCGCCCCCTGGATGACGCCATTGTTGATCAGCGTCCCGCCGTTGCTGATCGTCACGCCGCTGATCGCTACGGATCCCGAATAATTCATTCCGGCGCTGATCGTCCCGTTATTGATCAGGGACGAATTGGGATCGTACACACGGGCGCCGCGCTCGGCCTGGCCTCCCCCTGAGCCGCCATCGCCGCCTGTAATCGACCCGCTGTTGATGGCCGACGCCCCGCCGTTTACGAGAAGCCCCACCTGGCCTGCGGTCGTGCTCGCCGGGGCACCGCTGGCGCCGGCTATCGTGCCGATGAACGTCAGGCTCCCGGCACCAGACGGACCTGACATCGTCGGCGTGCCGCTGAGCGTGAAACCCTGAGTATCGATCGTGATGGGTTTGACAGCGGTCGGTAGATTGGTCAGCGCAAAGCTGGCCGAAAGTGTGATCGTGGCGCTGGGATCGGTGGTATTGGCGTTGGCCGCTGTGATGGCGTCCCGGAGTTCGTTCCCGTTGCTGACTGCGTAATTTTCGGCAGAAACAGTCGACGAGAAGGCGCAGGCCATGGCGAGCGCTGTCCAGGAGATTCCGCTGGCGAGCTTGCTGACCCCGGCGCGTCGAGCGCGCACAACTGACTTGTCCGGCTTCGCCGCCATTTTGTCGCTCCTGCCCGGATTCGCGGGTGTCGTGCCGCAGCACCACCTATCCCACCAAGGGATACCGCAAAATTACCGGTCATTTGTTAACAAAGCGTCGATATGTCAGTCTTGCAACAATTTTTCGCAGTATAACCATCCAGAGATACTTGTTAGTTGTTATTATATACTTACATAAGCTGGAACGTCATAAATCGAAGCATTTTACAATTTTAACACATACTGATCTGAAGCAGGGCTTGCGCAACAAGCTTGGCACTTATTTCTGTAAAATTGGAATTTATAGGTGTCTGTTCCTCTAATGACGCCTGCCATGAAAGGTTTGGCTGACCGGCACGGCAAGCTCAGTATGCCGTACGCCTCGATGGGCCAGGCATGACCGATCATCTCACCCTTTCTGTTATGCATAGCCTTATGCCGAATGATCTTGAAGTGCAGCCTCAAGGGCCCGACACTAGATATTCGACACGAACCAAACCACGAAGCCTGCCACGCCAAGGAGTGCAAGGCCGAGGAATGCGCGCACAATCGGCGGGTCCTTAGCGGCAACATCTTGCGGCCAGGGCAAGGTCAGCGCCCTCAGTGCGGCGACGAACGCGGCTGTGGCGCCCAGCACGCGCACCCAATCGAGCTGTACCCAGAGCCGCGCCATCGCAATCGATTCAGCATCCGTTATGCTGTTCTTCGGCGAGCCGATGCCATGATAGAAGAGTGCCGCGTTCATCGGCCAGAACGCGGCCACCGTCAGGATGAGCAATGTGAGAATGCCAACCGACGGGACGCACAATAGCCAACGATATCGCCATGGTGTGTTCCAGCCTGCAATGAGCGCTCCGAAGCCCGCGACCAGCATTGCCGCCGAGAACGGAATGAAGAACACACCCGTGTCGACTGGCCACGCCTTGCCATAGGGCATCATCGCGAGAGATTGGGGTGGATTGGCACTCCAGGCGCCCGCGAGGACAAGCAGGTCAAATAGCTTCGCACCGACCAGCGGCCCTCCGGCAAGCACCGCGAGCCATAGAAATACTCTTGTTGTTCGCTCTCTGGTCATAAGCATCCTCCAAGATGTTAAGTTGGGCATGCGCGACTATGACTCGGATTGATGCCTTCTGCCAGTCACCACCCTCAGGCAGAGGCTGTTCGATATCAGCCATGTCCTCAGAACCGCCACAAAGAGCCGGTTGGTGATCCCATACGGCGCACCTCGATGCAGGGTCATAAACTGCGCTACGAAGGCAAAGGCGAGGAGTCCAGCGAAGATCAGCGCCGGCGTTCTGTGTTGGCGCCAATCGAGGCTACCCCCATAACTGAAAGCCAGACACAGGGTCGAAATGAAGATGCTGGCGACATTCACCAGTAAACTGATCGTATGAATGTTACCGGTTTGGGTCGGGGGTGCGGTTTCAAGATTGGTCGGGAACAACGCGGTCACGATAAGTCCGGCGAAGGCGATGAGCAGGAGAAACGCGCCGATCCGGCCCAGCCATGATTTCGGCCCGGCCTGCAAACCGATCGCCAAACTCAGACAACCAAGGGCGATCGAGACGAAGGCTGAGCGCGTGGTGAAGGTGCTGTTCGATGAGTTCGAGGACGTCACCAAGACCAAGCTATCGGACAAACGCAAGCTCGGTCGTATTTTGAAGGTTATCCTTTTCGGCTCCTATGCTCGCGGCGACTGGGTGGAAGACCGGCTTTCGGGCTGCCGATCTGACTATGATCTGCTGATCGTCGTCAACAGCCACCAGTTCACCGATTTGCACGAATATTGGGGCAAGGCTGACGAGCATTTCATCCGCGAGGTGACGGTCACCCAAAATATCAAAACGCCGGTCAACTTCATCGTCCACGATCTGGCCGATGTAAACGACCAGCTTGCCAAGGGGCGTCCGACTGCACCCGTTCAACTTGTTATTTGATCCCAAGATTCTGCTTGCATTTCTGGGGGCGTCCACACACGGACATTCAGCTTTCACTACGAAATTTCGAAACCGGACAAAGCGCCAAGACCTGCACTTGAGCAAGTTTCCTTATGATCAAGACCGAGGAAAGTGGAGCACCTTTTTGCAGCCGATAGCTGAAACCCTTGATGTGTATTAACGCGATCGTCGATGACGGAAAAACCGGTTGCAAAAATATAACAGCGCTGTTATTTATTTTTATGGCTGCTCCCCATCGCACACTCGGGACACTGCTGCGTCACCTGGTCGAAAATCTCGACGAGGCGGTAGAGGGCGCCTACGTCGAGGCGGGACTTGACTACCGACCTCGCTACACACCTGTGCTTCGCTCGCTAATGGAGCTGGGCCCCTCATCGATCAAGGCGCTGGCGAAGCACGCAGGTCTAACCCATTCGGCTGCCAGCCAGACGATCGCTCAAATGGCGCGCACGGACGTTGTTGATCTGCGGCGAGGCGTAGACCAGCGCGAGCAAGTCGTTTCGATGACGGCGAAGGCCGAGGCAATGATACCAGTGTTGAAGCGCATCTGGCTTAACGTGAACACGGCGGCTGACGCGCTCGATGCTGAGCTGGCCTTTCCAATTTCGCGTATCTTGGAAGAAGCCATTGATGCGTTGGAACGCCGACCTTTCGGCGATCGGATCGCTGCGGCGGCAATGACACCGGAAATCCTGTAAAATAGTTTAGATGGCGGGTGGGCCGCTAAAATCAGAGGAGAATAACATGCGTCGCTTCAGATACCTGGCTTTCGTAAGCGCGGTCGCAGTTTTTGTGTCGGTGGCGCTTTCAGCCCCTCATATCGCATCAGCGCAACCTGCAACTATAACCACTCCGTCCTCTCCAGTTTTCGACGCCGCGGCCAAACGTCAAGCCATTGCAGCGGCCGGCAAACTACTGACCGACGATTACATTTATCCAGATATCGGCATGAAGGCGGCTGCCCTGCTCACCCAGAACCTCAACAGTGGCAAGTACGACGCGATTGCCACGCCGGCCAGCTTTGCAGACCAGCTGACCAAGGACCTCCAGAGCTTGACTCATGACAAGCACCTGCGCGCTTTCGCCGCCGAGCCAATGGCCGATAAGCCTTCCGGCCCGCCGCCGTCGATCGGCCTTTACGCCTTTATGCAGGCCGACCGGCTGAAAGGAAATATCGGTTATATCGTCCTGAACGGTTTCATGCCCAAATCGTTGTCCCGCCAAGGGGCCGATAAGGTGATGAGCCTTCTGGCGTCAACGGACGCCCTGATCATCGACATGCGCGGCAACGGCGGCGGCGATCCGGCGGCCGTTTCCTATCTGGTCAGCTTCTTCTTTGATGGGAAGACGCCTGTCCATGTCAATGACCTAATCTGGCGTAAGCCGGGCACGACGGATTACAATCGTGAGGTCTTCTCGACCGAGCCGGTTCCTACAAGCTACCTGAATAAGGCGGTTTATCTTATCACGGGTCCCAATACATTCTCCGGCGGCGAAGAGTTTTCGTACGACATGCAGACCCTAAAACGCGGGACCCTGGTCGGTGAAGTCACCGGCGGCGGCGCCAATCCCGGCGGCACACAACCGATCGGTTCCGGTCTTGGCCTGTTCGTGCCGAGCGGCCGCGCCGAAAACCCGATAACCCACACAAGCTGGGAAGGCACGGGCGTCCACCCGGACGTCGCCACCGCGCCGGCGCTGAGCTTTTCCACGACGTATTCTATGGCCTTGCGTGCCCTTGGCCGTCCCGTCCAGGCGGCTGCCGACACGCCCGAAGCCGTTACCGAAGCCCACCTGCTGGTGCCACCCCGCTCGACGGCCGCGCCGGGCAGCGAAGCCGCGTTGCGTAAATGGGAAGCTGGCATGGCCAGCGGTCATCCGCCGCTTGAGATGATGACTGAAGACATGGTCAAGGAGACGAAAGAGGATTTAGACTTCGTGCAGAGAGATTTGAGCCGGCGTGGCGCACTTACGGGCGTGACCTTCATTCGCGTCGATATAGGAGGCGGCGACGTCTATGACTTCGCCTTCGCCGACAAGAGCACTGTGCGCTTCACCATTGTGCTCGCACCGGACAGCAAGATTTCCGCAGTCCTCGGGCAGCCGTACTGACGTCCTGCGAGACATGCTTCAGGCGCTCGACGAACAGCTAGTTTCGACAAGCCACGGCGGCCTGCCACCTCATGCCTGCCATGGCCGATGGCCGCGTGCCCGACGATATCGTGGGCGGCGCCATGGGGTGGTTCGCCGGGCAGCAAATGGCTGCCTATCAAGCGGACTTGAAAAGGCTGGGCACTCTCAAGGACGTGTATTCGTCGAGGTCGACGACCTCAGCCAGGACGTCTATGAGGCCAGGTTTGACAACGGCACGCTTGTTTTCACTGTCGCCATGGAACCGGGCGGCAAGATCGCCGCATGCCAGTACCGGCCCAAATAGGTCGCGATGCCATATGACAGCGGCGCGGGCTCGGAAGCCCCCCCAACCATTGGGCGAATGCGCCACGCCAATAGGAGGCGTTGCGACCGCTCCTGCATGTCCGCTCGGTTTAAGGCGCCGCGAGCTAGCCACTTCCGCATTAGGCAATAGTCGTCGACGCCTGTGCGCCCGAAGCATGCATTGGATTCTGCGAATGCCCTGAAAGTCGTTGACTCAGTTCTGCCGTGAGTTACGTTTTGAACATGACCTTACGCCAATTTCTCCCCATAGCCCTTTACGGATTGCTCAGCATCGCGGCCACTGACTCAAGTGCGCAGTCTCCAATCAAGCCCCCTTCAATTACGGAACATTTTAGGCTGCAACAACATGGAGGCGGCCTCGGAGTTCAAATTGACGAGTCCGTTGTGGTCCTCGCCGAAGAGGACATGAGCGAGGGGCAACAATGGGTTATAGAAAGGCAACGGCGAGACCGAAATTGGTGTGGTAAGAAGTCTGACGAAGGTAAGTGCTTAGAAAGCGACGAAACTGTCCATGATTGGGCGACATCTATGAATTGTCCTGAATTGAGTATTTATGTTGAGGGTCTCGCGGATTTCCGGGAGACTGGACGCGAAAAGCCGGCGGTTTTGATGACGGATGCCGCGCTAATATCGCTCGAATTTGCCCCTTTCTCGGCCAGCGGGAACCATCCGAAAATTTTGAGAGAATACGTTGGTCCGCTCGTCACTTGGTGGCGCGAAGCCGAAGACGGCCTAAAACGCTGTTGGACGCCTTCGCCGCCCGTAATCGACGGCCATACCCTAGATGCACGGCTATCTACCACCGATCAATAATGCCCCCCTTGTCTCGCGCTCATGCCTATTGCGCGCGCCTCCAAGCTGGACGTGACCTCTTTTACGAAAGCTGTAAAATGCGTGAGCGTCCGGGGAATGGATTTTTGAGTTTCGCCGACTGGTGGCCTAGCCGCGAGCGAGGCATCAGACAGCTTTCTCCAGTTTGTTTTTCGCCGGTGGCATAATCCAAGGCAGGAGCTCATGTAGCCGCTCTTTTGGGTAGGCCTTGATGACTGACAGGATTTGCGTGAAGTAGACCTCGGGATTGTGCCCGTGCATCTTCGCCGTCTCGATGAGCGTCAAAACATTGGCGATGCGCTCGCCGCCCTTGTCGGAACCGGCGAATAGCCAATTTTTTCTACCGATTCCAATCGGACGGATCGCCCGCTCAGCAATATTGTTGTCGATCTCGACGCGGCCGTCATCGATATAGACGCTGAGCGCGTCCCATCTGGATAGTGCGTAGCGCATGGCCTCGGCCAGTTTATGCTTCTGCGGCACGGTCGGCAGGGTGTCTTTTATCCAGACCTTCAGGTCGTCCAGTATGGGCCGGGCGTGTTGCTGGCGCATCGATCGGCGCTCGTCGGCCGTCATGCCGCGGATCCGGTCTTCGATATCGTAGAGCGCGCCGATACGAGTCAAGGCCTCCTCGGCAACCGGCGACGCCTTGAGCTTGATGACGTCATGGAACTTGCGGCGCACGTGCGCCATGCATGCAGCCTCGGTGATCTGGTTGCCATAAAGCTTCTTGTAGCCACCATAGCCATCGGCATGCATCACGCCACTGAAGGTGGCGAGGTGATCAGCCGGGTGTACGCCCTTGCGGTCGGAACTGTAATAGTAGGCGACAGCTTTGGGTTTTGGATCCTGATGGCCACTTCCATCGAATACGTACACCCAAAGCCTTCCCGTCGCGGTCTTTCCTCGCCCAGGGTCCAGGACATCAACCGGTGTATCGTCTGTGTGTATTCGGTCGGCGTCGTTGATGTAGGCTTTGATCAGCAGAACAATCGGATCGATCAGCACAGACACTCGTCCGACCCAGTCCGCCATGACGGATCTGGAGATGTCTATTCCCAGTCGATCATACATCTCCGAGAGACGATATAGTGGGATGTGATCATCGAACTTGGCGACCATAATGTGCGCCAGCAAGCCCGGCCCGGGCTTGCCTCGCTCGATCGGCAGTTTTGGCATTTCGCCCGCCACCGTCGTGTCGCAGTCCTTGCATATCATGCGCTTTTCGACGTGCCGAACGATCTTCACCGACTCCGGCACATGCTCCATCACCTCGACGACCTTATCGGCCGCCTTCAGGAACGACGAGCCGCCGCAGGTCGGGCAACTGCATGGTGCTGAGTTTCCTCAGATCGCAAGCCGAAGGTTTAGATGATCGGCTAAGAGATGTCTGGCCGGACGATGACAAGTTCGCGCGGCGCTGTTTCGCGAAGTTGCAACGGGCCTATGTCGAAGCGCGCTATTCAGCGGAATATGAAATTACAGCCGAAGAGCTGGAATGGCTACAAGAGCGGGTTGGCCTGCTGACGGAGAAGACAAAGCAAATTTGCGAAGCGCACATCGCGCCATAATTCTACCTTCCGTCCAAATCGCAGGGTACTGCCCTATCTCGCTATAGAAGGGCCAAAGGTGCGTCCTAATAGTCGATAGATCCAATAACCGATCAATCGCTCAAAATAACGTGGCCGAAAAGCACATGGTGTTCACGCTCGAACTCGTAAAAAAACGCTGCCTGCGCGACCTTAGCTTTGCCCATCATCCAGCTAATCCTTTGCAAGCCATTTAAAAAATTTGAATCATCGTGAGGATAATCAGGTAACATCAAATACCTGTGGTATCGGTGATTGGCGTAGGAGAGTTAGATGTGAAGGTCGACATTTTATACGAAAATAAATTAATAGGACACAGCGACCTGGACTGTGTCGACCCCTCCATGGGAGTGGCCGCTGGCCCCTTCCAGCCAACCGCTGACTATGTGCGCGACTTGCACGCCAGTGCCATTGATGGGGTTTACCAGGAGCGGAGAACTATCCAACTCATAGTTCGCAGCGCCGAGTTTGGTGAGATCGACAGTGAAGGTACAGGGATCGAAGACTTTAGTCATACGTTAGGCGAGATTGAAGTCACTGTACTGGGTATCGCATATCCAGGGTACGAGACCTACTTCGCACACTACCCGAATTATCAGGCGTTCAAACGCTAGACTAGCTTCTACGGTGCACCACAGCGACTTTTTCAACAATATCCGCCCATTGCGGTCATAGCGCGTTGGAGCAGATGCGCCGCCTGTTAGGAGACATTTGCCCCGATTTCCCCTCGTCGGTGATCGCTTTACGCTATGTTATACTGGTTAGATGCAGAACCGAGTTACAGTAGGAGGGCTGGTGGAGAACCCGTAATGTCTGAAGACCCGTAACCCACACATGGCTCCCCATGGAACAAAGGCCACCACACGGAACAAGTCCTAATTCCCTCGTAGGTAGGGCAGACGTATCATGAGACGCCGTGCCAGCGTCAGGGCGCTTGCGGCTTTGAGCAGGCTGAAGGGCGCGCCCGTCGCATCGGCGCGGGCCGTTAGAGCAATGCTTTCGGCGAGAGTCGGAAATCCAGCGTTGTGAAGATCTTTCGCATGGCGCTCCATTTCGCTGCAATCGATGGCTAGCGCGTGCCGCGGACCAATTTCCAACGCATTGAGCACGGATTGCCAAGCCGCATGAACAAGCTGCGACGCCCGTGAAGATGGCACGGAAATGAAAGTTTTCGGCGTGTGTCCCAACGCGGCCTTCATATCGCGCATCAAAAGTGTGGTTTTCTGGGCCCAGCTTCCCAACATCAGGGGACGAAGATCGTCAAGACCGAGATTATAGCCCGTATCCTCGTCGATCAGCGCGACAGGACGGAGACGGAAATCTCGGCCGTCGATAGAGGCGAGCGCCATGATTGTGCCGGACCAGCCAGACTCCGCAACCGTCTGCAACGCCTCAACCAGGGCTGCCCGGTCCCGGCCATGCTCCAGCGACACCGCTAACCACCGTCCTTCGCTGTCCCGCAAAGGCCAGCTCAGAATCTGAGTCAGATCGTCGAAAGCCGGCCTCGCCATGGCAGCAGGCCTAAGCAGGACGGGCTCGGCCCGGCCGTCGCTGATGCGGCTATTTAGCCTCGTGGCCAACCTGTCCCAATGGTCGAACAGGCACGGCCAAGTGTCGGCGACAGTGCGCGTGCCAAGCGCGGCGATCATTACACCTGATGCCGCCGACAGCCGGCCATCGTCCGAGGCCTGCGCCTTGTGGAGCCTCACCTCGGCGTGGCAAAGCTCATGGACGGTCTTGCCGCTCCACAGGCTTTCCTTTTCATAGGCGCGGACGGGATCGAAGCCAGGATCCTGATTGGCGCCGCGAGCCAGGCTAGCCGTCAGCCAGCGATCGGAGGACGCGTCGTAGAAGTAACCGGTGACGCCGCGCGCACCGGCCGGTGTGGTCCATATTTCGGCTCCGCAGCCGGTCAGTTCCAACGCGGCCGTGGCGATATAATCGCGGCGCGCACGCCCGAACAACGCATCCCTGCGTTCGGCGGAAGTGAATTCGTCGACGCCGCGCAAGGCTGAAACGAGAAGAAAGGTGTCGGCCAGAAGTTCGAGACACCCGTCAGGGTCAGATGTGAAATCCCGCCGCCTGCGACTGCGCACGTGGGCGGAGAGGGTGCGCAACATCGCAGCCAGCCGAGAAAAGGAGTCTGCACGCGACGAAACCGACAGCAGAAAGAGACGCTCTTCCAGCGACTCCGGCGCCAGGTTGAAGCCCAGACGTACGACATCTTCCAACGTCTCCGTTACGGTGTCCAGAAACCCAGGCATTGCGCCGGGCACTTCGGTTGTCGCTCCCGCTGGCGCTTCGCTGTCGGGCGGCGCTCCCAACCCGAGATGCGCCCTTGCCACCAGCCAGGCCGCAGCATGAAAAGCCTTGCGCGCGGCCGCCGTGGCCTTGGACACCATGCCATCAAGGCCCTGGCCCGGCAGGATGCGAACGAGGAAACCTTCGTCTGGAAAGATAACCGTGAAGCCCCCGCCGTCCGGAGCCACCTCAGCGCCCGCCGCGGCCAGTTCGCAGGCGGCACGCCAGGCCGCCTTTCCAGCCCATTTGCTTAAGGCCTCCAGCGGCAGGGCCGCAATATCACTGGCCACGCCCAGCCCTTCCTTCTCCGCCGGGTCTGGCATCGCCTGCGTTTGGACGACGAGGACGGCGGCCAGGCGATGACGGCACACGCCGGGCGCCGGGCAGGTACAACTGGCGAAGGACGGCCCCCGCCGGTCGAGCCTGACGGTGTCCCCGTCGCATTCCACGGTCACGGCGTCAGCACTGCCCTCCTGCACCACAGCCAGCCCCGCCTCGACATCGCGTGCGGCGCGACGTACCAGCCCCTTGTTGGCCACCAGGATCAGGGCCGCTTCGTCGAAGGCGGCAAGGGCCGCAGCAAGACCGGCCGGGATCATGCTATCACCTGCCCCAGCCAATCGGCGAAGCGGTCAGGCGTCAGCGCCGCGACCTGCATACCCGCTGCTTGCAGACGTTCGGCGGTCGCGCGATCGTATTCCGGCGTTGCGCCCTCGCCCAAGGCCGCCAGGCCGATCAACTTAACCCGGGCCGCGTTGAGCCGGCGCACCGCGGCAAGCAGCGGTGACACCGGCCCGCCTTCACAGAAATCGCTAAGCAGGACGAAGACGGTCCGCGTAGGCTGTTCGACCAATTGTTCACAATAGGTGACGGCGCGACAGATGTCGGTTCCTCCTCCAAGTTGCACCGACATCAGGACCGAGACCGGATCGTGTGCCTCCGCGGACAAATCGACCACGCTGGTGTCGAAGACGACCAGCTTGACGTCGAGCGACGGCAGTCCAGTTAGGATGGCCGCCATGACCGCCGCAAATAGAGTCGAGTCGAGCATAGATCCCGACTGGTCAACGCAAAGGATGATCCGCCACGGCATGCGGCGTTCGCTGCGGGCGAAAAACCGCAGACGGTCGGCGACGATGACGCCGCGCGTGGTATCGTAGTTTTTAAGATTGTCGCGAATGGTGGCGCGCCAGTCGAAATTCTGCATCGACTTGCGTGGGCTGCGGCGAGAGCGGTTGACGTGGCCCGACAGGGCCTGGAGGACCCGGGGGCGCAGGCGCTGAAGGATTTCCTCGACCACCTTCCTGGCAATCTCTCGAATCTTGTCCTGGACCTGCGGATTGGCGCGCCCCTTGAACGATATCAGCGCCTTGAGAAGGTCGCGATTGGGTTCGAGCGCTCCCAGCAACGCCGGGTCCCTGAGGAGCTCGCTCATGCCCAGGCGGTCGATGGCATGGGCCTGGACGGTCTCCAGCACCGATTGTGGGAACAAGGCCCGGACCTCGGCCAGCCAGCCGAGCGCCGTCAACTGACTGGGATCGAGCGATCCCTTCCGGTCCTTGCCGCGCTTGAGGCCCCGGCCTTCCAGTTCGCGGGCGTAAAGATAGTCGAGCGCCCGGTCGGCACGTGCATCTTGGGCGTTCAGCCGCACGCCGTCGAGGGCAGGCTGGGCATAGCCGCCCAGCACCATGCGCCAGCGCCGCAGGACCTCGGCCTCGTCCGTCATGTCACCCCCGCTTCCGCCAGCCGCGCGGCGACGGCACGGTCGAGCGCCATGTTGGCCGCCATCTCAGCCTCGGTGACTGCGAAGGCCTCGGTGATGCGCGCCGCGTCACCGCCGCGACTGTTCACCACGGTGCGCGCCAGCCGGTCGATGTCGCGCGGATCAAGCCCGGTAAGAGCAAGGCGCATATGCGGCAGAAGGGCCAGAAAATCGTCGGCGCCGACCGCGTCCAGCACCTCATCCATCGTCGCTGCGAGTTCGGGGACCGACCACAGGAGTTCGCGCGACACTGTGATCACCCCGCGCAGGAAGGCCACCCGGTCGCGCGCATCGCCGTAGGCTCCGGCAAGATCGCCGCGCAGACGCGCCCCCAGCCAGGCGGCATCGGCATGGCCGCCGAGCAGCGCCACCGCCGATACAGCGCCGGCCAGCGCCGGATTTAGATCGGCGCCGAGCAGTGCCACGGCGGCATCGTCGAAATCACCTGATGCGATGCCTGGAATCTGCCCGGCCGCCAGTTCGGCGGCCTCACGCAGCGTCACGAACCCGCTGAGCGCATCCGACACCTGGTCTTCGCCGAAGCTGGCAATATTGGGCAGCAGGAATAATGCCCGTCGCCAGGCGTCGCCCAGCCGCTTTTCGATGTCACCTCGTTCGCCTAGCCCCAGCGCCGGCGCATTACGCCAGAGTTGCACCAGATTGCGTAGGGCGCCGGCCACGGTTTTGAGTTCGCTGTCGCCCGCCACCTGGTCGGCAATGAAGGGCAGAATGCGGCCCGTCTCGGCGGCGATACCCGCCTGGCAGGCCGCGATGAACAAGTCGATGGCGGCCGACGCATTGTTGCCCTGCCCTTGTGTTTCGAGATCTCGCAGTCGTCGGCGTGCCGCCACCGCTACGGCACCTTCAACCGTGTCTGCGTCCGTCGCCAGTTCGATTAGCCGAGCCTCGACAGATGGCGACCATGCAACGGACCAGATTTCATGCAGCCGGTCGAGGTCTACGCCGATCCGGAAGTCGGGACCGGCTGTGCGGTGGCCAAAACCCGTTTCAAGGAAGGTCATGGCGTGTAGGAAGCGGCTGGCGTCTCGGTGGCGAGCCTTTCGGTAAAGGTCAAGATCGCGATTGCGCCGTTCGCCGTCGTCGAGCGTAAATCCCAATGACCGTGCCCGCGACCTGGCGGCCTCGACCAGGGGCGGCGATCCGGCCGACGGCGGCACGTCGCCCAACGCACTCCCCGTGAGAAACGCCATTAACTCGCTCATGACCGGCGCCGCGTCTCCGCTATCCTCGCCCTTGAGAAAGGCAGAACGGCAGGCGTCGAGCAGGTCGTCTCGCAGAGGACCGGGGCGCCCGCGAAGCTCCGCCAGAAGGTGGGCGTTTTCCAGCGCCGAACCTACGGTCGGCAAGGAGGGCGTGAAGCCCGGAATACGGTTGCGCACATGAGCAGCGAAGGTGGTCACCAGGTCGGCAGCACAGTCAGCGTAAAGGTCCGGCCCCTGCGCCCGCCGCGCCCAAAGGCCTTCGTAATAGGCCGGGAGCGGCAGGCCCGCCCGATATCCGGTGAGCGCGTTGAGCTGACGGTGGCCATAACGCACCAGATAGGCTCGCCCGCCACTTGCCTTCACAACCTCGCCGTCCCGCCTGTCGAGCAGAGGCGAGGCGTGAAACCCGCCGACCACGGCGACGATCGGCCCCTTGATCCGGTGGCGGGTATCGCGGATCAGGCCGCGCATCTGGGCTTCGCGCGCCAATGTCCCGTCCCCCTCCATCTGCGCCGGATCAGTGCACGCACGGATATGGCCGCAATAGGTGGCGACGCCGCCAAAGAAGGATCTCCAGTCGGTCAGATGCAGTTGTGTTTCGAACAGGTGGTCCCAGACCTCGTTGCCGTCGCGGCAGCCCAATCGCCTGCACAAGGCGCGCACATAATCGTTGCTGGTCAGGCGCTTCTCATCCTCCGACTGGGGTGCCCGGGCGTCGTCGTCGTCGCGCATTACGCGATGCGACATCGGCAGGTCGATGAAGGCGACCGGCAGCCCCCTCTCGGTCCCCAGGGTCAGTGCGACATATTCGGGACTATGGGCGCAAAAGGGAAAATAGCTGACGACGCGACTGCCTCCGTCCTCGCCCTTGCGTTCGTCGACCGCGACGACGGCGACAGGGGGGACTGTCCCAGCATTGCCCAGCAGCGGAATCAGGGGATCGAAATCGCAGGGCCCTTCTATCAGGATGGCGCCCGGTTGAACCGTGCCGATCAGCGCGGCCAAATGCGCGGCGCAGGCCGGGCTGTGGTGCCGCACGGGCACCACGTAGAGATCGCGCTCCGGATCGTATATGTCCGTCGCCATCAAACCAGCTTAAGCGCGCGGGCCGCCTGGTAGAAGTCGCGCCATGGCCCCGACCGACCGGCGCGTTCCTTGACGATGTGGTCGACATAGGACTTGAAGCGCTTGCCGTCCTCGGCCGAGTCCTTGAGGATCACACCCTGGATCTGGTTGGCGACGTGCCGGCCGGTGACGCGGCCGTCGTCGAGATAGGCGGCGTCCAGCGCGGCCGCATGCAGCACATTGACCGCCTCGGCCGTCGACATGACGGCATCGGGGCGGTTGAGCGCAATGCCATCGCGCGTGCGCCCGGTGCGCAGATCCTGGAAGGTCTGGACCAGCAGTTCGGCGATTTCGGTTTCACCGCTGACCGTAACCTCGGCAGCGCTTAAGCGTTCGCTCAGTTGCTTCAGGATCAGCTCGCGCTCAAACGCCGGGTCTTCGATCGGCCGCACCGTCTCGAAATTGAAGCGGCGTTTGAGTGCGCTCGACATGTCATGGACACCGCGGTCGCGCAGGTTGGCTGTGGCAATTACGTTGAAGCCCGACCGCGCTTGGACGGCCCGGTCCGCCCCCAGCTCCGGTATGGCCAGGGTCTTTTCCGACATGATGGAGATCAGCGCGTCCTGCACCTCCTGCGGGCAGCGCGTTATTTCTTCGAAACGCACGATGCGGCCCTCGCGCATGGCGGTCAGCACGGGCGACGGCACCAGGGCCCGTTCGCTCGGCCCCTCGGCCAGCAGCAGCGCATAGTTCCAGGCATAACGCAGGTGATCCTCGGTCGTTCCTGCCGAGCCCTGGACCACCAACCCGGACTGTCCGCTGACCGCGGCTGTCAACAGTTCCGACAGCATGGACTTAGCGGTGCCCGGCTCGCCCACCAGCATCAGGCCCTGATGGCTCATCAGGCTGACGATGGCGCGATCGACCAGCGGATCGTCGCCGTAGAACTTCCGCGACACCCTAAGGGCCTCGTCGCCTAAGATGAATTTCCGGACAGCGCGGGCGCTCAAACTCCAGCCGGCGGGACGGCGGCCGTCGTCGGCAGCCTTGAGGCGCACCAGTTCGTCGGCATACCGCGCTTCGGCAGAGGCCCGCAGGGCAGTGTCGGCTACCATGGTGTCTTTTTCTCCCACTCCGGATCGAAGCCGGTGCCCTTGGCGGCAATGTCGTAGAGGTCCTGCCGCGTCTCGGCCAGCAGTACTGGCGGCACGTCGTCCAGCGGTACCGGCGCGCCGTGCCAGCCGCTATTGCGCCGCAGTTTCGCAAAGGTTAGTTCCTGCAGGGCGGCCGGCAGGTTCTCCTCAGGCAGCGGGCTGCCGGAAAAATGGATCAGCGCTACAAGGCCCGCGGCGTGATAGGTGCGTTCATAGGTAAAGAATACACCGCCGTCCTCGGCCTGGCCGCGAGTATAGCCCAGCTTGTCGGCGGCGCCGCGCAACTTGAAGGTCTCGATCATCCAGCCACGGCGGTCGTTGACTAACTTGTCATCCTTGGCAGCGGGATCAAAGGCCGGCAAGTCGCGCCCCAACTGGTAGAATGGGGACGAGACCTCGTAATCCGCCAAATGGGTCTGCCATGCCCCGGCCGTTGCAGCGTCGACCAGGCGGCTGTGCGCAAGCTGCACTGCCGTGAAGCGCGAGACATCGACGCGGTTGTCGTCGGCGTCGCTAAGGCTGTTGTCATCCAGCGGCCGGAAGGTCGCCATGCATTTGCCGTCGGCATCCAATCCCATCCATACCAACCGCCGCGCCAAGCGTGCGACGAGCGGGTGCCCCAGCACATAGAGCTGCCAATCCTCGGTGGACCACTTACGTTCCAGGCACATAGCTTCACGCAGGCGCGTGTTCTGGTCCGGTATGACCTGCTTGATCTCTTTGCGCGCGGTCGCAAGTGACTTCTTGGCCTCTTCGATCAGCGGCTTTTCCTCATCGACTCGCGCGGCTGGCAGGGCCTTGACAGGCTGTCCCGAGGCATTGAGCAGGACAAGGGCGTCCGTGGCATCGAGCACCATGCGATAGGTGCGATCAAGTCCACAGTCGAGGTCGGCGGCTCCGGTTTCGTCGAGGCCTGCTGTTGGAATGGTGCGGTCGGCGAGTTCCTCGGTCGTCCAGCCGCGCCGCGCCGCGATGTCTTCGATCAGCGCCCCAGCGTGGGCTTGGACGGTCTTGGCTTTGAAGCGATTTGCCGTGGCTAATACGACCTGGATCGCGGCCGGCGACGGATTGGCGGCCAGCGCGTCAAGCATCGCCTTGGCCTGCGAAACGCGCGAGCCATGATTCTTGAGGAAGGCGCGGCAAAGCCTGGCCGTATCGGCGCCGTCTACACGCGTGGTCAATCCCAGCACGCCTTTGCTGTCGGCAGCGCTGCCGAGATAGGTGTTGAGCTTGCTGGTGCGAATTTGGGCGAACAGCTTTTCGCGATCGGTGATGAAGTAGCTGGCCGACTGCGGCCACTGCTTTGCGTACTGCACATTCTGCTGCAGCGCCGCGTCGACGGTCGATTCAGCGTAGGCATTGGCTTCGTCGAGGGTGCACGTACGCGTATCCTGCGCGATCCAGGCGCTCAACACCAGCAGCCCCAGCCGGTGCGCGTTACCGGGCGCCAGCCGATCGAGCCACAGGTCCATAAGGGCGTTGCCGCCCGGCTGTTTCAGCTTTACCGCCAGAACGATCCACCAGCGCACAAGCACGGGATCGACCGCCATCCCGTCTCGCCAATTCAGCGCGACCAAGACGTCGAACGGGAACCACTCCAGGCCTTTGGTTGTTGTCTTGGCAAGGCCTGCTTCCGCCTCTTTCTTCATGCGGATGGGGTCGAAGACGTCGGACACGTCATCGCCCAGACGTTCGAGAGCCGTGATCAGGGCCGCTCGGGCCACATCGCTCTTTTCGGATTTCAGCGCCTTGCGCAGCGCGGGTATTTCGCTGATGGCACCACGTTGCGCCAGCCATTCGGCGGCTCCAGAACGCACCTCCTGTTTTCCGTCCTCTAGCATGCGGGTTATAAGGCCGTCTATACCCGGTGCCCCCGCCAGCAATTTGCGGGCGTCGGTGCGCGGCCCTTTGCGCGTACTTGTGGCCATCGCCATCAGCGGCATCAGGAAGCGTTGCGGCACCTTGGGCAACGTCGCCAGCAGTTCCAGGGCCGGGCCGACATTCATCGGCTCCTTGCCCGATTGGGGCCGGAAACCGAGCGCCTCTTCCAGATGGTCGAAATGCTGCGCCACCAGCGGCCAAAGGCGGTCGGCGTCGATATTCTCGATCGAACTGCCCCAGCGGCTGGTTAAATGCTCGACGATGGCATCGTCGGAAGTCCAAATGGATTGTAGCATGCGCAGATCCCCACCGCCAGCGACGCGGTGGCGCAATTCAGCGCCGATCGGGCCGTTGATATAGGAACTGAATGCCCAGAACAGGTTGCCGCGCGTGCTCCATATATAGAGATTGACGATATGGCGCAGGGTCAGGGATGGCGACGAAAGGAAGGCCTCTATGCCCGACTTGTCGAAAGGCACGTGGATCTGCATCCACTGGTAGGTCTTGTCGTCGGACTGGCGCGATTTTCCGCCTTCGGCCGCCTCTTTGATCGCGCGCAGCGCCTCGCTGCCCACGGGCGTGAAGCTCTTGCTCCAGTGCCATTTCTCCTTGGTCGCCTCATGCCTCGACTTTTCCAGCGCGGCGTTAAAGCTAGCCATCGACGGCTTGAGCAAGTCGATCACAGATTGCGGCAATGGCGGTGCGTCGGGTGCGGCCGGCACAGGCGGGATATCAACGGTCGATCCGTCTAGCGCGAGGTACCCGGCTTCGCTATCGCCGTCCTCTGCTCGTGCGGCAGCCTGCAGCCCACCGAGCGCGCTTTCGAGCGCCAGCTTGACCTTGGGTGCGCTTTCGGCCAACAGCCAGTCTTGCAACAGCGGGCGGGCGTCATCGCCCAAGGCGCGCGCAGCAAAGGCCACCAGCTTTGTGCGTATGCCGTTTGCACCACCCGCATAGCGTTGGCGCAGCAGGTCCGACAAACGGCCGCCGTCCGCCCCCGTCAGCGCCGCCTGCGCTGCTTCCTTTACGGTCTTCGCAGTCGATACCGCACCGTCCATCAGGAGGTCGAGATAGGTTTCGGTTTGGCCGAAGCGGCCGATGGCTGTCATCAGCTGGGCGCGCGGCTGGGCGGCCAGTTGCGATGCACTTGCCATGATAGCGGCGGCGTTGGCCTTCAGCCACTGGTCGACGCCGTCGAACAGGTCGACGCAATGCGTATTGCCGTAGGCCACCGGGTTCGGGCCGAAGACGATGTCGGTCAGGACGTCGATGCCCAGACCGCGGACAGCCGCCAGGCGCGCTAGCGCCTCCATGTTGCAGACCTTGCGGTTGTGCTCGGCGCGGACAGCTAGGGCATAGCGCAACCAGTCGGGCGACGCATCGCTGCCGATCACCCCCCACTTCTGCCCGGCCAGGGGGTTGAGCGCCGCCAGCACGTCGCCCAGCCTGGCCAGCTGGTCGTCGCCCCATTCCAGGGCCGGCTTGAACACCTCCTTGTAATTGTGCGACACCGGCCAGGACATGCCACCACTGCGCCATTGCTGTTGTGCGGCATGAGTCGACAGGGTCGACAGGACGCCCCCCCCGGCGCCTCTGGCGACATAGGCGGCGATCGCCTTGTCCAGGCCCGCCTGATATTTGCTGAGCTTCTCGAATTGTTTGGCAATGCGGGCCGAAACCTCAGCGGCATTGGGATTGTCGTCGCCGCCGTTTCCAACGTTGCCCTTACCGCCGAATAATTTTGAAAGAATATTCATCGTCCCCCTCTTGTCCCGGCCAGCCCTGACATCAGGCAAGGCATACAGCCGGTACCGTCAGCCTATGCGACCTTGCGCTGTAATTCCAGATGCTTATGCCGGCTTTTTCCATCGGATGAGCCCCATGGCGCGGCGGCCCGACTTAGGTGGACCCCGTCAGTTGGACAGAAAGTGGGCTGACTTAAGATAGAGAGTCTTGCCGGTTAATTGTCGCTGGCGATTTTGCCAGAATGTCGGTGTTTCAGGCTACCATCTTTCCTTGATCGATTGAATCCCTTTCTTGCTGTTGAGGCTGTGGGGATGTGTGTAACGCGCTTGCGTTATGCACATATCCACAGGCGCGGCCCGCTTCAAAAATTTGCCTCGGGGTCTTGTAGTCGAGAGCCTGGTGCTTTCTCTGGTCGTT
>NZ_AQWM01000045.1 GCF_000376105.1 Asticcacaulis benevestitus DSM 16100 = ATCC BAA-896
ACGCTGCACAGGTACATCAATGACGACCCGTCTGAGTACCAGGCTCTCTATTCAAAAGTCATGGCGTCAGACGAACTGGTGCGGATCTCTGACGGACCTGACGGCATTCGCTATTCGACGAAGGAAATGATCGACCTGGAAACTGGCATGGCACGCGACGTCTCGGCCATGTCCGGACGTTCCAGTCATGGTGTCAAGGATAGGCATGTCGATCGCGCCATTGACCGGCAGGGCGATGCGATACGGCGTGGCGTCGCTGCCGGCTTGCCGGATGACCTGGCCGCCGATCAGCGCGCGCGCCTGATGCAAGACGTCGGGATGAGCGAGGAGCAGCGTGACGCCGTCCGCCACATAACTGGCGATCAACAGGTGTCTGTGGTTGTTGGCTTCGCGGGTGCCGGCAAGAGCACCATGCTTGCCGCTGCCAAGGAGGCCTGGGAAGCCGAGGGCTACACCGTCCATGGGGCGGCACTGGCGGGCAAGGCCGTCGCCGGTCTGGAGGAGAGCGCCGGCATCGAAGGGCGTACACTGGCGTCATGGGAGATGCGCTGGAAGATGGGCACCGCCCAGCTTGGATCGCGCGATGTCATGGTCATTGATGAGGCCGGCATGGTGGGATCGCGGCAGTTGGCGAAGTTTGTGTCGGAGGCCGAACGCACTGGCGCCAAGCTCGTGCTGGTTGGCGATCATGAGCAGCTTCAGGCCATAGGTGCAGGGGCGCCTTTCCGGGCCATTGCCGAAGAGGTTGGTTATGCCTCTGTCGAGGATATACGTCGCCAGCGGCAGGACTGGCAGAAAGAGGCCTCGCGCGCCTTCGCCACGGAGCGGACCGAAGAGGGGCTGTCGGCTTATGAGAAACGCGGCCACGTCCATCTGAAGGACGATCAGGAGGCGGCGCGCGCGGGGTTGGTGCGTGACTATGTCGATGACGTTGAGGCGCGACCGGATGGCAGCAGGGCGGCCATGGCGCATCGCCGGGTTGATGTTCACGCGCTCAATGAAGACATCCGCGAGGAACTGAAGGGTAGGGGGCATCTGCAAGGCCATGAGCTTGCCTACAAGACTGAGAACGGTGAGCGCGCTTTTACAGCGGGCGACCGGATCGTCTTTCTGCAAAACAACCGCGACATGGATGTGAAGAACGGCACACTTGGCACGGTCGAAGCCGTCGAGCGTGGCCGCCTCCTAACGCGGCTGGATGGCAGTGACCGGGCCGTGGCGATCGATGCCACGGAGTACAAGACGTTCGATCATGGCTATGCCACCACCATACACAAAACCCAGGGCGCGACGGTAGACCGGGCGTATGTCTTGGCCTCTGAGACGATGGACCGGCACATGACCTATGTCGCCATGACCCGGCACAAGGACATAGCGACCCTGTACGCTGGTGAGGATCAGTTCGCCGACATCGACGCCCTGAAGTCCCGCCTTGGCCGCTCAGGCGCCAAGGAGACGGTTCTGGACTATGTCGACCGCGACGGTTGCCGTCGTGACACCGGCCAGCAGGTCAGGGACACTGAGGCCTTTGCCAGGCGGCGTGGCATCGACAGCGATATCGTCTATCCGGTGGAGCGCCAGCCGCCGGGCCACGTGCGCGACAAGGAAGTAGAGCCCGATAGATCGAACGAGCCATCTCAACCGGCGAAGAAGCGCAGCATGTTTGCCGGCCTGAAGCTGAAGGCCAATGCCCCGGAGCGTGACAACGACCTAAACAGGGATATCATTGACAAAAGGTCCGGCAGACGCGGCACATCACCGTTGGAGAAGGCGACGGACCGATATGCTCGCGCCTATAGCGATGCCGCCAGAATGCGACGTGATGGCCTGCCGATCCTCGAAGGTCAGAAGCAGGCGCTGAACGAGGCTGCCCGGTCATTGGATCAGGCGCAGCCCGGTACGGCCGGGGTTATGGAGTCGGCCCTGCGGCATAACCCTGCCATGCGGCAAGCCATGATGGATTTGTCGGGTGAGGCGCGAACCCAGACCCTGATCACGGGCATGGCGCAGGAGCGCCAAGCCTTAGCTGACCCGCATGTGCGGGCCCAGCGCTTAGTGGATCGGTGGCAGTCGCTGAGCGCTCGCCAGCAGAGCTTGCAGGGCTGGCAGCACGACGAGGCCCGCGCGCCCGTGGAGAGGGCCATGCGCGACACGGCCAAAGAGATAGCCCGCGATCCTCAGGTGGAGTCCTTGCTGCGAAATCGGCGTAAGGAACTGGGGCTCGCCAAGGCTGGCGGTCAGGACAGCATCAGTCGTGAGCTGGAACGATCGATCCAGCGCGACCGCGACCGTGATCGGGGCTTAGGATTGTAGGAGGGGATAGAATGGTAGACGAGATGGCACCGGTGGGCGGCGAAAACGATGTTGACGAGGCAGCCAAGGCATTTGAGGCGCTTCGCAAGTCCATTGACCGGCGCAATACGGCGACAACGACTGAACTTAAGACGATCCGTAAAGGCGTCGAGGCCTTGTTCGACCAGATCGAGGCTTTGCAGGCCAAGCCTGACTTTGCAGCGGACCTGGCTCAACTGAAGCAGATAGGTGTTGTTGTCGCCAAGCGTCTGGAGGCATTGGAGGCCTCGCCGGCTCTGAAGCAAGGTATCAACGCGTTTGAGCGCGCAGGTACAGACCTTGTAAAAGCGTCGGCCCAGGCATGCGACCAGAAAGCGCAGCGGTTCGATTATGCCGCGTCAGCGCTTGAACGTATTACCAGGAACATCAATGACCGGCACATTTATAGGCGGTACGTGGCGGTAGCTGGTGGCGCAGGCATGGTCGTAGGTGCGCTGTTGTTGCTGTTCCTGCCACGGCTTTTGCCATTTGACGCCGACAGCCACGTTGCAGCAGCAGTTATGGGTAAACCTCGCTGGGAGGCCGGCGCCGCGATAATGTATGCGACGGATGCGGCTGAATGGCAGGCGGTGATGGCCAATGCGCAACTGGGCGTGGAGAACGAGGCAGGTCTTGCACAATGCCGGCTAGCGGCGTTGAGGACTGGGCAGACTCAGAGGTGTGCGGTGAAAGTCAGGCCTGATCACGGCTGATCGATTGAAACACAGATGTAGGGAGCGCAGACTGGTCGGCGCAATCTTCTTCGAACAGAACGACGAGTGGGTGGTTCAGCGCGGACGCTACATCACACTTGAAACCATCGCTCAGATGAGCGATGGTCCACTCCTCAGCATGCCAGCAGTGGCGAACTGAGCGATATCAGGCCCTATCCGGAAGTGATTGATGCCAGGCGCTCAATTACACCATCTCTTGGGGCATAATCACCGCAGGAAGACGGCACAGTTACAGAAATGCTCTTTAAGAGTGCGTCCGATGACTTGAGGCCCATACGGATTTCACTAATCCTAAAATGAAAAATTTCCTTACTCAGCTTGGATCGGCGAGCACTGAATGTCCGTATGATAGGACCGAAACAGAAGTCTAGAATGTCGGTTTGTTGCAAAACTGTTATAAAATTCATCTTGTAATTGCAATGCTGGCTCTTTAGTAGTCCTGTGGGCTTTAGGGTGGGTACTATATGGATGGGGAAAATGTCGGCCTTGACAGGGGGCTATTGTGTCTCGTGTTGCTTTTGGGCTTTCACCAGATAAGTGCTGACCCCGGTCAACTAAAACATGCGCTAGGCAAGGACGGTGTGGCAAACGCCGGAGATCTTGTCCTATTGTCGCGTAAGTTCGGTGCCCGATCCAAACTCACCAGACTGCCTTTATCCCGACTGCAAGATGCGCCGCTGCCGGTTATTGCCTGCGGGCATGGGGGTGATTTCTTTATTCTGGCGCGTGTCCATGACGGACAAGTACTCATTCAGCGACCTAACGAGGCACCGACCACCCTGCCGCTCAGCGAACTCTCGGCAATATGGTCGGGTGAAGCCGTGCTGATCACGACGCGCTCGGAGCTATCCTCGAACAACAAGTTCGACGTTACTTGGTTCATCCCGGCGCTTGTCAAGTACCGGGGGCTGCTCGGCGAAGTCCTGGCGGCCTCGCTGACCCTGCAATTGTTTGCGTTGGCGACACCGTTGATCTTCCAGGTCGTCATTGACAAGGTGCTGGTCCATCAAGGCTTGACGACGCTTGACGTTTTAGCGCTCGGCCTGGCGGCCGTCACGATCTTCGATGCGCTGTTGAGCGGACTTCGTGCGTCATTGTTCACCCATACAACGAGCCGTGTCGATGTCGAACTCGGCGCGCGGCTGTATCGTCATATGCTGGCCCTTCCCATGGCCTATTTCGAGGCGCGCCGGGTAGGTGATACCATCGCGCGTGTCCGTGAACTCGATACCATCCGGGAGTTTCTCACGTCGTCATCTGTGACACTGATCATCGATCTTCTGTTCACGGCCATCTTCCTTGTGGTGATGTGGTTCTATTCGCCCTGGCTAATGTTGATCGTGCTGATCTGCATTGTGCTCTATGCCCTGACGGCTGGCCTTATCACGACGCCTTTGCGTAAACGCATCGAAGAGCGGTTTGCGCGGGGCGCTGAAAGTCAGGCGTTTCTGGTAGAAAGCGTCTCTGGCATCCAAACTCTTAAGGCCTCGGCCGTCGAACCGCAGATGCAGACGCGCTGGGAGCGTTTGCTGGCGGCCTACGTCAAGTCCGGCTACAAGGCCGCCCAGCTCAATATTTGGGGCGGGCAAGCGATCCAGTTGATCAATAAGGCCTCAACAGTCCTGATCCTCTTTGTTGGCGCCAAGCTTGCCCTAAGTGGCAAAATGACGGTGGGGGAACTGGTGGCCTTCAATATGCTGGCCGGTCGGGTGGCCGAGCCAGTGCTCCGTCTGGCCGGCCTATGGCAACAATTCCAGGAAGCCCGCGTTGGTGTCGACCGGCTTGGCGACATCCTCAATACGCCAACGGAAGCACAGTTCTCGCCTTCGCGTGCCGCGCTGCCACGTATCGAAGGCCAGATCGATTTTGATGATGTGACATTCCGCTATAAGCCGGGAGGACGCGAGGCCATCCGGCGGGTTTCGCTGCAAGTAATCCCTGGTGAAGTCCTGGGGATTGTCGGGCCATCGGGTTCCGGCAAATCGACACTGACCAAGCTTGTCCAACGCCTCTATGTACCTGAGAGCGGGCGCGTATTGGTGGACGGCGTGGATCTCGCTCAAGTCGATCCGGCGTGGCTCCGTCGTCAGGTCGGCGTCGTCTTGCAGGAAAACCTGCTCTTCAACCGCACGATACGTGACAACATCACTCTGGCCGATCCGTCCCTTCCCATGGAGGCAGTCATTGCGGTCGCCAAAATGGCAGGCGCCCATGAGTTCATTCTGGAGATGGCGGAGGGCTACGATACACTTCTCGAAGAGCGTGGCTCCAACCTATCCGGGGGGCAAAGACAGCGCCTTGCGATTGCCCGTGCACTGATCACAAATCCACGCATCCTTATTCTTGATGAAGCAACGTCGGCACTTGATGCAGAATCCGAGGCGATCCTGCAAAAGAATATGGCATCGATCGTCAAGGGACGTACCGTCCTAATTATCGCTCACCGTCTGTCGGCCATCCGCATGGCCAGCCGTATTGTCACCATGGAGGGCGGCGACATCACCGAGACTGGCACCCACGACAGCCTGATGAAGGCTGGCGGGCGCTACGCCAGCCTGTGGCATACCCAGATGCGGGGGCTGGACGCATGAGCCTGAAGAAGCACATCCGTGTTCTGGCCGAATCCTGGAAGGCCGAAAGCTTGCGCCGGGGTATTGAGCGCACCAACCGAATTGAAACACAATTCCTGCCGGCCGCCTTAGAGGTAACTGAAACCCCACCGTCGCCGATCGGCCGCGCCATCCTTTGGTCGATCATCGCGGTGACCTTCGCCGCACTATTGTGGTCATGTCTGGCCAAGGTTGAAATGGTGGCCATCGCCGAAGGTCGCCTGGTCCCGACTGGTCGGCTGCGCTCTGTGGAAGCTCTTGAGCCGGCCCTCGTTCGCACGATTGCGGTGCGTGAAGGGCAGCACGTCACCGCCGGGCAGGTGCTGATCGAACTCGATCCGACCATGACCGACGCCGATGCCGAAAGTGCCGTTACGGAGCTTTCGACCGCTGGACTTGTGCTGGCGCGCTCCAATGCTCTGTTGTCGTACGCGGCGGGCAGGGGAGCGGCCTTGGCGCCTCCCGAAGGCTCTGCTGCTATGGCCGTTCAGGCCGAAAGCCAACTGGTGGCGGCGCGTATTTCCGCCTATGAGGCTAAGCGCCGCTCGATCATGGAGCGCCGGATCGGCGCCGAGGCGTCGATGCGTGCCTCACAAGCAGAGATCACAAAACTGCAACGCACATTGCCCATTCTGCAAAGCCAGTTCGACGATCAGACGGTGCTCGAAGCCAAAGGCTTCGGGGCGCGTCAGAAGGTTCTTCAACTTCAGCAAGCTATCATCACGGCCGAACAGGATATCGCGACACAACGCGCCCGTATGGACGAGGCGCATGCGCAAATGGCTTCGCTCAACAGTGACGCGGCTGAATTACGCGAGCAGTTCGTCACACAAGCCGCCCAGGAACGGACCGAAGCGGAAGGCCTGACAGCAACACGCGGCGATGCCTTCAACAAGGCCGACCGTAAGCGCGCCTTGCAAACTATGACGGCGCCGGTCTCCGGTACGATACAACAGGTCTCAGTAACAACCTTGGGTGAGGTTGTGGAATCCGGAAAACCGATTGTCACTATTGTTCCAGACGGCGAGGAATTAATCGTTGAAGCCCTTGTTCTCAATCGGGATGTCGGTTTTGTCCATGCCCATGATCGCGTTGTGATCAAGCTGGAAGCCTATCCCTTCACCCGCTACGGTACATTGGAAGGCGAGGTCAGCGAACTCTCGCCGGATGCCATCGTCGATGAAAAACGCGGTCTTGTTTTTCCCGCAAGAATAAAATTGTTGCAAAATGGAATTAAACTTAACGGAAGGGTTGTGCGGCTGTCATCGGGAATGAGCGTTGCCGCTGAAATAGTAACGGGTAAGCGAACCATCATCGGTTACATCTGGTCACCGGTCGCCAAGATGGCGAGCGAAGCAGGGAGAGAAAGGTAGGGGCTATGAGATACCTGTATCAAAAAAATAAGAAATCGACGGTAGGAATCTGCAAAATAAAGTTGAGCGTTGTGTTGACTTTGTCGGCTTTAGGTTGGGGCGCTCAGACACAAGCAGAGACGATACCTGCGGGATATCCTCCCAGGGGCGCCACGACTATTGGAACCGTTGAGGCTAAATGCCTTCCATCGCCAGTAACCGCTGATGATAGAAAAGTGACGGCTCACCTAATTGGCTGCTTTTTGGAAGAAGTATCGGGCATTGATACTGATAGTCTGAAAACTGTTAGTGATGTGAAGAATGCTTATGGTGACTTGGTATCAGATAAGTATCTCGAAGATTGGTCCGCAAACGGACACGTCACCATTGGAACGAGTCATGGTTATAAAATTATGAGATTTGAAGGCTTAACTTATAGCCGTAACCTATACGCTTTTGATAATTTGGTTATCTATGGTTATCTTATAAGCGAAAACGGGAAAGATAAGATTAGAGATTTTTACAGTCTTAGTTTTAGCGGTATTAGTAAAGATAGAAATCTTATATTGTCAAGCGTTAGAGATAAAAATGCGCTGATAAAAACGTATAGTCAAGACAGTCTTTCAACCGTGGAAAGACAATGAAGAATCAAAAAATGCCATTAATATACAAAGATAGTCAAATCTCAATTGATAGAATAGCGCGTACGGTGCGATTCATTAATAATTTGTGCCGCATTATAATTGTCATATGTATAATATACGTTTTTGCTAGTTGGAATTTAAACTTAGAGGGCCATTCTTCTAGCGGAAAATTCGATCACTTAACAACTGTTTTGTTAAATTGCTTGTTATTATTTTTACCAACAATATCAGGTCAGTTTTTGATTTTTATTCTGTATTTGTTGTTTATACCTATACTGCTAATCACAAAGAAAAAAAACTTAATTATAGTAATTCGAGAATTTGTCGTTTTGTGTATATTTTTTGTTTTTTGCTATCTGCAACTGTTCAATCCCCAAGCGTTTTTTCAGAATGATCTTACTTTATAGCCATGACCGTAACCAAACGTCAGCAGGAGTGTCATAAATGGCCTTTAACTCTCAGTGGGAATTTGTTCCTGCGAATTCATTGATTTATTTGCGTTATGTACAAGTACATCGCAGTCAATATAATTATGTCGCTTCCGTACTAGGTGTCCGGAGCACCGCGATAGCCGGCGCAATGATGGAGGAATATCGTGCGCAAAATAATAGGTACAAAAATGTTGGGCCTGTACCTGTAGCGGTTCCGCTTGGATACAGTATAGATGAAAGTAGAGATCAAAATACTCTAAGTTACATTCAAAAGCATGACGGCTACGCAACCTCTCAGGCGATGCTGGAATCTTATTATAATAACAATATTTCTGCCATTGAGTCGGGAGCGGTTGTTCCAAAGGACGACTTCTATGGAAGATCAGAATTTGGTTGGTCTTATGCCAGAAATCCAATGGGGTTGGATGTAGGTGTGGGAAATATAAGATTTGGATATGCAATATATTTAGTTAAGCAGTATATAATTCAACATCCAAACGATGATCCTCTGAATTTAAAGCAATATAGTGGTAATTATACTAAATTATTTCAAGATATGGCGAATGCTGATTCCGACACGTCTATTTCTATTGCTGGGATGGCAGTAAAGGCTGCTGAAGATTTTTATATCAACAACCCAGATGCTGTTGTTCGAAATAGATATTTGAACGCGACTCCAGAAAAGCGAGACGAATATATAGATATTAGATATAGGAACTCACCGGAACGCGCGGCGGAGATCATGAAAAATGAATCTCTTTTAGCTCAAGCTAAAAGGCCCGGATTTCCTAATTTTTATACTGAAACTAGTGGGGCACATACCAATACCTATCAGTACTATGGTAAGATTTTGCAAGGCTCAGCGACGGTTAGGGGGGCTTTTCTTTATTACGATGGAAGCGGTGTCATCACTAATTTGACAAACCGCTATGATTACCAATGGTTTTCGACTCAGTCCTGGGCTAGTGCCCCTCCCCCCTATCTCGATGGCGATATTACCGTAGTAACCGTAATTATGCAGAACTCTGTTCAGCTCCAAAACGGGTATTCATTGCGCGGACACAAGAACCCTGATGGCACCTTTGTCGCGGTCGTACAGAATGATCGGAAACAAATAATACTAACGGTGCAAATCGAGAGTCCTACCACAAGCGGATACCAGGACTCCTATATAGGTACAGATGGAGCGTGGCATTACCGGGCAAATAATCGGGATTATACGGCAACTACGAATATAGATGGCACCACTACGGTAGTAGCAGGTCGGAAATCTTACACGTTTGCAAGTGGTAGCCAAATAAAGGCGACTGGATCAGTATTAATAGTTTCAAAAATGCAAGATAATGGCTCTGTAACGCCGTTGGCATCGATCACGCTTGATCCAAACGGAGATGCCAATATCATTACTCTATCTGAGAAGAAGGCGTATACTGAATTCGATACTAATAGAATTCAGCTTAGCGAAGTAGCTCAGGTATACGGCGGGTATGGTGCTGCAATTGGGTCGGCACTTAGCAGTTTTATTTCAAGTAATGACAAGGTCGGCGGCGTAATTTATTCTAGTTTATTGGGGCAAATTGGGAAAGGACTTGCAATCGCGTTGTCCGGAAATGCGGCTGATTTTGGAAGTTTCTTCCGAGGCGAAAATATCAATATCGTAAATAACTTTGCAGGTGGCCTTGGTGCTAATATTGTGAGTGGTGGGGTCGGAATTTTAAGTTCGACACTCACACTTGATTTGGCCAATCAACTAGGAATTAAAGGTTTTGGTGCCGAGCTGCTTTCTACGGTTGCCTCGTCTACATCGTCGGCGGTTGTTACTCAAGTATTAAACAATTTGTCGGCGGGGCAAAATGCATTTTGGGGATTTTCTGGTCAAACCGCTTTCAAAGAAGGAGCCCAGCTTTCAACAACTAACTTAAATAACGTCGCCGTCGGAGCGATAGGCTCTTTTCTTGGGGCTAAACTTGGTTCTTTGATAGTCCAACCAAAGACACAAGCCGGCGCTGTGCTTTCATCATTAGGTTCGGCAGTTGGAAGTTTGGCGGCCCTAAGTGGCCACTTAGGGTTTGGAGCCGTCGCTGGTTCATTGGGGCTCAACGCTGGCTCTTTGGCATTCAATTTTATTATGCCTGGAATCGGAACTTTCGTTGGCGTCATTCTTGGAGCATTGATCGGCAATCTCTTTGGGCGGAAAGCTCCAAAGGTGCCAACTGCCTCCGCGGAGACAATATTGCAACTTCCGTATGCGCGTTATGAGGTGGGATCTGCCACAACCACCAACGGAGGAAGCTTGAATTTAGTCAATAATATGGCTGTCACCGCTCGTGATATCTTAAATGGGCTAATTATTCAAATAACTCATGGTAACGAGAAGTCATTTGTCTCGAACTTCAGTGGAAATACTACGACCCAAGTTTACGGCCATTCTGGAAATCAGTTATATGTAAAAATTAATGGTGTAAAAAAGGACGTAATCTCGGCCGATCAGGCTGTAGAATACGGGGTCATAAAAGGTGTGAAAGGCACAAAAATTGTTGGCGGCGATATTTTTTTGAAGCGTGCAATCTTATCTTCTTTATCGGATGATTTGATTTCTTTGATGGGGGATTTATCAACTGCCGCAGATTTTTACACTTATCGCTTAAACTCGGGTTTGATTAATTCATATATTAAAGACGCATACGCCAGTCTTACGGACGCAGAAAAGGCACTGTACGCTAAATATAAAAATGTATTCGACACGGCTTTAGGGAACGGCCAAACTGCAGTAGACATCGACGCAGCTTTGAGAACCGCTGGTGAAAATTTAGTTTCAAATCCAAGTAGCTGGCATATCAACAAGATACTCAAGTCTATCTCCGCTCAATCCGTTAGTAATCCTTGGATAGTAACCTTACAGAGGTCGTCGGAGCTCAAACTCGATCAGTTTGCCATCTCTGACTTCAACGGAGGGTTGGGTGGCTTTCTCGGCAGTTTGGGCGTAAACAGTGGTTCAGGAGGGTACTTCGAAGAAAGTAGTTTCCGCACGCGATGGAATAGTGCCGCAGGAGCAATCATTTCGGTCAGAACGCCTGGTTCAACGGCGGGCGTCTTCAATATTTTGCCGCAAGCACTAGCCGGGCCGGACAGTAACGATCTAAAAGACGGCCACTTCAAGCATCTCAATGCCGTTGGCGCTATACCGGCGTTGTGGAATGTGGCGACCAATGCAACTACGGCCTGGAGCAGCAATGTCAATATGCAGGACTGGTCGGGTACCGGTAATGATGTGCTCTGGTCTCATATGGCCGGAATCACGAATGGTGAAGTGGTGGATCAATACGCTGATCTTATTGCTTCGCAAGCTGGCGTTACCTACGAATCCAGTGTCTATGCGGCCCAGCATCGTGGACGGGCAGAACTGTATGTGCAGTATTTGGACGAAAACAAGAACCACCTAGCCTGGGCGCAGATGGGCGGCGCTGCGCGTGAGAGTGGAGCCTATCAAGGGGACATCAATAATTTCAATCTGCTGAGTGGCACGTCAGTAGCACCCGCCGGAACGGCTTATCGTCGCGTGATGCTGCGGCTCGTCAGCAATGGTGGTAACGAGCCTTATGCTTTCTTCACACGTCCGACGACGCGGGAAGTGGTGGCAGGCGCAGCCACGCCGAACTGGGAAGATACTGGCCACAGTGTTTATATCGATAACATGTCTCAGGTCGGCTACAACACCTCCGGTTCTAGCACGACAGGTAATGACGTCATCGATCGCAGCGGTCGCACATCGGATGTGTCGATTGACGACGTTAACGTATCCCTCTCAGGTGATGATATCTTTATCGGCGGCCAAGGCAATGATACGATTAATGGTCGTTCTGGCTGGGATTGGCTGGATGGTGGCGCTGGTAACGATACCATTTACGGGGGTACGGAAAACGACATCGTCATAGGCGGCTCTGGCAATGATAGCCTCTTTGGAGAAGGCGGGGACGATTATCTTGCCGCCGTGTCCGGAGCGGATTGGTTGCGAGGCGGTGACGGGAATGATACCCTAGTAGGTGGGACAGGTGGCGACGTCCTGGTTGGCGGTAACGGAAACGATACGTTACTCCTAGTCGCCGACCAATCATGGAACTGGTATTGGGGCGGCGGTGACTTCAACTTCACGGATGATGCCGCGAGCAGTGATGCGATAAGCGCAGAGCGCTTTACTGTCGGCGTGCGCTACGACCTTGACCTTCGACCTGCCGATTGGAATAGCAATGCTGATTCAACGGTAGCTAATCCCGCCTCACGTCTGGCGGAAGTGTACAATAATGCGACTAATCAGTGGCTCACCAGCAGTGGTCTTATCAATATTGAAAGCGGCACGGGCTCGCAGTTTGCGGACACTATATACGGTACGGTGGGGGCCAATACCCTCAAGGGTCTTGCTGGAAACGATATTCTTAACGGGCGTGACGGAAATGATGTTTTGGAAGGCGGAGTCGGTACCGACGATCTTCAGGGGGGGAATGGAATCGACACAGCAAGCTATGAGAGTTCTAGTCAAGGTGTCAGAGTTAACATGACAACTGGTAAAGCCTTTGGCGGCGATGCCGAAGGGGACACTTGGAGCAGCATAGAAAATTTGCGCGGATCTAAGCTATCCGATGAGTTAAAAGGGTCAGCCACACAAAATAATATTCAAGGCCTTGCAGGTGATGATTGGATTGTGGCGACTGCGAGTGGAAACGTTACGCAAAGCTTTACTACGATCTATAATCCATACTCGGATGAACCAATCGTTGTGCCGAATGGATGGAATGGCGGTGACATTTATGACGGCGGCTTAGGATCTGACACGGTCGATTACTCGGAAGCTACGGCCGGAATTGCAGCTTATCTAGGTGCCTTCAATATATTGAGCACGGGAAACACGGCCAATCCAGGCAGTGGATCTGCTGGGCTAGCTCAAGGGCATATCTACATCGGCATTGAGAATATTGTCGGCACCGCTTATAACGATAGCTTGTCTGGTGGCGCAGGTGCCCATACCTTCGAGGGGGGGAAGGGCAATGATGCATTAAATGGCGGAGGAGGCGCTGATATTTATCTCTTCAGTCGGGGTGACGGTCTGGATACGATTACAGAAACTAACACGGACAACAATACACTTAGCTTCGGAAGTGACATTAAATATTCCGACCTGTATATAGAATCCTCTGGTGGTGCCTCTGGCTGGTTGAATGTCGGCATTCGGGGAACGACCGACAAGGTGGCGATCGCAAGTAATTTCGCAACGCTGACGAACAATAAGATGAAGACGCTTGATATAGGCGGAGCCTCACAATTGGACATCAGCCAGATAACGTTCCAGGTCAGCGGTGGCACGGATGGCAACAATACGCTGAATGGTACAGGCAATTATGACTGGATATTTGGCTTTAACGGTAATGATACTATCACGGGTTCGGGTTCATACTGGGAAGATATTGGCAATATCATCATTGGTGGTCTTGGGAATGATGCGATTTCAACCTCTGCGGGCGACGACCAATTCGCTTATGATCGCGGGGACGGTTTCGATACGATCACTGATACAGGCGGTGAAGACACGCTCGTATTGGGAGCGACTGCCAAGGCCGATGATGTTATCTACCAAGTTATGGGTGATGATCTCTATATCGGCCTAAAAGACCTAACCGACGCGACTAAGACGGCCTCGCAAGTGGCAGATAAGATCAAGGTTATCGGTGGTGCGGTCAAGACAACAGTTCACAATATGGTGGAGGTGTTTGGCTACGATCCTAATGGGGATCCTTATTATCACTATGAACCTGCAGGAGACACGGTCACTATAAATACAGTTGAATATGTGCTGGCCGGCGGTACCTCGATTGATCTGCGTAAACTCGATATCGCCTGGAAAGCCGCTGAAGCATGGAATTACATCCCTTGGACTCCCATTGCGCTCGACCTCGACGGTGATGGGCTAAATCTGTCGACGGTCGATGCCTCCGAGGTTGTCGTCAAGACTGCTGGCGGTGGTTTGTCGAAGGTGGCCTGGGTTGGGCCAACGGATGGTTTCCTGGCGGTCGACCGCGACGGTGATGGCAAGATAAACAAGCTATCGGAGATATCGTTCACTCAGGACAAACCAGGCGCGACCAGCGACCTTGAAGGTCTGAAGACCTGGGATACGAACGGTGACGGGTTGCTGAACAGCAGAGATGCCAATTTCAACAAGATCCTTCTGTGGGTTGATGCCAACCAGAATGGCCGTTCGACGACGAGAGAGTTGAGGACGCTGACAGAGGCTGGTATCGCGGCCATCGACCTTAACGGTGTGGCCACGGGCTACACGGCGGCCATGGGCATCGATAGCTTCGTGCAGAATACGATGAAGTTCATCTGGGCGGATAGCTCGCAAGGCAACGCTTATGATGTCGCTCTGGCGCGTCGTGTGCTAGGCTCCGAGGGGCTCTACGCTGGAGACTACCAGGCAGAATGGGGTGCGAGCAATTCCGACGGTACGATGGGACGTCTGATGAATGATCCTAAGACAGCAGCCAAAGCGGCTCGGATCGCCGCTAAGAAGGGCCTGCTCGATAAGATCGGCGCCAGCTACCAGGAGGTCAAGGCGAAGGCTCAGGTTGACTTCAGCGATACCGATGTTGTTGATGCGAAGGTGGCCAAGCGTTGGGCCAAGATTGACAAGAGTGCACAGGCGGCTTGGCTATCCGGACAGGTTATCCAGACAGATGCGTCTGTCGTTGCCGTATCGGCCCTGCGAGCTCTTCAGACGACCTCTGAGGCGGCACAGCAGGCCACCCGTGATCTCGTGAACACGGCCTACAGTCATGCCGCAGCTTCGGTCAGCGATGGGATTGGACTGGACGCAACAGGCAATGTCGCGAGCGCTTCAACGGGCTCTATCTCAACCAGCCAAGGCGCTGCGGAGTTGGGGAGCTTGTCCGTGACGGCGAGCGAGCCCGATCTCGGTGTCGCTGGTTATGCAGGCACTGGCGCTACCTCGCAAACGCAAGCCTGGTGGCGCAGCGAGGCGCAAAACGATAGTGCCTACAGATCTTCCAGCCTGAGCAACCTGCTCTCGGCGATGGATACCTCGATGCCAGACCAAGGCTGGGGGCAACCGTCCGACGACGCCATGGCGCAGCAACAACTGTTGTTGCGACAATCCATGGCGGCGTTCGGCGGCACATCGGGTGGATCGCCAGCCGTATGGAACCGTGATGCCTTCGACGCCGTAGCGCTCGCGGCTTCAACGGGTCTTCAGGCGCATGCGCAATCCGGCTTTGTGAGTGCAGTTGCCTAAGGCTGTGGCTCACCCTACAAGCGTCTGATCGGACGCTGACAATGACAAATATCCGCTCCACTAAACAGGTCGGAGCGGATGAACTATGGAGTTTAATGACATGGCTGAAACCTCTTCGGCACAACCCGCAGCCACGCCGCAAAAGACGGTGGCGCAAGTCCTCGGCGAGATCACCTGGCTGATGACGCAATCGCCCCTGCATAAGCAACTGTTCATTGGCGATCTTGAATGGTTCGCTATGCCGGCGATCCTGCTGGAGCAGTTCCGCGTCTGGAACGGCCCCAACAGCCCGGCAGCCGTGGCCCTGTGGGCGACGGTGTCGGAAGAGACCGAGGCCCGTCTCGAAGCCGGCGGCGGCAAACTGAGTCCGGACGAATGGCAGAATGGTGATCGCCCCTGGCTGATTGATCTGGTCGCACCCTTTGGCGCCACAGACGAGATACTGGCAGACTTGGCGTCGAGCATCTTCGACGGCAAGCCGTTCAAGTATCATACCATCGACCAGAACGGTGCACGGATTGTCTCGACCTATCAGGCGCCTTCCGTCAACTAACTCAAAGCCCACGGGGGGATTATCGTGTTGTTATCTGTTATGGCCATTGGCCTGTGGACTCTGGTCTGGCCCAAACAGCTTGAGGGTAACCCGTTGCGCTGGCTGCGCCCACATAAGGCTGAACCGTCGGAGCGTGAACTACGCCACAAGGCGCAAAAAGTAAAAGCGCGCATCTACGATGCTAAGCTGTGGCGCATGACGATCCAGACCGATGGCTTCACTGGACAGGTGAGGTGTCGCCTGATCAAAATGAAAACCCTGAACGAAGGGCGCATAACCTACGCTCAGAACACCTTCGGTTTTGAGATGGGTGAAGACGTCAACACGCTCAATGCCTGGTACAGCATCGACAACAGACCCGCGAAGCGTTGGCAGAGCCTTTACCCCGTCCTGACAGCGAACCGCGTCCCACTTGAAGGCGCAAGCCTCGAAAACCCCACAGGCGGTGTCGTTCTCCTCCCTGAGGCGGAGGTCGGTGACGGCCATGTCGTGACGATTCGTGCCAGCGAGAAGAGCCAACCGCGCGAATTTAAACTGAAAGGCTTTAAAAGCGCTATGGCTTCGGCCAGATACAACGGCTGTGCAGCAGATGACAGTTTCGAGCGCGGGAAATGGTAGGCGTAAAATACCGATGCTGGATGTCTGGCGTGGCGGGCGCGATCAGTCTTGCACTTGCCCCACAGTTTGCGAACGCCGATACCCTACTTGAAGCGATCGTTCAGGCCTACCAGTCCAATCCCGTCCTGCAAAGCCAGCGGTACGATCTGAAGGCGCTCGATGAGTCCTACATCAGGGCGTATTCGGCCATCCGTCCCAAGGGCGATCTTCAGGTGACGGCCGACTATATCGACAGTCGTGCCGGGGATGCAACCCAGGCCCTGAGACTGGCAGCCGATCCCAGCGTCGGGCGTCGCTTGCAATCGAACAAGGACGATGTGCGTCTGGTGTTGGAGCAACTGCTCTATTCCGGTGGACAAGCCAGTAGCGCCATTGACGCGGCCTCCTATCGCATCCAGTCAGGTCGTCAGAGCTTGCGAATGGCGGAAGGTGACTTACTGCTACAGGTCATCGGCGCCTATGAGGATGTAAATCGAGATACACAAAATCTTGTCGCGCGTCAGGCCAATCTGAAAGCCCTTGAGCGTCAACTGGAGATGACGGAGGCACGTCGTATCGCCGGCGAGGTGACACGCACCGATGTTGAGCAAGCGAAGGCGCAACTGGAGGCCGCAAGGGCGCAGATGACACTGACGCAAGCTCAACTGCAATCGAGCCGTGCCAGCTACGCCGCACTAGTGGGACAGAATCCTGGTACGCTAGACGAGGCGCCGGTTCTGCCCTTGCTGCCGGCAACGCTCGACCAGGCCTTTGACATCGCCACGGACAACAGCCCGGAACTTCTTCAGGCGCGCTTCAATGAGCGTGAAAGCCACAAGCAGGCGGATCAGGCACGATCAGCCAACAATATGGTCGTGTCCGCCCGAACGTCCTACGGTTTTAACGGCCAGCTATCACCCTATGATCAGCGGGATCAGGACGCAGATTTCTCAGTCAGCCTGACCTTCACGAAACCGCTGTTCTCCGGCGGCGCCAATGCGTCTGGCTACCGGGAAGCGCTCAACCGCAATGCCGGTGACCGTCTGCGCATTGAGGGGGCGAGACGCGTCATGGTGCAGAACATCATGAGGGCCTGGAACCAGGTTATATCGGCAAAGCTTAACCTCGACATCCAGAAACGGCAACTCGCGGCGGCAGAGATTGCTGCAGAGGGCATGCAGGAGGAATTCCGCTTTGGTCAGAGATCGACGCTGGATGTCCTGGTCGCCCAACAGAACCTGACCGAGGCCAAACTGGCGCTGATCTCTTCAAGTCGTGATGCCTATGTAGCGCAGGCATCCTTACTGCGCCAGATCGGCTATCTAGAGGCGCGCGCGTTGATTGTTGGTATTAATCCCTATGATTTTGCTGGCAATCTGCGAACGATCCAGTCGAGGAATGGGGTGCCTTGGGAGTCGCTTATCCGTGGGGCAGACACTCTTGGGCAGAGCCACGCTCGACAAACCCGACTCGATGAACCAGACCAGATTAAACTCGACCATGCAATCGCGCCGGCTTCAGGTGAGATCCACGACCTGAAGATCGGCACCGAAAGTCCAACAATACCCGTGCCCGGAACGGCGGCATACCCAAACTAAGGAGGCAATATATGCGCATCTCCATGCTTAAAGTGGCTCTAGCCGCGACGGCAGCGTTTGGTATGACAGGATGCGCAACGCTCGGTTCGCAGGGCGGACCACATTCTCTGGATTTGCTGCGAAGAGCGCTAACAACACCGGTTGACGTACTGGTATCCCAGGCCTCGCAGAACGAAGGCCGCGCACAATACGCCTTGGCCATTGTCTATGAATATGGCCTTCACTCCGCTCCGGTAGACCGAGCCAAGGCGGCAGAACTAAAGCGCGCAGCGATCGCACCCCACGGCACCATGCCGATCACACAATACATCGTGGGTCTGAATGGCAAACCGGGACGCACGGCGATTATCAATGTCCCACGCTATGACGTGACTGTCTTTGAGGGCCAGGCCAACGACCTCTGTGCAGAAGCGCTTAATGTGGGGGCTGCGACGGATGATGCATATGATAAGTGTCGAGGTGCAAAGATATTTCACGATTTGCAACGTCTTTGGACAGAGCAACAAGGGAATTCGGGATTTGCCACACAAAAATAATGGCAAGTTGCGAAATCTAAAATAGGCTTAATTTTCGGTTACGCTATTGTTCCGTCAAGACGCGATGAATTCACGGTTCCCTACTATGCGATGAAACAGCTATGAGTAAATGGTCGAAATATTTATGGTTCGTTTTATTGGGGGTTGGTGTAGGCATGGCAGTCGTTGGTTTTTGGGTCGAGCCTCAAAGCTTGACCATGAAATCACTGAAGGTGCAGACGTCCCGCTGGCCGAAAACAACTGATCCGATTACAATAGTCCTGCTTTCTGACATTCATGTCGATAGCTTGCATATGCCGCCGAAGCGGGTACGCGACATTGTCAAACGCGTTAATGCCATGCATCCAGACATCGTTCTGCTCGCGGGCGATTACATTGGTGGTGACTACTGGAATACTGGTCCCGTCAGAGGCGTGAGAAAGTTACGTTCGGACGCCGATAATCTTTTGGAAGAAGATGGCTTGCGTGCGCTTGATGGCTTTGATGCACCTCTCGGTGTCTATGCGGTAATGGGAAATCACGATTGCTGGTGGAGCTGTGAGCGGATACGCCAAGTCCTCGGGAAAACGCGCGTTCGTTTGCTTGAGAATAAAGCGTTTCGTGTAAAACGAGCAGGCGGGGATATCTGGATTATTGGATTGGAGGACGAGCAGTCCCAGCGTCCGGATTTTTCATTGGCAGCGACAGGTGTACCGGTTAACGCTGCGACCATCGTCGTCGAACATAATCCTAGTCTATTCGACTCTTCATCTAACAATTTTCCGATTCAAATGTCGGGACACACACATGCGGGACAGGTGCGTTTTCCTTTTATCGGTGCGCTCTTCCACGTGTCTCGTCATTCCGAAGACACGTCAGATGGATATGAGGTTATCGGTGACCGTATCTTAATCGTATCGCGCGGTTTGGGCGAAAGCGGTCTGCCAGTGCGTTTCGGTGCGGCGCCTCAGATCATGTTGCTTTCGGTTACCCCGGGGGCCAAATCAACGGTCACGGTACTGAATTAGTCGCCAGAGTCAGAGAGTTTCGGGCCAGTGTCTTATAGCGCCTAGCTTTCCGACCCAGCCCTGGGCGACCTTGATCACGATTTCATCGCCGTCGTGCGAAAGAGTTACCATTTGTCGGCCGCGATGGACAATGCTCAGCTTGGCGCAGACAACGTCGAAAGTCTGGCGCGCTGCCGGCAGGCTGCAACGCAGATCGGGCGGGCCCTGAGGTGTACAGTAAAGGTGATGCCAAGCCTAGATTGAACTGCGCTGCGGTTTACGGTCTTGAATATGTCGCATAATAGTTACTCACCTCCCGAAGCAGTATTTCAACGAGGAAATTTTTAGGTGCGACTATACCTTTTTGGGGTTTAATCAATCATAATGCGGCGCTTTAGGATTTTTCAGCTTCAGAGGGATTTACCATGTCTGATATCAATCTTTGGGATTTGGGCGGGAAAGGAGACGGTACCAATGAGTCCGCCATTTTGACAGCTGCAATCGCTACCGGGCAGCAGATTTTTATTCCATATATGAGGAAAGATCTTTCAGGCCCTGCTACTTGGTATTTCCCCGCTCAATACAATCTTACTTCCCCCGTCGTTATCGTCGGGGATAAACGCAAACCCCTCGTAAAACAGGGGGGGGCACCGCTCTTTGTAATCCGCAGCAACCATTGCGTAATCGAAAACATAATGTTCGATCAAAGCGCTCAGACCAGCGAATTACATTGCACGATTATCTTTGACACCAATTTTTCCCATTCGATAAAGGGGACACGAATTCGCCATTGCCATTTTGGTATTGGTCAGGATCTATCTACGATATTGGGGGGCTATCGGTCTATTGCAGATAACGGCGGAACGATAGTCGTGAATAGCACAACCGTTAACACAGAAATTGTTGATGCAAATATAAGCGATCTTGTCATATGGGGGGCAAAATCATGCCCCCTGTATTTTACTAGATTTCACGCTTCTGTTTACTTGGACCAAATTACGGTCGACTTTACAAGAAATACCACGACAGCAATCAATTATGCGGGCCTATACATAAATGGAGTTGGTCCTGGCGGTGAGGCAGATCCTGGGGGTTATGGCACAGCAGGGGTCAATATGACTTATGTCGCGGTTCAAGGTGCTGGAAACGGAACTAAGGCTGCTGGTGGCAACGGTTTTGAAATCAAAAATGCATTTGCTGTTGATATGACATTATGTCGGGCAGATGGCTGCGCCGGAAACGGGTTTGTTTTTAAAAACCTTATTGGATGTCAGTTTACCAATTTGGTAGGGTCGCAATGCGATCTCAACCAATATTACCTTACGGGTTTGAATCGGTGTACATTTACTAGCCCTTTTGCCGGAGGGTGCAGAGGAAAAACGGGAGCCTCATCCTCTCAAGATGGCTTTGGAGTACTCGGAGGATGCAGCAGGCTCATCGTTACCGGCCTGAGAGTAATCGATGCAACGGGGCGTGGGCTTCGCGTCAATGACTCAAATTCAAATCAATTCGTTGGCCTCAACATTTCAGATTGCTTAGGTAATGGTTTCGAGGAAACGGGAACTTCAAACTATAATATATTTGGCGCTGGCTTCACTGATGCTAATGGGCCTTACAATGGTGTTGTCAAAGGCTCTGGAACTATTGTGGAAAACATTATCAGGGCAAGCGGTGTGGCTGCTAACTCTGCAACTTCACCCCCAGCGGTTGCCATTACAGTCCCCGCTTCCTTCTAGGCCGTAGACGGATTAAGCAGCTGAGGACAAGATCGCAAACTTGCCCGGCTAATTGTAGCGAAATGCATTGGAGATAGGGATGGCGGAAATCACATGATTTCCGTCGCCTTGCCAGCCTCAATAAAAATCGAGCGGTATGTCGCCAGATTTTGAGCGATAAACCCTGTCGGAATGGTCACGTGTGCGGAAGCCAAATTCCAGATGTTTTCCGCACACGTCCTTTAAACATTTTGACGGACTGTTCTTGCAATGTCCGCCTAAGCACACGAAAAGTTGACAGGATTGATCTAAATTTGGCACACTTTTTGGCACACCTGCTCATTTTGTTTTTAGGAAGAGTGTAAATAAGCTATACAATTCAATATGAAGTTCGTGTAGTTCCCGGTAGCTCGTCAGGCTCATAACCTGAAGGTCGTCAGTTCAAATCTGGCCCCCGCAACCAGTACGCATACAAACAATATCAAATAGATAGCCGCCTCACAAGGCGGCTTTTCTATGCCCGAAATCCGCCTCCAGCTACCGCATAGCTACCATTTGAATCAAAAAGACACACACGGAAAAAATGTGAACAATGGTGGACGGTGGAGTCGGCCGGGTTGGGCGTTTTCATGACATGCCGACGTATGTCATTAAATATGTTTGAGCCAGCCGAGTACCAATTTACGCACCAGGTCATGGAGGCGATAAAACTTTGCCTCTTCATCAGAGCCGCGCAACTTTAAGCCCCATGGACTAATATCCCTTCGAAAGACATACCCGTGAGCAAGGTCAGAACGTAAATTGTAAAATTCTTTTTTCCGCTTCGCCGATACGTTTCCCGTCAGATAGTATTTGTCAATAAAAGAACTAAATAGCGCGAAATTACCCTCGTCGACCGGACGGTCACACGTATCACAATGCCCTGTCCGTTTAGGTTTTCCAATTAGTGCTTCTACCGAACTTACAAGGGCAACAAAGGCCTGCGAATTTGCAGGTGGACAATTCAAGCCGGCGACTTTTAACCAATATGCGGCGTGCAAAAACTTATTTCGATCATCTTGCGATAGTCTGGAGATCTTATCCAAATCACTAGCGAGGGTATCCGGTATCCTGAACTCGGAATGATGAGCGACATCATCAGAATAAAATTCTTCATTGCCGACTGTCGGTATCGGACTATATGACGAAAGGTCGCTAAAGCTATCTAGTTGCGCACGTGGATGAACATAGCCAATTTGGCGATAGTCGGTGAAACCGGGCTTCTCAAAATCGTTTACCCAGCCGCTTGTAACGTTAGGCGCTTGAAGGTTAACGACGGTCGGAAGCAAGACAACTAAAGAAAGTTCTGTCGCGTATAGTTTCCTCATCTGTCTGTTGAACGAAAAGCCCAAATTTGTACTCGACTCATACGAGACTTCCAAAATACTTGGATTTTGCTCACCTCCGTATGGTAGTTGAGGGCCGATGGATGGAATTAGTTGAAACTCGTCACGGTATCTGAAGTAACCATTTGTTTTCCCTCGGCTGAATAGGATTCCAGAGGCAACTTTCGTGCCTCCGGCCGATGTGATTTCGCTTTTAATTTTTTCCCTTATGGGTTTCAGATCACCGCGATCAAATTGTGGTCCGGGCTCAATTTTCAACACCGCACCAGCGTTTGTACAGCTTACCTTAAGAGCAAAGTCGCCTTGCTTTCTTCCGAAAAAAGCCGTCTTTTCGTCCACGAACCCGCCATATCCGAAATACCCAAGCATGCATTCCACGAGTTCATCAGCATCGATGGCGCCGGTTACAATGTCGTTTTTTAAATTAGTCAAAAAGCACCTGACAGTTATGGGCAAAGCGACGAAGGCCGAGAGGCCTAAGCTTATAGGCGCTCCCGGCAGACCGTTTGAACTGTATCGCGTAGAATAGTGATCCGCTCATCAAGCCATTTCAGCTCATCTGCAGAGACTGCATACTCTGCTGAATAGCGTGCCTCTACGTACGCCCTGCGGAGGCGGTCAAAGGCTTGTCGGTAAAGTTTGGTATCGTTGGGCCAGACCGCCTTTAGGCGGTCGTCTAGCGCCTCTGCTTGAGACCGCAGCATGGTAATGCGGTGGCTCTTGGGCGAATAGAGCGTCAGTACCAAGAGGACGCAATGGTAAAGCCTCTCTGCCGCCTGATGAAGATTGAAAGCGGTGAGCTTTGCGTTGCCACGTTCACTATGGAAGTTTGCGGCTGCCTGAAACTCGACAGCATCTGGAAACCAGTGGTCGTAGTTAGCCTGGGCTTCGTGTCTGACATCGGCCGCCGTGAGCGGCTTCGGCTTAACCAATGGATGACCAGGCGCTTCGTAAAGCATGATGCCGTCACGGGCGATGTCGGTGAAAAACGGGCGGCCCTTGGCAAGCTGGTCGTTTACATCGGCCAGATCGTGGACGATGAAATTGACCGGCGTTTTGATATTCTGGGTGACCGTCACCTCGCGGATGAAATGCTCATCCGCCTTGCCCCAATATTCGTGCAAATCGGTGAACTGGTGACTGTTGACCACGATAAGCAGGTCGTAGTCGGAGCGATAGCCGGAGAGCCGATCTTCGACCCAATCTCCCCGCGCGTAGGAGCCGAATAGGATGACCTTTAAAATGCGGCCGAGTTTGCGCTTGTCCGACAGCTTGGTCTTGGTTACGTCCTCGAACTCATCGAACAGAACCTTCACCACGCGCTCAAGCTCGCGGCGTTTTGTGTCCGGTAGGTGAGAGAGCTGATCGGCCAGCATCGAGATTCCTGTGAGTGGAAATCCGAGTCTAGCACCGCTGCCGGGCGTGGGCTACCGCTTTTGCGGCGGCCCTACCACGAGTGAGGCCTACCAGCGCTTCTTCAACGGCAATTCGAGCTGTGTCCATTGTGGAAGCCCGTTGGCGTCGGGCTTCGTCGTTGGCACAATCGCGGGCGCGGGCGGGGCGGGTGGTTTCCGTGAATTCCCGCCGTCGATAAACTCCAAGAGGTCTCGACGCATGATCAGTCGCCGCCCGCCAACCTTCACCGACCGCAAGGCCCCTTCGGCGATCCTTTCGTAAAGGAATGACCGGCCCAGGCCTGATGCCTTCACAGCCTCGTCTATGCGGTAAGAGATCTTGTCGTTGGTATCTGGCATGCGTAGGCCCTCCAGACCGAATAATATCATGCCAAGGCGGTTTGGCTGATAGTCCCGGGAGGGACAGGCAACGCCAAATGAGGTCAGGCGGCGCACCTAGCTAGACGCGATGAAACTGGATCGGGACGCAAACATCGCGTTCTGTGGGCTCTTGCCGGCCCGGCCAACCATAGGCCAAAGGGCCGAAAAGAGCCCATTTTTCGTGAAATTTTGGCGCGCTGCAGCAAAAGTCAATTAACGCAATAAAAACAATCCATTACAGCGAAATAACGTAACCGGGGCACATTCCGGTGCAGCTACGTTGCTGCGAGCCTGACGAGGGTTGGTAGCTTTTGGACGTATGGAGCGTCTTGGACTGTGAAGCGGTCGCCAAGGAATCGGTAGAACGAGATCTTGAGCTTTGCGCAGGTTTTCATCAGGCCGAGCATGGCATCTCGGGCGGCCTTTCCGGCGTCGCTCATGGTCCCGCCTGATATTTTGCGCTTTGTCACGATAGAGCGGATGTCGTTTTCCGAACCGTTTGTGTGTAGTGGGATGTCTGGGCGGTCCAGCACACGAAGGAGGTT
>NZ_AQWM01000046.1 GCF_000376105.1 Asticcacaulis benevestitus DSM 16100 = ATCC BAA-896
GCGGCCTTGGCCGAACCCATGGTGATGGGGATATCGTCGCCGGGGAACTGGTAGGACGACAGAAGTTCACGAACTTCCATTTCAACCAGCTCGAGCAATTCGCTATCGTCAACAAGGTCAACCTTGTTCATGTAAACCACCAGAGCCGGCACGCCGACCTGACGGGCCAGCAGGATGTGCTCGCGCGTTTGCGGCATCGGGCCGTCAGCGGCCGAAACGACCAGGATCGCGCCGTCCATCTGAGCCGCACCGGTGATCATGTTCTTCACATAGTCGGCGTGGCCCGGGCAATCGACGTGGGCGTAGTGGCGGTTGGCGGTTTCGTATTCGACGTGCGCCGTGTTGATCGTGATGCCGCGGGCCTTTTCTTCAGGCGCGGCGTCGATGTCGGCATAGTTCTTTGCCGTCGCGCCGCCGGACTTGGCGAGCGTGATCGTGATCGCAGCCGTCAAAGTCGTCTTGCCATGGTCAACGTGACCAATGGTGCCGATGTTACAGTGAGGCTTCGAGCGGTTGAATTTTTCCTTGGCCATTTTTCATCTCCGCCGTAGCGGACCTTCATTCGGTAGGGGGTTGTTTACAAGATTGGCGTGGCCCGTAGCACACAAAATGCCACGGGCCAATATTTGTTTTAGGCGAACTTCTTGATCACTTCGTCGGCGACGTGCTGAGGCACGGGCTCGTAGTGATCGTAGGTCATCGAGAACTGGGCGCGGCCTTGCGACATGCCCCGCAGGGTGTTCACGTAACCGAACATGTTGGCCAGCGGCACGAAGGCGTCAACGACGATGGCGTTACCGCGCATGTCCTGACCCTGGATCATACCACGACGACCGTTGAGATCGCCGATGACCGAACCGAGATATTCTTCAGGCGTAACCACTTCGACCTTCATGATCGGCTCAAGCAGCTTGGGGCCGCCCTTTTCACGCAGTTCCTTGAAGGCAGCGCGCGAAGCGATTTCGAAGGCGAGAACCGAGGAGTCGACGTCGTGGAACTTGCCGTCCGTCAGGGTGGCTTTGAAGTCGATCAGCGGGAAGCCGGCCAGAAGACCGTTATCCTTGACCGACATCAGGCCCTTTTCGACGCCCGGGATGTATTCCTTCGGCACCGCACCGCCCACGATGGCGGATTCGAACACGAAGCCCGAACCGGGTTCGCCGGGTTCAAACGTGATCATGACGCGGGCGAACTGGCCCGTACCACCGGTTTGCTTCTTGTGCGTGTAGTCGATTTCCGCGGTGCGGGTGATCGATTCACGATAGGCCACCTGCGGCGCGCCGATGTTGGCTTCCACCTTGTAGGTGCGCTTCAGGATGTCGATCTTGATGTCGAGGTGAAGTTCGCCCATGCCCTTCAGGATCGTCTGGCCCGACTCGTGGTCGGTCGAAACGGTGAAGGAAGGATCTTCCGAAGCCAGCTTGGCCAGGGCGACACCCAGCTTTTCCTGGTCAGCCTTCGACTTGGGCTCGACAGCGATTTCGATAACCGGGGCCGGGAATTCCATGCGCTCAAGAATGACAGGCGACTTCATAGGATCGCACAGGGTGTCACCGGTGCGGGTATCCTTGAGGCCGGCCAGAGCGACGATGTCGCCGGCATAGGCTTCCTTGATGTCCTGACGGTCGTTGGAGTGCATGAGCAGCATACGGCCAACGCGCTCTTTCTTGTCGCGCGTGGTGTTCAGCAGGCCCATGCCGGTTTCCATCTTGCCCGAATAGAGACGGCAGAAGGTCAGGCTGCCAACGAAGGGGTCATCCATGATCTTGAAGGCGAGCATAGCGAGCGGCTCTTCGTCCGATGCCTTGCGGGTGATCGGCTCTTCGGTCTTGTAGTCAATGCCAACGGTCGGCGGCACATCGACCGGCGACGGCAGGTAATCGACAACGGCGTCGAGCAGGGTTTGAACGCCCTTGTTCTTGAAAGCCGAACCGCAGAGGATCGGATAGAAGGTGGCGTTCAGCACGGCCTTGCGGATGCACTTCTTCAGCACGGCTTCTGAAGGCTCGTTGCCTTCGAGATAAGCTTCCATCGCCTCGTCGTCGCATTCAACGGCGTTGTCGATCAGGTACTGGCGGGCTTCCTTAGCCTTTTCCAGCAGATCGGCGGGGATTTCCATGTCGCGGTAGTTGGCGCCAAGAGCATCGTTGTCCCAGACAACGGCCTTCATGCGCACCAGGTCAACCAGACCCGACAGGGTGTTTTCCGAACCGATCGGGAACTGGATCGGCACAGCCTTGGCGCCGAGACGGTCACGGATCGATTGCACCGAGGCGTCGAAATCGGCGCCGATCTTGTCCATCTTGTTGACGAACACGATGCGCGGCACGGAGTACTTGTCGGCCTGGCGCCAGACGGTTTCGGTCTGGGGCTCAACACCGGCGTTACCGTCGAGAACGGCGACAGCGCCATCGAGGACGCGCAGGTTGCGCTCGACTTCGATGGTGAAATCGACGTGACCCGGGGTGTCGATGATGTTCAGGCGCTTGTCCTGCCAGAACGTGGTCGTCGCGGCGGACGTGATGGTGATACCACGCTCCTGCTCCTGCTCCATCCAGTCCATCGTGGCGGCGCCATCGTGCACTTCGCCGATCTTGTGGCTCTTGCCGGTGTAATACAGAATCCGTTCTGTGGTCGTCGTCTTGCCGGCATCAATGTGGGCCATGATGCCGAAGTTACGATAGTCTTCAATCTTATGACTGCGGGGCATAGGGGAGCCTCAAAAACTTGTTAAATTGCCCTGCCGCTGCGCGCTTGGGGCACGGCCGGTATATAGATCTCACTTGCAAGTATGCGCGGGCGGTTTAACGCAAACCACCCGCGCATGAAAGCAATATTTTCGCTTAAGCGAGAAGCGAACTCCCCGCCCCGTTCCGTCCTACCAGCGGTAGTGCGAGAACGCGCGGTTGGCTTCAGCCATCTTGTGCGTGTCTTCACGCTTCTTGACGGCCGTACCGCGGTTGTTGGCGGCGTCGAGCAACTCGGCGGCCAGCTTTTCGGTCATGGTGTTTTCGCCACGCTTGCGGGCGGCGTTCACCAGCCAGCGGATGGCGAGCGCACGACGGCGATCGGGGCGAACTTCGACCGGAACCTGATACGTGGCACCGCCGACGCGACGCGAACGCACTTCGATCGAAGGGGCAACGTTATCGAGGGCCGTGTGGAAGGTCTCGACAGCGGTCGCGTCCTTCTTCTTGGCTTCCAGAATATCGAAGGCGCCGTAGATGATGTTTTCAGCAACAGCTTTTTTGCCTTCGTACATGACGTAGTTCATGAACTTGGTGACGATCAGATCGCCGAACTTGGGGTCCGGGAGAACGTCGCGCTTCTCGGCGCGGTGACGACGTGACATATTTCTCTACCTTACTTAGGACGCTTCGCGCCGTAGTGCGAACGGCGTTGCTTACGGTTCTTGACGCCTTGCGTATCGAGGACGCCGCGCAGGATGTGATAACGGACGCCGGGCAAATCCTTGACGCGGCCGCCGCGGATCAGCACCACGGAGTGTTCTTGCAGGTTGTGACCTTCGCCGGGGATGTAGCAAACGGCTTCGATGCCGGACGTCAGGCGAACCTTGGCGACCTTACGCAGAGCGGAGTTCGGCTTCTTAGGCGTGGTGGTGTAGACGCGCGTGCAAACGCCGCGACGCTGCGGGCAACCCTTAAGGGCGGGCACCTTGTTGCGCTTGGGCTTGGGCTGGCGTGGCTTACGGATAAGCTGGTTAACTGTGGGCATCGTGCTCGATGGCTTTCTTCAATATGATCTGTGCCGTTTGGCCGGGCGACCATAGGGTTTCAGGAGTCTCGTGAAGAGACGGCTTGCTATTCAGGAGGCCCTTCACCAAACAAACACAAAAGCCGCAACCTGCGCTATGGAGGTTACGGCGGGGACACAGCCCCTGCATAATGATGGATCAGGACGCGCTTGTGACGGCGCACCTCGAAAATGGTTCGCGGGCTATAAAGGAGGAAAAGCCGCAGGTCAAGGCGAGAGTCTACCACCATGACAATCTAAACCAGGAAATCGGCAAGGAGTTTCCGGCCTATGCTGGTTCCACCTCAACATTCAACGACATCCGCACCGGCTATGCCGTCATCCATGAGCAGAAAGCCCAAAACAAGCTCAGGGTCTAACGACCGGCTTTCCATCGACCCAATCAAGCGGCGAAATATACAGGGCGCGGTAGCGTCGACGCGAATCCTCAATATGCCGCCAGGCATGATAGGCGATCCAGTTCCGCCCCTGGAATTCAAAGACACTCTGGTGACCGGGGCCGGACACGTCCGGCTGGCTTTTCAGAATCGGATTGTCTTCGGCGTCATGGCAGGGACCGGCAGGACCAGCGCAAACAGCATAGCCGGTGGCATACGTGTCGCTGCCATAGTCATTGGCGGCGAAGATCATGTAATAGTGTCCTTCATGCTTGATCATCTGCTCGCCCTCGACCACGCCGCCTTCCCACGACTGATCATTGGTCACCCCCGCAACCAGGGCGGGGTGACCCGCCAATTTCAGACCATCATTGCTTAAACGCTGAGCGATGATGCCGATAGGTACACCGCAGCAATTGCCATCGCTCTTGACGTATATCCACAGGTCATCGCCATCGCGGAAGGGGCTTGGATCGATCACCCCCAACTCACCGCCGCAGGTCAAGGGTGCCGACCGGGACCGGAACGGCCCCTCGGGCTTATCAGCCACGGCGACACCAACGCACAGGGTCAGGCCATCTGGCCGCATCCGTGTCTTGTGCCGGCCGGTGAAGTACATGACATATTTTTCGCCAATCTTCATGACTTCCGGCGCCCAGATATCCGGTGCGCTCGATTTTACCCAGCGCGGCAACACGGGCATAGCATCGAGCGGAGGGCTCCAGGTCTTGCCATCGCCTGAGTGCGAGACGGGCACGTTCAGCCGCTTGCCGTCATGCTTGCCATTGGTCGAATAGGCGAGCAGACCCCCATCCACCGGCAGGACAAACGGATCAGGAAAGTCGATGTCGAGCGCTGGCGTGACGGCATAGACCGGACCGGAGGCGAGACCGAGGGCTGTCGTGGCAATGAGGACAGATCGAAGCATGTATTTCCAGAGCTTTAGGTTTGGTCAGCCTATCGTTGATACGGCGCTTAGCGCCTGCGCGATATAAAGCCGGGGGATTTTCGATCTCCCGGCTTTCTTTTATTTCTTCTTGAAGGCTTTTTCGGCCTCGATGGTCATCGCTTTGATTTGCTGGGTTTCAGCCGGACGATAGGGCTTGCCATCCGGATAAAAGATGTCGTGAAACCACAGGGTCGGCGGCGCCTTGGTGTAAGGCCGCTCCCACGAATCCCACGGCATGTTGGTCTGGCTCTTGCCCAGCACAAAGCCCCAGTTGATGACACCGACATTGTATTTGCGCGCCATGGGCAGGGCGGAGTCAAAGGTCGATCCGTTGCCGCGCGCCATGTATTCCGTCATGATCAGAGGACGACCATAGGGTTGCAGTGACTTGATACGCTCCTCCAGGCCTTCCGGCCAGTCATAGCTGTGGAAGCTGATGACATCCGACTGGTCAATCTGTACGCGCTCCACGGCATTGAGGCGCCCCTTGGGCGACCAGTCGTCATTGTGCCAGACACCGGAGGTCAGCGGCTGGACGGGGTTCTGTGCGCGCGTCCAGGCAAAAACCTGCGGCAGAAGCTTGGCGACCTGAGCGGTTTTCACATCCTCAGGCAACTGGTCATAATTACCGCCCCCCCGATTATCCGGCTCGTTCCAGACGTCCCATGCCAGGATGCGGTCGTCCTTGGCGAAGGCACCGACAATGCCCTTGACGTAGGCTTCATACTTGCCCCAACTGGCTTCATCCATCAGTCCGGCACTGCCTGGCGATTGTACCCAGCCGGAATTGTGCACACCCGGCACAGGCGCGTGCTGCGTCCCCAGTTTGGGATTCGGGTCCCAGCATGAGTCGAACAAAACGAGCATCGGCTTGATATGGTGCTTAGCGGCAAGATCGAGCACGACATTGATGCGCGTCTTGAACCCTTCCGGATCTTGCTGCCAAAGCTGATCATGCAGGAAAATGCGCATGGTGTTCATGCCGATCCCTTCGGCGTAGCCGAATTCCTTGTCGATCTCGGCCGGATTGAAGGTATCGGCCTGCCACATCTCGAACTGGTTGATCGCGTCGGACGGCAGGAAATTCGACCCAACCAGCCAGCGCTGCTGACCATACCAGCTCTTGGCCTTGGCCGCTGTCCAACGCGTTGTCTCGGCGTGGGCGGGCGCATACAGTCCCTGGCTCGACAAAGTCAGGGCGCTCGCCACAACACACACTTTCATTACGGATGTCATTTTCATTCGGAATTCGTCCCTGTTTTTATAGCGTGCTGAAACGATAGATCAGCTTATTGGAATAGATTTCGCACCGATGCAGCGAGGTCGTGCCGTCCCCAAATTTGCCGGCTGAGAACTGGATGCCGGGCTAATCGGATAAACGTTCGAGACAATACCCGCTTGTCGCTAAAGACCGTCCCGACATCATGTCCTCCTTTACCTTATAAAGGTGGTACGAGAAATTCTGACCCATTTATCTTACAATTAAAAGAGGTTTGTTAGTTGGCTCTGGCGGATGGCGATTTGACCAACCACTTACGTCAACTAGACAGCCTGCTTACGTATGCGACTCGAGCGACAACGAGGCCGTCTTCCAGCCTTGTGATCGGCGCGTATCCTCAAGCGCTGTGCGTACAAGGGCTTCCATACTAAAACGCGCCGCACGGCTATCCCTGTCGGCCACAGCCTCATACACTCTCAGATGATCGGGCCAACTGTCGCGCGAGCCAATCGGATCGGAGGATTTGAACTTTGTCGACCAGGCGATAGCTGATCCTATCGAACTGTTCAGAGAGATCAGGAGTTCATTCTGTGTGCCCAGCAAGAGTTGCTTGTGAAACTCAAGGTCCGCAATACGGCCACGTTCAGTATGAAGGGTTTCTTCCTTCATGATCATCAAAGATGCGTACATCTGACTCAGTTGTTCTGGCCTGCGCCTTTCCGCCGCCAGCTCGGCGGCGGCGGGTTCATTGATCAGCCGCAACTCGAAAAGCGCCTTGATGAAGGCATCTGTCGGAGTCGTTTCAAACATCCACCCCATGACTTCGGGATCGAGCAGGTTCCAGCGCGACCGCTCGCAGACCTGAGTACCGCGCTTGGGACGGCTCTCCACCAGTCCCTTTGCCGCCAGTATGCGTATAGCCTCACGATAAGGCGTGCGGGTCGAATTGAGGCTCTCAACCGAATCGATCTGATGAGGCAGTATATCGCCAGGTTTATAGTTGCCTTTCAGGATGTCGACCGCCAGACGATGCGCCAGCGCACCGTGCAAACGTCCCTGAAAAAAAATGCCTTCGCTGGGTACGTTCCCGGCCTGATTTTTTTTATTTTCCGCTAAACTATCAGCCATGAGTCAGAATCCCGCTATCTATATTCCAGTATAACGTTAAGCCGAACCTCATAGCAAACATATGCTCTTCAACCTGCTCCAACCGCCTGATGAACGCCCTGATGCCGCAAGCTCACACACTGGAAACCCTGTCGAGCCTGGATATCGGCATCGTGGCGGTCTACATGGCCGCTATCTTTATTTTGGCGCAAAGTGTTTCGCGCGCTAAGCCCGCTGAAGCCATGACGACCGGGCGTTATTTCTTCGCCAGTCATCAACTGCCCTTCTGGGCTGTCGGCACCTCCATTATCGCCGCCAATATCTCGGCCGAACAGATCATCGGCATGTCGGGGTCAGGCTACCGAATCGGGCTGGCCGTCGCCTCCTATGAGTGGATGGCGGCCCTCACCCTGATCCTGGTTGGCAAATATATCCTGCCGGTTTTCTTCCACACCGGCGTCATGACCATGCCGGGCTTTCTTCAGCTCAGGTTTGGTTCCGGCGTTAAAAATCTCATGGCCGTTTTCTGGCTTTGCCAATATGTCCTTGTAAACTTGACCGGAATTCTGTGGCTGGGCGGTACGGCCGTCTCCACGATCACCGGGATCGACACCGTTACGGCGCTTGCCGGGCTGGGCGTATTTGCCTTGCTTTATCAGATCAGGGGCGGGCTGAGAGCCTCGGCCCAGACCGATGTAGCGCAGGTGGCCATACTTATTGCAGGCGGCCTGGTCATCCTTGCCATGACACTCTGTACGATCAGCGGAGACTGGAGCCTTGGCGGGGCTTTACAGGGGTTTGGTCATCTGATGAACCGGCATCCTGATCATTTCAAAATGATCCTTCCAAAGGAAAGCCCATATTATCACGACCTGCCCGGCATCGCCGTCCTGATCGGCGGCATGTGGATACTGAACCTGTCCTATTTCGGCTTCAACCAGTACATCGTCCAGCGGGCGCTTGCGGCCAAGTCCCTGCCCGAGGCCCAGAAAGGCATCGTCTTTTCGGCCTATCTGAAACTGCTTATGCCGCTGATCGTGGTTGTTCCGGGCATGACAGCCTTTCTTCTGGCGCCCGGACTGCCAAGAGGGGATATGGCTTACCCCACGATGATGGGCCTGCTGCCGCCTGGATTGCTTGGTCTGGTTTTCGCCGCCCTCATCGCGACCATCGTGGCTTCATCCGCCTCCAAGATCAATTCCATCGCCACGATCGTCACGCTCGATCTCGTCCAGCCGGCGTTTCCCGCCCTGACCGACCGGCACCTCATGATCGTAGGCAGAGCCACGGCGGTCGGCGCTTTATTGATCGCCCTTATCGTCGCCAAACCCCTGCTTGGCGATTTCGATCAGGTTTTCCAGTTTGGCCAGAACCTGACCGGATTTTTCGCACCGGGCATTGTGGTGATCTTCCTTCTCGGCCTCTTCTGGCGCGGATGTTCACATGCGGGCGCTCTTGCAGGGATCATCAGCGGCATCACCCTGTCCGCCTTCTTTTTCACCGCCAACCACCTGCACCAGCATCCGCAATCGTGGGGCATGGACTGGCAGTTTCTTATTCGGCATGTGCCTTTCATGCCGTTCCTCAATCGCGTCGGCTGGGTGTTTTGGATCACCCTCGCCGTCTGCGTTGGCGTGTCAAAGCTGCTTCCGGATAAGCAACCTTTTCCCGGCTGGCAGCTAACAGCCGGAACGTTCAAAACGTCCCGGTTGTTTAACCTGATGGCGCTGGGCGTCATCCTTATTCTGATCGCGCTTTACGCTGTTTTCTGGTGAGCGCTCATTGCGGCCGCATGGTGAAACTATAGGTCTGCGGCTCCATACGGACGCGATATTTGACATGAGGACGGCCATCCAGGCTCCAGCCGGTGTCCCCGCCAACGCCGGTCTGCACCAGATCGATCAGCAGGGAACCATCGCCATGAGGATGGATTTCGGATGACTTCCAGGTGCCGCGCGGGCGGATATAGAGGTCCTCATATGGAAACGCCAGGGCGTTGACCGAGAGGGGCTGATCGCCCGTGACCCTGACGCCCTGCCCGCCGTTGCCGCTGAGGCTCACCCAACGAACATCGGTCTTGTTGCCGCTTTCCTGCGGGCGGCTGTAGTCGTGATACTGATCGGCGACCTTGCCCTTGTAGAGGTCGATGGCGTAGCCGGTTTGGCGATCGATATAGGACTCCTGCGGGCCGCGGCCATACCATTCGATATCGCTCAAGGCAGGATCGGTATCGAAGCGCAGGCCCAGACGCAACGGATCAGGCAGGTCATCGCGCAACGGCGTAAAGGTCGATGTCACGTTCAGAGCCCCGTCCGGCGTCATGCGGTAGGTCGTGGACCAATGGACGGCGCCGGTGCCGAAATTATACAGCACCTTGACCGAGTCTGCGCTGACGTCCACCGAGCGGACCTGACGTTGTTCGGTAAAGGTCTTCCAGATTTTGTGCGACTTCTCCACGCCCGAGCCCTCGTCATTGTCGGTCAGGCCGCGCCAGAAGTTCGGAGAGCCGCCCTTGAGCAGGGTCTTGCCCCCGGCGCTGTAGGTCACAAGGCCCGTCTTGACGTCGACCTCAAGGGTCGCCGCAGCGGTTCTCAGTTCGATGTCATCGCCTGATTTTACCGGCTTCACCGCCACGCCCTGAGACGGTTCGGCTTCGGATTTATGCGTGATGAACTGTGAGAAACCAAGAGCCGTTCCGGCCGCCACGCCCTTGATAGCGCCTGCCTTTGCCTTGGCACGCAGGGTGACGATTTGCTCCGATCCAGGTGCGACCTTCAGCATCGGCAAAGTGATCGGCACGGCCTGAGATGTACCGGCCTTGACGTTGGCGGCATCGATGGTGCCCGATGTGACCAGATTGCCGTTGTTGGTCAAAAGCCACTCAAAATCGAAGTCCGACAGGTCCTTGAAATCGTAGCGATTGACGACCGTTAGCTGGCCCGTCGTCGGATCGCCTTCAAAGACGACCGGGGAATAGACTTTCTGCAATTCCCAGTATTCCGGATCGGGCACGCGATCGGCATTGACGACGCCATCGCCAACCACGCTGTTGTCACCACGCGCCGGGTTGACGTCAAAGCCAGACGCCCAATAGGGCCGCCCCTTGTCGTCTTTGGCGTGGACGGTCTGATCGACCCAATCCCAGATGAAGCCGCCCTGCAGCTTTTTGTAAGAACGGATAACCTGCCAGTAGTCTTCGAGATTGCCGAGGCTGTTGCCCATGGCGTGCGCGTATTCGCACTGGATCATCGGCTGGGTACGCGTCGGGTCCTCGGCCCAGTCGACCATTTTTTCGATATCGTCGTACATCGGCGCGTAGATATCGACGTAAGCGTTCGGGGCATGGCGTTCGACCAGCGTGCCCTGCCCCAGATAACTGATCAGACGGTTCGGATCGTTCTTCCGGATCCATTTCGCCGCGTTCTCGAAGTTCGGGCCCGTGCCGGCTTCATTGCCCAGTGACCAGATGATGATCGAGGGCGCATTCTTGTCGCGCTCGACCATGCGCGAAATACGGTCAAGGTGCGCCTTTTCCCAGTGCGGCTTATAACCGAGTTGAATCTCTTCGCGCTTCGGGCTGCCCAGCTTGTCGGCCGTATCCATATATTCGTGGGATTCGATATCGGCCTCATCGTAGACATAGAGGCCATATTCATCCGCCAGGTCGTACCAGCGCGGATCGTTCGGATAGTGCGAGGTGCGCACGGCGTTGACATTCGCCTGCTTCATCAGCTCGATATCCTTGCGCATCAGATCTTCGGAGATGACGCGATAGGTATCGGGGTCATGCTCATGGCGGTTGACGCCCTTGATCATGATGCGCTTGCCATTGACCCGCACTTCACCGTCGGCGATCTCAACCGTTCGGAAGCCGATCTTGCGTGAGGTGGCCGATATCAGCTTGCCCTTGGCGTCCTTGTACTCGATCACCAGACGGTACAGGTTCGGGGTCTCGGCCGACCAGGGCCTGACGTCCTTGATCGTGCCCTTCAGGATCGCCTGGGCGACACCCCTGATGGCGGATTGCGTGGTCAGGACCGCCATATCGCCGTCATAGACCGTGGCCGTCACCTGTCCTTTGGCGGGCTTGCCGGCGAATTCGGCGGCCAGTGTGAAAAGACCGTCTCTATAGGTTGTCTTATCGAGCAGCGCCGTCACGGTATAGTCGCGCAAACGTGCCTGAGGTTCGGCATAGACATAGACGCTGCGCTCGATGCCCGACAGACGCCAGAAATCCTGATCCTCCAGATAGGAGCCGTCGGCGTAACGGTAGACTTCTATGGCGATCGTGTTCTTGCCGGCCTTGACGAACTTGCCAATGTTAAACTCCGAAGGCAGTTTCGAGTCCTCGGAATAGCCGACCTTCTCGCCATTGATCCAGATGTAGTAGGCGGCGCCCGCCGCGCCGATGTGCAGGAAGATATCTTTTGCTGCCCAGTCGGCCGGCACCTCGAAGTCGCGCTTATAGGAACCGATCTCGATCATATCGCCCGGCACGCGTGGCTCGTCCGTAGGGAACGGATACTTGATGTTCCAGAATTCCGGCAGGCCATAAGCGCCATGACCTTGTGCCTGAATCATGCCCGGCACCTGAATACGGCCCCATGCCGAGGTATCATATTCCGCCTCGTAGAAGTCTGTCGGGCGGTTATCGACGCCTTTGGAATAGGCAAAGGCCCAGGTTCCGTCGAGCGAGAGATAATGCGAGGAAGCCGCCATGTCGCCTTTCAGCGCCAGTTCGCGGGTTTCATAGTTGAAGAAGGTGGCCTTCATCGGTTCGCGGTTCACGGCGACCACGTCCGGCTGCTGCCATTCGGCAAGCGCCGGCGCAGGGGCCTGCGCCAAGACGGCGGTCGCGGACAGAATGGGCATGGTGCCCAAGAAAGTTGCGCACGTCAGTACGTGACGTAGCGTGTTGCGAGATTTCATGGCGTTTCCTTTTTATTGTTTCTGCTCAAGGGATCAGGACGGCGCCTGCGTAATGACGAGGGTTGAAATGGATTGCGGCGGCACTTGCACCGACATCTCGGAAGCCGTCAGGTTGTCTCCACACAGGCGCGCCGCCTCATGCGCCGCATCCGTGACATAAAGCTCGACGTGACTGGCCTGCCCGACTTTCATGCTGGGCAGATTTTGGCGGAGCAGTTTCAGGTTTCTGGCATAGGGCCCAGCATTGACGTGGACAAACACCACGGTCTTGCCATCCGGCGACACCGCGCCGGTCGTATCCATATCCGCAACCTCGAACAGACGGTAACCCGGCCGGATATGGCGGCTGAAATTGGCCATGGCATAATATTTACGCGAAATCGTGATGGTGTGCTCGCCCTCATCGGGCACGGAATAATCCATTTTGATCAGGCCCCAGTTAGAGCTGTGCTGCGGATCGGGCGACACATTCTCAACAGCCTGCCAGAACACCCACGCCGCGGGCTTCAACTTCTTCAGGTCAAGCGTGATGCGTTCCGCCAGCGCCAGGGGCGGACGCATGTCGTCGAAGTCCTGGCGCACATTTTGCGGTGACAGGTCGTTTTCCGACATCCACAGGCGTATGTTGGATGACGAAGCAATGTCCCGCACACCGGTCTGTCCGAACGTATCATAGCTATGGACATTAAGCTGACCGATCAAGGCTCTGGTCTCAGGCGTATAGGCTTGCCAGTTCCGGATAAAGGTCAGGGAATCAGTTTCATCCATCGCCGCGACCCGCGTCTTTAGGCCAGCCTTACCCAGGGCCTTTGCGGTCGCGACAATGACCTCCTGCTGCGCTTCGGGCGTCCAGTGCGAGCCCTCCTGCGTATTCTTTGCGTGCCAGTAAGGCGTCGCCGGCTCATTCACCGGCGACAGGGTTCTGAAATGCACGCCGTGGCTCTGTTCAAGCCTGGCGGTCACGCGGACCAGATAGTCGGCAAAAGCGCTGGAGGCGCCGGGTTTGATATTGTTGTCCAGCCTGTTGTCATTGCCGGACACCAAACCGCTTTGCGTCATGAAATAGGGCGGCGAGTTGGAAAACGCCTCCAGAATAAGCGCTTTGTTATCAACACGATCGCGAATGGCATCGAGCCACCAGCGCTGGCGGGCATCGGCGGACCAGTCCCACATCGCCGCGTCGTCGGGCCGCCACCAGTCCTGACCGGAGGCGCCGGCGGGCCTGCGCCAAAAACCGGGAAGATCGGCGCCCTTGCGCAGATAGGGCCGTATATCCGGCGCATTGCCACCGCCGATATTGTAACGCGCAATGTTCCAGCGCAGTCCCTGCTCGCCATAGAGAAGATCGGCGAGCCGGTTTCTTACCGGGTCAGGATAGCCGCCCGTCACATTAGCGAACCAGGCCAGCGCCGTGCCCCATCCCTCAAATGGCTTGCCCGTGCGGGTATAGTCGGGGCGTACGTCGATATCCTGTGCGGCGGTGACGGTGGGACACACCTGCGCCATCACCGATGTGGCGCCGCTCGCTACGAGAACAGCCAGCACCCCTGCCCTGCGCAGACAACATGAGAGGCGTCCGGAAACGCGGGTCAAAGGCACGGGGATATGGCGAACCTTAACGGATGCAGCAAGCATGAGAACCAACCGAAATACGTTGTAAAAGAGCGCCAAAAAAAGCACCGATAGCGGAACGTGCCTGAGGAAACAGACTTGCGCCCCTATCGGTGCACAGGATGGAAGAGGTCAAGGTGGGCGGAATCCCGCCCGACACACACGAGAAGTCTTTCCGCCGAAATCAGGGAGCGACCCGGCGGTATTCGGCAAGGTTTGCCAAATTTCAGTCGGCCAGCCTATTCAAGCGTGAGAACCACGACAGACTTGGCCGGAAGCGTCAGCACAAGATTACCGCCTGTGATTTTCGCTTTCTTGAAATCCACCGGAACCACGACGCCGGGCGCGCCGATCGGGTTCGCCGCGTCCAGCCTGGCCGCAGTAAGAACCTGTCCCGAGACAGACTTCGCCTTGAGGGTGCCGAGATTGATCGTCAGCGCGACCTCGTCGTTCGGGCTCATGCTGGCCAGACCGATATAGATCTTGCCGTCTTTGCCACGCGCCGCCGAAGCGTTGAAGGCCGGGATGGTCTTGCCCCCCATGCTAAACTCAGGCGCCGTGATATCGAGCGGCAGGGACGTCGAATCCTGGAAGGGCACGTACATCTTGTAGGCATAGTAGGTCGGCGTCAGGGCGATTTTGTCGCCCTCCGTCAGGATCATGGCCTGCAGGACGTTGATCGTCTGGGCGATCGCCGTCAGGCGGACGCGGTCGGCGTGGTGATGGAAGATGTTGAAATTGGCCGCCGCGAGCACGCCATCACGCAGGGTATTGAGCTGGTAGAGGTGCCCCGGGTTGGTGCCTTTTTCAACGTCATACCAGGTGCCCCATTCATCAACATAAAGACCGACGCGCTTCTCCGGATCATACTTGTCCATGATGGCTGAGTGATCGGCAATGATCTTGTCCATCTTCAGCGTATTGGCAAAGGTATCCACCCAGTCCTGCTGGCTGAAGCCGGTGGCCGAGCCCTTCTTGCCCCAGTCGCCGGTCGGCAGGGTGTAATAGTGCAGGCTGATAGCGTCCATGCGACGGGCCGCCGCCTTCATCACGACATCGGTCCAGTTGGTGTCATCGGCATTGGAACCCGACGCGACGCGGATGGCCGGATTGTCGGCATTCTGGTGGAAGAAGGCGGAGAAGCGGCGGTACTCATTAGAATAGTATTCCGGCGTCATTTCGCCGCCACAGCCCCAGCTTTCGTTGCCAATGCCGATCACCGGCACCTTGAAGGGCTTGTCGCGGCCATTGGCGCGACGTTCCTGCGCCAGCGTATCATCGCCGGGCGAGGTCATATATTCGATCCATTCGCGCATCTCGGTCGGATCGGACGAGCCGACATTGATCGACACATACGGATCGGCGCCGACCTGCTCGGCAAAGTCCATGAACTCATGGGTGCCGAACTGGTTGCTTTCAGGAGAGCCGCCCCACCAGTTGTTCTTGCGCGAAGGACGCTTGTCACGCGGCCCTACGCCGTCGCGCCAGCGGTATTCGTCGGCGAAACAACCGCCCGGCCAGCGGATAACCGGCACCTTGATGTCTTTCAGCGCCATGACGACATCCGTGCGGATACCGCGGACATTAGGAATCTTGGAGTCCTCCCCTACCCAGACACCGTCATAGATGCCGCGACCGAGATGCTCGGAAAACTGGCCATAGATATAGCGATTGATCGGCGCTCCCGGCTGATCGGCCTTCAGGGCGCCTGTGGCGCTCAAAGTGCCTGCGTGCGCGCCAAGGCACCATGTGAGGGCTATAGCGGCGACCGCCAGTACGGGCAGTTTTCTGGTCATGAAATTCTCTTGGCTAGGAGATTGAAAAGCGTTGCGGGCAGAGATGAAAGAAGTCCGTGGGTGGTTTGTCAACCACCCACGGCTTCATCATGCCAGCCTATTGGTACTTGAAGCGCACCGACAGACCGTAGTAGCGGCCTTCGTCGCGGATATCGCGAACAAACCGCTTACCCGCTTCATATTCATGGAAGTTGTGGAACGGCTTAGCCAGGATGTTCGAGGCATCAAAGTTGATCGTATAGGCGTCGTTGGGCGAATAGCTGAACGAGTAGTCCAGACGATTCACGGCTTCGGTGCCCTCGCCTTCCCAGCCACCGCTGCGGTTATCGTAAGAATTGATCCAGCGCGAACGGCCGTTGTAGGATAGACGGGTAGAGATTTTACCCTTTTCGTAGAACAGGGCCAGATTATAGCTCCAGTTCGACACGCCGGGAATCTTCACCATCTGCCCTGCCCCATCGAGTTTATCCGGCAGTTCGTTGTAAGCGTCGATATAGGTCAGGTTCGCCTGAACGCCCAGACCGTTCCAGGCCCCCGGCAGGAAGTCGAGGAAGGTTTGGCCCGCAACTTCAATACCCTTGATCTTGCCAGCGCCGGCATTTTCAGGGCGCGACACTTCAAGGACGCCATAGACAGGATCATTGGTCCGAGTCGTATAGTTGTTTATGAAGCCAAACAGGTCGTGATAGAATACCGCCACGCTCGCTGAGGTATTTTGCGACGGATAGTATTCCCAGGTGATATCATAATTGGTCGAGGTCAGTGGCTTCAGGTCGGGATTGCCCGCAGATCCATAAGCATCCGCATGATCTGGGACAGGCGTATTGCCCTCTACATATTGCGAAATGCTCAGAGCCGGATTGAGCTGGCCAAAATCAGGACGCGTGCGGGTCTTGGTGATGCCCAGACGAATCTGCATGTCATCATTCGGACGGAGCCTCATGCTGAGGTTCGGCAGAACATCAATATAGTTCTGAGTGACGCTCTTCGGGACCGCCGTTTCGACATTGTCCCAGGTGACTTTGGAAACACCGCTGTACTTGCCGACCGTATGGACCACGCGAACACCGATATTACCGTCAACCTGGGAATTGAAGAATTGGGTTTCATAGCGCCCCTGAACATAGCCGGTATGCGTGGCTTCCTTGGCCGTAAAACTGCGGTACGGGTCATAGGGCATAAGGTCGGGCTGGAACTTCGCTAAATCCAAAGGGGCGTTGCCTCTTGTGGCAAGTGCGGCACGGGTTTCAGCCAGAAGGGTCTCACGGGCACCGCGAATGCCATCATACGATGGCTGGAGATAGCTGCGGAAGCCCTGCTCGCCGCCGCGGAAAGTATCCTGCGTCAGAGTCAGTTCACCCACACCTATGGAATCGAACGGAATGGCGAGCGGCAGCGTCCAGCCATAGCGGTCATTGGCTTTATAGAAGGCGTTGCGATCAGAATAGCGCACCCCGGCCTTGATCTGCTTGAAGATTCCCCAATCGGTATCATAGACCGCATCGCCACGCCACTGGATACCGTTGCCGCCAACCTTGTAGATGCTTTCATAATAGCCGCGCCAGATATAGTTCCTGGCATCGGATACATCCACGCCGACAGCTTCCCAGGCAGCGCCACCGCCACTGACATAGCTGACATTGATCGGATAGGATTGCTTGAGCGCCGAGTCGAGGCTCCATGACGAGTTCGAATAGAGGCTGTTTGTATAGGCCAGATCAGTGGAGAGCTTCAGCTTGCCGCTGGTAAAGCTGCCGCCTACCGCGATCTGCTGCGTATCGGTGCGGTCGGAGCCGGTCGAGCGGTAGAACTGGATTGGATCACCGCCCGTGTTGGTCATGCTGGCGACCTGATTGGTACCTTCCTGCATCACGACATTGGTCTTTGTACCGCTCCACAACGGTGCCATGGCCCAGTCATTCCAGTGTTCGGCGCGATAGGCCTGCCACAGGAGGTCGGCGTAAAGTTCGGTTTGATCGTTCGGGCGCCATTGCAGCGTGGCATTGGCGGACGGACGCCAGCGGTGGCCGGTATCCATATAAACGCCAACCTGGTCCGGATACCTGGGCAATGCTGGATCCGCAGTGGAATTGGCAACATAACCCGTCGCCCAGCGCACGGCGTTGCGATAGTCCTGCTCGGTGTAGGAGACGTTCAACAGCGCGCCGATCTCCCCCACACCTGTGCTCCAGCGATCGGTGATCAGCAGGTTACCGTTGGTGTTGAACTTTTCATTCTGGTCATTGTAGGTCTCGCGAATAGCGCCGTCGATTTCAAAGCCCTTGAAATCGAACGGACGACGGGTGCGGACATTGATCAGACCAGCCAGGCCCGGCTCCAGCAGATCGGCCGAGCCCGATTTATAGACTTCTATACCGGCGAGCGCACCTGACGGGAAATCCTGCAGCTGAACGCGACGCAGTTCGGCCGTCGAGATATCCCGACCGTTGACGGTTGTGGCCACATCCGGCAGGCCGCGCACCAGTACGCCGCTACCTTCGTCGCTGCCATGAGTGATCTGGATGCCCGGCAGACGCGCCAGCGATTCGGCAGCGTTCACATCCGGCAGCTTGCCAATATCTTCAGCCACGACAGCATCAATGATGGAGTCGGACTTGCGTTTGATTTGCTGGGCGGAACGCAGACTTGCGCGATAGCCCTTTACGACAACGAGTGTGCCCTGATCTTCCTTAGCTTTATTGGCAGCATCAACCTTTTCTGTAGCTTGCGCGGTCGTGGGCGGGGCGACGTCTTGCGCTACAGCAGCCCCATGCGCTGACAGCAACAGCAGCGAGACCGAAGCGAGCAAAAGAGTTTTTGATGTCATTGTTTCCTCCGTGATACGCACTACGAATTAATGCGCTTATTTTATGGCCCATATGTCCGACAATATTATTTATTTTTCAAGGGGCCAACGACTGCAAACATGAAAAAAATTTAATTATGGGTGACATGTGGTCTAAAAGAAACATTTTTTGGAATTCATCTCGCACCACTACGTGAATAATTTTAACCAATACGCTGTTAACAATGACTATATTTCACATAGCGTATAACTGGTAGCGGAAAATATTCTACAATCCTCAGTGGAGTTTGAGATATTGCATCAATAATTATAACGGCGCTTAGTGTCACCCAATAAGTTTGAGCAACGCCACAGGGAAACATTAAATACGATTTATTAGGCATATGAATACTGATCCCGACGCTCTTTCGGATGAAAACCATCTTCGACCAGACTTCTGACTTCAGAAAATCGCACCCCACATCGCGAATCGGAATTGCGTTTCCGTGACAGACGGCCTCGGGATTGCAATCGCCTGCCACATCTCCGGGCTTAAGATCGCACATGGCTCGGGCAGCTCAGCGTCCTGCGCTTATAGTGCCCGTCGTCAAAAGTTGACGTGACGGTCGTCGCGTTCACAGAATGACGGCAAGCCCCGTCTGGGCCCAGCGCCTCCATAGCAAAGGCACCACAAAATAGCAGCTGAGCGACCATCCTCTGGTCATGACGAAGGGAGCGATGGATTAAGGCTCGAAATTTTGCATATCCAGTAATTTGTTAAAGCCATCACCAGCAGCTAGGCGTCGACAAGCGGCCCGATCGCGACAGGTATGCCAAAATCGGGCATGCCAACCGCCTTATAACGGATCATCTGGACGCGGGTATGACAGTTGGGATCAAACAGCGGACCCCCGTCAATGTCACGATAGTCGCGGGCGTGATAACGCGGCAAGCGCTGACTACCTGCGCGACTTCATCAAACGCGAACTACCGGGGTTTCTCACACGCGACGCCGACAAGGCTTTGTTTGACGATCTGATCGGTCCGGACCAGGCAGCGAAATAGGCCAGCACCCTGAACCGATAACGTCAGGTTATAGCGGCCTCAGGTACCGGAATTTTGCGTTGAAGAAAGCACACAACAATCGCCTGGGTTAGTCCCAGTCGTTTAACCGGCCATCTCCCCCACCCACGACAGCGAGGACACTATGCCGTGAACGGTGAGGACCGCGCGGGTACGTTGCCTCAACCGCTTATTGCATATACAAATGCGGGAGCGGTCGGAGGGATTCATGAAGTTATTCGCGGCTCTTTTTATGGCGTTGGCAATTTCCACGGTGCCGGCCTTGGCCCAAGCCGATCCGCTGGACGATCACGATGCTGCTGGGAATTTGCGTGAGTTCATTATCGACTACCTGAAGCGTCACGCCGACCCTTCATTTCCTGAGGATCGCACCATAAAAGTGGCGATCGCGCCGACTTCCTTGGGACCACGGGCCCCACAAGGCTACGTTATCTACATTAGAAGTGGCAGTTGGTACGGCAGCGGCGGTTGCCACACCCCTTGATCGTAACCAAGGTAGGTGGTCGCTTCCAACCACTTAGCCTTATAGGCGGAACGGAACTGCCAATACTGTCCGAGAAACCACGGGGATACAACGACCCTGAACTGGTCGCAGCCGTCCGGATCTACCCCGCTATAGGACAGAATGAGACCGTGGGTTCGGCGCAAGCGACGCTGACGCGGCGGGGCGACACCCATGAAAATGGCTGAACCGGAGCGAAACCCCAAAGGTAACTGAGGTTATCGCAGAATCTCTTTCGGAGCGTACTTTAGGCCCGGTTTGTGAGAGGGCAATCATTCCATTAGATCGTCTTTGCGGTGGAGATCGACCGGATCGAGGTCATAGTCGATAAGATCGCCGGGACTGCATTTGAGGGCTGCACAAAGGCGGGTGAGGGTCGCAAAGCGTATGCCGCGCACCTTTCCCGACCGAAAGAGCGACAGCTGAGTTTCGCTCAATCCCACTTGCAGAGCGAGCTGCTTGCCAGTCATCCCGCGACGCATGAGTACGGTGTCGAGCGTGATGCGGATCGGCATCAGATAATCTCGTCCAGTTCGTGGCGCATCGCAACCGCGCGAGCGAACAGGCCAGACAGCACCACGAGAAGCAAGCCCACCAGACCAATTGTGATCGCCGGCGGATCGAAAGCCGCAAAGGCGCCGTGACGAAACCCGCCTAGGACTCGCCCCAACCAAGGGCTGATGAAAACGCTTGTGACGGCTCCGCCCGCCAACGCGAACCCCAGTCGGGATAGTGACACCGGCAGCACCTGGTTGAATAACTCCCCACTGGCGATCCGGGCAAAAGCGCGGTGCATCGTCCAGATCGCCGACAGGTAAAAGAGCATCGACAGCCGGTACGACAGCCAGAAACCCAAGGCAGAAACCTGGTCATCCGCCCGTACAATCATCGCCGCCTCGATCGCCAGCGCGAGGAGAAGCATGCCAAAGAGTGTCAGCGCCAGTCGTGTGAGCCATCGGCTGCGGCCTTGAAGAACCCTTATATCATCTTGCATAATTTAACCTTGACTTAAATCGACAATCTGGAGTTCTTTAACTCAGAGATAAATATTTAAAAAGGGTAAATCGGTGCTGGCGATTGAAACCGAGCATTTAACCAAGCGCTACTCCGGGCGAACCGTGGTGGACGATGTGGCGCTACGCGTGCCGATGAGGTGCGTTTATGGTTTTCTTGGGCCTAACGGGGCGGGCAAGACGACGACGATGCGGCTGCTGCTTGGCTTGCTGCGGGCGGATGCAGGGACGATCCGGTTGGTGGGACGTGACCTCGCCCACAGGCGACGCGATGCGCTTGCCCAAGTGGGCGCCTTTGTCGAAAGCGCATCGCTGTACGACCATCTCACCGGCTACGCCAATCTCGACACCACACGGCGTCTGCTCAATCTGCCACAAGGCGAGATCGACCGTGTGCTGGAGATCGTGGGCATGCGCGATGCCGCAAGGGCTCGGGCTGGAACTTATTCGCTTGGCATGAAGCAGCGGTTGGCGCTGGCCCGCGCGCTGCTCGGAGCGCCCAAATTGCTATTGTTGGATGAACCGACCAATGGTCTTGATCCCGATGGCATCAGGGCCATGAGATTGCTGATCCGCGCCTTACCCGAACAGATCGGAGGCACTGTGTTCGTGTCCAGTCATCTGCTCAACGAAGTGGAACATATCGCTGATCACGCCGGCATGATGCGGGATGGCCGCCTGGTCGTGCAGGACGAAGTCCGGATGCTGCTGGGTGGAAGCGCAACGGTCGCGATGACAATCAATGAAGCGGAAGCGGGCGCGGCTTTGCTAAGAGCGCGGAGCATGGATGCTGCCGCGTTGGACGATCAGACGATCCGTCTGCGTTGTCAGGACGGTGCGCTGATCCAGCAAACCGCGATGGCAAACCGTATTCTGGTAGAAGCGGATTTTATGGTGTCAGCGATTGTGCCGCATGCGCGCACACTGGAGGATGTTTACCACGACACCCTGACTTCGGCGACGTCCGACTATAGGAGGCCCGCATGATCGCCATATTGCAGGTTGAGATTCGCAAACTGAACGGTTCGCTGGCGTTGCTGCTGGCCGTTCTTGCACCCGCGTTACCAGGTCTGTTGGCAGGATTGTCATTGATATCGGCCGACCGTGCGCCACAATGGGGATCGATCTTTACCAGTTTCGTGCTGCCAATCTGGAGCTTATTCCTGTTGCCGATGGTGGTGGCGGCTTTCACCACTCTGGTGGGGCAGATAGAATATCGCGCTCGGGGTTGGGATCACCTTCTGGCTCTGCCCATCGCTCGATGGAAGCTATTTTTAGCCAAAGCGATCGTCGTGCTGGCCGCAACCGCAACGATGACGCTGCTGGTTCTGCTATTCGCCTGGGTGGGCGCATCGATCGGCGGAGCGATCAGTGGTCATGCCCCGTTGGGGGCGTTGCCTTGGGCAAAGCTGGCGCGAACCGTTTTGCTGTTACTGGCGGGCACCACGATGCTTGTCGTGATCCAGCTCTGGGCCGCACTGCGCTTCGCCAGCTTCGTCATACCACTGGTCGTCGGCATCTGTGGTACGTTGGTGGCGATGGCGGTCGCGATGACACGCACCGATCAGGCGGCATGGTTTCCATGGGTTCTGCCGCTGAAGATCCTGTCTGCGCCGGACCCGGTTCATTACGCACTATTTGGCGGGATAGGGGGCCTTATCCTGCTGGCTATCATGATCGGCGACCTTGGACGCCACGACTTCAGATGAATTATGGTTGTTCACTTCGCTTTTCGGCGTTCCAGCAATCGCCGCCATCCTCACGCATCTCTCCTGCGGGACTAACAAAGCGATAGAGCGTCTGACGGGTGATGCGTCGCATCGCATCCAAACACGACCCTTTTTCGCACACTAATCCGTCTTGGGTTTTGTCAAATACAAAGCCAAAAAACTGATTTATTTGGCATTTATGGAATAGCCAAGTGAAATTTCGACGCGAAGTAGGGTGGGATTTGGATGCGATTTTACAAGCGAGGCCAATGCATTTTTCTACGGCTTCAACTAAATCGAAAATGACGCCGAGAGCCGTCAGGTTTTCGTTCGCTTTTTGTGCTAGATCGCTAGATCTTGAGCTTAATAAAATCAAAGAATTAGGCTTTACCGTCGCATCGTTTTAACGGCGTGCGTGTGCACATTGGGCTGGCCGCCAACGTTATGCAGCGCTATGCCATTGATTTTATTGTATTAAAAGTTTGGTTGCGGGGGCCAGATTTGAACTGACGACCTTCAGGTTATGAGATAGCTGAAAACGCGCTTTTTTCGTCCGTAGATGTCCGCAACTGTATTGTAGTACATTGTTTTAACTTATCTTTATTGACATTTTGCGCCGTCGCGATACGCTTCTGTCCACGCCTTCTTTTCGTTCAAGTGGTAGCTATGCGGTAGCTGCGGGAGTTTGACGACATGACAAAACTGACCAAGCGCGCGGTGGAATCCGCTGCCGTCCAGGACAAGACCTATTGCCTGTGGGATGACGAACTGCGCGGCTTCGGCCTGCGTATCTGGCCGACCGGTCACAAGGTCTATCTGGTCAAGTGCCGGGTCAAAGGACGACAGCGCTTTATCACGCTGGGACCACATGGCCCGATCTCTCCTGAACAAGCCCGGAGCCGGGCGTACAACATCCTGTCAGAAGCGAAGAACGGTCGTGATCCGGCCTTCGAGCTCGATCAGATGCGCAAGTCGCCGACCGTCAAGGCATTGTGCGAACGCTTCATGCGTGACCACGTCGCCGTGCGCTGCAAACCTCGGACACAGGCGGAATATCAGCGCAATGTCGATCTGTTCATCTGAGGTGGTCCCCGAAAACTGGACAGCTGGCTTAGATATAATCTTGCCCCTATAGTGGCCACCGGCCAAGGGGTTTAAATGAAGAATATCCGCAAGAAACACAGTCCTGAGTTTAAGGCGAAGGTGGCGATGGCTGCCCTTCGTGAGGAAGGCACGGTGTCTGAACTGGCCAGTAAGTACGGCGTCCACCCGAGCCAGATCAATACCTGGAAGAAGGCAGCCCAGGACGGCATGGCTGCCCTGTTTGAGGGCGACAAGAAGGCTGCAAAAAGCGAGGCGGCCGATAAAACCAAGCTCG
>NZ_AQWM01000047.1 GCF_000376105.1 Asticcacaulis benevestitus DSM 16100 = ATCC BAA-896
CGCCCGAGCAAGGATTGAATGCGATAGGGCCTCTCAAGCCCAGCTTCTTCCGCTAGCATCCACCCTGTCTTGCGCTCAGCCCGCGACATAAGGCCTTCAATGAAGGCACCGGCAGATGCGCGTTGCTCTGAGCGCTTAAGCGCTGGAGCAATCGCCGCCTTCATCTCCGTCAACGCTTCGCGCCAGTTAGTCCCTGTACCCACCCAATCTGACACACTCATGACAATCTCCGCTCATCCTAACCAACGAAAGGGAATCATGATTTTCCATTATGCGCAACTGTAGTACTAGGTCTGTTATCAGGCCGGGGGCGGATAGATACCGTGCAGCACCGCGTCGAAATGGTTTTCGATATGGCGGGTGCAGGAGCACGACAGCGCGCGCAGCGCATGCTCATCCCTGATCACCAAAGTGCCGCGACGTGAGGCGATGATGCCGTCACGGCGCATGTCGCCGATCACCCGGCTGATGAAGGTGCGCCCGACGCCCAGCATGTTGGCCAATTGCTCCTGCGTCATAGGGAATTCTCTTTCGCCGGTGCGCGCCAGACCAGCCAGAATTAGCTTGGCGACCCGTTGCCGGATGGTGTGGGTGGCGTTGCAGGCGGAGGTTTGGAACACCTGCGCCAGAAGGCAATCAGAATAGCGCGCGAACCAGTGGCGCAGGCTTAAGGATTCGATCTTGAGCTGCTCCAGCGCCGAGGTTTTGATGCGCAGGAACAGGCCCGGTATGCGCACCACCGTCGTCGAATAAGCCGGCACATGACCATTGGACACGATACCTCCAATCGCGCCTTCGCGGCCGACATAGCCGACATCAATGGCATCTCCGCTCTCGTCGCTCAGGCAAAAGGCCGCCAACGCGCCGCCACACGGAAACCACGTGTCCAGAACATCCTCGCCGGCACGAATGAGCACATCATCAGCCTTTGTTTCCAGCGCCAGCATATGGGGCTCCAGCCGGGTGCGATCCTCTACCTGGAGAACCGACAGGAGCGCGTTTTGGGCCAGTTGGGCTTTGGTTGGTGCGGGCATGAAATAATCCGGCAATGTGACTTGGAGTGTGCACTAGTGAACAGACGGCGCCCACCTTAAGTGTTACTCGTGAACACAACGCCTTGCCACGCATACGACGGTCTTCAGGTTTAGGATCAGGTGCATAAGGCATCAATGTGCCCCTGACAGCGCTCCATAAAAATGACGTGTCTTTTTATGCTGCTGAAATATAAGGAATTCCCGTGACCTCCACTGACACCAGCGTGCCTGCCGGCGCCTTGCGCATCCTGATCGTGGAGGACAATCATGCCGCCGCGCAAGCCACCGGCCTGATGATCGAAGCCATGGGTCATGACTACCTGATCGCTCACACACCGGGTCAGGCGTTGATGACGGCTGAAGCGTACGCCCCGGACGTCGCCCTGATCGATATCGAACTGCCCGGCATGAGTGGCTTTGATCTGTGCCGCGAACTGCGTGCTTTGCCGGAATTGCAAAAAACGCTCTGCATCGCCCAGACGGGCTGGCAACATGACGATTACCGGCACCGCGCCGATAGCGCCGGTTTTCATCATTTCCTGGTCAAGCCGGTCTACTTTGACGTCCTGAACGCCCGCCTCACTGAGATTGCTGCCGAACGTCCTGCTTCTTAGCCAGTTCGGTCTTGAAGGCTTCTAAGCTCAAGGGGCGTCCAAGGAAATCCTGGATCAGCACATTGGCGTCTTCCGAACCACCCGGCTCCAGCACCAGCTTGCGATAGGCCACGGCTGTCTTTTGATCGCGGATACCCGCGGCCTCGAAGCGCGTGAAGAGATCAAGCGCAATCGCCTTCGACCAGACATAGGTGTAATAGATCGCCGAATAACCATCGAGATGACCGAAGGCGGCATAATAATGCCCCCCTGGCAAAGCAGGATACAATGAATAACGCGCCAACTGCGCATCGAACATAGGCTGCAGGTCGAAATCCGGTTTACGATTGTAGAAATTAAGCGACACCGCCGAAAGGGCCAACTGCCCCTTCCAACTACCCGCCTCACCGAAACGACGTCCAGCGTTCATCTTTTGCACTAAGGCCTCTGGAATAACCTCCCCCTTGTCATTGGAAGCGAAGGTTTTCAGCGTGTCGTAGTTCCACGTCCATTCTTCCAGCAGTTGCGACGGCGCCTCGATGAAGTCCCATTGCAGATTGCCCATGGACTGAACGCCATAATGCGTATGGCCGGAATACATGGCGTGAATCAGGTGGCCGAACTCGTGCAGGAAGGTGGTGACGTCCTCGTGATCCATCGGACCGGTGGCGGGGAAGTTGCAGATGAGCGCGCCTACCGGTATCTGCCGGCCTTCGATGCCGGTGCGGATCGGGAACTGCGCCGCATGGTTATACTTGCCATCGCGCGGGCTCATATCGAGATAAAAGCGCCCCACCAGCTTGTCGGCGTCATAAAGCTCCCACGCCGTGACGCTCTTGTCCCACACCGGCGTATTCCATGGCCGGATATCGGCGCCGAACAGGTCATGCACCAACCTGAAGATGCCATCGCGTGCCTTATCGAGCGTGAAATACTGACGAACCTCCTCGGCGCTGACATCGTACTTTTGCTTGCGGAGCAGGTTCTGCATGTAGGAACTGTCCCAGCGCTGCAGTTCGGTGATCGAGGGATCGACCGTCCTGGCGAAGGTCAGCAGTTCGGCATAGTCGGCGTCGGCGCCCGGCTTGGCGGCGACATTGACTTCATCGAGGAATTTGGCGGCGCGTTCCGGCGAACCGATCATCTTGTCGATGGTCACCTGCGCCGCATAGTTCGGGTAACCCAGGGTCTGCGCCAGAGCATAGCGCTGTTCTAGCAGGTTTTTCAGCACCGTTTCATTGGCTGGATAGGCACGGTTCTGGAAGGCGATCAGCATTTTCTTGCGGGTCTCACGCACTGTAGCAAAATCCAGAACCGGGAAAACGTCCGGATAGTTGAGCGTCAGGTGGACAAGACCGTCCGCGCCCGGCTTATGGGCGTCGATGAAGTCCTGCGGCACGCCGGCCAGTTCTTCCGGCTTGAAGGCGATATCCCCCTTGTCGTTGCGGATATTCTCGCCGAATTTCAGACCGGTTTCGGTGATCTGCTTTTGCAACTCGGTAACGCGGGCACGGGTGGCGTCATCCTTGTCGACGCCGGACAGGCGATAGTTGGTCAGCATCTTCTGCAGGGTAAAGCTGGTCTTTTCGTCGAGCCCCTTGGTCGGGATAGCCGCGAGACGATCATAGATGGGGCGTGACAGGCTGACCGCCGTCGCCAGGTCCGACAGCTTCGGGATGCAGGCCTGCGCCGCGTCGCGTACCTCTTTCAGAGGGCTGGTTTCGGAGAAGAGATACATCTCGTTGCTTCCGTCGCCGAGCACCAGCAAAAGGGTGTCGAAGCCGGCGAAATCCTCACTAAGGGTCGCCGGGCCTTTGCGCGTCTCCAGCGCCGCCTTGGCCTTGGTGCCGAGGGCCAGAGTCGACTCGCAGCGCGCCGTGATGGCCGCAGCCGTAGTCACCGTATCGGGGAAGGCTTTCAGATAGGCGGTGACTTCCTGATCCAGCGCGGTGGGGGCCGCCTGAACAGACAGGGCCGTACTGGCCAGAAGTGCGGCGGTGAAGGTCAGGCGCGTGAGAAACGACATGATGAACCCCTCGGAATGGTTGTGCGCACAAGAGATAACGTCATTATTTAAAACGCGCAATCCTTTGCTTGTTCCTTATTTTCATGGGGCGAAGTCCTATGGGATTCTTATGTTGTGAAGCGTCCAATCTCCAAAGGTTACCGCATCTGTTTCCATTGGAGGTCCAGTATGCTGAAAGCTTACCTTGACGCCCTCATCCAGATGGGCCGACTGACCGTCCGGGTTAATCCCAACCGCACCTATCACTTTGGCACAACCGATCCTGAGCATCCCGAACGCGATGTCGCCATCTGGTTCGACCGGCCATGGACTGCCTTCAAGGTGGGGATGCACCCTTACCTGTATTTCGGCGAAGCCTTCATGGAAGGCGACCTGATCATCGAAAAGGGGCTCGCTGTGGAGCCTGATGGAACTGATCGGCATCAACCTGAAAAACGCACCGGATCGCGGCTTCGTGGCCCGCGTACTGCACAGGCTGAAAAGTTTTCTGCCCAGTCATTCCTTGACCGCCTCGCGCGCCAATGTAGCGCACCATTACGACCTGTCTGAGCGGCTTTACCGTCTCTTCCTTGATGAGGACATGCAGTATTCCTGCGCCTACTTCCAGCGTCCGGACGCCACGCTCGAAGAAGCGCAGATCGCCAAGAAGGACCATATCGCCGACAAGCTTTTCCTGTCACCCGGTCAGAGCGTGCTCGACATCGGCTGCGGCTGGGGCGGCATGGCCCTGCACCTGGCCCGTCAGGCGGGTGTCAACGTCACCGGTGTCACCCTCTCCACCGAACAACTGGCTGTGGCTGAAACGCGGGCTCGCGAACCGAGCGTCAATGCTCGCGTACGCTTCGAGCTATGCGACTACCGCGAGGTCACCGGCCTGTTCGACCGCATCGTCTCGGTCGGCATGTTCGAGCACGTCGGACTTGCGGGTTTCGACGGTTATTTCCAGACCGTCGCCGATCGGTTGAAGGACGACGGCGTGGCCCTGATCCACACCATCGGACGGCGCGGCAAGACCGGTGGCCGTTCGGCCTGGCTCAACACATATATCTTCCCCGGTGGCTATATTCCGAGCCTGTCCGAAATCACCGATGCCGCCGAGAAATCCGGGCTTTTCATCACCGACATCGAGTCCCTGCGCCTGCATTATGCCGAGACTATGCGGCACTGGCGCGAACGTTTTCAGGCCCATCGCACCGAGATCGAAGACCTCTACGACGCGCGTTTCGGTCGCATGTGGGAGTTTTATTTTTGCTACTGCGAACTCGGTTTCCGCTATGGCGATCTGATGGTGTTCCAGATCCAGCTCAGCAAAAAGCTCGATACTCTGCCGATCACGCGCGACTATATGATGTCAAAACCTTGCGCCTCGCTGCCTGAAGCAGAAACACCGGTTCAGGTCTCGGCTTCATCCTTCGCGCGCGGCGCCTTGGAACCCAGCGCCACCACCGCCATCAGGGCCGGCACCAAGGCGGTTTCCTGACCGGGAACGGCGAAATAGCGCGGCTGCCAGTCGGGCTTGAACTTTTCCTTATAGGCGCGCAGGCCCTCGAAATTGTAGAAGTCACCGCCAAACTGATAGATGAGAGTCGCCAGCTTGTGCCAGGCGCTGCTTAAGGGCTTGGCTTCCAGGCCCGCCAGCGGCGCCATGCCGAGGCTGAAGGCGCCATAGCCCTGCTCGCGGCTGTACTGTATAAGCTGGAGAAAGAGATATTCCATGATGCTGGCGGGTGATTCCGGATCGTAGCGCATCAGGTCGAGCGTCAGCAGCGCCTTGTCCTGCGTCGGCCACAGATTGGCGAAGGCCATGATACGGCCATCGAGCTTCACCACCGCCACCGGCGTCAGGCGCATATAGTCCGCCTTGAAAGACCCGAGCGAATAGCTTTTTTCCTTGGCCGATTTGGTTTTCAGCCAGGCATCGGACACTTCTTTCAGGCGCGTAAGATGCGGCTCGACATCCTCGACCGCAATAACTTCGAAGGTGGCGCCCAGCCCGTCGAAACGCTTGAGTGTCTGGCGAAAACCGTAGCCCTTCTTGCCCGCCAGATCAAAGCTCTGCACATAGACCAGCGCCTCTTCACCGATCTTGTAAGGCCACAGGCCAAGATCCAGCATCAGTGGCAGCATCGACGGACTGACCTGGTAAAAGCTCATGCGCGCATTGGCCAGCGAGGCCATTTCTTTCAGTTCCCAGCACAGCGCCGTGGCCTCGGCGACCGGCCCCACGGGTTCGCCCATCACCACCCACTGCTTGCCGGAGACGCCGTACATCAGGAAGGCGGTGCGATCGCCATTCCACAGGATATGCTTGTCACGCAAAAGGGCCAGCCAGGCCTGCGGGTTTGAGGCCTCTTCGACGACCGCCTTGAGTTGATCGATATCCTCGGTCTGCGGTACAGGCGGCAACATGCGCGCAATGCCGAACAGCCTGTACAGCGCGATCAAGGCGATGGTGACGCCCATGACAACGATGCCGCGCAGGAAGCGTGAGGTGTTGGCATGGTAGGAGACATCGACCCACAGGAAATGAGCATAGGGCACGTTGTTGTAAGCGTAGAAACCGATCCAGACGATGAAGCTGAGCGTCGCCAGGCTTATCACGCCCCAGAAGGGGTTGATTGACATGGTGAGCAGGTTGGAGCGGCGATTGAAGGCGCTTTTGCACGGGATCAGCAGCAGGGCGCAGATGATCAGCATGACCGCGTTGATCAGGGCCAATTCGCGGGTCAGCGAGAAGACCGCGCCGCCGCACAGCAGGAAGAGCGCTATGTACCACGCGGTGTCGATGCGTTCCCACAGGCCGCGCGCCAGAAAGATCATCAGCACGCCGATCACGGTGCCGATGGCGTGCGAGAATTCGACCAGACCGAGCGGCAGGCTGCGCTCGACAATCGGCATGACGGCGGGATCGATCGGCGTCAGGACCGAGATCAGCAGCAGGGCGCCGGCGGTGAACATCACCACCGCGAAGATCATGGGGATCAGGCGCGCGGCGGAATCAAACAGAATGTGGCGGATATCGGACTTGGTTGTCATATATCGCTTTCACCACAGTTCGCGTCTGCGGACAAGCGGCAGCTACCCCGCCTTGGCGCACCAGGTGTCGCGGATGTCGAGTTGACGACACAGCGACTGCGCCTGACTGTCATCGGTCACGGGCCCAACGCGCAGGCGCACCATCGGTTTGCCGGCAGCGGTGGTGATGCTTTGATAAGTGGGGCGGTATTGCTCAATGCCGGGATAACGTGCCTGCAAACCCTTCCAGGCGTTCTGCGCCGCGTCCGCCGAAGCGAACGAACCAATCTGGATCAGCCGACCGGCGCTCGACGCCGCCACAACGGCAGGCGGCGCCGCGGCCACACCGGTCTCCATAGGAGCATTCATGGCCGAGGGCATTTTCAACGGATCGACAATGGCGATGGTGATTTTGGGATTGACCAGTGGCCCCTTGGCGTCACGCAGCAGGCCGCCCTCGCCGACGGTCAGATCCTTGGCGGTCTTGACCACCAGTTCGACATCCTCGCGGTTAAGGCTTTTCGCCTCCGCGTGATCGACCGGCTGGCCGCTGGCGTCGACCGGCACCGCCTTGATGCGGGCCAGAGATTCCTTCAGGTTTTGGCTGTCACAAGCCGTCAGCGCGGCGGCGGACACCACCGCAGCGCACAAAATGAAAGCTTTACGAAAGGGGGATGGATCGGTCATAACGCCGACTATGCGCCAAACCCGCTTAAAGAGGGTTAGGAAATATGGTTAATAACGGACAGTTGATCATGCCGGATACCGCCCCGATGAGCTTCGAGACAAAGCGCGTTCGCACCCTGCCCGCCTTACGCGAGGCTATAACCGGTTTGCGCTCGAGCGGGGCCACGATCGGCTTCGTGCCGACCATGGGCGCCCTGCATGACGGGCATCTGGCCCTGGTGCGCCATGCCAAATCCCTGTGCGACAAGGTGGTGGTATCGATCTTCGTCAACCCGCTGCAATTTGCCCCCACCGAGGATCTCGACCGCTATCCGCGTGACGAGGCCGGCGATGTCGCCCGCCTGCAAAGCGTCGGCTGCGATCTCGTCTATCTGCCCACCGTCGATGTGCTTTACCCTGAAAACTTCGTCAGCCGCATCGAGATGAAGGGGCCGGCGCTCGGACTGGAAACCGACTTCCGGCCGCAGTTCTTTTCCGGTGTCGCCACCGTGGTGTCGAAGCTGTTCCATCAGGTCCGCCCCGATGTGGCCGTCTTCGGTGAAAAGGACTTCCAGCAACTGGCCGTGGTGCGCGCCCTGGTACGCGACTTCGATATGGGCATCGATATTGTGGGCCTGCCGACCATCCGCGAAAGCGATGGCCTCGCCCTCTCCTCGCGCAACGCCTACCTGACGCCCGAGGAGCGCGCCATCGCACCGAAACTGCATCAGGCGCTGAAGGCCATCCGCGACGGCGGCAGCATCGAAGACGCCAAGGCCGAACTCACGCGCGCGGGCTTCGCGCAGATCGACTACATCGCCCTGCGCGACGCTGAAACTCTGGGCGATATCACGCCGGATACCAGGTCCCGCCGTCTGCTCGCCGCCCTGTGGCTCGGCAAGACGCGACTGATTGATAATATCGCGGCCTGAAAGTGATGAAAAACATCCAGATCATTGATGGCGCAGATAATGCGACTTTTAGCATTTTTCAGGCAAGCGACGAAGAATTCGCCGCCATATTTCCACAAAACCGCGATATGGAATTGATTGAAGATTTTACCGAAGAGGTTTTAGCGCATATCTGGAACCGCCCGATACTTAAGAGGGATGCAATAGGAATACATGGCACGCTCTTTTATGATTTTGAAAATCGGCATGAATTTCTTCCAGCAAGCAAACGCGAAGTGGACTTGGATCCAAGCTTCATCAACTTAGCCAAGCGACAGATGTTCGAGCGTAAACGTTAAAGTTACCAAACGCCCGCCTCTTTCAGCGCTTTCATCATATCCGGCGGCAGGTCGGTTTCGCCTTCGATGATATCGCGCGGCGCGTCTTCCGGCTTGAGATACCGCCAGCCCTGAAAGGCGCGGCGCGGCTGCGCTTCGGTGAGAATGTTCTTTGTGCTCAAGCCCACGCGCCAGTGATCTGCCTCTTCATCGAACGACACGATCTCGCGCCGGCACAGGATCACGCCCTTGATGACCCAGTACAACGATCCGCCGTCGAGCAATTCTTCCCAGCGTGTCGGGCGGTTGCGGGTGTGGATATAGGACACCGCACCGCGCGCCTTTTCCCAGCCCAGAAGATCGTCCAGACTGTCGGCGCCAACGCATAATTTTACCAGATGAATGTCACTCAACGCGGAACAGACCTTAACAGGGTTAAAAAACAGGCTTAAAGTTTTAGAAGCAAATCAGGCGCACATCTAGTGCAACACTAGAATTGTGCTGAGGAAATGATACCGCGTCGTCGATATGTCCAGTGAACATCATAAAAAACCACACCCATCCCTGCAGGATGCCCTTGAGAGCCTTTTCGGCACCACACTTGGGCAAAGTGCCAGCCTGATCTCCCTGCCCGGCGGCTCACGCCTTTTCAGCGCCGGCGACGAATCGGATCACCTTTACCTGCTGCGGTCAGGACGCCTCGGCGCTTTCCGCCACGATGAGGATCACGACGAATTGTCGCTGATCGGCATTATCCGCCCTGGTGAGCCGGTCGGCGAAATGTCGCTGATCGCCGGCACACACCATACCTCGACCGTCATCGCCCTGCGCGATTCCGACCTGCTAGCCATGCCACGCGAAGATTTCTTCGATGCCATGGAATCAAAGCCGGAACTGACGCTCGCCCTGGCGCGCAAGATGATCGCGCGCGCCAAGCGCGAAACACCCAATGTCACACCCAATGTCTTCGCCTTCTATGCCCTGAGCGAACAGCCCATACGCCCATTGATCGAGCGCATCGCCGTGCAAATTCGGGAGCTCGGCTATCGCGTCGCCATACTCGACAAGGATTTTCACGGCACCGCACCGGAGGCCTTTACCCAGATCGAGGCGGACAACGACTATGTGCTGCACATCGCTGAATGTCACGAAAGCCACTGGCGGCTATTGAGCGCGCGTCAGGTCGATCATGTTTTCCTGCTGGCCGATGCCAGCCAGAAACCCAATCCCACCGCCAGCGCCTGGGAAAAATCCCTGCTCCATCGCGCGCCCGATCTCGTCCTGCTTTACCCCGAAGGTGTCGCCAAGGCGCATACCCCCGGCCGCACCAAGGCCTGGCTGGATGTAATCAAGCCGACGCGCTGGTTCCACATCCATCACCATGATGTCAGTGGTGCCGCCCGCATCGCCCGCATCGTCGCCGGACACAGCGTCGGCGTTGTCTTCTCCGGCGGCGGCGCCCGTGCCTTTGCAGAGATCGGTGCCATTCAGGCCCTTCGTGAAGCGCACATCCCGGTCGATTTCGTCTGCGGCTCCTCCATGGGCGCGATCCTCGCCGCCAGCCTGGCGCTGGGCTGGGACGAGGCCGAGATCGACACGCGCATCCGCGATGCCTTCGTCAACTCGTCACCACTTGACGATATCGTCATGCCGTTCATTTCGATGGTCTCCGGTGCCAAGGTCGACAAGCGTCTGGAGAAACACTTCGGCGAGGTCCAGATCGAGGACATGCCGCTCCCCTATTTCTGCCTGTCGTCCAACCTGACCACCGGCGCACTTAAGGTTCATAAGACCGGACTTTTGCGTCAGGCCCTGCGTGCGTCGATTTCGTTGCCGGGCGTCTTGCCGCCCGTGGTGGAGGATGGCGAGGTGCTGGTCGATGGCGCGGTGATGCGCTCCTTCCCCGCCACCATGATGCGCAATACCCATCTCGGCACCGTTATCGGCGTGGACGTGACGCGGGCGCGCGGCCTTGATCCAAGGGCGCTGCACGTGCCGAAAAACCTCGGCGCGTGGTTCGCGCGTGGCGACTGGCGGCGCGGTCCGCCGATTGTCTCGGTCATGATGCGCTCGGCCACCATTACCACCGCGGCTGATCTGGCCATGTCGCGCGCCGCCACTGATCTGCTGATCATACCCGAGCCCGAAGGCGTCGAGATCCGCGACTGGAAGGCTTACGACAAGGCGGTGGAATCCGGTTACCAGACCACGGTGGCGACGCTGTCTCAGCTCGATTCACCGGTCACGACCCTGCGCAAGCTCGGCCACAGCGTCCATCCGAACATTCCGGCCTTCACGCCCGATGACAGCTATATCGCCGCGACGAACGCGCCACCGAGCCAGAAGACCCGAAAATAGCCCAGAGCGCTTTTTCGAAAAGTGTGACGCACTTTTCGGATCAAAAAGCGCGTAAATACAAAAAAATTAGAGCGCCGATCTGATCCAATCAGATCGGAATACGCTCTAATCCTTGAGACCGCCGAGGCGTTTCAGGATCAGCCAGACCGAGATCGATACGAAAAGAATGCCCGCCGCCGCCATGATGATGGAAACGGTGGTGTAGGTATCGACCAGACCGGCGCGGACAACCACCTGATCGTGCGTCGCCTGCCACCACGCACCGGTGGCGAAGCCCAGGCACCCCAGACCGACGCCGCTGAAAATAATCAGCCACATGGTCTCGGCTATCATTTGCCACCAGGTTTTTTCCTCGCCTTCATGCTCTTCGGATGACAGGGCGATACGATCGCCATTCATCATCCACGCCTGATCGTCGTCCTCATAGGTTTCGGTGGTCTGGAAATTGGACGAAGGGCCGGCGCGCAGGAAAGGCTGTTCCGGTTCGGCGGCCACTTGTGAAGCCGGCGCCTGATAATCCTGCGGCAGAGGACGCTGGAGCTGGTCACGCCAGTGCAGGCCGCCAACTTCGGCCGCGATGGGCGCATTCGACGGCGCCGACAGATTGACCGGCGCCGGACGCGGCACCTCGACCACTGTCACGCTGGCGGTGTCCGGCGTCGCCACGGGCTTGGCATAGGGATTGAGCGCGGTGATGACCGGCGGCGGCATGGTGGCGGCCGACGGCACGGGCGCGAACGCAGGCCGCAAATCTGTTTCCGGTGTCAGATCTTCGGCGCGCGAAGCCACTTCAAACGGCGCCGATTCAACCTGCGACGGCGAAATGACGCTGTGCTGGGTGAATTCGGGCGCGGGCTCGACCGGCTCAGGCGCGGGCGCGGAAACCGGCGTTGATGTCACAGTTTCGGGCTGGCTGGCCGGCTTGGCCGGGAAGAGGTTGGGCGTCAGCGGACGGCCGAGATTGCCGCCGCCATAGGGCGAATAAAGACGCATCAGCGCCGCGGCGGCTTCCGCCTTACGTGCTTTTTCAGCCTCATCGGCTGCGGTCGGCTCCGGCGCTTCGGCGCTTGTCTGGCGATCGCGTTCTTCCTGTTCGCGCCTTTCCTGCTCAAGCCGGACCTGATCGGCACGTTCGCGCGCGATCCGCTCCTGTTCAAGATGGACCTGTTCGGCATGGGCGCGCTCAAGACGCTCACGTTCAACGCGCTCTTGCTCAAGTCTGGTGGCTTCAAGTTGGGCCGCTTCGATACGGGCCTGCTCGGCAAGCTCCTGCTCGATTCGGGCGCGCTCAAGGCGCTCCTGCTCCCACTTCAGTTCCTGCTGGCGGGCCTGTTCCAGCCTGACCTGCTCAAGGCGGGCCTGATCTAACCGGGCTTGCTCCAAACGCGCCTGCTCACGCGCCCATTCGGCGCGTTCCAGTTCCTGACGAGCGGCTTCCTGACGCGCCAACTCCTGACGCGCGGCCTCGAACTGTTCCTGCTCGATTCGTGCCTGTTCGATACGGGCCTCGGCTGCCCGCCACTGATCCAGGCGCGCCTGCTCACGACGCGCGGCTTCCTGGCGGGCCTGTTCGGCGCGGGCGGCTTCCATGCGCTGCGCATCCAGAATAAGGGCTTCTTCGCGCAAACGCGTTTCCTCGCGCTGGCGCGCCTCTTCGACCGCACGGGCGGCGGCGACGGCCTGCGCCATTGCCTGAGCTTGGGCTTGGGCTTGGGCTTGGGCTTGGGCCTGAACTTGAGCCGCCTGAGCCGCCCGGGCGGCCTCTTCACGCTGGCGCTGTTCTTCCTGAGCCCGTGCGATGCCGGCCTGAATCTCGGCGCTCATCGCCGGCTCTACCGGCGCTTCCGGCGCGTAGGGTGACACATCGGCCATACGCACGATGGTCGGCTTTTCTGGGGGCTTCTCTGCAGGCGTCTCAACCGACGCACTGTAAGGCGAACCGAGATCGATAATCTGGCGTTGCGTCGGTGACGCCACCGGCGCGGCCGGGGTGGCGTAAGGATTGTGATAGAGCGCCGGATCGGGGACTGCGGGAGGCGCAACGGGAATCTCAACCGGCGGGGCGATCGGCGCTTCAACCAAGGTGTCCTCAACAGGTCGACCCAGGGCTGCGGCCTGATGACTGATATCTTCCGGAGTCAGGAACAGGTCTTTTTCGGCGGCACGGCGGCGGATCAGCGGCGCCAGAACATAGGTCTGACCGTTGAATTCGGCCGAACGCCAGCTATCCATGGCCAGGGCGGCTTCACTCATCCGGCCTTCGTTGATACGCTTGAGCACGCTCGACGCGGCGAAATTTTCGGTGCCGATATTGAAAGCAAACGAGACCAGGGAATCGAACTGGTTCTGATTGAGGGGAACAAGCACGAGATTGTTGATGGCATCCACCACCGGCAACAGATCAAAGCGCAGCAGGGCGTCGGCGTCTTCCTGCGTGACACGGGCGCCTTCGCGGGCGGAAAAGGTATGACCATAGCCAAGCGTCCACCGTCCGTCCGGCAGGCGGGCGGCCAGTGTGCGTAACCCCTCAAAACTCTTGATGAGTTCAACCCCCGCGCGGGAAACTTTTTGACGCGCTCTCATCCGTAATCACAGCCCCTGAACTTGGCCCTGAAACTGGCCCCAAAGCCCGCAAAAGACAGGCATAATACACCCGATTGCCCCAAAACAAGACAGTTCGGGCTCTTATGCTTAAGTCTAGCAAACCACAGACCGTTTAAGATTTACAAGAGTATAATCGCGGCCAGGCCTAAGAAACTGAAAAAGCCGCAGAAATCGGTGACGAGGGTCACGAAGATGGGCGATGCGCCGGCCGGATCTATACCCAGTTTCGACGCCCCCATGGGGATCAGCGTGCCGGCCAGAGCCGCCATGGTGAAGTTGATCAGGATGGCACCGGCGATCACCCCCGCCAGTTTAAGATCATGCCAGAAGATGAAGGTCACCGCCGCCAGTCCCGCCGCCACGCATGCGCCCACCAGCCAGCCGGAGACGACCTCACGCCACAGGGTGCGGGTGGCGTTGGCGGCCGTCAGTTCGCGCGCCGAAAGCGCCCGCACCGAAACGGTCAGGGCCTGGGTGCCGAAATTACCGCCGATCGAGGCCACCACCGGCATCAGGCTGGCCAGCACGACCATCTTGACGATCTCACCCTGGAAGGCGTTGATCACCGTTACCGAGGCGAAGGCGGTGGCCAGATTGATCAACAGCCACGGCAGGCGTGACTTGACCATGCCCATGATGCCGGTATCCCGGCCTTCGATATCCGACACACCACCCAGTGCGAGAATATCTTCGCGGTTTTCCGCCTGGATGATGTTCACGATGTCATCGACCGTGATCTGTCCGACCAGACGGCCCGATTCATCGACCACCGGCGCCGAGATCAGGTGATATTTTTCAAAGACGTAGGCGACTTCTTCCTGATCCTGATCGACCGTGATTTCGGTGATCGGCTCCATGAGTTGCGACAACGGCAGATCGCGCTTGGTGCGCATCAGCACCGACACCGGCACGGCGCCCACCGGCTTGTGGCTCGGATCGATGACATAGATGTCGAAGAACAGTTCCGGCAGATCGTCGCCGTTTTCGCGCATATGGTCGATGGTGTGACCTACGGTCCAGAAGGCCGGCGCCGCCATGACTTCGCGCTGCATCAGGCGGCCGGCGGTTTCTTCCTCATAGGCCAGCGAGGTGACGATGGCCTCGCGCTCGGATTCCGGCATGGCGGCCAGAACCGCCTTCTGCTGGTCTTCCTCAAGATCTTCAAAGACCGCCGCGGCGTCGTCGGAATCGAGTTCCTGCAGCACCTCGGCGATATCGGCCGTGTGCATGCTCTCGATAACTTCCTCGCGGATGTCATCGTCGAGTTCGGGCAGGATATCGGCCAGAGCGTCGGAAGGAATCCACGGAATGACCTCTTCGCGGTAGTCTTGCGACAGAAAACCCAGAAGGTCGGCGATATCGGCGTAATGGAGCGCGTCGAGCAGTTCGCGCAGACGCAGGCCGTCGCCGCGATCTGCCGCATCGATGACCAGCGAGATATATTGCGGATTAAGGGCGTAATCGTCCTTGAGCGCGAAATCTTCGATCTGCTCGGGCGTGATCAGCTCGGCGTCGATCTCGTCATTGTCACGCGTATCGCGGCGCTCTTTGACGGGCGCAGCAGCCACGGTGATGATGTCAGGTTCAGAAGAATCGGGCTTTTGAGGGGTTTCGGACTTCTGGCTCATCGCTCAGGCTCCCCTTGCTACGCTTAAGCGTGCACCTCAAAATTTAACCCCGGCTTCCGTCGACCCCGCCCTGGTATTGGCTTGGTCTAGCTCTGCTTAAGAGCGAAGGCTGGTGCGGTCAAGAAGACTCGAACTTCCACGGGTTGCCCCACAGCGACCTCAACGCTGCGCGTCTACCAATTCCGCCATGACCGCATGCCATCCGGAGAGGGGCGCAAATAGCAACACTTGAACGCTTTGGGAAGCCCTTATTCGCAAAAATATGGGGGTATCGAAAAATAAGCTGAAAAAGTCAGGTGCCGATGGCCATAAAGTCATAAACATTGGCCTGGCGGGTCACGACGATCGAGATTTTTTCCTCGAAAATCTGGATTTCACCGCGCGCAACCGGATGATTGTTGGCCAGAATCCACACCTCGTCGTGCTCGTGGGCGTCAAGCGGGATCACGGCGCCACGGCCCATGCGCAGAAGTTGCGCCATCGGCAGAACCGAACGCCCGAGAAGTACAGAAATTTCGACGGGAACAGCGCCCACCTGATTCGACACGAAAAACGCCCCTTAAACCCACGCAACACCGAGGGAGCCCCTATATTAGGGCCTTGCCTCTTAACAACTTATGACACATTGAAGCCACATGCTTTCCGAGACGTTAAATCCTGAAGAAAACACCCCGCCCTTTGCCAAAAAGGCGGGCGCACCGCCGGAATGGGTGGTGGCGCCCTCGCCCGTGCCCTATCCGGAAGCGCTGGCCTTCATGGAGGCGCGCGTCGCGGCCATCCACGCCGGAGAAGCGCGCGAGATGGTGTGGCTGGTCGAGCACCCGCCGCTCTATACCGCCGGCGTTTCGGCCAAACGCGAAGACCTGATAGCGCCCGACCGCTTCAAGGTTTTCGACGCCGGCCGCGGCGGGCAATATACCTATCATGGTCCCGGCCAGCGCGTCGTTTATGTGATGCTTGATCTCAACCAGCGCCAGAAGGACGTTCGCGCCTTTGTGCAGGCGCTGGAGCACTGGATCATCGACACCCTGTGGCGTTTCAACGTCGAGGGCCATATCCGCAACGGCCGCGTCGGCGTGTGGGTCGAGCGCAAGGACAAGGGTTACGAGCCACTAACGGAGGACAAGATTGCCGCCATTGGCATCAAGCTGCGCCGTTGGGTAAGTTTCCATGGCATCAGCCTGAATGTCGAGCCCGACCTGTCGCATTTCGACGGGATCGTGCCCTGCGGCATCACCGAACACGGCGTAACCAGCCTGCTCGATCTCGGCCTGCCCGTGACGATGGACGAGGTGGATTATGCGCTGAAACTAAGCTTCGAAGCGCTCTTCGGCCTGGTTGAAGAAAAAGATTTAACCACGGATAAGGCACGGATGATGCGCAAGCGCATCGACACGGATAGGGCACGGATTTCATAGAAATTTTCGAGAGCCCCACGTGTTACGAAGCATGATTGACGGCAAAGCCGTCCGACATTCGCCTTGCAACACTATGTCGGCAAACAGTAAACTATGCGCCAGAAGTAGCACATAAAATCCGCGCCCTTATCTGTGTAGATGGCTGAAGGCCAGCATCCGTGCCTTATCCGTGGTTAAACCTCATCTAACCTTCAGCCTTCGCGCGGCGCCAGGCGGAACAGAGTGCGGCCGTAGCGGTTATCGCCGCGCTCAACATGTCAGTCAGTTTTGTTCACGCGACGCCAGGCGGAACAGAGTGCGGCCGTAGCGGTTATCGCCGCGCTCACCGGGCATAACACACAGGTCGATCACAGCCCAGATCAGCACCACCACCGCGATGAAATCGAAAAAGCCGGTCGGCGCCGGCCACACCATGACGATCGCCAGCAGGATGATCGCCGCCCACCAGCCGGAACGACCGCGATCGTGCAGACGCTTCGACAGCACACAGGCGCCGCAATAAAAGAAAACCGGATAGACGATCCAGCCGAGGAACTGCAAACCGCCTGTGACCACCGACTCATAAACCGCCAGGGCCAGCAACAGGATAGCGCCGGCGATGATCGATGGCACCTGCCCTGCCCGGCCGGTGGAGGAAAAGAACAGTTCGCTCCAGTCGATCTTGGGGTTCATGCGCGGCTCCTTGGGGTCACATACAGAGTTCCAACTATACTATAGCGGCTCGCTATAAAAGCGAAAACCCGTCTGTGAGGCACACGGCTTACTGCGTCAGACGCGTCTTTTTGATCGCTTCAAAGACCGAGGCCAGAGCCGTATTGATCTGGCTAGAATTGCTGAGATCGTAGAAATAGTCGGGTCGGCTGGCGCAAGCCCGGAGCATGTCCGAATTGCCTTCGATCACCTTGATGACGAATATGGTTATGCCCAGCTTTTTGGCGTTGGTACAAGCCAGCGAGGTCCGGGCGTCGATGTAGGGCGCATTGGCGTTATTCGCGCTGCCGTAATCACGGTTGGCGTTATTTATACCGTCGGTGACCACGATCATGTATTTCTTCGTAGACTCGTCAGTGAACTTGACGCCACCTTCCAAAGGAATGCTGGGCGATAAGGCTTCCATCCCCCATTGCACGCCGATAGTGATGTTGGTCGTAGCGGAGGTGCCGCCGGGTTGCAGAGTCTGCACAAAAGCGCGCGTAGTTGTAATATTGTCCGAAAGCGCCTGTATCGGCTTGAGTGTGCTATCGACACAATCACGGGCATTATAGAGTGTCTTGGGTGGATTTACATTATAGGCATCAGCCGAAGCATCGTAATCGTAGCCGGTGCCATGGACGCGATCGATGATGCAGCCCTGCCACTTGCTCTTGTTTTCGGTCATCGCCGGAATATTTTGCCAGTAGGTGCCGGCTGCCGAACCAAACAGACTGGTGACAGACTTGGAGACCGCCGTCGATGCGCCATAACCATTGCCGTAGCTTGTCGAATAGGTGATCGTGCCCGCTGCTGCCGTGGCAAAACACGTCGCCGTCTTGGTCGAATCGAAACAGGTGCTTTTCGTGGCATCGGCGTTCGTATAATCATTCGCCGTTCCCGTGGAACCAACTTCGGATTCCAGCGTGTGTGTTGTCGACGTGCTGGTCGAGCCCGAGGTCGAGGTCTTGCCGGTTTCAGGATCGGTCGTCGTGACAGGCGTCACATTTACCGTCTTCGAGGTCGTATAGGTCTTCTCAGCATACTTATAGACCTTGCCGCCGTACGAGGCGACCATATAGGTGTTGTAGTATGTCCGCACCACACCACTGACGGTTTGGGTATAGGTCTGTGTATAGGCCTTGATGGTCGCCTTGCAGTCCGCCACATAGCCCGCAGGTGCCGATTTACATACCTTACCATAAGTATCGCGCAGTGTGTTACAAAGATAACCGTTGGTCCCGCTCTTGCAGCCTTCCGACGAGCTTTCAGTACCGTAGTCGATATAGGGATAGTCCGTGCCGGCAGTCAGACGCACCTGCTTATGAAAGGGCACGATGGCTACCTTGGTACCAGACACATTAACGCCGTTGACCAAGAGGCCCGACAACACACTATCAACCGACGACTTGAGATTCACCATCTTGTTGTTGTTAGCCATAGAGCCGGTGGAATCCAGAACAAGCGCGATTTCTGACTTCATCATCATCGACTGCGCCTTGGACACGACCGCGACGGCGACTTGCTTCATACCGATGAATTGAGAGAAAATAGTATCGACATTGGCATTAACGCTATAGGTCTGCGTCATGACGTTGCCTGTTGTTTCAGACTTCAGACCGGCGCTGATGATGGTCGCCTTGGTGTCCGTAAGATCGGCATGAAAAGCCTTACCCGCAGCAATATTGCGCTCATCATCCGTTGCTCGGGTCATGCTCATCACGCTGAGCACCGCCGCATCTGAGGCATCCTGAAGGGCATGACGCGCCATGAGAACACGCGAAAAATCCAATGCGCCCCCCACCGCCATGATGATCACGAAAGCCGACAGGCCAAAAATAATGATCACATTGCCCCTCCGTTCTCTGGAGAAAGCAGCTAAGATATTAGCAACTGAGAGTCCGGATTTAACCTTGGGCAAGGATTGGGTCATAATTTCCACCATGAAGTTCAAGAACGACGGTACTTCAAAAAGCTTAAATTACCGTAAGCCATCGCAATGAACGCAAACTCTCACCGCATCGGCCGACACCATCGAGAAAGGGCGCCCTGTGAAGAGCGCCCTTTCTTCTTTTGAAGCTCAGCCTTAGTTGGTAAGCGATCAGCTGGCCCCGTAGGCTTTAAAGTTCCACGGCATGAGATCCTCGAGTTTTGAGATGGGCCATCCGTTGGCGAGCCGTTCGAGCGTTTGTGTAAGCCAGGCCGCAGGATCGACATCGTTCATTTTGCAGGTCTGCAGAACGGTTGCGATGGTCGCCCAGGTTCTGCCTCCTCCATCGGAGCCAGCGAACAGACTATTCTTTCTCGTAATTGTCTGGGGCCTGATGGCGCGTTCGACAACGTTGGAGTCGATCTCGGCCAGGCCGTTATGTAGGAATACTTCGAAGCCCTCGCGGCGCTTGAGTGCGTATCGGATGGCCACAGCCAACTTTGATTTTCCCGATATTCTGGGCAGCGTAGTTTCCCAGAGCTTAAACAAGTCAGCGACGACCTTGGCGGAGTTTTGTTGTCTGGCTTTGGCTCGTAGTTCAGGTGCCCGGCCGCGGATGTCGTCCTCGACCTGCCAGAGCGCCTTCATCATTTCGACCGTGGCGGTCGCAACCGGTAAGGCGTCCGACACATGCAGATCGTAGAACTTCCGTCGTAGATGCGCCCAGCAGCCGGCAAGGACTGCGCCGCTATTGGCGGCGCCTTTCGGTGCAATGCTGTTGTAACCGTTATAACCATCCACCTGCACAATACCATTATAGCCATCGAGATGATCGGCCACACAGTCACCGGCGCGACTATCTTCGAAGCGGAACGCCACCAGGATGGGGCCCGAGCCGCCGAACGGTCGATCATCACGGGCATAGGCCCAGAGATAGCATTTTCGCGCCTTGCCCGTCCCCGGGGTCAGGGTCGGCAAGGTGGTCTCGTCGGCGAAGATGCGTTCGGCTTGTTTGATCTGATCGAGGATATAATCGCTGATGATCATCAGCTCGAAGCCGACTGCTCCCATCCATTGGGCCATCAGCCCGCGGCTAATCTCGACCTTGTCGCGCGCGTAAATCGCCTCCTGGCGATAGAGCGGCAAGCCATCGGCATATTTCGAGACGGCGACCTGAGCCAGCAGGGCTTCGGTCGGGATGCCGCCTTCGATGATGTGGGGCGGCGCCGGCGCTTGGATGACGCCATCCTCGCCCTTAAACGCATAGATGGGCCGGTGAGTGACCATAACGCGGAACTTCGCCCGCACGACGTCGAGGCGTTCGCTCGTTTCCACGCGGATCAGGACCTTGGTCTTGCCCTCGTGCTCAGGCAGGGCTTTCGGCTCGATGGTTTGTTCGATGCGCTCCAAGTGAGCTGGGAAGGCCTTGCGTGGCCGAGGGGCGCGCTTGGGCTTATCACCACTGCCAGCCTTTTTAACCAAGGTCTCCAACTCGGCGATACCTGTCGCGATGTCGTCGAACAGTTCAGCCTGCTGCTCATCTGTCAGAGCAATATGGCGCAGCTTCTCAGACTTGCGGCCGAAGCGGGCTCGACTGAAGATCTTCAGGATCGATGTGAGGTTTTTGATACGCTCTTCAGCGTCCGCATGGATATGCGTCAGATCCTGAAGACGGGCCTCAGCGAGTGCGTTTTCGACCTTAAGATTTGCGACTTCCGCTTCCAGGACGCCAGCCTTTTGTGCCATAGCCAGCGCAAACGCTTTGAGCGCTTCCACGTCATCTGGCAGGGTAAAATCCGGTCTCTCCATAGCCCCAAACATAGCACATATCGGGTTGATTTGCCTACGTTTTTACTCGATTTTGGCGAACAATTTCGTGCATTTAGCCAACGATTTCAGGGGCCTTTACACCGATGACGCGGACCTTTTTCCAGTCCAGGCCATCGAGCAAGGCAAGCACCTGGACGTGGTTCAGCTGGATGCGGGCGGGCCCAACCCTGGGCCAGATAAACTGAGATTTTTCCAGGCGCTTCGCATACAGGCACACGCCGGTCCCGTCCCACCAGACGATCTTTATTCTGTCGGCGCGTTTGGCCCGGAACGCATATAGCGACCCGCTGAACGGATCACTTCCCGCAGCTCGAACCAAAGCCAGCAAAGAGTCAGGTCCCTTGCGGAAGTCGATCGGAGACGCCGCCAGGAAGATTTTCACGCCCGCCGGGATCATGCTTGGCGCACCGCGCGGATCACTCGGACCAGATGCCCCTCATCAGCGGCGGAGCAGGCCCGGATGGTGACGCCGTCGACAACGATTTCGATGACGGCACGAGACACGGCGCCCCGCTCTGCCGCGAGAGGCGTATTTTCCAAATCGTGCAAAAGTCCACGATCGCGGGCAAACCTGCGCCAACCAAACAGCTGCCCCGGCGATATCCCGATCTCTCGTGCCAATGCCGAAGCGTTCACGCCCGGAACCAGCGAACGCGATGCCATCTCGGCTTTGTAGTCGTCAGCCCACTCTCGACGAATTCGACCAATAGAACCCGAGCCGGAACTGACGACCTCCACAAATTGGAAGTTTCTATCCCTACGCATATCTCCAGACATAGAAGTTCACCATCGCAACGCTTCTGGGTCTGATAGCATGGCCGAAAACTACCAGCTATATGGGGCCAACTGCACGCTTAC
>NZ_AQWM01000048.1 GCF_000376105.1 Asticcacaulis benevestitus DSM 16100 = ATCC BAA-896
CTCCACAAGAGCGGCCTCGTATCTCCAACCGTTGCCCCCTTGACTGATAAACGCGTCAGAGCGCTGGTTCTCGATCACGACGGATCGTTGTGGATAGGTACGGAAAATGGGCTCAATCGCCTCGATACATCCTCAAAACAGATTGAGCAGATCCTGCCCGAGACGGCCAATNCCTCAGCCCTGTCGGCCGGCTATATCGCCACGCTCCTGATCGATAATCGCGGTCGACTGTGGGTTGGCACCTCAGGCGGCGGAATCAATATCCTGACCGGACGGGACGCGAAAGGTCGCCCTCAGTTCCATCGTATTGGTCTTGAAGACGGGCTACCTGATATCAATGTCGACAAACTCATCGCTGATACAAACGGTCGTATCTGGGCAAGCACCGATGATGGAACCGCCATGATCGACCCAACTACATTTGCTGTTCAATCTCTGGGGCGAGCCGATGGGCAGCCCATCGCGAACTATTGGGTCGGATCTGGCGCTTTGAGCTCTGAGGGGGCGATCATGTTCGGTGGAACCGGCGGGCTCACCGTTATTCAACCGAACAAGGTCAGCTTCTGGACCTATATACCCCCGATCGTCGTAACCGATATAAAAGTTGGCGGCACCTCTTTGCCTGTCAATCGCTTCAACCGCGCTCGCGCCAACGAAGTTCTAACCGTACCCCCCGGAGAAAGCATGTCCGTTGAGTTCTCCGCGCTGGATTATTCTGCCCCGGAGCGCAATCTCTATAGTTATCGCCTTGAGGGCTTCGACAAGACGTGGACCCAGGCCGATGCCATGCATCGCGCCGCGACCTACACAAATCTTTCGCCAGGATCCTACACGCTGCATGTGCGCGGCTCCAACAGGAACGGCACCTGGAGTGACCGTGAGCTCCAAATTGCTGTTCGCGTCCTCCCTGCGTGGTATGAAACGATCTGGATCAAACTCGCCGCCGTCATTCTCGGCTTGGCCGCCATTTTTGCCCTGGTGCAGAGCCGCACTCTCTTTTTGCGCAAACGACAGCAAGAACTGGAAGCACTGATCGACCAGCGAACATCGGATTTGATCAAAAGTCAGCTTCAACTCGAGAAGATGGCATATTTTGATGTTCTGACTGAACTGCCCAACCGTCGGATGTTCAGCGATGATTTTCGCAAACTCCTTGCTCTGGCTCGCCGTGAGAAACGTGGCTTTGCCTTGCTCTTGATTGACCTGGATCGTTTCAAGCATATCAACGATACATTGGGACACGATGCCGGCGATGCCCTCCTGATCGAAACCGCCGCACTCCTGCGCAGCGTCTTGCGCGATAGTGATTGCGTTGCACGGTTGGGTGGGGACGAGTTTGCGATCTTGTTGGTCGAGGCCCATGACGAAGCGAGTATCGATATTGTCTGCGAGCGCATCGTTACCAGTTTTATCACGCCCGTAAAATTCAAGACAGAAGAGATCAAAACAAGTCCGAGCATTGGGGTAGCCATGTTCCCAGAAGATGGCGACAACCAGGAAAGCCTCTACAAATCGGCCGACCTCGCGCTTTACGCCGCTAAACAGGCAGGCCGCAATACGTGGCGGCGGTAATGTACCTGCCGGTCAGATTTTATTTTAATATGCTGAGATGAATCGTCTTCGTGATTACAGGATGTCGCTCAGTCTTATAGCCGGGATGCCCCCCATCGGGATATTCAAATGATAGCGGGTGGATTTGCGCTCCCCCGTCCGCACCAGCGCTCCCATATCGGAAAGTCCATTCAGGTCACGGGTGGCTGTGGCGGGCGGGGCGTCCGTGATACTCATATATTTGGCGGCGCTGAGGCCGCCGGTAAATCCGTCCAGACCGGCCGCGAACAGGCGTAACAGTGCTTTCTCCTGACGGGGATTGAGTTGGCCGCGCAGGCTGTCGATCAGGCGGGACTTGTTCATGATGAACTCGACCTGGGCGAGGGTGTATTTCTGGGCCTCAACTGCCTTGGTGGCGAACCACAATAACCAGTCGGTGATCTCCAGGCCGTGGCTGCCATCCTCAAGGGCTTGATAATAGGCCTTGCGGTATTTCAACAGGGTGCCGGACATGCCAGTGATGATCGGGGCGGATAGCCCCTGCGCCAGAACCTTTTCGATGATGGCGCGACCGACGCGGCCATTGCCATCCTCGAAGGGGTGGATGCTCTCGAACCACAGATGGGCGATGCCGGCGCGCGTGACCGGGGGCAGAGGCGTGCTGCCACGTGGGCCGCTCTGTTCCAGCCAACTCATGAGACGCGCCATTTCGGTGCCGACCTGTTTAGAGGGCGGCGCTTCAAAATGCACCTTGGGTTCATAGATGGCCCCGGAGACAATCTGCATTGGATCGTCATGGGTGCGGTAGCGCCCCACATCCTTGAAGTCGGTTCGTCCATTCATGAGCTGGCGGTGCCAGTTCATCAGAACCGGCTCTTCCAGCGCCCCCGGTAGGTGCTGGTACAGATCGACCATCATTTCCGCGATACCGGCTTCAGCAGGGCTGCTACGGCGGTGATCTGTCGCCATGCCCAGATGTCTGCGGATGGAGGATTGCACGCTGTCACGGTCAAGGCGTTCGCCCTCGATGGCGGACGTATCGACGGCCTCATGGCTCATGATTTCGATACTGAGGCCTCGCCGTTCGGTCTCGTCCAGATGCTTTGAAGCACCGATGACGATGCCTGCACCCTCTCCGAACAGGGCCTCTGCTTTGGCCAATTTACGCTCATTCCAGCGAAAATTTGGCCAGTCTTTCTCTTCCCAATTCCACGACATGATGAATACCGGCTCCATTTATCAATCAAAATATAGCCAATAATGATTGATAAAGATAGCGCTTATCCATCACGTTTGATTTTGAGCAAGCGCATGACCATGCTGCGCGGGGATACTAAGGGGTGCGCTGAGCGTCCTTGGCTGGGTACGGGAGAGTTCCCGCATCGGCGCTGGGAGGGCGCCCCCCATGTGGTCGACACCATCAAGACCAAGGTTGGTGCCAAGACGGCGGCCCTCGATACCGATACCGGCCGTATCTATCTGCCGACGGCCGATTTTGGTCCGATCAATGCTAAGACCGGTAAGCCGACCATTCTGCCAGATACCTTTTCGGTGATCGTCGTGGGGCGGTGATTTTTTCGACGTTTCAGCGGGATTTAATCCAGTTCAAAGTTCGCTCTGGCCAGTCGGCAATCGTGGATCCTCTCGATTGGACTTCGTGACATCAACCGAAAGACCGCCAAACACCATACGTACAAGTGTCCCGCCTCCATCTGGGGCCTCCACCAGAATCTTCCCATTATGAGCTTCTACGATACTTAGCGCGATACCGAGCCCAAGGCCTGTGCCCGTTACTTTGTGCGCCTTGTCCCCGCGCCAAAAGCGATCGAAAATCTTGGCCCGGACGTCTTCTGGAATGCCGGGGCCGAAATCTCTCACGCTGCATTGTGCTCCAGGACCAACAGTTACCTCAACGGCGGTAGCCGGCGGGGAATACGTTATCGCATTTTCGATTATATTGCGAAGGGCTCTGCTAAATGACTCCCTATGGCCTGGCATCGTTGTAGATTCAGCATCGAAAAAGCTGATTGAACGGCCCTCGCGAACCGCAAGCGGCGTCAGTTGCATCACTACTGACTGCGCGACCTCCCCAAGGTCAAAGGTGTCCCCCGCCGCGACTGTCAGGGACTCAGCAAGCGCCATATCCAACATTTGATTCACAAGGCGCGTCATACCTTGCGTGTCACAGCGCAACTTTTTCTTTGCCGCGCTGTCCGGCAACTCATCGACCGCCAGCAGCATCACCGCCAGAGGTGTGCGCAATTCATGCGCAGCGTCGGCTGTAAATTGTCTCAGGGTCAATATGGCGGTTTCCATGCGATCCAAGGCTTCATTGATCGCCAGGACGAGCGCCCTGACCTCACGCGGCGAGTCGGGTGGCGTCAGCCTGTTGGAAATCTGCGAAGGCGACAGATTTTCAACGCCAAGAACAGCACGGTTCAGGGGCGCCAGCATATGCCGGACGATAAGACCATTTAGAATGAGCAGCAAAATCGACAAGGGAAGCATTGGCAGCGCCACATGCTCGATGATTTCGTTGATCACATTGATAGTAAACGGCGGCTTACCTTGCCCTTGAATAGTCAAAGCCACCCACACCCTTCGGCCGTTTTGGGCGGCAACCCGAGTGGCGCTCAGCTGATATCGATCGCCGGAGACAAAACGGCTGGTCGACGACTGCAAGTCCGAGGAAGCCAAGGTGGTCGGCAACGGAAGCTGAAACGGGTTGTCGGTCGCAATAACCTGTCCAAAGTGGTCAAAAACGACGAAGGCGACTTTCGTGGCCCCCGCTTCCTTGCGAAACTGATCCCGCGCTTCTTGCCGTCCGGCGGGGGTGTTTGAACTGTCTACAAATGTGAGAACCTGCTCAAGCTTCTTGGCAACCAGGCCCTGGTTTACCTCGTCGACGTCGGCCTGGTATGTGCCAACGACAAACAGCACTTCCAAAATAACGAAAGCCAGCGTGACAAGTGCGAGCCGCGCGGCGATCTGGGTAAACAGACTTTGGCCCGCAAGCCTATGTAACGGGTTGAATTGACGAAGCGCGCCGGCCATCAACTCTCCTTCACGAATAGCGCGTAGCCAATGCCGTGGGCCGTGTGCAGGTAAAGATTAGCATTGGCTTGTGCCAACCGCTTGCGCAGCCTCGAAACCGTCGCCTCCAACGCGTTGGGGGTGACCTCGGCGTGCATGGCGTACAGTGAAGCTTCAAGGCCGGACTTCGTGACAACCTGCCCCATTCGCCGCATAAGCAAATCAAGCAGACTATATTCCCTCAAGGGCATATCAACGGATTTTTCGGCGATACGCACCTCTTTCCCGCTGGTGTTCAAAGTGACATTGCCGGCTTCAAGCAGGGTGCCGAGGCACGCCTCGGGACGCCGCAACAGCGCGCGGCACCTGGCCAGCAATTCAGGCATCGCGAACGGCTTGACCAGATAGTCGTCGGCGCCCGCATCAAGCCCAAGCACCTTGTCGTCCAACCCATCACGGGCGGTGATCACGAGGACCGGCGTGGATATGGATGCTCGTGCTTTCCATCTCTTCAATAGGTCGAGACCGTCGCCGTCCGGAAGACCGAGATCAAGCAGTATAAGGTCATACGGCGTATCTTTGACCACGGCTTCAGCATCGGTGACGCAGGCAAAGCAATCGGTCGAAAACCCCTCAGCTTCGAGGCCGTTCGCCACCAGTTCGCTGAGCCGCACATTATCCTCGATGAGAAGTATGCTCATGGTCAATATCCGTTCCTTTTGGCGACCGCTTGAAACCCGTAATCATCGACTTTATCAGGTTCTCCTTATGGCGGACACTTTCGATTACAGCGGCAACCACGTGCAGTACGGCGAGGCCAAGGACTGTATTGGCGAGCAATTCGTGGAGGTTCTCGAGCCACTCGGCGCCCCAGAACGCATCCAGCTCCGACATCCACCCCGTAACGCCTAATCCTAGCATAAGGACGACAAGGGCGAGCATCATGACCGCACCCGCCGGATTATGGCTGAGATAGCGCGGCTCCTGACCACGCATCAACTTGCCGAGATAGGTTAGGAGTTGCCGCAGGTTGGGCACAAAACTTGAAAACCTGGCGTAGCGCGTACCGACAAAACCCCAAATCAAACGCATGAGAATGGCACAAACGATCGCATAGCCAATATAGCGATGAACGAGGCGATTATCTGTAAAGACGAAGCGGTTGAGGAAAAAGCCGCCAACGATCGTCCAGTGGAAAAGTCTGACGAGCGGGTCCCAGACCTTGACGGCGGCCGAGGCTTTCACCTCGACCTCCGTCGTTTGCGATGACGGCACTTTGCTTTGGGTCATAGCGCTTAGTGCTCGCCCTTTTCGTGTTCCTTTTCGCCGGCTTCCTCACCGTCGACATTGCGCTCAACGACAGCAGCGGTAACAGGGTTGAAATAGACTTCAGCGCGCTTGCCCTCCTTCGTATAGCCGTAGATTTCGTAGCAAGAGCCAGACACCTTAAAGACCTTGATGTCCTTGTAGCCGGCCTGCGTAATCTTTTGCTTCATCACCGCTTCTGAAAGCCATTTCGATTTCGGTTCCGTCGTACAGGTGGGGCTCGCAAAAGCGCTGGATGCCATTCCGAGAACCGCGACGGTAGTGAGCGTGGCAATAACCATGTGCCTGGTAGTCATGAGATCAATCTCCGGGGTTCGAATAAGACGGCGACATTTGCCGTTGCCCTCAGCTTTTAATCGAACGTCCTGACAAGCTCCTGACGAGGTCCACTATTTCTTATTTCAGGCCGTCAGGCGTTCGTCAGGAACAAAGCTTAAGGGTCTCCCTGCGATTTCGCCCACCTATCACCTGGAGACCATCTGATGACATCTTCCCTGATCAAAACTCTCGGCGCCTCGGCCCTTGTCCTGGCTGTTGCCGCCTCCGGAGCCACCGCCAAGCCCTTAAGCGCGCAGACCAAAAAGAATCTGGAAACCGCCATGCACGGCGAAGCCTATGCAAATCTCAAATACCAGGCCTATGCGGCCTCCGCGACCGACGGCGGAAACACCGATTTGGCCAAGCTGTTCACCGACTCAGCCAATGTCGAAGCCAACGAACACTTCGACCGCGAAGCGCACATGCTCGGCCTGGCCGGCTCAAATGAGGCCAATTTGACGGAAGCGGCTGCCGGCGAGCACTACGAAAACACCAAGATGTACGTCGAATTTGCCGCTTCTGCCGAGAAAGACGGCGATACGGCCGCTGCGGCACTGTTTCGTCAAATCGCTGCCGATGAAGGCGATCATTACGAAGCTTACAAGAAAGCACTGGCGACGGTAAAGGCTGGCCCTAAGTCTTGAGACCCGTAAACCGCGGACTTGGTACAACAGTGATGACCCGGTCCGCGGCCCTCACCTTTAACCTAGGAATAATGATCGTTACGGCACGGCGCCAGTTGCGGTGTCGCCCCATTAGGCCGCCTCTCAAGCAGAGGCCGACGGCCATCCACACTCTAAGTCAGAGCCTTCCTCCATGTCGAACGAAAAAGAAAACGTTGCCCTCGGCTCTATAGCTGCCAGTGCCCTGATGACCATTGGCAAACTCATTGTCGGGATACTGACGGGCAGCCTGGGCTTGATCTCCGAAGGCGTGCATAGCCTTCTCGATCTTGCCGCAACCATCATGACCTACTTCGCTATTCGCATTGGCGACAAGCCGGCTGACGAAAACCATCCTTACGGCCATGGCAAGGTTGAAAGCGTCGCTGCGCTGGCTGAGACAGGCCTGTTATTTCTGACCAGCGGCTGGGTCATCTTTGAAGCCGTCAAGCGACTTTTCAAGCCGGAGGTGAAAGTTGACGTCACCTGGTGGTCGATTGGGGTTATCGTTCTGTCGATCGGTATCGACCTGTGGCGGGCTGCCGAATTGACCCGTGTGGCGAAGAAGACGAACTCACAAGCCCTGGCGGCCGACGCGCTACATTTTAGCTCCGATGCCCTAAGCTCAGGCGTGGTTCTGGTTGGATTGGTCTGTGTCGCTCTGGGCTGGGCAAAAGGCGACGCTTTCGCCTCCTTGGGTGTCGCCGCCTTTGTCTGTCTGGCAGGCTGGCGCCTTGGACGTCAGACGATAAATTCGCTGATAGACACCGCCCCCGAAGGCGCGTCAGATCGGATTAAAGCTATTATAGCGGACGTCCCCGCCATTCTGCATGTCAACCACGTCAAGGTTCGCCCGGCTGGGAGCGTCGCGTACGCCACCATCGACATCGCGGTCAGCCGGAGCCTTTCCCAGGAGCGCTTGGCAAAGATAAGGGGCGAGATTACGAAGTCTGTCCAGGCTCAGATGCCTGAAGTCGAGGCCATGGTGGTCGCCCATCCCATTGCCCTCGATACCGAGACCCTGCACGATCGCATCATGGTCGTCGCCGCCAACCACCAGCTCAGCGTCCATCACATAACGATCCACCAATCGCCGCGAGGATTGAGTGTCAGCCTAAACCTGGAGGTCGACGGCCAATTGGCCATGTCAGAGGCCCACGAAATAGCAGACCACTTTGAACGGCATATCTGCAATGAGGTGGGTGAAGAAATCGAAATCGAAACCCATATCGAGCCCCTTATTCCCTCCACGCTTGACGGAACAGATATTGGTGCGGGCAATCTCGCGCCTTTGCAGGACTTCATTGAGACCTCATTGTCACGCATCGAGTTCGTAAAAGATGTGCACGACATTCGTGCCCGCAGCACGGGGAAAGGCTTGATTGTTCTGTTTCACTGTCATGTTGACCCCGACGTTTCCGTATCGATCGTTCACCAAAAGCTTGATGAAATGGAAGTTGAATTGAAAAAGCAATGGCCTGAAACCTGGCGCGTATTTGGACACACGGAGCCTCTCATTTAGCACAACACACGCTCGCCACGTATCACCTTGAGCTCAAACTCCAAGTTTGGATGGATTGCACGCATTTCATCGACCAGTTGGGTGGCTGCTCCTCACGCCACAGACATGTCTTACCCCCTTCACAGCTTTTAATGCTACGCAGCGACATGCCTTGGAGCATTTCGATTTGTGCATAGGGTTTTCTTCTCGTGCTTGGGTTTTGGTGGGGCACAGAGCCGCGGTGGAAATCTTTGCCAGTTGCCAAGCAGGTCACGTTTTTGGAGGGCCCTGGCACTGGGCGTTACCGTTTTGATCGGTGATCTGTCCGGAGCCGTGGCACACCGACGAGGCAGCATCCTTTACGACCACACGGCGCGCGCGGTGTCTTGTTTGTAGATAGCAGTTCTACAACGGAGACATTCGATGAACCGCCGGCAATGTCTGATATCTGGCATCGCATTGATGGCCAGTGCCCACGCCGCAGCCGCTGATACGCGCGAACCCCTGACTCTGGTGCCAGGCGCGCGCAAGGTCGGTGGCGCCCGACTTAAGATCATGCTGGTGCCCGTCTTCGATCTGACCTTATACGGCCCTCAAGGTCAGTGGCGCGCCGAAGAACCCTTCGCCTTGCGCGTTGATTACCTTCGCGCCCTGAATGGCCGGGCCATGGCTCAGCATGCCGCAGACGAAATCAGCCACCAGGGCTTTGGAGATACGCAACGGCTGACAGCCTGGCAGACACAACTGAAGGCCATTTTGCCGGATGTCTTACCAGGCGACCGTATGACCGCCGTCAGGGATTCGACGGGCGCCACCTTGTTCTTCAAAGACAAGCGTTCGATCGGTCGTATCGCGGATACGGATTTCGGTCGGCACTTTTTCGCGATTTGCCTGGCGCCTGAAACGTCCAGACCAGACCTTCGGCGGGGCCTGCTCGGTCAGGGTTAGACTGAGCTGATCAATGGCCGCAATTTAGGCAAGATTGCGCGCCAAGGCTAAGTCCATAATCTTTTCATGGGTTACTTCCCGTCTTGCGTGCCGAACCTTCGCCTCCTTTGCTCACGACCTACCTTGAAAAGCGCACCATGATCCTGCGCTATTTCATGGCGCGGACCCGTGACGCCACGATCGCCGAGGATATTCTTCAGGAGCTTTACCTTAAGATCGCCGCCTTGCCTGAAGGCTACGACGTCGAGAATGAGACGGCGTTTCTCTTTCGCACAGCTCAGAATATCTGGCTGAATATGATACGCGGCAAGACGCGCGCCTTGAGCCGTGAAGGTCAATGGCTTGACACGTCGACCCACAGTGTCGGTATGGAGACCGTTGCCGATACGCCTTCCGCCGAAACCGTGGTCGGCGATCGCCAGCAGGTCGCGCTCATGCAGGCGGCCGTCAAGGAATTGCCGGATAAAACACAACGGATCTTTCGGCTGCACAAATTCGACGGCCTCAATCAAGCTGAGGTCGCGGCCAAGATAGGTATGTCGAAAAGCTCGGTTGAAAAGCATCTGAGTTCAGCGCTCAAACATCTGATGGCGCGGCTCAATCCTCGATCAGGCCCCTGATCATAACAAGACTTTAAAAAAATATGGCGCGATTATGGCTTAGGCCGTCTCATGGTGTCATGACTACGAAAGCCCTCAGACAGAAACACACGATGGACGCAACACAGGACAGATTGGAGATCGAAGCCGAGGCCGCGCAATGGCTGGTGCGGATCAACGCGCCTGATGTCAGCGAGGCCGATATCGTGGCCCTGACCGAATGGCTCGAGGCCTCAGATGCCCACGTAAGCGCCTTTGACACGGCCGAACGCATTTGGCAGCAAGCAGAAGACATGGCACCGCCCGTCGCCGATGTCATAGACATAGGCGCCTATGCCGCTCGTCCCAAAACCAGATCCCTTCCGTCGCGCTGGCCCATGTGGTCAGCGGCTGGACTTGCCGCCGCGACCATCGCCGCCTTGATCTTCGTTGGCCTGCCCAAACCCGCGACACTCTACGAAACCCAAAAAGGCGAACAAAGAGACATCACGCTTGCCGACGGCACACGGCTGCACCTGAACAGCGCGACGCGTCTGGCCGTGCGTCTTCAACCAGGCGCCCGGCGCCTGACACTCGAAGACGGCGAAGTCGCCCTGGAGGTCGTCCACGATCCCAAACGGCCGCTCAGCCTCCAGGCCGGCGATCAGACCATCACCGATATCGGGACGGAATTTGTCGTTCTGCGCCATGGCGGCGACCTGCGCGTCACGGTGCGCGAGGGGGAAGTCGCCATGAACAGTCTATCAGCGCCTGCCGCCTCACGAACGACCTTGCAAGCCGGCCAGCAAGCGACGCACACGCAAGGACACGATGGCGTCACCGTCACCTCGGTCGATACCAAGGCCGCCTATATGTGGCAGACGGGGCGCGCGATCTACCGTGATCAGGCCTTGAGCGAAGTCGTCAGCGACCTGAACCGTTACATGAAAAAACCACTTGTCGTCGATGCACGAAGCGGGCAACTGAAAGTGAGCGCCGTACTGAAGCTTGAGTCGGACGCAGCGATCGTCAACGCGCTGGAGGCGTTTTTACCCGTCGATGCCCAGGAACTGCCCGACCGGATTGAACTGCATTACCGCAAGTAGGGTCTTGTGCCTGTTGGTGGTTTTTTTTAGCAGCCGCCAGGCCTGCGCGGGTGAGGTGCGTCACGCTTTTGATCAGCCAAGGCTACCCTTTCGTCAGGCGGTCATTGATCTTGCTGTGACGGCCGATATTTCACTTGGCGGCGTTGATCCTGCCCTGTGCGGGACGCAAGCGCCCGCCCTCCATGGGCATATGAGTGCCGAGCAGGCCTTGCGCCATATCTTAAAGGGCAGCCGGTGCGATGTCGACCGGGTGGACAGTCATACGTTCCGATTGCGCCGTGCGTTCGCAGAACCTGCTCCGGCGGCAGCCATCGCGGAACCAACAGAGCCGCCCAAAGAGGTCATCGTTACCGGTTACCGTCGCCGCCAGACGCTTGGCGCGTCGCCGGCCGCCTTGAGCGTGATCAGCGGTGACACTTTAAGAGCCTATGGCGATGGCCTGAGAGCCCTGTCCGCGCGCGTGCCAGGGTTCACTACGACAAACCTCGGTCCCGGTCGCGACAAGATTCTCCTCCGAGGCCTTTCCGATGGCGTGTTTACCGGACGCACCCAATCGACCGTCGGCCTCTATCTTGATGACACCCCGATTACGTTTGATGCGCCAGATCCCGATCTCTTGCTGGTCGACATGGCTCAGGTCGAGGTGCTCAAAGGGCCGCAAGGCGCGCTTTACGGTCAGGGCTCGATTTCCGGCGTCGTGCGGCTGATCACCAACAAGCCTGCTCTTGGGAAGCTATCGGGCAACGTCAGCGCCGGCCTGGCGGCCACCGCGAACGGCGCCCCCTCGTCTCGTCTCTCGGTCGTCCTCAACCTGCCCCTTATAAAGGACCGTCTCGCCGTCAGGCTTGTGGGATACGACGACCGGTCGGGCGGCTATATCGACGACGTGGCGATCGGGCGTGCCGACATCAACAAAACTCGCCGCCTGGGTGGGCGCGCCATCGCCACCTGGCGCCTCGATGACCAGTGGCGCCTGACAGGCACGGTCGCCGGACAGGCGATCGACAATCGCAACAGCCAGTATGTCTCAGGCGCGCTCGGGCCATACACCCGTGCTGTCCCCATCAACGAGCCGCATGACAACGACTTCAATGAGACGGCCCTGACCTTGAGTGGAGAGATGGATTGGGCGACCTTGAAGGTGTCGCTCAATCACCTGCACCATCATCTGACAAGCCGTTATGACGCCGAAGGCATAGCGTCATGGCTTTCGGTTCCGGTGTCTGGCCAACTCGCCTATGACGAGGCGCAGCAGGTTGAACTCGTGACGCAGGAGATCAGCCTGGTCTCACCTTCGCATCAACGACTCAGCTGGCTGGGTGGTCTCTATAATGCCGAAAGCCGCGAGACCTTTTCACCTGATCTGACCGAACCTGCGTCCAACCGGATCCTGTTTTCTGAGCGACGTCAGGATCGCATCCTGGACCGGGCGGTATTTGGCGAAGCGAGTTATGACCTGACGCCTGCATGGCGACTTACCGGCGGGCTTCGCGGCACGTGGAACAGCCACAGGACACAAAGCCTTATCAGCGAAGCGGCGTCATCCGAAGGCCTGTCCCTGCACCAGGCCGACTATCATCTGTCGCATACCCTGTCCCTTCGTTATCAGCCTCATCCGGATATGGCGCTCTATTTTCAGACCAGTGAAGGCTATCGCTCCGGCGGTTTCAACACGACGAAGCTCGCCTCTCAGCTAGCCCTGCCGACACATTATGACGGGGATGAACTCAACAACTATGAAGCGGGTCTCAAAGTCGGTCTGCCGGCGCATAACGCCACGTTCAACCTGGCGCTCTTTCGCTTCAACTGGACCAACATACAGAGCGACCAGATTCAGTCTTCCGGATTGCCTGTGACGGTCAATATCGGCGATGGCGCCAATACCGGACTTGAACTGGAGGCGGGCTGGCATCCTCTGGATACCCTCAACCTCACCGCTGTGGCCCAGTTCAACGACCCGCACCTGACGCGCGCAAACCCCGCTTATGCCACGGCGGAAAACGCAGGCCTGCCTCTGATTTCCAAGATCAGCGCCAGTGTGAGTGGCGATTGGTCACGGCATCTCGGCACGGCCATCTGGCAAAGCCGCGCCACCCTCGCCTACAGGAGCCCGTCGCGGCTTAATTTCGGCGCACTGCAAAAGGTGACCATGGATGGTTACACCACACTCGATCTGGCGACGTCCCTTACCGCCGGCCCACTCACCTATGATCTGCGCCTCGACAATGCGACGGGCACAGCGGGCAACAGCTTCGCCTACGGCAATCCGTTCAGCCTGTCACGCACGCAGCAGTCAACACCCCTCAGGCCCAGAACCCTTTGGTTCACCCTGCGTGTCAACTATTGATTTCAAGCCGTGACAGGCCGATCCATGATCATGACACCACGCCCCTCACACAGTCGTAAATCTCTTTTATTGAGGCACTTTATTGTGATTAAATAAATGGCTTAAATATTTGATATATAAGAGTTTATTAAAGGTCTCGGCGCAATTTTTTACTGGGCGGAGCGGGATGTTTTTACCGGTGCCGCCTGGGCCTGGCCCCACTTACCTTGAGGTCAGACCCACCCTTCTAAACGGCTTTTCAGAAAGAGAATATCATGACATCCATCAACGCCATGAGCGCCTATAACCGGCCAGTCCCGGTGCAAAACGCACCGAAGGTTTCCGACCCCGATCACGACGGCGATAACCACGTCCGAGAAACACCCGGCGCGGAAGCTTCCGAAAGCGGACGCGGCCCCGCCACCAAGGTGACACTGTCACCGGCCGCTCAGGCGGCCATGACAGCCTGAAGCCAGCCTGAGAACGCCCCCGCGAGTTCACCTCAGCGGGGGCGTTTTTTTGCGATGAGGCGGCCTATTCCGCCTGACCTGTCAACAGGCTGGCAAGCCTGCTGCCGTTCAGGACCTGCGGTAAGACAACGGGCTTATGGCCGGGTTCATAATAGACATAGAGCGGTACGCCGGATCGACCAAAGGTGCGCAGATAAGCGGTTATGCCGGCGTCCTGCCGCGTCCAGTCTCCCACCATATAAACGGTGCCGGTGCGACGGAAGGCCTTCAGAACACGTGCATCCGAGAGCGCCGTGCGTTCATTCACCTTGCAGGTGACACACCAGGCCGCCGTCAGGTCGACCAGGACGGGTTTGCCCTGCGATTGCAGCGCTTCGAGGCGGGCGATCGAAAAGGCTTCATAAGGTGCCGTAGCCAGGGTTGCCGCGGCTGTGCTGGAGGTGGAGGTCTGCAGCGCCCCGGCAAGGCCAATGACGACGCCAAGGCTCGTGCCGGCGATGGCGAGCCAGCGCCGGGTGCGCCCACCTATCAGGCTGAACGCGATGATGAACAGGGCCATAAGCAGGATGCCGAGCCCGACGGGACTGACCTGCTGGGCAAACACCCAGATCATCCAGAGTGCCGCCGCGTACATCGGTAGGGCCAGGGCATGACGCAGACGATCCATCCATGGGCCAGGCTTCGGCATGAACCTGGCCACGGCCGGTATCACGGTCAGGATGTGGGCCATCAGCACAAACGGCAGGACGAAGCCGAGGCCAAGAGCGGCAAAGATGGCGAGCGACACGAGGCCACCCTGCGCCAGCGCTACGCCAATAGCCGTCGCCATGAACGGGGCCGTGCACGGTGCCGCCACGACAACCGCTAAAACTCCCGTCATGAACGCACTGGCATAGGGGTGAACCGACGGCTTACCCACCGACACGTTACCGGCCAGCGCCTGCAAGCGTCCGCCGACCTCGAACAGCCCCGACATATTGAGCCCCACCAGCAACAGCAGCAAACTCAAGGCCGCCGTAACCAGGGGGGATTGCATCTGGAAGCCCCAACCCAGAGCGGCGCCAAGATGCCGCGCCACTTCAAGCATACCGGCGAGCGCCAGAAAGCTAAGCATGGCTCCCACGCCGTAGAGAAAGGATTCATGCCTTGCCATGGCTTTGTCATGCCCTGTGCGTGTCAGGGCCAGCAGTTTCATGGATAGGATCGGAAAGACGCATGGCATCAGGTTGAGCACAAGTCCGCCCAGGAACGCCAACCCCAGGGCCGTCACCAGCCCCATAAACGGGAGACGCTCGCTCCCTGGTGTCGTTACCGGCACAGGCGTCATGGCCGCGGAGACCTGAACCTGATAGGCTTGCCCATTGTTCAGTTTCAGAACGCCCCCCTCCCCTTTCGCCGGCCAGGGCGTGTCACCGGCCTTAACCTGCAGCCGAAAGCCCGATGGAAGGGGTGTGAAAACTTGCGATGCACCGGGTGCTATCAGGTCTTGCGATTCACTGAAAAAATACAGGCCCTTCAGCGATGCCGGTGACAGGCGAAAAGGTGGCGTGCCTGCGGGGGCCGCAAAATCAAGGGTCACCATCCCTTTCTTTGTTTGAGGTTGCGCTGACAGGTTGATGGGTTGCGGCAAGGCGTCCACCGCACGTGTAAGCGCCCCCGCTCCAGGCACCGGGGTGCCCACGGTCAGGGTCACAGCGAGATCGGCCGTCACAGGTTCGCATACGTCATGGCAGACAAGCGTGCCGACGTGCGCTTTTACCGGCAAGCGCGTGCCAGGCGCCAAGCCTTTCGGCACATGGATATGCGTCACAAGTATGGACGGGCCTTCGTAGCCATAGGTGACGAGGCCCGCATAGGTAAGACGCTGGGGAACAGGCCAGTGGATGGCACCGGCCGTCAGGCCTGATGGCAAGTTCCAGTTGATCTCCGTCGCCAGGCCGGTATCGCCCGGATTCAGCCAATAGGTATGCCAGCCCGCGTCGGGAACCTGTTTTAGACCGATGACGATATCGCCGCCCGCCGCCACAGTCTCGTGTGCCGGCACCAGGCTAAGCGCGAGGTGATCGTCCGACGCCTCACTCGTTATGGGCAGCAACAGGATAAACGCCGCAGCGCACAGAACAGACTTCAGGAAAGAACCCACGCTTTAACACCTTCTGATTTGAGAAACGCCCAGGCATCCTGTCCTTGCAACATGGCAAGGGTGGACAGGAGCCCGGCTTCGACGCAGGTGGGCGCGGCCACCGTGACCGACCGTGGCGCTGATTCCACCGGCCAGCCCGTTCGCGGGTCAAGGATATGACCGTAGCGCACACCTGCCTTCATGAGATAACGGCGGGCATCACCGCTCGTTGTGACAGCCCCCTCCGACAGTTCGATAACACCCTCGGAGCGGCTACCGGCCTCCACCGACTCGATGGCGACCCGCCACCGCTCGCCGTTCGCGCGGGGCCCCGTTACCCGCAGATCGCCGCCAAAATTGATCAAGGCCGGCACGTCGCTTACCGTTTTCAGCCTCTGTATCGCGCAGTCGACGGCGTACTCCTTGGCTATGCCGCCCAGATCGATCTCCATACCGTCTGGCAAGGTGAGGACGGGTGAACGCCACCCAACCTTTGACCAGCCGACAAGAGCAAGGACGGTTTCGACGTCAGACGGCGTCGGCAGATTGTCCGAACCGTCAAACCGCCAGACCCGCCGCAACACACCGGAGGTGATATCGAACTGCCCGTGACTTAGGGTATAACACTGCGCTGCATAGCCGATGAGGCTCGCCGTTTCCTCATCAAGACGAACCGGCATGCCCCGGCTGGCATTGATCTGCGAAACCACACTGTCGTCCCGATATCGGCTATACTTATGCTCAATCCTCAGCGCCGAGGCCGCCACAATTTCACCCAGGCGAAGGGCGAGATCGGCATCGCCGGTTTCCATGCGCACTTCACAAGGTGAGCCCATGGCGCCAAAACGATAAACGAAGCCATTTTCAGCCGGCGTCAAAACACCGTCATAGCTCTTCGTCACAGACTTCGACGCCATGGACCTGCCTATTCGAACGCGAAGGTGTAACCCACCATGACGCTGGTTGCCTTGATCCCTGTGAACAGGTTTTCAGACTGCAGATCTCCGATGGCCGTAGCCGGATGACGGTCACCCGTCTGGCTATAGCTGTCGGCGCGCATGTAGAGTTCGCCATTGGTGGTCAGCTTGAGACCGAGTTTTAAACCCACCGTCGTCGCCGTAAACTTGGCCAGCCGGCTGTCCGAAGACGCGAACTCTGGAAGGGCTTGACCATCGATCAGGAAGTCATGGAAAAAATTGGCCTTGGACTGGCTGTAATAGCGCGCGTGCGGCTCAACATAGAGCCATGACGTGATCGGCACGCGCTCGGCAATCTCGGCCGTTACGGAAGTGATGCCCCAACTGTCATGGTAGAGCCGTGCGGACAGATCCGTGACGGTAGGCCCAAACGCGATCTTGTTGCCAACATAGAGACTCTGGCGGATGCGCGATTTAGGCCGGGCTTCATAGAGGTACCTGACGGGCGCTCCGGTCTGGCCATTCACGACCGACAGGATACGGTAGGGATCAGTCTGATAACCGTTTGCCGCGCCCAGGCTATAATTGACCTGCGCCAGCCAGTTGCGGTTCATGACCTGCGTGACGCCCAGAACCGCGTTGAACACGCCCTTGCTTTGGCTGCCACCCTTGGTTAGCCCGCTCATGATACTGAGCGGCTGAGGCGTGCCAAAGTAAGGATCCGACTTGTCGTATTCGAGGTTGATACCCGCCGATACGGTTGTGTTCTTATCGAATAAATCGCGCGCCGCTCCAAAAGATACCGACGCCGATTTAAAGTCCTGCTCGCTCGAGAAACTGCCGCCGACCGAAAGACGCGTGACCGGATCGATGGGCGTGGTGTAGCCCACATCCACCGCATAGCGCGTGTCACGAAAGCCGTAATCCAGCGGCAGGGTATGTGGCTCGGCCGTATACTGGCTGGCGACGATATCGGTGCCGGGAAGGGTAACCGTCTTGCTGTGTCCGGAGGCACTGGTCGTCGTTGTCTGGACGCCCTGCCCCTTGCTGGGCGTTATAAAGGTTTGGGTATTTTTCCAAGGTGTGGCGCCGTTCGGCGTGGCCCCCGTCAAGGCGTCGGCCGTGAGTTTGACGCTCAGGACTTCGCCGTCCGTGCCATTAAAGGTTACCGAAGTAACGGGCTCGGTCGCTTTCACGCGCCCGCCGGCTTCCTGGTAAAAGAGGATCGCCGTATCGATGCGTGTCATGCCGAGATCGCTGGCTGTATCCTGCGTGGCGCTGGCCTTATCCGGCGATGGCCCGTAAGCACTATGGCTGGCCGCCGGCGAGATATCCTGCGCGTGAAGTCCGGTCGCGGCGAAGAGGGAGGCGGTCAACAGGCCAAGCGTGCGCGTGAGGTTACCTGTCGTGTGAGGGATCAATTGCATCCGCAGCCTCCGCCTTCAAAGCCACGACCGCCGGTCGAGCCTTCCTTACTGAAATAGATGTGGTCATCGGCAGCGGTGATATGGGGATGGGTGTTCAGCGCCATCGCCTTGGTCGCCAGCAGATCACGGTCCCAGGGCTTGGTGCCAAGCGAGGCACATCCGGTAAGGGGGGCGATGGCGGACAGGGCAAGCAGCACACCCGCCAGCCGGATACGTCGGAGACTATTTCTCATGAAGCAACGCCTCCACCTGACGACCATACGCTTCGGTCTGGTCGGGGAAAAAGCCTTTGTGGACATAGCGTACCTTGCCGTCCCTACCGATCAAAACAGAGGTCGGCATATCCTTGACGTTATAGGCCGTCGCGATTTCGCCCTTCGGATCGTACACGACCGCAAGGTCACTCTGTTGAGCCTTCAGGAAATTTTCTGCCTTCGCCTGGGCATGGTCAACATTGACGGCAATAATCACCAGACCGTCACGGCCATAGGTGGCTTTGAGCCTTTCCATGTAGGGAAATGACGCCTTGCAGGGCCCGCACCATGAGGCCCAGAAGTCCAGATAAACAACCTTGCCCTTGTAGGCAGCCAGATCGAGTTTGGCCGGCTCTGCGTAAGCCGGGCTCAAGCCCAACATCGCGCCAGTGATGATTATGGCAAGCGAGGCCAGATATTTTGAAGGAATATATCTCCGTCGTCTCAAGGCGGGGCGGTCGTGTGTCTTGATCATGGTCTATCCTGTGGTTCGATCTCACAGGCAAGACACCGCGCGGCTGCAGGGTTCGTAAAATTGAACAGTATTTCAACAAAAAGGAGGAGAATAGGCGCTATAAGCCACTGGCCCGGAACTCCCGGAGGACTAATTACGACAGGGAAGTTGCACGTCGGAATTCTGAGATCAGTCCGGTCACACTGGCGTTACTTCACCAGCCAGCGCCAGTGCGATCTCAGGGACCATTCCCCTCGCAATTCGACCGGCGCCTATGAGTGTTGCGGCAGCCGCGCCCGCCCAGTTGCCGTAGCCAAGCAACCAAAGGTACGGTGATTTGATTGCGCGCTGGCCCGTTAGCTCCACTCGCCCGTCAGCTTCAACAACCCCAAGCGCCTCCAGGTGCCTAAGGCTCGGGCCGAAGCCTGTGCACCATATAACTGAATCGAAGTCGCTCGCGTCGCCATTCTGCCAAATAACGCCTCTTACTCACGGATCCCGTCGGATTCGCGCCGAACCGGTTCTGATATTTTTAACGTGGTTGAGACGCCCGCAGATCTTCCTCTCGCACCAACGCCCCATTAGCAGGGGCCGGCGGCAGGCTTGATCGCGAGCGTCGGGTCTTTCCAAGTGGCCGATGGACTTTTCCATGTTCTCAAGCGTAAGCCCTTTTGTTTCGGGGAAAAACTTAATGACGACGAAGAGCTGGACGAGCATGGCCACGGCGAAGAACACAAAGGGCAGTCCTTTCGAGTAGGCAGCCACCAGGGGAAAGGCCGTTGCGATAAGTGCGTCCATGAACCAGTGTGTCGAGGATCCCAGGCCCTGTCCGCGCGACCGAACTTCGGTCGGGAAGATTTCGGATATGAAGACCCAGATGACCGCGCCATGCGAGAACGCGAAGGATGCGATGAAGACAATCAACATCCACAAAAGCATGTCCTGATGCGTGTTGGTCAGTTGAATGTAAGCCGTGCCGGCAAGTGAGGCGATAAGGCCAAACGATCCGATAATCAGGAGGGTCTTACGTCCCACGCGGTCGATAATTGTCAAGGCTAGTAGCGTGAACGCAAGGTTGGTCGCGCCGATGATGACCGACTGGAGGTCGGCGGAGACCTTTTCATATCCAGCCGCCGCAAAGATATCATTGAGATAGTAAAGGATCGCGTTAATGCCAGACAGTTGATTGAAACTCGCGATCGCTATTGCCAGGAGCATGGGTCTTGCGTAGATCTTCCAGCTCAAGCGGGCCATTTGACCGGCATGCTGTGCGTGCTTTTCAAGGTAGAGGTTTAGCTCGGCGTTGGGGCTAGCCACACCAATTTTATTCAATACATCCAAGGCTTCGGCTGTCTTAGCTTTGACCGCCAGCCACCGGGGGCTGTTCGGGATGGAGAAGAGGAGCAAGCACAAGATCAGCGAGGGGACGACCGTTACACCGAACTTCCAGCGCCATTCGTGATCACCCAGGTTGAGCGTGCCGATCACATAGTTGCTGAGATAAGCGACCAGGATGCCGAACACGATATTAAGCTGGAACATGCCGACCATGGCGCCTCGGCTTTTAGCGGGCGCGATCTCGGCGAGATAGGTGGGCGCAAGAACCGACGACGCGCCTATAGCCAGGCCGCCAAGCACTCTGGAAATAATCAGGATAGGCAATGACGGCGCGAGGAAGCAACCGATGCCAGAAATGACGTACATAAAGGCGATAGCACGGAGGCAGTTGCGCGCACCGAAGATGTCGCCCGGGTACCCGGCCAACATGGCACCGGCGAGCGTTCCCCAAAGCGCGCTTGAGACCGGCTAGCCCTCCGACTACAATGCCTCTGATTAAAGTTGAACTCATCTACTCCTCCTGCGGTATAGAATTTTTTGTGTTTCTAAAAAAAAGGGCGAGCACTGAGGGAAAATCCGTGCTCACCAGGTCCAGGGAAGAATACGCTTCAGTCCAAATTCAGCAACTCGTCGAAGGCAGCCGGGTCGAAAAACTCGGAGACAAAATGCACGCGAACCCCAATGCCGTCTAAGACGACCGGACTCAAATTTGCCTACTACGACTTCCGGCCGCGCCGTCATTCTCTGCGTCGCAACAGCCACAAGCACAAAATTCGGCGCAATTCCGTTTCCAACACAATTAGAACCGAAACTAACGCTCGCCTTCGAACGTAGTGCCAGCCAAATGCCACGACTGCCCGCGCCAACAGATATGAACTCAGCACCCCAATTAAGTTAATATGCGATCGTGTCCCGGTACGTGGTGTAACTGAGCGCCTGGCTTCAGTGTTTTCCGAACAGGTCCGGGTTTGTCGTCAGTTGGCCACTGCTGGCATGCTGAGTAGTGGATCATCGCTCACTTGGGCGATGGTTTCAAGGGTGATATAGCGTCCGCGTTGAACCGCCCATTCATCGTTTTGTTCGAGCAGGATTGCGCCGACCAGTCTGATGATGGCGTCATCGTTGGGGAAGATGCCCACGACGTCGCATCGGCGTTTAATTTCACCGTTGAGCCGTTCGATAG
>NZ_AQWM01000049.1 GCF_000376105.1 Asticcacaulis benevestitus DSM 16100 = ATCC BAA-896
GTACCCATACGCCCAAGGCCACAGGCGTGTATTCATTTTTTGGCGCAGAACAATTCAGTTTTCGTACGTTGCTCGACGTAGTGATCCCGATTGTCTTTCAGAGCCTCGGTCAGGTAGTCGATCCCATCTGTGGTAAAAACTGTGATCGACTCCTTTGTCTCATCGGCTGGGTAATCGTCGTAAACGGTAAAGCAACCCTCCTCAGAGAACATTTCTATGGTTATTTCGCGTAGGAGATCTTCGTCTTCCTCAAGCTGCTGGGCGACATATTTTAAAGTGAAGAATGTACTGTCTCGGTAAGCCATCAGGCCGCCTCTGTCTTGCTTTGGGTTAAGGGATGCCAGCTCCAGGGCAGGAGTTCATCAAGGCGGTGAGCGGGATGGCCTTCAGGATCATATTGAGCCCTTCCCTGACCAGGATGTCATTGAAGATGTCGGTATGGTTTGAGGGGAATAGCCTGCTGCCTTCGATGCGAGTGGAGGAGCCGATGCTCTCGATGGTGGCGACACGGCGCAAGGCCAGCAGGCGTTCGGGGGCTAAGGTGCCCAAAGCACGCCAAGCGCCCTTGAATTCATCAAGTTCGGCAATCAGGCCGAGAATGTCTGGCGTAATCGTCAATGTGTCGGTTTTAATCATGACATCCAATTATACACCCAATCCCACCCATTTAAGGCATCCCCCTCCCTTAAAGACCTGCCGAAAGGAAGGCCTACAGTCGAACTCAAACGGAATAAGGCTGTCATTGAATGCGATCAGATCGAAAAGACGACGGGTCCGATGGTAGTGCAAATACGGCATCAGCTATCTGCTCTCCCACCGACGTCCAGTTACGGCTTAACGCCGCCGGCACATAGCCGGCGGCGTCAATGAGCGCCTCAGGTAAAGCTGTATTTTCGCAGCAGGTAGGATGGCGTACAGCTCCAGGCATGGCAGAAACTGTTAATATGGAAATCGCCGTAGGGCGCCGTCCGCGGTTGCTCCGGCGCGTATGCCTCCCAGAAGGTATCGGCGCCCGCGGCAATCATGCCGCCCCAGTAGGCGCGCAGCGTGGCGAGAGCTTCGGATTTTAGGCCGCACAGCAGAAGGCCTTCCACGACATAGTGATTGAGATAGGGTGTCTTGGGTCGCACCACGTCCTTCGTCGCTAGAGCCTTTGCAAAGGCCTGCTTTCGCTGCGTTCTGGTGCCGACTTCGGCCACAGACATCCAGGCGTGGGACGCCAAGGATACCTGCTTGTCTGGGCCACTGACAAACACGCCGGATTTACGATCGTAGAAGCGCTGCAAGGCTGCCGCTTCCATCGCCTTGATCCGTGCGGCGTAGTCCGAGACGTCGCTGGCGGCGCCGAGCTTTTGCCCGAGGTCAAAAAGGCGTTTCAGGCCGTAAATATAGATGGCCTGCATAGCGGCCGTGCGATCGAGCGTCGGATGCCAGTCAATGAAGACCCACAGATCCTTCGGCGCCGCAAATACGTTATCTGTGCCGACATATTGTTTGAGCACTTCGAGCTGGCGAATGGCCGTAGGCCATAGTGTCCGCACGGTCTCCATATCACCCGTCGCCTCCAGATAGTCTGCCAGGGTCACACCGAAGAAGACGGCGTAATCCGCCAGGAACTCGTGGCCGTGAGCGGGCTTCGGATACTCAAAGACGCAACCCGCGACCATGCCGTCACTGCGCGGGAACGCGGCAATCAGGTAGAGGCAGCGTTTGACCAGATCGGCATTCTTGAAGGTCGCGTAGCTGGTCAGGGCCTGAAGACGCAGATCGCCGGTCCAGAGCCGCTGGTCACGACGAGGACCATCTTCGAAGGTGGTCTGCATGCAGTCACGCAAGGTGGCAGCGGCCACTTCGTCAATACGAACCAGATCGGCCGGCGTCCCAGACGGCAATGGCTTGAGGTCGCCGCTCGCCGATGTCAGGGCATGCGCCTGAATCTGGCGAAAGCTAACGCCGAAATTGGGCGAGGTGTCGATGACTTCAACTTTGACGAAACGGAAGGCATAACGACGCGGCAGCCTGACCGACTGCGGAAGGTAATCAATCGTCACGATCTCTTCCGGAAGCCAGGCTTCGGAGAGCGAGCCCGTATAGGGATGCAGGGGCTCTGCCACATCGCTGATCACTTCGCCGAAGACAAAGCGCAGCCGAGCTGGCGCATCGACGCCCCTCCCCACCCCCTCGAGATGGAAAGAAAGGTTGCCAGTGCGGTGTCCGCCGAAATCGATGATCAGGCTGTCGCCCTTCTTCAGCACCTTGCCCGGTATGGCATCGGCGCTACCCACCGTTTCGATGCGCCAACTTAAAGGCTGAGCGGCGTCCTGCACGGGCTGGATGAGGCCGAGCGGGGCTTGAACAGTTTCATTCAGACGCGGCTTGTTGGCTTCAGCCAGGGCCAAGAAGGCGTCCACGGGTGGGGCATAGGTGGCAACCTCATGACGGGTGGCCTGATCGGCGTCCTTCGCTGTGTCGTCCGCCGCGATCGCGGAACGCGCCATGCCGGCAGCCAGGGCGGCGAGCAGTGAGCCGCCGAGGGTGAGTGCTTTGCGTCTGTTCATTCGGTTCGATCCTTCACTGAAGTGTATCTGTAACGCCAAAGTCCGGCTGACAGTGTCAGCCGGACCCGGGCTTATGCGTACATCGTTGTCACGCGGGTTCTACCATTTTTTGCTGAGGCCAACTGAAACCACGCGACCGAGGGGCGAGCCACGGCTGGCGTCGTAGCCACGTGCGCCATTGCTCGGATCCCAATAGTAGGGCGGGTCCTGATCGAACAGGTTCGACACATTGAGGTAGAGAGACAGGCCCTTGTCCATGCCCTCGCCCTCAAAGTCACGCCTCAGGTTGAAATCAACCGTCGTGAAAGCATCGACATCCGCATTGGCATCCGCGGGGTTCTCGTATTTGCCAGTGTAGTTGATGAAGCCGGCGGCGCTGTACGACCCCCAGCTGTACCCTACGGAGGCACGCATCTTCAACTTGACCGCGTAAGACGTGTCAAGGCGGCTGGAGACGGTCGTGTCGCCATTTATCTGCTGGTCGAACTTGTTGAGATAGGTGCCTTGCAGGCCTAGCCCCAGGCCACCGACCTTGTACTGGAGGTCGAAGTCGAAACCGCCGATCTTTTGTTCGGCGAAATTCTGACGGCGCAGGTCATAGACGGCCGTCGGCAGAAGGGTCACGTCAGGGTAGACCAGCCCGTCGTGACGCATATCGCCCAGAGCGGCCGTCACCTGAGCCACCGTCGGGTTATAGATGCGGTACTTGTCAAAGAGCGGATTGTTCGGCTCGCTGACCGGGTTGAAGCCCGGGAAGGTGATAACGTTCTTATAGTCGATGGCGAAATAGGTCAGGCTGAGTTTCAGACCCGGCACACTCGATGGCTTGTAGTCAAAACCAGCCGACAAGGTCTTGGCGGTTTCCGGCTTCAGAGTATTGCCGCCCGCCAGGATGATCGAATAGGCGCCGGGCGTGGTCGAGCCCGTAAAGTCGGCAAAGCGGATGGCGCGGGTATCGATGGCGGTGCCGCTATCGGCCAGCGACGGCGCGTGGAAGGAACTACCGACACTGGTGCGCAGGGTAAGGTCCTCGATCGGCATATAGTTGATGCCGATTTTCGGATTGGTCGTGTTGCCGACATCGTCATAATCGTCGTAGCGCGCCGACAAATCGACATCGAGCTTGTAGATGCCCGGTATCGCATTGGCGTCTCCGACGAACGGAATAACCGCTTCAGCATAGATCGAGTTGCTCTTGCGCTTGCCAACAGTCTGAGTGAGCGCCAGGTCGTCCGAAGCGCCGATGAGCGCCTTTGCGTCAAAGGTTTCCTCGCGGGCATTGACGCCGACAGCGACCTTCAACGGGCCGCCCGGCATTTCGAACAGGGTGCCATCGATCTTGGCATTGACTTCCTTCACCGTCTGCACACCGATGTAACGGGTGGCGTAGTCAGCGATCTGGTCCTTCAGGGCCTGGCTATTGGCCGTACCGACACCATACGGATTGAACGCGCCGCTCTGTATAGCGCTGGTCAGCAGGCCCGTATTCAGGCTGCGCAGGATGATGTCATCGTGCTCGCGGCCATAGTTGGCATCGATGGCCAGATGCCAGTCACCGCCGAGCTTGATGTCGAACCCGGCCACGGCCGACAAGGTCGAGGTTCGCGTCGGATCGGTCAGGGTCGGTCCAAAGTCCGCTGTTGGATTATAGGTGATGGTGTGTGTGCCGGTCGGCGCGCCGAGGCTAACGGCGTAGTCATGGGGCGCCCCGCCCGCCACTGTGGTGGTCACGAGGTTGGCGCTACCGTTCGTCATGGAGACCACACTGTCCACCGCGCGTTCGGAGTAGAGAACGGTGGAACTGAACTGGATGTTGTCGGTCAGGTTCTGCGTCAGGCTGATCAGGCCCTGGCGACGGGAATTGGAGGGATAGAGATCGTTGTTTTTGTTCAGATCGCACTTGGCGAGGTCTGTGGTGGCGGCATAGGCCGAGCCAGTAAAGGCATAGGTTGACGCGCCTGAGGTGATGACAGCCGGCGCGCAGGTGGTTGCCCGCGTGTCGGGGCCGCCATTGGCGGACTGGTCATCCCCATAATAGGACCGCTCGGAACCGTTGATAGCGGTGTTGTCGGAACTTTCCAGGTCGAGCACGATCGAGCCGGTCGACCAGCTCTTGCCGCCCAGGAGACTGACATTGTTGCTCTTGTAGCCGTCGCCGAAGGCGGTCGTCCCGCTGAGTTGCACGCCGTCGAACTTCTTCAGCGTGATGAAGTTGATGACGCCGGCGATGGCGTCGGAACCGTAGATCGACGAGGCGCCGTCAGCGATGACTTCGACACGTTGCAGGGCCGAGGTCGGGATGGAGCTGGGATCGGGGGCCGTCTGGTTGATACCGGCGCCCGGCAGGCGATGGCCATTCACCAGAACGAGGGTCAGGCCACCGCCACCGTTGCCAACGCCCACGCCGTGGATGGCTGGCTGGTCGACGAAGTTCGCCTGGTCGCGGCCAGTGTTGCCGCCCGTCGTGTTAAAGCTGCCGATTTCAGGCGCCGAGCGCAGAAGTTCAGTGACATTGGTCGCCGCCGTCGCCTTGATCTCGTCCCGGCTGATCGTGTCGATCGAGGCGCCGACCGGCGGCTTACCCCGGATGCTGGTGCCGGTGACGACGACCACCGTCGTATCCTCCTGAGCGGGAGGCGCGGTCGTGTCCGAAGCTTGCGCAGCGGTAGCGGCGTCGGGTTGAGCGGTTTGTGCCATGGTGGCACTGGATGCCGAAAGTGCGACCAGCCCGGCCACGCTGCACATCAGCCCGGCACGCAGCGCTTTACGCGAAAATTTATCCGTACGTTTCATGTTTCTTCCCTGTCTCTTGCTCAGATCATCTGCCGATGGTCAGCACGGCCTCAGTTGCCGCAACCATGCGGGGCTACAGCGCGTCAATCTGGCGTTTGGCGTTTCCTACAGTGTTTTTTATAACGTCAATTTCTGCAACGTTGACGTAGACATATGGCCCATTTTCAGCAGGCGCAACGCTGCACTTTTCAACGCAATCGTGGGACGCACCATGTTAGCGCTCACAGTTCAAATAGTGGGATTTCCAAGGGAAAACACCACGCCCAGCCATCCCAGTATGTGGAAAAATGCAGCCTGAAAGCGGCAAATCCGGCCCATTAAGTCCCACATTTTGGAAACACCGCTTAAAATGTAACATTTTCGCAACGGGTTAACAAAAATGCGACCGAAGCGCTATGAGCGGTATTTTAACACCAGCAAGAAGATCCTTTCGGTGGCACTTCAGGCAAAAACTGAGCAGACCGGTTCTGAAAGATCGTCGCCGACTCGAGCTCATACCTTTATCGGATCTTTGCCTCACCCGCCGATGCAACCCCAATTGTAGGAAGCGCGTATTTGAATTTACCTTGCACAGCGCGCCAATGTCCCGTTCAAGACGGTTTCCCAAGTCGTCAATCATAAAGCCCGGCGGGGTCAGCGCGGAGAAGCGTGCCGAAATCGAAAGATTGATCAACAAGACGGGCTTTCGGCCCAATCCATTTTTTTACGGCTACGACCGCTCAAAGGACGCGCATCAAAATAACTTGGAATTCTGGTGTGCATTTTCTGACCTGATGCGTCATCTTTAGTAGGCAGAGGGATGTGCGCTTGGGTGTATCAAAAGAAAAATTTGAAATAGTGGATCTCAATCAGCGCTTTAGATCTGCCCTGATCGCCTTTTTTGTGCGCCGGATTGGTAGCCAGACACAGGCGGAAGATCTCACCCAAGAGGTCTTCGTGCGCATGACAAATCTGAAGACAGATGATGTTCAGAATCTGGAAGGCTATCTTTTCCAGATCGCCCGCAACCTCCTCCGGGACACCCATCGACGTGACAATGTACGCAACAATTACGAGGCCATTGTTCGCGGCGATGACCAGCGCGATACGGAGAGTCGACATGCAGAGCGCATCATCATTGCCAGACAAGCTCTGGAAAAGGTCGCGGTCATCCTCGACGGTTTGCCAGAGCGTACACGCTCGATATTCATTCTCCACCGCATGGAGGCAATGGCGCGCAAGGACATTGCGCAGGCCTATGGAATAACGATTAGTGCGGTGGAAAAGCACCTGGGTAAAGCAATGGCGCTGCTTGCAACAAAGGCGGGAGATCTCTGATGTCAGCTAGATGTGCTCAGCAGACAGACGCGCCATCGGCGGCGGAAGACGCAGGCATTTGGTGCGCCCGCATGTCCGAAGGTCCATTGTCGGTCGTCGATGCCGCCGCCCTTCGGGAATGGCTGGAAACGGACCCGGGCAATCGAGAACAACTGGCGCTTGCGCAGCTATTGTGGAGCGAACTTGATCAGGTTGCTTCAACGCCCGAGATAATATCCCATCGTCAAAAAGCATTGATGAGTTTTCGCAAGGCTCAACAAAAACGCTGGCACCAACACATAAAACCTTACTGGCTTTGGGGCACGGGGGCCGCCGCAGCCCTTGTTCTCGCCTTTGGAGCCAACTGGAGCCTGTCGCGCCCGGTCATTTATGAAACTGGTCTTGCCCACAGATCAACCGTCACCTTGTCCGACGGCTCCATCGTCGCCCTCGATGCGGACACGCGGGTCGAGGTCCATTACGCCTCGCGCCATCGCGATATTCGTCTCGACAAGGGCAGAGCCTCTTTCACGGTCGCTCATGACAAGACAAGACCTTTCTCAGTTTCTACAGGCGCCGAGGTCGTCGTCGCAACAGGGACTGCATTTAGTGTTGAGCGTCTTTCCCAACAGGTGCGAGTGGTTCTTTTTGAGGGACGCGTAAAGGTGCTTCATAAGGTCGGTGCCGTTATGGAACCTCAACTCGCATTGAATGCCTCAGGTGAAGCGACCGATGCTGGAAGGCTGCTCGTGCCAGGTAAGCAGCTTATGCTCACAACCGGGGCCGGTTCCGTAAAAGGGACGGTGGCTCAGGTTATGACTGTCGCGCAAAGCTCTAACCGTAACTGGGAAATCGGCCAACTGGAATTCGATGACGAGTTACTGCCGATCGCGGTGGAACGGGTCAATAGGTACGCCACAGCTCGGCGTATTCAAGTGGCACCCGATGCCTCAGCTATCCGCATAAGCGGTACGTTCAATGCCGGAGACATTGACGCCTTCGCGACGGGGGTGACCGTAGCCTTCCCGGTGCGAAAGGTTGTCACGGCCGACCAGATCACACTCGTCAAAAGCGATTGAATCAGGGTTGTCGAAAGCCGACGCATGACGACGGTCGATTAAGAATATTGGGATTTGAAAGTGGGGACTCGTATGCGCAAGCGAAAGATTGGCGGGAAAGTGTCTATTGTGGCTGGGGTGGGCATGATCGCCTTCGCGGTAGGTTCTCTCCAGGCAGCGGAAGCCGACTTTGACTACGACATTCCTTCACAATCATTGGCGTCCGCGCTGAGATCCTTTGCGCGGACAAGCCACGCGCAGATCATTTTTGACGACGCCCTGGTCCACGATGTAAGGACAAACACCATCCACGGCCGTTACTCGACGGACATCGTTCTGACGAAACTGCTGGCAACTTCAGGTCTTACAGCCAGACATGACTCAAGCGGCGTGTACGTGATTGCCATGACCTCCGCTCAGGACTCTCAAGCCGCCAGTGGGCAACCGAGCCCCACTGGGGATGATCCGCCCCCCGACGCGCCGCCGACACAGGTAACGGTCAAAGCAAAGCGGCCGGAACTGACCGATAAGGTTGATCGCCGCGTCTACAACCTTGCCAACGATGCCTCAGCTGGCGTGGGCATGGCAACAGACCTGCTGGATAAAATACCGTCCGTCCAGGTAAGCCCCACAGGCGTCGTCACGTTGCGAGGCGATCGTCGTGTCACAATCCTTATTGACGGCAAGGAGCCGGCAAACGGTAATCAGGCGCTGTTGTCTTTAGCCGCTGCTGATATTGATCGGATTGAGGTTATCACAAACCCCTCTGCCCGCTATGGCCCGGACGGAAGCGCCGGCATCATCAACATCATCACAAAGAAGAAGTTCCCGCTTGGATTTTCCGGATCGATAAGTCCGCAGATTGCTGGCAACGGCGAACGCATGATTTCGGGGCTGTTCGACCTGAACTACGGCAAACTCTCGGCCAAAGGGGTGGTCAATTTCGACCATCTACCCTTATTACGGCGAATGCGGGTCACCTATGACACACCGGCCGCAGCGGCCAGCGCCAATACCATGAAGGCAATAGGCGACCGCTCATGGTTGGACCTTACGCTGAATTACAAGGTTGATGAGCGAAATAGTCTGGCGCTGGACATCGCCTCTTCGAAAGGCGGGACAACCCAGAACGATGCGTTTTCCTATACCTCCGGTGGCGCGAACTATACGGGTGTGAGCCACTCCAATCACCCCTTCCACATGACCTATGTCGATGCGACTTACACCCGTTCAATCGATGCGGCCGGTACCACCCTCTCCGTCGATGCCAGCGGAGCGCGCACGAACAGCAGCTTCAATGAATCCACGGTAAACCAATACACCTCAGGCGACGAGGCGACGTTTGGGCAGTCCACATCAACCTTGGTCGTCGAAAACGACCTGACAGTTGATTTCGGCCGCACATTTAGCGAGGAGATGAGTTTCAACGCTGGCGTCGAGTTGAAGCCACAGCATACGACAACCAACAGCCTTTTCTACGACACCGGCAATATCGGCGGCCCTTACACCGACGGTCTGGCCCACAATTTTGATGGTACCAGAACCGTGTCAGCCGCGTACATGACATGGTCACAGGGCTTCGGCGCCTGGACAGGACTATTGGGCATGCGCACCGAACGGGAAGACCTGTCTCTGGTTACGGCTGATAATGTGGTAAAGCGCGAAGACATGAACCTATATCCGTCGCTCCATTTGATGCGCAGCGTCGGCCAAAACAGTAAGCTAAAACTGAGCTACGCGAAGCGTATCGATCGTCCCGACATCGCCCAATATGATCCGAGCATCGGCAGCGCCAATTCCGAAATCTATTACACTGGCAATCCGGATTTGAAGTCACCAAAGACCGACTCTTTTGAGGCACAGTACATTTATAACCTCAAGGATACGAATTTCGAAGGGACGCTGTTCAGCCGCCACACTCAAGACTACACTTGGTCTGAAAGCACACTTGATTCCAGTGGCGCCATTCACGTCCGGCCAGCCAATGCAGGAGATGCGACATCATCGGGTATCTCGACCACGCTGAGGGCCCCGGTCACGCCTCACCTGAAATATTCGCTGAATATCGACCTGCTTCATAACACGATTCCGCAGTATGACAGCGGGACGCGGACCTTTAATTCCCTTAACAGCAATATCCTCGTTGAGTATGAAGCGCCCGCACGCAGCAAGCTGAAAGGCGATGTTTATCAGTTGAAACTGAACTATACCGGACGTGCGTATAATCCTGAGGGATACAGCGGAGCCTACCACAGCCTGGATTTAACCTGGCAACATAGCTTGACGCCAAAAGTCGTCGCCGTGATCGACGCGATAAACATCACCAATGGATCCGACATGGTACAAATCGTGGACATCCCGGGCCTTAAATATCGTTCGGCTCAACGGATGTTCGGCACTTATCTGCGCTTTGGGCTGGCTTATAAATTTGCTGTCAACTAACCCTAGCATCAGGGCCGGAACAAAGAGGAATGTTACATTCCAAATATTTGTCTAAGGACGAAAAGCCAGCCGGCAAAGGCTGGCGCGAATGATTGAGCAAATCAAAAAAAACCTCCCAGCAACAATATCGTCAATAGCGTATCAAGAGGAACATCATGACGCTTTTCAATCGTATCCGGCATCTGGCCCTGTTACCTTTGATCCTCGGGCTGACACAATGCGATGTCGTCGAAGCCATTCACAATCCGAAGCCCAAAGATGGGCCCTATGCCTACGATCTGATCCTCAAGACCTCGCCTAAGGCTGAGGCGGCGCTGAAAAGCTCTGAGGCCTTTTATGTTGATGCCTATTATTATGGTCACGCCAAGCCGGCCTTTATCAGCGAAGCCGACACGCTTCACCGCATCTATCTGGGGCGTGAGAGGTGGGATTATGCGCCCACCTCGCGCCGCATACATATGTACGCAAGCAAGATCGACACGAAAAAGCTGTCCCAGACCATCGAAGGCGAGACCTGGGTTGTGGTGACGGTGATTGGCAGCGGGGTGCCAGGCAAGGTCGTGGACTGCCATGCCTATATTGGCCCTATCCGTGAAGCGCATCAGCGCGCGCCGGAAATGCACTGCGAACTTGAAACAGAAAACTATTGGGAAGAGGTTGCGGCCAGTGCAGCGGAAGCCAGCGCAAGCCTGTAAGAAACTCCCACCGTTAATACCAAGATCCGCTGTCTCTGACTCATATGTGGAACGGCCCGGTTAGCAAGGTTTTCAACTCAAATTCCCTTCGGACGGTGCAGTCATATGTCCGGCCTATCAGTGCGGACATCTGCCGCTGGCCACGATGAGATCCGCGAAGCCGATCGCCTAATCAAATTTGCGCGCTCAAAGGCGCACTGAGTCAGACGGTCTGGTCGGCGTCGAGGTGTCGCCCCTCAGGTTCATCAAGCTTTGGCCCCTTGCCGTTTTCTCCCGACGCCGAGGCGTTGGGAATTCTGTACCTAAGCCGTCACTGATGTCATCGGTGATTGGTATGTACCCCCCTTGACGAGCAGCGCCCAGATCGTACGAGCCATCTTGTTCACAAGCGCTACGGCTGCGACTTTATAGGGACGGCGCGCAATTAATGAGGCTACCCAAACCGGCAACTTCCCCCCCTGCTAGCCTGCTTGAGAATTGAAGTCGCACCAACAATCAGAAGCGTTCGCATTTGCTTATTGCCTTGCTTTGATATCCTGCCGAGCTTTTCTTTTCCGCCACTGGAATTCGCCCTGGGCGTAATGCCAATCCATGCCGCCAAATCCCGCCCTGTTCGGAAGGCTCCTGGATCTTGAACGGCTGCGCGCACGGTAGCAGCAATGATCGGGCCCACGCCGGGAATGGTTGTCAGGCGACGAGCCGCTTCGTCGGCTTTCACCGCCGTGACGATCCTGGTATCTAGGGCATTGATCTTTTCTGTGAGCCTTTCAATCTGTTCTGCCATCTCCGAAAGCACTGCTCGAGCCGATGGCGGAAGGCGGCCATCTTCATCATCACGCAGTATGGCTGTGAGCTTAGTGATGCTGGTCATGCCGGTGGCGGCGATGATCCCGAACTCGGCCATGTGCGCGCATGGCGTTCGCGGTTTGGCTCCGCTGACGCACGAACAATTCGCGGGTCTTCAAAACCACGCCGGCCGTCTGTTCTTCACGTAATTTGGCAGGCACGAAGCGCATAGTGGGGCGTGTCACAGCCTCGCATATGGCTTCCGCATCGGCAGCATCGGTCTTGCTCCGCTTAACGTATGGCTTCACATAAGCAGGCGGCATTAGCCGCACAGTGTGGCCGAAGTCGCTGATCGCGTTTGCCCAGTAGTGTGCGCTTCCGCAAGCCTCCATGCCGACGAGGCAGGCTTCGGTATTGCGAAAAAACTCCAGCACCTGTGACCTGCGCAAAGAGGGCGGGCTCCTTGATCACGGTCAGACGCATGCCGGGTGCATGACCGGGAATGACATCGCCGTAGGCCCGCTTACCCTCCTCGGCAAACCAATCGATTAAGCTGGCGGCATAGAGAACCTCGCCCTCGGCTTCATGCAGCGGCTTGCCGTGTTCTGCGGTCATGATACGGGCAAGATCGGACTTATGGGTCAGCACGAGGTCGTACCAGCGCCGTAAGATCACGCCACGCGCCTTGGCGGTCATGGCCTTCCATGGGCTGAAGGCAACATGCGCCGCGGTAACGGCGGTAGCCGTCTCTCGTGTGCCCATTGCGGGCACCCGGCCAACCACACCCAGCGTCGCCGGATTATACACAGGGATATCCGCCTCACCCACGAGCCACAGACCGCCAATCAGGCAGGCTTCGCGCAGCAGGTCGGGCGTCTATCCTTCGGCATCTCGCCCTCACGCTCGACATGAACACCCTGCGTGCGGTTCAAACCAGACTCCCGCTCCAATGACCGTGCCACTTGCTCATGGATGCGACAGTTATGGCTGTGATGCGCGGCCAGCAACGTGTCAGCGTCAATACGGTTCCAGACAACATGACAATGTTCGCGGCCGTCCTTGCGATGGAACACGATGACCCGTTGGTGATCTTCGAGACCCAGCGCCGCGCCCAGCCGGTCCGCCGCTATCCGCCATTGCTCCGGTGTTTAAATTGAATTTCGTGGATAAAAAAAATACTTTTGTTAAACGGTGTGTTAGCCGTCCGTAGGCGTTGAGCAGTACATGGTGTAGATACGTTGCCCTACCGCTCGAAGAATTCTTCAGCCCATCCGGGTTGTATATTGCGCCCGAAAATCTCTGCGACTATGCTGGGTGCGTCGGCAAAATGCGATCTTGGGTCGTCTCAATCGCCAGGGGGACAAATGAGCTTTTTTTCAAAGCAATTCATCGATATTTTGCAATGGCCAGACCCGGCCCCAGATGTCCTCAGCGCGCGCTATCCGATGGAAGGCCAGGAAATACAGACTGGCGCCAAGCTTGTCGTTCGCGAAACCCAGGCGGCTCTGTTTCTAAATGAAGGTCGGCTGGCTGATCTTTTTGGAGCTGGCACACATACCCTGACAACACAGACCCTGCCTGTCCTCACTTACCTGATGAACTGGGACAAGGGCTTCCAGTCGCCCTTCAAGTCCGATGTCTTTTTCTTCAACCTGCGCGAACAACTCGACCAGAAATGGGGTACGACGCAGCCCATCACAGTGCGAGACAAGGAATTCGGCCCCCTACGCATCCGCGCCTTCGGTAACTACGCGTTCAAGATCAGCGATCCGAAACTCTTCTGGTCGCGCTTCTGCGGCAGCGGCGCCCAGTTCCGCGTAGCCGATATTGACGGCCAGCTGCGCACGGCAATTCTGACCGACATGGCCAGTTTCCTCGGCTCGGCGGCGGTTGCGTTCGTCGACATGGCTGCGCACCAGGGTGAGTTCTCCAAGGCCTTGCAGACAGCACTCACACCCACTTTCGCGGAAATGGGACTGGCACTGACCGTCTTCTACGTCCAGAGCTTGTCGTTGCCGGAGGAACTGGAGCGCCATCTCGATCGCGCCGGTTCGCAGCGCATTGTCGGCAGTCTGAATGACTATACCCGCTTCCAGGCTGCGGATGCACTTGGCGATGCCGCCAGCCAACCCGGCGGCGGTCTCGCCAGTGAGGGTGTTGGCCTCGGTGCTGGACTCGCCATGGGACAAATGATGGCCGGTGCGTTGAATACATCGCTCAACCAACCCCCTGTCGGTCAGACCCCTTCCCCCGACGCCGATCCGATGGCCACACTGGAAAAGCTCGGGGAACTGTATCAAAAGGGCATACTGACCGAGGCGGAATTTACCGCTAAAAAGGCCGAAATCCTCAATAAAATCAAGTAATGACCGAGTTCACCTGCCCGTCTTGCGGGGCACCGGTCCGGTTCTTTTCTGGCCTGTCGGTCTCCGCTGTCTGCCGCCAATGCCAGACCCTCGTCGTTCGCCGGGACGCTGATATCGAAGCCATGGGGAAAATGGCCGAACTGCCTCAGGATATGAGCCCCTTCCAGATCGGTACGCAGGCTTTTGATGGCACCGTCGGCATTGGCTTGGTCGGCCGTATCCGTATGGCCTGGGCCGATGGCTTCTGGAATGAGTGGTTTTTTGTTTGCGATGATGGCCGCAAGGGCTGGCTCTCTGAGGCGCAAGGTACTTATGCCTTGTCTTATGAATATACACATCCACTGCACAAGAACACGGATGGCATGATTGATCGCTGGGTTGCCGGTAAGGGCAATAAGGTCGCCATTGTGGGACAAACCCTGAAGATCGAAGGCCAGGTCTATACCGCGACCGACCGTAAACTGGCAGATTGCGTTGGCTGTGAGGGCGAACTACCGATCGTCAGCCCGCGTGGTCAGCGGTCCTTGAGTTTCGACTTCATGAGCGATACGGACATGTTCGCTACGATTGACATCGGTAATGGCGAACGGCACGTCTTTATCGGCCGTTATGTTGAATGGACGGATTTGCGCGCGTCAAACCTCAAACCCGTCGTGGGCTGGTCATGACCGAGACACGTTTCGGACAACGCCCCACGGCAAAGTCAGTGAAGGCTTTTCAGTGCCCCAATTGCGGCGGCCCTATCGAACTGCGCGCCGTCGGGATCACCGTCACCGCTGTCTGCCGCCAGTGCAGTTCTATCATCGATGCTGCCAATCCCGATCTTCGCGTCATCCAAGCGGCGCGTCAAGCCGCCTGCTCCACAAGTATCGAGATAGGTTCACGGGGTGAATTGTATGGCGTCGTCTGGGAGGTTATCGGCTACACACGAAAATCGGTAAGAGGGACTATCTACGCATGGGATGAGTATTTGTTATTCAACCCATGGGAGGGCTTCCGCTTCCTGTCGCAATCGAATGGCCACTGGACCTTCTTCAAAAGGCAGAATAGCGCCATAGATGGCATCGGCCGGCGCAACAGCCTCACCCTTTCTGGCCATACCTACACTGTCTTCAACAAGGACTATGTTGTCGTCGAGTCTGTGAAGGGCGAGTTCTACTGGCGGGTTAAGATAGGCGATGAAAGCTACGCCGCAGACTATATCCGGCCGCCCTACATGCTGAGCAGCGAAGCCACAACCGATGAGATCAATATATCCTTGGGCATGTATGTCGACAAAGCCGTTCTGAAAAAGGCCTTCCCGGAAGCCCGTTTGCCCTCTGCCTCTGGCGTGGGGGCCTGCCAGCCGCCGCCTTATCACGACAAGGCAGGCAAAATTGTGCAAATGGGCCTGCTCGCCGCCTGCGCCGCCATCGTCCTGCATATCGCCATGGGGATCGCCCTGCCGAGCCAGACCATGGTCGATATCACCGGCCAGCCGATTGTGGTAAAGCCATCCCCTCCAAACGCACTCCCAGTCAGCGGAGCGATGTGGGGGGCGCCCAACGAAACATCCGTTGGACAGACCGAAGGGCAGACTTTGAAGTCAGAGCCTTTCGTCCTGCCACGCAACGGGAACATTCGCATAGATACGTCGACGTGGATTTATAACGGCTGGGCTGATTTCGACCTGACACTGGTCAATGACAAGACGAGCGTCAGCTTTCCAATAAAACAATCGGTGAGTTACTATCACGGTGTCGATGATGGCGAGAGCTGGAGCGAGGGGAAAAACAAAGCTCGAACCTGGGTATCGAATGTGCCGGCGGGCACATACCATCTTCTGATTGAGTCCGAGAGCGACCAGTTCACCAAGGATGGTCAACTGCCATTTAACCTCACCCTGCGTCGTGGCGTAAACGAAATGTCGAACCTATGGATCGCCCTGTTTCTGATCGCTATCTATCCCGCCATCGTACTGTTTCGGCGCTGGTCGTTCGAAAGCCAGCGCTGGTCCAATTCTGACTATACACCGGGTGGCGACCGCAATGAGGGCAACATATGAAAAACTATCCCGCGCTTTTCATGCTTTTCTGCTTGCTTGTTCTGGGTGGTCTCGGCGCCGCCGATATGTTCGGCTACGGCATTGCCGGATGGATAGGCAGCAACAGCGTCCGTTCCGCCTCCCGCTTTGCTTCCCACTATCACAAATAGGACATTCGTTATGCAGAACCTGATTGATTATCACTACGTCGTCGCGGCTGTCGTCTTCTCGTTGATTGGGTTGATCGTCTTTGCCCTAGCCTTTCTCCTTCTGGAAATATTGACCCCAAAGGTCGCGGTCTGGAAAGAGATTGTTGAAAAACAGAACATGGCGCTGGCGGTGCTTGTCGGTGCCTTCGCGCTCGGCATCGCCTTCATCATCGGCTCAGCCATCCACGGCTAGATAGAATTCCATAGTGCAACGCCTTTTACTGATTTCCGTCTTTGTTATCGCGACGTGCGGGCTGATCTACGAGCTGATCGCGGGGACACTCGCCAGTTACCTGCTCGGCGACTCGATCACTCAATTCTCAACGATTATCGGCACCTACCTGTTCGCCATGGGGATCGGTTCATGGGCGTCTGCGAAGGTCGACAAGAACCTCCTGGCCTTCTTTATCCGCATCGAAATTCTGGTCGGTCTGATCGGCGGTTCATCGGCCGCCATCCTGTTCCTTCTGTTCGATCAGGTCGCGTCGTTCCGCTTCTTGCTCTACTTCATCGTGACCGTCATCGGCATACTGGTCGGCATCGAAATTCCGATCCTGCTGAGAATTCTCAAGGATCGTTATGAATTCAAGGACCTGGTCTCCAGGGTTTTCACCTTCGACTATATCGGCGCTTTGTTCGCCTCGATCCTGTTTCCGCTCGTACTGGTGCCTCATCTGGGACTGATCCGATCCAGCTTCATGTTCGGCACCTTCAATGTCTTAGTAGCACTTTGGCTGCTCTATTCTCTTAAGGAGCCCCAGCCCTGGGTACGCCTGCATAAGATCGCCGCCGGACTAGTCCTCATTATCCTGACCTTCGGTTTTATCTCATCGGACAAAATCACCAGCCTCTCGGAATCCAACAACTTCGCGGGTCATGTCATCTTTGCCAAGTCGACGCCCTACCAGCGCATCATCGTTACCCGCCAGCAAAACGACATACGTCTGTATCTCAATTCCAACCTGCAGTTTTCCTCACAGGACGAGTACCGTTATCACGAGGCCTTGGTCCATCCGGTAATGAGCGCACTAAAGGCGCCAAAGAACATCTTGATTATCGGTGGGGGAGATGGCCTGGCCTTACGTGAAATTCTTAAATATCCGAGCGTCGGACACGTCACCTTGGTGGATCTTGACCCGGCCATGACGAAGCTCTTTTCTTCAAGCCCCATGCTGCGCAAGCTCAATACGGATTCGCTGCATTCGCCGAAGCTGAAGATCGTCAATGCTGACGCCTTCATGTGGCTGAAACAGCAACGCGCCAATCCACCGATCTTCGATGCCGTCTTCATCGACCTGCCCGATCCATCGAATTTTTCCATCGGCAAGCTCTACAGCACGGCGTTCTATGGCCTCTTGCATTCGGTAATGGGACCTGACAGCCTGGCCGTCATCCAGAGCACGTCACCGCTGGTAGCGCGGCAATCTTTCTGGTGCGTCAACAATACCCTACGTGCCAGTGGTTTCCAGACGGCGCCTTATCATGCGCTTGTACCCGCGTTTGGCGACTGGGGCTATGTTATCGCCTCGAACCGCCCCTATACGGTCCCCACCCAATACCCCGCTGGGCTGAGATTTATAGACGCCGATACCGCCCGCGACATGTTCAGCTTTCCGCCCGATATGGGGCCCGTCGCCACCAAGATACAGCGCCTCGACGATCAGGCCCTCATCCACTATTTCGATGAGGAATGGTCGAAGTACCTGATCTACTGATGAAACCAACACGTCGCCAGTTGCTGTATGGATCAGGCGCGGCCGCCCTTGGCGCGGCGCTCTCCCCTTTTGCCTGGGACGCCGTCAAACCGAAAAAACCGATACCCGGCGCGATCGTGGGCGCCAATTCAGCCTTTGGCCACAGGTTGCGCGAAGGGGCTTTTCCGCCACCGATCGATAGCGGCCAGCATGAGGTGATCATTGTCGGCTCAGGAATTGCCGGTCTCAGCGCGGCCTATAACCTCGACAAGGCCGGAGTGACTGACATCCGGCTTCTGGAACTGGAAGATCATTCCGGCGGCAATGCCCACAGCGGCCATAACGCCGTGTCAGCCTATCCCTGGGGCGCGCACTATGTGCCTTTGCTCAGTTCCGAATCCGGTCATATAAAGGAACTTTTTCGCGACTTTGGCATTATTACCGGCGAAGATAAGGGCCTGCCGGTCTACAACGAAGACTACATTCTCAATGATCCCGACGAGCGTTTGTTTATCGATGGGAGGTGGCAGGAAGGTCTCTTGCCAACCCTCGGAGTGACCGCGGAAGACCAAGTACAATACAAGCGTTTCCTGGCGCATATGGAAGCCTTCAAGATAGAGCGCGGCCGTGATGGCCGGCGCCTGTTCGCCATCCCGATCGATGAAAGCAGTGCAGATGCCGAGACACGCGCGCTCGACCGGCTGACGATGAAGAACTGGATGCTGTCCGCCGGCTACACGTCCGAGCCGTTGCACGGTTTCGTCGATTACGGCTGCCGAGATGATTTTGGCGTCCGCCACGATGAAATTTCCGCCTATGCCGGCATCCACTATTTTGCCGGCCGCGATGGTAAAGCAGCCAACACGGCGCCGGATTCGGTTCTCACCTGGCCGGAAGGCAACGGCTTCCTGGCGCACAAGCTGGCAGCCCCGTTGTCCAACCGCATAATATCCGGTGCGCTCGTTTACAGTGTGCGGGAAACCAGCGGCGGCGTAACCGTTGACTATTGGGACGGCCATACTAGCCGCCGCCTTACCGCCCGAGCCGTAATAATGGCGGCCCCGCGTTTTATTGCTGGGCGCCTGATGCCGGAGTTGGCCGCGCCAGGCTTTACGTATGCGCCTTGGGTGGTCGCTAATCTGACGCTGGACAAACTTCCTGAAGGTCGTGGCGCCGATCTCGCCTGGGACAACGTCATCAAGGACAGCCCGACCCTGGGCTATGTCGTGGCTACACATCAGATTCCGCAAATGCAGCCCTTGCGCACGGTCATCACCTATTACTGGCCCCTCACCCATGCCGCCCCCGCCGAGGCGCGCAAGGAAGCGCTCGCTCGATCCTATGAAGACTGGCAGAGGCTGTTTCTGAGCGAGCTTTATCGCGTTCATCCAGAACTAGTCGGGCAAGTCCGGCATATGGACGTCTGGCTCTGGGGCCACGCCATGATCAGGCCTGTGCCGGGCTTTATCTGGGGCGAGCCGCGTCAGGCGGCGTTGAAGCAGACCCCGCCTGTTTTCACCGCCCATTCTGATATGAGTGGCATTTCGATCTTCGAGGAGGCCTACACCCATGGCCTCAAGGCGGCGCAGGCGGTAAGGGCGTTCCTCGCATGAGCCAACCCTATATCGCTAGTGCGCGCTTCGATCTGGCTTTTATTGTGGGCCCTGCCTTCGTGGTGACTCTGATCGCCGTGATAGCTGCCCCCTGGGCGCAAAGCCTCACTACTTTCCCTCTCTGGCTGTGGGTGCTACTTATCCTTGGTGTTGATGTTAGCCACGTATACTCGACCCTGTTTCGCACCTATTTCGATCGCGACGAACTGCGCCTGCGCCCCCGACTCTACCAACTGACGCCCCTGTTTCTATGGGTGCTCGGCGCGGCACTCTACAGCTTCGACGACATGCTGTTCTGGCGCGGGCTGGCCTATCTGGCCATCTTCCACTTCGTCCGGCAACAATATGGCTTCATGTTGATTTACGGACGAGCCGAAAAGGGTAATAAAGGACTCGACAAGGCGGCCATATACGGCGCGACCCTCATGCCGCTTATCTATTGGCTGACCCACGCCCGGACATTCAACTGGTTTGTCGATGGCGACATCATCAGCCGCCCCCTGCCCTTTGTGTTCGAAATAGCAACTGTCATTTATGCCATCGTACTCGCGGCTTATCTTTGGCAGGAATTCCGGCGCTGGCGCGAAACCAGAACAATCAACCTTCCCAAGAACCTGCTCCTACTGGGTACGGGCCTGTCCTGGGGTGTGGGCATAGTGGCGTTCGACAGTGATATCGTCTTTACCGCCACCAATGTGCTGGCCCATGGTATTCCCTATATCGCCCTGAACTGGCTTTACGGAAAAAACCGTAAAACCGTCCAGTTGGATACAGCCTATATCTGGCCGAAACTGGCCTGGTTATTTCGACCAATGATGATTCCAGTCTATGTTGGTGTTCTGGCCCTTCTGGCGTTTGTGGAAGAGGGCGTCTGGGACGGACTTGTCTGGCGCGATCATGAAGGGCTGTTCCGGGTTTTCGCCGGCCTACCTGCGATCGATGACCCCGCGATGCTTGTCTGGCTGGTCCCCCTGCTCAGCCTGCCGCAATCCACCCATTACGTACTGGATGCCTTCATCTGGCGAAAGAACGGCAATGTGCCCGACTTCAAGCGTATTCTCTTTGGACAGCAGCCATGACTGAACGCCTGCCTCCTATTGTTCCACCCGGCCAGCACCTGCTCATCGACTTCTGGGGCGCCCGCCACCTGACCGACCTGTCGCGTATTGAAAAGGCCCTGCGGGAAGCAGCCGAGGCGTGCGGCGCCACCATTCTCAAACTCATGCTGCATGGTTTTGGTGAAGGCGCCGGCATTACCGGCGTGGCCATCCTCGCGGAGTCCCATATTAGCATCCACACCTGGCCGGAGCTCGACTATGCGGCGCTGGATATATTTATGTGCGGCGCTTGTGATCCGCAAAAGGCGTTGCCCTGTCTCAGAGCCCACTTTGAACCCAGCACGGAATCTATAATCAGCCACCGTCGTGGTGGCACTTCGGCACAAGCGATTAAATAGCGGGCAATGGATCCACTTTACTACCAAATGCGCACCAAAGCCGTCAGGTTTTTATATGCCGTTTGCGCTAAATATCATTTTCATTCAGATCAAAGCGTTATTCTCGATTACGAGACGAAGATCGCAAAGTTACGCACAATAACGTGCTACGCGCGCCAATTCATATTATAATATGTCATTGATTATTAGGGCTTTTTTTTCCTTGGCTGCGGGGGCCCGCAACCAACGTAACGACTACCCTATTTCGTTTTCGAAAATCATTCCACGAAAAGCGAGAGGGCGAGTCGCTCCTAGCGGCTCCCCC
>NZ_AQWM01000050.1 GCF_000376105.1 Asticcacaulis benevestitus DSM 16100 = ATCC BAA-896
AATCCTATCGAACGGCTCAACGGTGAAATTAAACGCCGATGCGACGTCGTGGGCATCTTCCCCAACGATGACGCCATCATCAGACTGGTCGGCGCAATCCTGCTCGAACAAAACGATGAATGGGCGGTTCAACGCGGACGCTATATCACCCTTGAAACCATCGCCCAAGTGAGCGATGATCCACTACTCAGCATGCCAGCAGTGGCCAACTGACGACAAACCCGGACCTGTTCGGAAAACACTGAAGCCAGGCGCTCAGTTACACCACGTACCGGGACACGATCCTGGCGGAGAAACCGTCATGTCTGAAGATCTATTCAACTGCCACATTCCCCCATGGAACAAGGGTCTCCTGGTTGGTCAAAAGAAACCGCTTCAGCCGAAGCATGTTTGGTCAATCCGCGTGAGGCTGGAGCTGTCCAAATCTCCAAGAGACCTTGCACTGTTCAACCTAGCCATCGATAGTAAACTCAGAGCTTGCGACCTGGTCCGCCTTCGGGTCAACGACCTCTGCCAGGCCGGAAAAGTGCGCGACAGAGCATCGATCGTTCAGCAGAAAACCGGTCGACCTGTGAAATTCGAAATCACCGAACACACGCGATTGGCCGTCGAGCGGCTGCTCGAACATTTGCCCGCGGGTGGCTCCGGTCACCTGTTTCCAGGCCGATCCAAACAACGCCCTCACATCTCGACGCGGCAATACTCACGGATCGTTCACACGTGGGTTGAGAGTATCGGTCTGGAGACCACCATGTACGGCACGCACACAATGCGCCGAACAAAAGCGTCTCAGCTGTATCGCAAGACGGGTAATTTACGTGCTGTGCAGCTCTTGCTCGGACACACGAAGTTGGAAAGCACGGTAAGATACCTTGGTATCGAGGTCGATGATGCTTTGGAAATGGCAGAACAGATTGATCTATAAGCAACTTCGGGCGGTCGACAGCCAGTTTGCTGCGGCCGCCCGAAAGACACACGTTTTTCTGAGAGATGGCTGACAGAGGATGGATAATACTATAGCCTCTCGACATGGCTGTTCATGACCGCACCGAACTTGACCAGGTTGACCGTTGTGTACGTCGCACAACGAGCGGTTCGCTTATGTCGGACACCAAGTGGCGAAAAGTGTTTTCTGCAATTCAAGCGCATCCTGAACTGGAACTGCGCCAATGCATATTCAAGTTCATTGAAAGCCCCGAAGAACGAATAGGAAATCCAGGCGCCGGTTTGTACGTACCTCGGCCATGGGGCGACACGAGTTCATTCGGTTCAATCCCGCTCCGATCAATTGAGTGGCTGTTGTTCCCGCGTCTCGCAGAATACCGGAACGAGCGCACGATTCCAGCCCGCCATGTTCGTCAGGATGTTCAAGGTGCCATGGACATTCTTGGTGGCCTCGGGCGGTTGCCGCTGGAGATGACCGAACGAGGTCTTGTCGTTCGCGGATATATCCGGATTGCTTAGTCGCACCGTTTGTTAGTGATGCAATCCGCCAGAGTTTTCTCTAGCCCAATGAAATTCTTGTAATTTGCAGTGCAAATAGCCCCCTCCCATTGGCAAGCCCCATAAGCGCCCGAAGCGGCCATTTCGCGCTCGTTGAGGTATGCAGATACCGGACATACGCAACTAGTTCATCGTAAAAGTCGGCATTTGACCTAAAGGAGAACGCTCGTGAAAAGGTTTGATTGGAAACTTAAATACCTTTTGCAACTGGTAATGGCTGTAGTATTTTTAATCGGGTTAGGTCTAGCCTATAAATTATACGATGATGAGCAGACTTCTCTATCCGATCCGGGTTTTAGAGGCGCGATAATCTCCATCTTTGTGGCCGGCTTTATCACTGTCGCCGTGGTATATATCTATTCTCTCATCACCCAATTTTTTAAAAAATTTTGAGCGGTTGCGTTGGGCCACTACGCGCCCGAAGCAGAAAAAGCCAGACCTAATTTGTAATTTGCCCGAGACCGGAGATTCGTAAATGTCCCGCGATGCCGGCACTGGTCATCTACCTTGAAAAAATAGCTATCACCTTAGCCCATCAACGCATTCCAACCGCTTGTCAGAAATCGTACATTATGGCCAGCCAGGACATCGATGAACTTCTTGGGTGACTATGGCGCAGTTGGAGATCATTGCGAGTGGCGAACGGCGTCAACGCTTGTGCAGTGTCTTTCGGTCGACTGTCTTGCTTGGAAGTGCCCTAAATTGCATGTCCTTTGTGACAATAGTCATTCTAAATCAAGGCATTGATTTAGAACTTTTAAGTCGCAGGCGCCATTGACATTACCTTTACGTGTACATTATGAATCCGGTGTAATGTGACCATAGATCGAGCACTATTCCGGCGGGTAATATGATAAAGAGCGTTTCCCAACTTGCCTTCATTTTAGGGCTGGTTGCCCTATCCGCATGCGGTGGCGGAGGTAGCGGTGGATCGAGCGGATCTGGACAAGGCACCACTAGTGGCGGCACTAATACCAGCACGTCAGGTCCTGACTGGACGACAGTGCAAGGCAATAGCGCTCACACCGGCTACGTGGCGGCCACCTACAATACCTCTCAGTTTGCGCATTTGTGGGATTGGCAACGCCCTGCCTCTGGCAAATCAACCAATTACATTAATCCGATCGCGACCGGAGATGGACGCGTCTACATAACCAACGATGATTACAACGGACAAGGCACCCTCTTTGCGCTGAAAAGTGCGGACGGTACCAAAGCCTGGCAGGATGATTTCGGCTCAACGGTCAATGTCAGCGCGCCGGCTTACGGCAATGGCTTCGTGTATGTGCAGGTCGCCCCCGACCTCAACCATGTGTCTCTCTATGCTCTGAATGCATCGACAGGAGCGATCGCGTGGCAAACGCCATTATATTCTAGCAACACAACAGACCTCGCGACGCCGGTGGTTGACGGCAACGTTGTCTTTCTTGGTATGGGTATCTCAGTAAACACCGTGTTCGCCTTCAATGCCGCGAACGGCGCCCTGCTCTGGCAAGCTGCGCCCAGTTCCGCGCAATATATACGGGGAGCCGAAACCCCTGCCGTCGACAGTAGCAAAGTCTATTTTTACAATGGCCGGGGACTTGACGTCTTTGCGCGTTCAACCGGTGCGCAGGTCAGCACTCGAGCGGACAATATGAATTTCTCCCAGCCTGGCCCTTATTACGGCGCCCCCATTTTGCAGCCGAACGGGGACGTCATCCTTTTTCATGGGACGACCGACGCCACGACCTATTCCGGGCGCCGTTTGAATGCAACCTATGAAACACGTGAGTTGATGAACTATTTCCTTGGGACCGGCACGCCAAACTCCAGCGGATGGGAAGATGCCACTCAGCACTTTTCCGTAACTCCCGCAGTGGCAAACGGAGTGGTCTATACCGCCATAAATAATTACAGCTTTGTCGGCGGTATCACCATCACACCGGGCGGATTGCTTGCCAAAGGCGCAAAAGACGATCTACCGCTATGGAGTTGGACTGGCGCCAGCGGCGGGTTGTTCTATAACAACGTCATCGCCACGAATAATCTGGTGTTCCTATCAAGCGCTACTCAGACATTTGCCATCGATATCACAAGCCACGCAGCTGTATGGAGCTATCCGAAGGGCGGTCATTTGGCTCTCGGCAACAACATCCTCTACATCGGCACCGGTGGCGATCAGAGCGATGGCGGATTAACGGCAATTCGCCTGAACTGATGGACCAAGTTTTGGTTCAGAGGGACGGCGAGGTTAAAATAACATTCGGCACCCAAGACTTTCGTCGGCGTATCTCTCTTAAGAGGACGGAAAATGATATGATGGCAAAGCTGGAACTCACCACACCATGAGCTGGAAAATTAGGGGGAGATTGAATATGTCTACTGTCAGCCCGATCGCGGCCATGATGGTATTGAGCATCGCCTCGATTGCCATGCCTGCGGCATCGGCTCCGGCGGAAGCGACCGGCACAGCCGTCACCGCCTTCGACGCCTATATCGACCGGACCTTCGGCGCCAGCTTTGTTCGTGTCGCTCCCACACAACTGATCTCGCCCGATCCACACAATAAGCTTGGTGCCGGTGAGCCGTCTGCCCTGCTCAGCGCCAAGGTGGCATGGCGTGAGCGCGCCCAACTGAAGCAGGACCTTCCCCTGCCATCGGATTTTCGCACGCCGCTGATCCTTACCAAGGGTACCGTTTTCTACAAGTCGCAGTTTCGCCGTGCCGCAGAAGATGCGGGCATTTTTGAAGCTTGGTGCGGACCTTACCACTTCAAATGGGGCATTAACCTGGATCGCGACGGCTGGAACATCATCTGTCTGCAAAAGCTGGCAGACGGCAAGATGGCAGGTTATTTCCAGCCGCATCCTATCGTCTATTACACCAACGGCACGAGCAAGGTCGTCTACTACCCCACGCCACCGGCTTATGCTTCGCAGCTGGTCGATCAGAAGCGCTACGATATCGACTTTCCGCAGATGGAGTCGGTCATCGCGCCCGCCAAAGCTATGACGTTGGGCCTCTATGCCGAACGTCCCGCGAAGGATAGCCGCACCGACTTGTCCCCAAGGCCGGCCTACTGGGGACTCTTTCCCGATGGTCCGTATAACGGCTTGCGAATCCGCAACGAGCCGGCGGGCGGCACACCCGCGCTGACACGGATCCTGGTAGGTGACCAAGTTATTCAGGCGGCCTACCACGAAGATAGCCGGAGTTATGGGGCCCCGTCCATCGATCTCCCCAGAGACAGTGACCCAAAACCCGCGCTATCGGGCCCGATCGACCAGGATCTGGGCTACACGCCTTGGTATCAGCCGGGAGAAGCAACTATCGCGCCTCAGGACGAGATGCCGTGGCGATGGGGGACGTTGCGCCTGAAGCCTGAGACCCTGTCTGTCACATCAGGACTGCTCAAGAAGGATACGACCGTGCTGACTTTGAAGGCCCAACGAGTCGAGCGCCACCGCATCGTCAATGCGCCAAAACCGGCTTTCGGCGTCTACCTTTTCCAGGATGACGATTACGTTTACGAGTGGCAGGCCATCGGTTATCAACCCGACGGCATGCGCTTCCGCGACCGTCTGCTGTGTGGGACGGGCCATGTATCGAGTGCGATCAGCAAGCGCGATGTCACGCTATGCGTTCCCATGTCGCCGCTCAACGGCCTTGGAAGCGCTGAGCGTAAAAGCTACGACATTTCGGCGCGAGGCTGGAATTTTTGGAGCGGCATGCAAAAAGCCGGCTACCTACCTTATGAGACCGTTGCCGATCCCGACGCGGCCCCCGGGGACATTACGATCGACATCCGGGTCGATGCCGGGACTGACACCAATGCCGAACTTCGCGTAGGCACTGTGGAAGCCGGGGGGGAGTTCGTGGCAGGTGACCGCTTGTATCTGCCCTATGATAAGGACGGTGTAGCTAAGCTGCACCTATGGGACAAGACGCTTGAAATCCGCCGCGATGCAAAGCTGTTTTCTGGCACGCTGGTCGACCACGGCTCGGGGTTCGGCCCATATTACGGAGCGCAATAGTTAAGCTGCATCGCGAGTAGGAGCGGAAATGAAACGGGTTGCGACGTCTAGTGAGTAGAATCCGCCCGTGATCGTATCGTTTGAGATAGCGCCCGGTCATCCTACGCTGGTGCTGCGAGGATGGGTACAATCTATGTTAATCCCATTCCCAGAAATCTGGATCGGCGCCTTCCGCAATGACTTTTTGCCGCGTTTCAGCAATTTTCTCTGGCACCAGTTCCTTGCCGCTTTTAGCACCCAGCGACTTCAGGACCGCAACTATCTCGGGTCGGGAACGCGGCATGGCCTCATCAAGGGCAGTCATTGTCCCGCCTAACTCGTTGACGTCAACGCCGGCCTCAGTAACAAGGAAGCGAAGTGCCTGAGGGTCACGACAACCGGCCGCTGCAACGCGAAGGACGGTCCAGTTGTCCTCCCCAACCGGTCCTAAGGGCAGTCCTAGGTGCAGTAGCTTCCGGCCAGTAGATGGCTTGCATAGTCCAAAAAAACCGCTGCCAGCCCAATTGCGCCAGATTTCTACGGGCCCTTTTGTCGTTTTGGCATCGAAACCCGCTGCAATGGTGAGGTCGATGACATCGTTCCAGCCATACCTGGCCGACGCCTCGAAGATATCACGCAAACCTTCGGGCCCCTCAGCCTCCGCGATTACCGGGAGAAATAGATTGAGACGCTGCCACAAACTTTCATCCGCTGGCCGCGATGGATACCGTTCACTGTCCTCTATCCCGTCATACATACGGAGGCTCGACCCCGGCACGGCGTCTTCCAATCCCATGCTTATTGGAGGTAGGGACTGCACTTCCCTGGAAAGCCATTTATAGCCGCGCTTGGCCAAACCGCGCGCCATAACCGGGTCATTGTTCAAAACTGCCGACCCTACGGGAGAAAAAGGCCAGCTCGCATCGGCAGGGTAGCTGATATAGGGCAACACACACGCGTCTAGTTCTTTCTTTAACGGACCGTCATACATTCGGCGGTTATTCAAACTGCGTTGACCGTTGACGGCAGCAGAAAGAGACAGATGGCCGGTGAAATATTCCGCTTTTTGCGGCCGGGGCGGCAGCAACTCCAGCATCTCAGATAGTCCGAATTTGGCGATATAACTCTCGAGCTGTGGTTTGTAGTCTTCCGTGAGGGAGCTGGTTTCTGCAAGAAGGCTTTTTACTCGGGGCGTGTCCTTCGCCTTGATCGCCCCGTAGACCGCCTCGGCGCGCGAAAAAGACGTTTTGATGCAGAGGTCGGCTATCCCGGCTTCGTCGCCAGCCGCCACCGCGCTGTCACATGCCTTGACTTGCGCCGGCGTAAGGTAGTTCAGAGCGTGGCCGTAATCCCATATCATGGCAAGCGCCTCGGGCTGATTGTGCGATGCTGCGGTCTTCCATAGTCCCGCCTCGACAGGCGAGTGGGCTGCGTCGTCATATCTGGCAAGCCGTGAGAACAAGAGCGGGTATGCGTGATACCGATAAAGCCATTCGACAATGTCAGTCGTATAGTCGCCGCCATCGGCTATCCAGGGTTCCAACCGGCTCGCAAGTGCCACGTCGGAATCGCGGATGGCCAGCTTGAAGGCGCATCTATTGTTTGAGACAATGTCGACTTGGCGCCCATTTGTATGGACCGACTTCACTATCCGCTGTTGTTCACATTTTTCCGTGTGTGTCTTTTTGCTTCAAATGGTAGCTATGCGGTAGCTGGTGGTGGATTTCGAACATAGATAGCCGCCTTGTGAGGCGGCTATCTATGTGATTTGTTTTATTAAAAGACTGGTTGCGGGGGCCAGATTTGAACTGACGACCTTCAGGTTATGAGCCTGACGAGCTACCGGGCTGTTGTATCGCTTCTATTTGTTTTAATTGATTTAATTACATTGTAGTTATGAGTGTTGATAGTAGGTGTGTCAAAAAACGTGTCAATGTAAAGCCATATTTATCAACTTTTTGTGTTTTCGCTTTGCGTGCCCTTTTGGCAGATTGATGTCACGCAATATTTCTGCGCGTGTGTGATTTCGCAGACGGTCCACTCGAAAGTCTACCTCGAAGAAAAAGAACGCGATAAATCACCAGTCATAGCGCCTCGGCGTTCTGCTCGTCAGATCGACAGTAAATGCCGAGGCTATACGTGGCGTTGGTACATGGCGATATGTTCCGACCGAAAGGGAAGCAAGAGATCTAATTGAAGCATCTGGCGGCACTTACCTGCGGACTGATCCACCGCATCTTGAAAAAGACAATCCGCACAACTATCCGCACATCAATTTCGTCACCCCAAGTGGAAGGAGAAGCGCAATTGAAATTCAACCAGCAATATTTTAGAGTGAAAGCAGATTATTGACTGAATAAAATGCCTTTGAAATGCCTCGAGCGAAATGTGTGACCTTATGAGCAATGATCAGTCTCTGCTTGAAATTAGGACTCGTATGGTCGGAGTTTTTATTCAAAAATTCGAAACTCTGAATGTCAAATACGTTTTAATGGGGATGCACTCAGATCCTTTGAGCTTCCCAATTTTTCTGCCTGATTTTGGATCGATAGCCGGAATCGGCATTGATGTGACGCAGGGCGTAGGTCAAGTTAGAACCGTGTATGGGAAAAGGTTCATCGTTTCGGAGGTAAATTTTGAGTTTTATTCGAGCGCAGGGTTGGATGAATATGTAGAGATGCTGAAGGATTGGGGGTATTTTGGGCAGATGGTGAACCGTCCCAATTTCGTTATTTGAATTGAACGAGGCGCTAGCCTTTTTCTCACTTCTAAATCTACGAATGGATCTTAGAGCCCGACTCAAAAGTTCATGAGAGGTAGCAGTGCCTTGCCAGCCTGCAGGTTATGAGCCTGAGCGAAAATTGCACATCCTCATGAATCTAAAGACAATTTATACCATTAAAAAATACTTGTGTTAAATGGTGTGCTAGAAAATGAAGTTTTTTTCCGCCTACGCCGCGCGGCTTCAAACTCGGCAAGCGCTACTTGAATGAGCACAATGGCCACTTGTGGGGCCAGGCAGATGTCTATGATGTCTTTTAGGTGAATGTGCATGTGATCTCCTTCAACCCTCATTGGGGACACTAGGAGTCTCTCATGTGCCGAGACCGCGGGGGTTATTTACAATTAGCATCCACAATTTCGCTGAGCGGACGTGCAGACTGCGCGATCGTCGTCGAAGGCGTAAGACGACCAAGTTGGACGGCTCTAAAAACCGTTTGATCTCGTCGCGTCGGGCGTCTTTCGAGCCTTAAGGGCGTTTGGTACATGCACTCGACCGTCTGTTGTCCTGGTAGTGGTCCGATTTTGTCTCTTTTACCTCGGTATCGCGGTTATGTCGGCGCAGTTCGGGCATCGAGCCAGACCCATCTCTTCATGTTGTAGACAATGTTGGAGCCAAGCCCGTTTGATGCCGATGGTGCGCACGAACAGGCCCATCTTATGCTTTTGGACCGCAAAGACGTGCTCGATATGAGCACGGATCTGGGATTTCGTGTTGTTGGCCTTCAACACCCTCCGGGCCATGGCTTTGACCTCCGGCTTCTTGCGATGGACCTCGGAGTTTATTACCCATCACATTATCGCGATGGAACGTCCTTACATGTAATCACACAAAAGTGAACGTGTGGGAAGTAGGCTGCACTGGCCGCGAATTGATCCGTTATCTGAATACCGCTTAGCTTTCGCGGTCACCAATGCATTGTAGATATTGAAAATTCCACATTAGATTGCGAGGCGGGTGCGTAAAATATCCTATAAGCTGCAAATAAGTCGCATTGCGCGAACTATGGACTCCAACTTTTCCGCATGAGTAGTATCCTCTCATCTTATTTTATCGGTGGGGTGCGGTATGCTACTGCCTGCAATGACGTATGTCCAAACAAGCGTTCGGCAATTCTATTTGATCCTGTTAGCCATTTTGGGGGTCGCGCTGGTCGCCACATTCCCAAACGTCAGCCATGCCCAGGAAGAGCCCTACACCGAATACAATTTCGTGATGTACAACCCCGAGGGCACCAACGGCGACGATTGGGTTTATGCACAAATTCTAAAGCCCGCCAATGCGCCCGCTGGAACGCTTGGATGGTGTGCGGTTACAACGCTCGAAGGAACGGCACAGGTCGATGAGACGATAAAGCTTGAATGCCACACGGCAATAGTTTGCAATGCCGAATACGAGCCTTGGCTAAAGGGGATCGTGCCAACGGGGGCTTGGTATCGCAAGCGATGCACCTTCAATGGCTTTGCTGATGAAACCCAAGAGTTTCATTGTGACGAATGGGGTGAGTCCGGATGGATTGCTCGGGCACCTGGGTACTGCGTCACAAGTAATGACAAGGAATGTGACTGCGACGCCAATAACGGCTCCATGCCCGTGGCCACCACTCCTCACCCAATCAACACACTGACGGGCAGCAAGCGGTTTTCCGCCAGAGACTTTGCTTCGTCCGACGGGACGCTGTTATTGGACAGGCATTATAATAGCCGCCCCAACGGAGGGGTCTATCTCATTGGCAGCACATTCACTTCCTTAAGGAACTGGACGATCGGTTATGACATACAGATGGTCATCGATTATCACTCTAGCCCTACAGACGCGGCCTTCAAGATCGTATATCCGGGTGGCTCGGCTCAGACCTTCAAGCGTCAGTCAGATGGTTCACTGAAACCCGAAGAACAATACGGTTCTGCTACCAATCTAACGGATGCGACCCTGACCTTGACCGGATCGTGGCCCACGGCCGATTATGCCTTCTGGACCAGTTCGAGCACCTTCACTTTGCGCGATCGCGACGACAATCTCTGGACTCTGGCCTCCTACCAGCCCGCCGGCAGCGGTGGTTACAATGCCGCCCATCCCGTAAGCGTGCAGCGGCCAGACGGTACGACTCTGACGTTCGCCTATAGCAACAATGCCCTGCAAAGCGTTACGGACCAAGCGGGTAAGGCCATGACCTTTACTTGGAACACTGCCACGCAAGGGGCGACGACGGTGCCTCAATCCGTCAAGGACGTGACCCTCCCCGGCGGGTACAAGATCAAATACACCTACGCCTCGGGGGACTACTCGCCGCTGACCAAGGTGGAATATCTGAACGCATCCGCCACCGTGATCGACAGCACGACCTATCAGTACGGCAATGCCAGCTTCCCCAATGCGATCACCGCGATACTCGACCACACGAACGCCGTGCGATGGAAGGTGACCTACGACAGTCAGGGGCGCGCCACACGCAGCGAAGGGCCTAATGGGGAGTTTGCGGCTGTTGTTGATTATACGTCATCAGGTGGCGCCGCCGACACACGTAAGGTGACAAACGCCTTCGGGCGAGAGACAACCTATACCTACGACACCACTTCCGGCTTCAAGCTTACCGGCGCGTCAAGCACAGCGACAACGAATGTCACGGCCTCAAATTCGCCGAAGGGCTTCAATGCCAGCACACAACTCGATCAGGAAACTGACGAAGAGGGTCGTGTCACGAAATACACCCGCGATGCGGCGGGCCATCCGACCCAGATCATTGAGGCTTTCGGGACGCCACAAGCGCGCACGACCAACATCACGTGGCATACCAGCTTCAGCCAGCCCACCCAGATTGCCGCGCCGGGGCTGACGACGAACTATACCTATAACGGCGTGGGTCAGGTGCTCACGCTGAGCCAGATCGACACCACCTCGCAGACGGTGCCTTATTCAACGAATGGTCAGACGCGGACCTGGACGTTCACCTACGGCACGACAGGCGGCGCCACAGGTAAACTGGTAAGTATCGATGGCCCGCTGTCGGGGACGGGCGATACGGTCGCTTATACCTATAACACCAATGGCTATCTGGCCTCAGTGACCGATGAGGTGGGTAAGGCCACGACGATTACCGCCTGGGACTGGCGTGGCGGGCCTCTGACCGTGGTCGATCCCAACAGCGTCTCGACCACCTTCACCTACGATATCCACGGCCGGGTCCTGACCTCGACGGTGAATCCCGGGGCCAGTCAGTCGCAATATGCCTACACCTACGATGTGGTGGGTAATATGACGAAGATGACCCTGCCGACAGGCGGGTATCTGGAATACACCTATGACGCCGCCAGCCGCCTGACGAAAATTAAGAACGAGAAAAATGAAACCATTGATCTGACGCCGGACGCCGAAGGCCAGCCCACCCTTCAGGTGGTGAAGAACGCTTCGGCGACGATCACAGCGCAACAGTCGATGGTCTATGACGAGATGGGCCGTCTCCTGCGCACAGTGGGCGGTGCCAGCACCACCTCAACCCGTCTGGGTTATGACAAGGTCAGCAACCTGACCCAGACGACGGATGGGCGCGACAAGGTCTGGCAAACCGGTTTTGACGCCCTGAATCGCGTGATCGAAGAGACCAATCCGGAAGCCGAAAAGGTCAAGTACGGTTATGCCGCCAACAATACCTTGACCAGCCATAAGGACGGGCGTGATCTGGAGACCACGCGCATCACCAATGGCTTTGGCGAGGTCATACGCGAGGTTAGTCCTGACAAGGGTACGACCACCTACTGGTACGATGCCGCTGGCCGCCTGACCAAAACCCAGGACGCCGATACGGTCGAGACTAACTACGCCTATGATAACGCGGGGCGTTTGACCTCACGCACCTTCACCGGCGCGTCGTGGGAGACCCAGACCTTTACCTATGACGCAACGGCGTCGGGCAATAAGGGCAATGGCCGCCTGACCGGTGTGACCGAGCAATCCGGTTCCACGGCCTATACCTATGATGCACAGGGCCGGGTTACGACGGATGCCAAGACCATCAACGGCCTGAGCTATAGTGTTCAGTACGCCTACGACATCAACGGCGATGTCACCCAGATGACCCTGCCGTCGGGCCGGGTCGTGACGCTCACCCGCGACAACAGCGGTCTGGTCACGGCCATCACCACCAAACCCACCTCCAGCGGCACGGTGTCCAATGTGGCAACGTCCGTGGCCTACCAACCGTTCAGCAGCCTGAAGAGCCTGACCTACGGCAATGGCTTGACCCTAACGGACACCTATAATCTCAACAACTGGCTGACGCGCATACAGGTCAAGGACGGATCGACGGCGAAGTTCGATCTCAGCTACGACTATTACGACGATGGCCGTCTGGGTGAGATCGTTGATAATGCCGCCACGGGTCGGACGGTCTATATGTCGCTGTCGGACTCCGGCCGTCTGAGCTGGGCGGGCGGTCCGTTTGGCCAGAACGCCTATGACTACGATGGCGCAGGCAACCGGATCGGTTCTTACCTCACCGTGGGCGGGGTTACGACCTCGAACAATGAGATCACCGCCGGGGATTCCAACCGCCTGACCCAGGTGCAAAACGAAAACGGCGTGGTCAAGCGCGCCCTGACCTACCGCGACGGGGGCGACCTCTATACAGACGCCATTACCGGAGGCGATACCTACAGCTATCACTACAGCTCCAGACAGCGGCTGGTGGTGGTTAAGAAGAACACCGTGGATGCCGCCAACTACGGTTACGACTACCGCGAACAGCGCGTGTGGCGGCGGTTGATCAGCGGTTCGACCTCAACCGAGATCCATTACATCTTTGATGAAGAGGGCCACCTCATTGCCGAGCATAACGGCTACACCGGCGCGGTTTTGAGGGAATATGTCTGGCTTGATGACAAGCCGCTGGCCGTCATCGACTCCACCGGTTCAACCAAAGTCACCTACTACATCCACAGTGGGCACCTCAATGAGCCACAGATGATGACCAATGCGGCCAAAACCAAGGTGTGGGACGCCTACGTGACACCCTTCGGTCAGGCTCAGGTCTTCGCTACGGCCAGCGCCAATATCGATATCCGCCTGCCGGGTCAGTGGTATCAGGCTGAGGCCGCAGGTGCCGGTCTCAACCAGAACCATTACCGAGACTATGACCCCAGCCTTGGCCGCTACATCCAAACCGATCCGCTTGGCATCGACGCCGGGCAGAACCCCTATGCCTATGTTGACGGGAAGCCTTATGATTTGGTTGATCCGCAAGGATTGAAAATCCGAGTAAGCGGCGAATACCGTGACTACGCCAGGGTTCAGCAGGCGCTGAAGTATTTAAAGAAAGATCCTGGCATGAAAAAAATTATCGACAGACTGGACGCTGATCAGCGAAATCACTGGATCAAGACCAACAATATGCATGACAATTCTTCACAGGGCGGAAATGTAAACTGGGACCCGAACTCCTATTTGCAAATATGTGGTGGGCCTGACAATGGCAAATTACAGACGCCCGATCTGGGCTTAGGTCACGAGCTCGCGCACTTGGTCGATCCATTATGGTATGGTAAGCTACCACATTTCCAGTATGATAATTTCGAGGAAGAGCGTGTCATTACCGGCCCCGAAACGGCTGCGGCAAGAACCTTGGGTGAGCCTGTGCGATACAACCATGGTGGAAACATTGTCAAATATTCTTATTAGTCTTCTTAGCAAGTTATTGGGTGGAATCCTCGTTGCGGTCGGTTTGTGCCTAGCTGCAACGGGGATTGTCTCTGTGTTCCTACCTAGCTACATTTTATCGCTGTACGAGGAAATCGTAAGTCTCAAAGACCTAAGTTATGCCGTGCCCATCATTTTCTTGCATCTGTGGATCGGTATTACTTGTTGCTTTAATGGTATTTACGCCCGTTCGGAACATTTGAAGATTGTCTTTATGATGTCGATCACGCCACTGGTCTGCGCATTTGTCCTGGTTTCAAACTGGGGGCTTTGGAGCCAGTTCGCATCGCAGGCGTTGTTAGGCAACGCCTTTCTTGCGGTACTACTCATTTCCAATTTTTTCCTGAATCAATACCTCCTACAAGATCGGCCGCCCTCGTTTTAGGACAAGTTCTGACAACGTGGACGCCGCTAATTACGGTTATGACTACCGCGAACAGCGTGTGTGGCGGCGATTGATCAGTGGTTCAACCTCTACCGAGATCCATTACATTTTTGACGAAGCGGGCCATCTCATTGCCGAGCATAACGGCTACACCGGCGCGGTTTTGAGGGAATATGTCTGGCTCGATGACAAACCTTTGGCCGTCATCGACTCCACCGGCTCGACCAAGGTCACCTATTATATCCACAGCGGTCATCTGAACGAGCCGCAGATGATGACCAACGCGGCCAAAACCAAGGTGTGGGACGCCTATGTCACCCCATTCGGCCAGGCTCAGGTCTTCGCTACGGCCAGCGCCAATATCGATATCCGCCTGCCAGGTCAGTGGTATCAATCCGAGGCCGCAGGTGCCGGACTCAACCAGAACCATCACCGCGATTACGACCCAAGCCTGGGCCGTTACATCGAAGCCGATCCGCTTGGCATCGATGCCGGGCAAAACCCCTATGCCTATGTCGATGGGAAACCGTATGATTTGACTGATCCAGATGGCCTTAAAATAGGGGTTAGAGGGGAGTATCGTGACTACTCACGAGTCCAAAAAGCGCTAAAGTATTTGAAACAAGACCCTGGCATGAAGCGCACAATTGACAAGCTAGAGGCTGATAAGGCGAACCATTGGATTAAGACCAACAATGGTCATGACAATTCCGCACAAGGCGGAAATGTAAACTGGGACCCGAACTCCTATTTGCAAGTATGTGGCGGGCCTGATAATGGCAAATTACAGACGCCAGATCTTGGCTTAGGTCACGAGCTATCTCACCTCGTTGGTAGTGTGTTTCCTTGGCCGACCTTTGATGGATACGAGAACGCCGAGGAAAAGCGCGTTATAAACGGGCCTGAACGCGCGGCGGCTCGAACGCTAAATGAGCCAGTAAGGTATAATCACAAGGGAAATAATGTTAAATACTATCAATAGTATGGTTTTGAGGATATTATCGTTAACGATAATAGTTATTTCTATTGTCGTAAATTTTTCACTAGCGGTGTTTGGGGTTTTTGATCCAGGATATGTTCTTTCGTTATATACCGAACACAATAATGTGGTGATAGAAACGCTGTCGTTTCCATTTATATGGATGCATGCAATTTATTGCATAATTTGTGTTTTTTCTCTTCTTGAAAAGAATATTGAAAAATATAAAAGTATTTATCTTATTTTTTCTCTTATTATCCTAAGTCAGTATATTTTTCTATTTGGATATTCTGCGGAAGGGTACAGAGATGGCGTTTTTATCAATAACTTGTTTTGTTTCTTTGCAATATCACTAAGATATGGTTGGTTGACCTACAGCTCTTGTGTAGAATTGTCCACCCGGAAGTAGGCTCTCTGGCAGGGCGGAGGAGCGCTGTCTTAGGATGGTTTTGGTTGCTAAAGAGACGGAAACCGGCCGCCCCCTTATTTCAGGTGATCCTGGAAATCAGCTTTGTTCCAAAGCGTCTTCGCCAAAAGTCGGCTACAGATGGATTGCCCATTCCGTCACAATCATCTTCAAGCGTAAAGAAGCCTGCCCGTTTAATCAGGTTTTTAACGACCGGTAGTATTGAGGCGTCTTTAAAATAAAGAAAGTGTGTCATGTCGTGATTGAACATGATCCGCAGTCCCAAGTGGGGAATGTAAATGTCGTTATCGCCTCGCCCCGGCCTCTCGCGCAATCCCCAGGAAAGCTGGCGGCGAAGCTGTGAGCCTAAGCCCTTGAAGCGCTTGATATGAAATGTGAGGACCTGGTGCTTATGGTTCACTCTCTGGCACAAAACCACCTGTCCGTCGATCAAAGCCTCCAAAAGGTCAAGATATCTGGCCTCAATGCGCATGTACGCCTCAGTATGCCCGTCTCTTAACGCCTGATCATAATAGACAACAGGCTCTGCGTTGAATTCATCATCGGTTAGCCATCGGTCAAACGCACTGACATAAAATGCGGCCTCATAGTAATGTCGCCAGCCTTCGTGTGCGAAGTGGGGAAGAGAATAATCCATTAAATCATGACCCTATTGGCATGGGTGGAGGTTTTGGGGGAGCAAGTCAATGCCAATGGCCGCCGAACCAGGCCCTGATCTCATCGCCCGGTTTCTTGCATGATGAGTCCATTGGCGGTGATGGAAAATCCATACTGTTTGTTGACCCGATAGTGCTGGCCATAGGTGAGGCCAGTGGGTGGGGTCTTTGTCGTCCATCCTACGGGTAACACACCATAGATAATCCGGTCGCTCTCATTGAACCCGCCCCATCCTGCTGGCGCATCGATGCGCCACATCACCCGGACGAGTTTACCCGCCTCATCGACCTGTTCCACCTGAAGGTTACGTAGCGGTGCACCGGGCGCCGCACAGTTTGGCTTGGCCGAGATACAGAAGACCGGTTGGCCGTTCGCCTTGCCACCAAAGCTGACATGCGTTTCCGAGCCTCCGCAGCCACTTATAAGTGACAGCGTGGACAGGGTCGCAACTATCTGGATGAAACGCTTCATGTCAGCTTCTCCTTCATATCTATGCCCTGATCACAATCTCGCATATTCGTCACTGCGATTTCATGACGCTGGATTATTGAGGACCGTAAAGTCTGCCGGCACATCGATCTCCGCCGCGTTCTGATCACCGCCCAATGAATAGGGACCACATTGAAGGCTGGCCTGAATGATCTGGTTGGCCTCCCGAAGCTGGTCACGGTCCAGGCTGGCCACATCCACGGTGAGCATGGGGACAGCGCTAAGCGTACCATTCAAGGCTACGGCGAGTCGAAGATGCGCCGGGCTTAGGTCCGGTCGCACATTCGGTGGAAGACAACGGGCGATCTGCTGCAAGAGGGTGAGATGACCGTCGATGACACCCGGAGCGGCTCCGCCGGAAAGATTTGCAGCGGCGTTTGGTTTCGCGTCTTCCAAATTAACATGCCCTGCAACTTCGGACTGAGACGCTGGAGGCGTATCGGTCTTAGTGGCGGACATGTCGGGTCTTGCAAAAGTCTCGCTCATAGAGGTGTGCGTTTCATCAACCGCACCATCGACTGTAACGTCCTGAGGCACTTTCGCTTTGTCGATCATCTGCGGTACAGTCACAATCTGCACGGTGATGGCAGACATCCCGTCTCCTATACCAACAGAACCTTCACTGCGACCCGCATTGCCCTTCAGATCGGAAAGCGGCGACAACAGCAGACAGAATACTAGCAAACCATGCAGAGCCAAGGACGATGCTACCGCCGTAGCCATCTCGGCCTTACGCTTGCCTGCGCGCGGATTGTCGGGACAAAGAGCTGAGTTGTGGACACGATCGACAATCGCACGCACACTCCGGTTTAGCCGGAGAAGCATATTTTGTAACAGTATTAGGCCAGGTGCATCGCCGATTATCAGCTTACGCGAACCCCTGCCTGTTCGTCTGTCCAAAGGTGTCATATGCCCGCCCTACAACTTCAGACACACTACCAAAATACGCGCAAAAAGCGAGAAGCAATTCAGGGCCGGAGCCTCTCGAAAGATAAAAAGGGCCCCTTACGGCCTCCCCGGCGTCACCTTGATAGTGCACCTTTGCGTTTGGCCCGACTTTTGCGCCGCCTGCCGGCATTGCGTCAGAACATCCGCATTGTCCTTACCAAGCCTTGCATCAGCGGCGATCAGCGCCCAACTGGCCGGATCGGCGGCTTTCATCATTTCTGACCCGGCCTCCCAACGATCCTTTCCGATGACGGACGCCGCGACATGGCTGTCCGCGTCGAATGGCAGAAGCCGGGGAAGCAGCAGTAACAACACAACGCCGGTGATGACGCCGAAACTTGCCGCTATTGCGATCTGCCATCGCAGGTCACGCCGATTGCGCAGGCCCTGGGTGATACGTTCAAGCATAAACGCCGCACTATCGAAGCGCTGCGCTTTCTGGTCGAACGCCTGAGCGGCGGTTTTCACTAAACCCTCCCCGGCGCGCTCAAACGCCCCGACGCCCTGTTGCACCATGGGCGACGCTTCAAGGCCCTTCAGCCGCTCTGCGATGAACACCACACCTTTTTTGAGTTGCCCCAGGTCCTCGGCATAGTCAGGACGCGCCTGCAAAGTTTCTACCTGATCGAACAGAGCTTCGACGCCCTTGCGGATTACCTTCAACTCCGCGGTCGTCGCTGTATTGCGTCTGTCGATGGATTTGCGTAGCGCCTCGAACGCCCTGGTTGCCTCGTCACCATCATCCTCGCCGCCTGTCGATGCCCTGTCATCCACCATTCTTTCCCCTCCTAAAGTCCTAATCCCCGATCACGGTCACGGTCGCGCTGGATTGATCGCTCCAGCTCACGACTGATGCTGTCCTGACCGCCAGCCTTGGCGAGCCCCAGTTCCTGACGCCGATTGCGAAGCAACGATTCCACCTGTGGGTCGCGGGCGATCTCTTTGGCCGTGTCGCGCATGGCCTTCTCCACGGGCGCGCGGGCCTCGTCGTGCTGCCAGCCCTGCAAGCTCTGCTGGCGAGCGCTCAGCGACTTCCAACGATCCATGAAGCGCTCGGCGCGCACGTGTGGGTCATCCAAAGCCAGGCGCTCTTGTGACATGCCGGTGATCAGTGTCTGTGTTCGCGCCTCCCCCGACAAATCCATCATGGCTTGCCGCATGGCAGGGTTATGCCGCAGGGCCGACTCCATGACGCTGGATGCACCGGGCTGCGCCTGGTCAAGAGACCGCGATGCCTCGTTCAGCGCTTGCTTCTGACCCTCAAGGATCGGCAAGCCTTCCCGCTGCATTTTGGCGGCATCGCTGTAGGCGCGGACATATCGGTCTGTCGCCTTCTCCAGCGGTGATGTGCCGCGTCTGCCCGGTCGCTCTTCAATGTTCTCCCTGCCACGGTCGTTATCACGCTCTGACGTATTCGCCTTCAGCTTCAGGCCGGCGAACATGCTGCGCTTCTTCGTCGGCTGGGATAGCTCGTTCGATAGATCGTGTTCCCCGTCCTTGTCGCGCACCTGACCAGACGGCTGGCGCCCGGCCGGATAGACAATATCGCTATCGATGCCGCGCCGTCTGGCGAACGCCTCTGTGTCCCTGACCGGCTGGCCGGTATCGCGGCGACGGCCGTGGCTATCTACATAGTCCAGAACGGTCTCCTTGGCGCCTGAGCGGCCAAGTCGGGACTTCAAGGCGTCGGTGTCTGTGAACTGATCCTCACCGGCGTAGAGCGTCGCCATATCCCTGTGACGGGTCATGGCGACATAGGTCATGTGCCTCTCCATCGTCTCCGAGGCCAGCACATAGGCGCGGTCTACGGTCGCTCCTTGCGTCTTATGGATCGTGGTGGCGTAACCATGATCGAACGCCTTGTACTCCGTGGCGTCGATGGCCACCGCCCGGTCACTGCCATCCAGCCGCGTTAGGATACGGCCATGCTCGACGGCCTCTACCGTGCCAAGCGTGCCGTTCTTCACATCCATGTCGCGGTTGTTTTGCAGGAAGACGATGCGGTCGCCCGCTGTAAAGTTCCGCTCGCCATTCTCGGTCTTGTAGGCAAGCTCATCGCCTTGCAGATGGCCCCTGCCCTTCAGCGCTACGCGTATGTCGTCATTGATGGCGCGAACATCGACCCGACGATGCGCCATGGCCGCCCTGGTGCCATTCGGCCGGGCTTCCATATCATCGACATAGTCGCGCACCAGACCAGCGCGGGCCGCGTCCTGGTCGGCTTTCAGATGGACGTGGCCGCGCTGCTCGTAGGCCGATAACCCCTCCTCTGTCCTCTCTGTGGCGAAGGCGCGCGAGGCGTCTTTCTGCCAGTCCTGCCGCTGCCGGCGTATGTCCTCGACAGAGGCGTAGCCAACTTCCTCGGCAATAGCCCTGAAGGGCGCTCCGGCGCCAATCGCCTGAAGCTGCTCATGGTCGCCAACCAGCACGAGCTTGGCGCCGGTGCGCTCAGCCTCGGAGACGAACCTGGCGAGCTGGCGCGACCCGACCATGCCGGCCTCGTCGATGACCATGACGTCGCGTGGCCCTAACTGCGCCGTTCCCATCTTCCAGCGCATCTCCCATGACGCCAGTGTCCGTCCCTCAATGCCCGCGCTTTCCTCCATTCCGGCGACGGCCTTACCCGCAAGCGCCGCGCCATGGACGGTGTAGCCTTCCGCTTCCCAGGCATGCTTCGCAGCCGCCAGCATGGTACTCTTGCCGGCACCGGCGAAGCCGACAACGACGGACACCTGCTGGTCACCAGTGATATGCCTGACGGCATCACGCTGCTCTTCGCTCATCCCGGCGGCTTGGATCAGGCGCGCGCGCTGATCGGCGGCCAGGTCATCCGGCAAGCCGGCAGCGACGCCACGCCGTATCGCATCGCCCTGCCGGTCAATGGCGCGATCGACATGCCTATCCTTGACACCATGACTGGAACGTCCGGACATGGCCGAGACGTCGCGTGCCATGCCAGTTTCCAGGTCGATCATTTCCTTCGTCGAATAGCGAATGCCGTCAGGTCCGTCAGAGATCCGCACCAGTTCGTCTGACGCCATGACTTTTGAATAGAGAGCCTGGTACTCAGACGGGTCGTCATTGATGTACCTGTGCAGCGT
>NZ_AQWM01000051.1 GCF_000376105.1 Asticcacaulis benevestitus DSM 16100 = ATCC BAA-896
CATAAGCATCCGGCGGTCAAAGCATGGCTGGCCAAACATCCTCGCTTCCACATGCATTTCACCCCCACTTCGGCGTCCTGGCTCAATCAGGTCGAACGCTTTTTCGGCTTGATAACAGGCGATCGCATCCGCTGCGGCGTGTTCAAGAGTGTCGCCGAACTCGAAGGCGCAATTCAAGACTATCTCGATCATCACAACGCCGATCCAAAGCCCTTCGTTTGGACCAAATCCGCTACAGACATTCTTGAAAAGGTCGCCAGGGGGCGACAGGCGTTAGAGTCACAACACTAGCTTGGCCGCCTCGTCCTTGTAGTCCTGCAACATCGACTTGGCGCCATCGCCATCGCGATTAAAAGTTTTCTCCTGGATTTTGTCGAACAGCATCAGGATCGGGTCGCCCGAGGGGGAAAGATCGTCCGGCGTCTCACCAGCTTCCTTGCTCCACGAGACATAATCCGAGGCGGCGCCTGAGCGCGTGCCGGCATAGCGCGGCGAGGCCTGCTCTTCGGGCGACAAGCTGTCATAATATTCTATGAAGGCCTTGTTGAACTGGCCCATAAGCCGCGAGCGCTCCTCCGGTGTTGCCGCGGCGTTGGCTTGGCGTGCGTACTGGAAAAAGGCCTTCTCCTCGCGAGCGTTGCGCTCCTGGTTGAGCGTAAGCGCCTCGGCCGTCTCGTCGGGAGTGAGAGATGACTTGCTGGCCAATTGATCATAGCGTGTCGACAAGTCAGTCGGGTAGGTCTTCAGGCCGCTGCCCGCCGCGCCGTAGATCGGTTCGGCGCTGGAGGCGAGGGCGTCGTTGACCGACGTGGTCGCGATCCCCGCGCTGTTCACCGTGGCGGTCGTGGTCGGGGGGGCGCCACCGGCCAATACCGACTTGGCGGTGGCCGACAGGGTAACGCGCACGGCCGGACCGTCATTGGCCGCGCCCGCGACCTGATCATCGACTCTGGACTTGATCGCGAACGTTGCGCTGATTGATGAGGCCGAAAGTGAAGAAACCTGCACTTTAGTGCTCCCTGAACTCTGAGCTTGAACTCTACCGCGCTGGGGTGACCAAACCCTTAAGAAAAGCCCTTGGCCCTATTGACATAAGTTGGCATCCACAGTTTGACCGAGGCGAGCGCCAGAAAGCCCATGAATGAGGTTGCTGTCTTGTCGTAGCGGGTGGCGATCCGCCTAAACTGCTTGATCCGATTGAACATCCGCTCGACGCGATTGCGATCTTTGTAGGCTCGAAAGTCGCAGGCAATTGGCTCCCGGCGGTTTGATTTGGGCGGGATCACCGGCAAGATCCCCTTCATCAGGAGGGCGGCGCGGACCTCGTCGCTGTCATATCCCTTATCGGCCAGCATCAGTCTGGGGTTCTTTACCGGTAGCTGGATCAAGCCTTCCACGGACTTGTAGTCCGAAGCCTCGCCTCCGGTCAGGACAAAGCCGAGGGGGCGTCCTTGACCGTCTGAGCGGGCATGGATTTTGCTCGTAAAGCCGCCGCGGCTTCGACCAAAACCCTCTTTATAAGTCCCCCCCGGGCTCCGGCCGCCTGACTATGGCCCCGGATGGTGGTTGAATCAATCATGTGTTGCCAATTGTCTGTCAGCCCAAGCTCGACAAGGGTTTCTAACATCGCATCCCAGATCCCTTGCTCAGCCCAGCGGCGGAACCGGACATAGACCGAGTTCCATTTTCCGTATCGCTCGTGCATGTCGCGCCAAGGGCAACCGACCCGAAGGACATAGAGCATCCCATTAAGAAAACGGCGGTTATCCTCGGCTGGTCGCGACCAGCGTCCCCGCTCCGACGGCAGCAAGGGCCCGATGACCGCCCACTCCGCATTCGACAAGTCCCCTCGATCCAAGGCGTCCTCCCTCTAAGAGGAATCCTTGAATCATTATGCCGCTGATTTGAGAAGCCCTTTTGTCAACAGGTCCTAGCGCGCACAGACCACCGCCCGCTATCTATCCCGCCACGTGATCGGCGAAATGCTCAGCCAGCCGGCGGCTTTTGGCGGTGAGAGTCGTTTCAATCATCCGAAAGAAGGCCTGGCTTTGCGGTCTAGCGTCTACATCCCATTCGGGATGCCATTGAACCGCCAGGATGTCCGCGCCTTCGATGTTACCGCTGTAAGCTTCTATGAGCCCGTCCGGCGCAACCGCTTCAGCTCGTAAGCCGTCCGCCAGGCGATCGATACCTTGATAATGGACAGAATTTACCTGCACATTGCCTGATGTGTACAGCTGTTTGAGTACACCGAACGGCACAAGGTTGACGTCGTGCTCATGGGCGAACATACCCTCGAAACTCGACTCATTGGGCGCATGGTGCCGCAAGCCGGCCTCACCCGCAGCGTCGCCGCCAACATCGCGGCGCAAACTGCCCCCGAGCGCCACATTGATTTCCTGAAATCCCCGGCAAATACCGAAGATGGGCTTGCCCGCCGAAACCATCGCCTGGACCATGCCCAGCGCCACCTCGTCCCGCTCGGCATCGAACGGTCCCTCGCCTGGCGTTGCGCCATAGCGCTTGCCCTCGATATTTGAAGGGGATCCCGTCAGAAGTAAGGCGTCCAAATGGCTGGCCAGCACGTCGGGCCGAAACCCGATAGAACTGGCGGGGATCATCAGGGCGGCGCAGCCGCTATATTTCAGCGCCGCATCGACATAGCGCTGCATAACGGCATAGGCCTGTTCGGGCCCAACGGTGCGGTTGCAGGACATGATTCCGAGGACCGGTGTGGTCATTGTTCTTCCTTATCTAAAAATTACCCAAATCTAAGCCTTGCGAAGATACCAATCGTACGCCTGGCAAGCAGTGTCGGATGTAGCCCGCGATTGCGCTAATGGTGCGGCTTTTCGGAGCCAACTGGAAAACCTTACTTTCTACTGTATGAGCGCCGCATAACGTTTTGCGTCGGCTAAGCCGAAGACACACTAGGAGCTGGGCCTGCGGCAAATTTGATATTCAGGCGCGGAAATCCGCCTTCAAGCGGACTCGGTACAGGCTTAGTCACCCCCATCTCCTAAGACGCTTCCCCACCCAATAGTCCGCACTCGATCAAATTTCGCCAACACATATGTTGAACAATAGATCAGCCTTTTCGTCCTTGTAATGCGTGTACAATTGCGAAACTTTTCAAATACAGCCAAGGGCTTCGAGGTCCTGTCACTCCGCTGGCTCGTCGAACGCACCTTCGCCTGACTCGGCCGACGAAGACGGCCGGTCGAGGACTTGGAAGCAACCGTGCAAAGCGCAACCGCGTCGGCGGTTATTGCCAACTTCAGGCTCTTGACCCGAAGGCTGGCAAGGCACCGCTATGTCTCAGGAACTTTTTAGTCGGGTCTCAGGCATAGAGCCTTGAAGGTACTCTTAGCTTGTTCGTTTGGACCTTACGACGCAGCTATAGCTCGATGCCACATCTGGATCGCCGCCAGTGTAGGCAAGTTTCTCCGGATACGGACACACAGGCCTGCTCATCTTATCATTCGAAAGGACAATTTCATTCGGCGCCACGCCCTTTTCGACCCAAGTCTCAAGGACGGCGAAAAGTTGATTTGGAGCCGGCAGTGGCGGATTTGCCGGTGGACTTGTCCCGTCGATGCCATTCACAGCGCCTATTCCCGAACAATGTCCCATAGCAGGAATTTGGTAGTAACGATGGAAGGCTCTGACCTTCTCATACCCGCCCGCGGTCTTTGCCACTCTTGCATAGTAGTTGTTCGAGCCTTGGCTTGGGATTAATTGATCGTTGACGCCGTGGTACTGGATGATCTTTCCACCACGCGCAAAGAAAGCTGAAAGATCTGAGTTGTCGGTATTGATATGTCCCATCTGAGATTGCTTCTCTAAGCCTTGAGCATAGGCCTTTGCCAAATCGGCGTAATTTAGCTTACGCCATCCGTCCTGTCCGTTGCCTGTCGCATTCTTGAATGTGGGGTCGGCTAGGGCGGGTCGTTCGGTCTCTAAGGCAACTTGGTCTGTCGCAATTGAGAAAGGGAAGCCAACACCATCTTCACTATAGGCGAGCCATGAGGCGTCCGTCCCGCGGGAAAGCCCGAACCAGAGTTGGTGGCTATCTAGCACTTCGCCGTAACCAGTCGATTTCTTCGGATTTGCGACGCGGCCGTCGTCGGTCATTCCGTACCAAATCTTGTTCATAGCTTTTGCGTCCCGTCTGGTGAGGCACGCTTTGCTGACATTCAGTCCCCCCGCCGATTTGCATAAGACCTTCTTGTCTTTGATGGGATCGTAGGGGCAGCTTTCCATATCGGTGATAAAGCCGTCGTGGCGACCGTTGAGTCTGGAATCGCATGCGCTCACTGCTGCAGCCGACACCAAGCTCAACTGGTCTAATGTTAGGAGCCTGGATAGGTCGTTTTGCATGACCACCTGTGGGTAAAGCTCGCTGGTTACGAACTTGGACCAATTGATTGCCGGTGCACCAATTAGAAGTCCATCGAAATCATCCGGGTAACGTTGCGCCTCTACCAACCCCTGGCGACCGCCAGTCGAACACCCATCCCAGTACGAATATTTGACAGGCTGGCCGTAATAAAAAGCCGCCAGCCCCTTTGTTTGAACTGCCTGCTGGTGCACGCCTCTTTCGGCAAAGTCGCTCCAAAGAACAGTGTTCAACTTGCCATCTGGCGTCATCCCGAAAGCACCGGAAGTAATTTCAGAAGACATTTCAGAGCGATGCCCCGTGTCTTGCTTCGATGTGACAAACCCCCCATTGACCACATCGATCACCTCCTGGGTTGCATTCAAATCCGTCAGTGACATCTCAGTCGGTTGACCCGAAAAGCCGCCTCCCCCCAAAACGCGTACCCGAGAATTCCACTCCGCAGCGTTGGCGGGCAACCACACTTCGATGCCGATTCCTTCGGATGTAGACGGAGCATCCTTCGGTCCCGGGTACCCCGGACCTACAAGCAGCTTTACGACGCAAACATCATGGTCGGCCTTGTGTCCTGAGGGCTTGTCACCGAGATGAATGTCTTCCCCTGCTCGAAACAGATGAACGAGCGTAACCTTTGTGTCGGCGTTGGGGTGGTAATCTGCCTTTAGACTATCGCTACACCGCGTGGCATTTCCAGACCCGGAAGAAGACGCGGTCGAAAGCGTCTGTTGCGCGACGGCGACATCGCAGAAGGCTGTGCCTAGTGCCAGCTGTGCCACGCTCGCGAATAACAAAGTGTTCTTCAACATTGCAACTTCTCTTCTCTAGTTGGGTTTTTAGCGAGGAGCCTGCCTTCCGCCGCATATGTTCGTTCTTCAAATGACACATCGCCGTTGGACTGGCTTCAATAACGACCCAAGACTTCAATTTTGTCAACACCCCCGTTTGCATTCAAATTTCTTGAACGGAAAAATGCGATAAAAGGCGACCTGAGTAATAGCCGAGACTCGATATTTGACTTGGAAAAGACCGCTTCGGGGAGTTTTTCAGCCACAAGTCGGTGCAAAAGGCGCTGCAGATCACACCATTTATCAACACATATGTTGGCGTAATGACCATTCCAGGAAAAAATCATCTTTGTGCAGCAGCTCGAAAATGGAGTGAGGCCACGGGCCGCAGCCTACTCGAAAAGTCCCACGCCTGCTGCCAAGCCATACCGTAAGCCTCCGATATTCAAGGGGGAGCCGTTCAGAAGTAAGGCGTCCAGATGGCCGGCCAGCCCGTCGGGCCGAAAACGATGGAACTGACACGGATGCTCAGGGCGGCGCAGCCGCTATTTTTCAGCGCCACATCGACATAACGCTGAACAACGCTAATAAGCCCGTTCCGTCCCAACCTTGCACCTAAAGGACTTGATGCCCAGAAGCGATGCAGTCATGGTATGCGTTCTCTGAACACCGCCAACGGTTTACGCATTGCGGAGATACCAGTCATAGTCGAGGCTGGTGACCTCTTCGAAGAAACGCGATTGCTCAGTGCGCTTGACCTTTACATACATGTCGACAAAGCGATCGCCGAGATAGTCGCGCAACGTATCGGACCGCTCCAGCCGATCGACCGCAGCAAACCAGTTGGCGGGCAAGGTCGCCCCGGTTTCGGCCGCTTCGGCATAGCCGTTACCGACCACGGCCGGACCCGGATCGGTTTTTCGCGTTATGCCGTGGTGAGCGCAGGCGAGGATGGCTGCCAGAACCAGATAGGGATTGCCATCGGCGCCTGCCACCCGATGCTCGACGTGTCGGGTATAGGCCGGTCCCGCAGTGACACGCAGGGAGACCGTTCTATTGTTGACTCCCCAGGTCAAGCCGACGGGAGCGTATGAATTTGCCTTGAAGCGCTTGTAACTGTTGCCCCCCGGCGCGAGCATGGCCATGCAGTCGGCCAGATGATCTTTCATGCCGCCGATCATGTGATGCAGAAGCGGAGCGCCTTCCGGTGCCTCCGACGCGCACAGGTTATTACCGGCGCCATCCGCTACGCTGATATGCACGTGGAACCCGGAGCCCGCCCGGTCCGCCCAGGGCTTGGCCATGAAGGTGGCCTCAATCCCGAAGCTTAACGCAACGCCTTTTGCCAAGCGCTTGTAGAGGACCGCGTCGTCGGCGGCGCGCAAGGCGTCAGCCCTGTGTTTCAGGGTCAACTCGACCTGGCCCGGTGAGAATTCCGAGATCGCGCCTTCCAGCGGGATATTCTGCGCATCGGCAGCTTCCCAGAGCTTGCGGAAAAAGGCGCCATGGGCTTCAATTTCAGGCAAGCCGTAAACTTGCGTTCCTTTTGGGACCTCACGGGTATTAAAGGCGGTCGCGGGCACCGGCCGGCCGGCAGCGTCGCGCTCGATGTCGACGAGATAATATTCCAGTTCGCAAGCGACGACCGGGGTCAGGCCATCGGCGGCATACCGATCGAGCACACCTTGCAGGACATGGCGTGGATCCAGCAAATTGGGGGTGCCGTCCAGTTCGTACATCGACAGCATGACCTGTCCGACGTCATCGCCTAACCACGGCGCCGGCACGAGCGTTCCCGGCACAGGGCGCGCCACGCGATCGGCATCGCCATCTTCCCAGACCAGACCCGTGGCCTCGCAATCATCGCCCTGAATGTCAGCGACAAGGATAGAGCCCGGCAGGAACCGGCCGTAGGTGTAGATAGGCATCAGTTCGTGGCGGCGCAGACGCTTGCCGCGTGGCACGCCGCTCATCGAGGTGAACAGGATCTCGAAATAGTTGATATGCGGATGCGCGGCCAGAAACTGTTCTGCTTCGGCAACGGCCGCGACCCGCGGTTGGATTGAAGATGTCATGGAAATACTCGTGACGTGAGGTTAGGCTAGGCCGGCGAAGGAGATGTATTTGATTTCCAGGTACTCATCGAGGCCCTCGGAGCCGCCTTCGCGGCCCAGTCCGGATTCTTTAATCCCGCCAAAGGGCGTCAGTTCGGTGCCAATAAGACCGTCGTTGATGCCGACCATTCCGGATTCCAGGCGCGCAGCAATGCGCATGGCGCGCCCGATATCACGGGTGTAGGCGTAGGCGGCCAGGCCGAACGGCGTGTCATTGGCCATTCGAATAGCGTCATCCTCCGTTTCAAAGCGAATGAGTGGCGCCACTGGTCCGAAGATTTCGGTCGAGGCGATGGCCATGGCGGTCGTCACGCCCGTCAGCACGGTCGCTTCATAGAAGCAGTCGCCGAGCACGGATACAGTGCCACCCATGACCGCGATGGCCCCTTGAGAGACAGCGTCATCGACGAGGCGGCGAACCTTCTGAACGGCTTTGGCATTGATCAGGGGGCCGAGGTGCGTGGCCTCATCCAGCCCGTCGCCCAATTTCATAGTGTTGACGCGTGCCGCCAGCGCTGATGCAAAGGCGTCGTAGATGCCGGCCTGAACGAAGAAGCGGTTAGCGCACACACAGGTCTGGCCCGAATTGCGGAACTTGGAGCCGATCGCTCCCTCCACTGCAGCATCGAGGTCGGCATCGTCGAAGACCAGAAAGGGCGCGTTCCCGCCCAGTTCAAGTGACATGCGCTTTACGGTCGCGCCACACTGCGCATAGAGCGCCTTCCCCACCGGGGTGGAGCCGGTGAAGCTCAGTTTACGAACTCGAGCATCTTCGGTAAAGACCGCGCCGATGGACGGCGCGTCCGTGGCGTTGATGATAGACAGGACACCGGCGGGAACGCCTGCCTTGAGCGCAAGCTCATAGACGGCTAAGGCGGAGAGTGGAGTTTCTTCCGACGGCTTGATGACCACGGTGCAACCGGCCGCCAAGGCCGGTGCGACTTTCCGGGTAATCATCGAGATGGGAAAGTTCCAAGGCGTTATGGCGGCACACACGCCGACCGCTTGCTTGATGGTTTGCAGGTGCTTGCCGGGCGCGGTCGCTGGAATCGTGCGGCCATAGGCGCGCTTGGCTTCTTCCGCGAACCATTCGAGGAAGCTGGCGCCATAAATGACTTCGCCACGCGCTTCGCGAATGGCGCGCCCTTGTTCCAGAGTCACGAGCAAGGCCAGATCTTCGGCATGGTCCACCATCAGCTCATGCCATCGCTTCAGGATGATCGATCTAGCCTTGTTGGTCTGACCGGACCAGGCGGCCAAGGCGGCGTCTGCAAGCGCGATGGCCGCCCGCGCATGCTCGGCTGTGCGATCGGCCACATGGGTGAGCACCGTGCCATCGGCGGGGTTTATGACCGGGAAAAATCCCGCCTTCGGCTCGGCGCTGAGATGGTGACCAATAAGAGATAAATGGGCTTGAGAGAGAAGCATGTCAGGCTTTATATGATATGGAAATCGATTTGAGGTCGGCATATTTGTAGAGGGCGTGCAGCGACCGATCGCGCCCAAATCCGGATTGTTTTACCCCGCCAAACGGCGACGTGATGTCACAGGCGTCCCAGCCATTGACCCAAACCAATCCCGCATTGAGCTGTTTGGCCGCCCGCATTGCCTTGCTGATGTTAGCTGTCCACACACCGGCGGCGAGGCCATAGATGGTGTCGTTGGCGAGACGGTACGCATCCGCCTCGTCCTCGAAAGCCATGACCGACAACACGGGGCCAAACACTTCCTCGCGCGCCAGGATATTGTCACGAGCAATATCGAGAATGGACGGCTCGACATAGAAACCGCCCGAAGTCGCGCGCGCCTGTCCGCCACCCACTAGCAACTTGCCGCCGTCGGCCTTGCCCTTTGCAATATAATTGAGCGTCGTCTGCATCTGCCGCTCGGATACCATGGCGCCGAACTGCGTGGCCGGATCGAAGGGATCGCCCACCTTTATGCTCCTGGCGACCTTGGCCACCTTCTCCAGGAAGACGTCCTTGATCGAGTTCTCAATGAGCAGACGCGAGGCGGCGGTGCAGACCTGGCCTTGATTGTAGAACACACCCCAGGCCGCGTTCGTGGCAGCCGTGTCGAGATCGTCACAATCCGCGAATACGATTTGCGGCGACTTGCCGCCCAGCTCAAGCGACACCCGCTTCAAATTGGAATCGGCGGAGGCACGCATCAGGGATCGACCCACCGGTCCGGAGCCGGTAAAGGCGATCAGATCGACATCCATGTGGCGGGCTAACGCATCGCCGGCGACGACGCCTAAGCCGGTGACGACGTTCCATACACCGGCCGGCAGGCCGGCTTCGAGAGCCAGTTGCGCCGTATAGAGGGCGGACATCGAAGACAGTTCAGCCGGCTTGAGGACCAGGCTGTTTCCCATGGCCAGAGCTGGCGCCACCTTCCACATGGCCATATGCAGGGGGAAGTTCCACGGGACGATCGCGGCAATGACACCCAAGGGTTCATGCAGGACATAGGACAGCCGATCCTGCGGCGATGGAGCGACCTCGCCATAGATCTTGTCCAGCGCCTCTGCATAGTAGCGGGTCGTGTTGATGGCGAGCGGAACATCGACGCTGCGCGTATTGGCTATCGGTTTGCCGGTATCGAGGCTTTCCAGCAGGGCCAGGTTCTCTGCGTGGACTTCCATAAGGTCCGCGAGCTTGTGCAGGACTTTCTTTCGCGCCTTCGGCGACAGATTACGCCAGCGACCGTCCTCAAAGGCAGCGCGAGCCGATCGCACTGCGATATCTACATCCGCGACGCCGAGTGCGGGCAAGGTATTGATCTGGTGGCCATCTCGCGAACTGAGGTTGGCGATGGTCTCGCCGGACTGCGCCTCGACCTCAACCCCGTCAACCAAAGCCCTGGAAGGCAGGTGGAGATCCGCCATGGCGTTTAGTACGCCTTGCAAACTCGCTGACGCTTGCTGGGGAAAAGATATCGACATCGGCACCTCGCCTCTCAAAGGGGACAGTTTGGAAGCTCGATGTAATCTTTCTTCAACTCATGTGTCAATAAATAGTGAGGATAGGCCGTCAAACACACGAACCCAGTGTCGGTAAAATAAAATTACCCTCTCACATAAATCATAATTTTCTCTTCTTGTTCAACACCTTGATGGACGTTTAAGTTTAAATTGGCTTCGTTCATTATTTTGATTTATTTTCAACACATATGTTGGTAAATAACGAAGAGCACGGTCAGTCTCGGCGCACCTTAAGTTTGCCGAAGGAAAGAGTTTGGAAATACATATGGACACTTTAACCCACCTGCCATCGTCGGAAGCCCTCGATACTTTCTGGATGCCCTTCACTCCCAATAGAGCATTTAAGGCCAATCCCAAGCTGTTGAGCAGCGCACGCGGCATGTACTACACGACTCAAGACGGCCGTCAGGTCCTGGACGGTACCGCTGGACTCTGGTGTGTCAACGCCGGCCATGGCCGTGAACGGATCGTCGAAGCGATCCAGCAGCAAGCGGCAACGCTCGACTATGCCCCGTCGTTCAATATGGGCCATCCCATCTCGTTCGCCTTTACGCAAAAGCTTGCGGGCATACTGCCCTTCGATCTTAAAAAAATCTTCCTGACGAACTCGGGCTCCGAGTCGGCCGATACCGCGCTCAAGATCGCCCTCGCCTATCAACGGGCTCGTGGTCATGCGACAAAAACGCGTCTGATTGGGCGCGAGCGCGGCTATCATGGGACGGGTTTCGGCGGTATCAGCGTGGGCGGCATCGTCCGCAACCGCATGAATTTCGGCAGTCTGTTGACGGGAGTCGATCATTTGCCGCACACCCATGGCGTTGCCGGCAATGCTTTCGCCAAGGATGAACCGGAATTCGGCGCCGATCTGGCCGATAACCTCGAGCGGATCGTTGCGCTTCATGACGCCAGCACCATCGCAGCCGTCATTGTTGAGCCGGTTGCGGGTTCGACGGGCGTGCTCATCCCACCGAAGGGGTATCTTAAGCGCCTGCGCGCACTGTGCGACAAACACGATATCCTGTTGATCTTCGATGAAGTCATTACCGGCTTTGGACGGCTGGGCGCTGGTTTTGCGGCCGAGTATTTCGACGTACGCCCCGACATTCTCACCATGGCCAAGGGCATCACCAACGCCGCTGTGCCCATGGGCGCCGTCGCGTGTTCCAACCGCATCTACGACACGCTGCTTGCGGCCTCGGACACGCCCATCGAGCTATTCCATGGCTATACCTATTCGGGCCATCCGCTCGCCTGCGCGGCCGGCCTGGCCACGCTGGAGGTTTACGCAGAAGAGCATCTGTTCCAGCGCGCGGCGGATATCAGCGGCTATTGGCGCGATGCCGTGCATTCTCTTGCCGATGCGAAACACGTCATCGACATCCGTAATCTCGGCCTGATCGGCGGGATCGAACTGGAACCAAGGCCGGGCGCCGCCACATCCCGTGCGCTGGAGGTTTTCGACCGGTGCTTCGACAAGGGGGTGATGATCCGGGTAACCGCCGACATCATCGCCTTGTCACCGCCGCTGATTATCGAAACGGCGGAAATCGACCGTATTGTCGAGACAATCCGTGAGGCTCTTACTGAAACGGCCTAGGGCTGAGACCGTAGGTTTGATCCGGCGTTTCCTCCCCCTAGCCGGATCAGAGCCCCACCACCCGGACCGGGTGCTGGGGCTCCTTTCTGTTTACGCCATGGTCGGGATGATAAAGCTCGGATCGCTTCCAGCCGCCAAAGCTGTGATAAGCCACCGGCACGGGGATCGGAACATTGATGCCTACCACGTCCGCACCCATTCGAATGTAGGATTCGATGCGCGCCTTGTGAGCCGCACTGACCAAGGGGCCATAGTGCGCCTAGGCATCGGTCGAGACACCGACGCGCAAGCCTTGCGCGGCTGCGACCAGCTTCTCGCGTAGGGCGTTGGCGGTAGGCAGTCCGACTTTCCGGAGTGCCTGGGTCCTATTCCTGGGGCGACCGTCTTTATATTCGCGCACGGACGTGAACGTACCACCGCCGGAAACCAAAGTTCCCAGATAGGCCACGGGACGAGCAATCGACGTCACGACGCATTAGATTATATTTCAACACATGTGTTGACATTTTGACAATACTGAACTTGACTAGGGCTGTCGCGGCTAGACCGCTACTAAAAATATCACTTCGGCCCAACGTGGGCTGAGCATCAACTTGGGTAAGAGCACCGCGCCGGTGACCTTGCCGCATAGGGACCAAGGGGACACACTCATGACCTTAAGTAAATTAAAACGAACCGCAAAAGCGGTCTTGCTTATCGCAGGGCTGCCGTTGGTCGCGCACGCCGCTCCGCTTACGTTGGGCATTAAAGAGCCAGTAATGACTATGCCTGGCTGGGACGTGTCACCGCAAAGCACGAAACCATTTTGGGGCAAGCGTGTGGTCGGCTATATCACCGCGCGCGATGGCGTCCAGCTGCGCTACAGTGCACTTCTGCCTGCCGGCGACGGTCCTTTCCCAATCATCATTAATTACAGCGGTTATGACCCCGGCAGCATTGGCAGCAACGAATATCTCAAGGGCAATACCGCCATGCATCCGTTGCTCGACAAAGCGCTGGTTGAGAAGGGCTACGCTGTCGTCGGCATAAACGCACGCGGCACGGCCTGTTCGGAGGGTCAGTTCGACTTTATCGGCCGAAGTTACGGTACAGATGGTTACGATGCAGTCGAGTTTTTGGCCGCGCTGCCCTGGTCGAATGGAAAGATCGGTATGGCTAACTGGTCGTGGGCGGGCATGTCACAACTGGCGACCGCCTCGGAGCGTCCGCCCCATCTGCTAGCCATTGCGCCTGGCATGGTGCTTGGTGATCCTCAGGCCGATAGCTTTGCGCCCGGCGGCGTCGCGCAACCCGGCTTCGTCACCAACTGGTGGTGGTTTCTTCATAACCGTTGGGACGCGGCCCGCGATAGTGCAAAGGCTGAGGGCGATGAACGTTGCGTAAGCCAGGTCGCGACGAATTACATTACCGCCGAGAGAGATTCTCTCCCAAGCCAGTTGATCCGTCATCCGTTGCGTGACGATAAAATGGAAGAGAAGAACCTCACGTTACGGACATCAAATATCAACATCCCGGTATTATCGTTGGAGTCCTCTCAGGATGAGGCGACGACATCCCGTGGCGGGTATTTCCATGACACGCTAAAGCCGGAATTGATTTGGACCTTGCAGACGAATGGCAATCACGATCTCTATATTGCCGAGAAATTTCGCGAAGAGTTTCTGATCCCGTTCTTCGATCACTTCCTGAAGGACGAAAAGAATGGCTTCGAGCGCAAGCCGCACGTCACGGTGTGGGAAGAAACGCATACTGACGGGACCGGTCTCATGGCGAGTATGCGTGCCCAACCGCGTTGGATACTCACAAATCCGACCTACCCGCTTGAGGCAAGGCCCCTGGTATTTACTCTTGCCGGCGGAGGCAAGCTCGTTGACGGTGCCGCGTCCGGCGCGCCTGACCTCTACGCCTATCCGCAATCCACGGCCGCCGTCAACGCTGATGAAACCGGAGCCCCGGCCTGGGGGCCGTTGCCGGACCGCTGGAACGAAGGCTCTCTTGCTTACAGCAGCGAGCCCTTGGCCAAGACCATACTGACCCACGGCTCTGCGAGTGCAGACTTGTGGCTTTCCTCGACGGCGGCCGATACGGATGTCCAAGTAACATTGACGGAACTGCGTCCTGACGGCAAGGAAGTCTATATCCAGCGCGGCTGGCTGCGTCTCTCTCATCGGACTCAGGACACGGGCAAATCGACCGTCCTGCGGCCTTTCGCGCTCAACACCACTTCCTCCCTGTTGGCGCTCACTCCGGATGAACCTGTTCTTGGACGCGTCGAGCTGCCAAAGTTCAACCATGCCTTCCGTGCGGGTTCTCGAATCCGTCTGTGGGTGGAAACGCCGAGCCAGACTGGCGGCTATGGGTTTGCCCCGATCTCGACACCAGCGATCAACAAGGTTTGGCACGATGCCGACCATCCGTCGCGCCTGGTTCTCGGCACAGTCGATGCTAGTAAAGTTCCGCCAACGCTGAGCGATTGTGGCGCCATCATTATGCAGCCCTGTCGAGCAGATCCGCTCGCAGGCCAATAAGGTCTCCACAATATTGCTTACATAGTGCCAGTCTTTTAGAGCACCGCTTGCCGAACTAGCCACCAAGTGAGACATGCCCCTCCGGGTCTCACTTGGTGGCGCCGATTACTTTAGAGCCGCCCCAGGACTTTGGACGGGCTGATAAGTGGATGACTACTTCAATATGGTCCCGTATTATGGGGCGCAGGAGCAATAGTCAGGGCGAAACGACCGAGGCGGAACCAGACGTCCGCGTTCAAGGCGAAGGTGGCTTTAGAAGCCCTTCGCGGCACCAAGACGTTGGCGGGGCTGTCAACGCTGTTTGACGTGCACCCGAACCAGACCACAACATGGAAGGCGCAGTTGCTTGAGGGCGCCGAGGGCGTTTTCGGTGCCGAACCTTCGGCTTCAGCGCCGTCGCCCGATCTAAAGGATCTTCATGCGAAGATCGGGCAACTGGCTTTGGAAATTGATTTTTTAGCCGGCGCGCTAGGCAAGGCCGGATTGCCGAGCGCAAAGCGATGATACGGTCTGACCACGATTTGCCGGCGACCAAACACCAGCAAGCGTCACCCTACACATCAGATATACCCTTATCTTTTAAGAGATTTGACAATCGACCGCGTCAATCAGGCCTGGGCGACCGACATCACCTACATTCCCATGAAACGGGGCTTTGCCTACGTCTGCACGATTTTGGACTGGGCAAGCCGCCGGGCCCTGGCTTGGGATGTGTCGATCTCGATGGAAGCTGACTTTTGCGTGCGCATCCTCGACCAGACTCTTTCGCGTTGCAGTCGCGCCGAGATCTTCAACACGGTTCACCCGTTTGATGTTTACTGGTCGCCTTTCGGCTGAGGAAATCAAGATTAGCATGGATGGCAAGGGATGCTGGCGAGATGACGTCTTCATCGAGCGCTAGTGGAAGAGCCCTGCGTTCGTTATCTTGGTGGCTGTTTTTTACAGGCGAAATCGTCAAGGTAATTGAGGCATATTCGAAACTATTTTGCCCGAGGCAATGCATACACCATCAGACAATGCCCCTACTCCGTTTCGCGCCACGCTATTCCACTCAAAGGTTCGCTTGATCGGGATGATTTTTTCGGAACAAAATATATACCAATAGGTATGCAATGAACCCCAATGCGCCAAAGATCCCGGCTAAACCGAGCGCCTCGGTAGGCGAAGCGCCGTTATCGACCATGAGGGCGCCGGCGACCGGTCCTATCGCAAGCCCAACGCCCTGCGCAGCAGGAACCAAGGCCGCCGAGCGGCCTGAAGGATCAAGCAAGTTCATCGCCGTCTGCTGATAAACCGAGGCGAGGCCCCATAGCAAACCGAATGTAATAATTCTCACAACGAAACCGGGCAGATCATAGAGCGGCAAGAACCAGCTCAGGAAGTTGAGGACGAGTAGCCCAGCTATAAGCATCATCGAACGGTGCTGACCAATGTGTCTACCTAAATGCCAAGCGAAAAAGCAGCCAATTGCGCCAATGATGTAGTTAACGGTCATAACCCAGCCTACAGCGGCTTCGGTCATACCAGCTTCTTGCCCTACTCGATCAAGATAGGTCCAGACAACGGCAGGTCCAAATTGACAAAGCCCGGTGGCGACAAGGAAAAGTATCTGAACGCCTCCGAATGAACTGACATTGCTAGCGCGGACTCCGGGTAAGACCTCTACTTCACTCATTGGCTTTGCACGCAAACCGCTTATGAGAGCGGCGCCAACGAGGCAAATCACGAATAAGCTGGCAAATGCGCCTATAATACCCCAGCGAACAATAATAAGCGGTAGAGTTGCAGTTTGAGCGGCCCCGATGACGACAAGGACGGCGTTCAGGTGGCTAAAACTCCGATCTGAGTTCTGAGTGAGAGCCAGCCGAGCAATAGCTACAGAGTAGGTCAGCCCCGCAGCCCAGCCTCCCGCCAGCCTAACTATCGCCAACGAATTGAAGTCAGGAGCAAGCGCCGACCCCACCACGGTTACGAAAACCACGATAACACCCCACAAAGCCAAGGTCATATGGCTTGTTTTTCTAAGCGCCCAACAGGCATGCAAATAACCGAGGAACATACCGCCAAGTTCCACAGAACCAAGCCATCCCACCTGGCTGTCCGTGTAACCTCTATGGTTGGCGATTGCACCAAACAAGAGCGGCATCACATTATAAAAGCCTTGGCCCGCCACCGCGAGCGCACAACAGGCAATTACGGTTAGAAGCTCGGACCGATCCGCACTCGCCACTTCCGGTTTGACCGCGCCGTTCGCAGCAAAATGCTTCTCCATACCGACGATACTCCCATTAAACTCATCAAACCCCATGTGTGGCCGTGAGGACTATACACTCAACATTGCACCTTACCGAGATAAGCGCGGTAAGGTGCAATGCCATCGCATTGTAATTTTGGCTCCGGGCCTAACCCGCAGACCTATTGCTTGATCGTGAATTCGATTCCCACAGTGCGCGGGCGGGACGACTGAAGCCGATCAAGGCGAGGCACATTGAAAGTCAGCGCTAGCGGACGATTAAGCACAACGCGCTCATTGGTCAGATTGTCCACATACATGGAAACCAGCCACTTGCCCTTGCCAATACCAATTCGGCCATCAACGAGGGTGTAACCATCGAGCTGGAATTTGTCGTACGAAACAACCCGTGAGCCGCCTACATGGGATGCGCCAAGACGCGCCTTCAGTGCGTAATCACTGCCGAAATCCTTGTCGTAGGTAAATGCTACATTGCCGGTCCATTCCGGCACGTTCTGCAATGGATCCCCCGCCATTGTGCCGGTTCGCGGATCGTCACGATCAAAAGCCGCATCGACATACCCGACGCTTCCAGACAAGCCGAAACCGGCCGGCAGGCGAGCATCAAACTCGAAGTCGACCCCGTTCACCGTGACTTCCCCAGCGTTATCTGTATATGTGAAGCCACATTGAGGCAGCGCCACATATTGTTGAACGCCTTGCCACTTCATGCGATAAATCGCCGCATTGAGTGTCAGTTTGCGATTAAAATACTGGTTTTTGCTGCCCAGTTCATAGTTCCAAACATAATCAGGATCGAAACGGGTTGGTGCTTCCGAGAGGCCCAAGGCGGTGACGTCGGCGTCGCAAATATGAGGTGTAGCAGGTTGAGCCGCGCCTTGACGCATCCCCTTTGCCACCGAGGCATATAGCAGGTGGTTTGAAGAAGGCGTGTAGGACAGATTAAATGAAGGATTGACGCCGCTTGTCTTGGCCTTTTTGGCATCGATGACGCCTCCGCCCAAAATGCCGCCGGTTTCACCAGAAACGTTATCTAAATATGAATATTGCCGCGCGCCGACGGTCACTTTTAGTTTTGGGGTGAGTTGATATCCGAGGCTCGCGAATACTGCGACTTCGGACGACTCATCCGCGAGATCGGCACTGTAACCGACCGTCGTACCCAGGATCGGTCCCGCATCTGGGGTAATGGAAATTGCCTGGTAGTGCGAGGTAAAGCGGTTATAGTAGGCGCCAACGATCCACGAAAAATCACTTTGAGTGGTCGAGGTCAATCGGATTTCCTGGGTGAACTGCGTTACCGGTTGAGATTCTGTCGTCGACGCTTGGCCCAAGCCGCCGTCCGCAATGGCATATCCAGTAAGGCCTTCGAAATCGGCGTTCGATTTGAATAGCCCTTCACTACTGTCCTGAACCTGGGTTTGGCGCCGACGGGCGTACGACGTAACCGAATTTAGATCGAAATCGTCAAAACTATATTGCCCTTTGACTGTGGCTATCTTGGCCTCATCCCCGTAGGTTTCTTTGATATCGAATGGTTGATAGTGAACATCAGTGCCTGGCGATTCATCATAGCTATCCGGTGCACCGGTACGAATTTTTTGATAAAAGAACGACGGCGTGATAGTCAGCCGATCGGTTGGTTGCCAAAGGACAGCAGCGCGGAAAGTGTCAGATCTTACCGTATTCGTGTTCTTATACACCTTGTCGGGCGTCACACCCGAGAGGTCCGCTCTCGGCGCGGTAAAATAACTGCCTGTTATGCTCGGATCGGGCAGCGGAAAGTCATTCACAACGCCACGGTCTATCCAGCCTCCGCGGTCGACGACCGATCCAACCAGCCTCAATGCGAGCTTGCCGTCAATCAGGGGAATATTAATCATACCGTTAAAGGAGGTCGACTCATTGCCGCCCTCCGTAGCCTCTACGCCCACCTTTGCGCTTGTCGCGAATTTGCCGATTACCGGAGCCTGAGGCACGAATTTGATCGTTCCCCCCATTGAACTGGCGCCGTAAAGTGTACCTTGAGGCCCGCGCAAGACTTCTACCCGTGCAAGGTCATAGATGGTTGGATCAATCGAGGTTTTGCCAGCCGTTGAACCCGATGGAGGATTGATTGGCGTCTCATCGAGATAGAAGCTGACGGTCGGTGCGACACCCGCCGGCGATGAAAGCCCACGAATTGTGAACTCGTTTTGACCGGGTCCTGACGAACGGACTGAAAGGCCGGGTACGTCGCCGACCAGATTGGATACACTTGTAACACCCCTGGCGGCAAGTTGATCACCACTTATAGCGGTAACGGCAATGGGCGTTTTCTGAACTGTAGAGTTGCGCTTCTCCGCTGTCACGACGACGGTGGTCGTGTCTTCAGGTGGCTGTGCAGCATTCACCTGGGCCAATGCTTGCGTTGCAAGTCCGCAGTCAGCTATTAACATGGCCGAAGCCAGCAATTTTACTTTGAGTATGTTACGCATAGTCTCAAATCTCCTTCTTCGACTGGCCTGCTCGCGCAGTGGTAATCTCAATAGAGGGGGACTTTCACAAATCTGTCAACACCACTGTTGAAAAAAACAGCAGCTTCTGCGGCGGGCCCCATAAATGCGTCTTAAAAACAAGTGACTACCCGTATTTCATCAACATCATTGTTGATGTATAGTGACTGTTCCGCCACAGTTCGCTCCTCGGAACACGCGTTCCCGCAGGTCATCGGGCCAATTCGCACGTGCCCAACCGTGTCTATGTCTCGGTTGGCGATGCCCGGATGTGGATGGGAACATGGTTCGGCTTTTACAATGACGAGCGAAAACATCAGCCGCTAGATAACAAAAAGCCGCGGCAAATTTTGAAGCCGGCCGCGCTTGTGGAAATGCGCCCATCGAGAGCGCATTGCACGCATTCCCACAGGCTCAACAGCAGGCAAGGGATGGCAGCCTGAAACACAGACAAGCTCGCCTCAAAGCCCGCGAATATTCACCGTCGAGACTCTCTCAGGTCGTCCCAGTTTCTGTTCGATTCACTGGAGCAACCGCAACCGAAAAAGCTGCCAGCACACAATGGCGAAACGTCGCTGATCAGCTCATACCCAAAACGCCGAAGCTTGCCACGACCAAGGTTGATGCAGAGCGCGATGAGCTAGACTACGTGACCTTCCCACATGAGCATCACATGATGCTCCACTGCACCAGCCGATCGGGCGGCTCAGTAGGGAAATCAAACGCCACTGCGATGTCGCGAGGGCACCTTCCACGACGACGATGCCGTCACAAAGCTGTTCGGCGCAGTCCTGCACTAACAAAACGACGAGGGGACGGTTCAGCGCGCACGAAACATCACTCTTGAAACCATCGCTCAATCAGCGATCAGCCACGCCTCAGCATGCTGCTATGGCAAACTGACGAGAAATCCGGACCTGTTCAGAATGCAGTGAGGCCCATAGCTAAGTGACCCCCCGTCTAGGGACACGATCCGCGGGAAACATTTAAGATTGCTTCTAACATTCTTATTAATTTCATCAACTTAGTTGCCTAAAGGGTAACCGGGGCAAATTGGCGTGCAAGGGGGCTTGGCAGGGACTCGCGGTTATGATTCAAACTGGAGATGGCTCCATCGACTGAATCGAATGACGATTTTTCCCTGGCGGGTTTGCGCAGTGTTGTTGCGACACTTTTGGGGCAGGTTGAGCGACTCCAGACGGAGGTAGGTTCGCAAGCGAAGGTCATTGAAGAACAATCTCGTACCCTTGAAGATTTGAAACTGGCGGTGACGGTTCGCGACGCCAAGATTGCTGAACAAGCCG
>NZ_AQWM01000052.1 GCF_000376105.1 Asticcacaulis benevestitus DSM 16100 = ATCC BAA-896
ACGCCCTGCTCATTTCTAATGTTAGTGGGACTGCCATTCGACGCGGTGTATACGCAAAACGCACGATAGTGGAATTTTGACAGTAAATTTTCCGAGTGCGATCAGTGCGTTGTGCGAGCTTGGATAGACGTTGCCAGAGTTTGGAATGCGTTGGAGATGGCGGCTATCCACAGCGAAATTATGTCCATGCCTATGAAGTTAGAAACCTTCGTCGGAGACATGGGAGGGGCTTTATCAGGTGGACAAAAGCAACGTCTATTGATCGCACGCGCAATCTATCGCCGGCCTCGGTTTCTATTGATGGATGAAGCAACCTCTCATTTAGATGCGGATAACGAAATGCCGATCAACCGCAACTTGCGTTCCCTTAGAATTACGCGAGTAATTATCGCTCATCGCGTCGAAACTATTCGTAATTCAGACATGGTTTTAGACATGCGTACAGGTAAAATGGAAGCAACAAGCGCCTATACGAATGAGGAAACTACTCCGGCCAATTGACGGTAACTTCGTTCGTCATGGCGACTACCATGTTGCCCCGTAGCTTCCATGACGGACTTACGTCAGGGTCAAATACATTGATTACGCAATGGAGCAGGGTGGTGGGTATCCGGCAGGGATAGGACCAAAGCAGGTGACAGAACGATCGGCGGCAAAACAACTTATGACCTTCAGGAGCGCCCCCATGAACCGCAATCTGCATAGCAGGCCTATTGTTCCGGGAAGAGGCCTGGCATCCAACGGCCTGCAAGTGTTGCAGGGAAGGCAAGGCGCAGGCCTCCCCTTGGGGTTGGCGATGAAAGAACGCCAGCGTCGGTCAGGCCGGAGATGATCCGCCGCCCCTGGCGGTCGCCTACGCCGGTTATGTTCGCAATTTCACCACGGTTCACTTCGCCCCTGTAAAGTAAGGCGTCGAGTACAAGTTCAGAATTTGCTGGAAGGGCACCGATGTCGATTTCTTCTTTTGCCCATAGTTTGAGGCGTGCCCTCAATCGGTCTGGCTGGACAAGACTTTCCATGAATTCGACCTGATCCAGAGCCGTTTTAAGAAAGAAGCGTGTAAAGTCGACGAGAGCGCCTTCGCTTAGATTGCCGCGTCCATCCCGGTCGCCGTGGCGGATTTCGTCGCAACTGGCCAAATGGCGTTTGTACGCCTCAACCTGGCGAGCCAGCCCGCGTGAAATCGACCAAAGGGCACCTGTATCGAGTTGTTCCAGGAACATGGCGTGAGAGACGAGGCGCGCTACGCGCCCGTTTCCGTCGAGAAAGGGGTGAACCCAAAGAAGGCGATGATGGGCGGCGGCTGTACCCAGAATCCGGTCAGCCTTGCCCAAATGCCGGAATGCGTCTTCAAGCCGTGTCAGAAAACGCGGTACGGCGCCTGCGCTGATGCTAATGTGCCTGCCGACCTGAATGTCTTGGGCGCGTAATTCCCCGCCGGTGACCCGAATGCGTTCACCGGTATCGGGATTTTCCGCCCATTGAAGACTTTCAGGCAGGTGCTCGTAGAATTTGCGATGAATGTCGCAAATGGCGTTCAGGTTGAATACCCCCTCCGTCAGTCCGCCGCCATCAATCCAGGCCTGAACCGAGATATGGGCCGTAGCTTCAAGCTGGAGATCACGCTTGGCGGTGTCGGTGCTGTAATCTTGGCGCAGCGCCTTTTCGATATCGACAGGATGGGTATTATGGCCTTCGATGAGGTTACTGTAATAGCAATTCATCGAACGGACGAGATCACTTAGAGACGCGGCAATTTCTGCTGGAAGGCTTCGGCGAAATCCGGCTGACTTCTGGGCAAGCTCCAATGCGAGATCAATCAATTCGCTGCGGCCACGTGCCTCGCTTCCGGGAACCACAGGCGCCATCAAACCAACATGTTCGCCTCTATCATCAGCCATGCCTATGTCCGCTATAAAGTCCGTTACGTTGTTGGCTAAATATCATATACATTAAGGCATTTGGAAAGGAAACTGTTAAAAATAACTGAAAAAATGTCCGCTATAAAGTCCGCTATAATGTCCGTTATTGGTTGTCGTTCAGTGGCCCAGCTTTAAAGCCTTAAAATGCATAGGCTAAGGCGCACGCCCAATAGGGTATTTAGCGCCTAAAGTCTAGCGCAGAGCAGTTTGTAGAGGAGGGCCTGTGTGGCGAAATCCCGCAATCAATCGCCTGTTAGATCGACTACGACGCCATTGCGCGTGACCTTCGCATGGACTACGCGGAAACCGAGGCGAACGGCACAAGATATATTTACCGCTGCGCGTAAGCCGCAGTTGGAAAGCGCCCGGCAGGGTGCTTTCTGTATTGACCACCTCTTGGGGCAAGCCCCGCCGGTTGCGAACCCGCCCGACCCGGAATCCTCAGATTTAGCAATTTTCAATAATCTTTATGTTATGAAAAATTCGGAATTATATAATCTAAATATTATTGATATTTGATTATTTAATTCTTTATATGTTATTTATATTCAAGAAATGCCTAATTCATAGGTTATATAATGTCCCCGGACGCCCGATCAACTGCCAGACGCCACTTGGAAAAGCGCATAGCGCCTATGAGGGAAATAGCTTTGCCACGCCCCCCAAAGGGCTGGGTCAAAGCTATCCGCGAGGCATTGGGCATGACGAGCGCCCAATTAGCCAATCGTCTTGGCGTATCTCAACCGCGTATTTCCGCACTCGAAAGTGCCGAGGCAAAGAAAACCATCACACTTGAATCGCTGGAGAATGCAGCGCACGCACTGGAGTGTGAGCTTGTCTATGTGCTGGTGCCTCGCAAGCCTCTCGATGATCTGGTAAAAGACCAATCCGTGAAAGCCGCCTTGCGTAAGCTTTCACCCACACGCCACACAATGGCGCTCGAAGCCCAGAGCCTCGACAGGTCAGACGAAATGGAACAGGTCCGCAGACTCGCAAATTCGCTGACTGAAAAATCAGATTCCAGCATTTGGGAGGCGTGATGACAGACCCTCTCATGGAAGAAGACGACGCCTCACCCCCGATCACTCCAGAGGAGCGAGAGGGGGTGATCCCGTCCTATATCACGCTCAGGGCGGAACTGAACGAAGCGGAACAGGCCAACATATTCCAAGCACAGGAATGGGCGTTCAAGAAAAAGCGCGACATCCTGAGCGAGAAGTTCCTCACGGATCTGCACAAACGCATGTTCAAGGATGTTTGGAAATGGGCCGGAGTATTCCGCCGTACAGGCCCAAATATCGGCGTCGATCCCTATCGTATAGGGATGGATTTGCACCAGCTTTTAGGTGACGTTCAGTTCTGGATCGACAATGCCACCTATGAGCCGGACGAAATCGCCACGCGCTTTCACCACCGTCTCGTGCAAATCCACCCATTCCCCAATGGCAATGGCCGTCATTCGCGTCTCGCCACAGACCTCTTGCTGGTGGCTATGAACCGCGCCGCATTTACTTGGGGCAGCGCCAACCTCGTTGATGCCAGTGAGACGCGCAAAGAATACGGGGACGCGCTGCGCGAGGCGGACAATCACGACATCACCAGATTGTCGAAATTCGTGCGTTCATAAGCCTATTCCAAGCTCATACGTCTTGCTATCTCGTCTATGATCATGTGGCGGACAGCAAACAGGATTCTTTGAGAAGCCTCGTCAGCGGGTTTGGAACGTAAGCCGGTTTGGGCCTGATTGAACAGGGATGAAAGCTGGCGATTTGTTTTGGTTTGCAGTTGTGATGGCGCAATCTGAAACATGGTCTTCTCCATTTCTTCGCCGCCCGAAATGGGCCGCGTTGGAGAGACGCCGGACATCACCTGAAAGAGGTGCATCGGATATCGGGCGTAACGGATGTGGAGAAGGGCTGGTATTCCAGCCCTTGCACCTTCAGGTTTTCAGTGTGCTGTCAGATTCAAATGGTGCGGCCCGTGCGCGAGGCGCGCGAGCGCGACGTGCTGCGTTCTGTGCGACCCTTTGTCCGCTTTACCCAGGATGGCGTGGTTTGGCCGGATGGCAGTGAAACAAGGGTGGATGCGGTTATCTGGTGTACCGGGTTTGGCCCCAGCCTGGCGCATCTTGAAACGCTGAGCTTCGTCGAGCCCAATGGCCGGGTGGAGCTTGTGGGTCAGCGCGCGGTAAATCGACCAACCTGTGGCTGCTTGGCTATGGCAACTGGGCAGGGGAGGCATCAGCAACGCTCATTGGCGCAGGCAGAATCGCCAGAACCATGGTGCCGGAGTTGGCGAACGGTCTGATCACGTAATCGGCCGGACGGGTTGCCCTGCATGGATGTTTAGCCGCTGATGGACCGAACAGGCTATTTTCGACACAGCCGTAGGATTTCGTCAACAATGGCCTCGCGGCGCTTGTTCGCATGCTGGCTCTCACCCATATCGTGTTCAAGCAAATGGACGACGGTCCAGCGATTGGACACATTGTAGAAACACAGTGCGCTGATCGATGTATGCACGTCGATAGGGTTGAGGTCCTTCCGAAATACACCGAGGGCCGCGCCGCGTTCGAGAAGTCGCGTAAGCTGCTGAAGCGCAAATAGGCCGCGCGCCTTGGCCTCTTTCAAAAAACTCATATGCTCGCCCTGATGAATGTTTTCGACCATCACGAGACGGACAAACTCAGGATGTTCCATATGGTAGGTGAACTTCAGCCGCACCAATTGCGCCAGGGCATCTTCAGGCGGCAAGTCTTCCACACGGATGGTCTCTTCACGTGAGCGGATATCGGCGTAACAGCGCTCCAGAACGGCCCGATAGAGCCCTTCCTTGTTCTCGAAGTAATAATAGATCATCCGCTTGCTGGCGGCCGTCAGTCCGCCGATATCGTTGATGCGGCTGCCCGCCAGACCGTCACGGGCGAAGGCATGGGTGGCGATCTCCAGAATGTCTTCTTTCGTGCGCTCCGGATCATTGATACGTGCATTGCTGGTCGCTGAGATCTTCTTGGGGGCGGCGGCAGGCTTTTTCATCAGTCGGGTGTCTTCGCGTTTTGGTTTACGGCGCGTGAAGCTGTCATCGCGGCAGGGCCGTGGTCAACTAAAAACCGTCAGGCGTCCGCGGGCGCGAACTGCTCGAAAGCCGCCATAGCGTCGGCGGCATACATAAGTGACGGGCCGCCCCCCATATAGATCGCCATGCCGAGGACTTCGCGGAATTCTTCGCGCGTCACGCCGAGCTTGATCAGGGCCTCGGTATGGAAGCCGATGCAGCCGTCGCAGCGCGTGCTGATGCCGATACCTAAAGCAATCAGTTCTTTGGTTTTCTTATCGAGCGCACCGTCGCGCAAGGCGGCGCCGGCCAGACCGGAAAAGGCCTGGGTGACGTCAGGCAGGTTCTTGCGAAGGGTCTTCAGGTTGACCGAGAGATTTGCGGTTATGGCGGGATACGATTTGTCCATGGGGTGTGTCCTTTACATGGAGGTGGACATTTAGCGTGGTGGATAGGCTTTCAGCGCGTCCGCCAGATCACGACCTGTGACGACTTCAGCCACTATCCTTGTTTCCCAGGCCTCGCGTCCCTCTGCCTGTTGAACCGCGGCCTCAGCCTCGGCGACCGGAAGGACGAAAACGCCATCGGCATCACACAGTACCAGATCGCCGGGATGTACGACGGTACCGCCGACGCTGACCGGTGCGTTGATGCGTCCGCCAAGTTCGAGACGGCGTGTGGTAAGTGGGCTGGCGCCACGGCACCACACTGGCAAGCCAATCGAGGCAATCTCCGACAGATCGGTGATCGGGCCATCGACCACCACGGCGGCCACGCCCTTTTGTTTCAGGGCAAGGGCTATTATGCCGCCGACGCAGGCGTAGAGATCGTCATGCAGCCGGTCGATCATCAGGATATCGCCTGCTCGCAACTCGGCCAGAACTCTGTGCAACAGGCTGGCATCGGGGCCAGGCAAGGCCAGGGTTACGGCTGTACCGGCTACAGGCGTGCAATCGCCAAGGGGGCGGATATCACGCCTGCAAAAGCCCCACAGATGGATGTGACCAAAGGTCGAACTGTGCAACCGCGACAGGCGGGCCAACAGATCTGGCGACGCAGGCACTGGCATGGGACGGATATCGTATCTATCCATTGGGTTGGCGTGGGTCACAGGTTTTGAAGTGTATCAGGAAGTCCGCGACATAGGCGGTGAGCCATTCGGTCATGGCCGCCCCGGCGGCGGCCGTGCTGAGGGTGGCGTCACCGCTGCCGATGCCATCGCTTGCCACCTGCATGACGTCGAGCGGGACGTCGATGCTTGCCCCCTGAAACTGGAGACCGCTGAACTGATTAGTAATCGGCAAACCGAACGCGGTCTTGCGCTCAGCGCCTTGCCACAAGTCCGGCCGCATCAGATCGGGCGTCAGGTGCATGGCGACAGAGGTCAAAGGGTCGGCGCCATGACCGCGCACTTTTGGCGCATTTGCATCGTGGATCTCCGACCACACGCTGTCAGGCATCAGGCGCCACAGGTTGAGGCTGGGCACGATGATTCCATGCTGGCGTCGAACCTTGTGGGTGACGTCGGCAATCAGGGGTGCATTGGTCGAGTGGCCATTGCAGATGACAATATGGACGATGTCATGATCGAGGAACGAGGTGATCATATCTTCCAGAACGCGGCTGAAAGTGTCCGCGCGTAGCTGGATGCCCCCGGCTATGCCACGGAAGAACTCGGCGTAGCCAAAAGGCAGGACGGGGGCGCAGATAGCCTTGGCGCGTTCGGCCGCGGCCAGGGCAATTTTTTCGGCCACCACATAATCACCCATTGGGGCATGAGGTCCCTGTTCTTCCTGAGAACCGAGAGGAAGGAGGATAACCGGTTTGTCGCCCTTCAGGCGTTCTGCGAATTCAACCCAGGTCAAATCCTGCAAGGCATGCCGGCGTTTGGTCATATCGTGCCCCCCGCGTGCAGCACTTTATTGAGCGCCAGTGGAATTTGCTGACGCACGCGGACCGACAGGGCCATGTCGATCGGCGCGCTGACAAAGCCGGTGCCCTCCGAGGCGCGGGCGACGACCGCACCCCACGGATCGACGATCATCGACTGGCCGAAGGATTGGCGTGGGCCACCTGGTGTTTCGTAGCTGCCCCATTGGGCCGAGGCCAGGAACCAGGTTTCGGTCTCGATGGCGCGCGCCCGGATCAGAGGTTCCCAGTGGTCTTTGCCGGTCAGAAGCGTGAAGGCGGCGGGCAGTGCGATCAGGTCGGCATCTTGCTTCATCAGGCCTTGAAACAATTCTGGGAAGCGCAGATCGTAACAGATGGCGCAGCCTATGCGCAGGCCTTCGCAATCATAGGTGACGATATCGCTGCCCCGCAGGATGGTGGCCGATTCATGATAGGCAACGCCGTCGGCCGTCGTGACATCGAACAGGTGGATCTTGCGATAACGCGCCACTTCGGTGCCAGTACGGTTGAAGACCACGGTTGTATTGTAGGCCTTGCCGGCGATGCCGGACTGTTCATAGAACGAGCCGCCGTGAATCCAGACCTTGTTCTCACGGGCCAGAGTTTGCAGCAGGCTATAGGTCTCGCCGCCGGTGGAGGGCTCAGCCACGGCGGCAGCACCTGAGGACCCGCCAAGCCATTCGCAATGCTCTGGCAGCAAGATCCAGTCGGGCTGATCGTGAAGAACGGCCGTTTCGACCAGCTCTCGGATTTGCTTGAGGTTGGCCGCCTTGTCGTTGCGGCTGTTCATCTGGATGACGGTGGTTTTGAGCATGGTCTTTTACTTTTTACGCGGGAGTGCGCCGTCATAGAGCGCGTTGAACATAAGCTTGAAGGCGCCTTGTGTCTGGGCGCGCAGGGCCACTTCGGGACCGAACAGGAAAACCCGCCCTGAGCCATAGGACAGATCGACCACGGCGGCGGTGCCTTGCAGGTAGTCGGTGCCAAGCGCCCAGCCGCTGTGAAGCAGGTCCTTGCCCTCAAAACGAATGGGGGTGTGGGCATCTAGGGCTTCAGCTTTCAGACGAAAGACCGGGCTGGAATCGAAGAACAGATCGACCTTTGGTTCCAGACCATAGCCGAGCGGGGTGGTCGGGTCGGTCGTGGCGGTCAAGAGGGCGCCGGGGATATAGAATTTGGTGCGTGGCAACACCTGTTCCTGCCCATCGACCATCTGGGTCGTGCCATTTTGTACCGGCAGGTCGAAGGCATCGATAATACCCTGCGAGGTACTTCCAATCGCCATGAGGGCGCCACCGTTTTTCACAAAAGCCTTGAGCGAGGGGATGGTCTTGTCTTGTGTAATCGTGCCAAGCCAGCCGCGGTATTCGACCGGAATACGCGCCGGATCGGGTTGTTTGTTATCGAATTTGCCACGAAACATGCCGCCGCCCTTGCTGGTGTAGCGGTTCGGCAGGAGGCTGTCGGACATCAGGACGATGTCATACTTGGCGTTAAGGCCGCCCTTATCGAGCTCCTGCGGATGTACGACCGTATATGGAAATTCAAATTGCTCGAAAATCCAGCGTGTCCAGCCCGATGGCATGACGCCACCATAGATATCGACCAGCGCGATACGCGGGCTTTTGAGGGCGGTTTTGGCGGAGGCGGGGACGGAGGCAAGCGCATAGGCGTCGATCCCCAGCTCGGTTACGGCGGCCTTGATGATAGAGGCGGATTGCGGCGTATAGGGCACCCAGATCGCGCCCGATTCCAGTGCGCCGTCGCCCACAGCCGTGGGCTCGCTCAGCCAGAACGCCTTCTGTTTGGCCTTCATTAGCCGGTTGGTCAGGATGAAACTGTTATTGGTGGCGTGGCTGATCAGGAAGCCTGCTTTGCCAACGCCCGCAATCTTGCCCGGATACGGCTTCAGAACACCGTCGATCGCTTCTGTGGCAACGCCAACGGCGTCCTGCGCCTTGTCAAAATGAACGCTCATCTGGTAGGCGAGTGTATAGCCGGAGGCATCGGCCGGTGGGATCGGTGGACCGCCCGGATACTCGAAATTCTCGGCATAGTCCTGGGGTTCGAACATATCGCGCAGATGCGGACGATAAGCCTGCGCCGCCTTGACGATATAGCTGCCGGCCGGATAGGCTTTGCCCTCTTGCGTAAAGTCCGTCCTGGCACGCTCGACCGTGACGCCCATCTTGATGAGGGCATTCAGGAAACGTACGGCGGTCGGAAAATCGTGCTGGTCGGGGCTGATGATATAGGCGCGGGCATCGCGGTAGGCCGGATCGTGCAGCACGTCAGCATAGAAACGCGACTCGATGGCGCTGGAGCCCGTGGTGCGCGTCGGCACCGGTTTCAAGCCGGCGGCGGTGGAGGCGGCATGCAGGGCGGCAATACGGTCCGGCGTCACCGTCCAGCTATCGCGGCTGCCGGCGTTGATGCTGTCCTTGCCCATGCGATAAATATTGTAGAGCAGTTTTTCACGGTTTGAGGCCGCATAGGTCAAGGTGGCGCGGTTGATCGAGACGCTGTAGGCGACCGATTGCGCCATGGTCCACATCTGGGGTGCGATGGGCGCGGGTTGGTCGTTCTTCGGCAGTTGCCGCTCCGGCACGAGTTGGATTGGCTCGGGCACCACGCCGCCGATGATCTCAACCAGCAAGCCTATCGCATTATGGAAATAGGTCGAGGTGCGCAGATTGCCATTGGTCCAGGTGTCGTAATGGGCGCTGGCGCGTGTGACGGCGCCGACCTTGCCTTCGGACAGCAGGCGGCTGTTCAGCGCCGCGCCGACCTCCTGCAGGCTGGTCATGGCCAGCGGATCATAGTTGTAGTTAAAGGGGTCGCGGAACGGTGGGATGAAAACGACCGTGCCGGCTGGGCCGACCTGATGCTGGTTGAGGATGATCTGCGGCCGCCATTCGTGGTACAGAATACGCGTGATGTTCTGCGTCTCTGCCATTTCCGCCATGTAGAAGTCGCGGTTGTTATCGTGCCCGATATAGGGGTGATAAAGCTTGGGCAGGCTGTCGAAATTGGTTTCGCGCTCGGCCGGATTTTTAAAGCGCATATACCAGTCCGCGACATAGTCCTGACCGTCCGGATTGTCAGCGGCGAACAGGATGATGACATTCTCGCGGATTCTCTGCGCTTCGGGATCATCACTCGCCACCATGTCGTAAACCTGTTGGATCAGGGCGTGATCGGTCTCGACCTCGCTGGCATGGATGCCGCCATCAACCCAGACGACCGACTTGCCTTTGGCGGCAAGGGCGCGCGCCTCATCGTCCGTGAGGCCCTCGGCGCGACCAAGACGCGCGGAGATGTCCTTGTAGGTTTCGAGCAGGGCGAGGTTTTCCGGCGATGAGACGATAGCCATGATCTGACGGCGTTTCTCGGTGGTTGCGCCGATATCGACCAATTGGATGCGATCGCTTTGTGACGCCAGCACCTGCCAGTATTTTACGGTGTCGCTATAATTGGGCACATAGCGATCTTCTCCCATGACATGACCCAGAACCGCCTGGGGCGTGCTTACGGGCGCCTTGGCAGGCGCACTGAGCGCCGTTGTGGTCATCAGCAGGCATGCGAACGCGGCGATGGCGGCGGTTTTGTGGATCATAGGGAAGGGTTCCGGAAGCGGTCGGGTGTGAAGGCGATCACCGTGAAGGAGATAAAAGCGGCCGCCATCACGTAAAAAGCGGGCGCGATATTGGAGCCGGTCTGTTGCACCAGCAGGGTGGCGATGAAGGGGGCGAAGCCGCCGAACAGCATGACGGCGCCGTTATAGCCGATCGACAGCGCGGTATAGCGCACACGGGTCGGCAGTTGTTCACACAGGAAGGTGGGGCCCACACCGCTGAACAGGCCGCTGAAGATCCCCGCCACCGCCGTGGTCAGGATGACGGAGGCGCCAGTGCGGGCATGATCCATATAGGCAAAAAGCGGATAGGCGAGAATCAGGAAGCCGCCGGCGCTCATCAATAGGAAGGGCTTGCGGCCGATCTTGTCCGACAGGAATCCGGCCATAGGAATGACGAGGATATTGGCAAGCGCCCCGACCAAGGTGCCGGTATAAGCGATGCTCGGCGCCACCTTGAGGATGCGGATAGCGAAGCTGACGAGGAAGGCGCCGAACGTGTAGCCCGCAACCGTCCATATAATGACGCTGCCGAAGATGGTGGCGACGGCGCGGCCATGCTGGGTCAGGGCTTCGCGCAGGGGTTTGACCGGTGTAGCGTCTGCCTCGGCCGTGTAGTGCGGGGTGTCCTCGACATGGGCGCGCAGATAGAAGCCGACCGGGGCAACCAGAATGCCGAGCAGGAAGGGGATACGCCAGCCCCAGGCGTCGACCGCTGAGGCCGGTAATACGAGATTGAGCACCAGGGCCGTGCAGACGGCGGAGACGACGGCCAGCGATGTGCTGAGCTGTTGCAGCGCGCCAAACAGGCCGCGCCGGTGGGGTGGAGCATATTCGACGATAAAGGTTGTGGCGCCACCCCATTCTCCGCCGGCGGCAAAACCTTGCACCAAGCGACAAATAACCAGAAGGACCGGCGCGGCGTAACCGATATGGGCATAGGACGGGATCATGCCGGTGATGCCGGTCGAGGCCGCCATCAGGAACATGGTGATGATCAGCGAAAACTTGCGACCGAAGCGATCACCCAAAGACCCCAGCACGATCGAGCCTATCGGACGCATGACGAAGCCAACGCCATAGGTGGCGAAGCTGGACAGGATTGAGGTCAGGGGATCGGCGGCCGGAAACATGGCGCGGCCGATCTGGGCGGCGAAATAGCCGTAGATGATGAAGTCGAACAGTTCGAACCAGTTGCCGATCATGGCCGAGCCCAACGCCTTGGCGACGGCTTTTTTCGACGGAGGCGCTTTTACGGTTTCAGAGGTCGGCACAGCAGAGGTCAAAACACAACTCCGATCGGCATGAGGAAAGGATTACTTGGTTGTCTCGGGGGGCGATGGCTTGAGCAGGGGTTGCGCGACATGGCGCGGCGTCACCAACTGGCCGTTCTCGACATAAAAAATACCGTCCTTGATCACCAGATCGACCTTTTGCAGATCGTCGAGTGATTGGTCGGGATTGCCACGCACGACCAGAATGTCAGCCAGCTTGCCGGCTTCCAGACTGCCGATCTTGTCGTCCATGTCGAGCAGGCGGGCATTGACGATGGTGGCCGCTTTCAAGGTATCCGCCAGGCTATAGCCGCCTTTGACGAACCATTTCAGCTCGGCGATATAGACATTGGGAATCATCTTGTTGGCGTCACCGATGGTATCAGTGCCGACCCCCATAGCGATGCCGGCCGCCTTCATCTTCTTGAAGACGTCGAAATCATCCTGGCTGGTCATGGCGAAACGGCGCGAGGTCGAGCCATAGAAACCGCCATTGCGGTCGATGACATTCTGGTAGACCTGAAGCGTCGGAACCGAGGCAGTATGGTTCTTCGCCATCAGGGTGATGGTGGCATCGGTTCGCGGCAGCGGGTGTTCGATCATGTCGATGCCGGCCTTGACGGCCATTTCGGTATAGATGCCCTCGCAGTCGCAAGTCACCTTCAGACCGAGGCGGTGGGCTTCATCGACGGCGGCCTCAACTTCATCTGGTGCGAAATGGCTGGCGATCTTGATGACGCTGGCGCCATCCTTGAAAACCTGACGGACCGCCCCGCGCCAGGCATCGGCGCCGTTGACCTCAATAGCGTAGTCATGGCCGTGCGTCGGGGTGAGGGGACGTTCGGTGGCATGGCCCCCCGTGCCGGTGATGATATGGCCGGCAGTGAAAACGCGCGGGGCCGGGATCGCGTTGTCGGCGCTCCATTGCGCCAGCACATAGGGGGCTTCACCGACGCCGTTCAGGTCGCGCACAGAGGTGAAACCGGATTCAATCAGCCAGCGCAAATTGCGTGTACCGCGCATGGCGCCATCAACCGCGCTGCCCTGTTCGTCGATATTGGCGTCGCTGTCGGGATAGGTCAGGTGGACGTGCATGTCTATCAGGCCGGGCATGACGGTCTCGCCGGTGACGTCGATCACGCGAGCCTCGGTCGGCCAATCGGTTGAGCTTGCCGGCAGAATGGCGCGGATATGGTTGTCTTCGATAACAACTGTGGCAGAGCGTGCGGCAGCCGAGACGGCATCAAAGACACGACCGCCGCGCAGCACGGTGATCTTGCTTTTTTTGGCGGCGGGTTTTCGCGGAATTCGGCGCGGGTCGTCGACCGTTTCAATGCCTTTCAGAACCGGCCGGCGATCCTGAAGGCTGACCTGGGCATGTGCGGCGGACATCAGCATGGCCAGCGCTACAGCGCTTGTGGTCAGAAAGCGGATTGAAGATTTAGTGGAAAAAGACATGAACATGGAGGCCTCGTGGGAGGAAGGGGGGACAGTGATCCCGGCGAACACTGTCCCTTTATACGCCTTGCAGGTACGCTCTACACTGTAGCTCTAGGCGCTACATCTTCCACGACAGGCGGGCGTAGTAATATCCGCCGTAGCCGCCGAAGGGGGAGTAGGCAGCGTAAGTCGAGCTGCCGATGGTGTTGGCGATGGTGTTTTTATCGGGGTAGACGTCCAACAGATTGTAAGCCCCGATCGCGATGCGGTAGCCGTCGCCGAAGGCACGCGACACCTCCAGATCGGTGATGAACTTGGCGCCGAACTTCTGGTCGGTCGCTGCCGTCGCGCCCAACAGGCTGAACTCGCCGTAACGGGTTTCCTTGATATTGACAGCATAGGGACCAGCGCTCCAGTCGAGGCCGAGAATGACCTTGTCTTTCGGCTGAAGTTCGGTGATGTAGCCCTGGGTCTGACGGTCAAACAGGGTCAGGCCTAAACCGGCCAGTACGTCCGGCGTCGGCGCGATCTTGTCGATCTCGGTTTCATTGTGGTTGTAGCCGAGTGTCGTGCGGAAACGGCCAAATCGCTCGGTTGAGAGATTATAGGTGGCAACCAGATCGATGCCCTTGGTTGTTGTGTCGATGGCATTGGTGAAATAGCGCACATACTGATTGCCGGAGAAGCCGTTGGCAATCAGGATGGCTTTGACGCCGGCGCTGGAGAGCAGGCCGGTCAGCTGAATACGATCATCCAGTTCGATCTGATAGGCATCGAGCGTCAGGGTGAAGCCGTGGCCGGGTGTCAGGGCAAATCCGGCGCTGTAGTTGCGCGACGTTTCCGGCTTGAGGGGCTGGGCGCCCAGCGCCACGCCGACCGCGGAGTCGGTCTTGACGATCTTCGATTCAATCAATTGATAGGTGGTGCCGACCAGATTGAATTGCGTGCCGGTCTGGGCATAACCCATCTGGGCCAGCGATGGGGCACGGAACCCGGTCGAGGCGGCGCCGCGCAAGGTCAGCCAGTCATTGACCGTGTAGCGCGTTGAGACCTTGCCGCTCACCACGTCGCCGGCGCTGTCGTCATAGGTTTCAAAACGGGCAGCGGCGGTGACCAGCCACTTCGGTGTGACGTCGAGCGCCAGATCGACATAGGCGGCGGTGACATTGCGTGAAATATCGGCTTCGTCGCCGGGCAGGACGATGATGGCGCCCTGAGCGCCGGTCAGGGCCGGTTTGCCCTTGTTGGTGCCGGAGGTGTAATAGTAGCCGCCGTTGGCGTAGGCCGCTTCATCGAGCGCATGGGTCTGGTAGTTTTCGTGACGGAACTCTGCGCCGGTCGACACCTGCAAGGCCTTGCCGCCCAACACATCGAAATGGCGCGTCAGGTCGAGATTGGTGGTCCACTGATCGAACTGAGAGCTGTAGGTCTCGAAGCTGGTGGGGCTGGCGGCGCCCAGTGAAGCATTGAGCGAATTGTCCGCACCGTTAATGACATGGTCGCGACCAAAGGTCGTGCCAAGTGTGCTGTCCCAGCCCTTGAAGGTAGTCTTGAGTCCGGCCGAGAGCTGGAAGTCATATTCCTTCATGGTGTAATACGGTGTGAAACCGTTCGGATAGATCGCCGTAATGTTGCTGTTGGCGTTGGGCTTGCGACCGGCCTGACCGGCACGGGCGTTACGGGTTGTGAAGGTGGTCGTGGCGAAGAACTGGGTCGTATCTGTGACGGGAATGACGGTGTTGGTCACCAGGTCGAGGCTCTTGATTTCCGGTAGCCCACCCTGATAAGTGCGACGATTGGCCGAGGCTTCACGCGGATCGGGCTTGCCACCAATGGTGTCGTACAGGGTACCGGTCACGTCGGAATTGCGCACGACCTTGTCGCTGCTCTTGATCGCGAGCGACACCGTGGTGGAGCCATTGTGCGGTAGGGCAAAGCCCTGCGATGCCTGCGCCGAGATGGTTGTGCCATCACCCTCAAAGCGTTGGCCCGCCTCCACGCTTCCGGAACTGCCCGTCTTGTTGGTCTTTAGAATAATATTGATGACACCGGCAATCGCGTCCGAGCCATATTGGGCGGCGGCGCCGTCGCGCAGGATTTCGATATGGTCGATGGCGCTGGCCGGTATCAGGTCGACGTCTACCGGATTGGCACCGGCCGATACGTTGCCCGAATTGAGGTTGATCGAGGCGCTGTTGTGGCGGCGCTGTCCATTGATCAGAACAAGGACGTGGACGCCGGACATGCCGCGAAGGCCCGCCGGGCGCACGATACTATCCTGCGACGAACTACCGACGGCCATGGCCTGATAGGACGGGACGAGTTGCGTCAGGACATCGCGCAATTGCAAGCTACCGGCCAGCTTGCTGATCTGGTCAGCGCTGATGATGTCAATAGGGGCGGGGCTGGAGGTCACTGTGCGCGGTTTGCCGCGCGAACCGGTAACAATTACTTCGGTGGTCGCCTCTGAGGTGGCGGTTTCCTGAGCCAGAACGGGTGCCGCGACGAGGGCCGTGAGAGCTGACGCGGTTAGCAAGGTGGTGCGTAAAGACATGTAATCCCCTTCGATTTAACTGAAATTTCAAAGCGCATCAGGGGGCTGGGAGCTTAACCTTAGGCGCTTTGCCGTATTAGGTGCAGACACATTTTTTTGTTCAGTAGCGTCAGTGTTCCAAATGGTACACTGACCATATAGTAAATCACCACCAAATCAATTTAGATTTATTGATGTGAGGGTTTAGGCGTCAGACCGCATTTGCGTGCTGAAGGTCTGTGCGCGGACTTTCGGCATTAACAACAAGGCCATCAAAGGCCTGGGCCAGATCCGAGATCAGGTCATCGACGTTTTCAAGTCCTGTATGCAGCCGAATGAGTGGGCCGGTCTCGATGCCGTCGCGACACACGCGCTGTTTCAGTTGTGGATTGGCGTTGATGGCGAGGCTTTCAAAACCACCCCATGAATAGCCGAGGCCAAAAACCTTGAGACTATTGAGAAATGCCTCGACCTGATCGGCATATTCAGGATGAAACTCAAAGCCTACCAGACCATTGATGCCCGAGAAATCGCGCGCCCAAATGCGATGGTTGGGATCGTCAGGCAAGGCGGGGCAAAGAACCGTTCGGACCTGTGGCTGAACTTGCATCCAGGTTGCCACGGTCTGGGCGGAGGCGGCATGCTGCGCCATGCGCGTACATAGGGTTCTCAAGCCGCGGATAGCCGTATAGGCGTCATCCGGTGAGACCATCCAGCCCACCTCACGGTAAGCCGCTTTAAGGAGTGTTACAGATGGTCCCTTTGCTGCCGCCATGCCCATGAAAGCATCGGAGTGACCACAAACATATTTGGTCAGAGCCTGGACACTGACATCAACACCATGATCGAGCGGTTTGAATAAAACGCCGGCAGCATAGCTGTTATCGATGATGGTGAGGACACCGGCCTTGCGCGCCATAGCGGCGATGGCCGGCACATCCTGGATTTCAAACGTCAGCGAACCAGGCGATTCCAGAAAAATAAGACGTGTTTTTTCGGTTAGGAGGCCGGCTATGTCATCAGCCGTGGCCTCGGGCGCGAAATAACGGGTGGTGACGCCAAAGCGGCGCAACATGCCTTCAAAAAAGCGCCGGGTTGGGCCGTAGATGGTATCGACGGCCAGCACCTCATCGCCCGCGCTAGTGAGGGCCAGTATGGCGCCAGTAATGGCGGCCAGTCCGGAGGGATAAAGCGTCACGTCGTCCGCGTTTTCCAGTTTGGCCAGCATGTCACGCAGCAACACGTGCGTTGTAAGCCCCCCGCGACCGTAGGTCTGTTGCGATGTGTCGTAGATGTCCCTAGCCGATTCCAGAAGAATAGTGGAGCCACGCTGCACGGCGGGCGCCGGCGTCTGACGCGCTGTTTTGCCATCGGCGTGGCTGGCGATTAAGCGGGTATTAAGAGAGCGGGGGGATGCGCAGGACATAAGCTACCAAGGGTCGGACAGGATTAGGGGGCGATGTCTTCCGATCAATTAAACGGAGGACCGCATCAAACCTAACACAAGGGGTTCAAAAAAATCCCCACCAAAATTTGGGTGAAAATTGCGTAAATTGGGACGTATGATCTAAAACAATTCAAAAAATGCAAATTTAATTTGGTTTATTGCATATTGATCTCTGTTCTATTTGGTACACAGAGGTTAGTTGATGACCTTCAACGGTAGCGAGGTCGTATGCTTGATCTCCTCCATAGCGAAGGCCGAACTGACGTCGGTAATTCGAACTTGGGAAATCAGCCGCTTATAGGCCCTGTCATAGGCCGCCATGTTTTCGACCTTGAGCTTGAGAAGGTAATCGACCTCGCCGGTCATGCGATAAAACTCCACCACCTCCGGCATATCGTGAACGACCTTGGCAAAATTGCTGAGCCACTCTTCGCTGTGCTCGCTCGTTTTTATGCTGACAAACACTATCAGTTCCAGCCCCAGACGTTCCGGGTTCAGCAAGGTCACACGCTTGGTGATGACGCGTTCTTCTTCGAGGCGCTTCATACGGCGCCAACACGCGTTTTGCGACAGGTGAACGATTTCTGACACGGCAGCGACCGACAGCGTGCCGTCTTCTTGTAGTGCGCTCAGAATACGAACATCTGCCTCATCGAGAGAAATTCTGCCAGACATGTTGCATCCATAAGATCAGGCGCAAAAGTTGCCGCCCCTAGCACGATGCCTAAAGAGAAGCGCTGATTTGCGCAAGATAAACGTGCCGTCCGCTCGCTGGACACGCCATAAATCTGCCGTCGTAGCTTGAGGATTTGCAGTTTGAGATGCTCGACCAGGGCCTCCGTTTCGGAGGCCTCTGCTTTGGCCTGAGCCACCTTCAGATCCGCCGCCAGACGTGCCCGCCGCTCTTCAAGGATCATGGCGTGAGCGGCTGCCAGATCCATCGGCATCGAAGGCTTCGCTTTTGGCCTTGATTTGATTAGGCTCATCCATACCTAAGGGAGTCACAAACCCTTATTTTGTATGGCCTTATATCAACTCAAAGTGCGCTTTGTAGCGCCTTTCGAAGCCCTATCCCACCGCCTGCGGCGACCACGTCATCTGCGGATTGCGCCAATCGATTCCGGACAGAAGATACCCCAGCTGTGCGCTCGATATGCTGACCGAGCCGTCCTTGACGGCCGGCCAGATAAACCGATCGCGCTCAAGGCGTTTATGGAAAAGGCAGGCGCCCTGGCCATCATGCCAGATGATTTTGATCCTGTCGGCCTGGCGTCTGCGGAAGACGAAGAGATGGCCGCTATGAGGGTCTCGCTGAAGCGTTTCCTGCACAATCAGCGACAACCGGTTGAAGCCGCTGCGCATGTCGGTGTGGCCCATGGCCAGCCAGCGGTCAACCTCTTAGCTAGCATGCCTTTGGCGAGCCGATCGGTATATTCGGCCGCGCCGTACGCAAAGCCACATCTAATCCAGCATAGTAGGTCATCGTCGTTTCCTTTCATCGCAGAACCTGACTGCGGTACGAAGCTTCTCTCTGTGTTTTTTCATACAGGTGTTCCCCACCGATATCTTTATCCACCAGTATGGGCTAGGTTCGCCCGGGTTATCAACTGATCGACCGCTTTCGCGACGAGGGGTTGGGCCTGAACGGCAGGCATATTGGCCAGGGTATGCAGATCATAGGTTTGCCCCAGTTCCTGCGCGATCAGGAAGCCGAGATAATAGCCGCGACGTTGTGGCAGGTCCGACACCTTAGGACCCCCGAACTGGAACAGGTCGGAATATGTCGCCTGATCCTTCGTCATCAGAAGGGCCTTCAGGGCTAGTAAGGATGGCAGCAGTTTCGCGCGCGTCGCCGCAGCCATATTGTCCGGCAGGGTCAAGAGAAGTTCGTCTTCGCTGGCGTAGGGGTCGAGTTTCGATGACGCGTAGACCGCCAGGCCCTCGCGCCATAACGAACACCATGTTTCAGCGCAGGGGCCGAGCCGGGGGGCGTGGTAGATATGGAACAGCTCATGATGGAAGAAGGCAGATTCGTCATGGACGTTCTTATTGTGGAATTTCACCATGCCGTCGACGCCGAAGACCAGAACGGACTTTCCGTCGATCTCACGCGTGCCGCCATCCATTTCACCGAGAGAATGGAGAATCCACACCGGACTCTCTGGATGAAAATCGGGGAAAGCCTTCATGAAGACCTCGGTGTTGCGCGGCAGCGCCTTGTCGATCGAAGCGACCTTGGCGGCGTAGGCGTCGCGGATAGGGCCGAACTCGTTGATAGACGTCTCGATCGTGCCGTCGCGGAAGGCCCAGGTCGCCTTGCCGCCGAAGCGCTCTATACCGTAGAAGCTGGGAAATTTCGACGCCACGTCACGCTTGAAGATCGCCACGCGTTCGACCATCGGCTTGTCCTGGGTTGCGTCCCAGAAGGTCAGGAAGTCGCCGGCGATATTATGCACTTCGAGTGCCGAGGTTATCTTTGTGGGGGCGGGCGTCGGCGTCTGCGCCATGGCGATCTGACTTGACCCAAGCACCATCGCCGTAAGCGCCACTGCAATTGTTTTTATGATGGCCGTCATAGTTTCCCCCTGCTGAGTAGCAAACACCTGAAGCGAGTTCACACCGTCAAATGACGTATTGTCAAAGGGAATATCCTGTGGGGCCTTGAGACTGTATCCAGAACATGCTTGGCGCAGGTGCGGGCGACATCCTGCTGGCCTATGGCCGCCAGTCGCGCGCGTTCGTGCTCGCGGAGATCGAAGCTATCTTTGGGTCGGTAGGCGTGGCGGCAGACTCAGTTCAAAGAGCGATTGTAGGGATTTGGGGTCTCCGAAGAGGATCGTGCCGAACGAGGCATGGAACGCAGAAAAGAATGCATTGTTTGCTCTAATTGGTTCGCGAATAAATTCAGGAGGTTACGAGGGTCTTGCGTAACCGGGGCACATTCCGGTGCAGCTACGTTGCTGCGAGCCTGACGAGGGTTGGTAGCTTTTGGACGTATGGAGCGTCTTGGACTGTGAAGCGGTCGCCAAGGAATCGGTAGAACGAGATCTTGAGCTTTGCGCAGGTTTTCATCAGGCCGAGCATGGCATCTCGGGCGGCCTTTCCGGCGTCGCTCATGGTCCCGCCTGATATTTTGCGCTTTGTCACGATAGAGCGGATGTCGTTTTCCGAACCGTTTGTGTGTAGTGGGATGTCTGGGCGGTCCAGCACACG
>NZ_AQWM01000053.1 GCF_000376105.1 Asticcacaulis benevestitus DSM 16100 = ATCC BAA-896
GCCGCCACCAGAAAGGCTGCGCCGCTATAGAGCATGGCCACGCCGGGCCTGGTCACCGTGGAGAGCACAAAGCCGAAGATCAGCGGCGCCACGATATTGCCAAGGGTCGTCAGGCTCATGTTCGAGCCCTGCAGGGTGCCCTGCTCTTTCGGATCGACCTTGCTGCTCATCAGCGACTGGATATTGGGCATGGCCAGCCCTCCAAGGCAGCCAACCGAGATGAAGGCCACGAAGACCATCCCGTTCGGGGCCAGACCATAACCGATATAGGCGATCAAAGAGGCCACAATGCCGATATACATGGCCTTGCGTTCACCAATCCATTTGGTGATCATGCCGGTCAGCCCGCCCTGCACGATGGCCGACAGGATACCCACCACAGCCAGCATCAGCCCCACCTGTGTCGGTCCCCAGCCGAAGCGGTAACCAGCATAGAGCACCATGGTGGTCGGGAAGACGCTCTGACCGAACATCAGCAGGAAATACATGAACGACAGGCGCATCACCTGCGCCGAGCGCGCCAGGAATTTGATGGCGCCGATCGGATTCGAGGTGCGGAAGCTGAACGGTTTGCGTTTTTCCTTCGGCAGCGATTCCGGCAGGACGAACAGGCCATAGAGGAAGTTGCACAGGCTTAAGGCCGCAGCGAAGAAAAACGGATAGTGGTTGTTGCCATCAAACTGGATCGGTCCCCAGTGCAGCCCGCCGCCCAGCACACCGCCGAGGCTGGGCCCGACCACAAAACCGACGCCAAAGGCCGCGCCCATCAGGCCGTAGACGCTGGCGCGCTTTTCCGGCGCCGTGACATCGCTCATATAGGCGTAGGCGGTTGAAATGCTCGCCGAGGTGATGCCCGAGATGATCCGGCCCGCCAACAGCCACCACAGGCCGGGTGCCAGCGCCATGAACAGAAAATCGACACCGGTGCCGAAGTTCGAGGCCAGAATGACCGGCCGACGGCCGATGGCGTCGGACAGGCCGCCCTGGATCGGTGAGAAGATGAACTGCGCCAGCCCCCAGGCCGCGCCGAAAATGCCCGTCCAAAGGCCGGCCTCGGACACCGAGCCGCCGAGGAAGGCCTTGATCAGATTGGGCAGCACCGGAATGATCACCCCGATTGACAGCATATCGAGGAAGACCGTCACCAGAATAAAGACGGCGGCGGCTTTACGTGGGGCAGCTACAGGCGTTTCCGACATGTCCGGTCTTCCTTGTTATACAGACTCTGTAACGGCATTACGCCGATACGCCAAGTCTAGGCACCGGTTCTAAGTCGCTGGCTGTCCGTTTCTGTCAGCAAGCATTAAAAAAGCCCCCGCGTGAACGGAGGCCTTTCCTACTGAACGGACTTTAGTTTAATCGCTGGTGCGGATACGATCCAGCACAGGCGAAGAGAACAGCGGTGTCGTGGTATCGGCGTCCTGTCCTTGTTCCGGTGACAGGCTCATATCGCCTGACGCTTCCAGCGTCTGTTCGGCCGGGTCGGCGATAGCGTAATCGTCAATCATGTTACCCTCCTTGAAATGCGATGAACTCAAAAGACAGGGCGCACAGGGCCTTGCCTAGACTAAATGCTAACCGTCTTTTTATGAAACGCGAAATAACGCTTCATGACGTTTGATCACGCCTCCGTTAACAGATGTAACCAAATCGTAAAAATGGGTGCGGCGCAATAAAAAACCCCCGGCGAACCGGGGGTTTCTAAGGATTGACCTGTGGGTCGAAACCTATTCTTCATCGCCAGCGGCTTCATACACCGGACCGGAGTCGAGGCCCTTGGCAGCTTCGTCGCGATCGACGAACTCGATGATCGCCATCGGGGCGTTATCGCCGTGGCGGAAGCCGGCCTTCATGATGCGGATATAGCCGCCGTTACGATCGGCGTAGCGCTTGCCGAGGACTTCGAACAGCTTGCCGACCTGGGTCACGTCGCGGACGCGCGAAATGGCGATGCGGCGGTCGTGCAGGGTGCCCGACTTGGCCAGGGTCACCAGCTTCTCGACGAAGGGACGGATTTCCTTGGCCTTCGGCAGGGTGGTGACGATTTGTTCGTGCTTGATAAGCGAAGCTGCCATATTGGCGAACATGGCGATACGGTGCGAAGATGTACGACCGAGTTTGCGATGGCCTGAACCGTGACGCATAATAAGTTCTCCAAAAGACCGGCGGCATGCAGCGCGTCCGGTCTCCCAAAAGCGAGCCTGAAAACAAAGGTCAGCAACCGATCGGCCCCTGCCCGTTCCAGACGTCCAAGCGAAATGCCTGGAAATTACCGCGACAAGGTTTTGGTCTTTCGCGGCAAGTCAGAAACTGAAAAAACCAGTTCCTAAAAAAAGGAAGCCCGGATGATTGCTCATCCGGGCTCACCTTAACTTATAGCAGAACTTCTAGATTTGATCTTCGAATTTCTTGGCCAGGTCTTCAACGTTTTCCGGCGGCCAGTTCGGGATATCCATGCCGAGGCTCAGGTTCATGGAAGCAAGAACTTCCTTGATTTCGTTGAGCGACTTGCGGCCGAAGTTCGGCGTGCGCAGCATTTCGGATTCCGTCTTGAGGATAAGATCGCCGATATAGACGATGTTATCGTTCTTCAGGCAGTTGGCCGAACGGACCGACAGTTCGAGTTCGTCAACCTTCTTGAGCAGGGCCGGATTAAACGGCAACTCAGGCTTACCTTCTTCAACCACAGGAGCCTTAGGCTCTTCGAAGGTGATGAAGATTTGCAGTTGATCCTGCAGGATGCGCGCCGCGAAAGCGACCGCGTCAACCGGCGTGATTGCCGCATTGGTTTCGACGTCGAGGATGAGCTTGTCCTTGTCGAGCCATTGACCGTGACGAGTCGGCTCAACGCGATAGGCCACCTTCTTCACCGGCGAATAGAGCGCATCGACGGCGATGAGGCCGATCGGGGCGTCTTCCGGACGGTTCTGATCGGCGGGAACATAACCCTTGCCGTTCTGGATGGTGAATTCCATGCGCACAGACGCGCCCTCGTCCAGCGTGCAAATCACGTGTTCGGGGTTGAGGACCTCGATATCGGCAGGCACATCAATCTGGCCGGCGGTGACCGGACCAGCACCCGACGCGCGCAGAACCATGCGCTTCGGACCTTCGGCGTGCATGCGCAGCGCCAGTTGCTTGATGTTCAGGATAATGTCGACGACGTCTTCGCGGACGCCTTCGATGGAGGAGAATTCGTGCACCACGCCGTCAATCTGGACGGAGGTGACAGCCGCGCCTTGCAGCGAGGAGAGGAGTACGCGACGCAGCGCGTTACCGAGGGTCACGCCAAAACCGCGCTCCAGAGGCTCCGCGACAAGACGCATCTTGCGCGAAGGATCGGAACCCGCTTCGACTTGTGGCTTCTCGGGACGAATAAGCTGTTGCCAGTTTCTTTCGATCATTTACGTCCCTCAAGACAGGAAAGGTCGCCCTGCCAAATCGGCAGAGCGACTAAAAAAATAGGGAATAATAAATTAAACGCGACGACGCTTCGGCGGACGGCAGCCGTTGTGCGGGATCGGGGTCACATCACGGATGGTGGTGATGGTGAAGCCAACAGCCTGCAGGGCGCGCAGAGCCGATTCACGGCCCGAACCCGGACCAGCGACGCTGACTTCCAGAGTCTTGACACCGTGCTCGATGGCTTTCTTGCCAGCGTCTTCGGCAGCAACCTGAGCGGCGTAAGGGGTGCTTTTACGCGAGCCCTTGAAGCCCATAGTGCCAGCCGACGACCAGGACACGGTGTTGCCTTGCGCGTCGGTGATCGTGATCATGGTGTTGTTGAACGAGGCGTTGACGTGAGCCACACCCGAGGTGATATTCTTGCGTTCGCGCTTTTTAACGCGGGAAGGTTCTTTAGCCATTGGTCAGACTATTCCTTACTTCTTCTTGCCGGCGATGGGCTTCGCCGGACCTTTGCGCGTGCGCGCGTTGGTATGAGTACGCTGACCGCGCACGGGCAGACCCTTACGGTGACGCAGGCCGCGGTAGCAGGCCAGGTCCATAAGGCGCTTGATGTTCATGGAAACTTCACGGCGCAGATCGCCCTCGACCGTATAGTCCCGATCGATGGTTTCGCGGATTTGCAGCACTTCGGCATCCGAAAGCTGATTGACACGGCGCGCATCTTCGATGCCGACCTTCTGAACAATCTCTTCAGCGTGCTTGGCGCCGATGCCGTGAATATATTGAAGCGCGATCACTACGCGCTTGTTGGTCGGAATATTGACGCCTGCAATACGGGCCACTTGAGGTATCTCCTGCAACGTATTCCGCAGAACACGTCTAAAAAACGAAAGGTGACACGTATGCCCCCCGGTCACCCCGAATAGTCAGGCCGACCGTGATTCATACGCGCGATTTCGCGGAAGCTGCCCTTATAGAAGGGTTTTGGCTCCCGTCAATGGTTTAGTTTTAAAAAAGCAAACCAAACGAAGTCTGGTTATACTTTTTTAATCTTATCTGAATGCTCGGCGCCAAAGGTGCTTCGCATCTCCGTCTTTTGGGCAGATGCCCGAGCCAAAGATCGCTTTCACGACCTCTGGCGAATCTCGTTTCAGGCCTGAGCCCTAGGCCAGCGCCCCTTCGATACGGGCAGCGACATCTTCCACCGCACCCATGCCGTCGATCTCGTAAAGCTTGCCCTGCGCCGCGTAGTAAGGCAGCAACGGCGCGGTCTGGGCATTATAAGCCGCCAGGCGCACCTTGTAGGCTTCCGGATTGTCATCCGAACGACCTTCTTCGGCGAAGCGGGTTTCAATCCGCGTCACCAGGGCCTGCTCGTCCACCTTGAGGCGGACAACCTTGTCGATCTTCGCGCCGCGCTCACCGAGCATGGCATCGAGGGCTTCGGCCTGCGCCACAGTACGCGGGAAACCGTCGAAGATAGCGCCACCGGCGGCTTCCGCGGCCGGCAAATTTCCCTTGATCAGGTCGATCACGATCTCATCCGAAACCAGACCACCCGTGGCCAGGATATCCCTGACCTTGAGGCCAAGTTCGCTTTCCGCCTTGATCGCGGCCCGCAGCATGTCGCCCGTCGAGAGCTGAACCATGCCGCGCGTCGTGACCAGACGCTTTGCTTGCGTACCCTTGCCCGCCGCGGGGGGACCAAACAGGATGATGTTCATCGACCGATCCTTCCGCGGGTGCCGGCGGCTGCCGACTTGCTGCCCGTCTTGAGCTTGGATTTCTTGATCAGGCCATCATACTGGTGGGCCAGAAGGTGAGACTGGATTTGCGCCACGGTATCCATGGTCACGGTCACCACGATCAGGATCGAGGTGCCGCCGAAGTAGAAGCTGTTGCCCAGCGCCGAAATCATGAATTCCGGAAGAAGGCAGACGATGGTGATGTAAGCCGCGCCAAGAACCGTAATGCGGGTCAGAACGAAATCGAGATATTCCGCCGTACGCTTGCCAGGACGAATGCCCGGCAGGAAGCCGCCGTACTTGCGCAAGTTTTCCGCCGTCTCGTCCGGATTGAAGACCAGCGAGGTGTAGAGGAAGGTGAAGAAGATGATCATGGCCGCGTAGAGGATCATGAAGATCGGGTGGCCATGCGTCAGTTGCGCGCTCATCGACGGCAGCCATTGCAACCAGCTCGGGATCTTGTCCGGGTTCTGGCCAACGAAAGCCAGGACGGAGGTCGGCATCAGCAGCAGCGACGAGGCGAAGATCGGCGGAATGACACCGGCCGTATTGACCTTCAGCGGCATGAAGGACGATTCACCGCCCATGATCTTGTTGCCAACCTGGCGCTTCGGATACTGGACCAGCAGACGGCGCTGCGAGCGCTCCATGAACACGATAAAGACGATGGCGGCGATCAGGACCGCGACGATAAGGATCAGCGAGGCCGGACCGATGTCACCGGTAGAGCCCATGCTGAGCAGACTGCCGACGGTGCGCGGCAGAACCGCGACGATACCGGCGAAGATGATCATGGACGAACCGTTGCCGATGCCGCGCGAGGTGATCTGCTCACCCAGCCACATCAGGAACAGCGTGCCGCCGGTCAGGGTGGCCACAGCGGTAATGATGAAGAAAGGACCGGACTGGATGGCCAGACCCGAGGTCTGCATCGCAGACGCGATACCGAAGGACTGGATCAGGGCCAGAACGACCGTCAGGTAACGGGTATATTGATTGAGTTGCTTGCGGCCGGCTTCGCCGCCTTCCTTGCGCAGCTTTTCCCACGGCGCATAGACGGAGCCCATCAACTGGATGATGATAGAGGCCGAGATGTAGGGCATCAGGTTCAGCGCGAACACCGCCATGCGCTCAACTGCGCCCCCGGCGAACATGTTCATCATGCCGAAAATGCCGTTCGACTGGCCGGAGAAGGCCTGCGTGAACGCCACCATGTTGATGCCCGGCAGCGGCACATAGGTGCCGAGTCGGTAGACGATCAGCGCGCCGAGCGTAAAGAGCAAACGCTTGTGGAGATCGGTCGCCTTGGAAAAGGCGCCGAAATTCATATTGGCGGCGAGTTGTTCAGCAGCAGAAGCCATAAAGTCCTCAAATTCGCATGGGGCGCCTGCGCCCTTATGATCACCCAAAAGGGTCGGATGGGGTTATATGCGATTCTTGAGAAACCGCCCTCACCCATTCCGACCCATATGGGGTACGCATGTCGAAACGTCAAATGCACGACATACTTGGCCGGGCATAACCCGGCCAATCAGTTTGGCTTAAGCCTTGCGCGCAGCCTTAGCAGCGGCGACCTTTTCGGCGCGAGCGACGACCTTGGCTTCGACTTCGGTACGCTTTTGCACGACCGAGCCACCCGCAGCTTCCACAGCCTTGATGGCGCCGGCGGAAGCGGAATAGACCTTAAGCGACAGCTTCGCAGTCAGTTCACCTTCGCCGAGCAGACGCACGCCGTCGAGTTCACGACGGATAACACCGGCAGCAACCAGGACAGCCGCATCGATGTCGCCCTTGGCGTCGAGCTTGCCGGCGTCGATCGCCTGTTGCAGGCGCCACAGGTTCACTTCAGCGAACTTGAGGGCGAAAGGATTGTTGAAACCGCGCTTGGGCATGCGCATGTACAGCGGCATCTGGCCGCCTTCAAAGCCCAGGAGCGAAACGCCCGAACGGGACTTCTGACCCTTGACACCGCGACCGGCGGTCTTGCCCTTGCCCGAACCGGGACCACGGCCAACGCGCATACGGCCCTTGGTGGAGCCAGGATTGTCGCGGAGTTCATTCAACTTTGTCATCGTATTTTGCCTTTTTTGTTGCCCTATCGCTTCGCTGCTTGAGGGCACTGATGAATAATGCGCTGGTCAGAAGACCAACTCGGCTTGAAAAATAATTTGCCCTTTTAAGAGCAAAGAAGCGCGCCTGTTACAGCACGCTCCAGAAGAGATCAAGCCCGTCGGCCGATTTTGTCAGCGGACGGGCTCAAATCTTTTACTCAACAATCGCTACCATGTGGGCGACCTTGGCGATCATGCCGCGAACCGAGGGAGTGTCTTCCAGAACGGAGACACGGCCCATCTTGTTCAGGCCGAGACCGGCGAGCGTGGCCCGCTGGTCCTTGGTACGACGGATCGGCGAACCGGTTTGCTTAATCGTAACAGTAGCCATCTCTTAACCCTCCAGCGATTCAGGCGACGAAGCGCCATCGGCACGGCTCTTCAGAAGGTCACCGACCTTCTTGCCGCGCTTCGAGGCGATCTGACGGGGCGACGATTGCACCTTCAGAGCTTCGAACGTGGCGCGAACCATGTTGTAGGGGTTCGACGAGCCCATGGACTTGGCGACGACGTCCGAAACACCGAGGGTTTCGAGAACGGCACGCATCGGACCACCCGCGATGACGCCGGTGCCCGGAGGGGCCGCGCGCATCTGAATCTTGCCGGCGCCCCAACGGCCGTAACCGTCGTGGTGCAGGGTGCGGGATTCGCGCAGCGGAACGCGGATCAGGGACTTCTTGGCTTCTTCGGTCGCCTTGCGGATGGCTTCAGGCACTTCGCGTGCCTTGCCATGACCGTAGCCGACGCGGCCTTTTTGGTCACCAACGACCATCAGGGCAGCAAACGAGAAGCGACGACCACCCTTGACGGTGGCGGCGACGCGGTTGATAGCGACCAGCTTTTCAACGAATTCCGAAGGTTCTTCGTTGCGGTCGCGGGAGCGGTTTTCGCTAGGACGGGCCATGAACGATTCCCTTAGAAGTTAAGACCGGCTTCACGCGCGGCTTCCGCCAGCGCCTTCACCCGACCGTGATAGATGTAGCCACCGCGATCGAACACGACGTCCTTGACGCCTTTTTCGATGGCGCGTTGCGCAACCAGCTTGCCGACTTCGATAGCCGCCGCTGCATCCGAGCCCTGCTTCTTGCCGCCTTCCAGCGACGAAGCGGACACGATGGTCACGCCGCTCTGGTCATCAATGACCTGAGCGTAGATGTTTTTGTCCGAACGGAACACCGACAAACGCGGGCGGCCGTTGGAGAGCTTCTTGAGGCGCGTACGGTTACGTTGCGCGCGACGAGCCAATTGTTCACGAGGAGACAGAGCCATGACTTACTTCTTCTTGCCTTCCTTGCGGCGAACCTTTTCGCCAGCATACTTAACGCCCTTGCCCTTGTAAGGCTCAGGCGGACGGATCTTGCGGATCTTAGCCGCCAGTTCACCGACCAGTTGCTTGTCGATGCCCTGAATCTTCACTTCCGTCTGCTTCGGCACCACGAAGGTGATACCTGCGGGCGGGTCGATGATGACAGGGTGCGAGAAGCCGAGCGAGAGTTCCAGCTTGTTGCCTTGCAGGGCGGCGCGATAACCAACGCCGACCATTTCCAGGCTCTGTTCGAAACCTTCGGTCACGCCCTTCACCATATTGGCGATCAGCGTACGCGACAGGCCCCACATCGACCGGTGGCGAGCGGTTTCGCCACGCGGCGAAACGTTCAGGCTTGCGCCGTCTTGCTTGACTTCGATTTCTTCAACAACAGTCCAGCTCTGGACGCCCTTGGGGCCCTTCACCGAAATGTCTTGCCCGTTCAGCGTGATGGTCACGCTGGCCGGGACTGCGATGGCTTTTTTACCAATCCGGGACATTTTAAAACTTTCTAATGCCTTAAGTGTCCTCGGCCGTGTCTATTAATAGACGCGGCAGAGAACTTCACCACCCACGTTGTTTTCGCGGGCGTTGTTGTCAGACATGACGCCCTTGGGCGTCGACAAGATCGAGATACCCAGGCCGTTCTTTACCGGCTTCAGGTCCTTGATCGACGAATAGACACGACGACCGGGCTTGGACACGCGGGAGATTTCCGCAATGACCGGCGCGCCGTCGAAGTACTTCAGTTCGATTTCGAACTGCGGGAATTCACCAGGTGTTTCCACGACTTCGTAACCACGGATGTAGCCTTCGTCCTTCAGGACGTCGAGTACGTGGGCACGCAGCTTGGAAGCCGGGGTGAGCACCTTCGAACGCTTGCGCATGGCAGCGTTCTTGATACGGGCGATCATATCGCTCAGAGGATCATTGACGAACATTCTATATCCTCCTTCTTACCAGCTGGCCTTGGTCATGCCCGGAATCTGGCCTTGATTGGCCAGCTGACGGAGCGCGATCCGGCTCATGTGGAGCTTGCGATAGTAGGCACGCGGACGGCCGGTGACTTCACAACGGTTGCGAATGCGGGTTGCATTCGAGTTACGGGGCAGTTTGGCCAGCTTCAGGCGAGCGTCGAAACGCTCTTCCAGAGGCAGGTTTTCATCGTTAGCGATCGCTTTGAGGGCTTCGCGCTTGGCGGCATATTGAGCCACCAGCTTCTTGACCATCTCGTTGCGGTTTACAGCGCTTTTCTTTGCCATTTTCTCTCTCTACCCGCTTAAGACGTGAACGGGAACTGGAAATGCTTCAGAAGCGCCTTAGCTTCCTTGTCACTCGGAGCCGTGGTGCAGACAACGATGTCCATGCCCCACATCTGATCGATCTGGTCGTAGTTGATTTCCGGGAACACGATGTGTTCGCGAAGACCCATGGCGTAGTTGCCACGACCATCGAAGCTGTTGCCGTTCAGACCACGGAAGTCTTTCACGCGCGGCAGGGCGATGGTGATCAGGCGGTCGAGGAATTCGTACATACGATCCTTGCGCAGGGTCACCTTGGCGCCGATCACCATACCTTCGCGCAGCTTGAAGCCGGCGATGGAGTTACGGGCCTTGGTTTCCGCCGGCTTTTGACCGGTGATCGCAGCCAGATCCTTGATGGCGCTCTTGACCTTCTTGGAGTCGGCAGTCGCTTCACCGATACCCATGTTCACGACGATCTTGTCGAGCTTGGGGACCTGCATTTCGTTGGTGTAGCCGAACTCGGCCTTCAGGGCGTCCCGGATGGTATCCAGGTAGACCTGCTTGGCGCGAGGGACGTACTTTTCAGCATTAGCCATTGATGACATCTCCCGTCGTCTTGGCGTAACGAACCTTCTTGTCGCCTTCGACCTTGAAACCGACGCGGGTCGGCTTGCCGTTCGAGTCAACATGAGACACGTTGGAAACGTGCACAGCCGCTTCCTTGTTGATGATGCCGCCTTGCGGGTTACCCTGCGACGGACGGGTGTGGCGCTGGACCATGTTCAGGCCCTGAACGATCACGCGCTCAGCTTGACCGTCCTTGGTGACAACCTTGGTGACAGAGCCCTTGCGGCCCTTGTCCTTGCCGGTCACCAGGACGACCTGGTCGCCCTTTTTGATTTTAGCAGCCATTAGATGACCTCCGGAGCCAGGGAAATGATCTTCATGTGGTTCTTGGCGCGAAGTTCGCGCGGAACCGGTCCGAAGATACGAGTCCCGATCGGCTCGCTCGACTTGTTGACGATCACCGCGGCGTTGGTGTCGAAACGGATCACGGATCCGTCCTTACGCTGGATGTCCTTCGAGGTACGCACGACGATGGCGCGCAGAACGTCGCCCTTCTTCACGCGGCCACGAGGAATGGCTTCCTTGACCGAAACGACGATCAGGTCACCCACCGAGGCGTAGCGGCGCTTCGAGCCGCCCAACACCTTGATGCACATGACCCGACGTGCGCCGGAATTATCGGCCACTTCCAGGTTAGTTTGCATCTGAATCATGGTTCAAACTTTCCTAGTTAGTTGGCTTCGCGTGGGAGAACTTCCCACGTTTTAAGCTTCGACTTGGGCGCACATTCGATAATACGAATCTTTTCGCCGGCCTTGAAATCATTAGCTTCGTCATGAGCGTGATAACGCTTCGACACACGCACCGTCTTTTTCAAACGGGGGTGCAGAACGGTACGTTCCACTTTCACAACCACGGTCTTGTCGCCCTTATCGGAGACAACCAGACCTTCAAGAATGCGCTTGGGCATGGTCTATTTCCTTTAGGCAACAGACTTGCTGGCAGCGCGTTGCGCCGTCAGCAGGGTCTGGATGCGGGCGATATCCTTGCGGATCTCGTTGACGCGGTGAGTTTTCTCGAACTGCCCAGTGGCCTTTTGGAAGCGCAGGTTGAACTGCTCTTTCTTGAGGCCCAGGAGCTGTTCGTGCAGTTGATCGGAGGTCTTGCTCCGAAGATCGGCAATCTTGGTCATAGGTCCTACTCCGCGGCCATGGCCACACCGGCGTCGATACGGGTAACGACGCGGGTGGAAACAGGCAGCTTGGCGGCGCCGAGACGAAGCGCTTCACGCGCGATGTCGTCGGGCACGCCGTCGATTTCAAACAGGATGCGGCCGGGAGCCACGCGGGCGGCCCAATGGTCGACAGCGCCCTTACCCTTGCCCATACGGACTTCGGCGGGCTTACCCGTGACGGGCAGATCCGGGAAGATACGGATCCACACGCGGCCCTGGCGCTTCATTTGGCGCGTGATGGCACGACGAGCGGCTTCGATCTGGCGAGCGGTCAGACGCTCCGGTTCGACAGTCTTCAGACCATACGAACCGAAGTTCAGCGTGTAACCACCCTTGGCGTTACCGTGGATACGGCCCTTGAAGGCCTTCCGGTATTTTGTACGCTTGGGAAGCATCATGGGAGTTACGCCTCCTTATTGTTGCGATCGCGGCGCGGGCCACGATTGTTACGGTCACCACGTTCCGGGCGCTCGTTCGACGACGGGCCGGCCGCTTCGGCTGCCCAACGCTTGTCCTGAGCCATCGGATCGTGCTCGAGCACTTCACCCTTGAAGATCCAGACCTTGATACCAATGATACCGTAGGTGGTCAGAGCTTCGGCGAAACCCATGTCGATGTCGGCACGGAGGGTGTGCAAAGGCACGCGGCCTTCACGATACCATTCCATACGGGCGATTTCCGCACCGCCGAGACGACCCGACAGGTTCATACGGATACCCTTGGCGCCGAGACGCATGGCCGACTGGATCGAACGCTTCATGGCGCGACGGAAAGCCACGCGGCGTTCCAGTTGCTGAGCGATCGATTCGGCGACCAGCTGCGAGTCGACTTCGGGCTTGCGCACTTCGACCAGGTTCAGGAACACTTCGCCTTGCGTCAGGACGGAAACGTCCTTGCGCAGCTTGTCGATGTCCTGGCCCTTTTTACCGATCACGACACCCGGACGGGCGGCGTAGATGGTAATGCGGCACTTCTTGTGCGGGCGCTCGATGATGATGCGCGACACGCCGGCAGCGTTCAGCTTTTCCTTCAGAACCTTGCGGATCTTCAAGTCCTGGTGAAGCAGCTTGGCGTATTCCTGACGCGCGGCGAACCAGCGCGAGTCCCAGGTGCGGTTAATGCCGAGGCGCAAACCGATCGGATTAGCTTTCTGACCCATTATGCAGCCTCTTGAGATTCTGCGCCGATTTCACGGACGACGATGGTCAGTTCCGAGAACGGCTTGATGATACGCGACGAACGGCCACGAGCACGCGAAGCGAAGCGCTTCATGACAATGCCCTTACCCACGAAGGATTCGGCAACGATCAGGTTGTCGATGTCGAGGTTGTGATTGTTTTCGGCATTCGAGATCGCCGAATAGAGCGCCTTGCGGACGTCCTTGGCGATGCGCTTGCGGGAAAACTCAAGCTCGTTGAGTGCGCGCTGCACCTTGAGGCCGCGGATCGAGGCGGCGACCAGGTTCAGCTTTTGCGGACTGATACGGATCGACACCAGCTTTACGCGGGCTTCATTGGTGGCAACACGACGAGGATTCTTTGTCTGAGACATGATTACTTCCTCTTCGCCTTCTTGTCAGCAGCGTGGCCGGGGAAGTTGCGCGTGGGCGAAAACTCACCGAACTTCATGCCAACCATGTCTTCCGACACGAGCACGGGAACGTGCTTCTGACCGTTATAAACGCCGAAGGTGATGCCCACGAACTGGGGCATGATCACCGAACGGCGCGACCAGGTCTTGATGACCTCTTTGCGGCCACTGGCCAACGTCGCTTCCGCCTTCTTGAGAAGGTGGCCGTCGACGAAGGGGCCTTTCCATACGGAGCGTGCCATGATTAGCGAGCCTTCTTCACGTGACGCGAACGGATGATGTACTTATCCGTCGCTTTGTTAGTACGAGTCTTGCGACCCTTGGTGGGCTTGCCCCAAGGTGTCACAGGGTTACGACCACCGGAGGTCTTGCCTTCACCACCACCGTGCGGGTGGTCGACCGGGTTCATGGCAACGCCGCGAACGTGCGGACGGAAGCCCATGTGACGGACGCGACCAGCCTTACCGAGGCTTTGGTTCATGTGGTCCTGGTTAGACACCGCGCCGACCGTAGCCATGCAGGTATCGAGAACCATGCGAAGTTCGCCCGAACCCAAACGGATCTGAGCATAACCATTGTCGCGACCGACGAGCTGAGCGTAGGCGCCGGCCGAGCGGGCCAGTTGGCCGCCCTTGAGGGGCTTCAGTTCAACATTGTGGATGATCGTGCCGATCGGCAGCGAACGCAGCGGCGCGGCGTTGCCGGGCTTCACGTCGACCTTCTCGGAAGCGATAACCGTGTCACCGGCCTTGAGGCGTTGCGGGGCCAGGATATAGGCCTTCTCACCGTCGGCGTAGGTGATCAGCGCGATGAACGCGGTGCGGTTTGGATCGTATTCCAGATGGTCGACCGTGGCGGGCACGTCGAACTTGCGACGCTTGAAGTCCACGATGCGATAGAGGCGCTTAGCGCCGCCGCCACGGAAACGAACAGCGATGCGACCTTGCGCACCACGGCCGCCCGACTTGGTCAGACCTTCGGTCAGAGCCTTTTGCGGCTTGCCCTTGAAGAGTTCCGAACGGTCGATAAGCACCAGGCTGCGACGGCCGGGCGAAGTCGGATTAAATTGCTTTAAAGCCATTTGCTTTGCCCTTCCCTTACAGACCGGTTGTGATGTCGATCGTCTGGCCTTCAGCCAAAGTCACGATTGCTTTTTTGACGTCTACGCGACGACCCTTGACGCCCTTGAAACGCTTGGTCTTGCCCTTGGTGACGAGTGTGTTCACCTTGGTGACCTTGACGTTGTAGATGGCTTCAACGGCGGAAGCGACTTCGTCCTTCGAGGCGTCGAGCGCGATCTTGAAGACGACCTTGTTCTGCTCAGAAAGCAGAGTGGCCTTTTCAGTGATGTGCGGCGACAGAAGAACGTCGAAATTACGGATGGTAGCAGCCATGATACTTAGGCCTCCACTGCGAAGCGCGCTTCGATAGCTTCAACCGCCGACTTCGTCAGAACCAGCGTATGGCGGCGAAGAATGTCATAAACATTCAGACCGGCCGTCGGCAGGACGTCGATATTGGGGATGTTGCGCGAAGCGAGAGCGAAGTTGGCATCCACTTCCGGACCGGTGATGAACAGAGCGTTCTTCAGGCCCAGCTTCTCGAAGGAAGCCAGAAGTGTTTGCGTCTTCGGGGTGTCGATCACGGCCTGATCGAGAACGATCAGCGAGCCGGACTTGATCTTGGACGAAAGTGCATGGCGAAGACCGAGCGCACGGACCTTCTTGGTCAGATCGAACGCATGCGAGCGAACAACCGGACCGAAGGCGCGCGAACCGCCGACGAATTGCGGGGCACGGCGCGAACCGTGACGTGCGCCGCCGGAGCCCTTTTGCTTGTACATCTTCTTACCCGTGCGAGAATTCTCGTTACGGGTTTGCACCTTGTGCGTACCGGCGCGGCGCTTGGCCAACTGCCAGTTGACGACGCGCGACAGGATGTCCGAGCGGATTTCATCGATCCCGAAAACGAGATCCGAAACATCCACCGAGCCAGCCTTGGAGGCGTCAAGCTTGATAACGTCGAGTTTCATGATTATTCAGCCCCTTCAGCTGCCGGGGCTTCCGGAGCAGCTTCAACAGCAGCCGAAGCCGCCTTCTTGATGCCAGCCGGGAACGGCAGACCGGCCGGAGCCGCCTTTTTAACAGCGTCGCGGATCTTCACGTAGGAACCTTCCGCACCCGGGACAGCGCCACGGATGAAGACGAGGCCACGCTCAGCGTCGATACGAGCGACAGTGAGGTTCAGCGTGGTGACAGTCTCGACACCCAGATGACCGGCCATCTTCTTACCCTTGAAGACCTTGCCCGGATCCTGGCGCTGACCGGTCGAACCGTGAGCACGGTGAGAGACCGAAACACCGTGGGTGGCGCGCATGCCGCCGAAGTTCCAGCGCTTCATGGCACCGGCAAAACCCTTACCGATGGACGTGCCCTGGATATCGACGCGCTGACCTTCGACGAAGTGATCAGCCGAAAGCTCGGCGCCGACTTCGACAAGGGCGTCTTCCGTGACGCGGAACTCGGTCAGGATGGCCTTAGGCTCAACCTGAGCCTTGGCGAAACGGACGCGCTCGGGATTGGAAACGTTCTTGGCCTTGCGGGTACCGGCACCAAGCTGCAGGGCGACGTAGCCATCCCGCTCCTGAGTGCGCTGCGCGACGACCTGACAGCCTTCGAGCGACAGCACGGTAACCGGCACGTGAACGCCAGCTTCGTCGAAGAAGCGGGTCATACCGAGCTTTTTGGCGAGAAGGCCTGTTCTTTGAGTCTGACTCATTGTCCGCGCCCTTAAATCTTGATTTCGACGTCGACGCCAGCCGACAGGTCGAGCTTCATCAGCGCGTCCACAGTCTGCGGGGTCGGATCGACGATATCGAGGACACGCTTGTGCGTGCGGATTTCGAACTGTTCGCGCGACTTCTTGTCGACGTGCGGCGAACGGTTGACGGTGAAACGCTCGATCAGCGTGGGCAAGGGGATCGGTCCCCGGACGGTAGCACCCGTGCGCTTGGCCGTATTGACGATCTCACGTGTGGAATGATCCAGGACGCGGTGATCGAAGGCCTTGAGCCGGATGCGGATATTTTGACGATCCATATCGCTCGTATTCCCAAAGAAGGTGCGTTTAACGCGTCCAGTGAACCATTTCAAAGACCAACTCGCCCTCAGAAGCCTGAGCACGAACGCGATATCCGCAAAAACAAAGCCCTCGCGGTATTACCCGCGCGGGCCGTTGAACAAACAGGTCAAAGCCTCTTAAAAGAGGATGCAAGACCTGTCTTGCTTTATGCTTGCAGACCGCGTTTGACACCCGAGGACGCCACAGCCGATCTAACAGAGTGGCGCTTATGCCCAAACGACTCGCTTTCGTCAAGCCTCAATTGCATGAAAGCGTGAGAAAATAAGCGACAGAGGATTCTTTGGCTTTCCACGCGCAGTTATCCCCTTCCCCGCCGGGGAATTGGACGTCCTTTAGTGTAGAAAGCGATTTGGGTCTATCAGACCTTGGCAGGCCTGATGCGCATGAGGGCGCGCTGGCCCATGGCATAAACCGCCTTGCCCCACCCCACGAAGCTGACCTCGGTCGAGCGGATGACATTAACCCGGCGCCGCAGACTCAGGCGCAGCTGCTCCACCTTCGGTCTCACCGGCAGCATGGCCACGGTCGCATCGACCATAAGGCTGGCGATACGCGGCGTATATTGCAGATTGCCTTCATAACAATTCCCGCCAAAGGTCGTCAGCGGTGATTTGTAATCCTCGCCGCCTGTGCCGAAATCGAAACTCCTGATGCCCTTGGGCGCCAACTCACGGATGATCGCCATGGTCAGCACAATCCCCACCGTATAGCGGTAATAGTCCGCATCGTAGGCCGGGAACCAGAGATGGACGCTGTCCTCATTCATCAGGCTGATTTCTGCCGCCACCAGCTTGCCATTATGGCGGAAGACGCCAGCGCGCAGGCCATAGGTCTCGTCATCGAACGCGGCCAGGTTATCAAGCAGATCGCGCGTCCAGCCGCAATCAAAGATATCGTGCAGGCCCGTCTTCTTATACTGCTCACGCTTGAGCGCGATCACCCAGTCCAGGATCTCCGGCGTCACCCGCTCCCAGGTAAAGTCGAAGCCGCCGAAGTCCTTGGCGATGTTGCGTTCGCAGCGCGCGACGTTCTTGAAAAACTTGTGATGCTCATGATCCTGTTTGGCGTACCAAGCATCGAAGCCTTCCGACGTATCGGCCACGCGGCGCTGAAGCATCAGCGCTTCCGCTTTACCGCACATCGGGCCAACCCAGCCCTGGAAATCGAGCCGTTTGGCCCTGGTCGCCGTCAGCAATGCCATATAATCGAACGGGCAGCCGGCCTCACCGATCAGTCCGTGATAATCGGTCATCGGCGCACCCAGCGGCTGCAGTGCGCCGGCACGGATCTGAAACGGGAAATAGCCGACAACACGGCCGTCCTGGGTGATGCGCGCCACCGCACCGCCAGGCACCTTCGCCCCCATCGCCTGCACATAGCGGATATCGAAATAGGGACCGGACAGTTCCGGACGCGACGCCACGAAACCGGACCAAAAGCGCGCGTCCTCACGCGTCAGATCCTGCGGACGGAGAATGTCGACCTGGGTTTCCGCATGTCCGCTCATCTAATTCTTCGCCTTGTTACAACCTTCAGGATCGCTCGTTATAGCACGACAGGGTTTACACCCGGCTAAGCGGCAAGGTTAGCCAAGGCTTAATCCTGGCTGGGAGGGCCGATAAAGGGCTGCGAAATCGTCTTGAAAACATCGAGTTGTTCGCACTGGGCGCTATGGAACGACAGGGCCGGCCAGGCCGCGAAATCGATCGTCGGATGGGCTTCGCGCGCGTGGCGCAGGCTGCACGCCAGGATGATATCGGCGTGCGTCATCGTGCTACCCAGCAGCCAGCGCGATTTGGCCTCAGCGCGAATATTTTCCAGCACATCAAGCACAGCGCCGATCTGCGTCTGGCAGCGCTCCAGCCAGACAGGCGATGTTTCCTTGTGCAGCACCTGTTCGTAAAACAGGGCGATGGCCTTGTCGGAAAAGCCGCTGCTCAAGGCTATATAATAGAGCGCCTTTTGCCGGTCAGGGCCCGAAGCGGCGATCAGGGGCTCTATGATGTCGGCCGCCCGCACCTGCTCATCGAGCCAGTCAAGCGCATAGGCGCTCTCAAGAATGATATCGCCGGTGTCGAGGATCAGGGTCGGCACCCGTCGCAACGGGTTAAATGGCGCGATCTTGTCGCCGTCGCCGAAGGTCGACCACGGGCGATGCTCGAACGTGAAACCGTAGAGCGTCAGGGCAATGCCGACGCGCCGCACGTAGGGACTGTCATATTGGCCGATCAGGATCATCGTGAGGGCGCCTGCTGCGCTTGCACGGCATGACTCACACCAACGCCGCCATACATGCCGGCGCACGCCGTGCACATCAGCGCACCGATCAGGATTACAACTCTCCGCATATGATCTCTCCGACAGCCACCCGCGCCTATGATGAGCGGGAGACGCAGAGCTGTCAAAACAAGATTGAAGGCAAAGGGCCGCAGGCCCTTTGAGCCCATAGGATCAGCATACGCTGGCACAAACAAAAACCCCGCCGGTTTTCACCGTCGGGGTTTTCATTATTCAGTCGCTGCCTTTTCAGGCAAACCCATATCTAACTCTTTCGAGTTATGGGTTAAGGGTCTTTACGACCCTTACTCGACGATCTTGGCAACGACGCCGGCGCCGACGGTACGGCCACCTTCACGGATAGCGAAGCGCAGCTTCTCTTCCATGGCGATCGGGGTGATCAGTTCAACGTCCAGCTCAGCGTTATCGCCAGGCATGATCATTTCCACGCCTTCGCGCAGGCGGATGATGCCCGTCACGTCGGTGGTACGGAAGTAGAATTGCGGACGGTAGTTGGTGAAGAACGGCGTGTGACGACCGCCTTCTTCCTTGGTGAGGATGTAGGCTTCAGCCACGAACTTCGTGTGCGGCGTTATCGAGCCGGGCTTGCAGAGAACCTGGCCGCGCTCAACGTCTTCACGCTTGGTGCCGCGCAGCAGAACGCCGACGTTGTCACCAGCTTGACCTTGGTCGAGCAGCTTGCGGAACATTTCAACGCCCGTGCAGGTCGTCTTCTGAACCGGACGGATGCCGACGATTTCGACTTCTTCACC
>NZ_AQWM01000054.1 GCF_000376105.1 Asticcacaulis benevestitus DSM 16100 = ATCC BAA-896
CTGGACCGCCCAGACATCCCACTACACACAAACGGTTCGGAAAACGACATCCGCTCTATCGTGACAAAGCGCAAAATATCAGGCGGGACCATGAGCGACGCCGGAAAGGCCGCCCGAGATGCCATGCTCGGCCTGATGAAAACCTGCGCAAAGCTCAAGATCTCGTTCTACCGATTCCTTGGCGACCGCTTCACAGTCCAAGACGCTCCATACGTCCAAAAGCTACCAACCCTCGTCAGGCTCGCAGCAACGTAGCTGCACCGGAATGTGCCCCGGTTACATTTATTGCGTTGAAGCAGAGGGCGTATACTTTTTGCATGTTCTGAGGTTTGCGCTAGACCTACCGCAATCGTTTGATCTTATTGACAAGAACGCTTGGCACAAAACATGCCTAAAAAGCTGACGTCCGTATATACTACCGGAGGGGGAATTTCAGCTTGCGAAATCTGGAGATCCAGGCAAAGTCACACCTTGACGCTCTAGATCAAAGTGACAATTGAGGCGGTACCAAAGGGGCTTTCGGCTGCGCGGGATAAGCGTGTCTGATTCAATGCGGGGGCGAGGTTGATCAATTTTAACACGCTAACAGTGGGGCGGCATAAAGACCTCGGGCCGGTCAATTTTCTGGTGTGTGGCTTCGTTGGTTTTACCACATTGATATCACTGACGGTGATCGCGCTACATTTTACCGGTCTTTTTTTGCTTGGCCTATTCCAATGGATTCGCGACGATGCGAATTCGGCTAGAAATGTAGTGTCTGATCTCGTGGGCATGCCGTTTGCAGGAATCATACTGGGTGAACCAAGTATTATAATTATGCTTCTGGCATTTTTTTTGGTGAATATTTCGATTTCGCTCGTATTCGTCGCGCTAAAATTAAAAAATGAAACCTTAGCGTATGTATCCAAGCAATGGATTAAGCTTCCAATCGCAGTTGGACTAATTTATCTTCAAATCGTGGCTCCTTTTTGGCTAGTCACTCTCGGGGGGCTGTAAAATGATACATTCGCATACCGCACCTTCTCTTCGTCGATGGGCGTGCCGTCGCAGCGACAAAAAGCCGCCTGAAAGAGCGTTCCGTCTCGCCCATGCACCCAAAAGGCTTTAACTAGATGATACCAAAAGGCCTCTTTGGGTTCGGATGTCTGCTGGATACAGTCGGACGCTATTGAGGTTTGTAGCCTCTCGCCATGATTAAAAGGATTCCTCAAAATTCTGCCCAGCATAATAGACGCCTTCAATAAGCACCACTTCCCCGGTGACGAAGTAGGCGATGGTAACACGCCGTTCAAAACCAACGGTGCGTAACCCCGGCATCAAGTCATCACGAACTTTACCGCGCTCCGGGAAAGTATCCAGGCCCAGGCAGTAGTCTACGATACGCTGGATGTAACGGTCGGCGCGGCTTGCAAATCCCGAGCGGAACGTAATTTCACGGTGCAGGTCATTGATTTGACGTTCTGCCATAGGCGTGAAGATAACCCGCACTTATTCTGCCGTTTCCTGGCGGCGGCGCGCAATTAGCCGCGCCATGATCTGATCGGCCGGAACGCCCTTGGAAGGGTCAGCAAGGTATTCCTCGTGGCCGGGGATGACTTTCTCACGGAGCCATTTATCAACGGCTGCATCCCTCTCTATGAGCGCGCGCATTCCGTCGCGCATCACTTCGCTCACGGACGCATAGGCGCCGGAGTTGATTTTATCAACCACTGCAGCAGCCATCTCGTTTGGCAAGGTGATACTAAATTGTTGTGTGGTACGCATAAACAGGCCTCCATTGACTGAAAGCCATTATAGCAGCGAGTAGGATTAAATCCTATTGTAAAGTGGCTTCTCTGTAGAGGTGTGAGGGACACTAAAAATGTGAAGTGTTTTGCGCATTTGTTAGAAGCAAAATTCGAAGCTGTTGCCCGATTTTCTAACACACAGGGTAGCACAAGTATTTATCGACTACCTAAATTGCTTTTAGATTCATGAGGATGTCCGATTCTCGTTCAGGCTCATAACCTGAAGGTCGTCAGTTCAAATCTGGCCCCCGCAACCAAAGTTCGATTAGAAAACAATGATTTAGTAAAAATGCCCTCCCTCACCGGAGGGCTTTTTTGCGTGGCACACTGCTGGCACACTTTTGACGGCCGTGGCCCACCTATGTTACCGTTTCCACCCTGGGTCGAACAAGGTGGGGATGCAATGCCTACGCATGAAGTTCTTGGTGGAAAAGTCCAACTTTACAGGAAGCCAAAAAGTCGATTTTGGTGGGTGGCTTCGACCGTAGGCGGTGATCGCCGGCGCGTAAGCACCAAAGAGGAAAACCTGGTCCTGGCGAAAGAGTTCGCAGAGGACTGGTTTCTGGAGCTTCGGGGAAAGTCCCGCGCCGGTGTCCTGACCAGGCGAGAGCCAAGCTTCGATGACATGGCCGACCTGTTCGAGGCCGAGTACGAGCTTATTACTGAAGGCGAGCGCAGCCCAAAATGGGTGCAAGGTCACAAGGACCGCTTGCGGCTGCATTTACGGCCCTTCTTCAAGGGCATGGCCATTACGGACATCGATTCCGGCAAGGCGCAGAGTTACCGCCTGCATCGCGCCAAACAGTTTGGCCGTCTTCCCGCCAAGGGGCCGGAAGGTGAATATGTGCGGCCGCCGAAGCCGCCGTCTCGCAGCACCATCCATGATGAGATAGGGACGCTGTCTCTCGTCCTGCAAACGGCCTACCGACACCGCAAGATCCACGGCGTGCCGGATCTGTCACCGCCCTATAGGCAACAAAAGAAAATCATCCATCGACCTTGGTTCACCCTGGCTGAATACAAGCAGCTCTATAAGGCCGTTGCTAAGGCGGCGCGGGAAGCGCCGGAGCGCTACAGATATGCTTATGAGCAGCTTTACGACCAGATTCTGATCCTGGGAAACACCGGCCTTCGGCCTGATGAAGCGACGAGGTTGCAGCACCGGGATGTGACGATCGCGCATGACCGGGACACCGGCCAGAAGATTTTAGAAATCGAGGTCAGAGGCAAGACCGGCTATGGCCCGTGCAAATCAATGCCCGCAGCGGTGAAACATTACGAACGCCTGCTGGCGCGGCCAAAGCAAGCGCCAAGTGGCCGCGCTAAGGATCGCAAACGGTATGAGCAGCTTGCCGCGATGAAGCTGGAGGCCGGCAAACTCTCGCCAGTGAGACAAAAGCAATTAGATGCGCTTGCGCCGCTCTTCGGTGAGAACGGCGCCTTCAATAATCTTGAATATGCCAAACCCACTGATCTTTTGTTCCCGTCAAACCATACTGACATCTTCAATGACATCCTGGTCAAGGAAGGACTCAAATATGACCGCGAAGGCCATCCCAGGGTGCTTTACAGCCTGCGGCACACCTATATCTGCTTGCGTCTGCTCGATGGCGCGGACATCTATCAGCTTGCCAAAAACTGTCGCACCTCAGTTGAGATGATCGAGAAGCATTACGCCATCCATTTGAAGAATGTGATCGACGCCGGCGCGATCAATGTCCGTAAAACCAGGCGGCGCAGCCGGCCGGATACAAGCACCTTTACCGAATTGTCGGACGGGGAATAAGTCAGTTCACCTGGCGCTCGTCCGACCAATGGCGGCCTTCACCGCCATCACCCAGCAGCCGCCCCGCGTGGCTGCATTTGCGCGTCGCGCGCCGACGGACGCAAATGGGTTTAACACACACACAGACGTCTATCGGATCGCCAACTGCTGTCGTACCTGCGTCGAGATCATCGAGAAGTACTACGCCGCCAACATGAAGAAAACCTGGCCCCCTGAACATTGGGGGTCATTTTGCCCAATGGGAACACGTCCCTGTTCGACCGCAGTTGAAGGGGACAAAATGAACCGACATAACGCGGACAAGAGCGGACATGATCCACCTATAAGAGGCGTTTGAATCGAACCGCTCGCAGACTTTAGGCAACACAGCCGCCGGCTGAGGTCGAACAAATATATTATGCCGCTCTCGACAGCGAAGAGACGGCCGCGTAACTTTTATAAGCCGGCCTCAGGCAAATTCGGGGCGGTTTGCACTGGAGACTCAGCTTGGCTCGTCACGACCCAATCGGTAAACGCTTCTATATTCCGTTAGGGAAGGCGGAGAGAATCTCAGATGTCGCCTTTTGGAGCGCGACCATTCTATCGGTTGTTGTTTTGAAGGTGGATAAAGCCCAGTACGAGGCGCTGTATGACATTGTGCAAACGACATTTATATTGAGCGTCTTGTGTATGTTCGGAATGGGTCTTGTCGTTCGACTCTATTTCGCGCCACGCTCTCAGGAAGGGCGAATGCTGGATTTCGTCTCGAACGCGTTTTCAGTCGCTCTCGATCACCAGACGTCGGTGGGCTACTATAACAATGCTGAGATTGATCAGGTGCGAAAAGCAGCCGCCAATCTGTTAGAGAACACTTATTTCACCAAATCAATCCTGGAAAAGATGCTGGGAACGCAACGGATCTTAGGCGGTATCTACGTTTTGACCTGGGGCTGGGCGCTAATTTTCAGGGTCACCGATCTTGATTGGATTGCTGTTGTCGCGCAAGCCATATTCAGCGAACAATTCTTTTCTCGTTGGCTTCGACTGGAATGGCTTCGATCGCAAGTCGAAAGAATCTACAAAGACACCTATAATCTCTTTCGCTCGGTTAGTGATTTCCAGAATCCGGAATTCCGTGCACGGGTAGTCGCCTTCTTACTACAATACGAGGTCAGCAAATCCCAGGCGGGTATTTCGTTGTCTACGCGCGTCTTCAAACGCCTGAATACAAAGATGAGCGTCGAATGGAATAAGATTAAAGCGGCTGCCGGAATCGCTTAGTCAACATCACCTGTCCGTTTGGAATACTTGGCGAGCTTTTGATTTAGGGTTTCGCGGATCGAAGGTCCTTGAATTAGGACGCCGATCTCGGCACCACTACCGGCCTTCTCGGCAGTCGCTGTGGCCATCCAGTTGAAGCTTGTTACCGCCAGATTGTCCTTGTCCCAACCGAGGTACTTTGCGTGCCAATCCGGGATATTTGTAATGTGCATTCCCCGCGCTTCGATTGATGATACCGAGATAATCTGCCCCTCTTCGACCATTGATTTGCTTTGCCGACTGTATTTCAAATCAACGCGTAAGCCTGATGTAGCCGCAGTTTCCATCGGCACCAAGACGCTTGTTTCTGCGGACAACCCGTACAAATCACAAGCGATTTCGATGTCCTCCTTCGCGTTGTCGCGCGCCAAAGTAACGCACGCATAGTGGTCACGGTCGGCAATCATAGTCAGGGTAAAATCGCCGGTCTCACGTTTAAGCTTCACCTGCTGCTTTATTTGAGACCAAATTGAATTCAGTCGGCGGGCCGTGGCACTCCACCCGCCGACAGCCGGAAGCTGACGGCTGATCAGCCGACTCATGGTTTTTGAAGTGAATAAAGCGCTCCGCGTCCGCACAGAAACTTCCATCCAGTCGAAATCTGACGACAAGAAGTTGCAACTGCTAATGATACTAGTCCAACAGCCAGTTTTCGAGTCGTCATAAACGACAATTTTGGCATGAGATCCAGACGAAGACGGCGATAGGTTCACTTTACTTCGCACGCTCGGTAGCAGCGTATTTAATACGGCTTCTGTTTCGGCGATCTTGCGAGGAGGTTCCTTCAATTCCGGGTCAATGTTTAAGCCCCAGAGTAGATCGATTTTTACTTTTCGTTTGGCGGCCTGCTCAATATGCGGCAGCAAGGTCTTAACCGTTTGGGCACTCAAGAAGCAGGAGTGTATGACAACTACGCTCCTTGCCCGAGTGAACACATCGCGAAGCATATCGAGCTGTTCCGGTCCACCCACTATGAGGTCGTCCTGGCGAATGTTGTCGAGGCAGATGTCTTGCGTCGGCTGAACCTTGGCCGTATACGTCGTGCTCGGATCATCCGGTACTAACGCCGCCTCCTTCTTCAGCGCTTGTACCAATTCGATTGGGGCGCTTGACGGCAAACCGGCTTCGATGTCACCGAACGCGATACCCACTTTTGCAAAAAACTCGGTCGCCGGCCGGAACGTCGGGGGTGCCGGCTCGAGACTTTCATTCAAATTTAACCTGAACAGATCCCGTAGGGTGGGTTCATTTTGATTGAAAGTGTGGTGCAGAGATTTCAAACGGACCGCGTCGCTCGGCAAGTCCTTTTCATGCACGAGATCCAGCTCGTCAGTGCGCATCCAATGAGCCGTGACACGGTCCATACATAGGGAATCCCATCTGATATCTTTTTGAAGTCGTTCTGGCAGGACTTTTTCTTTAGTGCGGCGGATGCCTGCCGGCGTTGCCGCAAAATAAACTCGATTATTGTCACTCCTCACTTCGATCCAATTGGCGCGGAGGAGATTGATCAGGCCTTCGATGACAAGACGCTGCGGTAAGTCCGCGGCTTGCGCCAATTCCAGGGCGGTGCGCTTGGAAATTGTACTTTCAGCCAGCAGCATATGTTCGAGCACGCTCCACCTTCGGCCATAGCTAATTATGTAGCTAACAGGGACACGATATACCGGCAGGTAAAGCTGTTTCATTTGAACCGCACCTTTGAAAGAACGCCCGCCGTTTCAGACGCTTTCATTACTTTCATCATCTGCCCAATGTAGGCGTGTTCGTCATACTCACTGGTATGTTTGTTGCAGCGAGAATTGAAGAAATCCCAACTTCCAACGATGATCAGTTTTTGCTTGGCCCTGCTCAAGAGAACATTCATTCGGTTCTTTTCTTTTAGAAAGCCGACACTCTTCCAAGGTATTAACGCGTTGTTCCGGACTAGGCTGACTATCACAACGTCGGCTTCGGAACCTTGGAACTCGTCGACTGTGGCGCCGATGCGCTTTGCCACCTTCAGGTCGAATGGTTCTTTGAACATATGCAACAGCTGCCCAGAGCCGTAGGCTTTTTCAATTCCGGCTTTGATGGCTTCAAGTTGTCCGTTGTATGGAGATAATATTTGGATGTTGCATGGTGTATTCGGCAACGGCTGGATTTCCTCAAGCACTTTGACGATGAGTTCGACTTCGGGTTTCGAAACAAAGAGGCCGTCTACTTCCCCGTCAGCGTACATCTCTTTTTGAACCCATTCGACGTCGCACCAGACAATCCGCTGGGACGGCAGCCACGATCCCGGTTTTATTTGAAAGGGAGTCGGCTTTTCAAACCTTTCGTGTGTCTCCTTCGGCGATTGAAGGATTGTGCCGTCTGATCCCTCCGGATAGAAAACCCGGCCGACCAAGTCTGCGATATCAGGATGCATTCGATGCTGATCCGTAAGCACGGCTGCAGGGCCGGCATCGCCAAGCGTTTGCCGGCTGCGCGTGAAGATGACTTCGAATATCTTGATCAGTCCTGCCCACGTCTGGCATCGATCGACAAAGTCTGGAAGGGTGTCGTCATCGGCAACCACGGTTTGATCAACAAGGCCGCCCGCAAATTGAGCACCTTTCTGAATCGCGTTCCTGACACGCGCGGGATCGCCCAGCAGGTCAGAAAAACGCTTCACATTGAACGGAGGAAGCTGGAAGTGGTCGCCGATTAATAGAAGTCGGTGACTCTCTTGGAGGGCAGTTGCCATGTCGAAACCATGGGCCTTGCCCGCCTCCTCAATAATCGACCAATCGAATCTGCGGCCGCGTTCGGCCAAGTCCGCCAACCCCGTGGAGTTTAATGTCGCGAAAGTCAGGTTTGCGGCATCCTGAACAAGCACCTGCATTGCGCCCAATTCGGTCTCAGCATCTTTGTTTCGGCTAAAATCCCTGTCCACCGCGGCTGATAACCGCGTTCTTAGGTGATCGGGCGCTTTCTTCGCCATCTCACTTTGGTTCAATTGGGCGAGGAGCCTCGATGTAACGGTATCCGGCGAGTCCACATCGTCACCAGGTCCGCCCAGGCGGAGCGTGATCGGGGTCTCGTGACCATCTCGATCCAAGAACAGCTCAGAAATTTTCTTTCGGACGTCGTCGACCGTGTGGTGCGAGTGCGCCGTGATTAGTATCTGTGCACTCGGATCAGCGGTTAAAAGACGCTCAACGAAGGCTTTAATCAGCGTCGTCTTCCCAGTGCCCGGCGGCCCTTGCACAGCAAAAGACGGTTGCGTGCGCCAAAGCTTCTCCAAAGCGTGTGCCTTTGACGGGTCAAGCGGTATATGTAACATGGCCGCTGGCAGTAAGTCCGAATTCGTTCTTGAGACCTCCTCCGGGGACAATATCATCCGGAGAACCCCTTCGAACAAGCGAAGGTCTTCAATCGCTTTGTGCCGTCGTCGAATTTGTGCAATTGTTCCGCTGTGATTGCGAGCCAAGTACGCTTTTTTCTCTGGCACTGTGGCTGCGCCTTGGGTCCGGAAATGATATCTTGGGCCAGAAGGGTGCGTTTGCGCCCTGACAAACTTCCAAGTCACGGGCGAAGGATCGCCGCTGATCGTTCGGCGTTCCAGAAGGGTGTACTTGTCTTTTTTAGGGTCTTCTTCGTCGTCCGCGGCCACGGGTTCGGCGCCCAGCTTAAACCAGTCCACCATTTGTTCGGCCGGTGACTCAAGGCCCATGAGCCGCGCCAGATCCGCACGGTCGGGTTCGTGTGCGGGCGTGACGATAATCGTGGTGTCGTTCGTGTCTTTTTCGACTGATATAATCTCTACGGCGCATATTTGAGCGACCGTTAAAAGCGTATCCAGGGACTGCGTGACGCGAAAGAAGTCATGGACATTTCTCAGATCGGTGGGCAGTATATTTCCCCGAACACGAAATGGAAAAACGCGATCCCATTGAACGGCCCGGTCACGGACGGTCCGCAAATTTTTGCTCACATGCGGCTTAAGTTGAACGTCAATTTTGCGTCCGCCCAAGCTATAGATCTGATCCTCGGGATTAACGCGGGGCATTCTTTCGATCATGTCGCAGTGCGCAACATCCCAAGTTTCCAGTCCGCCTTCAGACCACTTCCGGACGCGATACTCTAATTTTTCGCCCTTAATTACGTAAAATGGAGTTGCCCCGTTGCGAGCAACGACTCTGGGGTCCCCTCTGAGGTCGTACTTGATCCAGTCGCGTTGTTTGACTGGATCGTTAGTGGGGGCCTTGCCCTCGGAAACGAGCTCGATAGTCTTTGAAATTTCCAGGTCGGAGTTCAGGCGCACAGCCAGAACAAGATCGCGCGTAGTTGCGACCGTGACTGACCCCAAATCTCTGATAATCCCGCGGAGCTGAAATTCAATTTCGTCCGCGTCCACAAGTCGCTTTTCTTGAACCTCTTCCAACAGTCGGTGGATGAATTCCCGCTCGCGTTCGCGGAGATTCGTCATGTTATTGATCGCACCTTCCAGTGCTGATCGTTTTTTCAAATTTCGTATGGGAAGGCCGAAAATTTCAGCCGCCGTCAATCCAAAATCATACCAATCGGTTGCGATCGAAAATTCGCCGTCAGGCCTATCTAGTTCGGGCGCCTGAAAAGGCATATTTCTACCCACGGCCGCAGCCCCGCTGTCGGACCCAGATATCCGAAGGGCCCATTCGAAGCCGCTCAATCGGAAGTCGCCTTGACCATCTGGACTGGCGAAGATCGCTTGGGGCGAGACCGATCTATGAAGTGTGCCTTCACGATGCAGGATGATCAGGGCTTGGGCGACCCGTAAAATCCCCTCCCAAAGGGGGCGCCGCCGACCAACCTCGGCCAAATTCAAAAGCCACTGATGCTTGCTACGGTTCTTTAGATATTCCCCAAGGATTTGACGCCGACCGCCGTCCAATATGGCAAAGTAATTCTTATCGTCAGAATCGAGGTCACGAAGCTTTACAAACAGTTCAGAGGCGCCCGGATAACCTTGGAGGCGCATTAGACTACGTACTTCGCGATTCCAGAGAGCTTGGATGGCTGAACTGTTGTCAGTACCTTTCGGCCACACCTTGGCAAAATAAATATCACCGAGGTCTTCAGCACGCCACAGATCTGGAATACCCCGTTTGGGGTCCCCCGGAATTATTTTGCGCGTCAATCGGTAATTGCCGACTTGTAACTCCGCCATTCAAATCCCCTGATAAGATCACTACGTCCTGCCTTGGACTTCTAATTTCCTCTATCTTGACTCGTCGAGTCGCCCAAGCGCAACCGAAAATCTAAAAAGCTTCTCCAACAATTGAAGGTGGCGGGCTGAGCTTTTATTCATCGTGGGCGCGAAGGCGAAGCCGAAGCCGGGCCAAGGCCCGAAGTGGTCTTCACGCCTCATTCGACCGACGGCTGAAAGCGGAAGTTCGGCACGCAATCTGAGCCAAAATTTGTAAAACTCCCCTAGCGCTTCTTAGGCTCGTTGTTCAGCTACTCTTGTACACAAAGCCGATAAAGACACGGTGCACGTCGAAATGGTCATAGCCGCGCTGATAGTAGGTCGAGGTTCGGTTGGTATAGCTTTGCTTTGAGCCGTCTAGCAGGTCCCGGATGTTCATGTTGAGGTCCAGGCGTTTAGTCAGGTGGTGCTTCCAGGTCAGGTTCAGCGTGTTGGTGGCAGAATAAGTGCCCTGTGCCGTAAGGCCGGGGCCTTGCAGGTGGGCATCGAAGGCCAAAACGTCTTTGCCCTTGCTGTAGTTGAGGCTGAGATTGGCAGAATAGGACGTGCCGCTTTGGCGGCTAAGGCCATCCAGATCCAGCGCCTCCAGCCTCACAAAATAGGCACTGCCGTCCGCGCTCAAGTGAAAGGCATCCGACACGTCCCAGGCCAAGGACGCATCCACGCCGGTCGATAGTCCGCTGCCGCTGTTCGCCTTGCTGTTCAGGAAAGCGCCGTCCGCTGTAACGCTGCGGACATCGATCACCGTGTCGCGGCTCGTACGGTAGAACAGGCCGAAGTTGCGGCTCAGGCGATCGCGATCTGTCTCATAGACGAGTTCGATGGCTTTCAGGTCTTGTGGCTTCAGGTTGGGATTGCCGATGAAGACGTTCTGCGCGTCCCAGTAGGTAACATAGGGGTTCATGTCGCGCGGATCGGGCCGTTGCTGGCTCTGGCTGTAGCTCAGTTTCAGGTATTTTTTGGAGCTGAAGGTGTATTTCAGGTGCAGGCTCGGATTGAGGGCCAGGTAATCGCCGTCCGGGATTGGTGACTGGTTTTTGGCATCAAGGCGCGTGGAGTTGGATTCCAGCCGCGCGCCGAAAAGGGCGTCCCACTTCTCCGCCCAAGTCATCTGACCGGTGACGTAACCCGCCTTCAGGGTTTCGATCACGCTATAACGATGGGTGATATTGCTATCCACGGTCTCGGCGCCAGTGACCGGATCGATGCTGGCGAAGTAGTTATCAATATCGTTGCGGGTCTTCTCGTAAAAGAGCCCGAAACTGACCTGGCCTGTGGTGCCGAGGGGACGAGCATAGTCGAAATTGGCCTGGTCCATGTGCAGGCCATTGCGGTTGGCGATCCGGTCATAGGCGGTGGGCTGTACTGGATATATGTAGACATTGCCGGCGGACTTATCGACCAGGATGTCGGTGTCGCTGTGCTGCGCGCCGGCCTTGAGGACGATGTCGTCCTTCTGGTGGCTGTAGCTCAGGCCGAAACTGTCGTCGGATTGCTGGTTGGGGCCGTTGGAGATACGGTGATAGATGTCGGTTAGGTCGCCAGCGTCGTAATCTGCGTGGAATTCATCAAAATAAGGCCGCGACCGGCGGAAATTATAACTGGCCGAAGCGCTCAAAGTGTCCGTTTCACTTAGGTCATAGTCTGTGCCGATAGAGGCGTTCCACGTCGTGCGACGGATAAAGACTTCAGATGACTGGATGTTTTCCCCAAAGACACCCGTCAATGGATCGGTCCAGTGGAGATCGGACTGGCGGAACTTCAGCGATCCGTCGCGACGTATTCCAGCCGTGGCATGCAGCGACAGTTTGTTGCGCGTGTAGTCGCCGGCCGCGGTGATATTCCACAGGCCCTGGTCGCTCATATTGCCGCGGATGGAGCCATGCGCGCCTGGCTTGCGGTCCTTCTTTAGCACGATGTTGACGATGGCGCCGCCATTGGCGCTGTAGGCGGCCGACGGGTTGGTGATGACCTCAACGCTGGCAATATCCGAGCCGGACATGGTCTGCAGAGTCACCGCGCGGCTTTCGCCCATCATGGCAGTGGACGGCTTGCCATTAACCAGGACGGTAACGTTCTTGTTGCCCTGGACCGAGATATCACCGCCGGCCGAGACCGACACGTTCGGAGTCGATTGCAGCACGTCTTGCGCGGTGCCGCTGTCGGCCGTGGGATTATTGGCGGTGTTGTAGATGGTCTTGTCGAGTTTCTTGACGACGTCCTTTTTCTTACCCTTGACGATAACGGTTGTCTGGTCAGGCGTGTCGATGGCGGCCTCTGACAGAGGTCCCTCCTGGGCCAACGCCGCGTTTGTTCCGCAGATCAGGGTGGTCGTCACGAGCAACGCCGTATTCAATCGCATGAATATCCTCCGATATGCTTGTCAGTGGCGCAGGCATGAGAGAGGGCCGCGTCAGGCAAGTTGAATTAACTTTTTGTTAGGGGTTGGCGTTCGGCCATATTCTGTTCGGAAACGTGAATGCTTATAAATTACAGGCCTTTTTGCTTGGTGCAAACGATGATAATTGGGGGAAGGTATTAGAAAAATTTGGGTGTAATATGCCACGTTCGCCATTGCCTCTGAATGCTCTCCGAGCTTTTGAAGCCGCTGCGCGCCACCTAAGCTTCACCAGGGCGGCCATCGAACTGTGCGTGACGCAGGCGGCCGTTAGTCATCAGGTCAAGCTGTTGGAGGAGCGTCTGGGCGCGCCCCTTTTCATGCGCGTGCCGCGCGGTCTGCGGGTGACGGCAGAGGGCGAGGCACTGCTGCCAGTCGTGACGGAGTCGTTCGACCGCATGGCCGATCTGCTGGAACGCTTTGACGGCGGCTATATCCGAGAAGTGCTCAATTTGGGCGCGGTTGGGACCTTTGCGGTCGGCTGGCTGCTGCCGCGCCTGCCGCGTCTGCGCGAACGGCATCCCCATATCGAGGTACGCCTGTCGACTAATAACAATCGCGTCGATATTGCCTCCGAAGGGCTGGACTACGCCATTCGCTTCGGCAATGGCGCGTGGCACGATACCCAGGCCGAGCCGCTATTCGAGGCGCCACTGTCGGTCCTTTGCCTGCCGCAGATCGCTGCCACCCTGCGCGGCCCGCAGGACCTTTTCTCCCATACCCTGCTGCGATCCTACCGGGCAGATGAATGGTCGGGCTGGTTTGAAGCGGCCGGCCTGGGCGTTGGGCCAGCTCTGACGCGGGCGATGATGTTCGATTCCTCGCTGGCCATGATGGAAGCGGCCCTGCAAGGCGCAGGTATCGCCCTCGCACCGCCATTGATGTTTGAACGCCTGCTGTCTTCCGGCCTGATCGTCCAGCCGTTCGATATCTATGTGTCGCGCGGCAGCTACTGGCTAACGCGGCTGAAGTCGCGGTCGGAAACGTCCGCCATGTCTCTGTTTAAGAGCTGGCTGATGGAAACGGTGCGGCCACATGGCTAAGAAGCAATAATCGGTCATTTTAGAGGAAACGCATCATAGGTTTCTATCTGCGCAAAAGGTGCCACACTTTTCTCGGTCTTGATCGTAAGGAAACATGCTCAAGCGCAGGTCTTGGTACTTTGTCCTTTTCGGAATTTCGTAGTGAAAGCTGAATGTCCGGAGTGGGCGAACAGGCGAAGGCGGGTTATGCCCACCAACTGTCATTGGCGCGTTGTCGTAGCCCACCAGGATGTTTCTCGGTCGTGTTGACCGAGACGTGTTTTGCGCCAACACCGGACGTGTAGTATTTTTCTGGCGGATCAGAATTGGGGGGCTGCATGTTCGACCGTTTCCTTGCTGCCGGTGTATTTGCACTGATGACTCTATCCTTGCCCGCGCGTGCGGAGCCAATCGAGGTCCGGGTCGGGAAGATAATTTACGTCGTGGATCCCGCCACACTGAAGATCGATGCACAGGATGAGCAATACGGTCTTATCCCACTGCTCAAGCCGGTCGGGGAAGGAGGCGAAACGTCTGTGACGAAAGCCGACGGCGCGTGGATGTGGTCCACGCGCGAGGGACAACAGGTCCGGCTGACGACGGACGGCGACGCCTTGAAGATTTCTGTGACGGGAAAGACAGGCACCCAATGGCGATGGTCCATGGCAACCGCGTCGGACGGCACCTGGATCGTGCCTGACGGCGAAGGGATGGCATTTGACGTAAACGATCCCTTCTGGCGAAGCACCTATAGTCGGAACCGGTGCTTTGGTGGGACCACAACCTTATCCTTCCCGGCGTGGTCATACCTGAGCCGTACGAAGACGGTCACCTATGCTCTCGACGATGGTTTTCAATCGAAGCTCTGCCTTGAGGACATCAATGGCCTTCAGGCCAATCTGTCGCATGAGTTCGTCGAAGGCGGCGAAACCGTGGACATTCTGGTGCACCTGGGTCAGCCCGACCCTCTTGCGCCGGCCCACTTTTATCGCGACTACCTGAAACGACATGGGCGGCTTCAGACCTTTGCCGATAAAAAGGTTCCAGACCTCGATCGACTGTTCGGTGCGCCGCACGCCTATGTCTGGGGGGATGGTCGGGACTTGGTCTTCCTCGACGAACTCAAGGCGCTTGGCATCCATAAACTGGTGATCAGCTACGACCAGGACCCGAAGACAGGAAAATATCTCGTTCAACCGGCCTATCTGAAAAAGGCGCATGCCCTTGGCTATCTGGCCGGCCCATACGACGCCTTCGACAACGGCCAGCCCGATGCGATGGCCGACATGCCGGCGGCGATGTGGGGACCTGATCTCTATCCGTCGGGCTGCCTGCGCGACGCGAAAGGGGCGATCGTCCCCGGCTTCGCCAATCGCGGGTGCCAGATGTCGAGCCAGGCCATCGCCAACCATTCCGGCGGCTTCGTTCCTGCAAAACGTTACGCCGATCACATTGAAGCCGGCGCCAGTCAGGTCTTCATCGATGTCGATGCGTTCGGCACCTTTTATGACGATTTCAGTCCCGATCATCGCATGACCAAGGCCCAAGATCGTAACAACCGCCTGGCGCGAATGGGCATGGGAATTAAGACCTTCGGCTTGGTTCAGGGATCGGAAAATGTGACGGCTTGGTCTAGTGGCGTTACCCATTATACCCATGGTACCGGCCAGGCGCACATGATCGCCGTCTGGCCAATACTGAATGACACGCGTTTCAAGGGATACTGGCCGCCGGAACGGCCGCCGATCTACTTCGGGCACTTTACGCCGACCCCGGAAGAGGCGCGCGGGCTTTTTGGTCCGGCAGATCGCCTGCCGCTGTTCGAAGCCGTCTACCACGACGATGTGGTTGCGGTCGATCGCTGGGAGTTTGGCCTGACCCGCGTCATGGGCGCGGAAAAAAGTCGTTACGCCCGCGCCCTGCTGTACGGTATTCCGACCATGTGGAATCTCGACCGGCGCGAGCTGAAAACCTACGGCGCCTGGCTCAAGGCCGCCCATGACGATTTCCAGGCAGTGCATGGCGTCTCCGCTCCGGTAGCATTGACCCAATTTGAATGGCTAAGCGACAACCGCTTGGTGCAACGCGTGCAGTTTGCAGACGGACGCACAGTGACCGCCAATTTCGGCGATAGTGTTTGGAAGGATTTGCAGCCAAATTGCGTGAGGGTCAGCGGTAGTGATAACAGGGACACGATTTTCTGCCCGCCGAAGCTTCCGGCAGAATGACCAGATCGCCAACCGACATCAACGAACTAGATCGATGGCGGTGACACAAATGTAGCTAGTAACGTTCGCTTTCGGGCAAGTTTCAATAAATGCGTACCTTCCCAGTTCTATTTCCAGTTAGGGCGGCGTAGCCGAGGTCAACTTGCGGCCCAGCGGAGTTGGTCGTGTACGATGATTGGTTCAAGAGCGTTATGTTTGCACGCCATCTCAGCTCTCGAAAACGTCCTCAACGACGGGCTTGAACTGGATGTCGTCGCAACCCTTCGAAGTGACCGGGAAAGAGCCCTTGCCCCCATAATCTACCTCACTTCACGCGTGCCCGATAAATCCGGCTGCCCCTCGTTGTGGAGGATGAACGACATTGTTCCGTTGGCTGACTTTACGAAATCCGTGGTCACATCGTATTCGAGCGATTTCGAATAGAACGCGGTTTCCGAGGTCGCATAGAGCACAAATTTCGGATAGTCGCCTCCCTCGGCGATCAGTCGGCCTTTCTCAAAATAGACAACGAATTTCAATTTCGGGGACATTACATATGTGCCGGCGTAACTGGCCAAGATCTTCGGTGAAACCGGGTACGGCTTCGGCGGCAATCGGCCTGGCATTCCGTGAGCCAATTTTATCAGGTCATACCCCAGAAATATTGGGCCAAGGGTGTTGAGATTGCCGAGGACGACGACGTTTAACTTTTGATCGGGTTCGTAATGCGCGGTCGTGCGGAAGCCGGGGACGTTGCCGTTATGTTTGACATCGAGATGTCCGTCGTTTTTCACGACCTCGACACCAAACCCGTAGTTATCCTTGTACGGGGTGATCATCTGTTGCAGCGACGCCGGCGACAGGACCTGACCGCCTAAAAGTTTTGTCTGCCATAGCGCCATGTCATGCGTCGTCGACACTATGCCGCCGGCGGCGTAGCCCAGGCTTAACGCAAGGGGATTGCGCGTGGGGATTGGACCATCTACGCTTCCGTCGTAGCCTTGTGCCTGAACCGCAGAGAGTGGGGGATTATAGGCAGTGGAGGTCATTCCAAGGGGCCTGAACAGGTTATCGCTCAGGAAATCGCCGTAGGACCGACCGCTGGCCTTTTCAATCACCATGCCCAGCACGGCATAGCCAGCATTGCTATAGCTGAATTCGCTACCGGGCTGAAATTTCAACGTCTCACCTCGGATCGCCGCCAGCAATTGTGCCGGTGTTACGTCCTGCGCCCAACGCCCCGCGAAATCGTCACCGTCATCGCCAAGTCCCGATGTGTGTGTAAGCAGGTCGAACAGCGTGATTTGATCCCAACTGGCTGGCGTATCAGGCAGGTAGGCTCTGACAGAGTCGCTGATTTTCAGCTTGCCTTGTTCTTGCAACAACAGGATGGCCGCCGCAGTGAACTGTTTGGTGATCGAACCAATGTGATAAGCGGTGTCCGGCGTATTCGGGCGCTTCCTGGCTATGTCGGCCATCCCGTATCCCTTATCCAGCAGAACTTTACCGTTTTGCATGACCAGGACAGACCCCATGAACCGTCCGTCATCGACATAGGCGTGGACGAACTGATCCAGCGCCTGGGTCTCGTCCGCCGGGCTCGCATAGGTGACGGGAACGGCGGCCGGTGGCAGGGATACCAGATCGGTACGCTTAAGGTTCAAGTGCGATACGTAACCGCCTTTGCCCCATTGGAAGGTGCCGATCCAGGATGCGTTGGCCGAGTCCCAGCGACCGTCGAACAGGCCACTATTTCCTGGCACGCTAAAGCTCAAATGATCGGCGGTCGCCACGACATCGTCGATGGTGGTCTTCAGCGCATAAAAATCGGGTGTCTCCAACGGAGCCTGATGGCTGGCAAACGTGCCGACCAGCTTTCCGTCGCTTCCGGTTTCGATATGTACGAGGCTGACAATGTGCCCGTCGATTGCACCGGTCCAGGTGCCGGTGGCTGGCTCGCAGAGCGCTGGCTCCGCCGATACCAAACCGGTAACGATTAGCCAGAACACCTTTTTCATCCTTTGCCTCCCCAGCGGACTCAAGATTTTCATGCACACGTTTGGTAGGTAAGTGTGGCTTTTTTGGTTCGTGCGGTGGAAGAACAGCGAAAGGCATTTAGCGACCAAACGTGTGCAAGGCTGTAAGTCTTATCTTGAAGTCGCGTGCTTAGCGGACAACGTCTGCCTGTCTTTAATATCGAATGTCCTAGTTGGCGCATTTGCTTGTGCTGCCATAGTTGTCCCTACTTGCGGGCGAGCCCGTTCACCTTCACAGTATCGGCATGTTGATTGCTGCCGCTCAAAGTATTGTAAGTCGAGTGCCCCATGAAAATGGGCGTGAAATCCGTGCGCTAATGCAGCGGGCGCACGACGCTGGCGCGCGCCTGATTCACTTTCCCGAGGGCGCTATGTCGGGTTATCCGGTCACCGAGACCCAAGACTGGCAGGCATTGCGCGAGGAACTTGACCTCACAGCTGCCCTTGCCTGCAAACTGAAACTCTGGACGGTGTTGGGCAGCGATCACCAACTGACACCCCCCAATCGTCCACATAACAGCTTGTATGTCATTTCGGATGCCGGTGAATTGACCAAGCGTTATGATAAGCGCTTGTGCTCGCTTAATGAGATCAATAACCACTACACTCCGGGGCGTGATCCTGTCGTTTTTACAATCGATGGCTTTCACTTTGGCCTCGCCCTTTGCATCGAGGTCCATTTCCCCGAACTTTTCCTCGAGTACGAAAAGCTCGGCATTGACTGCCTGTTATTCTCCTCACATTCAAAGGACCCAATTTTTGGCATCATGGCGCAAGGCCACGCTGCCGCCAATAATTACTGGCTCAGCGTTTCTGTTCCGGCCCAATATGCCGGCTCCCTGCCCTCGGGTATCGTTGGCCCTGACGGGTACTGGATTACGCAATGTACGCGTGATGCCGAACCTGATCTCACCCTTGTGCAATTGAATCGTTCAATGCCGCAGTATGAGGTTGCGTTAAATAAAGCGCGACCTTGGAGACAAATTGCGCGCGATGGTAATATCTTCAGAGAGCGCCAGGTGCATGATCCGCGTAGCGAAGACACGACCGGCTTTTAGGGCTGGCCGTCCAACTCTGGCAGATCGATAGCAACGACTTCATAATGCCGACCGCCGAGAACACGATCCTGTTCGTGATTACGCCACAGGGGGCAGAGTATCTCGTCGCCCGTGAACAATTCAGTTTTTGAACTCAAGCGGCAAGTTGGCTGTAGTCCGCATAGTTTTTTGTCTTCGTGACCGCCATGGACAGGGCCATGACGAAGGCACAAAAACTCTTCAGCCA
>NZ_AQWM01000055.1 GCF_000376105.1 Asticcacaulis benevestitus DSM 16100 = ATCC BAA-896
ATTGCTAAAGGATATCGGGCTGGAGCAACGCTCAACGCCCGTCAGAAGTCCTGAATCCAATGGCATGGCGGAGGCCTTCGTAAAGACGTTCAAGCGCGATTATGTCAAAGTAAACCCGCTGCCCGACGCTCAAACCGTCATCGATAATCTACCAAAATGGTTTGAGCACTATAATGAACTTCACCCCCACAAGGCTTTGCGCTATCTCTCACCGAGAGAGTTCAGAGCCATGCAATCGAAAACCTGATCCTGTCCGGGAATTAGGGGGCAACTACAGAGCCCTGTTGGAGTACCACGTGGCATAGGCATCAGCGCTTATCTTTGCGAAATTTATATGCGTAGCTTTGATGAGCAAATCAAAGCCATGCCACACGTCTTGTTCTACGCCAGGTACGTCGATGACATTATAATTGTTGCTTATAAGCCAGTTATAGGGACAGCGCTAAAATTGTTTTCCGGCATAAAAGACACGATCTCAAAATATAAACTGTCAAGAAACAAAGATAAGACCCATTGCTATTCTGTAGACGGTACCAAGGCCTACAAAATGGATTTTCTCGGATACACGATTTCCTTTGGCCAAGGAACGATAAAATTCAATTGGACACAAGAGAAATTAGACCGATACAAAAGCAGAATTGATCTTACAATTAATGCCTATCTAAAAAATTCAAAATCGAATGAAAAGAAAGCCCGAAATATATTCCTGAAGCGCGCCCGATTTCTAACCAGTAACACGAGGCTTCACAATAATAAGAGAAACTCTGTGGTAGGGATATACTTTTCCAACACTCTACTGACGGAGATGAACGATCTCGTCGGCTTAGATTTTTACTACCAAGCGAAACTAAATCAGATTAGCAATGCATCCGTAAAAGCGAAGGCAGCAATGCTATCTTTCAAAGATGCCTTTGAGACTAAATTATTCTCCAATTTCTCAGAAAAGGAATTGGCCGAAATTGTAAAGGCCTGGAAAAATGCAGCGTAAAAAGGTCAGGCTGAAATATAAAAAAGAGAGAGCTATTCTTTCTGATGTATTACCCTTCGAAGTTCCAATTACTTTCTCAAATCGGAACTATTATCAATTTATCACTGACAACAAAATCTATTTTGAGGGCGATAAATTATACTGGAAAGCCGGATTACCCGTGCTTGACCGTGTCGTGCATCTCCTATTCGGCCTACCTACACTCCCCGCACTTGTCACTACTGTTGGCGTCAATTTTGGGCCAACAGTAGTTCAAATGAACGTGTATAACTGTGGATCAAAAGAAGTAAAAAAGGATACCATTCCATTCGACTTCAAAATAAGCCACAAACTAAATGAATATAGAACTTTAGCTGTCCCCCACCCCCGAAATCAGATTCAGGTGGTCGATTTTTATCATAGATACAAAGAGTTCATTTTGTATCTATGCACCAGAAGTGCTTACTCCATCCGTCGCCCGGAACGCATAGCCAAATTTCGGTATCATAAAGATAAAACCCACTACAATAATTTAGCAGATGATGTTGCAGCGCTTGAGGAACATGACAAAGAATATGAAGATTTAAAATCATTCTTTGTTTACAAGGATCACAGCAATATCTACAAATTTTACGAATCCTACAAATATCATCGTAGTGAGAAGAAATATAATAAGCTTCTGAAGCTTGATATATCCAAGTGCTTCGACAGCATTTACACCCATTCAATTGAATGGGCCGTGGCTGGAAAGCCCATTACTAAAGAAAATTTGTCGAAATCAAAAGGTTCTTTCGGATCAAGGTTTGACAGTCTAATGCAATCTATGAATTACAATGAGACCAACGGCATTATTATTGGCCCGGAACTGTCTCGTGTATTCGCCGAAATTATTTTGCAAGACGTTGATACACAACTAGAAAAATGCCTCAAAGAGGAAAATTTAATCCATAAGGTCGATTACGAGATATTTAGATACCTCGATGATTATTTCTTATTCTACAACTCTGAGGGCGAGAAAGATAAAATTGTCGGCAATCTTCACGTCCTTTTAAAGGAGTACAAACTTTCGTTAAACTCAGCCAAGGCAGTCCTATATGACAAGCCTTTGATTACTGAAATCACGAGAGCTAAAGATCGCATTGGCGACCTCCTGAGCGATGCATTGACCTTTGATATTAAGGTTCCAGACGAAGAAGACGCTGAACCAACGGGCAGTATTTATATAAATTCGAAGTCTCTCATCACAAAATTTAAGACAGTAGTGAAAGAGTGCACTGTCGAATACAAGGATATTTTAAATTATTCATTAGCAATTGTAGAAAGAAAAAGCGATAAAATTCTCAAATCCTACTCCAGTCTTACAGAAGAGAACCGCAATAGCTGGCAGTTGACCAAAGCTGTCATTGGCATACTAGAATTTCTATTTTTTATATACTCCGTGTCCCCTCGGGTAAACACAACTATCAAGCTGTGCCGAATTCTGCGTATGTTTATAGAATTTTTCGGCTCTAAATTTACCACTCACGACCATAAACATCTGATTTACAAATATATTTTCGACGAATGCTCGTTTGCCATGAAAAATGCTTCGCGCGACGATATCACGCAAGTGGAAACTCTGTACCTGCTTATAGTGGTTTCAAATTTAGGCAAAGAGTACTGGATTGACGAAAAAACTTTAGCAACATACCTGAACGTATCAGAAGTAAATGGGAGCTTTCAGTTCCGCGTGAGACCAAATTATTTCACTATCACCGTAGCTTTGTTCTACATGTCAGAAAAGGTCAGGTACGCAAAATTACGTGAATTCTTGGAAGATGAAATCTTTGATCAGTTGGCCAGCAAGAAAAATTTACTGGCGAGGAGCGCTGAAGCTACGATGCTTCTTTTTGATGTGATATCGTGCCCCTTCATCAGCGCTCCGACAAAGACAAAAGTTCTTTCTCTATTCGGAGTAATTGCCCCGGCTGAACAAGCCAACATAATAGATTTTCGGGCCCAAAATGGTGACAAGCAAATGTGGTTTACATCTTGGGATGACTTCGATCTCGGAAAAGCCCTAGACGCAAAGCGCAGCCAAGAGGTATATTAAATTATCATGCCCCGTCTGACCGATGATTCATAGCTGTAGGCAGCCTCACACACATGCATGAGCTAACTGTATCGCTTATAAGCGAGCATTTACGGAATGAAGCGACAGGGACGGATCGCTTCATTTTTAATATTTGAATTGCGCACGCTGAAATCTCGCTCGATCGGTATTACAAAAAAGCTTCGGAGGTCAAGTGAGCGTCAAAAACCTATTCCTCTTAGATAATGAGTTCGCCCTCAAACACAGCCGCACCACGGATTCGAATGATGTTTTCGGCACATTCCCCCATCGACTGGCCTATAACCGCCGGAATAATAAGTCCACTAGGCCATATTGGGATATCCGCTGGCGATCTGCTATTGAGGACGCAATCAGACAATTAGATGTTCCACATAAATATGTGAATGGTGGCGTGTTTTTCAAAACATCTGAAGCTAAAGCCGATGTTGTTAAAAAAGCTAACGAAATTTATTCCGCGTAGATACGCATCAAATTACGGAGCCTGGAAAATTGCAATTTGCCCCTTTGGCAAATTGAAGGCTTTAGATGCCCAGGCACCTCGATATTTAATAGCGATGTTGATGCTGCCTATTTGATATGGCCCTTGTAGATACAGTGTCTTCCATCTTTTCGATGTACGGGAATAACCGCCAGCTGAGTGCTCCTCGCCCCCGGTGCTATACCAAGAGCTACTTGGCACATCGATAATGTGATTTTTAAAATCCCCCTTCCAAACCGTCCCCTCGAAGGGGTCGATATACCAAAGCTCACCAAACGCTAAAGCGTTCGCCCACTTTTCCCACGGACGAATGGTGTACTTTTCAATTTTCATTCCATCATCGTAAGAGACTGACTTTTCCCTCATCTCTTTGGTCAAAATGCCAACCCACAGCATCGGCAAGTCAGCGGCCATGTACGCTAATGTTCTTCTCTCGATTGCGTCGTACAATATCGGTTGATGTTGGACTTCTACCGCCACGGATTTGCCATTAGGATGTCTGATCAAAACATCGGCTCTACGGTCTCCCCCCACCGACAACACTTCAACTTCAAAGTCTGCCTGATAGCCCCTGGCCCGGAATGCATCACGAATAACCATTTTGGCCGCAAGATGCGCCTGAGTTTCACCGGCCGCCCATGTACAATTTGTCGGTGGCTTGTGCGCAAAGTGCGCAACCACAATTGCGCCCTTCTTAAGGGTCAATTCTCTCGCACATTTAGGACAGGTGTAGATGGCGCCCCGTTCACTGGTAGACGCCTCAACCTTCATTCCGTTGCAATGAGCGACAAGCATATCTGAAAGTAACTTTACCGCCGATTCGTGTCTACGAAACTTCATTGTCTCCGGCATTGCCGCTGCCACAGCAAAGTTTACGGAACCAACTTCGGGCGCTGAATGTCAGCGCACTTCGAAGGGCGGCGTCAACCGAAAAATCCGACCGGATATCGTCAAAAATATCTGCCTTGCACGGCGTCCATAAGTATCCAACAGGACTTGACAGCATCCAAATTTGGTTTAAAAGTATATCAAGTTCAAGTCCAAAATTTCTTGGGGTATAGGCGGGGGCATCTCCAAATATCCACCAAGTACTCATCGTCAGATTTCAGATGGTTGTTCTTGATGTTGCTTTCCGACCGGGGGCACCAGAAGCATGGTCGCGAATGTGCGCAAATGTTTTGAAAAACCCCTTAAAATCTGATGCTGTGACGTTCACAGTTGCTCACCCCCGATCGCCTGCATACGCGCGCTTTGGGCGACTCGGCTCCCCCACCCCAGCAACGTGCCCCCCTCCCTTTAAGGATTATGGAACAGAAGCTTGTCGATCCGGCGTTCGTCCATATCGACAATTTCGACCTTGAAACGCCCAAGCGTGACGATCTCGCCTTCCTTGGGGAAGCGCGCCAGCTTGTGCAGGATCAGCCCCGCTACCGTATGATAGCCCGGGCCGATCTCGAAATCCTCGCCAACGACATCGCCCAGCTCGACCAGATCGGCGCGGCCATCGACCAGGAACGAACCGTCCTCGCGCCGCACGATCATCAGGCGTTCGTCGTCGTGAGCCTCGTTGAGATCACCGGCGATCATTTCCAGCAGGTCGGTCGGGGTCAGCACGCCTTCAAAGCCGCCATACTCATTGACGACGAAGGCCATATGCAGGGGCGATTCCTTGAAAAGCTCCAGCGCCTGCAGCAGCGAGGTGGTGAGCGGAATGAAGATCGGCTCCTGCACCAGCACCGTCAAATCGAGGATATGGCCGCCCAGCAGGGCGTCGGCGATATCGCGCTTATGCGCCACACCCACAGGTTCCTCCATATCCTGCCCGCGCGTCACCACGAAGCGCGAATAGGGACAGTCGCGGATCTGGCGGGAGATGGCGGCCGCGTTATCATCGAGCGACACGCGGTAGACCTCGGTGCGCGGCGTCATGGCCACGCGCACTGTGCGGTCGCCCAGGCGCATGATCTCGGTCATCATCTGCTTCTCGCCGGGCTCGATCAGGCCGGCACCCATGCCTTCGGCCAGCGTCGATTCGACCTCTTCCTGCGTGATCGCCTCGCCGCTTTGATCGCGGATGCCGAGCAGCCTCAGCACCAGCGAGGTTGAGCCGGTGAGCAGCGTGACGAAGGGCCCGAGCGCCACGGACAGCAGGTGCAGCGGCCGCGCCACCACGCTGGCGATGCGTTCGGGGAACAGCATGGCCAGCCGCTTGGGCACCAGTTCGCCGATGATCAGCGACAGATAGGTCAGGATCACAACGACGACGCCGGTGGAGATGACTTCGGAATAGGGCGCCAGCAGCGGGATGGGGTTGATCAGCTTGTCGAGTTCGCCCGCCACCGTGGCCTGACCATAGGCGCCGGCCAGAATACCGATCAGGGTGATGCCCACCTGCACGGCCGATAGGAAGCGGTTGGGATCGTTCGACAGCTTGAGCGCTTCGGCGGCGCCCTTGTCACCGCGTTCGGCGCGGCTCTGCAACTTGTTGCGCTTGGATGACACCACGGCCAGTTCGGACATGGAGAAGATGCCGTTCAGCACCACAAGGAGCAGGACGACGGCACCGGCAAAGAGCAACATGAGGGAAAGAATCCAGACGAAGCCTTGTGCGGCCACGCACAAAGCTTAATGGCATTGCGGTTGCGGTGCAATGAAGACGCCCTGACATCTGCGTGATGAAAGGCAAAATTTTACCACGTATAAGGCACGGATGAAGACACGGATGCAGGGTAAGGCCTGAAGGCAGCGCTTGTAACTCTATATTAGCGACGGCGAAGCCGTCATTCCCACGTAACCGACAGAACGGCTTTCGACAGTTAAGCCCTAAAATCCGTGCCTTCATCCGTGTGGCCGCGCAGCGGCATCCGTGCCTTATCCGAAGTTAAAACTTATCTTATCCCAACCGCTCCGCGTGGAAGGAGATATGGTCGTCGATAAAGCTCTGGATGAAGTAGTAGCTGTGATCATAGCCCTCATGATAGCGCATCATCAGCTTTTGGCCGGCCGTGGCGGCCGCCTGTTCGAGCAGGTCCGGCATCAGATGCGCTTCGAGATAAGGATCACTCAGGCCCTGATCGATCAGGATCGTATCGAACGGCAGGCCCTTGCCTTGCGATAGCAGGAGCGCGGCGTCATAAGGCTCCCAGGCCGTATGATCCTGCCCCAGATAGGCTGCCAGCGCCTTCTGTCCCCACGGCGCGCGGCTGCTGGAAGCGATCGGGGAAAAGGCCGAGACCGACCTGTAGAGGTGCGGATGGTTCATGGCGAGGGTGAGCGCGCCATGCCCGCCCATGGAGTGTCCAAAAATGCCGCGCCGCTTGGGGTCAGACGGGAAATTGGCCTCGATCGCCTCGATCAGGTCATGGGTGATGTAGGTTTCCATCTGGTAGTTCGGCTTCCACGGCGCTTGCGTGGCGTCGACATAGAAGCCGGCGCCCTGCCCCAGTTCGCCGGAGTCGTCATCGGCGGCGACCGCGCCACGTGGGCTGGTATCGGGCGCCACGATGACAAGACCGCGCTCGGCCGCCTTGCGATAGGCGCCGGCTTTTTCGGTAAAATTGTTCGCGCTGCACGTCAGGCCCGACAGCCAGTAGAGCGTGGCGAAAGGGGCGTCCGTGCGCTTTTCCGCCACATCGGGCACAAACACGCTGACGCTCATCGGCGTCTGCGTGGCAGGACTGTCATGGCGGATAAAATAGAGAATACCATCGTAGAGACGATGCTGAGCGACGAAGTCCACTGAATACATCCCAATCCCTGCTATGTTAGCCCCAGAACGAAACTGATCATGACAGGGACGGGATAGGGTTTTTAGACGCTTTTCAGGCTGGAATCATAATTTCTGATAAAGACGAATACTTAGATTTCACGATTGTGAGCGCCAAATTCGTCAACACCATACAAGATATGCTTCTCCCATGGCAAACTCCCCTTCCAAGTCTCCGCGAGGCATGAACCATGACTCCAGAACGTCTGTGAGAAAGGGTCAGGCACATTTTCTGACCAGTCCGGCAGCCATGTCGCTGTAAGCGCTACGGCACTTTCTTCGCTGACGATGGGCTGGCCACAAAAAGTACATTGATAACCAGCCTGCTGCGTCATGTTCAGAAAACCACAACCGAACGGATGCTTTCGCCCTTGTGCATCAGGTCGAAGGCTTCGTTGATGCGTTCCAGTGGCAGGGTGTGAGTGATCATCGAGTCGATCTCGATCTTGCCGTCCATGTACCAGTCAACGATCTTCGGCACATCGGTGCGGCCGCGCGCGCCGCCAAAGGCCGAGCCTTTCCATACGCGACCCGTCACCAACTGGAACGGACGGGTGGAGATTTCCTTGCCGGCCTCTGCCACGCCGATGACGATGCTCTCGCCCCAGCCGCGGTGGCAGGCTTCGAGCGCCTGACGCATGACCGTGGTGTTGCCGGTGCAATCGAACGTGTAATCGGCGCCGCCGCCGGTCAGCTCGACCAGATGAGCGACGATATCGCCGTCGATCTCTTTCGGATTGACGAAGTGGGTCATGCCGAAGCGCTCGCCCCATTCTTTCTTGGCGTTGTTGAGATCGACACCGATGATCTTGTCCGCGCCAACCATCTTCAGGCCCTGAATGACATTGAGGCCGATGCCGCCGAGGCCGAAGACAACCGCGTTGGCGCCGGGTTCGACCTGGGCGGTATTGGTGACGGCGCCGACTCCGGTGGTCACGCCGCAGCCGATATAGCAGGCTTTGTCGAATGGCGCGTCGTCGCGGATTTTCGCCAGAGCGATCTCCGGCAGGACAGTGTGGTTGGCGAAGGTGGAGCAGCCCATATAGTGATAGATCGGCTGGCCCTTGTAGGAGAAGCGCGTGGTGCCATCGGGCATCAGGCCCTTGCCTTGCGTGGCGCGGATGGCGGTGCACAGATTGGTCTTGCGCGACAGGCAGGATTTGCACTGGCGACATTCCGGCGTGTAGAGCGGGATGACGTGATCGCCGGGTTTCAGCGAGGTGACGCCTTCCCCGACCTCGATCACGATGCCGGCGCCTTCGTGGCCCAGGATCACCGGAAAGATGCCTTCTGAGTCGAGACCATCGAGCGTGTAGGCGTCTGTGTGGCAGATGCCGGTGGCCTTGATCTCGACCAGCACTTCGCCATAGCGCGGGCCTTCCAGATCGACTTCAACGATCTCTAGCGGCTGATTGGCGGCAAAGGCGACGGCGGCGCGGGTCTTCATGGGCAGGCTCCTCAAATCTATCGTGCCTTTGTGCGAAGCTTTGCGCCGTTTGACAAGGCTTAAACGACACCCTTAACGCCTTTGATAGGATACGCAATCAGTGCGCGATCTCCGGCAAGTGCCTGATGTGTGGCGACATTTCACCCCGCGCAACCCATCCGTCAGTCTTTTCGCGGAATACTTACAATCCATTAACCGAACCGGAGTAAAACCTGTTTATTATCAGATGGATAAGTATCGGAGTACCACATGACCATTAAGGCGCGTATCCTTGCCCTCGTCGCTTGCTTTGCGATCATGGCCGCAGCCGTCACCGGGCTGGGTCTGATGACGATCAATGACTACAACAACATGTTGCAGACGGCCGACAAGGCGCAGGACAACGCCTACAATGGCGAACACCTGAACCGTCTGGTCACGGGCGTGGTGATGGATTCCCGCGGCGTTTACATGGCCAAGGATGTGAAGGAAGCCACCAAATACAGCGATGCCATGGATAAACAACTGGATGAAATGGACAGCCAGTTAAAATCATGGAAGGCCCGCATGACGCCGGGCGAACTGCCGGAATTCGCCGCGGTCGAAACCAAGGCCAAAGAATTCGTAACCCTGCGCCGCGAGCTGGCGCGACTGGGTCGGGAAGCCACCGCCGCCGATGCCGCGGCCCTGGGCAACAATGAGAGCAACCGTTCGAACCGCAAGGCTTTCCAGGCCACAATCGACGCCATGGTCAAACATATCAAGTCCGATCTCGGAGCCTCAAAAGCCGAGATGGAAGACTACAAGAACACCCGCGTGTGGCAATTCCTGCTGATCGCCGCTACGGGCATCATGACCCTGATCGCCGCGTCCTTGTGGGTCGCCATCAAGTCTATCTCACACCCGCTCAATCACGTCGCCGAAAGCGTCATGCGCATTTCCGAAGGCGCCTACGATACGCAGGTGCCCGACGCCAAGGGCAAAGACGAGGTGTCATCCCTGTGGCGCTCGATCCGCACCCTGCGCGACCGTGCCGCCGAAGGTGAGCTTCTCAAGGCGCACCAGCAGGAAGAAGAAATGCGCATCGCCGACAATATGCGCGATGAACGCAACCGTATCGCCTCCGAATTCGAGCAAAGCATGGGCGACCTGGCCAAGCGCTTCGCCGTTTCCTCACGCACCGTGGCTGAATCGGCCCGCGGCCTGAGCCACAATGCCGACGAGGCCTCCGCCCGCGTCCATTCGGTCAATATCGCCGCTGTCGATGCCGCCAACAATGTGCAGAACGTTGCCGCCGCCACCGAGGAACTCTCGGCCAGCGTCAATGAAATCAACGAGCAGGTGGCCCGCACCTCGCAAGTCACGCAACTGGCCGTGGACGAAGCCGCCAAGACCGAGGCCGCCATCCAGACCCTGAGCACCGCCGCTCAGCAGATTGGCGAGGTCATCAACCTGATCCAGGCTATCGCCGCCCAGACCAACCTGCTGGCGCTCAACGCTACCATCGAGTCGGCGCGCGCCGGTGATGCCGGCAAGGGCTTCGCGGTCGTGGCCTCCGAGGTCAAGCAACTGGCCCAGCAGACCGCCAAGGCGACCGATGAGATCCGCAGCAAGATCGGTGAAATCCAGTCGGCCACCAGCGAAACGGTGTCGAGCATCGACACCATCGTCAAGACGATCGAGCAGATTGGCGGCCTGACCACCGCTATCGCCGCCTCGGTCGAGCAACAGGGCTACGCCACGCAGGAAATCGCCAGCAACACCAACCGTGCGGCTGACGGCACCCGCGAAGTGACCGGTCACATGACCGGCGTGGGCGATGCCGCCCAGCAGACCGGCGAAGCGGCGCAAGCCCTGCTCGGCCTGTCCTCCGACCTCGAACACCGCTCGGAAGACCTGCAATCCGAAGTGATGAGCTTTGTCGGCCGCCTGCGCGCCGCTTAAAGCTTGTCTACACCCCTGAAAAAGCCCGGTCGGTTCCGCTGACCGGGCTTTTTTATTCCCCCCTCGCCTTCCCTTTATTTCCCGACAAGGACGGTGGTTTCAGTCTTTCTGATAAAGACGGCGTGAGCTATGACTACGAAAGGGCAAGTTGACTAGGCGCTCGCCACATCAGCGACGTCACGGGTGCAGATCGTCGGCAAATAAAAAACTGCGGGAGACATATGATGCGCGTACTGAGTAGCCTTATCGTTCTTGGTGTCGCGCTGATGGCGCTCCCCGCTCTTGCTCAAAAGTCTACCCCACCGGTTCAGGTGACCGGCGGCCTTATATCCGGCACGGATAACGGCGGGGTGCGCAGCTTTTTCGGTGTGCCCTTTGCCGCACCGCCGGTAGGGAGCTTGCGCTGGCGCGCGCCGCAAGCCGTGGTGCCGTGGCAGGACGTGAAGGCCGCCACGACGCTTTCTGCGGCCTGCGCCCCCAATGCGGACTGGCTGCCCAACCCCAAGAGCGAAGACTGCCTCTATCTCAATGTCTGGGCGCCAGAACAAGCCGATCAAGCAAAGGCCGAAAAGCTGCCAGTGATCGTATGGGTTCACGGCGGCGGCTATTATGGCGGCACAGCCGGTCAGCCCCTTTTCGATGGCGGCAACCTGGCTCGTCACGGCGTTGTTGTCGTCACCCTCAACTATCGACTCGGCATATTCGGCTTCTTCGCCCACCCGGAACTGAGCGCGGAATCGCCCGATCAGGCTTCCGGCAACCAGGGCATCGAGGACCAGATCGCCGCTCTGCACTGGGTAAAGGCCAATATCGCGGCCTTCGGTGGCGATCCTGGTCGCGTCGCCGCTGGGCAAGGGCCTGTTCCAGCGCGCCATCGCTGAAAGTGGCAATGACGCCCTTCCCCTTGCCCCCAGCGAGAACGCGCACTTCGACCGCGCCGCCGCCGAAGCCAAGGGCATGGCTTTTGCGAAGGCGGCCGCCGCGCACCACCTCTCCGACCTGCGCGCCATGAGCCTTGAGACCTTAGCGAAGCAGCCGTGGTCGCCGGTGCCGATCGTCGATGGGCATGTGCTGCACGAAGACCTGACCACGACCTACCAGAACCATCGCCAGAACGACGTCCCGATCCTGGTTGGCTGGAACGCCGAGGAAGGCAAGGACCTGGCGCCCGAAATCCTGGGCACCCGCGATTTTACAGCCGCCAACCATCGTGACCTGATGGCCCGGCTCCTCGGTCATGCGCCAACGGATGCCCTCTTAAAAACCTATCCCGGCGCCAATGATGCGCAGGCCCGGGCCGCCATCAACCAGTTGACCAATGACTGGTGGGGCTGGCGGATGCAGTACTGGGCCAATCTGCAACGGCGCAACAGTCATTCGAAATCTTACGTCTACTTCTTCGCCCATCGCCCGGCGGAACTGCCCGATTGCGGCTATGGCTGCGGCATAGGTCATGGTGCGGAAATCCAGTACGTCTTCGATCACCTCGATTGGGAACAACGTCCCTGGACGGCCGAGGACAGGCAATTGGCCACTGAGCTGTCCGACCGATGGGTAGCGTTCGCCGCGACCGGTGATCCGAACCGCACGTCTTTGCCCGTCTGGCCGGTCTTCGATGGCTCTAACGCCTCGATCTTCCGGATTGGCGGCGACAAGGAACGCCCGCCATATGAACGCTTGCCGGATTTTGATCTGTTCGTCCCTTAAGTTCGCATGGTGGCACGGGCGTCTGCTTGCCAGAGGTACTGTGCAATTATGGTCCCGCCTTGATAAACCCCCGACATTGCCCTGATCCGTCTGGCGGATTATAAAGGGATACGTATGACCACCGACCGCCGCCGTTTTCTGCACCTCGCCTCTTTGGGCGCCACTCTGGCTGCGCTGGCAAAAGCGCTGGTTCCTTACCCCGCGAGATACCTATGAAATTCCGCACGATCATAGACCAGCCCGAAACCCGCAACGTCACTGGCATCATCGTGCCACCTGAGATCGTCGAGGCGCTCGGCAAGGGCAAGCGCCCGCCTGTCATGGTAACGATCAACGGCTATACCTATCGCTCGACCATCGCCATCATGGGGGGCCGCTTCATGCTGCCGCTAAGCCTGGAAAACCGCGTCCCGGCGGGTGTAACCGCCGGTGACGAGGTCGAGATAGACCTGGCGCTGGACACCGAGATACGCACGGTTGAGGTGCCGCAAGAGCTGGCCGCGGCCCTCGAAGCGGCTGGCAAACGCGAGGCCTTCGACCAACTGGCCTTCACCTACCGCAAGGAGCATGTCCGTTCGGTCGAGGACGCCAAGGCGCCGGAAACCCGCGCCCGCCGCATCAACAAGGTGGTGATGACCCTCACTTAGCGTGTAAGCCTTGATAAAAACGTCACGTTGCCCTGATACTCACGGCGGATTAAAAAGGGATGCCCATGACCATCGACCGCCGCCGCTTTCTGCTCTCCGCGTCTCTGGCCGCCTCTCTGGGCAGCCTGCCCGCCTCGATCGCCCGCGCGCTCGATATTCCGGCAAAAAGCACCACCGGCACGATCATGGATGTCGAGCATGTCGTGATCCTGACGCAGGAAAACCGCTCGTTCGATCACTATTTCGGCACACTCAACGGTGTGCGCGGCTTTTCCGACCGCTTCCCTATCCCTTCCGTGAATGGTACGGTGTGGTCGCAGCCCGACGAGCATGACAAGACGCACCTGATCGCGCCTTTCCGGCTCAATACGGTGCAGGACTTCAAATATATGCGTACCGATGGCACGCCGCACAGCTTCCCCGATGCGCAGGCCGCCTGGGATCTCGGCCGCCTGTCCAACTGGCCGCAGGCCAAGCATAATCACAGCCTGGGCTATTTCACGCGCGACGACATTCCCTTCCAGTTCGCCATGGCCGAAGCCTTCACGATCTGCGACGCCTATCACTGCGCGATTCATACCGGCACCAATTCGAACCGCCTGTTCATCTGGACCGGCACCAATGATCCTTCGGGCGCACATCATGGCCCGGCGATCGACAACGGCTACGACAACCTGAAAAGCGATCCTCAGGGCCACGGCGGCTACACCTGGGTGACCTATCCGGAGCGCCTGACCTCGGCCGGCATAAGCTGGCAGATCTATCAGGACATGGACGACAATTTCACGGACAACCCCCTGGCCGGCTTCAAGCTTTACCGCATGGCCGACAAGTCGAAATCGCCTGCGCTGGCCGAACTGGCGGCGCGATCCTTGCGCACCCGCGCGCTCGACAAGCTGAAAGACGACGTGCTGACGGACAAGCTGCCGCAGGTGTCGTGGATCGTTGCCACCGCCGAGGGCTCGGAGCATCCGGGGCCGTCCTCGCCGGCGCAGGGCGCGGACTATACCGCCCGCGTGCTCGACGCCCTGACCGCCAATCCGGCGGTATGGGCCAAGACGGTCCTGCTGATCAATTTTGATGAGAACGACGGGTATTTCGACCATGTGCCGCCGCCGTCTGTGCCCGCCAAACTCGATGGCGTGACCTATGGCGAGAGCCAGGTTGACACCGCCGGTGAATACCACAACGACAAAAACTGGAAGGACCGGCCCTATGGTCTCGGTCCGCGCGTGCCGCTCTATGTGATTTCGCCATGGAGCAAGGGCGGTTTCGTCAATTCGCAGGTCTTCGACCACACCTCGGTCATCCGCTTCCTTGAGGCGCGTTTCGACGTTCAGGAGCCCAATATCAGCGCCTGGCGCCGTGCGGTCTGCGGCGACCTGACGACCTGCTTTGATTTCGCCAACCCAAACAGCGAAGCCTTCTTCCAGAAACTGCCCGAAACCGCCGCCACGGCCGAGCGCGCCCGCAAGCTCTCCGGCCAGCCCAAGCCGCAGCCGCCGGAGCAGATCAGCCCGCCGGTGCAGGAAAAGGGCCAGCGCCGGGCGCGGTCGATCCCTTACGACCTCATGGCCAACATCACCCATGTCGATGACGGCGTGAAACTGGACCTGATCAATCGCAGCCACGAGACGGCCGTGGTGTTTCACGTCTACAATCACCTTGATCTGACCGCGCCGCCGCGTCGTTATACGCTGGTGAACGGTCAGCTCATGCCGGTCATCCCGGTTCAGACCGATGGCGCCTACGATCTGTCGGTCTATGCGCCAAACGGTTTCTATCGCCGGTTCAGCGGTAACACGTCGCAAAAACTGACCACCTTCTGGCTGGAAAACAGCCTGACCCTGACCAGCGCCGCCGGCCAGCCCATGGCCCTCACCCTTCGTGATGAAGCCTATGGCCAGCCTTCGGTCAGCCTGACGCTCGACGCCGGCTCGACCGACAATCGCCCGTTCTATCTCGCGGCCAGTCAGGGCTGGTACGATGTCAGCGTCGGCGGCGACGGTTTCCACCATCGCTTTGCCGGCTATATCGAACCCGATGGCGCGCGCATGACCGATCCGGCGCTCGGCGGGCCGGCCGTCATGAAACTTGTCTGACCAAACCTTGTCTGGGGCGACAAAACCGGCCAATAAGGGCGGATGACGCTGATCGCCCGCCTTCGCACTATCCCCTACCTGCCCCTGCTGACCGGACTGATGGTCCTGCGGCTGGTGACGGCGTCACGCGCCGGTCTGGTGCCGGATGAGAGCTATTACTGGCTGTGGGCGCAGCATCCGGCGCTTGGCTATTACGATCACCCGCCCATGGTGGCGTGGTGGATCGCGGGCTTCACCGCCCTCGCCGATTTTGCCCCGCTTGTGCGCCTGCCGTTTATCTTAAGCTTTCTGGCCTTGAGCTGGCTGATGTACGATACGGCGAAGGTGTTGTTCAGCGCCTCCGTGGCCCGCCGCGCGCTGCTGTGGCTCAATGCCTGTGTGCTGTTGAGCGTCGGCTCGGTCATCGCCACGCCTGATCCGCCGTCGGTGCTGATGTGGGCGTGCGGCCTGTGGGCGCTGGCGAAATTGCACACCACCGGCAAGGGATGGTGGTGGCTGGTGTTTGGCCTGTTCGCCGGTCTGGGTTTCGAGGCGAAATACACCAACCTGTTCCTTGGCGTCGGCGTCATCGCCTGGATGGCGCTCGACAAGGATGCCCGCCGCCATCTGCTGACGCCGTGGCCGTATCTTGGCGGGCTGATCGCCGCGGCCGCCATGGCGCCCAACCTGATCTGGAACGCCCACCACGGCTGGATCACCTTCGCCAAGCAGTTCGGGCGCATCGAAGGCAGCCACTTCACCGCCAAATACCTGATCGAATTCCTGATTTCGCAACCCTTGCTAATTAATCCGCTGATCTTCGTCTTCGTCGTCACCGGCGTCATGATGTGGTGGCGTAACCGCCATGACACCAACCTGACCCTCCTGATCGCCCTGCCCCTGCCCCTGCTGGCCTATATGCTAGTGCACGTGTTCCACGACCGCATCCAGGGCAACTGGCCGGCGCCGGTCTATCCCGGCCTGATCGTGCTGGCGGCGGCGGCCTCCGAGACCGTCACCGGCAAGTGGTTGCCGCGCCTGCGCATGTGGGCGGCGCCGTTGGGCATAGGTTTGAGCGTCATCGCGCTGATGTATCTGGCGCTGGGCAATCTGGGCCCCAGCCTTGCCGGCGCAGCGGGGCTTAGTCAGGGCTGGAAGCCGCTCACCGAGACTATTGTGGAAAAGGCGGCTAAGCTCGATGCCGACTGGATCGCCACCACCGATTACAACACGCAAGGCGAACTGGCGCACGCCATGGGCGGCAACACCTTCTCACCGGTGCCGCTGGTCGAGCGCGAACGTTACGGCTGGCCGACCTATGAAAATATCCTGTTCCGCAAGCGCGCCCTGATCGTGGTCGATGCGTCGCATAGCCCCGATCTGGCGAAGTGCTTCAACGACCTGACCGATCAGGGCACGGTTTCACGCCTGAAAAAGCCCGGCAAGAAGTCAGATTTCCGACTCTATACCGGGCGTCTCAAATATGTCGGCTGTAATCTGGATTAGGTTAAGGCAAGGGAACCCACAGATTTCACAAATTTCACAGATGGCGCTTCGCGCCTTTAGATGTGGGAAATCTTCCCAGATCGACTTCCTAAAAATCTGTGCTTATCTGGCTTATCTGTGGATCAACCGTCTTAAGCCAAGGTCGCCTCAAGCGTGATCGGCACCGACGACAGCGCCTTGGAGATCGGGCAATTGGCCTTCGCGCCGGCGGCGATAGCGTCGAACTGTTCCTGAGAAATGCCGGGGATTTTCGCGCTCAGTTTCAGCGTGATGCCGGAGATGGCAAAGCCGCCTTCGGCCGGATCGAGCTTCACCGAGGCTTCAGTGTCGATGCTGTCAGCGGTGAAGCCAGCCGCGCCGAGCGCGAAGGCCAGGGCCATGGAAAAGCAGCCGGAATGGGCGGCGGCGATCAGTTCTTCCGGATTGGTGCCTGACTGGCCATCGGCGTTTTCAAAACGGAGCTTGAAGCTGTAGGGCTGGCTGTTCAGCACCTTGCTTTGCGTCGTCAGCGTGCCTTCGCCTTGCTGGCCATTGCCGGCCCAGTGCGCCTGTGCGGTACGGATCATGCGGAACTCTCCTGTTTGATGTGGGAAGACCTTTTTTATCCCCCTTTGTGCGACAACTCAATGAAGCCCCGCCGCTTTTCCTTTGTCCGAAATGTCGGATACGCCTATGAAGGCGGTCTGATATGGGGAGACGGCATATGCCATCCGATACTACACCCGCAAAGGGGCGTTCTTTCACGCTCTTTCTGCTGATCATCGTCTATGCGCTGAACTTTCTCGACCGGCAGATCCTGAGCATCCTGAAAGAGCCGATCGCCGCCGAACTGCACCTCAATGACGCCCAGCTCGGCTGGATGGGCGGCCTCGCCTTTGGCCTGCTCTACAGTGTGCTGGCCATACCCGTCGCCTGGCTGGCCGATCGCTATTCGCGCGTCACAATCATGGCCGCCTCTCTGGCCATCTGGTCGGGCTTCACGGCGCTCTGCGGACTGGCGACCTCGTTTCCACAGATGTTTCTGGCGCGGATGGGCGTCGGTGTGGGCGAGGCTGGCGGCGTGCCCCCCGCCTACAGCCTGATCTCGGATATGTATCCGCAGAAGCAACGTGCCCGTGCCATGGCCGTCTATTCGCTGGCCATCCCGATCGGCAGCGCGGCCGGTATCCTGTTCGGCGGCCTCATGGCGGCGCAGGTCAACTGGCGCTGGGCGTTTCTCGTCATCGGCGGCATCGGCGTCCTGCTGGCGCCGGTGTTTCGGCTGCTGGTAAAAGAGCCGGTACGTGGCCGGTTCGATGCGCCGCGCGAGGGCCAGCTCAGCCTGATCGAGGTGTTCAGGCTGGCGGGCGGCAAGTCCAGTTTCTGGCTGATGGCCTTTGGCGCTTCCTTCGCCTCGGTGGTGGGATATGGCTTCCTCTACTGGTTCCCGACGTTTCTGGCGCGCAGCCTGCATATGGATATCGTCAGCCGCTCGCAGCTTTTCGCAGGCGCCTTTCTGATCAGCGGCATCATCGGAATCTTAAGCGGCGGCATGCTGGCCGATAAGCTCGGCACGGCGCGCAAAAGCGCCTATCCGCTGGTTCCCGCCGTCGCTTTTCTGTTGTCGGCACCGCTTTACGCCCTCTGCATCATGGCCAAGACCCCGCACGCCGCGTTTCTCCTGATCCTGATCCCGCAGGCGCTGGGTCTGATGTGGTTCGGGCCTCTGCTGACGGCGGTCCAGCATCTGGCGCCGGCGTCGTCACGCGCGCTGATGGCGGCTTTGTTCCTGCTGATCACCAACCTGATCGGTCTCAGCGCCGGGCCGTATTTCTTCGGCAAGGTGTCGGAACTGCTCAAGCCTGAGTACGGCGCGGACTCGATCAAGTGGGCCTTTGTGATCGGCCTTGGCTTCTATCTGGTGGCGACGGTTTTGCTGCTTCTCGCCTCGCGCACGATAAAAAAGGACTGGGTGGAATAGCCTGGGTCCAAAAGCCTTGCTTTTAGCAAGTCGGCCGTGAAAAATGCTCAATATATTGAATTATATTGATAAAATGGTGTTTTCATGTATATTGAATCGCAAGGTTTCGGCTGTTTTGCGCCAAAAGCTTGCGAAATCCTCCGTGGTTTTGATTTGGGATTTCCGGTTCTGAGTGGCCGTGCTTGTATGTGGTTCTGTTATCCGTGAGGGCCGTCCATGCTTCCCAAGCCGCCAGCCAAACCCAGTGGTGCTGACCTATTTCGCTCTGAGCTGGATCAGATCCTTGATCCTGACCATGAGTTGGTTCGGCTTG
>NZ_AQWM01000056.1 GCF_000376105.1 Asticcacaulis benevestitus DSM 16100 = ATCC BAA-896
CGCCCAGACATCCCACTACACACAAACGGTTCGGAAAACGACATCCGCTCTATCGTGACAAAGCGCAAAATATCAGGCGGGACCATGAGCGACGCCGGAAAGGCCGCCCGAGATGCCATGCTCGGCCTGATGAAAACCTGCGCAAAGCTCAAGATCTCGTTCTACCGATTCCTTGGCGACCGCTTCACAGTCCAAGACGCTCCATACGTCCAAAAGCTACCAACCCTCGTCAGGCTCGCAGCAACGTAGCTGCACCGGAATGTGCCCCGGTTACAGCTAAGTCTTGCAACCGGTTGTTCCAGAGCGTCAAAATACGGGTTTGGACAAACGCCCGAGCGGTCGCAACGCATAGCATCGCGCTCGACGCCAAAAGGACATACTGAGCAAAGTGATCAGTCACACGTATGGATCGGCGGCCAAAGCCGTGCCGAACGAACCAAGAGATCACCAAGTAGTTCATTTAAGCATTTGGATATAATGTATTTGTGTGCCGGCGCCTCTGGGCACGGAGCAAGCCTATGATAAATGGATATTCCCCAAATTCCCGCGACCCGCTGCCTTCTACGGAAGTCAGCTCCGGCCCCAAAGGCCGAATACTCTATGGATAGAAGGCGTAGGGCGTGGCCCCCATAAGTTTTACGCCGCCACATGGATCAGCCCCAGGAAGCTATCGACCACCTCCGAAATCGCCCTTACCTGCTCACCAAACTTCCGGCGCCATCAAGCACCTGCGCTGAGGTCTCCGTTGTGATCTGAGCCGCCCGTCACCTCCAACAGGTCGGCATTGATGGCATCGGCGCCCGCTGGCGACCGGGGCCTCGAATTGCACATTGCATATTGATGGTCTTACCTTGCAACATACCCCCAATGGGTATAAATACCCCCACCGGGTATTATCGAGGTTTCCATGTCTGAACATCCATCCCATTCCGAACAACTACCGCGCCTGAACCGTGCTGGTGGTCAGATCGAAGGTATCAAACGGATGATCGGCGAAGGCCAGTACTGCGTCGATATTCTGAACCAGCTCAGAGCCGTTCGTAGCGCCATCAAGACCATCGAGCTTGGCGTACTAGAGACACACATGAAATCGTGCCTCGCCAAGTCTTGCGCCAGCGGCGATGACACCGCGCGCGACAAGCAACTGGCCGAAATTATGGGTCTTCTCAAGAAGTACGAATAGGAGGCCAATATGGCCGACGAGATTAACACCAGCGCCAAGACCGAACCCGACAGGGCCTCCTGCTGCGAGCACGGCAAACCTGAGGCGGAAACGTTGCCGAAGGGCATCGAAACCATAACGGCGGAACAGCGCTACACCTGCCCCATGCATCCGGACGTTCACCAGTCCGGACCAGGTCAGTGTCCGAAATGTGGTATGAACCTTGTGCCTGAAGGCGCAGACGCGTCCGAGCCGTCATCCCATGCCTGCTGTCACGGTGAACACGATCATGCGGCAGCCAAGCCACAACACGTTCCCAAGGTGGGCGGGAAGGTCAGCTACACTTGCCCGATGCATCCACAAATCCATGAAGGCAAGCCGGGGGCCTGCCCGATCTGCGGCATGGCGCTGGAACCGGAAACCGTAACGCTGGAAGACGACGGCAATCCAGAACTCAGGGACATGATGCGACGGTTCTGGGTCGCTGTGGTTTTGAGCACGCCTGTGTTCCTTTTGGCCATGGGCGAGCACCTGCCTGTGCTGGCGCATCTCATTCCGCATCAGATGTCGATCTACATCCAGATGGTGTTGGCCACGCCTGTGGTCCTATGGGCTGGCGCACCCTTCTTTGTGCGTGGCTGGAATTCGATCGTCACGCGTCATCTCAACATGTTCACCCTGATCGCCTTGGGCACTGGGGTGTCGTGGGCCTACAGCATGGTCGCAGCCCTGCTGCCCCACTTGCTGCCGGCCTCCGATATGGGCTTCCCACCGGTTTATTTTGAGGCGGCCGCGGTCATCACGACTCTGGTCCTTCTGGGGCAGGTTCTGGAGTTGAAGGCGCGATCGCAAACGGGGGACGCCATCAAGGCTTTGCTGCGCTTGGCGCCCACAACGGCGACACGTATCAGGTCAGATAGCAGCGATGAAACCGTGGCGCTTGAAGACGTGCGTATAGGCGATCGCTTACGTGTGCGGCCTGGCGAGAAGGTGCCCGTCGATGGCGAAATCATTGAAGGCCAGAGCCATATCGATGAATCGATGCTGACTGGCGAGGCCATGCCGGTGGCCAAGGCTGTCGGGGCCAAGGTCACAGGCGCCACCCTTAACCAAGCTGGCAGCTTCGTGATGAACGTCACGAGAGTGGGCAGCGATACCCTTCTGGCCCAGATCGTCGCTATGGTCAGCAAGGCGCAGCGCTCACGCGCGCCGATCCAGCGCGTTGCCGACACAGTGTCGGGCTATTTCGTGCCGATCGTTGTCGGCATCGCCGTGGTGACCGCGATCGTGTGGTATCTCTTTGGCCCTGAGCCAAAATTTGCCTATGCCTTGCTCAATGCCATCGCCGTTCTGATTATTGCCTGCCCCTGTGCGTTGGGACTGGCCACGCCGATGTCGATCATGGCGGGCACAGGTCGTGCGGCCAAGGCAGGCATTCTGATCCGCGATGCCGCCGCCCTCGAGGCTTTCCAGACGGTCGATACGCTCGTTTTCGACAAGACCGGCACGCTCACTGAAGGCAAGCCGCGCCTGATCGAGGTCAAGGCGCTTGCAGGGTTCGACACCGACCGCCTGCTCGCCCTCGCCGCCTCTTTGGAAGGCTCCAGCGAACACCCGCTGGCGACGGCCATCGTCAACGGCGCCAAGGACAAGACGCTCAGCCTGTTCAAGGCGGAAGACTTTGCCTCCATCACCGGTAAAGGGGTCACTGGCCGTATTGACGGCACGGAAACGGCTCTTGGCAATGCCGCACTCCTGAAGGACATCGGCGCGGATGAAGCGGCGCTTAATCATCTTTCCAAACCCTACCGTGACGCCGGCCAGACCGTCATCTACGTCGCCATCGAGAAAAAGGCCGCCGGCATTATCGTGGTCGCCGACCCGATCAAGTCGACTACGGCTGCAGCACTCAAGGCGCTTAAGGCCGAAGGCTTGCGCCTGGTGATGCTGACCGGCGACAATGCGGCAACAGCCCAGGCTGTCGCCAAACAACTGGGCCTTGATGAAGTCAAGGCGGATGTGCTGCCGGAAGGCAAGGCAGAGGTGGTGCAAAGCCTGATCAAGGCAGGTCGCAAGGTCGCCATGGCGGGGGATGGGGTGAACGATGCGCCAGCCCTGGCCTCGGCTACGGTGGGCATTGCCATGGGCAACGGCACCGATATCGCCATGGAAAGCGCGGGCATTACCCTGATCAAGGGCGACCTGATGGGCGTGGTTCATGCGCGAATTTTGAGCCGTGCGGTGATGACCAATATTCGGCAGAACCTGTTCTTTGCTTTCTTTTATAATGCCCTGGGCGTGCCGGTGGCGGCAGGGGTCTTATATCCCTTCTTCGGAATACTCCTCTCGCCGATTATCGCCAGTGCCGCCATGTCGTTCAGTTCTGTATCGGTCATCCTCAACGCCTTGCGTATTCGAAACGTGAAGCTCTGATTACGTTTCAGCAACCAGCAAACCAGCCGACTCTTCTATCCGCTCAACGAATGTCGCGCAAACCTCGACTTCCGCGGACGGATGGTTCAAGTCCAAACAATGTTGTTTTCAGGTGAGTCTTAAACCTGTTGTGCAAGATCATCAAAATGCAGGTCGTGGCAAAAGCCGGAGCGGTCGTAAACGCAGAGTATCGCGTTCGATGCCAAAAAGAACATACTGAGCCAATGGTCAGTCAAGCGGTCCTCATATTGTCGTAGATACCCGCCTGCGGCACGCCGCCTAGAACGCGGAAGGCCTCAACATGCGCATCGAACAGAATCTCATGCGATTGCAGCGGTTGTGAGATTGCATCCAAACCCGACCCTTTTTCGCATCCTAATATGTTTCAATATTATCCCATACGAAACCAAAGAACTGATTTATTTGGCATTTATAGACATGCCAAATGAAATTTCGACGCGAAGTGGGGGTGGGAATGGGATGCAATTTTACACAACTCAGTCTTTCAACCTGTCATGCCAGAACGTCAAAATGGTGTCTGGGCAAATGCCGGAGTGGTTCATACGGTCCATCTTGCCGCGCTCCAGATCGACCATCTCCCATGTCGAATAGCGGACATATTGCCCGCCCTTGCAGTCTTGCAATTGGACCAGTGGTCTGAGGCCATAGCCGCTGTACCCCAGACGGTCAGAAAGGTCACCTCCAATCACTTCCCTCCGGTCCAAGTTCTGCTGACAGACCTACTATTTAAAATTGGAACTCCCCAAACGCTTAACCGTCACGCATACAATTTTCCGTAAATTACATACAATTAGCGACCTTATCGATTTAGTCGCGCCTCATTGAATGGTGAAAACCTTTATGCGGCAATGTGTCGCAACGTGAATTCAGTCATTTACATACAACCCGGCTCATTCTATTTCGCCAGCAATATACACATTGTATGCATCTTGATTAGATTGCATGCGCTTTATGGAAGAGTGAATGGATCGGCTGTTGTTACCCATGGGCCTACTGTCGGCGGAAAAAGGTAGTTCCTTACTGAACTGCCAAAATGCGGCATTGCCATCACAAAAGTTTCGACGCGGGAGCGCGCAATGAATAAGACATTGCGCCTGATTGTGGCCGGGACCTGCGTTCCACTGCTACTCAGTTTAAGCGGCTGTACGGTCGAACTGCTTGATCCCAAAGGACAGATTGGGATGCAGGAGAAGGATCTGATCCTGATTGCCCTCGGGGTGATGCTGTTGGTCGTCATCCCCGTAATCATTCTGACCCTTTTCTTCGCTTGGAAATACCGCGAGTCGAACACATCTGCGACGTACGCGCCCACATGGGCGCACTCCAATCGGATCGAGATTGTGATCTGGGCCATTCCCTGCCTGATCGTCCTGGGTCTAGCGGGCCTCATCTGGGTATCCACTCACCAACTCGATCCCTACAGGCCCATAGCCTCGAAAACACCGCCTCTAGAAGTCCAGGTGGTTGCCCTCAACTGGAAGTGGTTGTTTATCTACCCCGAATATGGCATCGCCACAGTCAATCAATTGGAAATTCCGGTTGATCGTCCCGTCGCGTTCAAACTCACGGCGGAATCCATAATGAACTCGTTCTTCATTCCGCAACTCGGCAGCCAAGTCTATGCCATGGCGGGCATGCAGACCCAACTACACCTTATCGCCAATCATGAAGGAATCTACCCCGGGCGTTCTGCCGCTTTTAGCGGCCCCGGCTTTTCAGACATGCATTTCGACACGATCACGGTTTCGCCACAGGCCTTTAGCGCGTGGGTAGCTCAAGCGCAGTCGTCACCCGTTGTATTAGACGACAAGACATATGCCGCACTGGCAGCTCCCAGCATTCAGACCCAGCCCACGGTTTATGGCCGCGTATCGCCAGGACTGTTCCTGTCAGTTGTCAACCATTACATGCCTGCCCGCTCCATGGCCGGCATGGACGATAAAGACAACGACCTTTTCATGAGCGAAGCATCTATGTGCGGTCCCTCAAAGTCTTCAGAGGATAAAAACTGATGTTCGGAAAACTCACCTGGGACGCCATTCCCTGGCATGACCCTATTATCATGATTACAGGGGCGATCGTCGCTTTTGGCGGCTTGGTTCTTCTCGGACTTATCACCTATTTCGGTAAATGGAAGTACCTCTGGACCGAATGGCTGACCTCCGTCGATCACAAAAAAATCGGCGCCATGTACTTCATCATGGGCCTGATCATGTTGCTGCGCGGCTTCGCAGACGCCATCATGATGCGAACCCAGCAGGCCATGGCGGCCAATGATGCCGCCGGATACCTGCCACCGCATCATTACGATCAGATATTCACGGCGCACGGCGTCATCATGATCTTCTTCGTGGCGACGCCCTTTATCCTGGGACTGATGAACGTCATTGTGCCGTTACAGATCGGCGCACGAGACGTCGCCTTTCCATTCGTCAACAGCCTTAGTTTCTGGCTGTCGGCGGTTGGAGCCGCTCTGGTTATGGTATCGATGTTCGTTGGCGACTTCGCCGCCACCGGCTGGGTCGCTTACCCACCGTTGTCAGAACTGGGGTACAGTCCAACCGTCGGCGTGGATTACTACATCTGGTCGCTCCAGATATCCGGGATAGGAACAACTCTGACCGGGATCAATTTCATCGTCACCATTTTGCGCATGCGCGCCCCTTCGATGAAGCTCATGCAGATGCCGGTGTTCACCTGGACTGCCCTTATCACCAATATCCTGATCGTTGCGGTTTTTCCGGTCTTGACGGCGACGCTCGCCCTGCTCGCGGCCGATCGCTACCTCGACATGCATTTTTTCACCAACGAGCTTGGTGGAAACGCGATGATGTATATTAACCTGATCTGGATCTGGGGCCATCCTGAAGTCTACATCCTTATCCTGCCCTGCTTTGGCGCTTTTTCCGAGATCATCGCCACCTTCTCGCGCAAGCCTCTGTTCGGTTACGCCTCGATGGTTTACGCGACCTCCTCTATTGGTGTCCTGTCCTTCTTCGTCTGGCTGCACCACTTCTTCACCATGGGCTCCGGCGCCAATGTCAACGCCTTCTTCGGCATAATGACGACGATCATTTCCATACCGACGGGCGTCAAGCTGTTCAATTGGCTGTTCACCATGTATCGGGGCCGCATCCGCTTTCACTCGACGGTTCTGTGGACGATCGGCTTTATGGTCACTTTCGCTGTGGGAGGCATGACCGGCGTCCTGCTGGCCATACCGGGCGCTGACTTCGTCTTGCACAACTCCCTGTTTCTCGTGGCGCATTTCCATAACGTCATTATCGGCGGCGTCGTCTTCGGCTGCCTCGCGGGCATGACCTTCTGGTTCCCCAAGGTCTTCGGATTTACGCTGAACGAGTTTTGGGGCAAAGTTTCCTTCTGGTGCTGGCTGGTCGGTTACTGGCTCGCCTTCACACCGCTCTACATTCTCGGCTTCAGGGGAATGACCCGGCGTATGAACCACTACGACATCCCAGGCTGGCAGCCCTATCTGGTCGTCGCACTCGTCGGTGCCATTATAATCGGCATGGGTATCTTGGCCCTAATTATCCAGCTTGTGGTCAGCATCCGCGATCGTGAGAAGAACCGCGATTTGACAGGTGATCCTTGGGATGCACGCAGCCTTGAATGGTCGACGACATCACCCGCGCCTTTCTACAACTTCGCTCACGTCCCCGAGATCACATCGCTTGAACAGCATTGGGATGACAAGATTTCCGGTCGTGCAGGGGTTAAGCCGCTTCACTACGAGGACATTCATATGCCGAGAAATACCGCCGCTGGCGTTCTCATCTCGGGCTTCAGCCTGATTCTCTGCTTCGCTCTCGTCTGGCATATGTGGGCCATAGCCCTCATCAGTCTCGCGGCCACGATTGGGACATTTATCCACCGCAGCTATAACCGAGATGTCGACTATTGGGTGCCAGCTGCAGAGGTCGCCCGCCTGGAAAGCAACCGTTACCCCGAAAAGCAGGAGGCCTGATCCGTGGACACTTCTACGACAAATATTCCGTCCCCGTCCCATGGCGATCATGCGCATTCGCACGACGATAGTCGCAATACCGTGATGGGCTTCTGGCTCTATCTGATGAGCGACTGCCTGATCTTCTCAGTGTTGTTCGCGACCTTCGGCGTCCTGGCAGCAAATACTGCCGGCGGCCCGGACGGCAGAGACCTGTTCAAGCTCTCCTATGTTGCGGGCGAAACACTGATCCTTCTGATCACCAGTTTCACCTTCGGCATGGCTATGATTCAAATGCACGCTGGTGCGAAATCAAAAGTTATCCTGTGGCTAGCCATTACCGCCGCGTTTGGCGCAGCCTTTATCGCTATGGAGATTTATGAGTTCGCCGAGCTACTCCATGAAGGTGCCGGGCCAGGCCGCAGCGCCTTTCTGTCAGCGTACTTCGTCCTGGTCGGCACGCACGGCTTGCATGTTACCGCCGGCCTGATGTGGCTCATTACGATGATCCACCAGACGATGACGTATGGGCTCGATGGCATTGTGCGCCGTCGCCTCGCCTGTCTCAGCCTTTTCTGGCACTTTCTAGACCTTGTCTGGATCTGCGTCTTTACCTTCGTTTATTTACGTGGAATGTTGTAATGTCACCTCACCAAATTTCGGCTCCCAGAGACCACAAGAACACCCACGGAAGCGTTGCCTCCTATACCGTTGGATTTGTCGCGTCGCTGATCCTGACAGGTCTTTCCTTCGGCGCCATAATGGGCCGGTGGGTATCGCATGATATGGCCTTACCCACACTCGTTTGCCTGGCGGTCCTGCAATTACTCATTCAACTTGTATTCTTCCTGCACATGGGCACGGCGCCCGAGCAGAGAAGTGACCTCGCGGCGCTGGTTTTCACAGTTCTGATCTTGGCAACGATTGTAGCCGGCTCTCTCTGGGTGATGCACAATGCAAACATCAATATGATGCCAACTGGCATGTCGACCGATAGCGCCAAATTAAAGCCTTAGAGAACATCAGGCGGGACGGTTTAAGCCACCGGCCAGGTTAATCCGTTCCGCTGTGCCCCATAAGGATGTGAATGATCAGCGCCGAAAGACTGGCCATTCCCGCCGCCATAAGCATCACCGTTGCAAAGCCGTTAGAGTAGGCTGTGTGGGCGTACGCGGTGGCAAGCTCACCGGCCTGCGCATTCAGGTCAATCAAGGCGGAGGGCAAGTCCCCGGAAGCCACCGCGTCGGCGAACCCTGAGAGACGACCTGACTCCGCCACAGCCCCGTGAATCGATGCGGCGAGAACCGTGCTCAGAACCGTGAAGCCGAGCAAAATACCGGAAAAACGTGAGGTCGTGCTGATTCCCGAGGCCATGCCGGCACGGTCCCGTGGAACGGCACTCATGACCGCCTTTTGGGTTTCACCGTTGAGAAGGCCACCCCCACTCCCCAGCACGATCATTCCACCAAATGTGAGCCATATCGAGGCAACGTGCACCCCCCAGGCAAGTATGGCGTCTCCCCCCGATACAAGTAACAGTCCACCGACAAGAACCTGCTCAGCAGTAAAAAAGCGCTCGAGTCGCCTGCCAATCTGAGGCAGAACAAGCATGGCTACGCCGAAGGGCAACATCGAGACCCCCGCTTGCAAGGGTGTATATCCGACGCCGTTCTGCATATAAAGCGGGAGGAGAGAGGTCATCACCTGGGCGCACGAAGCATAGGCGAACATCGCTAATACCGCGCCAACGAACCTCCGAATTCTAAACAATTTCAGATCAAGCATCGGGCGCGACTGAACGCTCTCCGCGTACACAAAACAGCCTGCTGCGGTCACGCCACCGGCGAATCCCATAAGGGTAAGAAGCCCGAACCAGCCGTGTGCCTGCCCATTAATCAGGCCGAACGTAAAGCCGAACATCGCCGTGGAAAAAAGGACCATGCCCCACGGATCAAGCGCTCGCGCGTCTGCGTCCCTCGACTCATCGATCCACCGAAACACCGCCCCAGCCAGTAGAAGACAGATCGGGAGGTTGATAAAGAATGCCCACCGCCATCCGAGCGCAAAGGCAATCAAGCCACCGAGCAGCGGAGCCACCACCATGGTCAACCCCATAATGCCTCCCCAGATAGCCCAGGCACGATTGCGTAGGCGTTCTTCATGGAAAGCGTGGCCAATTACGGCCAGCGCCGGTGCCAAAAGAAAGGCCGCCCCCGCCCCCTGCAAGGCGCGTGCGCCATATAGCATGGCGGCCGACGGCGCCCATCCACACAACAACGACGCCATGGCGAAAACGCCAATCCCCACGAGGAATATCCTGCGCCGACCGAAACGGTCGGCTATGGCGCCGGCTGGCAGTAATAACGAGGCGAAAGTGAGCACATAGCTGCTCACTACCCATTCAATGTCAGCAAAACTGGCATTCAGGTCACGCGCCACGGATGGCAGGATAACGGCAACGATATTGGTGTCGAGCACGGTCATGGCGCACCCCGCCGAGCCTGCCAACAAGGTCAATAGCTGGCCAATTCCTATCTTGGCTCCCCTGGCCGTCATTCCCCTCCCTTCCCAGCCTGCGTCATGAGTCGGTGCAGCAATTGACGTGGTGGGCCTTCGGAAGACGGCGACAATGGCGGAGTCCATTGTACCGGTGGATGGTCCGTGGGCGTTAGGACGGTAGAGAACCCACAGCCGATCAGGGCCGCGAACTGGTCTGGCAGGATATGACCGACAGCGCGGATATCGCCTTCAAAACCGTAACGCTTGCGCAAGGTCTGAGCGATCGTAAAGCCTCGTCCGTCACGAAATCGAGGAAACTCAACAACCACAAGATCGAGATACGGGAGCAAGGGCAAAATGATATCTGGAGCCATATCTGGCGTCGCATATCCCCCGAGCGGCCGGGGGAGTGCCTCATGCGCAAGAGCCAGTAAGCTGCTCACGGGAATGATCATACGGGATTCAAGCACAACCTCCGCCGTGTGTTCTGCAGACGGATAGATCCATGTGTCAGGAATTTCGCGCGCGCCGGAATCAATTAACGCCATAGACCGCCTCCTTGAAGGGCGCAGAACCAAGACGACGATAGGTATCGAGAAAGCGTTCATCCTCATGTCGGTGAGCGAGATAAGCCTTGATTACGCTGTCGATCGCCTCCACGATGCGATCGGAAGACACGGCGGGACCGATGATCGCCCCGATCGAAGCTTGTTCTTCTCCGGATCCCCCCAAAGTGATCTGATAGACCTCTTCCCCGTTCTTATCGACGCCAAGAAGCCCAATGTGGCCCACATGGTGATGACCGCACGCGTTGATGCAGCCGGAGATATTCAGATCCACCGGTCCAATCAAAGCTTGCAAGTCGGGATCGGCAAAATGCCTGGCAATTCGTTGCGCCACCGGGATTGAGCGCGCCGTTGCAAGAGCGCAGTAATCCATGCCGGGGCAACTGATAATGTCGGTGACGAGCCCAATGTTTCCGGTGGCCAGTCTGGCGTCCACGAGTGCGCGCCACAACTCGTTGAGCTGGTCTTTCCGGACGTGCGGCAAAATCAGATTCTGCTCGTGCGAAACTCTTATCTCGCCAAAGGAATAGGAGTCGGCCAGCTTTGCCACTGCGTCCATTTCGTTCGCGCTGATATCACCTGGAATCCCGCCGGCTGGCTTGAGCGAAATAACGACGCTAGCGTAGCCATTAGCCTTGTGGGGGTGCGTATTCGTCTTTCGCCACGCTCGAAAGGCGCGATCTGCGGCTTCGGCCATGTCACGACTATCGGTATCGGGCAGCCGGCTTTCTAAAGGCGGAGGCGTGAAACGCGCCGCCATGGCGGCAATGATATCATCGCCAAGCACATTATGTTCGGCAGGCAAGGCAGCAAATTCATCCTCAATCATCGCAATGAAGGTTTCGCTCTTCATGTCTCGGATCAGTATCTTAATACGCGCCTTGTAAATGTTATCGCGGCGCCCCAATGCGTTATAGACGCGCAGAATGGCTTCAACGTAGCGCAGCAAATCACGAACGGGCAGCCAATTGCGGACTTTGATCCCAACCACTGGCGTTCTGCCAAGCCCGCCACCGGCGAAGATCTGGAAGCCGGCTTCTCCCTCGGCGTTTCGGCTGCCAATAATACCGATGTCGTGCACCCGGATTGCGGCCCGGTCCTGTGGCGATCCGGTTATCGCGATCTTGAACTTACGCGGCAGGTACGTGAACTCGGGATGGTCCGTCGACCACTGCCTCAGGATTTCGGCATAGAGTCTTGGGTCAAGCAGCTCTTCCGCCGCGGCGCCGGCAAAATGATCTGTCGTCACATTGCGCACGCAGTTACCGCTCGTCTGGATACAATGCAGGTCCGCTTCCGCCAGCACTGCCAGGATGTCGGGTACGTCCTGAAGGCGCGGCCAGTTGAATTGAATATTTTGTCGCGTGGTGAAATGCCCATAACCACGATCATAATAGCGCGCGACATACGCAAGCTGCCGCATCTGTGCGGCGCTAACCACCCCATAAGGCAATGCCACCCGCAGCATGTAGCCGTGCAGTTGCAGGTAGAGTCCGTTCATCAACCGCAATGGCTTGAACTCATCCTCGCTGAGTTCCCCCAATAGACGGCGGTTGACCTGATCACGAAAGGTAGCTGCCCGATTACGCAAAAACTGGCGATCATATTCATCGTAGCGATAAATGCCGGCATACGGCGATTGTGAATAGGTCGACGGCGGGGCTGGATGCGGACCTGTTGCCCAACGATCAGACGACGATGCGCTCTGCAAATCGTCGCGAATGCTGGGGCCAGTGCTGCGTAAACGCTCGCGCCGTGCACTCGGCATCCCCGTCTCCGTCGCAATCGGCACTGCCCTTATATCGACCGCGAAGCTTGCATGGGTCTCTCCGAGTCCCTCAAACTTCGCGGGCATATCGTCCTGCGCAAATCTAGCCGCATCTTCGAGGATTTCCGACCAAGCGCCTTCGCGGTCCAGCCACACAACGACACCATCGGCTAATCTGTTAGCCGTCACAACTATTTGTTCCACTGAGATAATTTCCTGTTAAGCGGCGGTTGTAAGAGCGTCAGGCGCCAAGCGTTTCATGACTTCAGACAATGCGGTCACAAGGTCGGTCATATGCCGTTCTGTGTGAAACGGTGTTGGCGTAAGCCTCAGACGTTCACTGCCGACTGGCACAGTCGGATAGTTAATCGGCTGCACATAAATGCCATAGTCCGACAAAAGGATTTCACTGGCCCTCCGGCATCGGTGGGCGTCGCCGATCAGAATGGGCAGGATATGGGTTTCGGTGTCCATGACCGGCAATCCGGCCTCCTGCAACATCCCCTTCAACTTAGCCACGTTCCTTTGATGCTGCATGCGCTCGACACTGCTCACTTTGAGGTGCTGAATGGCCGCCGTCGCACCCGCTGCCAGGTGAGGACATAGTGACGTTGAGAAAATAAAACTGTCGGCCGCGCTTCGAATGACATCTATCAGCAGGGACGGTCCCGCGACATATCCCCCCATAACGCCGAATGCCTTGGCCAAGGTACCTTCAATGATCGTCAGACGATCGACAATTCCCCTCTGCTCGGCAATACCGCCGCCATGCGCACCGTATAGGCCTACGGCATGCACTTCATCGAGATAGGTCAATGCGCCGTAACGGTCGGCCACGTCGCAGATGTCTGCGATTGGCGATATGTCGCCATCCATAGAATAGACACTTTCAAAAGCGACTATTTTTGGTCTTTCTGGATCAACGGCCCGCATCAGGCTGTCCAAGTGCTCGACATCGTTGTGCCGAAAAATAAATTTCTCAGCCCCCGACCTGCGAATCCCTTCGATCATCGAGTTATGGTTCAGTTCGTCGGAGAAAATCGCGCAATCAGGCAGGAGTTTTCCCAAAGTGCCAAGTGCTGCCAGGTTGGAGATCCAACCCGAGGTAAAGATGAGGGCAGCTTCCTTGCGATGCAAATCGGCCAGCTCCGCTTCAAGGGCGACATGCTGCCTCTGCGTTCCGGAGATATTCCGCGTCCCCCCCGTGCCTGCCCCGGACATATCGAGAGTCGCGTGCATGGCAGCGAGGACAGCCGGATGTTGCCCCATGCCCAGGTAGTCATTGCTGCACCAGACGGTCACGGGCGCCGTCTCGCCATTCGCGCCATGCCACAATGCAACGGGGAACTCCCCGGCAAGTCTTTCCAGCTCAATGAATGTACGATAGCGCCCGTCGAGCTTAAGCTGACTGATAAATGATTCGAATTGACTGAGAATGGTCATCACTATTCCACCGAAGAAGATCAAAATCGACAAGTAAGTCTTGTCAAAACGCAATAGGGCATACAATGTCCATATATATGGAGAAGGGTGCTGTGACAATGACAAATGCCGACAACAATTCTGAACTGAGGGACGCATGGCTGCCGATCGTGCGCCGATCGGGCGGACCTATGTATCTGGCGATTGCCGATGCGCTTGCCATGGACATTGCCTCCGGACGCTTGAGCGCCGGGGTGCGCCTGCCTCCCCAGCGCAGCCTTGCCGAGACCCTTGAAATTGACTTCACGACTGTGAGCCGCGCCTACGCGGAGGCCCGAAAACGTGGTCTGGTGGAAGGGCGGGTAGGCCAGGGAACCTATGTAAGAAGCCAGATAACGCCGCCTCCAGCGAAAACGGGGCTGGTTGATATGAGCATGAACCTGCCGCCACGCTTCGATCTGCCGCTTCTCGAAACGCGTCTATGGGATGACATAAACAGCCTGCGTCAGGACGGCGGAATCAATCTGCTTTTGCGCTACCAGGAACCTGGTGGCAGTGCACGTGACCGGGCAGCCGGCGCGACCTGGTTGAAGCCCCGCTTACCCGATGCGACATTTGAACGCATATTGGTCTGTCCGGGCGCTCAGGGCGCTCTAATGGCTCTGGTTGGCGCTTTGGCGGCGCCAGGCGAAACAATTCTGTGCGAGCCGCTCACTTATCCTGGCATGATTTCCCTTGCCGCCCACCTACGCCTGAAGCTGAGTCCGGTCGCCTGCGACTCCTCCGGTCTGCTCCCCGAAGCCTTCGAAGCCGCTTGCCTGAGCGAAGCACCAAAGGCCCTATACTGCACGCCGACTTTGCAAAATCCGACAACAATCACATTGCCGACTGAGCGCCGAGAGGCGCTCGTCCGGATCGCCCGCAAATATGCAGTCCCGATCATTGAGGATGATCCTTACGGCGCGTTGCCAAAGGCCCCTTTGCCTCCCTTGGCTAACATTGGCCCCGACATAGTCTATCACATCGCAAGTCTCTCCAAGACCGTGTCGCCGGCGCTCCGCATCGCATACCTGGTTTTGCCTGATGCGCGGGCCGCTTCACGCCTCGCCGGCGCCATCCGAGCCACGGCGGCCCTGGCACCTCCATTAACCGCCGCCATCTCGACACGCTGGATAGAAAGCGGCACCGCGTTCGACGTGCTTGCCGCCATACGTGCCGAGACCCACGCCCGACAGGCCATTGTCCGCGCGACGCTCCCGGCTGAAGCGATACAGACGGACCCTGAGGGCTACCATCTCTGGCTTAGATTGAGCGACGCCTGGACCCGGAGCGAATTTACCGCCCATCTACGCACGCGAAATATCAGTGTGGTCGCAAGCGATGCCTTTGCCGTCGGCACCGCTCCCGAAGCCGTTCGACTTGGACTTGGGGCGGCCACGACAAGAGCCGAGTTGACACAAAGTCTCCAGATCGTGGCCGATGCCCTCGCTCAGTCGCCCGCGCTATCGAGCCTAGTTGTTTAGATCTCGCCACGCCCCGACAAAGGCCTCGGCGCGCGTCTTTACACTCTCAACGGAATCGCCTGCCGAGTATAAACCGCCTCCTGTGCCAAAACCACTCGCTCCGGCGTCAAACCAGGGCTTCATCGCCGCCGGCGTTATACCGCCCGTTGGCAGGAGCGGAATATTTCGGGCGAAAACGGCGCGCCAGGCCTTCAGTACGCTCGGCGACATGGCTTCCGCCGGAAACAGCTTCAATCCATTGGCCCCCGCTTCCAATGCGGAAAATCCTTCTGTTGGTGTCGCTACTCCGGGAAAACATGCCGCTCCACGGGCGGCGGCTTGCCGAATGACGGCCGTGTCCGCGTGAGGCGTTACGATGAGCCTCCCCCCCGCAGCCACTACATCGTTTACACTGTCGGCAGACATGACCGTACCTGCACCGATCAAGGCTTGCGCCCCGAACCGCTCGGCCAGTCGCGAAATGCTCTCTAAGGGCCTGGGCGAATTGAGCGGGACTTCGATAAGTCGGAACCCGGCTTCAACCAGAACCTCAGCGACCGCCTCGACCTCCTCCGGCGTAATATGCCTCAATACAGCGATCAATGGCATTTGCGTGAATGCCACCTGTGGGTCGATTGGCGCGGCTGTGTTTGTCATGGACATCTCTAATTCGTTTATGAGGGGGACAAATTGCATGCACATGAAAATCATATGTATGCATCTTGCATGTATTTTATGTTGATTGTGTATGCAAGTCCAATTATAACGCTCGCCATGCAAAACCCTATGAACCGCGCCATGCCCCCTCGTCCTGCCACCAAACCAGGCAACCCCAATTTTTCCTCGGGTCCATGCGCCAAACGCCCCGGCTGGCGAGCAAGCGATCTTGATTCTGCCATCCTTGGCCGCTCTCACCGTTCGCCAATCGCCAAGACTCGCATCAATGCGGTCGTCAGCCTGACACGTGAGGTGCTGGGTATTCCCCAGGATTATCGGATCGGTATCGTCCCTGGATCCGATACCGGCGCAATGGAGATGGCGTTGTGGAATTTGCTCGGGTCGCGCGGTGTCGATGTGCTGGCGTGGGACGTGTTCGGGGCAGAGTGGGTCAGGGACGCAGCAATGGAACTTCAGTTGACCGATTTGCGTGTTTTTCAGGCGCCCTATGGTCAGCTGCCAGATTTGTCCCAGACGTCGGCGGACCGAGATATAGTTTTTACGTGGAACGGGACATCTACAGGTGTGCGCGTCCCTAATGCTGATTGGATTTCAGACGCGCGCACCGGATTGACTATCTGTGATGCGACATCTGCAGCCTTTGCCATGGCCTTGCCCTGGGAAAAACTCGATGTAACAACATGGTCATGGCAGAAGGTCCTGGGCGGCGAAGGGGCCCATGGTGTCATCGTTTTAAGTCCGCGCGCGATCAAACGATTGACTACCTATCGTCCGCCTCGCCCCATTCCTAAAATCTTCCGCCTCACAGACGGTAATACTGTCAAGGAAGGCATTTTCACCGGTGACACGATCAATACACCGTCAATGCTCGTGATCGAAGATGCGCTTGATGGATTGGCTTGGGCGAAATCAATCGGTGGCGTTCCCGCGCTGGTTCGTCACGGCGAAGCCAATCTAGATTTACTTTCAAACTGGATTGAGAAGAGCAAATGGGCTTCGTTCCTGGCAGAGGCGCCCGACACACGATCAACGACTTCGCTGTGCGTGAAAGTGGGTGAGGCTGACGTCTTGCGATGGCCTCGCATGCAACAGGAAGCTCTGATCCGCGGTGTAACCGAATATCTTGAGACAGAAGGCGCAGCCTATGACATCGCGGCCTACCGCGGCGTGACCATTGGATTTCGGCTATGGGCGGGCGCAACTGTCGCCACAGCAGACCTTAGCGTGGCGCTCGATTGGCTCGACTACGCGTACTTTATCGTAAAATCTCGTCTCGCGCCCGGTCCAACTTCACAGGTTTCCAAGTAAGCGTATTTGAGGAGTTAACTCGTGAGACACAGTGTTTTTCCCAAGGGAGCAGCTTAGTGAGCTTGTTCTGGAGCCCAAGAGTCGCAAGTTTGACCCCCTACGCGCCTGGTGAGCAGCCGTTGCAGACGGGTTTGATAAAAATCAACACGAATGAAAGCCCGTTCAGCCCAACGCCAGCTGTTCAGCGTGCGATCAGGGATGCGGTGAATAGCGATCTGCGCCTTTATCCTGACCCTAATGCCTTCCTCCTAAGGCAGGCGATCAGTCAGGCCCACGGCGTGAATATCGATGAAGTCTTTGTTGGAAATGGCTCGGATGAGGTGCTGGGGCACGCAATCAGCGCCCTTATGGACCACGGCGCCCCGGTTCTTCTGCCAGATATAACCTACGGCTTTTATCAAATCTGGTGCGCACTATACGGGATCGATTTTAAGCTGATCCCCCTTAACGCAGATTTTGACATTGAAACAGATGATTATCGGCAAGCGGCCGGTGGAATCATAATCGCTAATCCGAACGCACCAACCGGCCGTTTCCTGTCTGTGCAACAGATCACGGGCCTTTTGGAACTTCACCCCGGACGCGTTCTGATCGTTGACGAGGCCTATGGCGATTTTTGCGATCAAAGTGCAGTCCAGCTTATACAACACTTCCCCAATCTGCTGGTCACGCGGACTTTTTCAAAGTCACGCGCGCTCGCGGGGATGCGGATCGGCTACGCGCTTGGTCAAAAGCCGTTGATCGAGGGGTTGGAACGTGTAAAGGGCTGCTTCACGCCCTATCCGGTCGACAGGCTAGCGCAGATAGCCGGTGCTGCCGCCATTGCTGACCCAAATTACAGAGAACAGATCGACGCCATCGTTTCCGAACGCATCCGATTGAGTGACACCCTTTTGGCACTTGGCTTTGACGTCGTACCCTCTTCAGCCAATTTCATTCTCACCAGGCATCCTAAGCTACCTGGTATTGACCTTTATAATGCCTTGCGTAGGCGCGATATCCTTGTTCGGCATTTCTCCACCCCACGCCTGCAAACCTACATCCGCATCACTGTCGGAACCACCGCGCAAATGGGACAACTGGCCAAAACCCTAACCGATCTCCTTTTCTAAGATTATCAGGACGACCTTCCCTGTGACGGTCTGCCGTTGAACTCTAACAGACGGAGATCCACGCGGAGGCGGATTAAAACTTCTAAGATACCGGCTGCAATCTTGTCGCCCGTGATTAGCTTGCCACTAAAGAACGGCGTTTTTTAACGCTGTTTATTAGGTGGACCCCGTCAGTTGGACAGAAAGTGGGCTGACTTAAGATAGAGAGTCTTGCCGGTTAATTGTCGCTGGCGATTTTGCCAGAATGTCGGTGTTTCAGGCTACCATCTTTCCTTGATCGATTGAATCCCTTTCTTGCTGTTGAGGCTGTGGGGATGTGTGTAACGCGCTTGCGTTATGCACATATCCACAGGCGCGGCCCGCTTCAAAAATTTGCCTCGGGGTCTTGTAGTCGAGAGCCTGGTGCTTTCTCTGGTCGTTATA
>NZ_AQWM01000057.1 GCF_000376105.1 Asticcacaulis benevestitus DSM 16100 = ATCC BAA-896
GGCTCAACGGTGAAATTAAACGCCGATGCGACGTCGTGGGCATCTTCCCCAACGATGACGCCATCATCAGACTGGTCGGCGCAATCCTGCTCGAACAAAACGATGAATGGGCGGTTCAACGCGGACGCTATATCACCCTTGAAACCATCGCCCAAGTGAGCGATGATCCACTACTCAGCATGCCAGCAGTGGCCAACTGACGACAAACCCGGACCTGTTCGGAAAACACTGAAGCCAGGCGCTCAGTTACACCACGTACCGGGACACGATCGTTTTTGTGCCTTCATCATGGCGCTGGCAATGGCGGTCACCCAGACAACAAATCCCGCAGGCTATCGCCAACTTGCCGCTTGAACTTGAAAATCGAATTGTTCACGGTCGATGAGCTGGACAGACGGTTCAATATCTCGACCACAGGATTGCCCCGAACATTCAAATCGACATCGTAGACTCCATGGTCAGCGGCCTACACTAACAAACGAAGGATTTTGACAATCCCGCCAGCGCCATAAAAAATTCACGTGGCGGGCTCTAGGCCGGACTGCGTTTATCCGTTAGCGCCATATTAATCGTGCCAAGAGTTTGAAGCCCCTTCAATGCCTGAACCGGAAAACATTATCCATCTGCCAGGCCGCCTCACCGAGGGCCGTGCCAACGCCGCGACCACGCGTGCCCTGGCGGTGGTGATCGAAGCCTATGACCGAAGGCTGTGGCGCTACCTGGCCCGCCGGTTGGCGCAGGACGATATCGCCGACGCCCGGCAGGAGGTTTATAGTCGCCTGACGCGCATCCTCAGTGCAGATCCGGACGCCCAGCTTTCCGCCGCCTACGTCTTCAAGACCGCCGATTCCATCGTTCGTGACCAGTTCCGCCGACGCCGCGTGCGTTATCACGACGCGCATGTCGAGCTGGAAGACCACGTTGCCGCTGAAACGCCCTCGGCTTTTGACACCCTGCACTGGCGGCAAAACCTCAGCCGCGTCCGCCAGGCGATGGACAAGCTTCCGCAGGTCCAGCGTCGCATCCTGCTGCTGCACCGCCTCGACGGCATGAGCCTGCCTGAGGTCGCCCAGGAACTGGGCGTACCCCTGCGCACCGTCGAACGTCACCTGAGCCGCGCACTTGCCGCGTGCCGCATTACCCTGGAGGAGGCCGGATGGCCGAAAAGAACATGACGGACAAGGACAAGCAGAAGCGTTACGAAGACGCCGCCATCCGCCTTATCCGTTCAAAGAACATGACAGCGCCGGCCGGCGAAGACGAAGCGGCGATCACCGAAACCTGGGAGGCGCTCGACATGCTGCGCGCCGATGCGGGCATCATGGCCGAGTTGCGCAAACCCTATCGCGCACCGTTCTGGCTGCGCACAGATGGCATAAAGACGATAGGTGCGGGCTTGGCCGCCTGCGCGACCATCGCCGCGGTCGCACTGGGCCTGTTCCTGTCGCCCCAGGCTTATATGACCCGTATCGGCGAACAGCGCCTAGTGCAGCTAGCTGACGGCAGCCAGGTCACGCTGAACACCGACAGCCGGATGTCCGTTCGGATCGATGGTGGCCAGCGTCGCGTGGTTCTGGAACGCGGCGAGGCCTATTTCGACATCGCCAAGTTGGGGGGAGCGCCGTTTATCGTCGTCAGCGGCGCCAGCGAGGTCCGCGTTACCGGCACGCATTTCAATGTCAGGCGGGACGCCGATTTCGTCCGGGTCGATGTTGAGGAAGGCCGTGTCCTCGCCGGCGCCCATGCCGCCACCAATCCGGCCGGCGCGGCTGTCCTGACCGCCGACCAGGCGGTGACGCTCGACGAACATGGCCTCGTGCGCCAGCGCAGCGTGGCCGAAATCGACCGGGTGACCAATTGGCGCCGCGGCCGCGTCTGGTTCAACGAAACCCCTTTACGTGACGCCGTCGCCGACATGAACCGCTATACCCGCACCCAACTGGTCATCGCCACGCCGGGGATCGCTGACATGCCGGTCAGTGGGGTCTACCGCGTCGGCGCCTCCGAAAGCTTCGCCCAGGCGCTTAGTCTCGCCTACCCGGTAAAGGTCCAGACCCGCGACAATGTCATAGAAATTTCGCAAAAGGGTCACGCCACCTTCTAGCTTTGTTGGCCCTTACCCCGTGTAGCGTGAAGAGTTTGTGACAACTGGCGGCCCCGTCATCAGACCGCGTTACTGATGGCTTAGAGTGTTCTTACGAACACGGCACGGGCGGACTTAAGTGGCGCAGAGTGGGTTCAGGCTGAATAGGCTGAAAGCCGGGACGGGGAGCATATCCCTTGTCCTGTGCCTGCTGTTTGCGTCGGCCACCCTACCGGCACCGCCTGCCCATGCCGAGGCGGATCCCACGTTCAATGTCCCCGCCCGTCCACTGGCCGCCGCCCTGTCCCAGGTCGCGGATCAGGCCGGTGTCCAGATCGTTTTTGTCGGCGCCGAGGTCAGGGATCACATTAGCCATTCGGTTTCAGGCGCGATGTCGACCAAGGCCGCCCTGCAGTGGGCAGCGGGTAAGGACTATGAAGTGGTCCGGTCCGGCGATGCCTATGTGATCCGGCGCCGCGCTAAAACGCTTGCCCGACATATCCCGGCACCCATACCTGCTGCCCAGGCCGACAGCGCTCCAGAAGAAGTGATCGTCACGGCACGCATGAGCGCGCTGTCACGCACGCGGCTCGATTCCAGCTATGCGGTAACGCGCCTGACCACCAATACCATTCAGATGTCAGGGAGCTTGAGCGCCGCCGACCTGCTGAGGGCGGTGCCTGGTCTCTGGGTGGAATCTTCCGGCGGTGAGGCCTCCAACAATATCCGCGCCCGTGGCATTCCGCGCGACGGCTTTTCATCTCTGGCCGTATTCGAGGACGGCCTGCCGGTCCAGCACGATCCCGGCCTCGGTTATCTCAATGCCGACCAGTCCTTCCGCATCGACGACACGCTCCAAGCGGTCGAGGTGGTGCGCGGCGGGCCGGCTTCTGTCTTTGCCTCCAATGCCCTGGCCGGCCTGATCAACCTGATCCCGCGCGAAGCGCCGTCACAGCCTGAAACCCGCCTGCGCCTGCAAGCGGGAGATGGTAATTACAGGCGCATGGATTTCTGGACCGGCGCCCCCGTGGGAGACTGGCGCGTAGTAACCGGCGGCTTTTACCGTGCCGATGATGGCCTGCGTCCTACGGGCTATACGGCCGACCGGGGCGGACAGTGGCGGCTGACCGCCCAGCGCGACTGGGAACACATCAAGCTTTCCCTGGACTACAAGCAACTCGATGACAGTGTCGCCTTCTACCTGCCCGTGCCACTGCAACTGACCATTGGCGGCGAGATCAAACCTGTGCCCGGTTTCGATGCGCTTTACGGCACCCTGGCCGGTCCGGATACCGCCGCTGTGAAAATGATCGATGCGAAGGGACAGACCTACCCGTTCGATCTCAAGCGTGGCACCGAGGTCCGGCTAGACCAGTATACGGTTAAATTGCGCTATGAGCTGAACGATCGCCTGACCCTCAATGAAAGCTTGCGCTGGCGGCGATCATCAACCTGGCGCAATGGCCTTTTCCCCGGCTATCCCAATACGGCCAGTGAAAAGCTGAAAGCCTACCTGCCGGCGGCGCAAGCCATCTATCCCCAGGCTGTTCGGCTCGGGCTGTCCTATGCCGACGGTACGCGCCTCGCCGACGACGGACAGGCCATCGACGCCACCCTGTCCTCGGTGCGCATTCCACTCACCGAGTTGATCAATGACACACGGCTCGAAGGGCAGGCGGACGGTCATCATTTCACTGCCGGCTTTTACGTCGCCGAGGTGAATATGTCGATGCAACGTCTGACTGCCACGACCCTGCTGGAAGTACGAAATCAGGCCCGTCGCCTCGACATTGTGGCCTATGACGCAATGGGCAACCCGCTTGGCACCATCACCCAGGATGGCATCACGCGTTATGGCGCGCAGTTTGACAACTATTCCGGGACTGAGCGGTCGATCGCATTATACGGCACCGATGAATGGACGTTTGGCAAATGGCGCGCTGATATTGGCATCCGGTTGGAGCAACTGAAACTGGCCGCCGATGTTGAACAAGGCCAGGCCTTTCAGGGGGCTGATGCGTTCCATATCAGTGACGATGCGATCCTTGGCGGCACCGGGCAGTTCGTTCATCTGTCACGTGAGTTCGACGGCCAGACCCTTTCCCTTGGCTTGACCCGACCGCTTGACGAACAGACCCAGATCTATGGCCGCATCACACGCACCCAGTACCTGCCCAACCTGACCGACATGACCTCGCCGCCGGCCGACGATCTCCACACTGAACCGGTAACCCTATCCGAGTTTGGCTTCAAGCACGCCACGCCCGCCAGTGATATGCATATCGTCGCATTCTCGACCGCTTTTTCCGCCTATCGCGTCACCGACAACGTCTTTGACGCCACGACCAACGCCTATAGCCAACGCGCCGCCTATGGCGACACCTTGACAGTCGGCGTGGAGGTCGAGGGCCTCTGGTGCGCGCGCCGCGACCGCACTGGGCCGGATCTGGCCCTTAGTGCCACCTGGCAACAGCCGCGGTTCGAAAATCTGCGCTATACCGAACTGGTGAATGGCGCGGCGGTCGCCCGCGATTTCAGCGGCAACCGCCTGCTTCGAGTACCGGATCTCATGATCCGGCTGACACCCGGCTATGGTTTCGCGCACGGACGCGGACGCATCGAGACCACCGTCGAATATTATGGCGACCGCTTCGCCGACGCCGCCAATACCGCGCGCCTACCGGCCTACACGACATTGAGCGTTGCCTTTCGCTACGACCTGACGCCGCGCCTGACCTTCATCCTCACCGGCGACAATCTCGGCCAGACCCTAGGGCTGACCGAAGGCAATCCGCGCGCCGGCCAGATCGTCAGCGGTGACGCCGACGCCACCTATTTCGCCGCCCGGCCGATATTCGGCCGCAGCTTCCGTGCGGCCCTGTCCTTTAGAATGTAACTGGAGATCCCTATGTCCCTGAAAATACTGGGCTTCACCGCCCTTGCCGCCCTGTGCGCCACGTCCGCGCTTGCAACGCCGGATGTTGTCATGAAAGGCCGCCTAACCGGCACGGCACACCAGACCTATATCGACCTGCCGTTCCAGGTGCCGGAGGGCGTCACCCGCATCACCGTCAGCTTCCGCTACACCGGTCGCGAACAGAAAAGCACGATCGACCTCGGCCTTGACGATCCGAACGGCTTTCGCGGCTGGAGCGGTGGTAACAAGTCAGAGTTCACCCTCTCCGCCACTGACGCCACCCCTTCCTACTTGCCCGGTCCCATAATCACCGGCACCTGGAACCTGGTGATGGGCGTCCCCAATATGCGTCCCGACGCCATTTCGGATTACGAGGCCGATATCACCTTTGGCCATGCCAATGACAAGGTCACGGTCTCGGCCTTCACCGACAAACCGCTCAATGACAAGCCCGGCTGGTATCGCGGCGACTTCCACTCCCACAGTGCCCATTCCGACGGCAACTGCCTGTCTCTCGCCGGCCAGAAGGTACCCTGCCCGGCTTTCCTGACGCTTGAGGCCGCCAAGGCGCGCGGCCTCGACTTCGTCGCCCTCAGCGATCACAATTCGACCTCGCAATATGATTCCGAACGCGAATTGCAGCCCTATTTCGACACCCTTCTTCTGATCCCGGCACGCGAAATCACCACCTTCCATGGCCACGCCAATATCTTCGGCACGACTGAGTTTGTGCCTTTCCGCCTGGGCACCAAGGCCCTGCCGGACGTCAAAACCCTGGCGGATATCGTCCATGCCAAGGGGGCGCTGATCTCGGTTAGTCACCCGACCGCCCCAACCGGTGAAGCCTGCATGGGCTGCGGCTGGGATGCCCCGACTGATTACAGCGACATTGACGCCATCGAAGTGGTCAATGGCGGCTCGGTCTTCGCCCAGCATGGCGTCGAAGGTCCGACCGATGGCATCCCTTTCTGGCAGGCGCGTCTTAATGAGGGCCACCACCTCACCGCCATTGGCGGCAGCGATAATCATGACGCTCCGGATACGCCAGATCATCGCAGCCCTGTTGGGCTGCCGACTACGGTGATTTACGCGGAAAACCTCTCCCAAGCGGCCCTTCTCGATGGCATGAAAAAGGGCCGCGCCTTTGTCGATATGGGCGTCGGTGCCGATCGCCTCCTGGACCTGAAAGCGACTTCGGAAAAAAAATCGGCCGTTATGGGCGAAACTTTGGCGGTCCGAGCCAATAGCAACGTTTTAGTAGAGGTCGAGGTTAAAGCTGATGCCGGAAGCCGGGCCGAACTCATTTTGAATGGGCAACTCCAGCCGCAGGTTCTGCCTGTGGATGCCGGCCACGCCACAGTCAGCTTTCACGTTACTCCCAAGGGCCAGGGTGCCCATTGGGTGCGCGTGAATATACGCGACAAGGACGGCAAAATTGAAATGATATCGAATCCGATCTATTTCAAACTAATTAAAAAATAACTAAATCATCACAATACTGAAATATACTTAAGATATGATGCCTGCGCAGCCTTTGCCTTAAGCAAAGGAAAAGCTTTTACTTAGCACGCAAGGGGATAATCATGTCTTTTCACTCCAAATTTACTTTGCTCGCATCCGTGGCGGCGGCCGCGCTGTCCTTAGGCGCTTTGGCCCTTGGCGGCGCGGCTTTCGCCCAGAATGCGGCGCCTCAGGCCACCGCAGCGGACGCTGATGCGGCCGTCGAAATCATCGTCACCGGCCGTGCCGGCACCGGCAAACGTACCAAGGCGGAAACCAGCTATTCCGTCACCAACATCAATGAGGAAGCCCTGCGCCTGCAGGCCCCGACCAGCGTCACCGAAGCGCTGAAATCGGTTCCCGGCTTCTGGGTTGAAGCCTCTGGCGGTGAAGCCTCAGGTAACGTCCGGGCCCGCGGCGTGCCGGTCGATGGTTACGGCTCAATTACCCTGCTGGAAGACGGCATTGCTGTGGCGCATGACCCGGCGCTCGGCTATCTCAATGTCGACCAGGTGTTCCGAGTTGACGAAACCATTGACCGCATCGAAGTGGTGCGCGGCGGCCCTTCGGCGGTCTTCTATTCAAACGCCCCCGCCGGCGCCGTCAACTTCATCCCACGCAAGGTCGGCGAAGTAGCCTCCGGCCTCGTCAAGGCCACGGTCGGCCAGGACGGCCTGTTCCGCACCGACTTCTGGTACGGTGCCCCTATCGGCGACTGGAAGGCCTCGATCGGTGGCTTCTACCGTAATGAAACCGGCGTGCGTGATCCGGGCTTCACCGGCAACAAGGGCGGCCAGCTCCGCGCCACGCTTAGCCGTGATTTCGACCGCGGCAACATTTCCTTCGACGTCAAACGTCTCGACGATACGGTCGTCTTCTATACCGGCATTCCCATGCGCACCTATGAAACCGGCGACATCAAGGCGGTTCCCGGCTTCGACGGCAATTACGGCACCCTGACCGGTCCCGAAACCTCGATGGCCGATATGAAGATGGGCGACGGCAGCATCTATCACTATGACAATACGCTCGGCACCCAGGTGAAACGCACCCAGCTTACCGCCCATTTCGATTTCGAAGTTGCCGATGGCTGGAAACTGAAATCGACCATGCGCTACAATGACACCGCCACTCAGCGCAACGGCATGTACCCCAATACCCTGCTGAGCGCCGCCAGCTTCCTGGACCAGAACAAGGCCCTTATCGCCACCGCGCCCGGAGCCACGGCCCTGCAACTGCGTTACAATTCGACGCCGACGCAGACTTATGACACCCGGACCCAGAACGGCAACGGCCTCGTCACCGTCGCAGGCTTGCGTGGCATCACCATGCCGGTCAAGGAATTCATGAGCGACAACCAGATCTCGCACCGCTTTGATCTCGGCTCGCAGACCCACGACGTCACCTTCGGCGCCTATTTCGCCCATATAGATGAGAGCTTCAGCCGCTATTCGTCCAGCTATATCACCGATGTGCAGGACAATGCCCGCCTGCTCAACCTGGTGGCGGTCGACGCCAGCGGCAACCTGGTCAAGGCACTGACCGAGAACGGCGTTTGGCGCTACGGGTATGAGTGGGAAAACGCTTCAGGTGAACAGACCACGTACGCTGCCTATCTGGCGGACGAGTGGCAGATCACGCCGGACCTGCGCATTGACGGCGGCGTGCGCTGGGAAACCATGACGGCGCGCGGCCGGGTCGAGCAAAAGAAGACGGTCAATCTCGGTACGCTCAACACCTCGCAGATCCTGATGGGCAACGGCACGTTCGCCACCTATGACCAGACATTCGAGCACACCACCTGGACCCTGGGCGCCAACTACCAGTTCGACAAGCGCTCCGGCCTCTTCGCCCGCTACACCTCGGCGGCGCGGATGCCGAGCCTGGGCAACTATATCACCAACGCTACGGCCAAGCCGACGATCCAGACCATGGATCTCGGCGAGGCCGGCTACAAGTTCCGCAGCAACGCCTTCGATCTCTACGCCACCCTGTTTTGGACGCAGTATCACAACGTCGCCTTCAGCAATTACAAGTTCGATGTGATCACCGGCGTCTCGACCTCGGAAGCAGCCTTCGCCGATACCGAGACCCTCGGCCTGGAACTGGAAGCCACCTGGCGTCCGCTGACCTGGTTTGACATGACCGCTACGGCGACCATCGAAGACCCGCAGTACAAGGGCCTGACCTATACGGACAGCGCCAACCACCTGCAAGACTATGATGGCAACCAGCTCATCCGTGTCCCGAAGACGAGCCTGCGCGTGGTGCCTGGCTTCAATCTGCTCGATGATCACCTGCGTCTGCAGGCCGCTGTTGAGTATGAAGGCGAGCGCTTCGTAGATACAGCCAACTCGGTCAAGCTGCCGGACTATACCGCCATCAACCTGTCAGCCCGCTACTATGTGACCGACGACCTGTCCTTGTATGCGTATATCGACAACGCGACCAACTCGCTGGGCCTGACCGAAGGCAACCCGCGTGCCGGTGAACTGGCTTCGGCCGATGCCGGCGCCAACACCTTCATTGCACGCCCGCTCCTCGGTCGCAATTATCGCCTCGCCCTGATGTACAAGTTCTAGTCTGATAAGAAAAAAGCTCTGTGGGTCACAAGACCTGCGGAGCTTTTTTTGCCAGAACCGATGGGTTGGCTCCCGCCTACCTGCCTTAAATGCGCGCCGAGTCATCTTGTCGCGGCTACTCCACCGTCCCCGGGGCACGGGTTTCCATGGACCGGACCCGGCGCCAATCTAGCCCCGAGAACAACGCTTCAAACTGAGGATGACTGAGGCTCATGAGCCCGGCTTTAATCGCCTGCCAGGTGAACACATACGCCTCCAGCCTTTTATAGGCCATCATCAGTGCGGTGCGGTCCCAATAGAGCAACTTCAGGCGGTCCGCGTCATAAAATATTCAGGATAGCGTTTTGTTACGTTCGCGCGAGGTCGGTATTTTGGCACCATGCCGGGGACATACTCGGCGCAGAATGGGTCTATGTGAACATGTATATCCTCTGGCCATTTATGAGACGGGAATTCAGGTGCCGGGTGGCCCTAACCCTATCACTGCTGGCGATTGCCATGGGTTGCGCAAACGCCGCCTTATCTCAGGTCCCGACCACGCTTCGCCTCAATCAATTGCAGATTTTAGGGTCTCACAATAGTTACAGGCCCTACCCCTCCCCCCTAACAGAAGCCAGGATGCGACAGCTTTCAGAGGAGCATTGGCATGAGTTAGCCTATGGTCACCCACCTCTTGAAGCGCAGTTGGCTTTAGGCCTTCGCCAATTCGAGCTGGATGTCGGCGCCGACCCCACGGGTGGACTTTATGCCAAGCCCTATGATCAGGCACGTCCCGAGATTCAGGCATTGATGGCCGCCCCCGGCGCCAAGGTTTTGCACTTCCCAAACTTCGACACTGACACGCACTGCCTGACCTTTCGTACATGCTTGGCGATTTTTGACCGCTGGTCGAAGGCACACCCTGATCATGACCCGATCGTCATCCTCGTTAACAGCAGTGATTTTCCAAAGACACTTGGACAACTGCCGCACGATGCGAATTTCGATGCGTCTACGATCAATGAGCTCGATGCGGACATAGCGGCGGTCATAGGTTCTGAACGCGTGATTACCCCAGACATGGTACGTGGAAAGTTCCCCACCCTGCGCGATGCGGTGCTGGCGGGGAACTGGCCGGACATCGCGCATGTGCGGGGCCACTTCCTGTTTGTCCTTGATGGCAACACAAACCACGAGGCCCTGTATCGTGAAGGGCATCCATCCTTAAGCGGGCGTCTCATGTTCGGCTTTTACGATGCATCAGAGCCGGAAGCCGCTATCTTCAATATTCAGGACCCTGTAAATGAGCAGGGTCATATCCGTGACCTGGTGCAAAAAGGGTTCATCGTGCGCACGCGCGCTGACGCTGATACAGAAGAGGCCCGCGTGCACGACGACTCACGCATGAGGGCCGCGCTGGCCTCAGGCGCACAGCTGATCAGCACGGACTATTACGCTGGCGTGCCCGATCCCCTGGCCCTGAATTATACCGCCGATTTTCAAGGCCCCTATTTCAGATGCAACCCAGTCGTGGCGCATTGCGCTCCGCAACCGCAAATCGACAATAATTAACAAAAAAATTCATATAAATATAGAATTTGAAATACTATTACACAGTATACAAAATTATCGACATATAATTAGAAAATAATATTGAATTATTCTCACAATACTATGTGCGAATATGAAGAACTATGTCGCTTTGTTATTTCAAACGGTAGCATTCCTATACAAGAATGACTGACCAGTAACTTTTGGTGACTGCAATGAATGTAAAACTCCGCCCACCCCTTAAACTTCATGCTTACCTTATGCTTTCGACGATGAGTGCCTGTATGGCTCTTTCGACCGCTCACGCGGCTGAAGCACCAGCTCCCACGTCCGGCGAAGTCATCGACGAAGTGGTGATCACCGGTAAGAAGCGCTCAAAATTGCTCGCTGAAAAGCGTGAAGACATCGGCACAAGCAGCCTGATATCGGGCGAAGACATGCGCCGCATTCCCTCAGCGAACGTCGTGGATACCTTGAGCCGCCTGCCCGGCGTCACGGCCTACAGCGATATGGGTCAAGGCATGGCCGCCACAGGTGAGAAGGAATACCTGACCTTGCGTGGCCTCGACTCCAGCTACAACGCTTATCAACTGAACGGCGTCACCGTTGCTCAGGCTGACCCATCGACACGCGCCCTATCTCTTAAGATGCTAGCGCCCTATGGCCTGAGTTCAGTGAAGGTCATTAAGACGCCAGGCGCTCAGGACGAAGGCGCCGCGATCGGCGGCATTTTGGACCTGCGCACCCCCTCGGCCTTCGACTACAATGCCAGCCTCAACAAGCTGACCATCTCCGGAACCATGTCACAACTGGCCAAGGATCGTGGGGCCGATTACGCCGGCGGCAATATCCAGTATGAACTGGCTCGCAAATTCGGCAATTCGAGCCAGTTCGGCTTTTACGGTGCGCTCTATTATGACCAGCGTAGCAGCGCCGGCGAGGCCCTTGAAGCCGCGGATTATTCTCCAACCCTGGAATCTGAAAAAGACATCTCGGACTGGACAAAGCTGACCGGCGGCCTGACGGCTCGCAACGTCAAGTACGACTACTATGAAAATAAGACGACGCGGTCGGGCGGCAACTTCAGCCTCGACTATCGTGCTGAGGGCCAAACCGCCTATCTGCGCGGCTCGCTTGGGCAATATGAAGCCGAAGGCAGCGACACTCAGCATAGCGTCCTCACCGGCCTGGTTCAGCGCTACGCCAATGGCCGCTATGCCGGTATAGGCGTTATGCCGGGGAGCTATTACCAGATCCGCGATCAAAAGGATTCTCTCTGGACCCTGCAGGCTGGCGGCGCCACCACGCGTGACAAATGGACCTGGGACTATGACGTCAATTATAGCTTCGGTAAGATCACCAACCCGAACTATGTTGAAGGCAGCCTCTACGGCATGCCAAGCGTGACCGGGGCCGCAGTGATCACACTGAGCGATCCAGAGCATCCGACGGTCGCCTTCAACTCGCAGGCCACCCACGACTACATGTATAGCCAGTCTACGGATAGACTTTGGAAATTCCAGGGACATGATGGCTATTCGGACAGCGCCGTCACTGGCGCCAAGGCCAATCTGACCTACAAGGTGGAAAATGGCGCCTTTGACACGCTGAAAGCCGGTATCAGCTTCAGCCAGAACAAGCGCAGCCAGTATGACCACGCCTTCATGCACGATGGCGATAACTTCGTCATTCTGGGGCCTGACGGACGCAAGCGGGAATATTATGAAGGCGCTGGTCCTACCGTCGCTAACATGCCTGGCCGCAACGTCGGGGGCGCGTTTGATGGCGCATATGACGGTCTTTTCAGAATCTATGACCGCGCCACTTTTGTGAACGGCATCGTGCCTTACAAATATACGAGTCAGTTCGCCAAGGACGCTTCGGGCGCTACCGTCGGCAATCCGGGCGCTTACGACGCGACTGACTTCAACGAAAAAACCGTCAATGTTGAAGAAGCAATCGCCGCGACCTATGTTCAGGCCTTGCTGAAATGGGATCAGGTCGAGATCGTACCCGGCTTGCGCTATGAACATACCAAGTTCAGTGAAAGCCATTGGCAAAAACAGCCCGACCGCTCCGGCACGTTTGTGTCCAGCGAAACGAGCTACGATAATGTTTTGCCAAGCGTTCTGGCCACGTTGCGCCCCGCGGATTCCGATTGGGTCTACCGGGCCTCGGTTCGCAAATCCTTCCAGCGACCTTCCTTCGGCGCCCTCGCCTCGCCTGAGACGGTCACACGCGACGATGTGACCGGCAAAGTCATTGCCATCAGCAAGGGCAACCCCAATCTGAAACCCACGGAAGCCATCAACTATGATGCCTCTGCAGAGTTTTACGGCGATGCAGGTAGCCTGTTCGAGGTCAATGGCTTTTACAAGGACATGACCAACTACATTTACAATACCGCCGTGACGGGTGGCAGTGCGGTTCTGCCTTATGCCGACCAGGCTGGTCCTGACGGCATCATCTACTCACAGCCGCAAAATGGTCAGAAGGCCAATATCTACGGTGTGGAAATCAATGGTCAGTACCGTTTGGAAAACCTGACGACGACCTTGAATGGGTTCAGTCTGGGCGGCAATGTTACGGCTATGAAAAGCGAGGCGACCAGTGCCGATGGCCGCAAGACCTGGCTACCGCGCGCCCCGGAACTGCAATACAATGTCAGCCTCTATTATGATCGTGGGGCCTGGTCATCGACCCTGATCTATCAGCACGTCAGCGAGCAATTGCTGAGCCTGCGCGACACCAAACTCGACACGTACCTGCAACCTTACCAAACAGTCGATTTTGGTCTGAACTACCGGTTTAGCCATATGAATATTGGGTTGTCGGCGAAAAACCTGCTTGACGATGTCAGCTTCTACAAGACGACAGGCAAGTCAAAAACCTATCTCGGCACCCAAGACGGTGGCGGCAACGGCTCCTACGTCAAGACGGGCCGCGTCATAACCCTCACGGCCAGCTACGCCTGGTAGATGACACCCTGCCTGTGAAGCCTCCGGAGGAACCGGGGGCTTCACGTCTATTCACGCATTACCTCACGCCCTCAAGGAACCGCAATGGTCGACCTCAGCCGCCGTACCGTCTTACAATCAACCGCATCGTTGGCCACTGCCTGCGGAGGGCTGCTCGGCCTAAAGGGTCCAGCCAGGGCGCAGGCCACGTCCTCGCGCCACATCCCCGTTCTGGCGCATAGAGGGGCATGCGCCTTGCGACCGGAGCATACCTTGGCGTCCTATGCCAAGGCGATTGCCGACGGGGCGGATTATATCGAACCCGATTTGATGCCGTCGAAGGACGGTGTCCTTGTAGCGACGCACGATGGCGAACTTAGCGGTGGCACCGACATTGCCAGCCGGCCAGAATTCGCCGATCGCAAACGTGATCTCAATATACTCGGCAGAACCCTCACAGGCTGGTTCGTCTCCGACCTGACTTTTACCGAGCTCAAGACCTTACGACGCAAGGAAACCATGCCCAAGGTTCGCCAGGCCAATAGCGCTTACGATGGTGAATTTCAGATGGTCAGCTTTGAAGAGATGATTGATTTTGTCGCCGCCGAATCCGTAACACGCGGCCGCCTGATCGGTCTTGTGCCCGAATTGAAATTTTCTACCTACTTCGCTTCTATCGGCCTGCCTCTGGAGGACCGGTTTCTCGACATTCTGTCGCGCCATAGCTATCTCCAGCGTGCGCCCCTGATTATTCAGTCGTTTGAAATCGCCAATCTCAAATATCTGCGCGCAAAACTCGGTCGCAATGAGCGCCTCCAATTGATGCAACTGATCAATGACCTCGATCAGAAGCCTATCGACGTCATGATGGCCGGTGGCAACATGACGTTCGCAGATATGACCTCTGCCGAGGGCTTAAAGGAGATTGCTAGATACGCTGATATTATCTCTCCGGACATCCGGACCCTCATTCCCCTCGACGCCAAGGGCTACCTTGGCCAACCACATCCTATGATCGGCCTCGCTCACGCGGCAGGCCTGAAGGTACAGGGATACGAATTCCGTCCCGAAAACCAATTCATCGCTGCGAACTTCCGAAACACTGAGGGCGACAACGCCCGCAATGTCGAAGGCTCCATCAAGGAAATGCACCATTACCTGCGTAATGGGCTGGATGGCTTCTTCACCGATGATCCTGGTATTGGGCGTCAGGCTGTCGACAGCTTTTTGGCTGGCCCACGTGCATCCTAAACTCATGCCTTCGCGCATTGAGAGATGCCAAGCCACGCCCGGCGTGGAGCAGGTGCGTACAATCGGACTAAGGTCAGGCCTTGCCAGTCGTCGGGGATAATAGGTCCTGACGGCTACTGGATTGCGCAATGCACGCGCGATGCCGCCCCTGACCTTGCTCTTATGCCGTTGAATCGCTCAGCTTCCCAATTTGATGTCGCGTTAAACAAGGCGCGGCCATGGAGACGAGTTGCGCGGGACGGCGGTGTCCACACTGCTAGGCGTGTATGCGATCCTCGTAGCAATAACGTGACGGAGTTTTGAGACGCTTAAAAGGCCACTGCCGTTTCTAGCCGTTATGTGCGTACTATCCTTTCCGTCACATCGCGCAGAGAGACATCAGGGTGAACTAATGCCGCGAAAAGTGTGGATTGCCATTGTGCGCGACGCCTGGGCGTCCAAGCTGAGCTATTCTCCGGTCCGGCCGGTCCGCTTTAGCTCATCATGCCTGCGTCAAGGCATCGAATATCACGATATCTCGGGCGTCCAGGTACCGATTTATTCTGTGGCCAGGACACTTGCTGATCTATTTCGCAATCCTCGCCTGGTCGACCGTTCTGTAGCACTTGAAGCTCTCAAGGCCACCCTCGCCCAAAAGAAAGCCGCGCCAGCCGAAATTTTTGAGGCGGCGCGGACGGGCAATGCGCTCACGACCATCAGGCCCTATCTCGTCGCCCGTGAACAATTCAGTTTTTGAACTCAAGCGGCAAGTTGGCTGTAGTCCGCATAGTTTTTTGTCTTCGTGACCGCCATGGACAGGGCCATGACGAAGGCACAAAAACTCTTCAGCCATGTCAGGAGTAGGCGGATGTTATGGCCGGCGGCCACCAGGAGGACATTGACCGCATCGCCATGTGCGCCTGCGAGCCAGTTCCGCTCGAGTTTCCCATCTGATTTCATGTGGCCGATGACAGGCTCGATGGCACTTCTGCGTTTCAGTTCGCGTTTGATAGTCGGCGATGTAATCCCTCGTGCCCTTGAGATGTAAACCTCTGTCTGCGTTACCCCATGGCCACGATAGCCTTGGTCGACATAGGCACGTTTGACCTTTGTTCCGGTAAGGCGTTCGACCCGTTTAATCTGATCTTTGAGGGTATGACCCTCATAGGGCAGGTTCGGACAGGCCCGAGCGCCAACAACATATTGCCCCTGAACTCTGTCGCTGCCCTTTTTTGATTTGGCGTTGATCACAGCAAACGAGGCTTTGGTGCCAAACTCATAGCGCGTTCTGGCCTTGCCTTTGGCGATGCATTCGACCTCTGGGGCATGCAGGGCATAGATCTTCTTCTTGCTATTCGTCGTTTGCGCCAGAAGCTTAAAGATNGGATCGGCAACAGGCTTGAAGGCTTCCTGTAATTGNAGNTNNTCNCCGATCTTGCGGACGATGTCGCGCAACAGNCGGCCGGTGAAGGTGCGCATACGGCGGACTNCGCGAAGGGCCTGTTTGTGGGCACGGCTATGGATTTGACGTGCCACCTGGACCCGGCAGCGCTTGGCCAATCGCATGAAGGACTGACGTAAAGCCAAGCCATGGCGATCAGCGAAACGGTTCATCCATTCTATGGCCCGCATATAAAGACCGCTATCCGTAGGGTGGGCAACGGCCTTGGTTTGCGCTGTGCTGTCAACCGTCACGCGCTCAAAGGCCTTGGGCTCGACAGCCCGGGCACGCTGCGCTGCCGCCAGGGTTTCCGCAAGGATCTTGTCAAGATCTTCAGTGCCGGCCCGTTTGCGCCAGCGGGTCATCGATGATCTATCCAAAGGCAGCTTATGCTGGAAGTAGGTCGCGCCGCAAAAGTACTGAAAGTAAGGGTTTTCAAGCCACGCCGCGCACACCGCTTCATCGGACAAGCCCTTGGCGTGCTGCAGCAGATGGAGCCCCACCATCAACCGTGTCGGCAGCCCTGGCCTACCTTTTTTGTCGATATACAGGCGGCCAAAATGCG
>NZ_AQWM01000058.1 GCF_000376105.1 Asticcacaulis benevestitus DSM 16100 = ATCC BAA-896
CGCATTCGCTGCGTGGCGGCGCCAATCCGTGATGCCAGCAACAAGATCATCGGATCGATCAGTGTCTCTTCGGCCGCGCAATATATGGATGATGCCCGTATGAAGGCGCTNACAGAGCAGGTGCTGGCCACCGTCCATGCCATTTCACATGAATTTGGCTGGAGCGAAACTAACCTCAAGACATAAGGAAAGACTATGCTGCTACAGGGACAACGGGTTCTGATCACGGGCGCATCGCGCGGCATAGGTCGCGGCACGGCCATCGAGTGCGCCAGACATGGTGCGGACATCGGCATCAATGCCCACGCAGAGTCGGACTCCGTTGACAGCCTGGTAAAAGAGATCGAGGCCTTGGGCCGTAAGGCGATTGTCTATGTGGGCGACGTGGCAAATCCCGAGAGTGCGCCTGCGTTTATCGAAGCCGCAGTGAAAGGATTGGGCGGGGTCGATCATATGGTTTCGAATGCCGGCATCTGTCCGTTTCACAGCTTTCTGGACATGCCGGTCGAGGTCGTGAGGCGAACGGTCGATGTCAATCTGATGGGCAGCTACTACATGTGCCAGGCGGCCGCGAACCAGATGGTGAAGCAGGGCACCGGTGGCTCGCTCATAGCGGTAAGCTCGATTTCGGCTTTGGTCGGAGGCGAAATGCAGACCCACTACACGCCCACGAAAGCCGGCATGCATTCCTTGATGCAATCGACGGCCATCGCGTTGGGCAAATACGGCATCCGCTGTAATTCGGTACTGCCGGGCACGATCGAGACCGATATAAATAAGGAGGACCTGGCCGACCTCACCAAGCGGGAATACATGGAAAGCCGCATCCCTCTTGGCCGGCTGGGCGCACCGGCTGACATTGGCAAGGTGGTTGTCTTTCTGGCCTCGGATCTGGCGGGCTATATGACGGGCGCCCATGTGCTGGTCGACGGCGGCGCTTTCGTCCANCTGCAATAATGATCATTGCCTCNGCCACTGACTTCCGNGCCGCGCCACAAGCCGAATTGCCGCCCTTTCTCTTCCATTATCTCGACGGCGGCGCGGGGGCGGAAGTGACGATGAACCGCAATATGGCTGACCTTCAGACCATAGACTTGCGCCAAAAAACATTGCGTGGCAGTGAAGACCTGGACCTGTCGACGGAGTGGTTCGGCACGCGTTTTGAACTGCCGCTGGCTTTGGCGTCGGTGGGTCTCACGGGCATGTATGCAAGGCGCGGCGAGGTCCAAGTCGCCCAGGCGGCGGCTATGGCATCGACGTGAATCACGGTTTCCGGGAGAAGATAGTGGAACGCTCACTCAAACTGAGCTTGGTCATCCTGGCTGGTATCGCGATCTTTTCTCGGAGCGAACCCGTTTGGGCGATGACGCCTCCCTCGATATGCCAGATATCGGATCTTCGACTGTCGCCGAGCGGACGATTCGTATACGCCCCACTCAATTGGTACAACCTCGTGCTGTACGACGTGTCGTGTCTGAAATCCCAACCATGGGACGCTTGTTCTCCGTTAGTCGTTGCCACGAAATCTGATCTTGGTTTTCTGGGTTTCGCTTTCCAGGACCAAGACAAGTACGTTAGCTTCTATAGCCGAGCGACAAATGAAAGCGGCTTGGCCACAAGTACAATCCTCGCTGAAAAGGTCGCAATTAGGCCGAACAAAAACAACGCTGACTACGAACGAAAAGAATTCCCTTCAGGGGTGCATAGCGATGGAAATGCCTTAGGCTACTTAGTCTTAGCAAAGCAGTTCAGGTACCAAAATATCGAGCGCTTTTTCCGGGCAACTTCAACCGCATTAAAGCTGGCAGACCAGCATCACACCTATAACTCTGCAGCAAATGCCCGCGATATTTTCGGCTTCGCATCAGCCGATCAGTATTTCATATTTAAACGCGACAATGCGTTTCGGGTGACGGCTTTTGCAAAAAATACGAATGGCCGGCCCCAAGACTTACCTGGCATTGCGTTCGACCGGGATGATCTCCCATCGTTTGCAATCGACGGAAATGACGCGATAATGGCAACGCTTGGCTCAGTTATTCGTGTCTCACCTCAGGGAGAGTTGACATCAGACTCTTCAGGGCGCCCGCGCGCGCGTCTAATCGATACCGGCGCTGACGACCAATATGTTGGCTACTTCACGAATGATGCCATAATACCGGCTACTCGCGACCCATTTCTCTCGTCTCTTGCGCAAAGGGTTGATGGAAGCGGAAAATATCTGGCACACGTTACGGTTCTGCCCAATCGAAAATTGGCTGTTGTTTCATTTCTAAACAACTTACCGGCCACGGATTCCGGGGCGCTGTCTTATCGCCACGAAATTCAGAGTAACAATGAGGTGGTTTCAATAGACTGTGGTAAATCGCAGAATTTCACCTTTAGTATCCAGCGTCTGTCTTCCCGTAGAAGCACATGGGTAAAATCGTTCTCTACTTCAGGCGCCACCGACACTGTTCTATTTCTGCACGGCGGCCCGTATAGGCATGAAGAACCGACGACATCTACAGCATTGCGATATTTTTTGGCCCACGGATTGAACGTTAATGTGATTGAATTTGGTGGGCAAAATTACACGCTGGAGACGGCGCAATTGCTGTCATCAGGAGGATATGGTTCGCTGAACGCTGACGCACGCGACGTAGAAGCTTATAGCAGGGCCTTTTTGAACCCTGCCCGAACGCATCTATATGCGACAAGCTTTGGTGCGCACCTTTTCACCAGATTGTCCCCCGGGTTCGTTAATGGCTTCAGATCGCTGGTGCTAGACCTGCCAAGCGGAACGATTGCCCCCGATCTAAACAATGATACGCCAACGATTTCGGCTATGAATCGGCAGATCATGGGCGACGAGATTATCATTGGTAATTTGGACAACGCGTATTTCGCCGCATTGAAAGATTGCCCAATCTCTCGCCGAGCTATGATCATATATAACGATGAAGATGATCGTGTGTTCCCCGAAGCCGACTATGCGACTTGCGCCGGTTCGGACGGGGTCGAGTTCATTGAGGATGTCGTTGGCCACAACACCAGTCCGCTTCAAGCGGGTTTTGATAGTCAAGTGTTCGAGCATTATGCTCGAATACTTAAATTTATGCGAAGATAGACCAGACGGCCGCGGCATGTGAGTATTGCGCAGGTGCAACCCCATGCTTTAATTTGATTTTTAAGAATAAAACGCGAGTCATAAAAAGGCGGCTTGACAGCAAGTATAGGTTGCCAATACCTTATAAAATATACAATCAGCAGGCGCGCGGTTGTTTGCTCGTGGTATGGGGTTTGGGGGGCGGATCAACTGGGCAGGTGTCGTTGCGGATCTGGGCGCTATCGCGGTGGGGGCACTCGCCGAGCACCTGGCGCTGCCAGCCCAATTGCGACAGCAGGTGGCGTTGCTGGCGGTTAAGTTGACGCGTTGTTCCACGGTCAAACGCCTCGTGAAATGCCGCACCGGCCGAATGTAGAAGTTTGACCCGTGCGGCTCTTAATTGGAAAAAAAATGAAAACGAACAAGGCCTACTTACTCTTCGTGACGCCCGTAATAGCACTTTGCGGGTTGGTGTTTTTCTTAGCACTGGGAAAGCACTTTTATGTGGCAGCCTCTGTGACAGCCATGGTTTTCTTCCTAACAATCGTAGTTTCATTAGGACGATATATAAATCTTAAAAAGCGCGGTTAGAGCGTCTTTGGGGGCCACCGCTTCCGCCGAAGAGCGCCTAGGTCTCCTCAGCCAGTTAACATCAGACGTTCTCGCAGGCGCAGGCCTGCGCAATGTTGCCGCTTACCGTCTTTGAAAACTGAAGAAGAACCGCCTCTAGGCGATTTTTAGCCAGCGCGAGAATCGCGACGGCAAAAATTGCGCTCTATGCCATGGAGGCATTGAGGAAATATCGCCGCCATTACGATCAGGCACGTCAGGGGGGCTGGTTCCTCCAGGCCGATCCAATAGGCGCCGCTGACGACATGAATACTCTTACACCTCAAATACTGATCCCGGTGCGCTATTCTACAAGCTCGTTGGGCAGCATTGTACGGGTGGCGCCAACAGGCGCCACGAACAAGGTGAGGTGAGTGTTGTCGAGGTCAACGGGATAGGAGGGACTCGATACGATCGCGGGTTGATCAGACCCCGTCCACGCAGCGCGGCGTCTCTGGAGGCCTCTGCATTGCTGAGACTAAGGCGGGTGTGGCTCGCGCATTTTGGCCGGCGGCAGCGGCGAACCGCCAAAGCTCGCCATCGCTTCGACATTCAGGCCAATGTAAACATGGTTTTCCAGGTCCTGTGGAATTTTTAGCATGCCACCTGAGGCGAGATAGTCGATATCCGGGCGACATTCTACCAGGAAATCTCGGCCCTTATGATCGATTTCCCAGACCGCAAACTTGTCGGATCGACAACCACTGTCCCATCCGCTTGCCTTCTGTCTTGACCTTGTCTGGCAAACTTGATCGCGGCCCTGCCCAGGGTCGGGGATATGAGGAGGCAGGCGGATTCAATTTGCCCGCGTGTCAGGCAGTCCGTGCTGCCTGACTACATACGCGGTTGCCCAAAGCCTCTTCGGACAAATATATCATTGTTTAAGTGGCACGGGGGTTCGGCGAACCTGACAGGCGTTGGTATTTAGGCGCCAAACCCGACTGACCGGACGGTGACCTCAGATGACTTGGCCACCAGAGACTTCAATCCTCTGGCCCGTGACCCAACGGTTGTCGTCTCTTAAAAGGCTCGCGACCATGGGGCCGATATCATCCGCCACACCCACGCGGCCAAGGGCAGTCATATCGGCGAACTGCTTGTTTAGTTCGGCTATGTCGCGGACCGCGCCTCCTAGAAAGTCGGTTTCGATGGCGCCGGGAGCAATGGTATTGGCTGTAATGCCCCGTCTTCCAAACTCCTTAGCCATATATACCGTTAAGGTCTCCACGGCGCCCTTCGCGGCCGCGTAAGCAGAAAAGCCCTCCATTGAGACGCGCGTGAGACCAGAAGAGAAATTGATAATCCGGCCTCCGTCACTCAGCAGATTTAAGAGCGCTTGGGTAAGAAAGAAAACGCCTTTGACGTGGGTCGTGAATAGGGCGTCGAACTGCGCCTCCGTCGTGTCCGCAAGGGTGGCCATCTCGCCGTGGCCCGCATTGTTGATCAGATGATCGAAGGTGTGACGGTTCCATTGTGTAGCGAGGATATCCCGCACCTTGTCGGCAAATGTGGAGAAGGTCTTAACGTCAGTGACATCGAGTTGCAGGGCAACGGCTTTTCGACCCATCGCCTGGATTTCTGCGACAACGGCTTTGGCTTCGTCAGCACCATTGCGGTAGGTCAGGATGACGTCGCCGCCCTGGCGGGCGATGCTGATGGCGGTGTTGCGACCCAGGCCGCGATTGGCGCTTGTGATCAGAGACAAATTGGACATGTATGATTTCCTTAGATTGGCGTTTTTCGCTGATCGATCATCGCGCATCTGTCTCATCGACAATTGCTTAATCGTCTATCATCCTTGCCTATTTTTCCAATTCTCGATCCAGTCGATTCACATGCGTTCAGAAACAGATCAATTTTAAGGGTGTTTTGTCCATTCCGCTTGCCTGATTGTGGACGGGTGTGTCATGCGCTAGAATGCCCTAATGACCCAGACCCTCTATGAAGCAGCGAAACGTTTTGCCGACATGCACGCGGATGCAAATGGTGTGGCAACAACGCCGTTTCCCGGCGTGGTCATACTGCGTGAACCCCTTCCGACGACTCTGCAGTATTCCATTTCAAAGCCAATGGTCGCGTTAGTCCTTCAGGGATGTAAGCGCGTAACGATGGGCCAGGACACTTTTGACTTCGGGGCGGGGCAGTCCCTGTTGATTACCACGGACGTACCAACCGTCAGCCAGATTACAACTGCGTCGGCGGCAAAGCCTTATTATTCGCTCGTTTTGGAGCTGGACCGCGCGCTCATCGAAGCGCTCGTGTCAGACATGGGAAATGTGGCGTTCCCGGCAGGAGGTCCTGTTCGAATTGATCCAACTGATGTGGAAGTTGCGGATGCTGCACTCAGGCTGTTGCGTCTCCTGGATCGTCCTGCATCTATACCTGTCCTGAAAGATCAGCATTTGCGCGAGCTACATTTTTGGCTGTTATCCGGCCGTTATGGCGGTGCCATCCGCGCCCTGGGCATAATGGATAGTCACGCTCAGCGTATCGGGCGAGCGGTATCCGTTATCAGGGCGGACTTTGCGAAACCATTGCGTGGCGAACAACTGGCGGAAATCGCTGGCATGAGTATCTCAGCGTTTCACGCTCACTTTCGCAATATCACTTCCCTGACCCCCCTTCAGTTTCAAAAGCAGTTGCGCCTTATTGAGGCCCGGCGGGCGATGCTCTCTGGTGGTGCCACCATCAACACTGCTGCATTCGACGTAGGCTACGAAAGCGTCCATCAGTTTACGCGCGAGTACGGTCGACTGTTTGGCAGACCTCCTGCAAGCGACATGAAAGCGGCGAAGCAAGACCAAGTCACCGCTGCTTAAATGCCTCTCAGCTCCAGAACACCATTTAGCCAAAAGTATTTTTCAGTGCGGAACTTATGTTGAACTTCAATAGCATGGGCGATTTTTGTCCAGGCCTCATAGTCTGCAGGTCATCAGTTCAAATCTGCCCCCTCAGCTCACTAGTGAATTTATCCCACCAACAATGCCCTTGAAGGGCTGGTGCCACGAGTATGAGCAGCATCTTGAGTTCGGTTCGCGCTGTGCGGCTGGCAGGCGCTCTCGACATAGGGGGTCAAGGCCCCGAGGATCAGCGGGTAGAAAGTCTTGGAAAAGGCGCAAGGGTCGGATCTTCAGCCAGGCGTTGAAGGTCCGCCCCCCTGTGTTTCCCGTCGGGAGGGGAAAGAAAGGAGTCCCGACGGGAAAACAGATGTATGTCAGGGACGAGGCCGTGTTGGCACTATCGGTCTCGCCGCGCCTCAATTACATCTTGTACTGCAGGCTGATATAGTAGGAAGAGCCAGTGACGCTGGTCATCTGCCAGCGGCCAGCCATATCCTTGTAAGCCCCTTCCTTCTCATTGGTGATGTTGAGCGCACCGAAGGAAACGCTAAGCTGATCGTTGATCGTGTAGCCGAGTGTCATGTCATAGAGGGTGCGGCCCTCGATCGTATGGCCTTCACGAGCGAAGAAGCTTTCCGCACTGGTCTGGGTGTAGGCGCTGCGGTAATTGGCCGACAGACGCGCACTGAAGGTCTGGTTTTCCCAGTAGCCGGTGGCGTTGGCGGTGTTTTCCGACAGGTTGGCCAGGTGGAATCCCGACGTGCCCTTGCTGGAGGGCTCGACGTGCGTGTAGTTGGTGATCACGCCGAAGCCCTTGACCGGGAGCCAGTCATCGAACGACTGTTGCCAGTTCAGTTCAAAACCCTTGATCTTGACAATCGAAGGATCGTTGCGGGTCTCGGTGATGGTGTAGACGCTGCCCGTGCTCGATACGCAGTCGCCATCGGCGTTGGTCGAAAGTGACGTGCCCTCAAAGCCGGTCGGGCAAACGATGTCCGAGAAGGTGCCATTCTTGACGTCCTTGAGGAAGCCCGAAACGCTGAGGCCGTTACCGGCGCCGTAATACCATTCCAGACCGAGATCGAACTGGTTGGCGGTCAGAGGCTTCAGGGTCGCGGCTGCCAGGGCCACCGAGACATTGGTCACATTGTTGGAGTCAGTGCTGCTGCTGACCGTCGTTGCCAGGTTTGAGCTGGAGTCGAGGATTGGGCGGACAAGCACCTTGGCGGCGGCGGCGCGCAGCAAGAGGTTCGGCGTGAAGGCGAAGGTCATGTTGGCCGAGGGGAGGGTATTCGAATAGTTGGACGGCGTTTCATAGGTGCCGATGACGTTCGAAACGTTCTCGTTGAGCGGATTGCTACCAGACGTCAGATAACCCTTAACGACCTGCTTGGTGTCTTCGTAGCGCACGCCCACATTGCCGTGGAAGGGGACGCTGAACACTTCACCTTTGAGGTTGGCCATGGCGTAGGCGGCCGAAATATTGCGGCTGACATCATAGGTACCGGCCGGATCGAATACGGTTGGGACGTCAACGCCAGACGCAGCGAAGGTGTCGCGGTAAGCGAGGATATCGGGCGCCACCCAAGCATGGGCAATGCTGCTGTTACCGTCAAGGAAATCAGTGACCGGGATATTGTGGGTCGCGAAGACCGGCGTATCGTCCTCGGCCAGGCTGCCGCCCAGATCACGGCGGGTCGAGTAACGCGACAGGGTTTCGCGTTTGAGCTTGCCGCCAAAGGTGACAGAACTCAAGATGCCCTTGTCGATCCAGCGTGTGGCGTCGGCCTGCGCGGCGGTCTCGTCAGAGTGGTCTAAATGCTGCGCGCCGTCTGGATATTCGTTACGGTTCAGGAGGCTGTATTCATAGCTCGCCGGATTGGCCAGATCGACCGAGGTGGTGAACTTGATGTCGCTCGGATCACTGATATCGAGGGTTGACGAGGCGATATTGATGCCGAGAATGGCAGCTTCTTCGGTCAGACGCGCCTTGCCCTGCGTATAGTGCAGCACGCCCTTCATGGTCCAATTTTCGGTGCCGCTCCATTTGACGGTGCCGGTCAGGGCATCGCTGGAAAGGTTCCGCGTTTCAAGCTGACGGTTGTTTTCCAGCGTATAATTGGTCTGCGTTGTCTTGGTGGCGGTCAAGCCATCGCTTTCCAGAATGTTGATCCTGGCCGTATTGAACAAGAAGACCTGTTGGTTGACGTCATAACGCGTATTGTCCTTGGCGTGGATCGCCGTTAGGCCAAATTCGAGCCCGTCGATCGGACGATACTGAATGGCGGCGTTAAATTGCTGGCGCAGCGTGTCTCTGTCGATGCGGCGATAGCGCAGGCGGCGTGGGGTGACGACAGACGTGCCATTGGCGTCGGCCTGCGTGGTCCAGCGGTCCATCCACAGATAGTCGGCGCGGTCACTCAATTCCTGATAGTTGGCGCCGAGGAAGACGCCGAGCTTGCCGCCATCGAACTGATCGACGTACGAGATGCTGGCTTTTGGTGTCAGGCCGTCACCGGAGAGTTGCGATTGCTGCCCTTTGACCGAGATGACGATTTCGCGCTTCTTTCGGTCGAGCGGATGGACGGTTTCGATATTGACTGTGCCCGCCAGACCGCCAGCGTCCATATCGGCCGAGGGCGACTTATAGACCTGAATGCTGCTGGCCAGTTCGGTCTGGATGATGTCGTAGCGGAAGCCATCGGTGAAGTCGGCGCTCTTAAAGGTTTGGCCGTTGACCGTGGTCATGGCGTATTGCGGCCCAAGGCCACGGATACTGATCGTGGCGCCGCGGCCGTTGACATTGGCCATTTGCACGCCAGGAATGCGCTGAATGGCTTCAGCGATGTTTTCGCTCGGGAACTTACCAAGGTCTTCGGCTGAAATGCCGTCCGAGATGCGTTCGTCACGTTTTTTGTTGTTGAGCGCGGAGGCAAGGCTTTTTCGGAAACCCGTGACCACAACTTCGGTGGCGACGTCGGGTGCCGGGGCCGCTTCAGCGGTGGTCGCCGCATCCTGGGCCAAAACAGACGAGGCGGACAGCAGGCCAGCGAAGGCCGTGCTGAGTAAGGCGTATTGCTTGAACGTCATTATCATATCCCCTTTAGAGTGTGTCTCGAACCCGAGCCTTCGCATGAAGATCACGGGGGTGGCGTAATGTGCCTTTGGTTTGGCTGGGTCTTCTGGAATCCGCATCGCGCGATGGTATTATTTGGGAAGCAATTGGCGCGCCAATTGTCATGTTTGAGACTATGAAGGCTAAATTGGCATGTCAATTTTAATGTTGCAGCGCGTTACTTTTTTTTGACACTTACGTGACGGCCTTGAGGTTGAGGCTGATGCACTAAAACTTTATGTTGAAAATTAAAGTTAATAAATCAAAAGGGTATAGGAATTTATCCCGTCAAATTCTCTCTAGGGGACGGCAGGGAACCGAGGGCTGTGTTGCAAAGATACTATATTTGTCGGCCAATATCGCGGGCCGTTCAACCCTTGGCTAGAGCGCCGGGAGAGCCGGCTCTGTCTTTAAGATGAGGGGGGATGGCCCCCATCAATCCACGTTCGCGCCCGGCATATTCGCTCATTAGCGAAAGATTGCGGCGCGCAATAGACTCCTTGGAGATGGTGGAGGTCGCAATGAGGGCCTGACTGGTGTAGTGCAGAGCGAACATTTGGGAGCGTTCGATCACGGCCGAAATCGATGGGAACCAGTCGCGTCTTAGAGCGGGATCCCGCTGCTCCACGGGCAGGCCGAGGTCCTGGTCGACCCTGGCACGCGACACCTCCAAGTGGACGAAAGCGCTCTCGAAGCCAATATGTTGGACTGGATCGGCCCTTAGGCCGCGCTTCGGCATAAGGGCCAAGGCCCGTCGAAAATCACCATCGGCTTTTGCGCGCAGCGATCGGATGCGCGCGAGGGCCGTGGGAGAGGCGGGACGTGGCGCGTTGAGCTCGAGATTTGTCAGACCGCGTTCCTGCGCCCAGGCCCAGGCCGAGGATAAAGTCAGATCAGTGATCTGGTTCGATTGCTTTGCCGTGGTCGCTTCGTGCAAGCGCGTGACGCTGCTAAACAGGATGATTGTCAAAGCGAGGAGCAGAACAAGCCCTAGCGAGCCCAGAATGGCGAAGAGAATTTTCTTGATCGTCATCCAACAGTCTCCTTACGCAGGCTGCACTTGGCGCACGTCTCAAAAAAGGCCAAAAGACCATATCCCGCGTGGGATCTGCTAAAGGCGCCCCCCTTGAAACGCTTTACTCTCGTTGCTCTTAAGGCACGCCCTGGACGTTAGATTTAACAAACCGGAAGGTCAAAACAAAAGCGCGAACCTTTGTCGGGTTCGCTTTCAACGCGTATCGTGCCACCCATAAGCTCAACCAACTGCTTGCTTATCAGGAGCCCCAACCCGGTGCCGCCGGGCACGCGTCGGTCAATCTGCGTGAACCTTTGGAAAAGCTGAGCCTGGCCTTCAGGACTTATCCCCGGCCCTGAATCTTCAATCAAAACCTCAAGGTGCTTGCCCTCGGGTCCGGGGCCTTGGCGGGCAACAACCCGAACATATCCTTTGTCGGTAAACTTTACAGCGTTGCCGATCAGATTGTGAAGAATCTGGCGAAGACGAATCTCGTCAAGCATCATGCGCTCAGGCAAGGGGGCTGCGATATCCAGGAGAAGCTCAAGGGATTTGGCCTCCGCCTGAATGCGCAGAAGCTCGCTGACATCGCGGATGATAGCTGTCGGATCGCAGGCGGCGAGGTCAAGGCGTAAGCCGCCTTCATCCATCCGGGCGTGATCGAGAATATCATCAACCAGGGTGAGCAGATGCCGGCCGGCGGAATTGATTTTCCGACTGAAACGTCCATCTTCACTTTCAGCGGGATTTCTCTCGGACAGGAGGTCCGAAAAGCCCAGGATGCTCGTCAGCGGTGTTCGGATTTCATGGCTCATGGTCGCCAGGAAGCGGCTCTTGGCCTCGGCGGCCACGTCAGCCTTTTCCCGCGCTATAATGAGTGCGGCGTTTGCCTCTTCCAGGGCGAATTCTTTCAGTTTCAGCGGGGTTACGTCGGTGACCAAAACATAGAAGCCTCTAACGGTTCCGCTGTCATCGACATCCGGGAGATACTGGGACCAAGTGTACCGGGCGTCACCTTTGGGTGTGACAAGGGTTCGCTCAAAGGCTTGTTTGGCTCCCGTTAGAGCACCCATGATGAAGGACCTGTTTAGAGCGAACAATTCCTGTCCCAGCAGCACTTGAAGCTGCATGCCCAGAACCTCGTCGTTTGTGCGTCCGAACCATTCTTCATAAGCAAGGTTGGCGAACCGGCAGATAAGGTCTGCATCCCAGTAGGCGACAAGCCCGGGCATGTTGTTCGCTAGCAGGCGGATACGGGTTTCATTCGCCGCGAGGTTTTCGTAAGCCTCGACGGACTCTGTGACGTCCCGGAACACCCCGAACACGGCTGTCGGTGTCCCGAAAGCGTCATACTGACCGATACCAAGGGCATCGACAATCCGGACATCATCACTATCCCGGGGTATAAGTCTTTTGCGGAAGTTGAAGGGCGCGTGGGTTTTCAGCGCTTCAGAAATCGTCAGACGCACGCTTTCGCGATCATCAAGGTGATAAAAATTGATACCATCATCAAGGTGTGGCCTATAGGTGGCGGGATCGCAGCCGTGGATAGCATAGACCTCAGGAGACCAGTTTATAACACCGGTCTTGAGGTCGACATGCCAGTGCCCGACCTGAGCCAGTTTTCCGACCAAAGACAGATAGTTTTCCGAGTGTTCCCGATGGGTGATGTCTTCGCTTGCGTTTCTATCCCGATCGCCCGCGGGCAATATGGATAACAGGTATCTGATTTTCCCTTGGCTATCTTGCCTGCGGTGAACAGATGCCATGACAGGCATAATCGCCTCTGCAGCGACGATATCGAGGACGAAATCATTCACCGTGTCGCTGGCGGTCGAGGCCTGTGAAAGGGTTGACGCCAAACGAAGGGCCGACATTTCGGTGAGCAGCGACGTGAAGTTCCGCCCGATCAGGTCATCGGCTGACTTGCCAACCAGGGATCGAAAGCTTGCATTGACGCGCAGAATGATGCCGTACGGATCGCAGGCCAAAAGCGCGCAAGGTGCATATTCGAAGTCTTCGGCGTGCGGATACGTTTCCAGGGCGGCCGTGTCATTATCCATGGCGGCTATAGCCCGATAAAAGGGCGTCTAAGGGTAGGGGCAGACGGTACCCATCCGAAAATATGTGCCGCGCGATTATCATTTTATCATGTCTCTTTCGGGCCTGAACATATAGCCCACGCCATAGACGGTTCGGATCAAGGCTTCACCGTCTCCTGCGTCCGGATGAAGCCTTTTCAACTTGCGTCGCAGGCGTGACACCAGTGTATCCAGGGCCTCCTCGGTTGTGCGCTCATGAAACTCTGCCATTCTGGCGACCATCTGATCTCGTTTCAAAGGTCTGTCAGGATGGCTGAGCAGGACACGGATGAGCGCGTATTCGGCTTCCGATAGGATGATATGGGCACCCGATGGGCAGGTCAGCCGTCTGGACAGACTGTCTAAGGCCCAGCCAAAGAAATGCGATGTGGCGGTGCCGGCGTGCGCCGTGCCCAGAACAGGTTGTCGGCCCAACACAATACGGATGCGTGCCGCCAGTTCATCGGCATTGAAGGGCTTGGCGACATAATCCTGTGCCCCGAGTTCGAGGCCCTTCAGCCGATCCAGATCCTGCGCACGTGCGCTTAACATGATAATGGGCGGCCCGTTCGCTAAGGACAAGCGCTTGCAGATCGATAATCCGTCTTCACCCGGCATCATCGAGTCGAGAACAACGAGGTCAATTCTACTCTTATGCAGAATGGCATCCATCTGTTCGGCGCCATCGGCCAAAAGCACCTGAAAGCCGCGACGTGACAGGGCCGCCTCCAGCAGGTCGCGCATATCCTGCGTGTCATCGACCACAAGGATTTTGGCTAAGGGAGCGATGGGCTGTGCGTTGATCAAGAGGGGCGTCTGTCTATCTCCTGCGAAGCGCGTATTTAATGACTACTCTGATTATGTGAATCGGCAAGAGCCTATCATTTGGGAATTGTTACAGATTGGTATCATTTGATAAATTCGGGATTAATTATCCTCATAGATAATGCGGTTATTCGACCACAATGCTAAGATGTAGCCTTCTTAAGACCAGGAAACCCATGTTCAAGAGTAACCAAGCGGAGGCCACTTTATCGGCCTTTTCCAAATCGCAGGCGATGATCGAGTTTGCGATGGACGGCACCATTCTGACTGCCAATGACAATTTCCTCTCCGCGATGGGATATCGACTGGATGAGATCAAAGGCAAGCATCACAGCCTTTTTGTCACAAACGCTTACCGAGACAGCGAAGACTACAAACAATTCTGGCAAAGATTGAACCGGGGCGAATTCGATTCGGCTGACTATTTACGTATCGGCAAAGACGGTAAGGAAGTCTGGATTCAGGCGTCTTACAATCCTGTGCTCGGCAGAAACGGCAAGCCGTTCAAGGTGGTGAAAATCGCCACGGATGTCACTGAGCAAAAACTGAAGACCGCCGAATACGAAGGCCAGATCGCCGCTATCAATAAGGCTCAGGCGGTCATTCACTTCGATCTTGATGGTACGGTTCTGGATGCGAACGAAAACTTTCTCCAGGCCCTGGGGTATCAGTTATCTGATATCAAAGGTCGCCATCATTCGATGTTTGTAGAGAAGACATATCGTGACTCGGCCGAATACCGAATGTTCTGGGAGGCTTTAAAGCGCGGCGAATTCCAGGCTGCCGAGTATATGCGCATTGGCAAAAATGGTCAGGAAGTGTGGATTCAGGCATCGTACAATCCCATTTTTGATGCCAACGGCAAACCGTTCAAAGTGGTCAAATTCGCCACCGATATCACCCCGCAAGTTCAGGAACGGCAGCGTCGGGAAAAAATTCAGATTGGCATAACCCGTGATCTGGGTGAAATAACGGTCGCCATCGCTGACGTGTCCACCCTGGCCACCGGCACGGCGTCGGCGTCGGCTCAAACCTCTTCAAACGTGCAGGTTGTTGCGGCGGGGGCCGAGGAACTCGTGGCTTCCGTTGCTGAAATAAATCATCAAGTCCATATGGCCCTCGAAGTCTCCCAATCCGCCGTTCAGAAAGCGACGGACACCACTCAGATCGTATCCGGGCTCTTTGAAGCGACCCAGAATATCGGTGACTTCGTTGTGCTGATCAACCACATCGCGTCGCAAACAAATTTGCTGGCGCTGAACGCCACCATCGAGGCGGCACGCGCCGGTGATGCCGGTAAGGGGTTCGCGGTTGTGGCGTCTGAAGTCAAAACGCTTGCGTCGCAAACATCAAAGGCCACCGAGGAGATCAGAAGCCAGATCGCCGGGGTTCAAAATTCGACACAAAACGCGGTCGATGCCATCGGGCAGATCACCACGGTGATTGACCAGATCAATATGATTTCGACCGGCATTGCCGGCGCCATGAACGAACAGTCCGCTGTGGTCCGCGATATCGCCTCAAATATGCAACTGGCGGCCGATAGCGTCGAGACCATTACCAATAACGCGACAACCATTGCCAGTGCCGCGGTCCAGGTTGATCAATCCACCAAAAACCTGAGTGAGGCCGCGCGGGCTTTAGGGTGAAGATGATGCTGACACGATTGATATACACAAGCCGCTATGTGCCCGGTAACAGGGGGCCGCTCAGTGACTTTCGCGCTATTCTGGAGAGTNNGCGAGCCAATAACTATGTTCATCACGTCACCGGCTTTTTGTTTTTCGACAAACGGAATTTTCTGCAAATTCTTGAGGGCAACGGGCTGGCGGTAGATACCATTTTTGATCGCATCCAAGGCGATGTCCGGCACGAGGATATTGCGGTCATAGCGCGATCGAGGATTGCCAGGCGGCGTTTCGCGGTGTGGGCCATGGGCGGTGTTGTCCGCTCCCCCGTTCTGGACCCTATCTTTGCTGATTACGGTATCCTTGACGATTTCCCGGACAATCTGCCGGAGGATGTCATCGTCGATTTTTGCGAGGACGTCCTGAAATTCGAAGACCAGCGCTTGTCGTCGCGCGTTTTGAGGGCTCCGACAGGTCCCGCCGAACCACTACAGTATCGCTTTCAGTGAGGAATGGCATGACAAAGACAGTTTTGATTGTTGAGGACAGTGGCACGCAAGCGCACATGATTGCCGCGATGTTTGATAGGCTCGGGCTGCTGGGCGACTGCGTTACATCTCACACAGAGGCCCTCGAGAAACTGAGGGCGTCCTCCTTTGATCTGCTACTTCTGGATGTGTATCTCGAAAACGATAACTCGCTCGATCACCTTCACGAATATAAGGCCTTGCAGCCAGGCCTGAGCATCGCCGTCATGACGGCTGGGGACTGTTCGGAAAGCGACAGTATCAGCGATGCCATCAATCGAGCTCACAGGGCTCATGTCGATTATATTCTCGCCAAACCCTTTAAGCTCGTTGACCTTGAGTACGTGTGTGACGAGGTGAATAACCGGCAAATGGACGCCATGATCAGTATTGAGGACGGGACGGTTTTTCTCCAATGATGCAGATTTGTGTGGGCAAGATCGGGCAGATAGATTTTTCCAGCCCCTGAATCAAAGGACCATAGGGTCGATTTAGTTGTTCTGGTGTTTGTCCACGCGTGAAGCGCGTCGAGGGGGATGAGCCGAGAATGCGGAAATCTGGGCGGATGGAGCGAGTGCCAATCCGTACAGTCTTACGCTAAGAACCGTGTCGCGAGGCCAGTCTCTCAGCGTGATAAATGACAGCGTAGTCATCATGCTCACATCGTAAACGCGACTTACAGGTCGTGTCCCACAGCGTGGTGTAATTGGTTGAGAGCGTAGCGCTAGGCTCGCTGCCCGTCCAAAGGGCAAAGCGAGCCTCAGCGAAGCGGGGTTGGCCATCAGTGATTTTCGGATATGGTTTGGGTTCCTACACTCATTCCAGAGACGAAAGACCACCGATGACCAACGATATGATGGCCCTGAAAGGGCTTGTTGAAAAGACCTCCGACAGCGATTTGTTGCGCGACATGATCAGCTTTACG
>NZ_AQWM01000059.1 GCF_000376105.1 Asticcacaulis benevestitus DSM 16100 = ATCC BAA-896
CGATCTCTCGCGAAAAAAATCGTTTTCTATCGTCAACCGTCCGATCTTGGCATGGAGCTCGTCGAGCTTGGTTTTATCGGCCGCCTCGCTTTTTGCAGCCTTCTTGTCGCCCTCAAACAGGGCAGCCATGCCGTCCTGGGCTGCCTTCTTCCAGGTATTGATCTGGCTCGGGTGGACGCCGTACTTACTGGCCAGTTCAGACACCGTGCCTTCCTCACGAAGGGCAGCCATCGCCACCTTCGCCTTAAACTCAGGACTGTGTTTCTTGCGGATATACTTCATTTAAACCCCTTGGCCGGTGGCCACTATAGGGGCAAGATTATATCTAAGCCAGCTGTCCAGTTTTCGGGGACCACCTCACGACAACGGGGGAACGGAAGTCCTGAGCGTGCTCTCATCGGACCCGAAATGTCGAGTTTGCATAACCTTCATCACTTGCGATACCCTTTTGTCTAAAAACAAAGACTAGCTTGAGGTGCGGTTGGATCAGATACCGCCCCTTAATGGCGGCAATAACATAGCCGATACGGTGGAACGAGTGCTCAAAGGTTTACCTCTCGAAGTCACGGAAGGCTGAGGTAGTCTCCTTCGCGCCCAAACCGGAAGCACGCCCCCCTTTATTGCTGCCATTAATTACGCCGCTCAAAAGCGGACGCCGAAAAAGACGCGTATCAGCCGAACCGGTGTTTCGGAGGTAAATGCTCTCATGATTGGCGCTGTAAAACTATTTGCGCTTAGCCGCAGCCTCCTTGGCCGCTTTGACCAAGTTGGCCGGCAATACGCCGAGTTTCGGTAGCGGTGAATTGAGAGCGGCGCCAGGCGCCTTTGCGACCCAGTCAGAGTTAAACGGAATCTGCACTTGGCGAGCCATGTCGAATTTAGTGGAAACACTCAAGCCGGTAAGCGCAAAATTAGGGTCAGAGGAACCGATCAAGAATTCCGTGGGATAAATGCGGTCGGTCTTTTGGCTTGTGCCGTACGCAATCGAGATCGCTTTGAATTCTCGCGCCACGGCAAGCACAAGTGCTGGACGAGGCTTGGGTCCTGGCTGCCCAACCGATTCGGGGAAAAGGCACCAGACAATATCTCCTGGCGCCGGCAGAGGATCGAAATACTTGGCCATAGATTAGAATAGCCTTTCGGTGAAGTGCTCCTCTGGTATTTGCGACCCGGGGCTCGCGGCACGAATGGCCTTCAGCTGAGCATCTGTCAGAGGACCGTCATCAAGTTCGTATCGAGGCAAATAACGATCAGCGAATTGCCTCAGCGCGAGATGGACAATCTCTGTTTTTGTTAATCCAGTCTGTTCCGAAAGAAGTTCGATCGTGGTTGGCGTGACACCAGTGGGTGTGTCCTGCTTCCTCAGTCGAACCAAAAAGGAACCCGTGGACTTCTCGGCGGCACTCGCCATGTCGGCCTCCATGTAGTTACATTCGCGGGATGGCTAGGGGTTTTGCTTCCCCTACCCAAGGATCAAAGCTTTTATGATATGTTTTGTATATCATATTGACCGAAGGGTCAAGGCGACCCCGATCATAACGGGCAGCTTGGCGCCCAGAGCATGCGTAATTGGGCGGTCTTTTCAACAGGCCAACTTCCTTTAGTCTCGCAGTCAGGTTCTGCGATGAAAGGAAACGACGATGACCTACTATGCTGGATTAGATGTGGCTTTGCGTACGGTGGCTTTGTGTATCGTTGACGATCAGGGCAAGATTGCTTTTGACCGTTCCCTGGCGTGCGACGTGGAGGCGATTTCTAAATGCCTTCGAGAGTTTCCACACCCTCTTGAACGCGTTGGCTTCGAAGCCGGCGCTATGAGTCAGCATCTGTTCTTTGGCCTTCAGGCGTGCGGGTTTGAGGTTGTATGCATGGAGGCGCGTCAGGTGATGGCTGCCCTGTCCGCCATGCGCAACAAGACCGACAAGAACGATGCGCGTGGTATTGCCCAGCTGCTTCGCTCGGGTTGGTTCAACAGCGTTCATATGAAGAGCCACCAGGCCCACGTACAACGGGCGTTGCTCAGCAGCCGAAAGGCGGTGCTGAACAAATGCATCGACCTGGCGAATGAGGTCCGGGGCCTGCTGAAGGTCTTTGGCGTCCGCTTGCCGCCACGAACGAGCCACGGCAGCTTCGACGCTATCGTCCGAGAGATCATCGAAGCTGATGAAGACCTGACCCACGCATTGATGCCTTTGCTCGATGCGCGGCAGGTTTTATTCAAGACCTATCTTGAGCTCGACCGAAGGGTGAAGCGTGCCTGCGTGGGTGATGAGGTCTGTCGTCGGTTTATGACCGTACCCGGCGTTGGCCCTATCCTTGCGCTGACCTTCAAAGCCGCGGTTGACGATCCGGCTCGGTTCTCCAGCTCCCGCAATGTTGGAGCGCACTTTGGTCTGACCCCGCGCAGGTTTCAGTCGGGCGAGATCGACAACACCGGCCGAATATCCAGAGCCGGTGACGCGGATGTGCGATCCGCCTTGTATTCAGGGGCCAATGCGCTGCTGATGCGCAGCATGAAATGGACCCAACTGAAAGCCTGGGGAACGCGGCTGATGAAGACAAAGGGGCGGCGCAAAGCGATTGTGGCGGTCGCCCGAAAACTCGCCGTCGTCCTTCACAGGATGTGGGTCGATGGCACTGAGTTCCGTTGGGACAAGGTGGAGGTAAAGGCATGATCTGATTAAGCCAATCTCTACACTGACCCAAAGGGATCGTCCCTCACTCGGACGAGGCTCGTGGATGAAGCCGTATATGTCTCCTGCGCTTTCAAGCGCGTCCCAAAGCAAGGCCCTCCATGACCGATCCGACACATGCTTGCAGCGGTTCATAAGCGAAACGAACCACACAGACTGCGAAGAGAAGCGTGACCCGCGTGAGACAGATCCCTACCGGTCAGTTTGTTGACCAACACATTTGAAGCTTGACCTGTGAGCCCAATTAGAGAAGCGGTCATTCGGCAAATGCCGAAAAATCCCAGAAGCGGTATTCAGCCCTCCGCCGCTCATGGTCCAGTGCGGAAAGGATCAGCCGAACGTGGGGCTGACCCCGTTTTCTTTCATCACAATTGGTGTTGAGGGGCGACCAAACTTTATCGAGTAGATTCAACCCAAAGTTTGTGCCTTATAGTCTCCCACACAAGTGCGGGTTCAGACATGGCAACAATCGAGAACGATAAGCATATCGTCGACACGATTGCGCAGTTTGCCGGCCGGACGGGGGGGGGTAATTATGCGCAGAGTTTCGTTAGCGGGATGGCTGTTGATATCGATCGCGATGCCTGCGTTTGCCCAGACGGTGACCCCTGTGCCGGCGGTTCCCGCCGACCGCCAGGTATTGGACGTCCATGTCGGTGGGCGGGTTGTGGTCCATCCCACGCCGGGCGGCGGTGCCGCTTACGAGCACCAATGGCCCGGCGTCTACTTTGAAAGCCGCTTCGAAGGCCCCCAAATCTATCTGGCCTTCAGCGATCCCTATAATGAATATCGCCTGCTGATCGACGATCTCGGTCCTGTCACGATCAACCAGCCTGGCGAAGCGCGATTTGAGGTCGATGGCCTGGGTGACGGACCGCACGCCGTCCGGCTGGAAAAGGTGACAGAAAGCATTGTCCATGCCGCGGCCTTCGACGGATTCTACATCCCGGCTGGCGAGAAGCCACTTACGGCGCCAGCGCGGTCTCGCCAGATCGAGTTCATCGGTGATTCCTCAATGACTGGATATGGCGACCGGTCCGACACTCGCACCTGCACCAGCGAAGAGGTCCGCGCGCGAACCGATACGCAACAGAGCTATGCGGTGCTGGCGGCGAAGCATTTCAACGCTGACTACCGGATCAATGCCTGGTCGGGCCGCGGCGTGGTGCGGAATTATGGCGGCGCCGAGCCTGACTTGACCATGCCGAAGGTCTATCCCTTCGTACTGTTCGACAAGTCGGTGCCCGATGAGGACAAGACGTGGCAGCCGCAGATCGTCATGCTCAAGCTGGACGCCGATTTTGCAACGCCGGTCAAACCTGGAGAAAAGTGGGCGACGCAAAAGGCGCTGGGGTCGGATTATGAGAAGGCTTATGTGGCTTTTGCTACCATGGTGCACCGGAAATATCCGTCGGCTGCTTTTGTCGTCTGGACAGCCGACACTACTAAGTTAAGCGATCCGAAACAGGTTGAGAGGGTCGCGGCACGGGAAAAAGCCTGGCGCAAAGCCGCAACGCAGATAGGTATCGTCCGAACCGGGTTCATCCCAATCGATGCAAAAACGATCGAGGGCACGGCCTGCGACTATCATGGAGGCCTAGCCGACCACAAACGCATGGCTGAAGCCATGGACGCCTATATCGACGCTCATCCCGAATTATGGGATGGGCGGTAGACGCAAGAGACCCAGTGTCTCTTAAGGACCATTTTCGCCCCAAGTCTCCCGCGCGCCCAATGCGGACCCTCGGCACATGATCTGAAAATCTCGAAGCGGACATGGGCTTGATTATGCTGGAAGCTTACTACTCCGTCCAACGAAGCTAATTTGCCAACAGAACCTTGTCATCTACAATGAGTTTTATGGTCGATTTGACAGAAGCTTTTCCCACCGCCTTACGCGACACAGCCCGGTTGGCCGTGGCGGCTCTCACGCCTGCCATAAGCGACAGGTACTACGAGCCGAAAAATGAGCGTCAAATTATCCGTGTTTGCAGCGACGACGTATGGCTGCCAGGAAGACTTCATGACAAGGTCTATCAGGACCATGCTTATTATGATGCCGGCCCCTTCCAGGCGTTCGAGGCGATCGCTGACAATGGTAAGTTAACTTCACTGCAAGAGCAGGTCTTCTTTTGCCTTTTGACACGCCACCACAATGGCTTCGTACGCGAGGCGGCGCTTAAACGTATTATTGCCGTCGACGAGCCATGGGTGGTTCCTTATGTCGTCCAACTGGCGTCAGAATACGTCTTCGAAATTTTGGTTGTTATCGGACAAAATCTCGATCAGCTGAACTCGAGCCTTTATGGTTCGTTCCTTCGCGATAACCCCGCCTATTTTGCCAAGGTTAAACAACGTATTACCAGCTATTGGAACGTTTATTACCGTTGGCATGATTATACAGGCCCTCACGGACAGGTTCACCATCTTTGGCGAGAGGGATACGTAGGGCACGATATTTCAGAGCGCTTTAAGGCTATGGAGTCAGGCACTCCGTCCGGAAAGAGCACGTCGCTCTAGCGCCCAATGCGGAAGTTTGGCCTTGATTTCCAACCGGCCTGAAACCGGACATAACCAACACCCGTGCTATCCTGAAGTTATGGAGAAGCGAGTTGCGGTGGGAAGGCCGGCTGAGAAAACGTCATGTCTGAAGACCTATCTCAAATAGGTCTGGTGGAACTTGCATGACTCGGGACGTTATGACGATCGCATCGGTGACCTAGCGCCCACTTGCCTCTAAGATGGCAGATGGAGACTTGACCGGAGACTTGCACTACCCTGATATTGATATAGGTCGCCGTTTTGCTTTTTCCTCCTTACCAAAGCAGTTAGGACTTCTGACGACGCACAATTTTGAATAAATGCGGTACAAATTTACGGCCGCAAGAATGATAGCGCTGTCATTTCGATTGACGCTTCATAATGTTGATGTCAGGCTATTATATATAAAAAGGTCGTTCCGGCATCCAGACCTTGGGAGTGGTTTGTGGATATTAAACCCTGTGATTGATAGCAAACCCAAGGGTCGCGCACGCGCATCAAGCACAGGGCGCGCCACACTCGATGATATCGCGGTCAAACTTGGCATATCGAGCATAACGGTATCGCGGGCCTTTCGTCATCCCGGCAAGGTCGCGGATGAGTTGCGTGAACGCATCGTCAAGGTAGCCGACGATCTTGGCTATGTTCGCAACCGCGCGGCCAGCGCCCTGGCGTCGGCGCGGTCGATGAATATCGCTGTCATTATTCCCTCATTGGGCAACGCCGTGTTTGTCGATATTTTGAACGGCATCGAGAAGGTTCTGCGCCCGCGGGGCTACCAGATGCTCTTAGGTGTGAGCCATTATTCCTCGGAGGAAGAAGCCGCCCTTGTCCGGGCCTATCTGGCTTTTGACCCTGACGGAATCATACTTCCGAGCCTCAATTACCGCGATTCAACACGGCGCTTGCTGGAACGGGCTGGCAAGCCGGTCGTCCATCTCATGGAATTGTCGGATCAGCCAAACATCCATTGCGTTGGATTTTCGCAGGAAGCGGCGGGTAAGGCGATGACGGAACACCTGCTCGCAAAAGGCTATAAACGTATAGCTTTTATCGCTTCACAGCTTGATTCTCGTACCCTTGCGCGCGGTCGCGGCTATCGTGACACCTTGGTCGAAGCGGGTCTGTATGATCCCAAGCGTGAGGTCATGGTCCCTGACCCATCTTCCATCGCCCTTGGCGGTCGGTTACTTGAGCGTCTTCTGCAGCAGGCGCCCGACACTGACGCAGTCTTTTTCTGCAATGACGACCTGGCGCAAGGCGGGCTGTTTGAGTGTGCCCGCCGCAAGATTGCCGTACCGTCGCAACTTGCGGTCGCCGGCTTCAACGATCTTTCCGCCTCGGCCTCTACAGTCCCGTCTTTAACAACGGTCGCCACACCCCGTTTCGATATCGGCACGCAAGGCGCCAACATGCTTTTGGCGCTTATCGAGCATCAAAAAGTCAGCCATTCCAGCATAGATCTAGGATTTGATCTGAAACGCCGCGAGAGTACGTAAAAGCCACTTTTTATATGTGACAATTTCGCAGCACAGATGTCCGCTTAGACATTTTGTGAAAAATTGCTGTTTGACTCCGACGAAAATTGACGCATATTCGGCGTCGCATGACGGCGTTATCTTATGATAACGCTACAACGCAATAAAAAACCACACAGGAAAACGCCACACACACCTGTCTTTCAACAGTCAGGTGTTTTCACAAAACAACAATGTTAGCGCTGTCATCGAAGGCAACAACTTTCTGATGGCAAAGGCCTATTTCGGCGCAACAATGCGCAGTAATTGGCCGCATGGCAATGTTAGCGCTGTCATACAAGACGGCGAGCAAGACAGGATGGGAAAGAAACATGCGAACCACCAAGAGAAACCTTCTAACGGCATCTGGCTCTCTGCTGGCCTTTTGCGCCCTGGCCGGCACAGTCCTGGCGGCCGAACCCGCGGCACAACAGGTCGAACCCTCGGATGATTCGACCGTCGTCGTCGTGACGGCGTCGCGCATCACGACGCGCGGCTTCAAAGCGCCGACGCCAACGACCTCGGTCACCATGACCGACATCGCCAATATGGCGCAGCCGAACGTCTTTACGACAATAACGCAACTGCCGTCGCTCCAAGGATCGAGCGGTGTCGCCACCAACACCTTCAGCACCTCCAGCGGTCAACAGGGCCTCAGTTCCTTTGCCTTGCGTGGCTTAGGCGTGAGCCGCACCCTTACCCTGCTCGATGGCCAACGCGTCGTGCCCTCCAATATCGGCACCGGCGCTCCTGACGTCAGCCTGTTCCCACAACTGCTGCTCAAGCGCGTTGACGTCGTCAATGGCGGTGCTTCCGCATCCTGGGGTTCCGATGCCGTAGGCGGCGTGGTCAATTTCGTCACTGACAAAAAATTCGAAGGCTTCAAAGCCAATGTCGAAGTCGGCGAGACGACCTATGGCGACGACAAGCAGAGCCTTGTCCAAATGGCTTTCGGAAAATCGTTCCTGGGGGGCCGGCTGCATACCGCGTTTGCCGTCGAGTACCATCATGAGGACGGCATCAAGGCCGGCGACTTCGGCGAAAAAGCTGCCAATGGCCGTGACTGGTATCGCAGCTCAACGCTCGTCAACACCGGCATCGCCAATAATGGATCGCCGCAGTTTGTGAACGTAGATCACGCGCAATCCATCACCTATTCCAAGTACGGCCTGATTACATCTGGACCGTTGCAGGGCATCGCCTTTGACCAAAACGGCAATCCCTACAATTTTGTCTACGGCTCAAACGGCGTGCCGCAAAAGAATGCAGCCGGCAACGTCGCCGGCTGCTATGTCGGCTTCTGCGTCGGCGGCGACACGTCTGGCAATATCGGCATCGGCGCGACGCTTCAATCGGCGATCACGCGCTCCAACTTCTATAACCGTACCTCATTCGATTTGAATGAAGATAACGAGGTTTACTTTACCATCAATCTGGCCAAGGTCGACACGCACAACCAGCCGAACCCGGGTTTCACGGAGCCAGGCCTGACAATACAATGCTCAAATCCGTATGTGCCGGACGCCATCTCCGATCAGTGTGCCGCCAATGCCATTACCAGCTTCAAGATGGGCACTGTCACACCCTTCCTGCCGAGTATCCGCGTCAACACCGAACGCAAGCAGGAGCGTTTCGTCGTCGGCGCCAACGGTAAGTTCGAGCTATTTGGACGCAACTGGAATTACGACGCCTATTACGAGCACGGCAAGCAAAATTCGGATATCTATGTTCACAACCTCCTGCTCAAATCCCGCTTCACGGCGGCAATCAATGCCACGACCCTGAACGGGGCCATCGTCTGCGCCGATCCGGTCGCGCGTGCCAATGGGTGTCAGCCAATCAATGTGATAGGCAACCAGACGCCTAGCGCGTCGGCCATCGCCTATCTTCAGCCTGCCGTGGGCGCCTATCAGCACACGATCCAGACGCAGGATGTCGCCGCCGTCAGTGTGTCGGGTGAGCCCTTCTCGCTGTGGGCCGGTCCTGTTTCGGTGGCGACCGGTGCGGAATACCGCCGCGAATGGTACCAGGCCAAGGCCGATCCCTACGGCAACGGCACGACCACGCCCTATAACGCGGATTATCCACCCGATCCGCTGCTGAGCACCGGTGGCGGCAATTTCTATGCGGGCAACTATCGCAACGGCACGGGCAGTTTTAATGTCATTGAAGCCTTCCTGGAATTCAACGTGCCCCTGCTCAATTCCGACACGACCGGCCAGCTCAACATGAACGTCGCCGGGCGCGCCGAAAAATACAGTACGGCGGGTAACGCCGAGGCCTGGAAAGTCGGCTTCACCTGGGATACGCCACTCAGTGGTTTGCGCTTCCGTACTGTGAGATCGCAGGACGTCCGCGCGCCGAACCTCAACGATTTGTTCGGGCCGACCACCTCGACAAATCTGCCGAACTTCACCAACCCGTTCACCAACAGCACACTCACCGTCTCGCAGAATGCCGGCTCGAACCCCGGCCTCAAGCCGGAAATTGCACAGAACTTCACCTTCGGGGCCGTCCTGTCAAATCCGGACTGGCTGCCGGGCTTCAGTGCATCGATCGACTATTACGACATCAAGCTGGAAGACGCGATCGCATCGGGCCCCAATGCCACACAGCTTGTGCAATACTGCTTTGACGGTTCCGTGCCGGCGGCCTGTAGTGCCTTCGACCTGACGGGCGCCAACCCGTATGTCAATGTCGGCAGCATCAATGCTGCATCGATCAAGACAAGCGGTGTCGATTATGAAGTGAGCTATCAGGCGCCGCGTCCGCTGGGCCTGCAAGGCAATCTGGTCCTGCGCGCTCTGGCGACCAATGTGAGTAACTTCACGACGGTCCCAGGTCTGCCGGGTACGATCGCTTCGGAAACGGCAGGGCAGAATTCTGGTGCTACTCCAGACTGGAAAGCGTTGTTCGTTCAGACCTACTCGACCCCCACCTACAGCCTGACCCTGCAAGAACGCTGGTTCAGCGACGGCGTGATCGGCAACCAGTATGTCGTCTGTAGTTCGGGTTGCCCGGCGTCCACGTCCAACAACCCGACGCTTAATAACAACACAATGAAGGGCGCAACCTACGTCGATTTCGCGGGTTCCTATAACATCAACAAGAATGTTGTGGCCTATTTCAAGATCGACAACCTGTTCAACGTCGATCCGGAGGCCTCGCCCCAGACCAATACGGGCCTCGACGTAAACCCTGCCCTCTACGACACCCTTGGCCGCTTCTACCATGCCGGTCTAAGGTTCAACTTCTAAAACCGCACCTTTAAGACATCCGCCGCACCAAGCGGCGGATGTCCTGCGGCGTCAGTGGGTCAAGCCGCTTTCATTGTTCCTTCACTTGGCGCGGTGGCCTCGCAAGCGTTAGCGCGGCCATATCCGAGCCCCATGCCTTCAGGTTTAAGTCTGCTCCCTAGGGCGCCTGAAAGCATGTTTCCTTTCCAGACTGACAGGCTTTTCGAGGTTTGCATTGATACTCCCGGCGAACGCGATCGTCATCATGGGCATCAGCGGATGTGGCAAGTCCACATTAGGCTATGCGCTTGCCGAGGCGACCGGCTACCGTTTCATCGAAGGCGATAACTTGCACCCAGTTGCAAATATCACCAAAATGTCCGCAGGCATCGCCTTGACGGATGAAGACCGCTGGCCTTGGCTGGAGCGCGTCGCCGATGTGCTGGGAACCGCACGCGAAACCGATGGATGTATCGTTTCCTGCTCGGCCCTTAAATACGCCTACCGTGACTATTTAAGATCGCGGTCGCGTCAGCCGCTACTCTTCGTCTTCCCGAACCTGTCGGTCGAGATCGTTCGGGCCCGCCTGCGCGTGCGTTCAAACCATTACATGCCGCCGAGTTTGCTGGACAGCCAGGTGGCGACACTCGAATTGCCACGGCCCGATGAACGGGTGCTCACGCTGAATGGCACTCCCTCTACGGCCCAATCCGTCAACCTTGTCATGGGTTATCTTTCCACCCTGGCCGACATCCAACCCGACACATTCCTTTCGAATTGAGGTTATCCTGATGACGCGCAAAACCTGGATATTCGCCGCATTGTTTGCGGTTCTAACGTTCGCTACGTGTCCGACATGGGCCGAGACGGGTGTGTCTGTGTTCCAAACCGCACCCGACGATCCCCTGGCCATAACTGTCAAGGCAGTCGGAGACGGCAAGGCCGACGATACGGCCGCCATCCAGGCCGCGATCGATACGGCAGCGAAATCAGCGGCCGGCAGCATTGTCTGGTTGCCCGCCGGGCGCTACCGCGTCACGCGCACCTTGCTGGTTCCACCGGCCGTGCGCCTGTTTGGTGTGGGGGCGAAGCGGCCCACACTTGTCTTGGCCGACCGAACGCCCGGATTTGCCAAGGGTGTGGAAACCATGGTGACCTTCACCGGGGCCGATCAATATGCGTCAGGTCCCGTGCCCGTGCCGGTGCCGTCCTCCATGCCGGGCAACCCCGATGTTCGTGATGCCAATTCCGGCACGTTTTACTCGGCGCTATCGAATATCGACTTTGACATCGGCAAGGGCAATCCGGGAGCCGCCGCGGTGCGGTTTCGAGTCGCCCAGCATGGCTATCTGAGCCACATAGACTTTCACATAGGATCGGGGTTTGCCGGCATCTATCAGGCCGGCAATGTGGCCGAAGACCTGCATTTTTACGGTGGCCGATACGGTATCGTTTCCGAAAAAACATCGCCGGCGTGGCAATTCACCCTGATTGACTCGAGCTTTGAGGGTCAGCGTGAAGCTGCCATCCGCGAGCACGAGCTCGACCTCACCCTCGTCAACGTCAGGATCAGCGACACCCCGACAGGCGTCGACATCGATCGAGGTTACAGTGACAGTCTCTGGGGCAAGGATGTGCGTTTCGAGCGCATTTCCAGGGCCGCTGTGGTCATCAGTAATGAGAACAGCCCCTTTACCCAGATCGGATTCGAGAATGCACTGGCCAAAGACGTGCCTGTTTTCGCGCGCTTCCGGGATTCGGGAAAGACCGTCAAGGGCCCAGGCGCGAACTATCGCGTCAGCGCCTTCAATTACGGTTTGAAAATCAATAACCTGGGCGAGATAGGGCAATTCGCCACCAACTTCCAGGCCGAGTCGCTGGCGCAATTGCCGCAGTGGACCGGGCCTGTTCTGCCGACTCTGCCGGCGGTGAACCAATGGGTGAATGTCCGAACGCAAGGTGTGGTCGGTGACGGCGTGGCCGATGACACGGCCGCCCTGCAAAAGACCATCGACACACACCGCGTTGTCTATCTGCCGATTGGGCATTACCTAGTCAGCGACACGCTGCGCCTGCGCCCTGACACGGTCCTTATCGCCCTGCACCCCAGTGCGACACAGATAACGCTTGCCGAGAACACAGCCGCCTATCAGGGCGTGGGAAACGCCAAGGCGTTGGTTGAAAGCGCCAAGGGCGGTAACGCCATCATCACCGGCATTGGCCTCTTCACGGGCGGTGTCAATCCGCGCGCCACGGCCCTGTTGTGGAAGGCCGGCGAAGGCTCTCTGGTCGAAGATGTCCGCATCCATGGCGGGCATGGCACGGTTCTGCCCAACGGCAAGCGCGTCGATTTCTCAGATCCGAAGTTCCGAATGGACGGTCAGCATCCCGGCATCTGGGTCACCGACGGCGGAGGTGGCACTTTCGTCGCCAACTGGACGCCCAATACCATGTCGGATGCAGGCTTCTATGTCAGCAATACCGCGACGCCCGGCCATGTCTATGAGCTTTCTGCCGAGCACCACAATCGCCATGAGATCGTGCTCGACGGCGTGGAAAACTGGGAATTTCTGGCACCGCAGACCGAACAAGAGGTCATCGACGGTCTGGAATCGATGTCGCTTGAGGTACGCAATTCGAAGAACATTCTCTTCGCCAATTATCATGCTTATCGCGTGACCCGCAGCCTCAAACCCGCACCCACCGCCGTCAAGCTCTTCAACGTGGACAATATACGCTTCCGCAACATGTCGACCAATGCCGAAAGCGGATACGCCACTTGCGATGACAATGGCTGTGGCACCTATTTGCGCGCCAGCAAGTTCCCGTTTGAAAACGCCATTACGGACATGACGCATAAGCTTGAAGTCCGTGAGCGCCAGTTCGCCATGCTCGATATCTCCGCCACGCCATTGCAGCCGTCGCCAACGCCTTTGCCGACGGGTCTGACAGACGCCAAGATTGAGAAGGTCGCAGATGGCTTCTATTCGATTGCCGGCGGCGCCATCGACGACAAGGGTAATCTCTACTTCGTCGACCATCATTTTCACCGCATCTATCGCTGGTCGCATGCCCGTGCCTTGGAGGTCGTCAGTGACGCAGCCCTTGATCCGGTAAACCTCGCCGTCGACGCATCGGGCCATCTGATGGTCCTGTCCTCGGACGGGCCGGACGCCTCGGTCTACAGCCTTGACCCGTGGACGCCAACAGCCGAGATCACGCGCCTTTTGCCGACACCCGTGGCACCTCATCCTGAGGCCATCACCGCCCTGCCCGGTAATATCTGGAACAATGGCGAATTCCGCGATCAACTGAACCCCGAAACCTACGCCTTCGCCACGCTGGCGGAGATGTTCGCGCGAGACGTCGCCATCACCAAGACACAAGAATATGTCTCCCCCGATGGAAGCCTGGTTTTGCCGGCCTTCCGCGTCTACAAGCAGGGCCCGACCAACTTCCAGGGCTGGCGCTTCTCCGACACGCTGGACACCTATGGCTTTGTCACGGGCAAGCTCGGCGATCGGGTAACAATCAGCAACAGCTCCGAAGGTCGCATCTACAGCGGAAAAGTGGGCGCTGGTGGAAGCCTTACCCATCTTAAGCCGCTCACCGACCGCGGCGGCGAAAGCGTCGCTGTCGACGCCAAGGGGCGGCTGTTCGTAGCCAATGGACAGATCTTCGTCTATGACGCCGATGGCAAACCCCTTGGCCGGATCGATACACCGGAACGGCCGCTGCAGTTGATCTTCGGCGGCGCCGACTATCAGACCCTGTTCATCCTGACGCACCACAGCCTCTACAGTCTTAACGTCAAGGGCTTTTGATCCGTGCTGGCCTTGTCTGCGGAAACCACCACGCTGATCGTTGTGCTCATCGCCGTCCTGTCCCTGATCGCCATGATCGCCTGGGCCAAGGTCCAGCCGCTGCTGGCCTTTGTGGTGACGTCGATCCTTGCCGCCCTGTTGCTTAACATGCCTCTCGACAAGGTGACGCATTCGATCGAAAAGGGTATCGGCGACATGGTGGGCTCCTTGGCGGTCCTGCTGGCCTTCGGTGCGATCTTCGGCAAGATCGTCGCCGATAGCGGTGCGGCGAAGAAGATTTCGACCGTTTTGATCGACGCTTTCGGCAACAAGCGTATCACCCTGGCACTCTGTCTCACCGGGTTTATCGTTGGTATTCCCCTGTTCTACAACGTCGGTTTTGTCTTGCTGGTGCCGCTTATCTTTTCGGTAGCGCGTCAGTCGGACAAACCACTTGTCTACCTGGCCCTTCCGGTGATGGCGGGCCTGTCGATCGCTCACGGCTTCCTGCCGCCGCATCCCTCGCCCGCCGCCATCGTGCCGATGTTCGGCGCCAATATGGGCCTCACCTTGATCTACGGACTGATCGTCGGCATCCCGACGGCCCTGATCGCCGGCCCGGTGTTTGCCCTGAGCGCAAAGCATATCGTGGCCAATCCGCCAAAACTGTTCGTGGCTGAAGAGGTGGCCGACGATCGACTGCCATCTGCGGCAAACAGCTTCCTGACAGCCCTCCTTCCGGTCATTTTACTGACCGCGTTCACCCTGCTTGGCTACCTCACCGGTCTCGATACGCAAACGAAGCAGCTTATCGCTTTTCTTGGCAATCCGATGATCGTCATGCTGGTGTCGGTCGTGGTGGCCCTGGTCACGCTTGGTATCGGCCGGCAAATGCTGCTTGGCGACCTGATGAACGGGTCCGGGACCGCCTTGCGCGAAATCGCTCCCATCCTGTTAATTATCGCCGGCGCCGGCGCCTTGAAGCAGATTTTCGTCGATGGCGGTGTCAACGACCAGCTTGGGCTTTTGCTCAAGAGCCTGCCTGTGCCACCGCTCGTCCTGGGCTGGTTGATCGCCGGTGTCATTCGCTTGTCTTTGGGCTCGGCGACTGTGGCGGGCCTGACCGCAGCGGGATTGGTGGCCCCTCTCGTCAAGGTCAGTGGCGTAGATCCAAACCTGATGGTGCTGGCGATTGGCGCCGGCAGTCTGATGTTCAGTCACGTCAATGATTCAGGGTTCTGGATGTTCAAGGAGTATTTTGGACTGTCCGTCAAAGCAACGCTCAGATCCTGGACCCTGATGGAAGGTTTGGTCGGCATATTCGGCCTGATATTCACCCTCATCCTCAGTTGCCTTGTCTAGTTGACTGCAACTGCCCGAGCATAGCCCACCTATTGCCAGGAAGTCCCTGCCTCACCAGCCCCGAACCTCACCGCATAGGTTTTCTTGGGCGGCCTAGTCCCATCAGGGTTAGCTCTGCCCCCAGACCAGGACCAGAGAATGAAGTGCAATCGATGCAACGAAGAGGAGATAGCATGATCCTGAAGAAACACGAGTTCAACTTGCCGGTGTCGGAGGCCAGAATGTCCTTTCGCATTCTGCTCCCGACTGCGCTAAAGGCCGCATGCTTTGGGCCAAAACGAGCCGACTTCTCCGTCCGCCGCTATTCACATTTTTCCGTATGTGTCTTTTTGATTCAAGTCGTAGCTATGCGGTAACTGGCGGTGGATTTCGGACATAGAAAAGCCGCCTTGTGCGGGTAACCGGGGCACATTCCGGTGCAGCTACGTTGCTGCGAGCCTGACGAGGGTTGGTAGCTTTTGGACGTATGGAGCGTCTTGGACTGTGAAGCGGTCGCCAAGGAATCGGTAGAACGAGATCTTGAGCTTTGCGCAGGTTTTCATCAGGCCGAGCATGGCATCTCGGGCGGCCTTTCCGGCGTCGCTCATGGTCCCGCCTGATATTTTGCGCTTTGTCACGATAGAGCGGATGTCGTTTTCCGAACCGTTTGTGTGTAGTGGGATGTCTGGGCGGTCCAGCACACGAAGG
>NZ_AQWM01000060.1 GCF_000376105.1 Asticcacaulis benevestitus DSM 16100 = ATCC BAA-896
CTGGCCTCACCATAGGTGACGGTGATACCTGTCACCAGGCGCTCGCCCTTGTCGGTCGTTGTAAGCAACTGATCGGCACCCAGTTGCATCTTCCAAATATCGATGTCCTGATCGGAGCCACTTGTCGATACCGCCGCGTTGGCGCGGCTCCGTATGCCTTCCGTGCGTCCCCAAAGACCGTTACCTTCGGGATTACCCCCGGCAGCCCAAGTGCGGTTACCGACGCGCTGCTGGAGCGTGGGCAAGGTGTTAAGCGATTGCAGGTTCGCGCTATAAACCTCATAGATCGGTACACCGGGCTGGTAAAGCGGTGACGGATCGGTATCGCCCGGAATGAGCAACGCCGAACGCAGATACCAATCGCCATCGGCGGGATTGGCAACGCCATTCTTGTAGAGTCGATAGCCGTAGGCACCAGCGATTACCGCCTGTTCGCCGTCGAAGACGTAGTCACCTTCAAGCACAAAAGTGCCGTTGGATGCGCCGGTGACGTCTATGATCTTGATGCCCTCGATCGTCTGCCCCCCCATACCATTGCGGTTGAGGAGCAAACGGGGCTTTCATCATCAACCTAAAAGGTGGCATCAGGATTTGGTTCTGACGCCACTGTGATTTAGCGGCGGCATGGTGAAAAGCAAACGCATGACCTGTTTCAGCTTTGCGAGCAGTGCTGTCCGATCAATGCCTGGGTTTGAAACCGCCCGCACCATCATACCGTCGAAAATCATACCGATGATCTCACCCGTGACGGCCAGTTCAGTCTCGCTAAGCGTTGGCATCATGCGCTGGCATAGCGATCGGCTGAGTTCGCGTTCCTGCCGGTCGGCTTCCTGAACAATAGCCGCGACGCGCGGATTGCGTGCGGCCTCCGCCAGAACTTCCAGACCCAACGCCGAATGGTCGCCGCAATACTTATGATCAACGGCGTACTCCATAGTATCGATGAGGGTATCGAGCAGGCGATCCTCCGGAAGACTTTCCCATTCGGCAAACTTAGCTCGCATGTCCGCGAGGTCATTAGCGACGATGCCCTCAATGATCGCTTCCTTGTTGTCGAAATAGCGATAGATCACACCGACGCTCATCTTCGCTTCCGCAGCAATCTCGGCCATGCTCGCACCATGAAAACCGGCGCGCCTCACGCAGCGCAAAGCGGCATCAAGAATATGTTGTTGGCGCTCTTCGCGGCTCACTCGCACCTTGGATGCCTCGGCAGTCATAGGAACTGGGTAACGCATTCGATCCTTATTCCTTACGTCATAAAGGGGTTTGTCAATTTTTATGTTCGCTGTCGCTTGACATACAGCAAAAAGGCACGTAATGCCAGACAAATGAGAATGATCATTCATTCCCACATTCGACTTTCTGTATGACGCCATGCTGACACTTCTTTGTTATGCTTGCGTCGCACAATAGACCAAATTTAATTTTCAGCGCGCGCGCCGTGAAACGCTCGATTCCAGCCGGAGAGACCTGCATGAGCCTGCTATCCTCAACTCACAACACCGGTATCAAGCGTGGCGCCGTGTCCATCGCGGTGCTTATGGCTATCGCCTTAGGCGTCAGCGCCTGCGGAAAGAAGCCGCAAGGGATGCCGCAGGGTGGGCCGACCGAAGTCGGCGTGATCGTTGCGGCGTCCGCGCCCGCCAATCTGACGGTCGAGCTTTCGGGCCGCACCTCGGCCTATCTTGTCTCCGATGTCCGACCTCAGGTCAGCGGCATCATCAAGTCGCGCACCTTCACCGAAGGCGGTTATGTCACGCAAGGCCAGTCGCTGTATCAGATCGATGCCGCGCCCTACCAGGCGCAATATGCCAGCGCGCAGGCGGGCGTCGCCCAGGCCAAGGCAAGCCTGACCACGGCGAAACTCAAGGCTGAACGTTACGCCGAGCTCGTCAAGATCAACGCCGTCTCCAAACAAGATAATGATGACGCACAGGCCACTTTGGGCCAAGCCGAAGCCACGCTGGCCTCCGCCAACGCCGCTCAGCAGACCGCGGCCATCAATCTCAACTACACCAAGGTGATCGCGCCCATTTCCGGCCGCATCGGCAAGTCGAACGTAACGCCAGGCGCTTTGGTCACGGCGGCCCAGGCCACCGAACTGACCAAGATTCAAAATGTCGATCAGGTCTATTTAGACATCAATCAGTCGGTGAATGACCTGATGACGCTGAAAAGCTCTATCGCCTCAGGTGCCATCGGCGAGGCCTCGTCGGCCGATGTCGAAATGATCCTGCAAGACGGCAGCGTCTATCCGATCAAGGGGCGGTTGCAATTCTCCGACGTGACGGTCGATGAGGCCACGGGCACCGTGACTGTGCGCGCCCTCTTCCCCAATCCGAAGGGTATCCTCCTGCCCGGCATGTACGCCAAGGCGCGGATCGTCTCTGGCGTGATTGGCAACGGCATCCTTGTGCCGCAACCGGCCGTGACGCGCGACCCCAAGGGCAATGCCCTGGTCATGATCGTGACCAAAGACAACAAGGTCGCCGTGCGCCCGATCAAGACCGCGCAAACGGTCGGCGACAAGTGGTTGGTGACCGAAGGCCTGCAACCCGGCGATCGCGTCATTGTCGAAGGCCTGCAAAAAATTGCTCCCGATGCGCCGGTAAAGGCCAGCGTTATCGGTGCGTCTGCTGAGAAATAAGGGCTTTACGCCCGCATAAATCCGTCCGCTAAGGACACCCGTTTTTACGTTACTGGCTCAGTCGCATGAGCCCAGGAGACCGGCATGATCTCGCGTTTCTTCATTCATCGTCCCATCTTCGCATGGGTGGTGGCCATCGTCATCATGATGGCCGGGCTGTTGTCCATCGTCAACCTGCCGATCGCCCAGTATCCGCAGATCGCCCTGCCGCAGGTGACGGTCAGCGCCCTTTATCCCGGCGCCTCGGCCAAGACGGTCGAGGATTCGGTGACACAGATCGTCGAACAGCAGATGAAGGGCATCGATGGCCTGCTCTATATGAAATCGACCTCCGATTCGAGTGGCGCGGCCAGCGTGACCCTGACCTTCAAGGCCGGCACGGACCCAGATATCGCTCAGGTTCAGGTGCAGAACAAACTCCAGTCCGCCACGCCTTTGTTGCCGCAGGAAGTGCAGCAACAGGGCCTGACCGTCGCCAAGGCTTCAAGCGGCTTCCTTATGGTGATCGGGCTCTATTCCGATGACGATAAGGTCAGCGACACCGATCTCGGCGACTATATGTCCTCAACCCTGGTCGATCAGATCAGCCGCGTCGACGGTGTCGGCACCATACAAAATTTCGGATCGCAATACGCCATGCGCATTTGGCTCGATCCGTCTAAGCTGACCAGCTATAACCTGACGCCGACGGATGTCATTGCCGCGCTCAAGGCGCAGAATACGCAAGTCTCAGCCGGCCAGTTGGGCGGCTTGCCCGCCCTCAAAGGTACGGCGCTGAACGCCACTATCACGGCGCAATCGCGCCTGACCAATATCGAGCAGTTCCGTAAGATCATCGTCAAGAATTCCGCCGGCGGTGCGCTGGTACGCCTCGACGACGTGGCGCGGGTCGAGCTTGGCGCCCAACAATATAGTGGCTCGGCCAAATTCAACGGTCGCCCCGCCACAGGTATTGCCATCAGCCTGGCCACCGGCGCCAATGCGCTCGATACCGCCAATGCGGTCAAGGCCAAGATGGAACAGCTCAAAGGCAACTTCCCCAAGGGATACCACTATGTCGTGCCGTTCGACACCACGCCGTTCATCAACCTGTCGATCCACGAAGTCGTCAAAACTCTGATCGAAGCTGTCGTTCTTGTCTTCGTCGTCATGTTCCTCTTCCTGCAAAACTGGCGCGCCACCATTATCCCGACCATCGCCGTTCCCGTCGTTCTGCTCGGCACCTTCGGCATCCTCGCGGCCTTTGGCTACTCGATCAACACCCTGACCCTGTTCGGGCTGGTGCTCGCCATCGGGCTCCTGGTCGATGACGCCATCGTGGTTGTGGAAAACGTTGAGCGCGTCATGCGCGAAGAAAAGCTGCCGCCGCTGGCCGCCACGATCAAGTCGATGAATGAGATTACCGGCGCACTGATCGGTATTGCGCTCGTCTTGTCCGCCGTTTTCATCCCCATGGCCTTCTTCGGCGGCTCGCAGGGCGTTATTTACCGCCAGTTCTCGATCACACTCGTCTCCGCTATGGCGCTGTCGGTCGTTGTGGCGCTGGTCCTGACCCCCGCCTTGTGCGCCACGCTTCTGAGAGTGGAAGATGTCGACCACGGCGAAAAGAAGGGCTTCTTCGGCTGGTTCAACCGAAATTTCGACCGCGCCGCCAATGCCTATCGTAACGCTGTCGGCAGAATTCTCGGTCAGTCGGCGCGCTACATGGCCGTCTTTGCCGCGATTATCGTCGTCATGGTACTGATGTTCACGAAGATCCCGACCTCCTTCCTGCCGGAAGAAGATCAGGGCATCCTCTTCACCATCGTGCAATTGCCGCCGGGCGCCACCGAAGAGCGCACCAATCTTGTCCTCGACCAGGTGGCCGATCACTTCAAAAAAGACCCGGCCGTCGAATCCGCCTTCACCGTTTCGGGTTTCTCGTTCTCAGGACCTGGCCAGAACGCCGGCATGGCCTTCGTGCGTCTGAAAGACTTCGAGAAACGTCACAAGGCCGAAGAAAAGGCCCCGGCGGTCGCCGGCCGCGCCATGATGGCTTTCAGCCAGTTCCGCGACGCCATGGCGTTCGCCATCGTGCCGCCGGCGGTGACCGAACTCGGTAACTCCTCCGGTTTCGATATCGAACTTAAGGACGTCGGCGGTTTGGGCCATGAAGCTTTGCTAGCGGCCCGTAACCAGGTGCTCGGCATGGCCGCGCAGAATCCGAGCCTGATGGGTGTGCGCCCCAACGGCATGGAAGACACACCGCAGCTCAAGCTTGAGATCGATCAGGCGGCCGCCGGCGCCATGGGTGTCAGCCTGTCGGACATCAACGCCACGCTCTCGACGGCTATGGGCGGCGCCTATGTCAACGACTTCATCGACCGCAACCGCGTGAAAAAAGTCTTCATCCAGGCCGATGCCCCCTTCCGTATGAAGCCCGAAGACCTGAACCAATGGTACGTCCGCAATGCCTCCGGCCAGATGGTGCCGTTTTCGGCCTTCGCCACCTCGCACTGGGAATACGGCTCGCCGCGCTTAGAGCGCTATAACGGCGCACCGTCGATGAACCTTCAGGGCACGGGCGCACCGGGCAAGTCATCCGGACAGGCCATGGCGGAGGTCGAAAAGATCATCGCCACCCTGCCGCCGGGCATTTCTTATGAATGGACCGGCCTGTCGCTGCAGGAAAAGCAATCCGGCGCCGAAGCCCCCATGCTGTACGCCCTATCGATCTTCGCCGTCTTTATTCTGCTGGCAGCGCTTTATGAAAGCTGGTCGATTCCGATCGCCATCGTCATGGTCATCCCCCTTGGCGTCATCGGTGCCCTGCTCGCCACCATGCTGCGCGGCCTGTCCAACGACATTTACTTGCAGGTCGCCTTGCTGACCATCATCGGGCTTAGTTCCAAGAACGCCATCCTGATTGTGGAATTCGCCAAGCATAACCACGAAAGCGGTATGAGTCTGATCGATGCGACCCTGGAGGCCGTCCGCGTCCGCCTGCGCCCGATCATCATGACCTCACTGGCCTTCACCTTCGGCATCCTGCCACTGTTCTTCGCCAATGGCGCGGGGTCTGGCAGCCAGAACGCCATCGGCACCGGCCTCGTCGGCGGCATCATTTCGGCAACCCTGCTGGCCATCTTCTTCATTCCGCTGTTCTTCGTCATCATCGAGAAAATCTTCAAGGCCGACGAGAAGCATATGAAAAAACTGGCGCTGGAGCGTGAGGCCACGGCCATGCTCGATAACTCCGATAACGATCGCAAAGGGCACTAATCCATGACCTCTCTTGTCAAACTTACCCTGTTAAGCGCCGCAAGCGCGATCGTCCTCAGCGGCTGCACCATGGCCCCGCGTTATGACCGCGGCGCCCTGCCCGTCCCCGGTCAGTTCCCGACGGACGTCGTCGCGCAAGGACAATCGGCCGAAACCCTGCCATGGCGTCAGGTCTTCCTCGATCCGCGCCTTCAGGCCACGATCGATCAGGCCCTGACCAACAACCGCGACCTGCGCGTGGCGGTACTCAATGTCGAACGGGCACGCTCTCAGTATCGCATCCAGCGCGCCAGCCTGTTTCCCGCCGTCAATGCCACAGTCGCCGGTGCGCGCGGCGACACGGGTGCGGTCAATACGGCCACCGGCGAGCCTATTGGCACGACCGAGACCTACAGCGCGACTATCGGCGCGTCGTGGGAACTTGACCTGTTCGGGCGTGTCCGTTCGCTCAGCCAGTCGGCGCTGCAAAGCTATTTCGCTGTTGAAGAAAACCGCAAGGCCGCGCAAATCAGCCTGATCGCGTCGGTCGCCACCGCCTGGCTCAATCTTGCCTCCGATCAGGACCAGTTACGCCTCGCGCGTGAGACTCTGCGCCTGCGCGAAGAAAGCCTCGATCTGACGCAAAAGCGCTTTGATCTTGGCGCCACCGAGCAACTTACCCTGCGCCAGACGCAAATCCTGACCGAACAGGCACGCGCCGACGTGGCTGCCCTGATCGCCACGGTGCAACAAGACAAGAACGCCCTGCGCCTGCTGGTCGGTGATGATGTGGCCGAAGCACAACTGCCCAATACTTTCCCCGATCAGGCGATACTGGCCGATTTGCCAGCCGGCACGCCATCGGATGTGCTGCTCAAACGTCCCGATGTGGCCGCCACCGAATATACGCTGAAAGCCGCCAATGCTGATATCGGTGCGGCGCGCGCCGCCTTCTTCCCGAGGATTTCGCTGACCGGTTCAGTCGGCAAGGCCTCAACCGAACTCAACGACCTGTTTGATGGCACCGACATCTGGAGCTTCGCACCGTCGATCTCGGTGCCAATCTTCGCCGGCGGCGCCAATACGGCCAATCTCAAGGCCACGAAGACCAGCCGCGACATCGCTCTGGCGAAATATGAAGGCGCCATCCAGTCAGCCTTCCGTGATGTCGCTGATCAGCTGGCCACCCGCGCCACCATCGATGACCGTCTGAGCGCGCAGGCCCGCGTGGTCGAGGCCGCTTCCGATAGCAGCACCCTGGCTCAGGCGCGCTTTGACCGCGGGATTGATTCACGCCTGACCCTGACGGATTCGCAACGCACGCTCTATACAGCGCAGCAACAGCTTATCACTGTGCGTCTGGTGCGTTCGCTGAACCTGATCAATCTCTATGCCGCGCTTGGGGGCGGGTATTAGGTCCTGCCTGTACTTGTAGACAATTTACCGTGGCACCAGACCCACAGCTAACGCTATCGCCTGTTCTTGTTCTCCGCTCTGTCGCGTCCGGCACTCGCGAATTCGGCCGGCGTGGTGGTCGCGATGGGCTTACTCAGCGCTGCGATCTCTCGGCTAACTCCGGTGCAGGCGGCGAGACTGCGACAGCTACGCCGCAATTATCCCAAATATGACGCGGAATGATCAACTGATTCTTCCGTGTTTTCCGCGCCCTGGGCAATATGCTGGCCGATGGCCCCCCATATTTGGACGCGCGAGGAAAGGCATCCGTGACAAGAAGATCACCAGATTGAATGCCGCACCCAAAGGCCACGCGGTAGAAGCCGCCTTCCACTACTCCGGCCAATGGCCCGACGATCTGAAAGCCTCTGAACCTGCTTCCCTCTCACGATAGGCGCCGATAGATAACGACAGCCAAGGCCCGCCTCAAGTCCTTCCCGTAACCGCTTATTATAGGCGGCGAGCGGCGTCCATGCGATCATGCAAGATACGCATGATGTTTATGCCGCCAGCCGATTTACGGAAGTAGATGGCATGGCGCTCCACATTGCGTCGTCGGTATCCCGATCTGATATGGTCGCAGGACGGCGCTCTGTCTGGAGCTTCGGCCAACTTTTCAAAGGCAGCGATCAGTATGTCGGTGTAGCGGTGTGCCTGGTCGATGCCCCATTCTTTGGCCGTGGTCCGCCAAATATGCTCCAGATCGCGCTCTGCAGTTGGTGCAAGGCGGTATCTAGCCATGTGCCTGTTGCATCCGTCGCTTGAAAGCTTCGGGGTCGAAGAGTTGAGGTTCTCCGCCGCTTTCGGCTTCGATCAAGGCGGCCCTGATGCTCTCGATCTCGGCCGTTCTCTCTTGTTCTCGTCGGATCAGGTCACGGATTATTTCACTGTCGTTTGTGTAGTTGCCGTTTTCGATCTGAGATTTAACCCACGCGTCTTGCTGGTCAGTTATGGTGATAGTCTTGCGCACGGTCGCCATGTCTAATCCTCCAAGAGGCCATCATACTATTGGTGCAATTTTACACACCCTACGCAAATTGCCAACCATTCATTTTTATTCGTGCCCACAAAGGGTGGCAAGCCTCCCTTTGTGGGCATTTGTCTTGGGGGACTTTAGCAGACGGTTAATGCTGTTTGACTTTAGCCGTCGCTATGACTCAGCGACGAAGATGCAGGGCTGCCCCTATCGCCAATAACAGAGCATCCTAATTACCCTCCAGGCGCACATAATCCAACAACGAGACACGGCTGGCGATATGTCTGACTGTGACCCGCATTTGCTCGCCCGACGCGTCTTCCAGCTCGATTGGCTCGCCAACCTTAAACGGTGTGGGCTGAGGTTTACCGTTGTTGATCGCGATGTTGTCGGCATGAAGATAGGTTCTATTGCTGGTGTCGAGGATCGGGTTTAACCGCCCCGTGAGACCCGGTATGGTCCCGTTCGAATGGACGATCAGGGAGCCGGTATTCGGCTCGCCACGAACCACAATCGAGACCGGCACGTTGGGATCGACCTTATCGACAATAGTCCCCGGATAGGCTGGATGGGCGATGAGAAGGGTAAAGGGCCCCTTTGTCGGCACAGATATTTCGCAAGCTCCCAAAGCATCTGTCGTCCCGCGCAAGGCGGTGCCGTTGTCAGCCTGAAGAACCAGGTCTGCACCGCCGACGGCCTTGCCGTCGGCATCCCGCACCGACACGGTGAAAGAGACGGCTGCCTGGCCTTTGCGTGATGCGCGCTCGGGGAAGGATGGAAGAACGAGTTCTCGGCGCATTGTGCTGTGAATACGCTGAATAGTGAGATCGTCTACACCTGCATGATCCGCCAGATCAGACCAGGTCTCAACGACATCGTGCAGCTCGCGAATCAGCTTTTCAGCGGCCGGTCGCTTCAATCCGCAGAACTCACCAAAGTCCAGCAGGTCGCTCAATTCGAATCCGTCACGTTTCCCGTTCAAGCTCATCTGGTGCATGCTGGTCCAGTCGCCAGAGGGGTTATAGGCGTAGCAGACATCGAACGCCGGCGACAAACGCCACTGCCCTTTCCGGTTCATCAGGAAGGCGATGTTCTTGACGTGGTCATCCTGGTTTCGGATCAGAATGTTGAAAACCGAACGGCGGAATTGTTGCTCTATGTCGTATTGGGGCAGAGCGAGCATGCGGATCGTTTCGACTGCCTGCTCATAGGAATAGGCGCCGGCCGCGTTGAAATCGAAATGTCGCATGGCGGCAAGCGACTGCATGTGGACCTTCTGGCCACTGGCTGTCCTGTCGAACCTCTGGGTCATGAAGTGGGCGCGGCCACCTTCCAGGTGCAGACGGGTTTCGGTCATGTCGATGCCGGCGGCCTTAGCGAGAAGATAGAAGCTGTATTCAATCCTTCCGAAGCCCTGCGGATCGGCCAGTTCCTTATCCTTGTTGTTGCTGATGCCATCGAACTTCATGAGCCAATAGGTGAAGCCCTCGCCCGCCTTGATCTGTCCGGACCGAAATTCTCCTGTCTGCGGGTGCCAGGCCAGGACGGCCTTCGCCCGTGCGCCGCCGGCGGAGGTGCCCACGCGCAGAATGTCCTGAAGGGTCTCGTGATCGTCAGCGCCAGTGAGCACGCCCGACAAACGTTCTCGATTGTTCAGGACGAGGTTGGCGAGTGTGACCAAGGAATCGATCTCTACAGCGCGCGAGCCTTTCTGACCCTGGGCAATGACTGGATGGAACTCCAAGGCGCCCATGCCTCGCGTTCCGATATAGCACAGCCGTTCGACCGGGTTGAAACTGGCGGCGGAGCGGCTTTGCTGGGCGAGCCAGGCGTCGATGAGGGCGTTTCCGAACTTGTCGGGCAGTGAATCTGCCAGCAGGCCGGGCAGGCCCTTGAAGGCATCCCTCGGCAAACTCGGAAATTCATACGGCTCGGCGACCAGCGGCATGGTTATCGGCGCCAGTTGGATGCCGCTGGCCAGGAAGTCGGGTTCATACTGGAAGACGCCGATCTGACGATCGTTAAGCCAGCTGACGGCGCCAATATCCTTACCCCATAGTCGGACGTGGGCATCGGTCATTCCTCGTCATCTCCCCAAGCCCATTCGGAAGCGGGCTTCGTTTCGCCTTGCATGGGCCGCGCGCGTTGCCGTTCCCGTCCCTGGAGCTTCACCCGTTCTATGGGGCGGACGGCAGGGTCTGGCAGCATGGCCAGCAGGTTCGACTCCATGTTCAGGGCCAGGAGCACCCTGATGAAGGAGTCGAGAGAAGCCCCTTCACCGGCTTCCAGCCGGGCGAGAGTTCGCGAGGAAGCTCCAGTTTCCTTTGCCAGTTGCGCGCGCGTCAGGTTGCGGCTTAACCGTAACCTGGCAAGACGCTCTCCTAGTTGCGTTTCCAAATGGCTTACGGTTTCAATAATGCTATCGGGGTTAGTGGACATATCTGGCACATTATAGTTGATATTAGGCATTAACATGCCATATTTGACACCTTATACGCAAGATAGGATAACGGTCGGTAAAGAGGACAAGCCAACTCTAAAATATAATACGCCATTAATGGCACTTTATGGCGGAAAATTACCCTTAAGATGCCACATTTGGCATCTTAAGTGTTAAGCCCCCTACTCAGCTGACCTTGCACCTAAGATCTTGGATTTACGCACCATGTGATTAGCTCGATGGAACGGTGCCGCAAAGCCGTAAACCCTCACGACTCCCCAGCGAGGGCAACGCAATTGCCCCCTGTACCCTTTCTGAGCGGTTTGGATTATTCTAGCCGTCACGGGTCGGCTGGTCGAGAGTAGCCTTTTGCCCCCTGCGTCCTTGAACGCCTGGGGGGGACATGCACCTCGATCGGTTGACTGCGGAGCACGCCCAGTGGGGAGTTGCGCCAAGGCTATATAGCCTGGAGCGCCAGTACAGGGAACGGCGAAGCGACGCAGCGACTCGACATTGACAGGAGGCGCAAATGTTAGACGAGCCGACTTTATTTGTCGGTGTAGATTGGGCAAGCACAGAACATCAAGTTTGTATTTTGGGACCTTCAGGTCCGATACAAAAATCCTTCCCCCATGACGGATTGGGTCTTGGGGCTATGGTTGACTGGTTGCTTGAGCATGCCCCAAACCCAACCGATATTGCGGTAGCCATAGAGATGCCGCATGGCCCAGTGGTGGAAGCCCTCATGGACCGTGGGATACTCGCTTTTTCGGTCAATCCAAAGCAGCTCGACCGTTTTAGGGATCGCTTTGGTGAGGCGACTGTTCCGATGTTGGCGTAGGTGCGGCCCTTAAGTTCCGACATTTCGAGAGGATATCCCAGACCGGCGAGATTGTCGGCGGCATGTAACCTCGCCGCTTCGTCAGGCCGCAGACCGGTGTTTCCGAGGATCAGAATCTGGTCGTAAAGCTGCTCATAGGCATATTTGTAGCGCTCAGGCGCTTCCCTCGCCGCCTTGGCAACGGCTTTGTAGAGCTGCTTGTATTCGGCCAACGTGAACCAGGGTCGCTGGATGATTTTCTTTTGTTGCCTATAGGGCGGCGATAAATCCGGTACGCCATGGATCTTGCGGTGCCGGTAGGCCGTTTACAAAACGAGAGACATGGTCCCTATCTCGTCGTGGATGGTGCTCCGAGATGGAGGCTTCGGCGGCCGCACATATTGACCGTCCGGCCGCTTGGCGGGAAGACGGCCAAACTGTTTGGCCCGATGAAGCCGGTAGCTCTGCGCCTTGCCGGAATCGATTTCGGTAATGGCCATGCCTTTGAAGAACGGCCGTAAATGTAGGCGCAAGCGGTCTTTGTGGCCTTGTACCCATTTGGGGCTACGCTCACCCTCAGTGATAAGTTCGTACTCCGCCTCGAACAGGTCGGCCATGTCATCGAAGCTCGGCTCTCGCCTGGTCAGGACACCGGCGCGGGATTCGCCCCTAAGCTCCAGGAACCAGTCCTCGGCGAACTCTTTCGCCAGGACCAGGTTTTCCTCTTTGGTGCTTTCCCTGCGACGATCACCGCCTACGGTCGACGCCACCCACCAAAATCGACTTTTTGGCTTCCTGTAGAGTTGGACTTTTCCACCAAGAACTTCGTGCGTAGGCATTGCACCCCCACCTTTTTCAACCTAGGGTGGAAACAATAACACGGTTTCGTCCCGCCGTCAAAAGTGTGCCAGCAGTGTGCCACGCAAAAACGGCCTCCCGTGAGGAAAGCCGTTTTTGCAAGTATTTGCTTTTGTTTTAGTATTTTGTTGCGGGGGCCCGCAACCAACTTAGCTACTACCCTATTTCGTTTTCGCAAGTTATTCCGCGAAAGCCGCCAAAGCAAATCGCTAGAAGCGGCGGCGATCTATCTGTACCCGGAAAAAAGTCACCCTTAAGTTTGCCAAGACGCTGATTTACCAGTTGACCGGCTTTAATTATAAAGGCGAGGCTCATGCCTCTCCCTTTCCTTTACTCATTGGTCGCGCGGCGCACTAGGTTCTGTCTGTTGCGTCACCCCGATCGTGTTGGAGGACCGCTACATGCCGCTGGGCTTCTCAGATCACCAGAATATCGGAGGTAATCTCATTAATTGATTTTACGCCCGTAAGCACCATGGCTGTGCGCATGTCCTTTTCGAGCAGGCCAATCAGTTGGCTAACGCCCATTCCCCCGGAAGCGGCGAGCGCGTAAACGAAAGCCCGACCCAAAAGAACACCGTCCGCGCCTAGCGCCAGCATGCGAATAACATCAACACCGGTGCGGACTCCCGAATCTGCGAAAAGGGTCATGTCGCCTTTAACCGCCTCGGCAATTTGTTGCATGGCACGCGCCGTTGAAAGCGCGCCATCAAGCTGCCGGCCACCATGGTTTGACACAACCAGGCCATCCGCTCCAAATGTTCTGGCGTCTCGCGCATCACCAGCATCGAGTATGCCTTTGATGATCATCGGCCCCTGCCACTCGTCACGAATCCACTCCAGGTCCCGCCACGATATGCCAGGATCAAAGTTGGCACCGAGCCATCCAATATAGTCTTCAAGCCCGGTGGCTTTGCCCAAATAGGCTGACACATTGCCCAGATCATGAGGCCGGCCTCTGACGCCCACATCCCAAGCCCATTGCGGATGCAACATAGCCTGAATGATACGGCGAAATGCCGCGTACTGCCCGCTCATGCCTGAGTGGGCGTCACGATAGCGCGAGCCCGGCACTGGCATATCGACGGTAAAAACCAGAGTGGTGGCTCCAGCCTCCCTCGCCCTCTGGAGGACATCCCGCATGAAGCCACGGTCCTTAAGCACATACAGTTGGAACCAGATCGGCCGTTCACTTTGGCTCGCAACTTCTTTCAGCGAACAGACAGACACCGTGGACTGAATAAAAGGGATGTTGGCGCGGGCCGCCGCCTGGGCAGCCTGGACTTCGCCGCGCCTTGCATACATGCCCGTAAGACCCACCGGCGCCAAAGCCAGCGGCAGTTCAAAACGCGTGCCGAACCACTCCGTCGACAGGTCCAGGTCTTCACTGCCACGCAATGTTTTTTGGCGCAAGTCTATGGTCTGAAGGTCAGCCATATTGCGGTTCATCGTCACTTCCGCCCCCGCGCCGCCGTCGAGATAATGGAAGAGAAAGGGCGGCAATTCGGCTTGTGGCGCGGCNCGGAAGTCAGTGGCNGAGGCAATGATCATTATTGCAGNTGGACGAAAGCGCCGCCGTCGACCAGCACATGGGCGCCCGTCATATAGCCCGCCAGATCCGAGGCCAGAAAGACAACCACCTTGCCAATGTCAGCCGGTGCGCCCAGCCGGCCAAGAGGGATGCGGCTTTCCATGTATTCCCGCTTGGTGAGGTCGGCCAGGTCCTCCTTATTTATATCGGTCTCGATCGTGCCCGGCAGTACCGAATTACAGCGGATGCCGTATTTGCCCAACGCGATGGCCGTCGATTGCATCAAGGAATGCATGCCGGCTTTCGTGGGCGTGTAGTGGGTCTGCATTTCGCCTCCGACCAAAGCCGAAATCGAGCTTACCGCTATGAGCGAGCCACCGGTGCCCTGCTTCACCATCTGGTTCGCGGCCGCCTGGCACATGTAGTAGCTGCCCATCAGATTGACATCGACCGTTCGCCTCACGACCTCGACCGGCATGTCCAGAAAGCTGTGAAACGGACAGATGCCGGCATTCGAAACCATATGATCGACCCCGCCCAATCCTTTCACTGCGGCTTCGATAAACGCAGGCGCACTCTCGGGATTTGCCACGTCGCCCACATAGACAATCGCCTTACGGCCCAAGGCCTCGATCTCTTTTACCAGGCTGTCAACGGAGTCCGACTCTGCGTGGGCATTGATGCCGATGTCCGCACCATGTCTGGCGCACTCGATGGCCGTGCCGCGACCTATGCCGCGCGATGCGCCCGTGATCAGAACCCGTTGTCCCTGTAGCAGCATAGTCTTTCCTTATGTCTTGAGGTTAGTTTCGCTCCAGCCAAATTCATGTGAAATGGCATGGACGGTGGCCAGCACCTGCTCTGTNAGCGCCTTCATACGGGCATCATCCATATATTGCGCGGCCGAAGAGACACTGATCGATCCGATGATCTTGTTGCTGGCATCACGGATTGGCGCCGCCACGCAGCGAATGCG
>NZ_AQWM01000061.1 GCF_000376105.1 Asticcacaulis benevestitus DSM 16100 = ATCC BAA-896
ATCTATCTCGGTTTGTCGCCTGATACGATGGTCTATCGCTTTAGACGCGTTCGCTTTGCTGACGAAAAGGCCGTGGCGCTCGAATATACAACACTACTGCGCTGCTGTTTGCCATCGCTGGAATGCGTCACGAANTCGGTGTATGAAGCACTCGGNAAGATAGGNCAGCGCCCGGTGCGAGCCCTTCAACGTATGCGTGCTGTTAACTTTACCTGTGAGCAGGCCGATCGGTTGGGCGCTCAGCTGGGAGATGCGGGATTTTTTATAGAGCGTCTGGGATTTCTTCAAGATGGTCGCGCTTGCGAATTTACCCGATCCTATTATCGGGGTGATGCCTACGACATCGTCGCCGAATTGAACGATCTCAACTGACTACATCCCAATTTGCTCGACGTACTCCATTCATTTCCTCAATTGTTAAATGAACTCCATAGGACTGCAGCCATGAGCAAGACCAGAACGTCTCTCTAGCCCATCATGCGGCAAAGCCATGTTCAATTTTACCCTGTTCAGATCAGACAGGCCGACAATAGAACGTGAGCTTTCAAACGACCTGTCGGGCCTTCGATCGCAAGATTTTCGGGCGAAAATCTAATCACTGCAGGGGCATACAGCGAACGCGACGTTGAGCACTGGATACCACATCACGGCGACCCTTCAGGGAGATTTTTGCAAATCCGCAAACCTCACAAACATCAAATTACTTGATGCCCGTGATGGAAAAATCGACACAAGAGCCTATTTCCAGCCCGTATCGTTTATAGAGCTTGTTTTGCCGTAGAAATGAGCAGGAAGCATCACTATAATTGATGGGCAATGCCACCTCGTCCCCCCGATTAAGTGGCATTGCATCCCTTCCTTATGAAGAATTTGACTGTAGCTACACTTGTAGATACAATTGTATATGCACTTTGAATGGGACGAGGCCAAAAATACCGCCAATGTCGAAAAGCACGGTATCAGCTTTTCACAGGCTATCGCCATTTTCGATGATGTTGTGGTCAGCCGGATAGACGACCGCCACGAGTACGGCGAAGAACGCATCATCAGCTACGGATTGTTAGAGGCGGAGGTTGTCGTCACGGTGATTCATACCGACCGGAGCGGCGTTACCCGAATTATATCGGCAAGACTGGCCTCAAGCAAAGAAAGGAAGGCGTACTATGAAGCGATACGATAAACCGATGACGATTGCCGAAATGAAGGCCGTCAAAGACAGCGATATAGATTTTTCCGATATCCCGGAAGCCGATGCCAATTTCTGGGCATCTGCGAAACTGCGTATGCCGGATCGTCCAAAGACGGCGACCAACGTGCGGTATGATTCCGACATGCTTGAATGGTTCAAGGCACAAGGCAAAGGCTATCAAAGCCGGATGAATGCCGTGCTTCGCAGCTTTTACGAAGCGCATACCTCACAGACAAAACGATAGACATTATTCGGGGCTGCATGAGCGATGACATCATCCCCATAACCAATGATCTAAAGCGGAAACTCAATAGCGAGAAAACCCGTACCGGAATTTCCGCCATTATGCTTCTTGAGGGCGAAACGAATATCCCGGCTGGCCTTACCTCACGAACGATATACCGATGCCTTGGCGGCTTGAGCAAGACAGCTTCCTGCGCCCATCTCGATTATGTTCTGGTGAAGTGGGCGCAGTATGAGGACGATGCGAAGTCGCTTTAAATCGTCCCTGATGATGCCATGCTTGCAGTCCTTCTACCCATATTACCTATGTCGGGGGCGCGGCTGCTCTAAAAATGGAAAGTCCATACCTCGTGCCAAACTTGAAGGTGCGTTTGAAGCCATCCTGCGCTCATTGCAACCCTCCGCAAATTTGGTCGCCGTCATAAAAGAAATGTTCCGGGATATCTGGAACGAAGAACAGGGCACGTTGGATGATCGCCGGAAAGCTATGGCTGCTGAAATTCTGAAAACTGAAAAGAGCATAAGCCAATTGCTCGACCGAATTCTTGACTCCGATAACAAGACCGTCATTGCGGCCTACGAGAAGCGGATTAACGATTTCGAGATTCAGAAGACAATTTTAGCGGAAAAAATCGACGCACTTGGCAAACCTACGCGACCCTATGACGAACTTTTTCGAACGGCCATTGAGTTCCTAGTAAACCCTTGGAATCTTTGGAACAATGGAACCTCGGAGGAGAAGCGTATGTGCCAGAAACTGACCTTTGCCAGCAGCTTGAAATATAACCTTCAAGAAGGCTTTCGAATGACAGATTTGTCGTTACCTTTCAAACTCTTAGACTCGTTTTTCAACGAGAAAAAGTGTTCGGACCGATTAAGGCGCGCTCGCCAACCTACTGACTTCATTCAGATCGGTAAAAGCCGCCGGTTTGGACAGACGGCCTAGTGTGCGTTAAGACGCGTCAAAACGCGCAGATTTCGCGTTAAAGAACGGCAAAACGCGCACGCCCCTCGCAACCCTCTGAATTCAAAAGAAAACCGATCTACACTACAGTGCGCCTTCCGTGCTGCTGACAGCCATGCGATTAGTAGTCTGAAGTGAGTCCCGCGCCAGGGCCACAGTGACAAGGGCAACGATGAACGAATATAGGTCTCTCGACGAAGGCGAAGTGACTAGGTTGGCCGAAGACGCGCTATTGGGTGCATTCGGGGTGCCTGTCCGTCTTTCGCAAATTGAGAGGATTAGCCGCGAGGATCGTCGCAATCTCGTTTTGCGCGCGAAGGCGCATTTTGGCCGAGACGTTCGCGCTGTTATTATCAAGGCGACGCGCCTGGCGTCCTACTGTGCCACGTCGGCAACTGCCTTCATCGACTCTGGTCTCGTCACGGAATGGACTGCCAGGGAAGTCCTGAAACAGGCTGATGCAAATGTGCACTCGCCCCTGCTTGCCGGCGATGCTAGGAATGGCATTATCGTGTTTGACGATCTAGGCGCCCAGCTTCCATCCCTTGTAAAGTCATTGCTAGAAGGCACCGCCCTGCAGGCCGAAGCGGATTTAGCTGCCTACGCTTTCGCCATGGCCCGGTTGCATGTAGCGACTGTCGGCTGCCTGCAAGATCATCAAAAGGCCCTGGCGTCAGCCTTTCCCCACGCCACTGCACCGGGGTTATTGGCTGCGGACTGGCTTGAGCAGCCTCTCCCCGAACTGGCCGGCCAATCGCTGCCTTCGGAAGAATTGGATGCGATCCGACGCCGTCTGGCCAACCCCGGCCCTTGGTTGGCCTTGGTCCATGCGGACGGCTGTCCCGACAATGTCCTTCTGGATGCAGGCAAGGCCAGGCTCATCGATTTCGAATTCTCGGCTCCAGGCCATATGCTACTGGACGCGGTCTATTGGAGGGTCGGCTTCCCCTCGTGCTGGTGCGCTGGCATGGTGCCGGACGAGGTCGCTAATAGGATCGAGAGAGTCTATAGAGATGAAGTAGTCAAAGCTCTCCCGGTCGCAGCGCACGAGCAGGCTTTCGTCTTGGAAATGACGACCGTCATAGTGGCGCGAACCGTGTTCAGCCTGCACTGGATGCTTAATGACGCGTTGGCGGTGGACAGCGTCTGGGGCACCGCTACTCGGCGTAGCCGCATTCTCTGGTACCTGCAGGTCGCAATAAATGCCTGTGAACGAGCAGGTGCATTTCCGAAGTTAAGTGCAACCTTGGTAATCTGGCTTTCCCACCTTCACCAGGAATGGCCAGCCAGCGAAAGCCTTCCAAATTATCCCGCGTTCAGGAACTTTACGACGTAGCGCTGTGGATATGAGATCAGAATCTGGCTTACATTTTCCGCGCCAAGTTCGTATGACGCCTCGACGAATTAAAATGGCCGCCATGGACACTCGAATGAAAGCGAAGTTTTTTGCGAGCATCGTTGCGACGATGGCTGTTTTCGGTGCGGCGCAAGCACAAGGCGTCCCAGACGCGGCACGCATCGATCAGGTTATTCAGGCGCATGTCGCGAAGCACCCGTTTATGGGTACGGTGCTGGTGGCAAAGGGCGGTACCGTCATACTCGACAGAGCCTATGGATACGCCAGTCTTGAGACTATGGCGCCGATGACGACGGATACATCGTTTCGTATCGGATCGATGACGAAGCAGTTCACTGCTGCGGCCATCCTCCTGCTCGATGAGCGCAAGATGCTGAAGACAGGCGACCTGATCAGCAGTTACCTCCCGAACCTGCCTGCCGACTGGAATGCCATCACGGTACACGATCTTTTGGCCCACACATCGGGCATAGCCAACTTCACAAGCCAGCCTGGGTATACGACATTGCAGACCCACGCCGTGTCTCCCCAGGACGACCTGGCCCTGATACGCGACAAGCCGCTCGACTTCCGGCCTGGTAGCCGTTGGGCCTATAGCAATACCAACTATATCCTGCTGGGCATGATTATCGAGAAGGTGAGTGGCCAATCGTATAAGGACTTCGTTGACGTCAATCTCATCCGGCCAGTTGGTATGGCAGAAACCTTCGTTGCAACAGGTTCGGGCGCGCCTCCATTACAGGCCAACGGTTATCTCGAAGGAAAGCATGGCCTTGAAAAAGCAGCCTATGTGGATATGAGTGTGCCCTATGCCGCCGGCGCCATGGTGTCTACGACCCATGACCTGCTGCTATGGGAAAAAGCGCTTTTCGGCGGAAAGGTGCTGTCGCAGGCCACATTGGTGAAGATGACGACGGTATATAAGTCCGGATATGGTTATGGGTTGTTTATCCATCCCGCGCGGGAACGCAACACGATCGAGCACGCCGGTAATATCAACGGCTTCAATTCTGCAATGGCCTACTATCCCAACGATGACCTGATCATTATCGTTCTCGACAATATCGAGGGCACGGCTGCGGACGATATTGAAGGGAAGATCGCGAGGCTATTTTCGAGAGCGATTTCCGATAAGATGGACGCCGGCGGATAGTAATCTTCGGCGCGAATGTTCTTTGCGGCCCACACCTCACCAAGCAATCATGGAGCTCGATCAAGCCGAGTTTAAAATTCGCCTGTACGTTCTCGTTTTCGGCTCAGCGGCGCCGCCGCACCCTGAGCCCTAACCCCCGAAAATTCTAGTTTCGGGTGGCCAAGAAACGGGGAGCACGTCAACCCCCGGAAATTCTAGTTTCGGGCGGCCAAGAAATGGGGAGCAGGTCACTGGAGGCTGCGTGCGTCGACAAGTTGGTGGGGGGATCACGAGCTAATTCATATATGAACTACAAAAGCATCACTTGATTGTTGCAGTCGACGGCTACCCCGCCGTCATTAGCGCGTGCCTGTCACCTGCTGAAGATCGTCATTTACACACGCCAACCGTGCCACTGAACTATCGGCCTAGCTTGGCGAATGAGGGGTTATCATGTCCACGTATCACCGCGTATTCCTGCTGTCTTCCTGCACAATGGCCGTCCTTGTGATGAGCTTGTCCTCCAGCGGGTTCGCAGAGGCTCAAACCGTTACAGCCGACACGACGCCTGCAGAGAGTGACACGCTTGTTGTTGTTACCGGCACCCGCGACAAAACGCGCACCAAATTTACGACTTTGACGCCGGTGGATGTCCTCACTGCCAAGGATTTGCATGATGGCACCTCCAGCCAGTTGATCGACAATCTCGCCCAGGTCATACCCTCGTTCAATGTCCAAAAGCTGCCGACATCCGATGGTCTGCAATTTATCCGCCCGGCGCACCTTCGCGGCCTGTCGTCCGATCAGACGCTCGTGTTGATCAACGGCAAACGCTTTCACCGAACCGCCTTCCTCGGTCAGCGCGGCGCGCAAGGTCCGGATCTGGCCCAAATCCCGAACTTTGCCATCGGACGCGTTGAAGTCCTACGTGACGGCGCATCTGCCCAGTATGGGTCAGATGCTATTGCCGGCGTGATCAATATCCAGTTGGACCAAAAGCCGGGTTTTTCAGCCTACACTCAAGGATCTCAGTATTTCGCGGGTGACGGCGCCAATCTGCAAGCGGGCATCCGTGCCGGTTTCGCCCTTGGTGACGGCGGTCATATCGTCGCGACGGCGGAATGGTCCGATGCGGCGGCTACGTCCCGCACCCACCAACGCGCCGACGCCGCCGCGTTCCAGGCCGCCAACCCCAGCCTCACCATCCCCAACCCGGTTCAGCGCTGGGGCAAGCCGGAGCTGACGACCTACCACTACGCTGTCGATGCTATGTTGCCCATTGTTGGTGTCGGAGAACTGTACGGTTTTGCCACCGCATCGACCGGCAATGGCGTTAACGATATCAACTGGCGCATTCCTAGCGCCACAAGCAATGCCGCCGTTTACAAGACCGTTCCCTCCATCTTTCCGGGCTGGGACCTGAGGTCGATCTACCCCACTGGCTTCACGCCACATGAAGCGGTCGACTACACGGATTATCAAACCGTCGGCGGTCTGCGCGGCCATTGGGGCGAAGCGTTCGACTGGGACCTGAGCGCCAGCTACGGCCAGAACGAAACCAAGTTCTTCCTGTACAATTCGATCAATGCCTCCATGGGCCCCAACAGCCCGACCGACTTTTACCTCGGCACGCAGAAGCAGCAGGAATTCAATCTGAACGCCGACGGCGTCTACCACCTGGACGTGGCAACCCTTCCTGAGCCGATCAACGTCGCCTTTGGTGTCGAAAGCCGCAAGGAAACCTATTCGGTCGCTGCCGGCGACGCGGCCTCCTATGCCGTTGGGCCGGGCGCTAATGCGGGCCTCGCCTCGGGCTCGAACGGCTTCCCGGGTTTCAGCAATCAACAGGCCGGCAAGTGGGACCAGACCAGCTATGCCGCCTATATAGACACCGAAGCCAGACTGACCGAAAAATGGACACTGGGTGGCGCACTGCGCTATGAACACTATTCGGAATTCGGCGAGACGACGACTGGCAAGCTGGCAAGCCGTTACGAGTTCACGCCGGACGTGGCGGTACGCGCCTCCTATTCAACCGGCTTCCGGGCGCCAACCCCGGGCCAGGTCAATTCGCTCAGCACGTCTCAGGGACTGGACACGGTGACCTTGCAACTGTTCACGTCCGGGCGTCTGTCGCCGCTCAATCCGCTGGCGGTGGCCCTGGGCGCGAAGCCGCTGCAACCGGAAACCTCGAAAAGCTATAGCGCCGGCTTTGTCTGGAAGACCGGTTTTGGCCTGTCGGGCTCGATCGACGCCTATCAGGTCGATGTGAGCAAACGCTTCTCCAGTTCGCCCTCCATTACCCTGACCGCTGCCCAGAAAGCCAGCCTGGTGGCCCAGGGCATTCCGGGTGCCGCCAACTATACCTCTGTCTTCTGGTTCACGAACGATTTCGACACCCGCACCAAGGGCATCGATATCGTGACCAGCTATAACCGTCCTCTGTTCTCGGGCCGTCTGGACCTGAAGCTTGCCTATAATCACAATGAAACCAAGGTGACGTCGGGCTCGCTGAATGCCAACCCGACCCAGAAGCTCCTGTACGAAGAAAATCTGCCCAAGGACAATGTCACACTGGCAACTACCTTTACCAAGGGCGCGTTCGAGTATCAGGTTCGCGGCCGCTATTACGGTAGCTGGACTGACTCCTCCGGAAATTCGACAGGCGATATCTACCAAACCTTTGGTGGCATCACCTTCTTCGATGCGTCCGTTACGTACTCTATCAATCCGAAGCTATCCCTTCGGGTCGGCGGCGAAAACATATTCGACACTTATCCGGATAAGGCCGTCTTCCAGGCCAGCCGCGGCATCGAATATTCGCGTAACGCGCCTTACGACACCGATGGCGGACAATACTATGTTCGTCTGAACGCCCGCTTCTAAAACGACCCCCTAACCTTGACGGGTGGCCTTCATGGACCACCCGTCTCTTTTTTAGGACCCAAATGAAACGTCGTCAGTTCTTGGCCTCCGCCCTCTTGGGGGCCGCAAGCGGTGCGCTGCCGCTGTCCCAATCGCTGGCGGAAGGCGCGATTGACACCTCGCCCCATTACGAAGCGGGCTGGAGCCAGATTGCCTCGGCATTTCCAGCGCGGCCGCAGACCGGCGTGGTCAATCTTGAATTTGGCGCTTTCGGCCAGATGCCGGTACATGTTGCGGCGGCGTTTGACGCCTACAGTGCAAAAGTAAACGCCGAGGGTGCCTATTTTACGCGCCGTGATTTTGCCCCCTATTTTCAGGGGCTTCGCAAACGCATCGCTGCGATGATCAATGCCGATCCCGGCGAAATAATGCTAACGCGAAACGCCACGGAATCCTTGCTTAGCCTGATCGGTGGGTATAATCGCCTGAAAAGTGGCGACGCCGTCCTGATCAGCGATCATGATTATGACAGCATGCAGGCAGGTATGCGCTGGCTGAAGACAAGGCGTGGCGTAGAAGTCATCAGCATTAACCTGCCGAACCCGGCTACTTACCAAAACCTGATTGACACTTATGAGCAGGCACTAAAAGAACACCCGTCCATTCGTCTGGTATTGCTCACGCATATTGGTCACCGTAGTGGTTTGCGCCTCCCTGTTAGCGACATCATAGCCATGGCGCGTGACAGAGGCGTGGACGCGATTGTGGACAGCGCGCATGCCTGGGGCCAGGGGGCGATCGACGTCAAGGCGGATGGCTTCGTGTTTGCGGGATTTAATTTGCATAAATGGCTAGGCGCCCCGATTGGGGTCGGTGCCGTTTATATTAGGGCCGATCGTATTACCGACATCGACACCTATATGGGGCAGGAGGATAGTGCAAAAGATCCAATTTACGCACGCATACATACAGGCACTGCCAATTTCGCCGCACAGATGGCAGCAAATGATGCGCTCGACTTCCACAAATCTATTGGTTCAGACGTGTGCGGTGCGCGTTTCACGTACCTTAGAGACCTATGGGTTAAACCGGCACGTGAATTCAAATCAATAGAGGTCCTGACACCAGACGACACACGTCTTCATGCGGGAATTACGTCATTCCGTCTTATCGGCGATAAATCACCCGAAGCCCATGCAAACCTCGTCAAGCGATTGCTTGAAACGTACAACATATTCACAGTCATGCGAACCGGTCTCTCCGACGGCGCTTGCATACGCGTCACGCCAGGCTACACAACGACATCAGAGGATATGGCAAGGCTGCTGGCAGCGCTGAAAGCCATCTAGGCTGGCTCTATCGCGACTTTTTTTCAGTCGCACGAGAGCTGATTCCGGCATGCAAAATAAAAATCGCGCCCGTCGCCTGCAGCGATGAGCAAGGCCAGAACTTGCCTCTAGCCCATCATGCGGCAAAGCCATTTTCGATTGTACCCAAAACGGTATTCAAGAAGGCAGCACTGGTCTCGCCCGCCAGTGTCATCTCCAGTTGCATTTAGGACGGAAGAGCGCCAAGACTTTGGTCCAAAATCTCGCAGCAATCCATAAAGGCCCGCATCGTGATCAAGCAGCATAAGGCGCGGTGGCAAACTCTTCTCGTTGCCGTGGCCCTATCTATCTCAGTATCAACGCCCTGTCTGGCCGGTTCGGTTTTCTTTCGCCAAATGGAAGCCGTCGATTTCTGCCGGCAGCAAGCCGCGACAAATTCTAGCTCGCCCGAAAAGCAGTTCTGTGATGGCGTCTTTGCCAACGAGGAAGATTATACCGGAGCGAAGGGAAGCGCGGAAATTCATCATGCCGCAGATGAGGGATATGTTTACGCGGCGCTCTACCTTGGAGAAGATTACTATTACAGCGATATTCCCGCAAACCAGGAGAAAGCTGTATATTGGCTTGAAAAGGCTGCTGAACTTGACTCTCCGCAGGCCCAACTCTTGCTCTCGCATGTAATGAGTACTGGCACTATAAATACCAGACCGGACAATGAAAAAGCGCTCTATTGGTTGCACAAAGCTGCCGATGCCGGATTCGGCAATGCTCAAGCCGCCTTAGGGTACGATTATGCCCACGGTATATTGGTGCCTCGGGACTTGAATCAAGCCGTCAAATGGTATGACCGTGCATCCAAGGCAGATCGGGACACCGAGACCTTGGTTGCGATGGATTTTATAGTCGGAGACGATGATTTCCCCAAGGATGTTAAGCACGGGGTCGAGCTTTTGACCGATGCCGCACAGGCTAATTATGCTCCGGCTCAAGTCTATCTTTCGGAGGTTTATCGCACCGGTATGGGTGTGGCACCCGATCTCGTAACCGCCGACATGTGGTTTCTGGTCGCTATGAAGACGGGACAAGATGTGCCTACCCAGACAAGTCCTGCGGAAGCCGCTATGACACAGGCACAAATCGCCGAGGCGCACGCGCTTGCGGAAACCAAATACGCCCAGCTAGTTGGTTCGAAACAGAAGTGAAATGTTGCCCTGCGGCGCTTGCGCCAACAGGTAAGCCGAGTTTAAAATTCGCCTGTACGTTCTCGTTTCCGGCTCGGCGGCGGCGCCGCACCTTGAGCCCTAACCCCCGGAAATTCTAGTTTCGGGTGGCCAAGAAATGGTGAGCACGTCACTTCTCGAAAAAGGAATCGGCGGCATTTGAGCTGAAGCGAACCACTAATCGTCAACCGCCTAAACTCGGATGTTCTTTTGTATGCACTTCGTTGCGCGCTTTTCCCTGTAGAAATACGCGACATTGAAGGGCGACTTTTTGTGGTTGCCCTTACCTAACGATGGCCAGTCCCGATACCGTTCAATATCTGCGTCACTAAACGGCTTCGCCGAAAAGTCCAAAAGGATCAAGACTGCCAACCCCTTATGCTTCATTAGCTTTTTTATCTCGGTAGCATTGTGGAGGTCGGATAAGAACCGCTTCGAATCTTTAGGTCGACGAACGGCCAGTTCAATCGCCACATCGCCGACAACGAAATCAATGCTGCCCTCACCTGTTAGAGTGCCCGGCAGGCTTGATCGCACTTCCGGCGCCACATCCCAAAAATATCCAAGCAAGTAAGTACGCACCAACGGAAGCAGTTCTCTTTCGCTCATTTTATTGAGAGGGAGTGTCTTGCGGAAATCGCGGCTGTGGAGCGCTTCGTAGAAGAATTCGAATGCCTCGGTGACCTCTTTAATGGTAACAGACATAATTCCCCCTATTGACTGACGTTAGAACGCCGAAACCGCGCAGCCGCCAACGCGCGTCGGTTGCCCTTATGCGCTCGATGTCGCAAGCTGCATCCTGCAGGACTGAATATTAGAGTAATCCGAGTCGGCCCACAGAGTCTCGACACGGAGCTCAGGCCGACGACTTCAGATGTCTGAGTTCAGCCAGTTTTTAAAGCAGAGACGCGTGGCTTTTTACTCAGGCAGCCAATAGACCACACTCTTTCGCCGACTACGAACCAGAGCCGTCGCCTGACGTCGAGGTCGAATAATTTCCAAGACGATCCTTTCGGGCGTTAAAGTTCGGAATCCAACCCTTCGATGTAAATCGTTTGATCGGGCTCTTCATCGGAAGTTGAGCCGCCTGCTGCCGTTCCTATTTCCAGCACCTGAATCTGAGTTTCCAGCTCTGACTCAACGCTAGCGGCAATTTCTCGGAAGCTTTTCAGTTTCTGCAACTGCCCCTGCAACCTCTTCTTTTTCCTCTCGTTCGGGGAATCTGGAGTTTCGCCTTTTCGGAGGTACCGGATGACAGCTATGTCAGGAGCCCATTTGTCACCGAGTTTGGCGGCCATAAGCTCCTTGTTGCTGGTGAAAAGCAGCGAAGCGTCTTCCGTCCCGAGAAACGCCATGGGACATACCTGGTTGTTCAGGAAGGCTTTCAAAGCATTGATAATCTCTCTCATATTTCTGTGTCCGGCGAGGTGATGGATCTCATCGAGAATGATGATTTCCACTTGATAATGCTTGAGCAACGAAATCAGCCGCCGCTTGAGTAAATGCGCGGTGCCGCGGTCAGACACCGGGTCTTTCAATTCATCCAGCATAGTGATCATGAGCTGCTTTGCTGTGGTCGCATTTTCAAGGGAGACATAGAGGATGGGAAGTCGTTCTTCGCCTATTGGAACCTGTACGTTAACGCGGTCTCTATATCGTTTGGCCACGGTAGACTTACCTGTCGAAGAAGGCGCAAGACACCTCAATGCCCTTTGTGGTCTTCCTACCGTTTTCAAACCGAGAAGTCGAAGCGCGTCGATAGCGCTTTCAAGCTTCAAGTGATGTGGCGTATTGATAAAAACAGCTGAAAATCTGGCAACCGCATCGGTGGCCTCCTCATTTTTCGCCGCTGTGTAATCAAGGTTGAGCAGGCCCGTTTCGGGCATAATACGCATATTATTCATAGTCGTACCCCTTCCAGTCTGAGTCCGTGAAATCAACGGATTGGTTATTGTCTTGGTTGTTGATTTGAGCTTCGCGCTCGCCATAAGCCTTGCGCCGTTCAGTATTCACTTGGCGCGTCTTTGCAGCCTTCGCCGCGCCGCGCCTGGCACCCTTTGGTGGAGCGCCAGCGTCGGACTTTCTGGATTGTAACGGTTCGTGAGGCAGGAGTGAAATGCCAGTGATCGACGTGAGACCAAGGTCATCAAGCTTCTGTTTGGTGCCTGACTTCGCAGCCAGACGCGCCAAAGATTTGCGTTGCTTCTGAACCAGGCCTGGCGTGACCTGATAAATCTTGTTTTCTAGACTTAGCCGTGCCCTGAGACGTTGCTCAGTGGTCGAGAAGCGAAGACCTTGTGCTTCCAGGTGTGCCTCAATGCTTTTATGCTGGTATAAAGTCAGGCCGCTTGCGTAGCCCGGATCGGTACAAGGGAGCCGAAGGTACTCATGGTCGAGCGGGTGATAAAACCATATGCAACCGAGATCGTGAGGGTTGTATTTGACCTTCAGCTTCTGGCGCCTGTCGAAGTTTTTTACTGCAAAAGACTCAAGCGTCTGGTTAGTCGTGGGCCCATGATTGTACATTAAGCCGTGAATCTGGATGCCATCCCGAGCCAAAACTCTAAGCTCCGTCACCGCGAGCATCGAGTCGACCCGATCCAGATCGTACAATACTGGAATCCCGTATTGCACCGCGTCTTGCTGCCAGACATGTGCTGGCGGTAGCCCCCTTAATCCGGTATGCCCGGCGATATGGTAGGCATGGATTAGATGGTCGATGATCTCGTGCAGGGCGTTGAGTGTGAGGGACGCTGTGGGCTTATAGTCGCCCCCGCGTTTCGCCTTCTGCGCCTGATTTAAAGTCGTGCCTTCGAGGCTGCGGAACCCCATCGAATTCAGAGTTCCAAAGAGGCGTTCGACAAATGGTTTGGCCTCAGGCGTCTTCACCGGTGGAAAGATCAGGACCACGCCGATATCGTTCATCGCATCCTGGGTGCTTATGCCCGTAAATTCCATCGCGTTGTCTAAAACGACAACTGACGGCAACCCGAATATATCTTGGAGGATCGGGAATTCTTCGCTGCCGATACAATTAATCTTAGGCGTGAGGCATCGTTTGAAACACTGGGCGAACGTACCAAAGCTGGGCGGATCGAAGCTTATATAATAGCCCAGGATACAGCGGCTTTTGACGTCGATAACGGTGGTCAACGTTGGACGACCTATTTCAGCGCCGCTGATGTCGTCGCGGATCAGGACGTCAATATATGTGTGATCACCTTGGACTGTTTCTAGAATCCGCGCGACCTGAGGTAATTTGCCGACAGCCTGCATGGTGTTGATTATCACCTAAAACTGACCCAGGTTTCTCATCGAGAAGTGACCCACCTTTAAGGTATAATCCTGTGGGTCAGTATTTGGTCAAGTCACAGTTTTCTCCCTTCTCGATTTTACCGTTGCCGTGCTGGCTTTGAAGCGGAAGCTGTCGTTGCCGGTTTCAAGGATATGGCAGTGGTGCGTGAGCCGATCGAGCAACGCCGTGGTCATCTTGGCGTCACCAAAGACACCGGCCCATTCGCTGAAGCTGAGATTGGTCGTTATGACGACACTGGTCTGTT
>NZ_AQWM01000062.1 GCF_000376105.1 Asticcacaulis benevestitus DSM 16100 = ATCC BAA-896
AATCCTATCGAACGGCTCAACGGTGAAATTAAACGCCGATGCGACGTCGTGGGCATCTTCCCCAACGATGACGCCATCATCAGACTGGTCGGCGCAATCCTGCTCGAACAAAACGATGAATGGGCGGTTCAACGCGGACGCTATATCACCCTTGAAACCATCGCCCAAGTGAGCGATGATCCACTACTCAGCATGCCAGCAGTGGCCAACTGACGACAAACCCGGACCTGTTCGGAAAACACTGAAGCCAGGCGCTCAGTTACACCACGTACCGGGACACGATCGAACAGTGAGTTACGCAGACGTCTTGCGTTTCTTTAAGTTATCCAAATGCTCATAATCGCTGCGTATCGGTTGGCGTAATTGTTGGTTGACCGGCGACGGCGCCCCAGACATGCGGTTCACCCCTCAGATGATGAGCGTCAACAAAAATCAGGCGCTCATTCCGGCCATGTTCATCAAGAGCCGTAAGAGAAGCGCCACGAGCGCTAGTGCCGCGACGCTACCGATCCAAATGAGAACCAGCCAACCGACACGTCGCAGCCATAACTTTTTATCGTGAGGAACGTCTGACACTAGTGATACCCCTCGCCCACCTTCACCTTACCTCGGAACACGTAGTAGGACCATGCCGTGTAGGCGAGAATGAACGGAATGATGAACAGCGCTCCGACCAGGGTGAATCCCAGGCTCTGGGGCGGCGATGCTGCCGCCCAGATCGAGATTCCCGGCGGGATGATGTTTGGCCACAAGCTAATTGCAAGTCCCGAATACCCCAGGAACAGCAATAGAAGTGAAAGCAGGAATGGTGCAGCGTGGCTTTCGCCCGCCAGCGTCTTCAGAAGCGCCCATGTGGCCAAGGCGACAAGTATGGGCACTGGTGCAAAGAAGAAGAGGTTCGGCAATGCGAACCAACGCGCAGCGATGTCAGGGTTCGCATAGGGTGTCCAGAGGCTGACGATCGCGATCGTCACCAATACGGCCAGGGCAATCGGCCGGCCAAGCTGTCGCATCCGCCACTGGAGGTCACCCTCGGTTTTCATCACCAACCAGGTCGCGCCGAGCAGGGCATAGGCGAGCAACATCCCCACGCCCGTGAACAGGCTGAACGGTGTCAACCAGTCGAATAAACCGCCAGCGTACGCACCGTCCCGAACCTTGAACCCGTTGATGAATGCGCCAAGCGCAAGGCCCTGAGAGAATGTCGCGATGTAGGAGCCCCACATGAACGCTTTATCCCAGAACGCCTTGTGCCCTTCGTCTGCCTTGAAGCGGAACTCGAACGCCACGCCACGCCAGATCAGTCCCGCCAACATGAGCATGAGCGGAAAATAGAGCGCACTCAGAATGACGGCATAGGCGAGCGGGAAAGCAGCCAGCAAGGCGGCCCCACCGAGCACCAGCCATGTCTCGTTCCCGTCCCAGACAGGTGCCACACTGTTGACCATCGTGTCACGGTATTCACGGTTGCGCACGAAGGGGAACAGAATGCCAATGCCAAGATCGAAGCCGTCCATGATGACATACATCATGAGACCAAAACCGATGATAATCGCCCATATAAGGGGAAGATCGATACCCATAGTCATTCTCCTCTTCAATCGACCGATGGGTCAATGTTATCGGGAGCAGCCGACAAGGGCCGCGCTGGCCGTTGGGACTGACCCGGATCATGCGGCGGGTGCTCATCTTCACTCTTGGTCGGCCCCTTGGCGATTAGCTTCAGCATGTAGCTGACCCCCGTGCCAAAGACCGCGAAATACATGATCACGAAGATGATAAGGGTCGTCGACAGCGCTAGCGCTGAATGGTTCGAGACCCCATTGGCCGTGCGCATCACGCCATAGACAAGCCAAGGCTGACGGCCAATTTCCGTCGTATACCACCCGGCCAGAATTGCGATCAGACCCGCTGGCCCCATCAAGGTTGCGAAGCGCAGGAACCACGTCTGTTTGTATAGCCCCTTACGCCAGCGCAACCAGAGGCTCCAGACGCCCAGCAACAACATCAGCATGCCCAAGCCAACCATGACGCGGAACGACCAGAACAGAACGGTTGAATTGGGACGGTTTTCACGGGCAAATTCGCTCAGTCCCTGATACTGCCCGTCGAGGTTATGAGTCAGGATGAGGCCGCCGAGTCGAGGAATCTCAATCTTGTAGCGCGTCTCTTCCGCTTGCATGTCCGGCCAGCCGAACAGAATAAGCGGCACACCGGCACCCGGTTCATTTCGCCAGTGACCTTCCATTGCGGCCACCTTGGCGGGCTGATGCTCAAGCGTGTTCAGTCCGTGCAAATCGCCAATAAGGATTTGCAGTGGCGTCACGATCAACACCATCCACATGGCCATGGAGAACATCGTGCGTACGTGTTTGTCTCGGCGACCACGCAGCAGATGCCATGCGCCCGAAGCGCCGACAAAGAGGGCAGTTGCCAGGAAGGCCGCGACGGTCATGTGGGCGAGCCGATATGGGAAGGACGGATTAAAAATGACTTTGAACCAGTCCACCGGCACAACAACATTGTTGACGATTTCGAACCCTTGCGGCGTCTGCATCCAGCTATTCGATGCCACAATCCAGGTCGCGGAGATCAGGGTCCCGATCGCCACCATAATGGTCGCAAAGAAATGAAGGCCAGGTCCGACCTTTTTCCAGCCGAATAGCATGACGCCGAGAAAACCAGCTTCGAGAAAGAATGCCGTCAGGACTTCGTAGGCGAGCAACGGCCCGGTTATCGATCCGGCAAACGCCGAAAAGTAACTCCAGTTGGTCCCGAACTGATAGGCCATGACCAAGCCAGACACGACGCCCATCGCGAAGTTGACCGCGAATATCTGGGACCAGAAGTGATATAGATCGCGATAGACCGGATCCTTCTTCCAGAGCCAAAGCCCTTCGAGAACGGCCAGATAACTCGCAAGTCCGATCGTAATCGCGGGAAATACGATGTGGAAAGAGATGGTAAAGCCGAACTGGATACGCGCGAGTTCGAGGGCAGTCAGTCCAAACATTTTGCAGCCTCCTGTGGCCGAGAGATATCGGTGTTTTCGTCACCAGCGAAAGAATGCGGCCAACCCTCGAACGTGACAGCAGATTTCGCTCGGGTATCGACAGAGAGTCGGAAGACATCAGGTCGTGCGTAGTGCCCGACGACATCGAGGTCATATTTTCCTCGCGCAATGATGCGTCGGTCAATCTCCGCGATCTTGATCGTCTCCCCGGTAAAGTCGGGCTCAACCAGCACATTGCCAAGCGGATCGATGATGCAGGAGCCGCCCCGGATCAAAACTGTGCTCGGGTCATCTCCCTGGATCGGCGCATAATCGGCGGGACCATCTCCCCTCGTCAGATACTGGCAAGCCGAGATAACAAAGCAGCGACCTTCGAGCGCGATCGTGCGCATCGTCGGCAACCATGTGTCCCGGTCATCGACTGTTGGTGCACAGTAAAGTTCAACCCCCCGCGAATACATTGCTGCACGCAGCAGCGGCATATAATTTTCCCAGCAAATTACGCTACCGATACGCCCGATCGGCGTATCGACTACGTTGATGGTCGATCCGTCTCCAAACCCCCAGACCAGCCGTTCCAACGCTGTCGGCATCAGCTTGCGGTGCTTGTAGAGAATCCTGCCGGATGGAGCGTAGGTCAGGGTGGAGCAATAGAGCGTGCCCCCATCGCGTTCGATAACGCCAACGACCATGTGGACGCCATTGTCCCTCGCAATCTCGCCCATGCGCGACGCCTCCGGGCCAGGAAGATCGATGGCACTCTCGAAATAGCGTCTGAACTCTTCGCGTCCCTCCGGGCTGCGAAGCCCAAGCCGGGCGCCAAAGTCCACTCCCTTCGGATAACCGCCGATAAAGGCCTCGGGGAAGACAACGAGGTCCGCGCCTTTCGCAGCTGCTTCGCGGGTCAGCTCACCGAGCTTCTCCACGGTCTTAGGTGTATTGAACAGGACGGGGGCGGCCTGCACGACGGCGGCTTTAATGGGGGACATAGCTAACAATCCTGAAATTACACGACGGCGCGCGTGCCGAGTGAGGGTTGCGTGATGAAGCTGGCAAGTTGAGTGAGGCCGTCTTCCAGATCTCCTCGATCCGGAGCGACGCCCAGGGATATTCTGACGGCCTCAATGGGATGGGGCACAGTTGCGAAGGCGGAAGACGGCACGATCGAAACTCCGGCACGGTCGGCATACTCGGCGAAATCAGCAGCGCGCCAATGTTTTGGCAGTTGTAGCCATAGGTGATGGCCATACGGATCCGCCGCAAAACCCAGATCACCAAGTATCGACGCGGCGAGCTTCTGGCGTTCCGCGTTCTCGGCACGGATTGAGCTTGTGATCTCGTTAAGCGTACCATCCGTAATCCATCGGCTTACCAGGGCCGACATAAGCGGAGGCGCCATCAGGATGGTCGCACGCAGCACGCCGGCAAGCCAAAGAGCCTTGGGGCCATTGGGCGCAACGACATAAGCAACCCGCAAGGCCGGGCTCGCGCACTTGGAAAGCGTGGCAATGTGCCAGGTGATGTCGGGGGCCAATTCCGCCATCGAAACCGCGCGCTCTGATCTCAAGGGCGCATAGGGGTCGTCCTCAATAATCGCGACGCCATTTTTACGGGCAATGGCCGCCAAAGACTTCCGGCGATCCTCCGGCAGGGTCGCGGTGGTAGGATTATCGATACTGGGAATGACATAGAGCGCCTTGGGTGCACGCTCACGGCAAACCTTTTCGAACGCTTCAGGAATGATGCCCTTGTTGTCCATCTCAAGAGGCTCGATCACAACCCCTTTTTGAATGGCAACCGCTTTGAGACCCGGATATGTCATAGCACCGGCCGCAACGACGTCACCGCGGTTTAACAGAAGCTCGTACACCGCAAACAATGCGCTCTGAGCACCGCCGGTAATGACAATGCGGTCAGGCGTCACGCCCTCAATTCGGGGAGTGAGCCAACTTGCCGCTGCCTGCCTGTCCGGTTCAGATCCGGTGCTTTCTTGATAATGAAGATTCAGCAGCCCTCGCGAACCCCCAAGAACACCCGCGATTCCGCTCGGAAACACCTTCCTGAAATCTACATCAGACGGCTGTGAAGGCATGTTCATGCTCAGGTCGATTAGTGGCGACGCCTGATCATGGGTCCCGCCATCGAGCGCTTCACTGATGAACGTCCCGCGGCCCGCCTGTGCCTCAACAAGCCCACGACGTCGGGCTTCGTTGAAGGCACGCGTCACTGTAGTCAGATCGACGTTAAGCGCCTCGGCAATCACCCGCTGCGCCGGCAACCGGTCACCCCTCGCGACTCTTCCGGAGCGAATATCGGCTTCCAATGCCCCGACGATACCCAGGTACTTCATCCTCGCGTTTGCGATCAGTCGCGGCTTCCACATCTCGCTCTCTCAAATTGTATGGCATTTTAGCATACAATTTTCATAACATGTATGGGACATGGAGGGAAGCGGAGATTAGCTAGCGCACAAATCTCTGAAAAACGCGGCGCCTCCCCTGCTCTGCTCTGCGTCTCAGCACGTCAAACATCCGTTTAGACGGCCTCTCAGGCGATATGTACCTGCAAACCCTAAATCATCTTATTAGGGGCATGACGACCATCGGCCGAAAGGGGCCGCCGCTTACGCAAACCGGCCCCCTCTCCAACATCACAGTCGATAACCTTCTTTTGGAGCTTAGGCGCCGCCAGTTCTCTGCTTGGGATGGTACGGGTCAGGTGCCCACCGGGAAACGGCAGTGCTCGCGACTAAGAAAAAAGCGAAATTTTACGCTCATGTATCTTTCTATGGTCACAATCACCTCCTAGGCACTTCCGAGCAACGCCTGAATTGCCCCAATGCCACCAGCCGCTTCGATTGCAATCATCTGGTCGACGTAGTCGCGCCACAGGAAAATCTTGCGATCCTTGATGTGGACAACGGATAGATAGGTGTTGTTGTACGGCCTGTCAGTGGCCAGCGAATGCCCCTGACCTTTATATTCCATGATTACGACGTCAGCCCCCTCCTCCGTCTTCGAGCGATGAACCTGCAGATCGCTCGTAGAGTTCAGCTGAAAGACGTCTCCATACCCCCGGAATGCAGCTAGGAGTTCGTTGCGACCGTTGAATACAGGCTTCGTTCCTGGCACCGGGAATGGATTTTCCCAGATGGCATCTTCGGCAAACCATTCAAAGAAGTGGCTTCCGTCAACTTGCTTTCCAATCACCCCCCCAACCATCTCAAACAAAGGGTCGAGCGCCTTGTAGACTGAGTAGTCCGTAACATTTGTCATGACAATCTTTCTATAGTGATCGACCCTTCTATAGTGATCGATATCTAAGTCATTAATCCGTTTGCCAACAAGGGTCAAGATATATATAGTGATGACTATGAAAAGGGATAATTGCGATGCAAGAAGTAGGTAGTCTCACAGCAGGCCGTATCGGCCGGCCGCGATCATTCGATAGAGAGTCCGCGCTCAAGGTTGCGATGCATCTCTTCTGGAACCATGGCTATGAAGCCACATCGATCGCGGAACTGACCCAGGCCATGGGTATCACGCCGCCAAGCCTTTACGCGGCCTTCGGCGATAAGCGTCAACTGTTTCTTGAAACCGTCGACCGTTACATGGGCGGTATCGATGCTGTGACTAAAGGCGTGCTTGACGCAGCCACTGCGCAAGACGCTGCGCGCGAACTGCTCACCTCTGCTGCCCTCGGCCACACGGGGGAAGACACGCCGCCAGGATGTCTGGTCGCCAGTTCGATTATTAGCAGTTCGGTCAGCGCTGCCGACATCCGGGAGGAGTTGGCGGGGATCCGCCGACGCATGGAAGCGGCCTTGCGAGTACGCATTGAACGTGATGTCCTTGAAGGCATACTGCCCGCGAGCGCTGATGCCGACATGCTAGCCGGTCATGTCTTCGCGGTCGTTCAGGGTATGTCTACGCTCGCCAAGGATGGCGCTGATCGAGCCAAGCTGCTCCGCATTGTGGACTGTGCCATGAATGGCTGGCCGTCTCCAGTCGGACCACGGATCGACGGTGCCGACGAGGGTACGGCGACTGAGCGCACCAAATACGCGTATGACGACACGCGCCGCCCATCCCGGTGAGCGTGGCCTAGGTAACCTCCAATTACTTCGGCACTCCTATTCTTGTGGTATTTCGTGGATGCGGAAGCACGTCGGCGAATGATCATTCATAATCCCGATCGCCTGCATCCAAGCGTATACGATTGTAGGCCCGACGAACTTGAACCCTCTACGTTTCAGTTCTTTGGATATCCGGGCGGAGAGTGCGGTTTCGGTGTTGTATCCCGCCCCCTGAACAGGTTTGCCATCCGTGAAAGACCAGCAGAACGCGGCGAAATCGTCGCCGCGTTCCTGCATGTCGTTGAATATCTGCGCACCGCGTATGGTCGCCTCGATCTTGGCACGGGCCCGGACGATACCGGCGTTGCCCATGAGCCTTTCAATATCGTCGGCACCGAACGCGGCGACCGCCTTCGGGTCAAAGTTCGAGAAGGCCGCGCGGAAAGCCTCTCGCTTTCGGAGGATGATCTCCCAGGACAACCCCGCCTGGAATCCCTCTAGCATTAGTGTCTCCCACAAAACGCGGGCATCGCGCTCGGGCACGCCCCATTCTGTGTCGTGGTAGTCGCGCATGAGTGAACTGGAGTTCGCCCATCCACAGCGATGCATATGATCCATGATGTCTCCTTTGATCAAACGTCGACGATCGTTGTGTCGGCAATCGTCTCGGCGAAACCCGCGCCGAATAGTCCGGCGGGTGTCTGGAATCCGGGAACCGCTTCGCCTTCCAGCACCCGCCGTCCCGCCTCGGCAGCTGCCATCGCGGTGAACGTGTAACCGTTGACCGTGTCGAGAAGCGCGCGTGCCACCGTGCCGTTGGCATCCATCACCTCGACGACTGCCTGATATCGGTTTGCCAGTCGTTCTTCTTCACTCGGGCCGTCGGGAAGCGCTGAAAGATCGCCCTGAGGGAAGCCGTCGCCCGTGACATGGACGAAGGTTTCAATATTCGGCACACCGGTGGCCTGCCAGATCGTGATCAGATCCGGCAGCGTGACCGGGAAGCAATCAACAGCGCCGTTCCCGAAGTCGAATTGTTGAATATCGCTGGCAGCCTTGCTGACTAACTTGCCATCAACGCGCTGCAGCGTCTCAACGGTAAGGTTTTCACTCGCGCTGATGGCCGATCCACGTGACAGGCCGCCAGCGACATGAAGCGAGATCCTCATCTTTATGGGATCCTTGACCCCACCGACAGCGCGCCCGGCTAGGCTGCCCAGCATCGCGACGCTGCCACCGCCGCCTGGCAGGAGCATCACGCCCGCCGCGGCTGCCTGATCATCGAGGACTTCCGCCAGCTGGTAGCTATCGAGTTCTGCAGCCGTGTCGAGATAGTGTACGCCATTGCGGATGGAGGCCTTCATCAGGATTTCCGCCGTCCGCATAAACGGGCCGGCACAATTCAGTATTACCGAGATGTCCGTCAGCATCCCGTCGATAGCTGCGGCATCATCGAGCGCAAACACGCGGTATTGCGCACCAAGTTCAGAGGCAAGTGTGGCAAGGGCCGCTTCGTTGCGTCCCGCGAGGACCAGAGGCGTGCCGGCCGTGCGAGCGTGCTGGGCGGCCATACGACCGGTATAGCCAGTGGCTCCGTAGATCATCAGTTTCTTCATGTCAGTATTCCAGTTCTGTTCGGCCCAAACAGGCCCTATTCAAGATCGGCATCTATGCGAGTGATCAGGCCACCAGGATCGAAACTGAAGTCGAGCCGCCCTATCTCGTACCCAAAGTCGCCAGTGAATTCGACACGGGCACGGACACGGCTCGCGTCAAGCGACGTGACCGACAGGAGCTTTGTAACGGTGTGATAGCCAACGAAAAACCGTTCGACATACTCTTGAATGCCAGGATGCCCATCAAATCGCTCGCCTGTCGACGGGTCGTCGATGACGGCGTTAGGCGTGAAGAGCTTGATTACCAATGCAACATTGTACCCGTTGGTGGCGCTGATAAAGGCGTCCACCCTACTGCTATAGACTTCAATCATAGTCATACCTTCACCTTTCGTGCTGCCAGCTTTTATAAACAAATTCGAGGCTGTAGCCGTCCGGGTCTTTCACCTGGGCAGCATAGTACCGGGGGTCGTAGTGAAGCTGCGGACCGGGTGAATGGATCTCTTCGGCACCCGCAGCCATGGCGGCGGCGTATGCGGCATCCACTTCCGGCTTACCGTTTGCGACAAAGCCGACGTGGGCGGCGCGGCCTTCGGCGACACCCTTGCGAAGCCAGAAGAACACCCGGCCGTTCGCACCGAACCCCTTAAGATCAGGATGGCCCGGAGGGCCATCCTTACCGTCGTAGTCGACCTGATGAACGATACCCAGGGGTGCAAGCGCCTTCTCGTAGAAAGCAATCGAGCAGTTGATGTCGCTCACCGAAATAAAAATGTGGTCGAGCATATTGCTCTCCTGTGGGTTAGATGATGTAGCCGCCAGCCACTTCGATGTTCTGGGCGTTGATCCAGCGGTTCTCGTCGGAGAGCAGACTGGCGATCACGCCACCGATTTCCTCAGGCTCGCCGACGCGACCCAGCGCGGTCTGGCCAGCGAGAAGGGCTTCGAACTCGTCATTCAACCCACCGCCAAGCTCGGTTCTGATCGCGCCGGGCGCAATGGAATTCGCCCTAATCCGGCGCTCGCCGAATTCCTTGGCCATGTAGCGCGTCAGCACCTCAAGACCGCCTTTGAACGCTGCATAGGGAGCGACGCCGGCGGTGGCGACGCGGGTGGTGGCGCTCGTCATGTTGATGATGTGCCCGCCATCCTCTAGGAGCGGGAGAAGGATCTGAGTCAGGAAAAATGGCCCCTTAAGATGGATGTTGAACAAGCCGTCGAACTGCTCTTCGGTCACGGTGGCGATTGGATTGAAGAGGCCGTATCCTGCATTGTTGACGAGGTAGTCGAAGGTCTGGCGGCCCCATACAGTCTCAAGCTCGGCAACAACGGCGTCCCGGAAAGCCGGGAATGTGCGGCTGTCGGTGACATCCAACTTGAGCGCAACGGCCTTTCCGCCCTCTGCCGCAATGGTATTGACCACATCCTCCGCTGCCTTCGGATTATTGTGGTAGGTGACGATGACACCCATACCGCGCTCCGCGCATTTGAAGGCTGTACTGGCCCCGAGGCCGCGGCTGCTGCCGGTGATGATGACGATCTTCATGCGTGTTTCCTTCGAATTAGGCGTGAGATGAGCCTACGCCCATAGGACGCCGCGCACTCACCCGTTTCTCTTAGATACTTGCCTATTTCTGCTTTTGACTTGAACTTGCCCCGAACCTCTGCCAACGTCAGAGCATGGAACAGCAATTACAAGAACTCCGGGCCTTGGCCTCTGGTGCCGGGAACAAACGCACCGAGACAGGCATTCCGCGCGTCGCCATGGTTCAGGGCGAAATCCCCGAACACCAGCTTGCTGGTGTCTACGACCCGATGGTCAACCTGATCCTCACGGGTAGCAAGACGATGACCGTCGGCGATAGAACCTTCAACTACGACCCGGCGACCTATTTTGTCATGTCGGTCGATCTTCCGGCGGTAGGTTCGGTGCATCCATCGGGTGCGGGAGAGCCTTATCTGGCGATTAGCCTAACGCTCGATCCAACGATCGTCGCCAGGTTGCTATCGGACATTGCGAAGCCGTCAGGTGGCGGGCTGTTCGTTTCGGGCTTCTCGGTCGCCCCGGTGACGCCGGAACTTCTTGACGCTTGGCTCAGGATGATGCGCCTTGTCGAACGGCCAGACGAGATCGCAGCACTTGCCCCGGCCTATGAGCGTGAGATCCTTTTTCGCGTTCTGCAGGGGCCGCACGGCTGGATGCTGCGCGACATTGCAACGCCTGACACCGCTCTCTCCCGTATCAGTGTTGCCATCGAATGGATCAGAAGGAATTTTGCCGAGCAGATCCGGGTCGAGGCGCTTGCCGAAATGGCAGCCTTAAGCGTTTCCGCATTCCATCGACACTTTAAAGCCGTCACTGCGCTCAGCCCTCTTCAATATCAAAAACGCGTCCGCCTTCTGCATGCGCGCTCGCAGCTCATCGCGGGCCATGGCAGCGCGACGTCCATCGCATTCGGTGTAGGTTATGAAAGTCCGAACCAGTTCAGCCGAGAATACGCACGTCTGTTCGGTCTGCCGCCATCGAAAGACCTATCAAAGGCCATTCGTGACCTGAAAGCGGCATAGTTGGACGCCGTTGACGACGGGCATCAAGCCGTGGGCAACCGAAGGAGGCGCCTCTTCGGCAGTTTGAAAAAGAGTCGCCGGGACATCTATCAGAGCGTCAACCAGACGGCCAATCGAAAGCGCCTGAACCTGCCCGTATAGTTTGACGCAGGGCCACTTATGTCCATTGGTCAGGGTGTTGAATATCACTCAAAACTGACCCAGTAGGCGGCATAATTATCATCGAGAATTGACCCATGTGAAACTCCCCTCGTTGTCAGACAGCGAGGGCTCTCGGAGTGATAGACATGGCATTATTGAGCGTCATCAGACGCTGGGCATTTCGGGATCGGATACCGATCCGTGAGATATGCCGAAGAACGGGTCTTTCGCGGAACACGATCCGCAAATACCTTAGGTCGGATGTTGTTGAGCCGGCGTTCCAAACGCCCGGCAGGCCTACCAAGTTGGATGCTTATGCCGACAAGCTGGTACACTGGCTGAAGATCGAAGCCGGTAGGTCTCGGAAGCAAAAGCGTACCGTTAAACAGCTTCACGCGGATCTGGTGGCCCTCGGCTATGACGGTTCTTATCCGCGCGTTGCCACGTTCGCGCGCGAATGGAAAGCCAATCGCCTGCGCGAGCAGCAGATGAGTGGGCGCGGGACATTCGTGCCGCTGGCCTTCGAGGCGGGGGAAGCCTTCCAGTTCGACTGGAGTGAAGACTGGGCCGTTATAGGTGGCGAGCGGACCAAGCTTCAGGTGGCTCACTTCAAACTATCTCACAGCCGCGCCTTCATCGTGCGAGCCTATCCTCTGCAGACGCATGAGATGCTGTTCGATGCTCATGTTGAAGCCTTCCGCGTTCTGGGCGGCGTGCCGCGGCGGGGTATCTATGACAATATGAGGACCGCGGTCGATAAGATCGGGGTCGGCAAGGCGCGGCAAGTGAACCTGCGCTTCCAGGCGATGGCCAGCCATTACCTCTTCGATGCCGAGTTCTGCAATCCGGCATCAGGCTGGGAGAAAGGACAGGTCGAGAAGAATGTCCAGGATGCACGCCACCGGCTATGGATACCGATACCCAGCTTCCCGAACCTGGCGGCTTTGAACGTCTGGCTGGAAGAGCGGTGTATCGCATACTGGCGGGAGATTCCGCATGGCGAACTACCAGGGACGATTGCTGACGTCTGGGCGGAAGAGCAGGACTACCTTATGAGGCCCACACGGCCGTTCGACGGCTTCGTCGAGCATACCAAGCGGGTGACGCCAACCTGCCTGATCCATCTGGAGCGTAATCGTTACAGTGTCCCGGCATCGTTCGCCAACCGGCCCGTCAGCGTGCGCGTCTATCCCGATCGCATTGTCATCGCTGCGGAAGGCCAAATTCTATGCGAGCATCCACGGATTATAGATCGCTCACATAGCAACCCAGGTCGCACCGTCTACGACTGGCGTCACTATCTGGCGGTGATCCAGCGCAAACCCGGCGCGCTGCGTAATGGTGCCCCGTTCACTGAGCTGCCGGAATCCTTCCGACGTCTTCAGGGGCATCTCCTCAAACGGCTTGGCGGCGACCGGGAAATGGTCGAGATCCTGGCCCTTGTCCTCCAGCATGACGAGCAGGTCGTGTTGCAGGCTGTCGAGTTGGCGCTGGCCGGTGGCGTGCCGACCAAGACGCATATCCTGAACATCTTACATCGCCTGATCGACGGCACAACGCCGCCGGATACGATCGATGCGCCACAGGCGCTTCGGTTGACGCAAGAACCCTTGGCCAATGTTGAGCGCTACGATGCCTTGCGCGCGGAGGGCCGTCATGCGTCATGATCCTGCCAGCGCCGCCATCATCATCATGCTGCGTGCCCTGAAAATGTACGGCATGGCCCAGGCCGTCGGCGAACTAACCGAACAGGGCTCGCCCGCGTTTGAAAGCGCGATGCCGATCCTGTCACAGCTTCTGAAGGCAGAGACTGCCGAGCGTGAGGTCAGGTCTATTGCCTATCAGATAAAGTCGGCCCGTTTCCCGGCTTACAAGGACCTGTCAGGCTATGACTTCGCCTCTGGTGAGGTCAATGAAGCCCTGGTTCGCCAACTGCACCGCTGCGAGTTTATGGACGGTGCGCACAACGTTGTCCTTATCGGCGGGCCTGGCACCGGCAAAACACATGTCGCCACGGCGCTGGGCGTGCAGGCTGTCGAGCATCACCGAAAGAAGGTTCGCTTCTTCTCGACCATCGAACTGGTCAACCTGCTCGAACAGGAAAAGGCCCAGGGCAAGGTTGGACAGATGGCGGATCGGCTACTTAAGCTCGACATGGTCATCCTTGATGAACTGGGTTACCTGCCCTTCAGCGCGTCAGGTGGCGCC
>NZ_AQWM01000063.1 GCF_000376105.1 Asticcacaulis benevestitus DSM 16100 = ATCC BAA-896
AGTGACGTGTCGGCTGGCAGGGTGGCAAGCCAGTATTTGAGCGGCGCTTCATCGCCTTCAGGCCATTCGATCAGCAGCCATTCCTCAGGGCGGGGTTCTGTCAGGTTATAGTCGCGGGAGGCCNGGTGCAGCCAAAGAGCTGTAAAGCGTGAACTCAGGTCCACATTCGTACCTTCTCGCCAGCAGACCGTTTTCCAGGCCTCGGGCGGCAGCTCCCGTGCCAGCGCCTTGGCCGAGATGGGCGCGTGGTCGGGATTACGTTGCAGCAACGACGGTGGTCGTCCCCGGCCACTCCAAGGTTTTGGAGGCAAAGGGGCTTGCCCTGGACGCCAGACACTGAGTGTCGGCTGTACACCCACGACATAGGTGAGGCCAAGCGTGGTCAGGCCAGCGTGGAAGCTGCCATCCGCTCCGTAGCCAGCGTCAGCCAATACCACCCCAGGCGCAACACCGGCAGTCTTAGCGGTGCGGACCTGATCAAGTGCGATAGCTGGCTTTGTTTGGAAGCCTATCTCCTCAGGGACCTTCACTTTACGCCGCCGCTCTGGATCATCGCACCAAGTCTCAGGCAAATAAAGNCGATAGGCGATCGGTAGGCTGGCCGCAGCGTTCGCAACCGACAGGCTGACGGCGACCTGACAGTTATCCTGCTTGCCGAGTTGACCACAATATTGTCGCGCTACGCCCACTGAGTGCTTGCCCTTTTTGGGAAAGCCGGTGTCGTCGATGATCCAGGCCTTAATCGGTCCATGCTGCTCGATTTGCGGAAGCACCCTCTCGCGAAGGCGAAGTCACCGCTGCCAACGGCTCAACGCTCTTTCGTTCAACGGGCAAAAGCAGTCCAAGACAGTAATCCTTCAACGGAACCGCACGGTCAGCATGGCCGATTACATCAACCAGACTATGGACAAAATCCGAAAACGCCGCTTCACTTATACTGGTAATTACGCCACTCATACGGCTTCTCCTGCTGACTATGAATCGCTCTGGCTAACATATTTCAAAACAGCGCGAATCCCGTATTCTGTGACTCAGTAAGATTAGTTCAGTAGAGACAACTCCAAGCGCGTGTCCGGTATCTGGCACGCGCTTTTTTATGCATCGATCGTAGCGCTTGCCTTATTGACGCTAGCCGTTAGCTACCAAATGGCTATGCCGTTGTTTTATTTAACTGTTTTTTCACCCTCCCCTCACCCGCAATTTGAACGGCTTCGCTTGCTCCGGGTGTTTGAAGCGCTCTGCGACCGCTATTTGAGAACGTTTTGGTCCTCTCACTAGTGATTTCCGGACAGTCTACGGCTTTGTCCTGCACTCAGAATCGCCCTTACTACCTGCCCTCCGATTACTCGCTAGCCTCACAATAGCTAGCCGGTAGCTACCAGAATGGTGGCTGATAGCGGCCAGCTAGCTGCCCGGCATCGGGCCGATAGCTATCTAAAAGCGCTCCGGTAGCTGTTTGGCTGCTTTCCGGCAGCTTCCAGATATGGGTTAACTGTCCGTTAGCTATCTTGCAGCTACACCTTAGCTAGCCGCTAGCTTCCCGACAGAGAATCACTTTAGAGCTGACAGCTAGCGGATAGCTACCGACCCAACCCAGGCGGTGCCTTAAGAGGACTTCACAATGCCCGTAATTTCGTTCATCTCGCCAAAAGGCGGCGTCGGCAAGACCACCGCCGCTACCTTGCTGGCAACGCAACTGGCGCGTAAGGCGCGGGTCATTATCATTGACGCTGACCCGAACCGCCCGATCGCCGCCTGGTCACAGCTAAAGGGCTGCCCGGACAACATCTCCATCGTATCCGACGCCAATCAGGAAAATATCCTCGACAAGATCGAAGAGGCGCACGCCACCGCACCTTTCGTCGTGGTCGATTGTGAAGGCACCGCCTCGCTCACCGTGGCCTACGCCATCGGCGCCTCCGATCTCGTCGTCGTCCCGACACAAGGCTCACAGCTAGACGCCAAGCAAGCCGCCAAGGCCTTGAGTCTTATTAAGAATACTGAGCGTCAGAGCCGTCGGCCCATCCCGCACTTCGTGCTGCTGACCCGCACCAATCCGGTCATCAAGCCGCGCACTCTGACCAGCATCCACGAGCAGTTGCGCGACCATGGCGTCAACCTGTTCCACACCCAGATGCACGAACGCGAGGCCTTCAAGGCCATGTTCTCGTTCGGCGGTACCTTGGAAACCCTCGATCGCGCCCAGGTCAACAATATCGACAAGGCCATCCTCAATGCGCGCGATTTCGCCAGCGAGGTGGTCGATATCCTGAAAGCGGCGCAAAACGGGGCAGGGGAGGGCGCACACCCGTCCACCACGTCCGCGCCCATGGCATCCTCGAAGGTGGCGTAAGATGAGCACCGACACACACGCCCAGCGCGCCTCAATCTTCGACGATGACCTTGATCTTGACTTGTCATCCTTCACCCCGCGCGGCGTCAACGCGGAGCGGCCGGACAAGGACGCCCTGCGTACCGTCGCTGAAGCGCGCGGTTTTTCCAGCCGTGAACCGATAGCCGCGCCCGCACCTGAACCGCTTACCGAGCCACAATTGCAGCGCCGCTACCGCACCGGCCGCAACCGCCAGCTCAATCTTAAGGTGACCGACGACGCGCTGCGCCGTTTCTACGCCCTGGCGGACGCACAAGGCCTTGTTTTGGGTGAGGTTTTCGAGCAGGCAGTCATCGCCCTCGAAGGTGCGCTGGAACGCGGCGAAACCCCTGGTCGTAAATAATGTCCAGGCGCCACGCAGAAAGCCAGTTCGACCTGTTCATTCCGCTAATCAGCGACCTGTCGCTGAAGGATCAGCGCGAGATCATGGAGCGGCCATTCTTCTCGCTCGCCAAGCGCAAGCGACTGAAACCGATAGAATATACCAGTCCCGATGGCGACACCTGGGTCAAGGTTTCCGGCAATGCCGAATTCGGTATCGCCACCATCTGGGACGCCGATGTCATGATCTGGGCGGCGTCGCAGCTCAACCGCATGAAGGAGCAGGGGATCAATGACCTGCCACGCACCCTGCGGACGACCTCCTACGACCTGCTGAGGGCCATCAAGCGCGACACCGGCGGCAAGTCCTACCAGGAGCTGCATGCGGCGCTGCAGCGTCTGGAATCGACCACCATCCAGACCTCTCTGCGCGCACCCAAGCGCAAGGACAAGGCGCAGTTCGGCTGGATTGACGCCTTCCAGCTTGAGGTCGACCCCGAAACCGAAGCGCCGCGCGGCATTTCGATCACGCTGTCGGACTGGGTCTATCAGGGTATCGTCACCGACAAGGCTCTGCTCACCATGCACCAGGACTATTTCCTGCTGACCGGCGGCATGGAACGCGCACTCTATCGTGCCGCCCGCAAGCACGCCGGCGAACAGGAGCAGGGCTGGACCTGCCGCGTCTCGCTTTTGCATGAAAAAACAGGCTCAGATAGCCCGCTCAAGCAGTTCACCTACCTGCTCAAGCGCGTTGTGGCCAAGAATGCCCTGCCCGAATATGTGATGACCTTCACCAAGGTGGCCGATGGCTCGCCAGCCGTGCATTTCATCCGTCGCGATATCGAAATGCGCGCCAGCGTGAGGGAAGATTTCAAGCGCATGGAACGTCAGAATGCGGAGGACCGCCGCCGTCTCGAAGTCGACAGCGTTTAAGCATAAAGACTTGACGCGGATACGGTGGGTTTTGATCGGGGGAACGGTGACCGATTCGCCTGGTGGCTATCGGGGGATTAGTGACCGGATTGACGGGGGATCAGTGACCGATTCGCTCCGTTTGAGTCGGGGGAACGGTGACCAGATGGCCTTAGCCGTGCGAAAAGGGGGGAGAAAGCCATTTTGCCGGCTCAAATTCGGCCCGTCGGGGGATCAGTGACCGGTTATGACGCGGTCTTGTGTGTAAAAGCTGCTTCTGGAACCCCTTTATCCTGTGGATATCAACCACCGATTCGCCCACAGGCCACGGGGGATGGGTGACCCGGACCACGGGGGATCAATGACTATCAGACGGGGGATTAAAGACGGAAGCACGGGGGATCAAAGACCGGGCTGTTTCGCAAAGCCTTGCTTTATAAGGCTTTGAGAGGGGGCATTCCGCTCTTAACTTACTTAACTTGACTCTATAACAGAGTCTTCTAACGCCATGGAGATATGAGGAAATTTCAGCGCCCGCTCGCCTTGGCCGACCTGAAAGAGGGTCGCCAAGGCGCGGACTGAACAGAGGGCCTGTTATAAGCCAGGTCACAGCCTTTTTAGCCCCACTACCCTCTATGGCAGGAAGACTTGTGGAGACACCTCACATCAGACCCAGAAAGATGTCTCAGCGTGACAGAAAGATAAGGGAACCTGCTGTGACAGGTCTTACCCAACGATAATTGCTTTCGTAGGCTAACTTCATGCGCCCGATGTTCCTGTCTTTGACAAACCACCTATCAGGAACTGCTTGATGCTAGCCGCCTCCCTGATACGGGTACTGGCTGAGGGCCGCCCCTACGCTCTGGAAGCTGCCTATCAGACCGCTCTGCAGACGGGCGCAAAAAGGCAAGAAGCGATTGACCTGTCACTTAGGTAAAAGCCCGAGCCCCGGAGCCTGCTTCAGACCTTGTGAAGGCTCAAGCGTAGCGGCTCAGGCTCAGGTCACCGGTTTCGATCTCAGGCGTAGCGCCGCTGATCAGGTCGGCCAGAACACGCGCCGATCCGCAAGACATCGTCCATCCCAGCGTGCCATGGCCTGTGTTGAGGTAGAAGTTCTTGTAGCGCGTCGCCCCAATAACCGGCGTACCATCGGGCGTCATCGGGCGCAGGCCCGACCAGAACTTGGCCTGCGACTGATCGCCGGCGCCGCCGAAGAGACCCTCAACCGATTGAGTGAGGGTGGCCTGACGGGCAGGGGGCAGATCCGTGCTGAAACGGGCGATTTCCGCCATGCCACCGATACGGATACGGTCACCCAGGCGAGTGATCGCCACCTTGTAGGTCTCATCCATCACCGTCGAGACCGGCGCCTTGGCCGCATTGATGATCGGCACGGTCAGGGAATAGCCCTTGACGGGATAGACCGGCAGATCGAGACCAAGCGGTCTGACCAGTTTCGGCGTGTAGCTGCCAAGCGCACCGACGAACAGATCGGCCTCGATATCGCCGTTTGAGGTCTCAACGGCGACGACGCGCGTGCCCTCATGGCGCAGCGCCCGGATATCGACATCGTAGATGAAGGTGACGCCTAAGGTGGCCGCGCGTTCGGCCAGGCCGGTTGTGAACTTGTAGCAGTCGCCGGTCTCGTCATTAGGCAGTCGCAGGCCGCCGACGATTTTGCTGGCGTCGATGCCCGGTTCGGCCCTGGCGCAGCCAGCCGCATCCAGAATTTCGAACGGTACGCCGCCGGCGCGCAACACCTCGACATCCTTGCCGATATTGTCCATCTGCTGCTGCTTGCGGAACACTTCGAGTGTGCCCTGCATGCGCTGGTCGTACTGAATGCCGGTGTCTTGGCGTAAGTTTATCAGGCAGTCGCGCGAATATTCAGCCAAACGCACCATGCGGCCCTTGTTGAGCGAATAGCGAGCCTTCGTGCAATTGCGCAGCATCGCCATCATCCAGCGGATGGTGTCGGGATCGACGGTTGGCCGCACGATCAGGGGGGCGTTTTCCATGAACAGCCACTTGAGCGCTTTTTGCGGAATGCCGGGCGCAGCCCACGGCGAGGAATAGCCGGGCGAAACTTCGCCGGCATTGGCGAAACTGGTCTCCAGCGCCGCGCCCGACTGGCGGTCGATGACAGTGACCTCATGGCCGGCTTTTGCCAGATACCAGGCTGACGTGACACCGATGACGCCGGCGCCCAAAATGACGATCTTCATGCGAACCCCAAAAATTTAAAGATATTCACGATGGAATCGACGACCAAGCGAGGTCAGGATTTCATAGGAGATGGTGCCGGCATCGGCGGCGATGGCGTCGAGCGACTGGTGCGGCCCGATCAGTTCGACGAAGCGCCCCGCGACAAGCGTACCGTCCGCAAGCGCGCTGATATCGAGAATGATGCTGTCCATCGATACGCGGCCGACGATTGGCAAACGCACATCGCCAAACCAGGCCGCGCCGCGCGGGCTTAGTGAGCGCGGCAGGCCGTCAGCATAGCCGGCGGCAATAGTGGCCAGCTTCATCTCTGTGGCCGCAACATAGGTGCCGCCATAGCCGATGCGGGTGCCGGCGGGCACGGTGCGCGTCTGGATCACCGCCACATGCAGACCAACAACCGGCTGCATCGGGTTAGGACGCGCGTCGTTGGGCGCGCCGCCATAGAGGGCGACACCGGGACGGGCGAGCTGGTAGCGGAAGTCTGGCGAGAGGAAGAGGCCGCCGGAATTGGCGAAACTGACGGCGGCGTTTGGAAAGTGCGCGCTGATCTCACGCATCACGGCAAGCTGACCCAGGTTGGCTGAATGAGACGGTTCGTCGGCGCAGGCGAGGTGGCTCATCAGAAAGTGGACATCGAGATGCGCCTTGATCGCTTCGCAATCGAGGGCTTCGCGGTCTTCGGGTGAGAGGCCCAGCCGGGACATGCCGGTGTCGAATTGCAGGACGGCGGGGAGACGCTCCCCACGCGACGCCGCCACTTCGAGCCAACGGGCGATCTGATCGGCGGAATTCAGCACGGGGATAATGTTCTGGTCGGCGCACGCGGCCTCGGCGCCGGGCATCAGGCCGTTCAGGACATAAAGGCTGGCATCGGCGGGCAGGCGCTGGCGCAAGCTGAAGGCCTCGCAGGCATGGGCGACGAAAAAATCACGACAGCCGACCTGATAGAGCACCGGCGCGACCTTGTCCGCACCGATGCCATAGGCGTCGGCCTTGACCACCGCGCTGACCCGCGCCTCGCCGGCCTGTTTTTGCAGCAGCAGATAGTTGGCGCAAAGGGCGCCGAGGTCGAGGGTCAGATAACCGCCCGTACCCTTGGTCAGGGCGTGTTTTTCGATATCGGTGAAGGTTGAAAAATCGGTCGTCATCGGCAGGTTTCCGGGGAAGCGGTCGAATCAGCCTATGTCAGAGCCTGCGGGATTGCCTGTCTTAATGTGCGCGAACTTGCGAAAACCCTTGGGCAAATGTGGAAATTTGCTCAAATCCGGACAAAATTTTTGCGCGGCGGCATTTCAACGAACCCTCCGTCTTGGCAAGGTCACCACAGAGGCTTAATCGAGCATCATGGATAAGACACCGCGCATCGCCCTTATGACCGCCTTCGAGCCGGAGTGGAACCGCCTCATCCACCGCGTCGAGCGGCAGGAGCATCACCGTTTCAAGGGGCTGAGCTGTGTCACCGGTGTGCTGGAGGGCCGTGAGATCGTCCTGACGATGAGCGGTATGAGCATGGTGAATGCCGCCATGACGACGCAAGGCTTGCTCGACCGTTTTACCGTCACTCAGCTGATCTTTACCGGTATCGCTGGCGGGCTTGATCCCTTGCTCCGCGTCGGCGATGTCGTGGCGCCGGCGCGCTGGGCGCAGTCACTGGAAATCATCATGGGGCGTCAGGTGGCGGCGGGCTTTGCAAAGCCGGACTGGCTGACTTGGGCGCCGGATATGCCAGCCTTTGGCATGATGCTGCCCAATACGGTCATCGTAGGCACTGGTGCACAGGCTGCCAAACCGCGCGTCTGGTTCGAGGTTGATCCGTTCATGCTTGAGGTGGCGCAAGGTCTGGAAGATATCGTGTTGTCAGCGCAAACCCCGGACGGGCGCAGCCTTGATCATGTGCCGGCCTTTGTGGTCGGTGGCGCCGGTGTCTCCTCCAGCGCCTTTCTCGACAATGCCGATTACCGCGACTACGTGTTCGAAACCTTTGAGGCGCGCGTTGCCGACATGGAAAGCGCTGCCGCCGCCCACGTCGCCTACGCCAACGACATACCGTTTATCGCCTTTCGCAGTTTGTCCGATCTGGCGGGCGCGGAACACGAAGCCAATGAAATGAACGTCTTTATGAGCCTCGCTGCTGAGAACTCCGTGCGCGTGGTGTGCCGCTTTCTCAAAGCGCTTCCCTAGGCGTTTACAAATAACATATACGGTATACTGTTTGTGTCTTCCCTAGGAGGAGACGCAAAATCATGACCGCCTTGCCCAAATCGATCGCTCTGGCCTGTGTGCTTGCCATCACGGTCGCCGCCGCATCCGCCCTGCCGGCTCAGGCCGAAACGATCGCGCCCGCATCTGCCGATGCCGCCTTTAACTCGATCTACAAAACCGAGTGGGCATGGCGTAAAGCCCTGACCGACGATGATGAGGACGATGGCGAAGACAAGGTGCGCGTGCGCTTCCCCGATGTGTCCGAAGCCGCACAGGCGGCGAAGCTGGTCTACTGGACCAAGGTGTTGTCGCAACTCGATGCCATCGACGTCAAGGCGTTGTCGCCAGAGGCGCAGGTCAATTACACCGTCTATCGCAATCAGATCGAAACCCTGGCGTCGCGTCAGAGGTTCCGCGGCTATGAAATGAACTTCGGCTTCTGGAGCGGGTTGTCCTATGCCGCGCGCAAGACCCTGCGTACTGAGCAGGACTATCGCAACTATATCGCCTATCTCAATGATGTGCCGCGCTTCTTCGACCAGAGCAGAGACAATCTGCGCGCCGGCCTGAAACGCGGTTTCACACCGTCGAAGGTCTCTCTGCAGGGGCGTGATTCATCGATCGCCATCGCTTTTGAGAACAAGACGCCGGAACAAACCGTCTTCTACACGCCATTTCTCACCATGCCGGCCAGTATCCCGGCCGATAAACAGGCGGAACTGAAAAAACTCGGCATCGAGGCCATTACGAAAAGCGTCATCCCGGCGCATAAGAAACTGCTGGCCTTCGTGCGCGACGACTATATCCCCCACGCGCGCCCGACCATTGCGGCTTACGATCTGCCGGACGGCAAGGCCTATTACCAGTCGCTGATCCGCGAATATGTGACGCTCGACATGACGCCCGACCAGATCCACCAGATCGGGCTGGCCGAGGTTGCCGGTATCAAGGCCGAAATGCAGGCGATCATGACCGAGGTCAGGTTTACCGGCGACCTGCAGGCCTTCAACACCTTCCTGCGTACCGACCCGCAATTCTATGTCACCACGCCGCAGGCGTTCCTTGATCGCGGCGCCTGGATATCGAAGGAATTCGACGGCAAGGCCAAGGACTATTTCGGTCGTCTGCCGCGTATGCGTTTTGCCGTCATCCCGACGCCTGACGCCATCGCGCCCTTCAACACGGGCGGCAATGGCGGACCGGGGGTGCTGATCCTTAACACCTATAACCTGCCGTCGCGTCCGCTCTACACCCTGCCGGCCCTCGTGTTGCACGAAGGCGCGCCGGGTCACGCCATGCAGATGCCGCTGGCCCTGGAAAACGAAGACCTGCCGGCCTTCCGCCAGTCGACCTATATCTCCGCCTATGGCGAGGGGTGGGCGCTGTACTCTGAGCGTCTCGGTGTCGAGATGGGGATGTATCACACACCCTATGAGCGGTTTGGCATGCTGACCTATCAGATGTGGCGCGCCTGCCGGCTTGTGGTTGATACCGGCATGCACGCGCAAGGGTGGACCCGCGACCAGTCGATCGCTTACCTGCGCGACAATACCGCCCTGTCGGAACACGAGATCACGACCGAGGTCGATCGTTACATCAATACACCTGGTCAGGCGCTGTCCTACTATATCGGCGAGATGACCATCTGGAAGGTCCGCCACAAGGCCGAGGCCGCTTTGGGCGACAGGTTCGATATTCGCGCCTTCCACGATACGGTGTTGGAACTGGGCTCAGTACCTCTGCCGGTGTTGGAAGCCCGTATCGACCGTTTCATAGCTGAGGGCGGCAAGGGCCCTTATCCCGACAAGAAAGCGAATCCCGATGACTAGATATGCTCTGACTCTTGCCATGTGTCTCCTCATGAGCGGCACCGCTCACGCCGCGCTGGCTGCGCCCGTCACCGCTACCTGTCAGGCGCCCGCCGACCGGCTGATGAGCGCTGTTGTTTCGGAATATGAAAACCTGGCCGCTTCACGCGATCCTTTGCGTGAAAGCAGCAACGGTAATCTGGCGGCTTTGGCGCAATGGCCCGACGACAGCGACAAGGCCCTGACCGACTATGGTAGTGCCCTCAAAGGCCTGATGACACGCCTGACAGCGATCAAGACCAGTGACCTGTGTCCGGATCAGGCCCTCAATCAGGCGTTGGTGAAGGATCGCCTCAACTTAGAGCTCGACGGTCTGCGCTTCGATGAGGCGCGTGTGCCGTTCAATTTCGGCGACGGCTTCTTCACCACGCCGGACTATGCCGCCACAGGCGTGGTGCTGCGCACCGAGCCCGAGGCGCGTGCCTGGATCGCCAAGCTCAAGGCGCTGCCGGCCTATTATGCGACCGAGACCGCGAATATGCGGCGCGGGATCAAGACCGGGTTCCTGCGTCCGAAGCTGGTCGCCGCCAACGCTCTGCGCGTGCTCGAAGCCCACGCTTCGCAGCCCTTGCCTGATCACAGCCTGCTCGGTCCGATCAAGGCCTTGCCCGACAGCATCCCTCAAGAGGTGAGGGGGCGTCTGCTGGCAGAGGCCACAGATGTGGTCGCCAACGACATCCGGCCGTCCGAACGGGCGCTTGTGGCCTTCTTCAGGGATGATTATGTGCCGGCGGCGCCGGAAAGCATCGCCATCGGCGATCTCAAGGACGGCAAGGCCTATTACCAGTACCTCATCCATCGCAACGCCTCGACCGACATGACGCCAGCAGCGATCCATGCGCTGGGCCTGGAGGAAATGAAGCGCATCCGCGCCGAGATGGACGCCGACATCAAGGCCAGCGGCTTCAAGGGGACGTTTGCCGAGTTCCAGACCTTCCTGCGCACCGATCCGCAATTCCGTGCCACGTCGCCGGAGGACTACTACAATCAGGTCAGCGGCATCCTGATCCGTGCCCAAGGCCTGTTGCCGCGCTATTTCCGAACCCTGCCGCATTTGCCGGTGACGGTGCACGAGGTGGACCCCCAGCTTAAAAGTTCGTCGTCGGGCTATAATCCCGGCAGCCTGGTGCAGGGCGTACCGGGCACGGTGATCATCAATACCGATCATCTTGATCAGAGCCCGACCTATGGCCTGACCGCCTGGGCCATGCACGAGGGCGTGCCGGGCCACCATCTCCAGATCGCTCTGGCGCAGGAGAATGCTGCCCTGCCGATGTTCCGCCGCCGTGATGATATCAACGCCTATGTCGAAGGCTGGGCGCTTTACAGCGAGCACCTCGGCGTCGAGATGGGCATGTACCGCACGCCCTACGAGGATTTCGGCCGGCTGTCGCTGGAGATGTGGCGCGCCTGTCGTCTGGTGATTGACACGGGGATGCACGTCCTGGGCTGGAACCGCGAGCAGGCCATGGCCTGCTTGCGTGACAATACCGGCATGAGCGAGCGCTCGATCCGGAACGAGGTTGATCGCTATATCGGCTGGCCCGGGCAAGCGCTGGGTTATAAGCTGGGTGAAATCCGCATCCGGCAATTGCGTGCCAAGGCAGAGGCCGCACTTGGCCCCAGATTTGACCTGCGCGATTTTCATGATCAGATATTGAAGAACGGTCCCGTGCCGCTCGATATCCTGTCGCAACAGGTCAATCAGTGGATAGAAACGCAAAGGTCTGGCGATAAATCCTAGGGAATGCGCAAAACCCTTGGTTTCTTTGCTTTATTCACAGGCAATACGTTTTTGCGTGTTGACTCGTCCTGCTCATCTCCTTAGAAGCCGGTCTCCCGACTGAGGGGCTTTGGAAGCGACGACATGAGGAACCGGAAACGGTTATGATTTAAGTCTTTCCGAGGATTTTTGGTTGGGGCGACAGATTGGTTTTGATAGAGTTTTCGGTAACGACATTCTTTTAAAAAACTGGTTGACTCGTTTGCGGTGTTTCCCTAGAAACGCCGCTCCGCTGAAAGGGCTTTCGGATGTTTCCGGTTGTTGGTTTAGCGGTTTGGTTGTCGAGAAAATCTTTTTGAAAAGAAAAGCTTGACACTAAAAAATGATGCGGTATAAGCGCCGCTCTCTTCGATAACGAGATTAAGTTGTCGCTCTGGACG
>NZ_AQWM01000064.1 GCF_000376105.1 Asticcacaulis benevestitus DSM 16100 = ATCC BAA-896
CTACCTTCCCTTCTTGTCCATGCCGTTTACGCGACGTTGGCGGACTTCAGAAGCCTTTTTGACCGCTCACAATGCAGGCTTTGACCGGCCTTTCTGTGAAAAAATCTCTAAGACGTTGTCTCTAATCCCTTGGTTNAGGATCGACAGGTCCACCCCCCGAAAAAGGAGTGGCCGGACTACCTTCACGGTACATTTTGTGCTACGGTGGAGTTACCGCGTAACACATGGAGGTATGTATGGGTGAAGCCACGTTCACTTTCCGGGTTGAAGACAATTTGAAATCCGCGTTTAGCGAAGCCGCAAAGGCACATGATCAAACAGGTGCGCAATTGTTGCGTAGCTTTATGAGGGACTATGTGAGACGCCAACAAGACGAAGCTGAATATGACGCATGGTTTCGGCTGCAAGTGCAAGTTGGTCTTGATTCTGCTAATGCAGGGAACCTCATTCCCTCTGAAGACGTTGAGGCGGAATTTGCCGCCAGGCGAGCTGAAACACGCCGTAAGCTGGGTCGGACCGCTTCGTGAAAACTGCATGGACGCTTGAAGCTCGAATTGATCGCAGCGAAATCTACACCCGTATCGAGGATGACGACCCGGTTGCTGCCTTGAATATGGACGAACTGTTTGAGAAGCGCGCCGCCGACCTTATAAAGCATTCCATGCTGGGGCGGGCAGGGCGTGTTTCAGGCACCAGAGAGCTGGTGGTTCACCCAAATTATATCCTGATCTACGACATAGCTGGTGACACAATCCGAATTCTGCGTGTCTTACATGCGGCGCAACACTGGCCATCGAAAAAGCACTGAAGTTCGGCAATTCGCCATGCGGGAGAGCTCGCTAAAACGCTCGCCCTTCGGAGTAGTCCTGGAAATATGATTTCGCTCTCGTAACAGTAAACGCTTCCGCTCTCGGGCAGCGAGCCCGGCGAAAATAAGAATGACCGCAAAGGGCGCGTTGAAGAATAGAACGTCCCCGGCGGCGTGTCATTGACCTTTTGATTCAGCCGTGGTCGACTTTCGAAGAATGCCGTTGAGCATGTTCGGGGGGGCAAAGTATGAAAATCAATCCATTTGTCATTATCACGCTTGCTACTACCCATCTTCTTATAGCGGCGGTTGCCTACAGGATGGCGGTGACCAGGGGGTGGGATGATACGATAGTATTGCCTGACCAGCCAACAACTCACTTCGACAAGGTGCTCGACGGTGATACTGTTGTTATCGACGGCGTCGCCATTCACATTCGCGGGCTTGATGCACCGGAGCTCGGCCCATGGGCGAAATGCTGGGCTGAAGCAATGGCAGCTCGTCAGTCCATGAAAGTTCTCGAAAACGAACTTAGGGGGCACGATTATAGAATGGTCGAACGTAGAGTTGACAAGGACGGCAAAGTAAGCGCGCGTTTCGTTGCTGAGGCTAAATACGACATCTCCGATCCTATGAAGGTTTATGAAGCAGGGGCTGCCGTAGACGGGAGATGGGACTGGTGCGGCACTACAGTGAAACTCACACCTGGGACAGATCAGCCTACTCGGGCCCCAAATCTGTGGTGGCCCTCAGGAGATGTTTATGATCCGCGTGCCGCTGATTAATTTAGGCTTCCGCTTTTGGGGGAAATCGCAAATCGATATCAGGTTGATACATTTCCGCTTCGGGCGCGAGGAGGACGTCTAACTCTCAGCAATGGAACGAATAACTCGCGCGGGATTTCCGCCAACTAACGTATTTCTCGGCACGTCTTTCGTAACAACCGATGCCGCTGCAACAACGGAATTTTCGCCGACTGTTACCCCGCCTATGACAGTTGCGCCGGCACCAATCCAAACATTTTGCTCAATCTTAATTGGCTTTGCTATTACGCCGTCCCGCCGTTTCGAGGACTCGATAGGATGACTTGATGTGATCAAGCTAACGTTCGGCCCGATCATAACATTGTCACCAATGTCCAGTCCGCCGAGATCATAGAAAGTGCAATTTTGGTTTACGAAGACATTCCGGCCGACCCTAATATCGGAGCCACCAGTTGTGTAAAATGGCGGTATCAAGAAAAAACTTTCGTCGACGGGCCTGCCAATAATTTCCGCGAATAAGGCTCGAATTTCGCTCGCATCCGCGTATGTCAATCGGTTGAGCTTTGCCGTTAATATCATCGCGGTCTGGACCCTTTTGGCCATCGCCGCCGACTCCGGTGTACCGCTATATATTCTCAAGGTGCGTTCATCCGTCGCCATCTGTCAGGTTGCCAAGCCAAAAATCAAATACCTCCTCCTTCTAGTGTAAAAAAATGGGGGCTGCCAGCGCTTGGGCGAAGTAGACAAGACCCGTTCGGTGATATCTGCTTTTAGGATTTACGACAAAATGTGAACGTCCGCATCGGGCGCGAAGGCGAAGGTGGGTTATGGCCACGAAACTGTTATTGCAGGTGATCCGAAACGGACGGATCGAGCTGGGCGACTGTCGCAGCCCAATCGGTGTCCTTCAAGCCAGCGGCATAGGTGCGACTTACCGGTGCAGACGATCCATCCGACAGGGCCAGGGTGCCGCGGCCGCCCTTCCAACGTACGGCTTGGACGGCGGTTCGTGCGACCCACCATGATCGGTGAGTGCGAAAGCCATCGAGTGGCGACAGCGCGTCCAGCGCGTCCCCCAGCCGCATCGCCACCAGGGCCGATCCGGCCTCGGTGCGGATACACAGATAGTGATCCTCTGCCTCAACTGCGATCAGACGCGCCCTCGCTAACCGCGGCGGAAGTTTGCGGCGAATGGCGAGGGGAGCGAAAACCTCTGGCGCGGTCCGCAGCGCCTTGCTCGGATTTAGGGCCTTCCGCGCCAGCCAGGTCAAGACCAAAACGGCAATATTGATCGACAGGACATCCGGAAGAAGTTGGAGGATGCGCCCTGTCGAGACGGGTTCGCCGAAGATGAACACCGGCAACAGCGAAACCCAAACAGCTATCGCAGGCGTCATGGCCGCCAACTGGGCGAGGACGAAGAGCAGGGGGTTCCCTGTAAATCGGCGCGCGAAAATCGGCTCGATTGATGCGGCAATCAGCCCGCCGCCAATCACTGCCAACTGCCAATAGAGATGGCGGAATGCACCTGGCGCCGCCGCCGTACCGAATGGCGCGATCGTGGCCAGGAAAAGCCCAAATAGCACTAGTCCAACCAGTTCGATCACGCCCGAACGACCCAGCCTGAAGGTCATCAAATGTTTGATCACTATTGCCGCCGTCATGCCACGCTCCGTTCGCGAAGAGAACTACCCCATTCGCGAAGGAGAGGTTGACACGCCGTCGGGCTCCAATTCAAGCCACGAAGATCAATAAAAGGAGTTAGCGACGTGACAAGAGCAGTTTCGGTGGCGATGTTCAGCCTGATGGTTTTGTTGGCCCTCGGCGGGACGCTGATGAGCGGTAATGCTTCAGCGAAGACCCCGGAGCCTCCATTGCCGTCACCTCAGCAACTGGACGTTTATGTCGAAAGTGGAATGAAAAAACTTCATGTCCCGGGAGCGGCGGTTGCGCTGTTTTCCGATGGCAAGATAACCCATGTGAAGGGGCTGGGGCGCGCAGATGACGCAGGTACGCTCGTGACGCCTCAAACGCCTTTTCAACTCGGCTCAGTTAGCAAATCGTTCGCCGCGTTGATCGTTTTGCAACTCGCAGATGAAGGGCGATTGTCGCTTGATGATCCGATCTCTAAGTACCTCGTGTCGTTCAGAACAAGTGACAAGGCCCTTTCGGATTTGATTACCATCCGTCAGCTTTTGAATCATCGCAGTGGAATATCGACCCTGGACGGAAATCGCAGTCAATCGACAACCTACCGAGGGCGAGATGCGATGACACGTGTAGCCGCAAAGCTGAAAGTCGCAACACTGCGCGCAACGCCAGGCGAGCATTTCGAATATTCCAACGCGAACTACGCACTCCTTGCGCATTTGATCGAGACCGTGGACAAGCGGTCTTATGAGGATGCGGTAGAGGGCCGCATTTTCTCCAGGTTGGGAATGAAGAATTCGTTTGTGCAGATCGCGAAACCGGGATCGTTGCGTCCGGCGGTCGGGCACACACAATGGTTTGGCCACATGGTTGAACGCGACTTTGTAGCTGGCAGAATGATGGCTGGTCCCGGCGGTATCACTGCGAGCGCCGAAGATCTGGCGACCTATCTCGTTGCCGTATTTGAGCATGATCCGCGTATCATACCTGCGTCACTCTCCAAAGCGCTTTCAAAGGATCGTAGGGGCGGTTACGAATTTGGCTGGGAATTCGGCACATTCGGAGATCAAAACTTGATTTTCCATGGAGGGCTAAATCCAGGATTTTACTCCAGGGTGGCTTATAGTCCGCAAACCCGGCAAGGTGTTCTTATCCTGACCAACATGTCCGGCAGTCTTGAGGGAAACCTTGTGGGCGGCACAGTCAGTTACGCTTTGGGACTTCCAGCCGAGGACATAGCACCGGCCAGCGTCAGCCTTTTGCGCTTGTGGGGTACGTTCGGTCTTACCGTCTTGCTGTTGCTGAGCAGCGCGCTTTCAATCAGAAACTTGCTTAAAACCAAAGGCAAGGCAAGTCGCCATTCTGCCTTTGTAAAAATGATTTTGGCTATCGTTCCATCTTTGGCGCTGATTGGATTGGGCTATTTTCTGGCATTTATGGTGCCTGAATTTAGCGGTGTGAATTTGACGGCAGTCTATATGTTCTACCCGGACGTCGGCGTTTTGTTGTTTTTGTCTTCGATCATAGCAGCACTGTGGGCTGTCCTCAGAACATGGTTGCTAACCACCTCAAGCCAATTGTCAGAAAATCAAGGTTTTCTATAGAACGTCCCGCCTTCTTATTGCCAGGGAAGTCATGGTTTTAGAAAAGCGAGTTGAGACGTAGTCGTCAAATTCGAGGAATGAAAAGTGCCAGATGTTACATTCGCTTGCTTCGTAATTTGTCGAGATAGTCAGACTGGCCCCAGAAAGCGCTTAAGCAGCAAAGATCAGACGGTTACCTACAAAAGGCCGAATGACTTTGTCCGGCATCAGGCGCGTGGCTTCGGTGATGAATACCTCGCCGGTGCAGTGCATAGGGATGATATAGTCGGGGGCGATCTCCACCATGGCGGCAGCCGTCGCCTTCGCCTCGGCTTCTGTGCGCGGCTTGACAAGATGGAAGCCGCCGACCACGGCGTGGATTTTTTGCACACCGGAAATAGCCTGCGCCCGGCGGATCGAATTGAGCACGCCGCGGTGGCCGCACGACACAATGACGACCAGGCCCAGACCTTTGACATTGTAGCAGGTGGCCAGTTCGTGTTCACCGTCGTCGGCTGCCTGCTCGGCCAGTCGTTTGGCCTCGGACAGATCCGTCACCTTGCAGCCTTCGCCCGGCCGCATGGCGGTCGGGATGGCGGCGCGTTCGGTCGTCTGCAATGGGATGATGCCGGTGGTAAACGCTTGGCCGGCCACGACCGAAGGCTCTGGCCGTATCTCGACAGCGAACCCGGCTTGAGCCAGGGCCGTCCGGTCCAAAGCGCCCATGATCAGCGGCGGTTTAGCCGTCATTGCGATGCGATTACAGAAGGCTTCTTCGCCGCCGACGACAAATGGAATGTGGCGCGCCCTGGCCGGGGCATTGGCGAACAGGCCCGGAAAACCTCCATAGTGATCGAGGTGGCCGTGGCTGAGCACCGTGGCGTCTATCTGGTCCGGGTCGATGCCCAGCAGAGCCACGTTATTGGCCAAAGCCTCGGGCGTATAACCGAAATCAATCAGGATGCGACGGGTCTCATCGCCCATTTTCGAAGACGCCAGCAGCGACAGGCCGAATTCACCCCACAGGGCCTTTTTGGACATGTGGCCATCGGCGGTGACCGGCGCAGCGCCGACGTGGCGATCGACGTGCAGGCCTGGCCGATCGATATCGTCAAGAAAAGGCCCGAAAGTCGCGGCATCGACCACCACCTGAATGGCCAGCATATCGACTTCAGGTGCCGCAAAGGCCGGCTTGGCCTGTCCTGAAACGCTAAGTGTGGCCAAACTGGCGACCGCGCCACTTATAAACGCGCGGCGACAGACGATAGCTGGTGACGGGCTAGGTGGCATAGCGAAGCTCCGGAGTATCATAAACGCTAACAGGTAACGCCGTTCGCCTCAAGCCGCGATTGGTAATTACTTGGATTGCACATTGTCCGGTTTCAGGCGCGGGTTGGATATCAAGCCCAAACTTCCGCCTTGGGCGCACAGATGCCAAACTTGATAGCTTTTACGTGGCATCATTCGCGGGAGGGGAGGAGAGGCTACGAACCAGAGACATATTATTTCGACGCTTATACCCCTGTGTTCGTAGCCGAATGAGGTCAGACTAAGGGCTGACGCCAAGGGCCTTCAGGCGTCCGACCGCATTGATATTGTGGGGATTAAGCTTAAGCGACATTTCGTAAGCGTCGATCGCCAACTGCTTTTTGTTATTCTTCGCGTAGGCCTCTCCCAGACTGTCAAAGGCATTCCAGCTTTCCGGGTGTATTTCGGTATTGAATCGAAAGATATAGGTTGCCAATTCTGTGTTGCCGTTGCCCAGTAACTGATAGCCCCAGCTAATCAGGTCATCATCGTTGAGGACAAAGCTTGGATTGCGCTGTTGGAATGCCCGGTATACGGTCGTGGCCTGTTCAAATCCCTTTTGCCCCAGCTCTTCGGCAAACGCTGCCCGTGTAGCGGGCTGGCCCTGTCCCTTGGTTTTGTAAACGGTTAGCAGGTGAGGGGGCGCACCGGTCTGCGCCGCCGGGACGTCAAGGAAAGCTCGGCCTGTTGCATCGCCCTTTAAATATCCGTCCAGAAATCTAAGAGCATAGGTTTCGAGCCAGCCATTCGCTACGGAAAGCTCATCCTTGTTATAATTGCCATATGCGCCATCACTCAGAAAGCGCTGGCCAAGCATGACCGAGAAATTGGCGTGGACATAGGGTGCGAGCGTCACCCGATACAGGTCGGCATACTTGATCTTGTTCAGAAAGCTCCGATCCTTGTTCACATCGGCAGTCAGCTCTTCAACCTGCTTGGGTGTGGCAGCGATATAGAGCAGAGGGACACTCACGCGCTCCGGTGTCAAATACCGCGACTGATCGACAACATCAGGATAGTACCGCACAGATCCATCTAGCGATACGAGCGCGGCAATGCGTGTGTCCTTGGCGGCAGCCATCACGTTGGCCAATCCGCCCCAACTGTACCCCATAACGGCGAGGTGATCGGTATCTGCCTGAGCCAGTGTGTGTGCATAGCCGATGAGGAACTGAATATCACCCACCTGAGCTTCAACACCTTCAAGGGTATCTTTCATACCTTCTGGGGTTGGGCCTGTGCTGGGACTGGCGATGACGATATAACCCTGGCTGGCTAGATATTCACATAGATCCGCATTTTCAAAAGCCGGCGCCTGATAACTTGGCGCATAGATAATGACAGGATACTTGCCCGAATGCTCGGTGCCGTCGCGACGGGCGAGCATGCTTGCGCTGAGTTCGGCTTTGATTCTGTCGGGCGTGAGTCCGCCAGTTTCCAAGTCCACGTAACCTGTCTCCAGTCGCGACCGTTCGGCGGCTGAGTGCGGAAAATAGTCGCTCGTGCCGCCGAGCCGCAGATAGTCGCCGGCGCTCATGGCGCGTCCCGTTCCCTTTTGAGCTGGATACCAGATCAGGGTCTGGATGGGGCGTGCGCGCTCGCCGCGTATCGGCTTCCCGGTATACAGGTCGGCATTCCCGAGATAGCCGCGAGAAAAATCATATTGCTCAATGATATGCAGTCCGACGGCATATTTTCCGGGCGCATTGATCCGCGTGAAGTTGGAATCGGCAGAGGCGGCGCCCGGTACAAGCAGCAGGGCGATAAGCAACAGGAACGGTCGCATTGGAACTCCTTCAGGAATAAAGCCAAGAAAGGTCAGCAGGACAAAAAAGGCCCGTAGAAAATAGATGGTGGGGCAGGCATAGGAAACCATTCGCCTTCTGGAAAAGACGTCTGGCCGTGACGCGGATGGCCGGACTTGAAGCGGCGGCTAGGGCTCGCGATCTCCGCCAACGGCGTGGAGAGCCAATAATTGGCGGGGAGAGTTCACCACGACGCCGCGCGCTTTCAGGTTACGAACAACGTCCGGTGTGATTTCAAGTGACCAGAGCGTCCGGAAATCCGCGAACGATCCCGTTATGCCCAGCCCACGCATGGTCGTTATATAATCAGGTTCCACACCTATTTGTCGCGCGCTCATAAGGTCGTCGAAGTTGGCGGGCATACCAACCTTGCGCATGGCCTGAGCATATTCGGGGGTAATGCCGGAAAAATGGGTGCCAGTGAGCTGATCCACTGTCAGGTCAGGGAAACCGGCATCCGCCATTGCGCGCTTGTAAGCGGATGTGACGCCGGCGGCGCGCATCTCCACCAGGGCATCGGCATCAATCGTTTCAGCTTGTTCTGAAACCCTAGACGTTTCTATGTGCTCAGCTCCGGCACGTGACGCGCGCACCCCGCCGACTGGTTCTAAAGGCGGTGCAGAATACGATAACATGTCAGAAGATGCCATTGTCACCGCGCTCTTCACAGCGGGGCCCGCCACGCTCGGTGCGACACTTACGAGAGACAACGGACCAGCAAGGCACAACATGGTGATGGCGCAGACTGCGATCCACAGCTTGCCGGACGCACCGCGTTGCAGATTGGCGGCAAGGATGCGAGTTACACGCCGATGCAGGACACTTTTCGCCGATGCCATGCCATGCGCGCCAAAGGCTGGGCGATCATTTTGAAGCCGGGTCACGCTCACCAGCAACTCTGCATACTCCAGTCCGCCGATACCGGCTGCGATTGCCATATCGTCGGCTGCCTCCTCGCGCAATTGGTGGGCTTCACGCGCCAGCAGCCACACTAGCGGATTAAACCAGAACAGGGTGGTGACAATGCGTGCCAGGATCAGTTTCATCCAGTCGAGATGGACGATATGGGCCATTTCATGCGCGACGATCGCTTTCGCATGAGAGGAGTCGTAAGCTGCGGGCGCGTCGAGCAATATGGTGGGGTGCATCAGCCCCCAACTAACAGGAGAGTCAACATGCTTGCTTGCAAGCAGTGCTGTGCCAGTCTTGACGTTCATACGCTTCTGAGCATGCGCAAGTGCGCTTAGCCACACCGGATCAAGAACAACGTCTGCCCGGGTCCTCAGGGCGATAAGACGCGCCAGTGCAATCACGGTGAACACCAGCAATACCAAGGTTGGAAGCCAGTAAAGATGCGGCATGATGCCAATCAACCAGCTTGCCCCGGATTGCGGCGCGCCTGCGTCCCCTGCGAGTGTCTGGAGCGATTGAGGTAACAGGACGCGGGCCATGGTGCTGACCGGAGCGGTAAGGTTGCCAGATACAGTATTTGGTATGGGTAGTGATAGAGCCGGCAATGTTATCGTCATAACCGGCAAAACCAGTAAGGCCAGCAAACCCAGGTGGATGACCGTCGAACGTTCGGCTGCGGACCGGGGCTTCATCATGCGCAACACCACCAAGGTTGCCAGCGCGACCAAAATCGACTTAACGGCCAGGAGAAGGAACATAGTTACTCTCCGTCTTTGGCCGCTTGGCGCGCCCTAGCGAGCATGCTCTCGATCTCGTCCAGTTCACTGGGCTTCAAACGCTGCGTCATTCCAAGCAGCGCACTCGCCGCGCCGATCGGCGAGCCGTTGAAAAAGGTCTGCACCACCTGGGTGAGCGCCGCACGGCGGGCCTGGCTATCCGGTAAGGTAGGCGAATAAACGAATCCCCGTTCACTCTCCTTGCGACCCACAAAGCCTTTGGACTCAAGGCGTTTCAGCATCGCACGTACGGCTGATGCGGTCAGACGATCGGGTAACGCATCGCAAATTTCAGCGACCGTGCACGAGCCCCGCTGGTAAAGGAGATCAACGACCTGTCGTTCGCGAGGTGGGATTTGAGACAATTGTGCAAGCATGACGACACCTTTGAGCTACAAATGTAGCTAACTACAAATGTAGCCCGCACGCAAGCGCAAAATTTTGAAGGGTCAAAAGTTGGAACCTATGTCCATTTGAAAGGGTGGCGTCTTTATGACATGGAGGCGACGTGAAACGGCTTTGTGGCCGTGCACGCTTCAATTTGTAGATGCATCAACAACTTCCGCTTTGGAGCAGGAATATCCAAAACGGTCCTTATTCAGTTTTACTTCCGCCTTGGGCGCGTAGTGGCCCAAACCGGTCCTTTGCGGCTTTTCCACACTGCACTCAGTGTTCACGCTTTCGCACTACTTTGACGCGCGTATTGCATTGGCGGCATTCCGACGCTGCGCGCGAACGCCACGCTGAAAGCGCTGGCGGAGCTATACCCAACACGATCGGCGACCGCCTCCAGGCCGCCTATGCCACGCTGCAAGATGCTCTTTGCCAGTGCGATTCTCCAGTCCGAAAGGTATTCCATCGGCGCGATGCCTACGAGCTTCTTGAATCGTTCGAAGAATACCGACCGGGAGAGTCCGGCTTCGCGGGCCAGTTGTTCAACGGTCCAATGTTGTCGTGGATCCGCATGCATCCGCCGGATTGCAACGGCTAGTCGGTCGTCGGCTAGTCCCCGCATCAAACCGGATGACACGTCGGTGCCGGAAGANGAGCGAAGTGCTTCGATGAGGAGAACCTCCANCAGNCGTTGAAGAACCATATCCCNNGCNGGTCGATCATGCTGGGCCTCGCTTCTGACGAAGNTCACCAGTGCCGCGAAACGCTCNTCTCCCCGNACATGTATCAGGCGCGGNAGAAGAGAAACCAGAAGGTTGGCGTCCGGCGAGCCGAACGCCAACCGACCTACNAGCATACGCGCGTTCGGCGGGCCGTCNGGATCGCCGTGCCNGGTCTCGTCCGGNCGTTTTGTGACCGNATCCTGAAGGCTCATTTCGCCGCCACACTCGCCGCCTCCCGACGCGACGAAATGGTTGGTAGCCGGAATGAGGACAAAGTCGTTTTTCTCTAATTCTATCGGTTCACCACCATCCACCGATAGTCGAACGGTTCCCTCTAGAATGACCCAGAATAGCGCCTCTCCCTTAGCCATATTCTCAACGCGCCAGCTTCCCGATCCGCTGGCAACCTTGGAAAAGGGCAGGCTCGGCTGCAACAGGGCAACGACTTCGGCAAATGGATCAATCATTTCTGGACGCTTGCTAAACTTAANNGGACTTTGAACCATAGATCGTCTGATTGCGCCCGTCTATGCTCGCGCATGATAAATCGAAAAGGAAATATCCAAGCATGAAAAACGTTCTCATTACCGGCTGCTCATCGGGCTTCGGCCTCGACATCGCAAAGCACTTTCTCGAACAGGGCTGGAAGGTCGTCGCGACCATGCGAACGCCTGACGAAGGCCTCCTGCC
>NZ_AQWM01000065.1 GCF_000376105.1 Asticcacaulis benevestitus DSM 16100 = ATCC BAA-896
GTAAGCGATCAGCTGGCCCCGTAGGCTTTAAAGTTCCACGGCATGAGATCCTCGAGTTTTGAGATGGGCCATCCGTTGGCGAGCCGTTCGAGCGTTTGTGTAAGCCAGGCCGCAGGATCGACATCGTTCATTTTGCAGGTCTGCAGAACGGTTGCGATGGTCGCCCAGGTTCTGCCTCCTCCATCGGAGCCAGCGAACAGACTATTCTTTCTCGTAATTGTCTGGGGCCTGATGGCGCGTTCGACAACGTTGGAGTCGATCTCGGCCAGGCCGTTATGTAGGAATACTTCGAAGCCCTCGCGGCGCTTGAGTGCGTATCGGATGGCCACAGCCAACTTTGATTTTCCCGATATTCTGGGCAGCGTAGTTTCCCAGAGCTTAAACAAGTCAGCGACGACCTTGGCGGAGTTTTGTTGTCTGGCTTTGGCTCGTAGTTCAGGTGCCCGGCCGCGGATGTCGTCCTCGACCTGCCAGAGCGCCTTCATCATTTCGACCGTGGCGGTCGCAACCGGTAAGGCGTCCGACACATGCAGATCGTAGAACTTCCGTCGTAGATGCGCCCAGCAGCCGGCAAGGACTGCGCCGCTATTGGCGGCGCCTTTCGGTGCAATGCTGTTGTAACCGTTATAACCATCCACCTGCACAATACCATTATAGCCATCGAGATGATCGGCCACACAGTCACCGGCGCGACTATCTTCGAAGCGGAACGCCACCAGGATGGGGCCCGAGCCGCCGAACGGTCGATCATCACGGGCATAGGCCCAGAGATAGCATTTTCGCGCCTTGCCCGTCCCCGGGGTCAGGGTCGGCAAGGTGGTCTCGTCGGCGAAGATGCGTTCGGCTTGTTTGATCTGATCGAGGATATAATCGCTGATGATCATCAGCTCGAAGCCGACTGCTCCCATCCATTGGGCCATCAGCCCGCGGCTAATCTCGACCTTGTCGCGCGCGTAAATCGCCTCCTGGCGATAGAGCGGCAAGCCATCGGCATATTTCGAGACGGCGACCTGAGCCAGCAGGGCTTCGGTCGGGATGCCGCCTTCGATGATGTGGGGCGGCGCCGGCGCTTGGATGACGCCATCCTCGCCCTTAAACGCATAGATGGGCCGGTGAGTGACCATAACGCGGAACTTCGCCCGCACGACGTCGAGGCGTTCGCTCGTTTCCACGCGGATCAGGACCTTGGTCTTGCCCTCGTGCTCAGGCAGGGCTTTCGGCTCGATGGTTTGTTCGATGCGCTCCAAGTGAGCTGGGAAGGCCTTGCGTGGCCGAGGGGCGCGCTTGGGCTTATCACCACTGCCAGCCTTTTTAACCAAGGTCTCCAACTCGGCGATACCTGTCGCGATGTCGTCGAACAGTTCAGCCTGCTGCTCATCTGTCAGAGCAATATGGCGCAGCTTCTCAGACTTGCGGCCGAAGCGGGCTCGACTGAAGATCTTCAGGATCGATGTGAGGTTTTTGATACGCTCTTCAGCGTCCGCATGGATATGCGTCAGATCCTGAAGACGGGCCTCAGCGAGTGCGTTTTCGACCTTAAGATTTGCGACTTCCGCTTCCAGGACGCCAGCCTTTTGTGCCATAGCCAGCGCAAACGCTTTGAGCGCTTCCACGTCATCTGGCAGGGTAAAATCCGGTCTCTCCATAGCCCCAAACATAGCACATATCGGGTTGATTTGCCTACGTTTTTACTCGATTTTGGCGAACAATTTCGTGCATTTAGCCAACGATTTCAGGGGCCTTTACACCGATGACGCGGACCTTTTTCCAGTCCAGGCCATCGAGCAAGGCAAGCACCTGGACGTGGTTCAGCTGGATGCGGGCGGGCCCAACCCTGGGCCAGATAAACTGAGATTTTTCCAGGCGCTTCGCATACAGGCACACGCCGGTCCCGTCCCACCAGACGATCTTTATTCTGTCGGCGCGTTTGGCCCGGAACGCATATAGCGACCCGCTGAACGGATCACTTCCCGCAGCTCGAACCAAAGCCAGCAAAGAGTCAGGTCCCTTGCGGAAGTCGATCGGAGACGCCGCCAGGAAGATTTTCACGCCCGCCGGGATCATGCTTGGCGCACCGCGCGGATCACTCGGACCAGATGCCCCTCATCAGCGGCGGAGCAGGCCCGGATGGTGACGCCGTCGACAACGATTTCGATGACGGCACGAGACACGGCGCCCCGCTCTGCCGCGAGAGGCGTATTTTCCAAATCGTGCAAAAGTCCACGATCGCGGGCAAACCTGCGCCAACCAAACAGCTGCCCCGGCGATATCCCGATCTCTCGTGCCAATGCCGAAGCGTTCACGCCCGGAACCAGCGAACGCGATGCCATCTCGGCTTTGTAGTCGTCAGCCCACTCTCGACGAATTCGACCAATAGAACCCGAGCCGGAACTGACGACCTCCACAAATTGGAAGTTTCTATCCCTACGCATATCTCCAGACATAGAAGTTCACCATCGCAACGCTTCTGGGTCTGATAGCATGGCCGAAAACTACCAGCTATATGGGGCCAACTGCACGCTTACCTTAGTTGGTCAGGCGTATCTTCTTGATCGATTTCATGATGCTGCCCAAGGTGCCGTTGATCTGGTTGGAACTGGACAGGTTATAATAGTAGCCGGTATTCGAGGCGCAGTTCTGGAGGGCGGTCGAATCCCCGGATTCCAGTCGCACCGTAAAGACGGTAATGCCCAGTTTTTTGGCGTTTTCGCACGCCAGCGACATCCGCGCCGTGATCTCGGTATTGCTGTTGGTCCAGCGGTTTTGCGTGTTCATGCCATCGGTCAGGATGATCATATACTTGTTGATCGTCTTGTCCGTAAACGCAGCGCCGCCGGTAAAGGGGGCTGTCGGCGACAGAACCTCCATGCCCCACTGGATGCCGATGGTGACATTGGTGTTGCCGGCCGGCGTCATCTTGGCAGCGTAGGTACGTACCGAAGCGATATCCGTCGTCAGATCCTTGATCGGCAGCAGGGAGTTGGTGGCGCATTTCGCCGCTGGATAGAGGGTGTCGGTGTTCGTCGCCACCGGCGCATCCGAGGTCACATCGTAAGACTGCACGCGGTCGATTACGCAGCCCGTCCAGGCGCCGCTGGTCACGCCCAGCAGATCGCTGTTGGCGGTAATGGTGTTATTATCCTTGATCACCACGGTCGATCCGCTGTTATAACCACCGGCGGCCTGCGAGGTGTAGGCGATCGTACCGGTATATTGCTGGTAATTGTAGCCCGACGGCGGCGAATAATAAGCCGCGTTGCCGTAGTAGTCACCATTGCTGGAGCCGCTGTAATAGGTCAGGCTCGTGCCGTTCACCCTGTACGTCGATATCTTGTACATGATGTAGTAGTAATAGTAGGTGTGGCCATAGCTGCGATAGGTGCTGTTGGTCTTGTAATACGAGGTCGACATAACCGAAAAATAGCTCTTGCCATTGCTCGTATAGGTCCCGGTATAGTTGATCTTGTTGTCCAGGCAGGCGCTGCTGGAGCCGCACATATCGCTGTAATTGGCCACCAGCACCGTACATTTCTCCGCGGCCAGGCCCGTGCAGGTATAGGGATCGGAGGAGGTGGCAAAATTGCCCGCATAGCTGCCCATGCCGGCTACGTTATCGAGTGCTACCTGGGTATCGAAGGGCACGAGGGCCACCTTGGTCTTACCGATATTGTTGCCCTTCGAATCGAGCAGCGACGCCAGCGTCGAATCCAGGCTGCTCTTGAGCGCTTCCATCTTGGTGACCGTAGCCCCCGATGTTTTTTGGCCCATCGAACCGGTGTTATCGAGCACGAAGACGATCTCGGCCGCGTTCATGGTCACGCCGGCATCCGCCTTGGCGCTGATGGTGACCGAGCCCATGTCGGTTTCATTGCCCATCAAAAGTTCGGACATCTTGCCGACCACGAGGGTTTTCACCGTTGCGGTCGCCGTATAATGCATGGTCTGAATATTATTGTCCGTCGTCACACTCAGTACGCCGGACGCGGTATCAAACCCCGCGCGCACAGCCTTGCCGCAATAGGTGTTTGAGACACTCCCCGAATCGGAGAGATTATCGCAGAAGGCGTTATGTGCGGCCGCCGTCTGGGAATTTAAATTGCCATTGGAATTGAGCGCCGCAGCAATAGCGGCACTGTCGGCAGCATCCTGAAGGTGGGCCTTGGCTGTAAGGACATTGGCGAATTCAAAGCCCGCGCCCGTCACGGCAACAACCGGAACAATGGCCAAGGCCACGGTAATCGTCACATTGCCGCGCGTCTGGGCAAGAAAGCGTTTCAGAAAGCCACGAAAACCGGTCATTCAGGCGCCCTTCAGGCTCAATCAGCGATTTTTTCGCCGGCTTTACACAATACAAACCCGAAAGCTATCAGTCGCCGATTAAAAAGGCAGTAACTTTAACAGTAAATAGAATTGTGATAATTGGTAATATTAATATCTATTTATAATTAATAATGATTAGTATAAATATATCATGAAAAAGTACATTTCATCGCTATTCCAGAACCTTTAAGTCCAGGGCCTGGCACAACTCAACGACATCCTGATGCAGGGGCGCAGACAGGGTAAACTCACCGCTGCCGTTCGGATGCGGGAAGGTCAGGCGCAGGGCATGGAGCATCAGGCGCTTGACACCGGCGCCGCCCAGGCTCAAGGCGCCGCCATAACGGATATCGCCGGCGATTGGCGCTCCCATATGCGCCAGATGGACGCGGATCTGGTGCATCCGGCCGGTATGCGGCATGCAGCGCACCAACGCCACCTCGTCGGTGCGGCTCAATACCTCGAAGGCGGTTTTGGCCGCCTGCGCCTCGGGATGATCAGCCTCGCAGACACGCGAATAGGCTTCGCGACCGAGTTCCTCACGGCGCATGGGAAACTCCATCACGCCCTTATCCGGCAGGTTATGCGGATTGGAGACCACGCACAGATAGGTCTTGGCAAAGGCGCGGCGGATCATCGCCTTGCCGAGATAGGAAGTGGCTGGCGCTGTTTTCGCCACCAGCAGGATGCCCGACGTATCGCGGTCGAGGCGGTGGATCAGGTTGGGCCGCTTGCCGTTTGGCCGCGCGAAGGCCCACATCATGTCATCGAGATTATGACCGCCGCCGCGCCCGCCTTGGGACGACAGTCCCGACGGCTTGTTGAAACCGAAGATATCGGCGTCCTCATAGACGATCATCGACTTCACCCACGCGGTTTCCTCGGGCGTGATCGCCTTGGGCAATTTGCGCGGATTGGTGCTCACGGCTTCCTGACGTGGACGACGCCGACCGGTTTCCAGGGCTTTACGATGTTGGGGGGACTGCTTGACCATGGGCGATGCCTAACCGGACATGGCAGACAGGTCAAAGCAAATCACCGCGTCAGAATACGTTCGCTTCATCGCTGCGCTGAGAAGGTTGCGCAAACAGCACGATCAGGACAATCATGCCGATTACGCTGAAACCCAGCAACTGCCACCAGCCGCTACGATTGATGTCATGCAGGCGGCGCGCACCAACTGCCAGTGTCGGCAACCAAAGTACCAACGACAATAGGGAAGCCAAACCGCCCAGAAACATGGTGTTCAACACGGCAAGAAAGATATTGACGAAGATAGTTGCCAGATAGAACCACCAGAATTCCGAACGCGCCGCACGGCCATTGAAGTCGACGAACTTGCTAAGGCAGATACCAACCGCGTCGGCAAAACCAAGTGGGCGCGGTGACGGACCAAAGCGGTTCGGACCGCTCGGCTTGATCACAAAGACTAGTCTAGAAACGACGCCAGCCCTGGAACAAGCAAAACCAAGGCAGTGATCAGCAAATGCAATATTGAAAACGATCCCATATTCACCCCTCGTATGAAATTACCGCTTCTGCTTAAGAACCCTTAGTTCGCTGAGATGTTCAAGCCGTTGCTTGGTCTTGCCCTCGTGGCCGTCGCCCTTGGGATCGTAAAATTTCGGGCGTTTCATGCCGTCCGGGAAATAGTTCTGGCCGGAGAAACCGTCCGGATCGTCGGGGTCATAGATATAACCCGCGCCATAGCCGATATCCTTCATCAGCTTGGTCGGCGCATTGAGGATCACCGTCGGCGGATCGAGATGGCCGGTTTCCTTCGCCGCCTTCTGCGCAGCCTTGAAGGCCGTGTAGACGCTGTTGGATTTCGGCGCCGAGGCCATGTGCACCACCGCCTGCGCCAGCGCCAGTTCACCCTCTGGCGAGCCCAGAACCTCGTAGGTATCGCGCGCGGCATGGCACATCAAAAGCGACATCGGGTCGGCATTGCCGATATCTTCCGACGCCATGCGGATCATGCGGCGGGCGATGAACAGAGGATCGTCGCCGCCATTGAGCATCCGCGCCAGCCAGTAGAGCGCTGCATCGGGGTCCGAGCCGCGCACTGACTTGTGCAGGGCCGAAATGAGGTTGTAATGCCCTTCCTTGTCCTTGTCGTGGTTAGGCCGGCGCTTTTGCAGGTGCGCCAGCAGGCCATCGGAATCGATCGGTGCGTCAAAGCCCATATGATCAAGCGACTCGATCAGGCTCAGGATATAGCGGCCATCGCCATCACTGAGCAGTTTGAGCGTATCATAGGCTTCCGGCGTTAGCGGCAGCTTGCGCCCCAGAAAACCTTCGGCACGGGCGATCAGGCCATCGAGCGCAGCATCATCCAGCCGCTTTAGCACAAACACCTGACAGCGAGACAAAAGCGCGCCGTTCAGTTCAAACGACGGGTTTTCGGTCGTGGCGCCGATCAGGGTGACGACACCGGCTTCGACGAAGGGCAGGAAACTGTCCTGCTGGGCGCGGTTAAAGCGGTGAATTTCATCGACGAACAGGACGGTGCGGGCGCCCTGGCCATGGCGGAATTGCGCCTGCTCGAACGCCTTCTTGAGATCGGCGACGCCCGAAAAGACCGCCGAAATCTGCTGGAACTCATAGCCGGCGGCTTCAGCCAGCAGGCGCGCGATGGTGGTCTTGCCGACGCCCGGCGGTCCCCACAGGATCAGGCTCGGCAGAAAGCCTCGCTCGATCAGGCGGGCGATGGCGCCGCCCTCCCCCAGCAGATGATCCTGCCCGACGATATCGGCGAGAACCTGCGGCCGCAGCCGGTCGGCCAGCGGCTTCTGGTCGTCATCGACCTTCGGCATAGTGTTCTTCAGCATCGGCTCCGGTGTGCCGAAAAGATCAGTCAGGGGGGCTTTGGACATGAAACAAATATAGAACGGAGCGCCCGCTGTTGAAAGGGCAAACTGCGACTTTTATCGACGCGCGGCGAGGCTTTGGCGCAGATGATCTAACTGCGCCTGCGCAGCCGGCGACAGGGTGACATAGACGGCCGGGCCATGCACAGGCTCCTGCCGCGCATCCGGCCAGGCATCAGAATCACGCGCCGCGCGCCGCACAACAGGCTCGACCGGCTGAACGCGCTGACGCCAATAGGCGCTCGCACGGCTCTCGACCTGTCCTGCATGGGCTGAAAAACGCAACCTGACCTCCGGTACGAAGACATGATTCTCCGCACCAACAAGTTAACGCGCGTTAACACTTTTCGCCAATTATTTTCCCTTTACGGGCTTGTCCTCAGCCCCATAGATGGGCTTCAGCAGATCTTTCGTGCCTTCGATCCGCTCCAGATGCGGATAGCGCAGGCCGTCATGATAGTCGAAGCTGACGCTGCGGAAATACTCGCCGTCCTGCACCATCATCTCGATCTTGTCGCTGTTGCCGGGCGTATGGGCCGCCACGATGGCGTCTTTCAGACGTCCGCCATCGAAGGCCCGGCCATTGACCGCGATCACCTTCATCCCCGCCGTGAGCCCCGCCTTGAAGCCAGGGCCATCCCACAGGACATCGCGCAGGGTGCCGTCCCGGCCGATGCTCAGGCCCAGGCTGTAACCCAGCCCCACACTGCCACGCTTGGACTCGTTGCTCTTGATAAAGTCAGACGGCGTGTCGTTATAGACCAGTTTGTAACCCGCCCGCGCCAGACCATCCAGTGGTGCGCCTGTCCCTGTGCGGTTCAGACGGGTATTGAGGAAGCTTGCCCAGTCATACGGATAGACATCGTTCAGCGCCTTGACCACGTCCTCGAAGTTATAGGGCGCCGGCAGGTAGGAACCGTTATGCGCCCCCCAGAAACCGCGCGCGAAATCATCCAGCGACCGCTTGCCGCCGGTCTTGTCCCGGATCAGGGTGTCGGCATCGAGCCAGATCAGTCCCCCTTCGGCGTAATAGTCCTCCGAGCGCTGCCAGGTCGGCCATGATTTCGGCCCGCGGTTCGAGATGATCGGATCGTAGGTCGTATCCTGCAGATCGCGCCACTGGCGCGCCGGCAGTATGTCGTAACTCGCTGCCGTCACCGCCAGCATTTGCAGACGCTGGTCGAAATTATAAAGTCCGGCTCGGTTTTCCAGCACGTCGGTCCAGTAGGTCGTGCCGCCCTCATAGACCCACAAAAGCTCGTTGCGCATCGGCTCGTTAAAGGTCGAGGTGAATTGCCCCGCCGGCCTGCGATACTTGCCGTCCCAAGAATGGATATATTCATGCGCGATAATGTTACGGCCAAAGCCTTTGCCGGCGACATTGGCGAAATAGCCCGGTTCGATACCGATCTCGGACGAGCGGTGATGCTCCAGCCCGATGCCGCCCATCTCATCGGAGACCGCCACCAGCCAGTCGTAATGATCATAGTGCTGGCCACCGAACAGCTTATAGGCCTCCTGAACGACCTTGCGGTGGATCTTCAGCACATCATCCGAGACGGTGAGTTCCTTGGGATCATCGGCCACCAGGTTCATCCATACCGGCGTCTTGGCGCCGGGTGCCATGTCGTAGCGCCTGAAATAGCGTCCCGCGATCAGGGGCGAATCGACGAAGTTGTCGTAGGAGATTGGCTTGAAGGTGACCACATCGGCCTCGCGCTTGTCCGTCTCCAGCGCCGTGGCGAAATGCCAGTCCTTCGGCAGTGTAAGGCTGACCTGGATCGGGATGCGGCGCGTGTAATAACCTGCAGGATAGAGGCTTTCGTTCTCCCACTGCAGGGTCAGCATGTTGCGCGTGTGGACGATGACGCCGTCCCTCTCCTGCACCGGTGACAGGTACTGGAAATCGGCCGTCACCTCGCTGACACCCTCCGGCACCTCGACGTGGAAGGCGTACATATCGACATCATCACGCCGCCATTTCAGCTCCTGTTGTCCGTTTGGGCCGCCCGCCCTGATATGCAGTCCGGCGATCTTGGTCAGGTCGCTGTCACCCGGTGAATGGTGGCCCGGCAGCCATTTCGGCACCAGAAGCGTCAGCCGCCCCGCCTTGCTGACAGGAATAATTTCCCGCATGGCGATGATATGGCGATCCAGATCTGTGGCATCGACGTGCAAGCGGATGACGCCGGGATAGTCGATATCCTGCGGCGCCGGTAAGGCGGGCGTCTCCGCCGCTGGAACCGGCAGCGCTTGTGCGTTGATGCCGCTCGCCATCAGGGCCATCACCAAAGCCAGACCGGATACCTTCAACATGCAGCGCCTCCTCAAATAAAGACGGTACTATTGGTCAGGTCACGCGGGCTGTAAAGGGACCGCGACCGAAATCAGCTAAGGGTCGCGGTAATGATCTGACCGCGGCGCATGATGGTGATCTGCCAGCGACGTGCGCCGGCCTTGGTCACCGCTTCCAGATCCGCGGTCGTGCTGATCACCATGCCATTGACCGACTTGACGATATCGCCGGGACGCAGGCCGACCGAGGCGGCGAAGGTGCGCGCCGAGTCGATCGACAGCACCATCACGCCCTTCGGCGCATCGAACGGATCGACGCCGATCTCCTCGGCCACAGCCGGTGACAGGTTGACGACATGGGCGCCGGCGAAGGGATTCTGCCCGCCGATGGTGCGCTCATCGCGCGGCGGCGAGCTTGAGGGCGCCTGCGCCTTGATCCGGACCGTCACCGGCTTGCCGCTGCGCATGGCGTCGACCACGGCGGTTTGCCCCACCGACAGCAGGTCGATACGGTAGCGCAAGGACGCCGCATCATTGATCGGCTGCCCATCGATGGTCAGGATGACATCGCCCGTCTTGAGGCCCGCCTGATCGGCTGGGCTGCCGGCATAGATATCCGATACCAGAACGCCGGCCGGACGATCCATGCCGAGCGACTTGGCAATGTCGCTGGTGACCGTGTCACCCTTGGCGCCGAGCCAGGGCCGTTGCAGGTGCGTGGCGCCGCCGGCGGCGCTCTCGACCACCCGCTTGACCAGAGCCGAGGGGATGGCGAAACCAACCCCGGACGACGAGCCGGAGCCTGACAGGATCATCGAATTGACCCCGATCAGGCGGCCATTCATATCGACCAGCGCGCCGCCGGAATTACCGGGATTGATGGCGGCGTCGGTCTGGATATAGGAACCACCGCCGGGGCCGACCTCGGTGCGGTCGAGGGCGGAAATGATGCCATTGGTGACGGTCTGGCCGACGCCGAACGGATTGCCGATGGCCAGCACCAGATCGCCAACCTCCAGATTGCGGTCATCGTCCATTTCGAGCGTCGGGAAGCTGGCCCCCTTCTGGTCGATCTGGAGCACGGCCAGATCGGTGCGCGGATCGGCAAGCAGGAGTTTGGCGGGGTATTCGCGGCGGTCATTGGTGACGACCATAAAGGTGGTCGCACCCTCGATGACGTGGTTGTTGGTGACGACAATGCCGTCCTTGCGCACAATGACGCCGGAACCGAGCGACTGCTGGACCTGCTGGCGCGGCACCGCCCCGAACATCTGCCAGAACGGATCGACCTGCTGACGCGCCACGCCCTTGGCGTAGACGTTGACCACGGCCGGCGCCACGGTCTTCACCACGGGGGCAAACGAGGTCTTCATGCCGACCGCGCTGTCTGGCACCTTGCTCGGCGCGTTCAGGGTGTCGTTGAAGCCAGTGCCGGAGAATTTCTGGGCATCCTGCGAATGCGATGGCGAACAGGCCACCAGCAGGGCAGCGATGGAAAGATAGGCAGGGGCGCGCAGTTTCATGTCAATTCCCGGAGGTTGGCTTATACGGCTAAATGTAAAAATCTTTGCGGCGGTATCAAGGCTTGGCACCGGCGGATCAGGTCATATTTACAGTTGCACGATCCATTGACGTAAAATCATCGTCAAAGGCTCGCGCTTAGGCGCGATATCGGCTTCGTCGCCAAAACTCAGCCTGGCCCGATCCGTGGCCAGCCATTCCAGCAACTGGTCGGGATCATCAATCGTGCCCGTATAGCCCCGCACCTTCGCACCTCTGTGCAGGATGAT
>NZ_AQWM01000066.1 GCF_000376105.1 Asticcacaulis benevestitus DSM 16100 = ATCC BAA-896
ACGATCGAGGGCATCAAGATCATAGACGTCACCGGCGCATCCAACGGCACTTTTGTGCTTGAAGGTGACTACGTCTTCGACGGCGAACAGGCGGTAATCGCTGGTGCCTACGGCTATCGACTCTACAAGAATGGCGTTGCCAATCCCGCCGATGGCGATTGGTATCTGCGTTCGGCGTTGCTCATTCCGGGCGATACCGATCCGTCACCGCTTTACCAGCCCGGTGTACCGATCTATGAGGTTTATAGCGCGAACCTGCAATCGCTTAACACCTTGCCCACGCTCCAGCAGCGCGTCGGTAACCGCACTTGGGCTGCCGGGGGTAATCCCGAAGGTAACGGTCTTTGGGGACGCACGGAAGGCATACGGAGCCGCGCCAACGCGGCGGTATCGACAAGTGGCTCCGATCAGGACATCGATATTTGGAAGATGCAACTGGGTGCCGATCAGTTGCTTACAACGACCGACAAGGGCGAGCGCCTGGTGACAGGTATCACCGTCACCTATGGTGAGGCCAGTGCGGGATTGCGGTTGAAATTTTGAAGGCATGACGCCCAAGCTCCCTCGAATATCGAGAACGTTTTAGCCTTACAGGATAACATTATTCCAGTTTTGTTCCGCACACCCGCCAAGTTGACAGCCTGGCCAAGGCAATCGTGTCACGGGCACCGGGAGCGGTACGTGCCGCCAAGCAAGCGATCGATGCAAGTTCCAAAGATCTGACGCAAGCATTGCAGACCAATAACGAACTGCTAGGCCAGACGTTTGCCGCGCCGATGGCGACCGCACTCACTTTGGCCGCTCTGGAGGGCGGTGCCCAGACACGTGAGGGCGAGAAGAATCTGGAGGAAACGTTGGCCGCCTTGTTGTGAATGGTTGCTGGCGGTCTGACCGCCAGCGATGACCATACAGGAAGTTTAGGCCTCGATGACTTTCGGATGGCCGCTTTTGATCGAATGACGGTTTCTATTTTCCTGCTACCGCCTTGCGCGCCAAGCTGTGGACAGCTTAGGTGGCATTCGGTCAAAAAAACGCGCCAGTCCTGAAGGACTGACGCGCTTGAAGTTCCGCTTGGGAGTAGAGGCGGGTTTAGAACTTGAACTGGACGCCTGCCTGAATGCGGCGGTCGTTCTTGAACCAGGCGTTGGGCGCCAGCGTGCCGTTGTTATCGACCTGCTGATATAACACTGTGTCGGTATCCAGAAGGTTCGAGCCCTCTAAGCTCAACTGGATATGATCGTTTATGTTGTAGTGCATGGATGCGTCGAGGAAACCGGCGGACTTTTGCCAGATCGGGAAGCCAATGCAGCAATCGACGGCCGTGACCAGGAACTTCGAGCGCCAGTTATAGGCAATACGGGCCGAGAAGGCCTTCTTGTCGTACATGGCGATCAGGTTGTACGAGTCCTTGGAGATACCTTCCAGCGCGTGTGGATTGATCGAATCCTCCGCCTGAGAAAGACCACCGCCGCCTGTATTTGTGCCGCCATTGGCCGATTCCGTGATCAGATTGGTATTGGTGATACCGTTATTGACCACGTGGGTGTAATTGGCCTGCATGCCGAGGCCGCTGAGGAGACCCGGCAGGAAGTCAAAGGTGCGTTGATAAGCGACTTCAAAGCCCTTGATGCTGGCGCCGTCACCGTTAACCGGACCGTTCATCTCAACCGTCTTGGTGACGCCATTGTTGGTCAGCTCCAGATCGTAGCTGCCGTATTGAACGTAGTCATAGAAGGTTTTGGCGAAGGCCGTGAAGGTGAAGGAGCCAACCGAGGCGAAGTAATGTTCGAGCGAGATGTCAAACTGGTCGGCGGTCATTGGTGCCAGGAACGGATTGGCGGTGTTGCTCTGGTAACGGAAGTTATAGCCAGTCGCCAGGCCATTGGTGAAAGTGAAGTTCGGATCTGTCGTCTGGGCGGTATCAAGGGGCGAGCCCTGGCGGGTAATGGCCGAGTAGTTTTTCAGGTAGCCGAGATCCGGGCGCGACATGGCTTTGGAAGCCGCGAAGCGCACGAGCCACTCGTCATTCAGATCAATCTTCAGGTTGAAGCTCGGCAGAACATTGGTGTGCTTGGTCTTGGCGGTGCGGATGATATAGGCGCCATTATTGAAGGCCAGATCATTGGCGGAGAGAACGCAACCCGGTGTGAAGCTGTTATAAACACTCTCGGGAGTAGTGACGACACCGCGTGTACAGGCCAGTTGTGCATCCGTGTAATTAAGGAAGTTCGGCAGGAGGTATCCGCCTTCCGATTCGTTCCGGGTTTCCACAACGCGGACGCCGATATTACCGGAAACGCCGTAGCCGAAAAGTGTAGCTTCAGGGCCGCCGAACTTGAGCATGGCGTAGATGGCCTTGGTCTTTTCACTCGTCGGGTGGATTTCCGACTCCTGATAGCAACCGATATCGCCCTTTTCAATCTCGCCCGCGCGGTAGTTCTCGTTGGAACAGACCGGATAGTAGCCGCTAAAGGCGCGGGTCGTACCGTTGTTGCCGAGAACCGATCCGAGTGCACCCGAGGATTTCAGTTTGTCCATATTGAAGAAAACAAAAGATTGCTCATCCATCACGCCGCCGCGGAAGAAGTCGCTGCTGAAGGTGTAGGGCTCGTAGGCATCGGCGCCGTAGACCGGCAGGTCGGCGTTATAGACGGCCGATTGGTTGCCCCATACCGAGGTAATGTTGGCCCAATTGTAAGCGCCCCAGCGCACAGTCTGGTTCCGATTGGCGGCGCGCATGCCTACTTTCAGCGTATCCAGCCAACTGTTCCCGATATCCCATTGCAGATCGGCGCGGATGGCGTCTTCGGTGCCGTAGGATTCTTCGACGTGATCGGACGCCGAGTAGTAGTTGTAGTTATGGGCGTTGGTAAAACCGCCGTCAGCCAGGTTGACATAATCAACGGCAACGTCCGAAAGCGTCATTACCGGATATTCGCCGCTGGCGTCGAGGTACATATTACCGTAGGTGTTCATGACTACCGAGGCATTGTAGTTCTCGACTTCTGACTTGACATGCTGGACATCGAAGTTGGCGCGCAGGCGGTCAGAGATATCCCATTTCAGGTTGACGCTGAAGTCTTCTGTATATTGATCATTCTTAAGATAATTGGAAGCGGATTGGATCAGGGCACCGCGACGGGCGTCGGCGCCAAGGGCGCAGCCGTCCCAGGAGTGACAGGTTGCCAGCAGGGGAACGCCGGGCGCGATCTCTGCGACGCCGGAGGCAGACAGGGCGTCGGTATCGGCGAGATAGCCAATGATGGTCGACATCTGGCCGCTGACAAAATTGCCATTGGCGTCGAAGACGAAGGGCGAGGTGCCGTTCGCCGGCTTGGCAATATCCGGGTTGGTCTCAACATAGCTGGTCGGCAGGCCATAGACGCTGAAGGCGCTGCCGGAGATGGCGTGTTCCTGCCAAGAATTGCGATACTGCGAGCGATTGTATTGCGCCGTCAGCAGCAGGTCGCCGTCGTTTGAGCGCCATTGGCCCGCCAGAGCAATGCCCTTACGGTTACGGTCATAGACGTTTTCACGGTTATAGACGACAGACGGGATATATTTCAGACCCTCACCGAATACGCTCGGCACATCGAAAATGCCCATGCGATCGTACTGGATGCCTTGCGAGCCGGTATAAACCTGCGAGGTGGCGATATTGGCCATGAAGCCGAACTCGCCGATACTGGTGGTCCAGCGGTCGGAATAGATGGCGGAGACATCATAGCCAGACTTCTTGGCCAGATCACCATAGCTGCTGGTGGCATTGACGACCAGCAGGCGTCCCTTGGAATCGAACGGCACGCGAGTGCGCAGATTGATCGTACCTGCAATGCCGCCTTCAATCAGTTCGGCCGTCTGGTTCTTGTAGGTGTCGACGCCTGACATCAGTTCGGGCGATACATCACCCCATGACAGGCCGCGCGAGGAGTTGGCATCGAAAACGTCGCGACCGTTGAACTCGGAGCGAACCTGCATCAGGCCGCGCACCAGAACGGCCGACGGTTCAGCCGAGAAGTGTGAGGTATCTGAGGTGCCGTTGAAGCGCGTAACGGTAATACCGGCGACCCGCTGCAGAGCTTCGGCGACCGACTTATCAGGGAAGGAACCGATGTCCTCGGCGGTAATCGAATCAACCACTGTGTCGGCGCCACGCTTGATCTGTTGAGCGGTTTTTAGTGCTTTGCGGGCGCCAACGACCACCACTTCGGTCGAATCGGCAGGCGCTGTGGCAGCGCTATCTGGGGAGGACGTTTCCTGGGCCAGGGCAGGGCTAACGAGAAGGGCCAGAGAGGCCAGGGCAGCGGCGCCGGCGCCCGTCATGAGGCGGTATCGGCGGTTGGCTGGTGATAGGTTTCGTGCCGTCATAGTATTGTTTCCCTATTTTATGGGCGGCCTGATTTTTTGAAGGATAAGACCGCGGTTTTCCGTGGGCGTTTCAGCGAACGCCGGATGCAGTACTTTAAGAGATTTTTTAGAGTAGATATCAGCGGCTCGCCAACCTGCGAGGCTGACAAGGGACGGTGCCAATATTCGTGCACCGATAGTACCAATTGCGCGATTGGTACAAACCAATAGAACGCAGTATTGTTAATGTGTCCACAGGCAATTGTCACATTTACGACATTATGTGTCGCACCTGCGGTAATTTGTTGAAAAAACAGAATTTAATTCGTAAAAAATCGCACATGGCGCAAGATATGCGCGCCCCTATCACCTATGGTAGACTCATTTCGGCTACAATTGCATTGACAAAGAGCGCGTCTGTAAGGCCAATTGAGGCAGCGATGATCAATGAATGGGGCAATCTGAAGAATTGGTATTATTGCTGCCGCTCGCAATGCTCAGGCATGTCGCATTTTGTGGAGGTACGGATGAACATGTCAGCCATGGCGACATTTTTGGGGTGGGTGGGCGCACTTTTCGGCGTGCCGGGCATGGGCCAGACTACCAGCGACTTGGTGGTCCTTAATGCGCGGGCCAGCAGTGCCGGAATGTGTACGGAGTGGGCCAAACCAGCGAGCTCCGCAAGAACAAGACGCATCAGGGGCCAAAGCCCTAAGTTTTGCGCAAGCATTTGCCACGCTATTATGGCAGAGCGGGTTCTAATACGTCCATATAGCTTTGGAGATTGAAAATGGGCGCTGCCACTCTACGAAGGCTTATCATCGTTGGCGGTGGCACTGCGGGCTGGATGTCAGCAGCGATGCTGGCGAAGACGCTGGGGACAGAAATTTTCAATATCACCTTGGTGGAATCGGAAGAGATCGGCACTGTAGGGGTGGGTGAAGCCACTATTCCGCCTATCCAGTTGTTCAACGAAATACTGGGAATCAATGAAGACGAGTTTGTCCGGGAGACCAATGCGACCTTCAAGCTTGGCATACATTTCCTCGACTGGCGCAAACCTGGTGTCCGATATTTCCATCCCTTCGGCCAGTATGGGGTCGACATGGATGGAATTGGCTTCAACGCTTTCTGGCTGCGAATGGCGCAAATGGGCGGCGATGGCGACTATGGCCGTTTCAACGCCGAAACGCTCGCGGCGGGTCAAAACCGTTTCGGTCGGACGCAAAAAAGCCTCACCTCGATTTTGCCAGATATCAACTACGCCTTTCAATTTGATGCCAGCCAGTATGCCGCCTTCCTTCGACGCTACAGCGAGGCACGTGGCGTCAAGCGCATCGAGGGCAAGATAGCCACCGTTACGCAGCATCCGGAAAACGGCTTTATCAAATCGGTGCAAACCGAAGATGGCCGGATCATTGAAGGCGACTTCTTTTTAGATTGTTCTGGCTTCCGGGGTCTACTGATCGAGCAAACGCTCAAAAGCGGCTACGAAGACTGGAGTGCCTGGTTGCCGTGTAACCGCGCCGTCGCTGTACCATGCGAGAAAGCTCCAGGACCGATCGCGCCCTATACGCGTGCCACAGCACGGGAGGCGGGCTGGCAATGGCGGATACCCCTGCAGCACCGCACCGGAAATGGCTATGTCTTTTGCAATGAATTCATCGGTGAGGACGAGGCTTGCGACAATCTGCTGGCATGCCTCGATGGCAAGCCGCTAAAAGACCCCAAGGTCCTTAGTTTTGTCACGGGACACAGGAAAAAAATTTGGAACAAAAACGTTCTGGCTCTCGGTCTTGCCAGTGGTTTCCTTGAGCCTTTGGAATCGACGAGCATTCATCTCGTGCAGACCTGCCTGACCAGATTTTTAGCTATGATGCCCAAACGCGACATAGATGACGCTACAGTCGACGCCTACAATCAGATTGTCCTCGCTGAATATGTGAACATCAAAGACTTCCTCATCGCTCACTATAACGTCACGGAGCGGGAAGACACGCCGTTTTGGAAATATTGCAAGCACATGTCCATTCCTGATAGCCTCAAGGCTCGGTTGGACATATTTGCGCGCCAGGGTAACGCCAATGTTCGACCAACGGAACTCTTCAAGGAAAGTAGCTGGTTCGCTGTCCTCCTAGGACAGGGTCTCGTGCCGCGTGACTACCATCCGGTCGCCGATGTCATTTCGGAAGCAGACTTGAAGCGCAGACTGGACAAAATCCGCGCCAATATTACTGAAAGAGTCAAAGGGTTGCCAACGCATAACGATTTTATCGCACGTTACTGCGCCTCGCGAACCTCGTAAATCCTCACATTCAACTCGATCATTCCTGCAGGCAAGTTAAGCAAAGAGCCTCTGAAGCGAAGACACGCTGCTCAGAACTCGGCAGGGCATTTAGGCCCACTCAAACGATAAGGCAGGATAATATTAAATTGGTATGCTTGTGGGTGAGACCAATTTGAAAAACACTCATAAAAAATAGGAGGATTTTTACCTTGGAACGCATACGCTTCACGTCGCTGGATGTTTTTCGCGGCCTGACGATCTGCCTGATGATCGTCGTCAACATGCAGGGTGAGGGCGCGTACCCCATCCTCGGCCACGCCGACTGGTTTGGCTTCGCCGTCGCGGATATCGTCTTTCCGTCCTTCCTGTTCGCCATGGGCAATGCGCTGTCGTTCGGCAAGACAGACCTGCCGGCGGGTGAGTTTTTTGTCAAGACACTGCGCCGTACGGTCATCATCTTCGCGCTCGGCTATCTCCTCTACTGGTTCCCCTTCTTCAAGCACACCGACGCGGGCTGGGTTATGAAGCCTTTTGAGGACACGCGCATCATGGGCGTCCTGCAACGCCTGGCCCTGTGCTACGCTATCGCCGCTATCGCCGCCCGCTATCTGGGTGAGCGCGGTCTGCTGGCCTTGTCCGCCGTCCTGCTGCTCGGCTACTGGGGCATATTGCTGGCCTCGGCGCCGCCCGAACTGGCCCTGACCAAGACAGGCAATATCGGCAACTACGTCGACCAGCTCATCCTGGGGAAATCGCACCTCTATCCGTGGGACGAAGGCTTCGAACCCGAAGGCCTACTGGGCACCATACCCGCCGCCGTCAATGTCATCTTCGGGTATCTGGCCGGCCTCTACGTCCGCAAGCACAGCCCCGGCCAATTCGTCATGATCCGCTTTATCTGTGTTGGTGTCGCTCTGATCCTGGCGGCGGTCGCCTGGGGCACGGTCTTCCCGATCGGCAAGAAGCTGTGGTCGTCGAGCTTCGTCCTGCTGACCGTCGGCATCGACCTGATCGTGCTAGCGGGACTGATCGCCTGGATCGACCAGGCAAAGCAGAAGTTCGGTGTCGGCTTCTTCGAGATATTCGGCAAGAACCCTTTGATCGTGTACCTGTTCGCCGAACTGCTGGCAGTGATATCGTGGCAGTTCGATATCGGCGGCAAGTCGGTCACAGGCTGGCTGTCGGGCAACCTCCAGACCTACGTCCCCGGCGCACCCGGCGCGCTTCTGTTCGCGGTGCTCTACATGCTCGTCTGCTGGCTGTTTGCATGGACCCTGCACAAGACCAAGATCGTTATCAAGGTGTGAGCCAAGTTTTTGATCTGGGCGTCCCTGCCCAATCGCATGTATGATCTTTTGCTGGACGGGTTTGTCTACGATGGACTGGACGCGGGGATCTGTGCTTTGGTTACGCCTGCGCCGATTCAGATGCAGGGCGGCGGCGCGTTGCGCATCGATGTCGCCAAGCCGACGGAAAACACTTGGGATATCGGCGCGAGCACGCCCATCACCAAAAATTTTAAAGCCGGCGACCTGATCGTGTTTGCGGTGTGGGCTAAACTGGACGCGGAAGACGCAGACACGCAACTCGATATTCCCGCAGTGATTCAGGTATCTAATGCGCCTTATACGCCAATCGTGCAGGGAAAGGTGACGCTTACCACTTCCTGGCAACTCGTGCATATGCAGGGTGTGTCGGGCAGCGATCACGAGGCCGGGACGACAAACGTCGCCTTGTCAATCGGCGGCTCGGCCAAGAAGATCGACATGGGGCCGGCCTATGTTCTTAACGAGAGCGCCCCACCTGCCGCGCCGGCGCATTGATAACATCTTATTTTTTAACAAGCAGACTTAATCGAGGAATGAGCATCAAGCCTATGAAACAATGCATATCGCACAGCGTAACAACCGCGCTTTTTGCAATGATCACCTTCCTTTTGGCCGCGAGAACTGCGAGCGCTGAGACGGTTTTCATTGGCTATTTGCCAAGTACTAAGGGAATGGAATCGCCGCTTAATTCCGTAAATATGACGCCGTACACACATATTATGTTGGCTTTCGTAAACCCGGATCCCCAGGGGCGGATCGTCAACGGAGAAGCGTTGGCCTACATGACCGACGAGAAAGGCGACCCTGTGACGGCCGCGTCGTTGAATAATGTGATTAAAACGCTTCACACAGGCGCCCACAAGGTCATGGCTTCCATTGCTGGTGGCATTTTGCCGGGGTGTGCCGGCGACTGGGCGGATTTGACATCACCGGCCAAGAGAGATGCCACCGTATCGACGCTAGAGCATTTTGCGACCTGTTTGACTCTTGGGGTTTCCAAAAGACTCGAATAGTGATTCAAGCTGGAGGCCGCGGAGGAGGCGGCTTTCATGAGTCATGCCTATTCAGTCGATCTTCGCCAGCGCGTCGTTGATTACGTGCTGTCCGGTCATAGTTGCGCATCTGCGGGTGACCGTTTTGGTGTCAGCGAGTCAAGCGCGATCAAGTGGACGCGCCGTTATCGGGAGACGAAGGAGATAGCTCCTAAAAAGCTGGGTGGGGATCGGCGTTCAAAAGCGATCGAAGCGGCGGGGTCA
>NZ_AQWM01000067.1 GCF_000376105.1 Asticcacaulis benevestitus DSM 16100 = ATCC BAA-896
GTAAGCGTGCAGTTGGCCCCATATAGCTGGTAGTTTTCGGCCATGCTATCAGACCCAGAAGCGTTGCGATGGTGAACTTCTATGTCTGGAGATATGCGTAGGGATAGAAACTTCCAATTTGTGGAGGTCGTCAGTTCCGGCTCGGGTTCTATTGGTCGAATTCGTCGAGAGTGGGCTGACGACTACAAAGCCGAGATGGCATCGCGTTCGCTGGTTCCGGGCGTGAACGCTTCGGCATTGGCACGAGAGATCGGGATATCGCCGGGGCAGCTGTTTGGTTGGCGCAGGTTTGCCCGCGATCGTGGACTTTTGCACGATTTGGAAAATACGCCTCTCGCGGCAGAGCGGGGCGCCGTGTCTCGTGCCGTCATCGAAATCGTTGTCGACGGCGTCACCATCCGGGCCTGCTCCGCCGCTGATGAGGGGCATCTGGTCCGAGTGATCCGCGCGGTGCGCCAAGCATGATCCCGGCGGGCGTGAAAATCTTCCTGGCGGCGTCTCCGATCGACTTCCGCAAGGGACCTGACTCTTTGCTGGCTTTGGTTCGAGCTGCGGGAAGTGATCCGTTCAGCGGGTCGCTATATGCGTTCCGGGCCAAACGCGCCGACAGAATAAAGATCGTCTGGTGGGACGGGACCGGCGTGTGCCTGTATGCGAAGCGCCTGGAAAAATCTCAGTTTATCTGGCCCAGGGTTGGGCCCGCCCGCATCCAGCTGAACCACGTCCAGGTGCTTGCCTTGCTCGATGGCCTGGACTGGAAAAAGGTCCGCGTCATCGGTGTAAAGGCCCCTGAAATCGTTGGCTAAATGCACGAAATTGTTCGCCAAAATCGAGTAAAAACGTAGGCAAATCAACCCGATATGTGCTATGTTTGGGGCTATGGAGAGACCGGATTTTACCCTGCCAGATGACGTGGAAGCGCTCAAAGCGTTTGCGCTGGCTATGGCACAAAAGGCTGGCGTCCTGGAAGCGGAAGTCGCAAATCTTAAGGTCGAAAACGCACTCGCTGAGGCCCGTCTTCAGGATCTGACGCATATCCATGCGGACGCTGAAGAGCGTATCAAAAACCTCACATCGATCCTGAAGATCTTCAGTCGAGCCCGCTTCGGCCGCAAGTCTGAGAAGCTGCGCCATATTGCTCTGACAGATGAGCAGCAGGCTGAACTGTTCGACGACATCGCGACAGGTATCGCCGAGTTGGAGACCTTGGTTAAAAAGGCTGGCAGTGGTGATAAGCCCAAGCGCGCCCCTCGGCCACGCAAGGCCTTCCCAGCTCACTTGGAGCGCATCGAACAAACCATCGAGCCGAAAGCCCTGCCTGAGCACGAGGGCAAGACCAAGGTCCTGATCCGCGTGGAAACGAGCGAACGCCTCGACGTCGTGCGGGCGAAGTTCCGCGTTATGGTCACTCACCGGCCCATCTATGCGTTTAAGGGCGAGGATGGCGTCATCCAAGCGCCGGCGCCGCCCCACATCATCGAAGGCGGCATCCCGACCGAAGCCCTGCTGGCTCAGGTCGCCGTCTCGAAATATGCCGATGGCTTGCCGCTCTATCGCCAGGAGGCGATTTACGCGCGCGACAAGGTCGAGATTAGCCGCGGGCTGATGGCCCAATGGATGGGAGCAGTCGGCTTCGAGCTGATGATCATCAGCGATTATATCCTCGATCAGATCAAACAAGCCGAACGCATCTTCGCCGACGAGACCACCTTGCCGACCCTGACCCCGGGGACGGGCAAGGCGCGAAAATGCTATCTCTGGGCCTATGCCCGTGATGATCGACCGTTCGGCGGCTCGGGCCCCATCCTGGTGGCGTTCCGCTTCGAAGATAGTCGCGCCGGTGACTGTGTGGCCGATCATCTCGATGGCTATAATGGTATTGTGCAGGTGGATGGTTATAACGGTTACAACAGCATTGCACCGAAAGGCGCCGCCAATAGCGGCGCAGTCCTTGCCGGCTGCTGGGCGCATCTACGACGGAAGTTCTACGATCTGCATGTGTCGGACGCCTTACCGGTTGCGACCGCCACGGTCGAAATGATGAAGGCGCTCTGGCAGGTCGAGGACGACATCCGCGGCCGGGCACCTGAACTACGAGCCAAAGCCAGACAACAAAACTCCGCCAAGGTCGTCGCTGACTTGTTTAAGCTCTGGGAAACTACGCTGCCCAGAATATCGGGAAAATCAAAGTTGGCTGTGGCCATCCGATACGCACTCAAGCGCCGCGAGGGCTTCGAAGTATTCCTACATAACGGCCTGGCCGAGATCGACTCCAACGTTGTCGAACGCGCCATCAGGCCCCAGACAATTACGAGAAAGAATAGTCTGTTCGCTGGCTCCGATGGAGGAGGCAGAACCTGGGCGACCATCGCAACCGTTCTGCAGACCTGCAAAATGAACGATGTCGATCCTGCGGCCTGGCTTACACAAACGCTCGAACGGCTCGCCAACGGATGGCCCATCTCAAAACTCGAGGATCTCATGCCGTGGAACTTTAAAGCCTACGGGGCCAGCTGATCGCTTACGCTACTACACTAACAGTGACGGCAACACGGTTAGATCGCCGCATAAGGAGGTCAGCGGGTGCGCGGCATCAGGCGCTAGCGCCAGGTGTAGGGATGGGACGTGCAGTTTCAGCCAGCATAGAAGCGGAACATGCTCACGGCATGGTGGGGTCGCAGAATGGATGTGAAAAATTCGGATCTATGCGCATCGTTGTGTTAGAGATCACGCCTCTTAGGCAGATATATTGTGTCATCCATAACTGGGCTGTTCGCTTCTCGATACGGTCCGACATGGTCTGCTGGATTATGCGTTCGGATAGATGTAAATCCTGGGGCATGGAAAAAAAGTCGGCTGTCTTCGCCCATATTTTTTGCTGTAGCATCTACAACGCAGTGGGAATAGATCCTGCGGTCGTCAGGGTCTGGCTTGCCGAATGAATCGACCGTTCCGAACTCGGTTACCCAGATATATTTTGGCAACTCAATGGCGCGAGCGCGCTTCTTCACGATATCGCTAGCAATATTCCGAATTAGCCTTTGTTTATATTTCCATCCGTAAGTGAGATAGGTGCGCGCTAATACAGTATTTTGATCGAAATCATGTTTAAAGGTATCTCCAAGCTGGATGGACGTACCCAACTGAGCAGCGTTAGAGATTCGAATGGAAGGCCAACTCGACGAATAGGATGAAAGCATCGACCATGCTAGGAGTTCTGCCTTTTCAGCGGGTAAGAAAACCTTGTTGGGAAGGGGGATTAGCAGAGCGTAAAGGTTATCCTCGATGTTGTAATATGTCTCGGGATTTGACGAGGAATGCCTTAACGGCATGCGCAGGTTTGGCCCCATTTGGTCATCGTTCACATACACTCCTTCACAGAAAGCAGCCCTGGACGGCCACTTGCTAAGAGGAAGTTGCGGTATTGAAGTGCTTAATATTTGGCCAGATGCGATGACAGCATGACCTACGGCTTGTCCGAAATTCAACGCCAAGATGACCGGTATGCCCGAGTCGACATAACGGCTAATCACATCTAAGGGCTTTAATCCGTTCCAATCAAAATGGCCGATTGATCCGCTGGCAACGTACATAAGGGGATGGCGACCATTTGCGCGAAGTGCCGAAACCATGCCATTCATGCTTAGAAATTCGGAACCGTTAGGTAGCATAGAACTCGCGCTGGCAGACTCTTGCCTCATTGCGGCTTCTGTGATGCTTGCTGTTGATATCCAAGGGCCACGATGGCGTGTGTAAAAGTGACGACCTGCAGACCAGATTGTTGCTTGCGCACATGCTCCAATACGTTGGTCTTGTTGCGTCATTGGCAAAGCTGACACTGAAAACTCTGCCCCGAGGATATGGGTTTTGTATGTGGCGTCGACCAATATATGGCTTTCACATCCTGCCGGGGCCTTAGGACACTTTAGGGCCACCTGAGAAACTGGAGCTTGATGAATTGGCCTTAAAACTACATAGCCGAGGTAGTCATCCTGGCAACTTTTCAGACGCTCCGCCATTTCAGAAGGAGAATCTACGGTGAGCGTCTCAGTCAGGTCACACTTAAAAAAATGCAGACGCCGGCACAATTTACTGTGTCGCTTAAACAGTTTTGAATAATATGCAGCAAATGCTTCGGTAAAATCCCGATCCAGATACTCGTCTTCAGCCAGAACTGTGACTGCCCCAAGTTCTCTCAGATGGCGAATTAGGGTGTCTGTTATCTTTGAGCTTTTTTGGCCAACCTTAAGGTGGTCACTAAGACGCAGCCAGCCGTCATCATTCAGAAGATATGCAGAAACCCCCATTGCCCCCCCTTGCCTTTTTAGGCCAACAAAATTTGACCAGCTTGCTGTTCTGCTGCCCTAATATTTGCGTCTATAAGATCCAAAGCGATTGCGGTTTCCTCGGATATCTTGGTATCTATCTCAATTTGGCCTGCACCTAGATCTTTCGACGTCGCCCAATCATCAATCAATAAAAGTTCCATGATTCGCTCCTGATTCGCGATTAACGTTGGTCTAGCCTAGGCTAAACCATTGATCTGACTCCGGTAATTTTACGCAGAGAATTAAAAAACAGTTAATATACAATGGGTTAACTGTTGCGCGGGTTGACGCAGTATGCACAATATTTTCGATTAATCTACTAAAAAGATACTTGACTCGACCTATGAGGCCAATTGGGAGGCGCTTTGGTAAAATCAAAATCGAATTAGGACGACATGACGGTAAAGTTCCTCATGCTAAAAGGATGACTTTGCGTGTTGGGGGTATAATTGGGGGTATCTAAAAAATATACTATAACATTTATTATTTAATTTCAAATTGGTATTAACATTTTGAGGCGCCTTTCCTGGCACCATTAGGCTATCCGGCAGCAGCCGGATTAGTTTGAAAAACCCAACAAAATGTGCTAGTTATAAGACGTTGTGTTCAACTCCGTCCGCTGGAGTTCGCCCGCATTCGCTCCGCCTGGGGGGACTTTTTCAGCGGTGCGGTCCTAATTTAGGACATACGCAATGGCCCTTAGTGATACCGCTTTGCGCAATGCGAAGCCCCAAGATACCAAATATAAGCTCTACGATGACGGCGGACTTTTAATTGTCGTCGCTCCGTCAGGTGGGAAATCGTGGCGTTTCAAATATCGTCTAAATGGCGCAGAGAAACAGCTCTCTTTTGGCACGTACCCAGATGTCACCCTGAAGGCCGCTAGGCTAAGGCGGGATGAGGCACGTTCTCTCGTCGCGAATGGCATAGATCCTGGCGCCGAGAAAAAGCGTAAACTCGCTGCCGCTGCAATAGAGGCGGCAAACACCTTCAAGGCTGTCGCGGACGAGTTCGTGGAGAAGCGAGCGCAAGAGGGCATGGCAGAGGCCACAATGATAAAGCTTCGGTGGTTCAATTCACTGCTGGAAAAAGATATCGGCCCGCGCCCGGTGACTGAAATTGAACCGGTCGAGCTATTAACCGCAATCAAGAAGATTGAGAAGCTTGGGAACCATGAGACAGCCAAACGGGTGAGAGCGTTCGCCGCTAGGGTCTTTAGATATGCTGTGATTACGGGACGCTGCCGCTTTAATCCGGCGGCCGATTTGGGCGAGGCGTTGATTGCCCCCAAGGTAAAACACCATGCAGCGCTTATTGAGCCGGAAGACGTTGGTCGGCTCCTGCGCGCCATTGACGGGTACAAAGGCCACGGGCTGAGCCCGTTGGCGCTGAAGATGCTTCCGCACGTTTTTGTAAGACCTGGGGAACTGCGTCACGCGGAATGGGCGGAGTTCAATCTGGAGAAGGCTGTCTGGCGAATTCCTGGAGCGAAGATGAAAATGCGGGATGATCACGCAGTTCCGCTTTCGACACAGGTGATGGACATTCTCGAAGAGGCGGCACAGAATCGGAACAGGAGCAAATTCGTGTTTCCTGCGGTAAGCAATTGGCAAAAGCCGATGGCAGAAAATACACTGAATGAAGCCTTGCGACGACTGGGGTTCGGTTCAGACGAAATGACTTCTCACGGATTTAGAAGTACCGCCAGCACCCTCTTGAATGAGTCTGGCCTCTGGACGCCTGATGCGATCGAGCGGGCCCTTGCTCACCAAGGCAAGGACGCTGTCAGGTCAATCTACCATAGGGGGCGGCATTGGGATGAGCGCGTACGCATGGCACAGTGGTGGTCCGATTACCTTGATGAACTCAAATGCGAGAGGACCGCCGGTGAAAACTTTAGTTGACAAATGGGGCGGGCGCATTTTGCAGTTGTTGGAATTCAGTGCTGAGAAGTCTTCGGACTGGATGAAAAAGATATCACGAAAATTCGATGTGGCTGTCCGAATTGCTCTATCTATTTTTGATCTGTGTGCGGACGATATGGACTCGATATATCCTGGCCGATAGTTTGGCCAAGTGATTTATCACCGGCGATAAATGTGGACCTGAAATATGCTCATCAGATCTTTTTATTGCCAGCGATAAAAAGATCTGACGTTGCTCAATTTTCTGACTTTTTATCGCTGGCGATAAATTGGCTTGATTTTTGGTGAAAATAGGCCTATTTATCGTCAGCGATAAAGGAACGGAAACATGACCCTATTGACGGACGTCCATCCCTTACCGGTACAGTTGGGCCACGCCTTACGGGCCTTGCGACTGTCCAAGAACCTCAAGTTGGAAGAGTTGTCGCGCTTGTCTGGTGTCGGGATCGCCACCTTGTCTCATCTCGAAAACGGCAATCGCGACCCCAAGCTCTCCACTATCACACGCATCCTGCAAGCCCTGCGCAGCGATCTTTATGATCTGGTGGCATCGCTCTCTGCCCATAACCAACGGCCAGCGCAACCCGACACTTCGCCATACGATTTGGATATGTAAGATGCCCGAGGAGATCACTGTCTTTTATGAAGCGTTTCCCGTCGGCAAATTGTTGATCGACAACGACGGAGCGATCAGCTTTGCATACGATCTGCGGTGGACGGAGTCACGCGGCGCCTTTCCTATCTCCCTAACAATGCCATTTGCCGCCGACATTTATCCGCCGGACACCGTCCATCCCTGGCTTGCCAACCTGCTGCCAGAAGAGCGCCAACTGGCAACTCTGGCGCGTGCCATCGGCGTCGATCGCAAGGACACGATCGCCATCTTGCGGGAAATTGGCGGTGATACGGCCGGCGCCTTGTCTTTCGGTGGGCCGTCCCTGCGAGACGACTGGCACTTCGAGCCTCTGGAGACCTTTTATCAACTGAAAGATCCGGAGGCAGCGCTTTTGCGGCACTTCGCGGACCTGAAAGAGCGGCCCTTCCTGGCTGGGGAAGATGGGGTAAGATTGTCCTTGGCCGGTGGCCAGGAGAAGGCCACGTTGACAGTCCTGGATGCGAACGGCCGGCCACGCCTTGGGTTGCCGCAGCCCGGCGACGTACTGGCCATTCCCAAGACCGGGGCCCCATCTACCTTGATCGTGAAGCCGGACAATGATCGTATTCCAGGCATCGTCGAAAACGAGGCGTACTGCCTGACACTGGCGGCAGCCATTGGCATTCCGACAGCAGAGGTCAGCATTCTGAAGGTGGGCCCGCGCAATGCCTTGGCCGTCGCGCGATATGATCGTGCCTATCGCCAGGACGGTCAGATCAGGCGCCTACATCAGGAGGATTTTGCCCAAGCGAACCGAGTATTTCCGGTCAACAAATACGAGGCAGGCACTGTTCCTGGTCCAACGATTGCGACCTTGCTGGCAACGGGGCGGAATTTACCATCACGCGATGGTTTGAAGCTCCTTGATCAGTTGATCTTCAACATTCTTGTTGCCAACACAGATGCCCATGCCAAAAACTATTCACTACTGTTGGCAGGCGAGAAGGCATTGGCGCCTTTGTACGACGTCTCAACGGTCTTGCCTTGGCCGCACGTCAATCAGAGTTTCGCGCAAAAGATTGACGGCAAGAAACGAAAGCCTGAAGACGTCGCGGCTCGACACTGGGACGCTATCGCAGCGGCCGGAGGATACAACCCCCGTCAGACACGTCTGCGGGTTAAAGAATTGGTCGACGCTATAGTGGGTGCCGGCATTCGAACCTATGAGCATGTTGCGAGCCATCCCGGCGCGATCGCGCCCCTCGTGGAACAGGCGCAGACCTATGTCGAGGGTAACGCGCTGCGGCTACTTGGCCGTCTGAAAGAATAAACCCGGCCTTACCTATCCAATATGCGTAGCTATTAAACGATTTGCCTATTTCGTTTAATAACGCCGATCGCTATTAAACCTTTGACAATTTTAAGCGGCTAGCGACCGGATCGCCAATCTAGCTAATGCGTTGGTTGGCGGCATTTTGCAAAAAATCCATCAGGTCGGCTACCCGTATTAATCTGCGCCCTCCCACCTTGATCGACTTCAGCTCTCCGCTGGCCATGCGTTCATAAAGAAATGTCCGTCCCAAGCCGGTGGCTTTGACTGCTTCATCAATACCGTATGAAATTTTTTCAATAGCATTTGGCTGCATTAAAGGATTCGGTCGTGTCCCACAGCGTGGTGTAATTGGTTGAGAGCGTAGCGCTAGGCTCGCTGCCCGTCCAAAGGGCAAAGCGAGCCTCAGCGAAGCGGGGTTGGCCATCAGTGATTTTCGGATATGGTTTGGGTTCCTACACTCATTCCAGAGACGAAAGACCACCGATGACCAACGATATGATGGCCCTGAAAGGGCTTGTTGAAAAGACCTCCGACAGCGATTTGTTGCGCGACATGATCAGCTTTACGGCTGAACG
>NZ_AQWM01000068.1 GCF_000376105.1 Asticcacaulis benevestitus DSM 16100 = ATCC BAA-896
ATAAAAAATCCCGCATCTCCCAGCTGAGCGCCCAACCGATCGGCCTGCTCACAGGTAAAGTTAACAGCACGCATACGTTGAAGGGCTCGCACCGGGCGCTGTCCTATCTTTCCGAGTGCTTCATACACCGAATTCGTGACGCATTCCAGCGATGGCAAACAGCAGCGCAGTAGTGTTGTATATTCGAGCGCCACGGCCTTTTCGTCAGCAAAGCGAACGCGTCTAAAGCGATAGACCATCGTATCAGGCGACAAACCGAGATAGATTGCTTCGTCTGGCGTGACCTTACCTTGTGCCTTGGATATCCATTCCGAATGGGGCTTGCGTCCGCGTGAAATCATATCTTCGGTGAACGAGGTCAGTTTCAAGGAGCTGTTTCCGACCGGCATCGCGACAAAGGTTCTGGCACCATGACGGCGCGATAGAAGGCCTTCCGTTACCAAGCCGTCTATCGCCTTTCGGATAGTAATTCGGGAAACGTCGAGAGCTTTAGCCAGGTCGCGCTCAGTCGGTATCACCTCGTTCTGATCGAGGAGGCGGTTATTGATGGCCTCCCGTAATATCCTTTGCACCTGGAGATATAGAGGCGCCTGTTCATCCTTCCCCAATCGACCTACAATATCTGCTAAACTCGACGCACTGCTTTCCGCTGAGTTTGCAGGGATTTTCCTATTCATGTCTGAGCGCCCAGGCCGGTGCGGCGCGCGAGGCGCGCAAGGATTGGGCCAGCACGGTCAGCACCGCGATGAAGATGGCCAAGAGACTGGCAACAAGGAAATATAGCGGTGACAGGGCAATGCGGTCGTCGAAGCCCGCTAGCCAGGTTCGCATCGCGCCATAGGCCAACGGCCAGGCGACGAGGTTGGCGATCAGCACCGGGCGCAGGAACTGCCCGACCAGCAGCATGACGATGTCACCGGACGAGGCACCTAGCACCTTACGGATCCCGATCTCTTTGATCCGTCGTGCGGTGTTGAACGACGCCATCCCCCAGAGACCGACGCAGCCGATAAGCACGGCGAGGCCTGCGCCGATGCCGAACAGGCGGGCGGCGCGATCGTCGTCATCGTAGAACTTCTGAAGCTGGCGTTCGCCAGTCTCGGCAATGAACGGCGTCTGCGGTGCGGTTTTCAGCCAGAGGGTGCGTGCGGCGTCGGTCACGGCGCGTGGGTTGCCGACAAAGCGGATCGTCGCGATGGGATTAGGGGATGCCTCCCGATAGTTGACGTAGTAGGTCGGATCGGTCGGCAGCCGCGGCGAGAAGAAGCGGAGTTCGTCAATCACGCCAATGATGGTGCGCGGCACGTTTCCGTTACCGCTTAAAGTCTTGCCGATCGCCTCATCAGGTGAACGGAAGCCAAGTGCGGTCACCGCCTTGCGATTAATGACGATATTGCGCGGGTCTTCCCACTTCAGGCCGGTGGCGTCGTCCATCCGATGGGCGTCGTCAAACAGCCTACCAGCGAGTAAGCGCGGGCCGTAGGTGCGGAAGAAATCGGCGCCGACGCTTATCTGCCTTAGTGACGGACCAGCGTCAGGCCTGCCGGGGATGGTGAGCTTCTCAGCTCTGTTATGGTTTCCACCGCCAACGGCAGAATCCGATGTAGTCACCGACAAGGCGCCGGGTATCGTCCGAAATGCGGCAATCAAGGCGCTCCGCTGGCCGGCATCGAGACCGCTGTCGGGTAGCGAAGAGACGATCAATAGTCCTTCACGCCTGAATCCCAGGTCTGCCATGCGAACGTGCTGCGTCTGTGCACCTAGGACGAGCGTCCCGACAATGAACGCAATGGCGAGGGCGAACTGGAAAACGACCAGCGCTTCACGCGTTCGCGTACCGGCGCGTCCGCCACCTGGTGCACGAGCGGAGGCGAGCACCGCCGCCGCGGGAAAGCGCGATAGCAGGAAAGCCGGATAGCAGCCGGCGGCGATGCCAACGAAGATCACCAGCAAGCTGAGTCCCGGCAACACTATGGTGTACGGAATAACGAGCGACAGACCACCCGCCGCATTGACTAGCGGCAACCCGAGTTCGGCGATCATCAGCCCGATCACCCCCGCCAACGCGACGATCAGAACAGCCTCGCCGAGGAATTGGCCGATCAAGGTCCGACGGTTCGCGCCGAGTACCTTGCGTATCGCCACCTCTCGAGCGCGCAGACCAGCCTGCGCAGTCGCGAGATTTACATAGTTGACGATGGCGATGAGCAGGGTCAGAAAACCGACGATTCCGAGCGTGACGACCGTCAGTTTACGGCTCGCGGACTCAGGGCCAGCCGGTTGAAAGTGGGCTTTTTCGAGCGGTAGCAGTGGCAACCCAATTTGACGTGAGGCGTGAACCCCCATGTCTCTGAGGCCATGGCGATCAGTAAACGCCGGTAGTCTCTGCTCGAATGCCCTGGCTGCTTCCGGTGTAGCAAAGCGCAGATATGTATTAAGCGATGTGCTACCCCAATTGTGCCAGTTGTCCGGCCCCGTCTTCGGCAATCGCGCCAAAATCGAGAAATGAAATTCAGTGGTCTTGGGTAGATCCTCAAATACGCCCGTCACGCGATAATTGGCCGGTGCATCGAAAGCGAGGGTTATGGTTTGACCGATGGGATCGGCCCCGCCGAAATATTTGCGTGCGGCAGACCGACTAATGACAATACTCGACGGATCAGCGAGCGCCTGGGTCTTGTCGCCGCTCACCATTGGCAGGTCGAACACTTTGAAGAAGTCCGCATCGACTTGGCCGATGTCTTCTGGCGTGGCGACGCCGTCCCGGATCACGCTACCGCTGCCACCATCTTCGCCGCTGTTGAAACGGGTACCTACAAGGCCGGGAAAATCCTGCTTCATTTCCTCCAGCAGGCCGCCCATCGTCACCGGATACGCACCGGTAAAGGGGCTGTTGCTCCACTTGAATTCGGATTGGACCAGATAGATCTGGTCGTGATGCGGTAGCCATTTCTCATAACTTGCCTCGAACCGAACATAGAGGCCAAGGACTAGAAACACGGCGATACCGATAGCCAGACCGCCGATATTAAACGTCGCATAGAGCTTGTGGCGGATCAGTGAGCGATAGAGCGTCAGGAGGGCGAAGCGGTTCATTGGGCGGTCCTCACAAGGCGCGGGTGACAGAAGCGACGATCCGACCGTCTAGCATGTCGATGCGGCGGGTTGCGATGTCGGCATCGCTGGGCGAGTGGGTCACCATGACGATGGTAGCGCCTTCACTGTTTAGGCCTGTCAGGATGTTCATTACCTGAGCCCCGTTCTCCGTATCGAGATTGCCGGTAGGCTCGTCGGCAAGGATCAATTTCGGAGCGCCGACAATCGCACGTGCGATCGCGGCACGCTGCTGCTGCCCACCCGACAATTGATGCGGGTAATGGCGGGCGCGATGCGCGATGCCGACCTTGTCCAGCGCCATAGCGACGCGTCCACGCCGGTCGCCGGCCTTACGGCGATAGGCGAGACCGAGCTCGACATTCTCGGCAATGGTCAGCTCATCGATCAGGTTGAAGCTCTGAAAGACGAAGCCAAGAGTCTCTCCACGAAACCGCGCCAGACCCGTTTCGCCAAGCGCAGCGAGATCCTGGTCGCCGAACAGGTAGTTGCCACCGGTAGGCCGGTCGATGGCGCCGAGCACATTGAGTAAGGTCGACTTTCCGCAACCTGACGGTCCCATGATGGCGACGAATTCACCGGCGTCTACATTTAGGTCAATACCGTGGAGAGCGGTCGTTTCGACCTCGTCGGAGACGTAGCGGCGTTGGATATTTCTTAAACGGATCACGATGGTGCCTTTCAGCGAAGGTTAAGGATGTCGCCCTTCACGGACGATGTATTCGAGGTGACAATGCGCTCGTTGGCGGCAAGGCCTGACAAGATTTCGATCTTTTCAGGATTGCGCCGTCCAACCTTGATCGCGCGACGGCGGGCATGCTGAGCGTCAGGGTCAAGCACGAACGCGTAAGCGCCGCCCCCCGCGTCGAGCCAGCCGCCCGTAGGCGCAACCAAGGCTGTCGCTGGACTTCCCATGGTTATACGGACATCCAGCGTCTGGCCCCGATTGAGCCCGGCTGGCGGCTGGCCGTCGAAGACCAGCTCAACCCGAAAGTGGCCGTTAGTGACGGCCGGCAGCACTTTTGCGACCGTCAGCCGGACACCGCCATCGCCTTGCGCCGATTGCCCTTCGCTAACCCGGCCGAGATAATATTCATCGACGTCCGCCACCAGCTTCCATGAGTCCTCGCTGTCGATCTGTCCGGCGGGGTCTCCAGGCTTCAGGGTTTGACCCGGTTGGAGTGTGAAGTTGGTCAACCGGCCGGCGACCGGCGCGCGGACCACCAGCGCGTCCAGTCCGGCGTGCACGGCCGCCAGACTGCCGGTAAGGCGATTACGCGAGTCTTCCAGTCTCGCCACCTGCGCAGAGGTAATACGCGTCTCGGCAGCGGCACCTGATTGGAGGAGGGCCAGACGGTTCTCCTGATAGGCCGCCTCCGCGACGAAACTTTTAAGCGCCGCGTCGGAGACGATGCCTTTCTCATGCAGTTGCCGATGAATGGTGAGATCGCGCTGCGCCTTGATCAGGTCATAACTCGCCTGGTCGATCTGCCCGGCGCGATCTAACCGGTTGCGTTCCAGGGCAAGATCCTGTCCGGATAGGTTTCCAAGTTGGCCGGTGATTTCGGCCTCTCGGGTCATTACTTCCAGTTTTAGCTGGGGATTTGCGAGCGTAGCGAGCGGCATTCCGGCGGTTACACTGGCGCCATCCTGGACCCATAGGGTTTCAACCTGGCCGCCCGACAATACGCCGACCAGAGTCGTTACCTTTGGTGCGGCCGTGGCGCGCACGGGCAGGTAATCTTCGAAGCGCCCCTGTGAGACGACGCCCGTCTCGATATTGGCCATAGCGATGTCGGTCGAACCGCTTGCCGGAAGGAAGCGCCAGGCCGCAATCATGGCTACGACCGTCAGGCCTACAGCTATCGTCGCACCGCGCCGCCACCAGGGGCGTGTCTTTTTGTGCACGCGACGATCCATCGCGGCGCCGGGGGAAGTGGTTGCATGCTCTGTATTTTCATTCATGATGTCGCTAGTGTGCCTTACACCGGCCCAAACGCCTAAACGATTGAAAGAAAAAGAAAATGTCTAGTGCGCCGACGGGGATCGCGTCCATCCCCGGACAGAGTGTCCGGGGATGGACGGACGATCCGTTGTCAACCCCTTCGACGATTCTTCTCATCGAAGATAATCTTGAAGTCTCACGTGCAATCAGGCTGGCGTTTGAGTGCGTTCATTATCGTATCGACTGTGCAATCGGTCCAGAGGAGGCCTTCTCTATGCTGGCGCGCCGCCGGTATGAAGCGATCCTGCTCGACCTCAACTTTACCCAAGGACAAACCAGTGGAGCGGAGGGGTTCGCCTGCCTCGCACGCATCCTGGAGGAAGATCCATCAGCGACGGTGCTTGTCATCACCGCGCACAGTGGTGTCCGTGTCGCGGTCGCCGCAATGCAGGCGGGTGCGCTTGACTTTGTCATGAAGCCCTGGCGCAACGCCGACCTGATTGCGCGCGTCGAGGCGGCTATCGCCAAACGTGCTCGGCCATCCGCAGCGGTGCCCACCCCGAGCCCCATCGGCTCGCATCGCCTCCTCGGAGACAGCCCAGCGATTGTCGCCGTACGCGATGTGGTGCGCCGGATCGCGCCGACCGTCGCGAGCGTATTGATCGCGGGCCCCGCCGGTTCGGGGCGCAGCCTGGTTGCGGACTTGATCCATGTCGGGTCTCCACAGGCCGACAGTGACAAGACGACGGTTGAGGTGCGCGACGCCGCCGCGTGGGATCGTATGAATGGCGCTTCCGGCACACTGGTCCTTCGCAATCCGGATCGGCTTAACGAAATGGAGCAGGTGCGGTTGCTCGAGCGGCTGCCTGATGGAGCTCGTTTCATTGCCATTGTCGAGACGCCGGATAGCCTTTCACCGCGCCTGCGCAGCACAGTTGGGACAATTGAAATAACACTCCCACCGCTGGCCATGCGCGGTACGGATGCCTTGCTTCTGGCCCGCCATTTTGCAAGCCTTGCCGCCGAGCGGCACGGCCGACCCGTACCGCTGTTCACCGCTACGGCCGAGGCCGTCATTCTCACCACGCCTTGGCTCGACGACGTGCGCGGCCTCGGCCGGACAATCGAGCGCGTAGTATTGCTCGACGATGACGGTGTAATCGATGCGGCGGCGCTCACGCCGAAGTTAGTGCAGGAGATCGCCGCCAGTACGCCTGAGCGAGAGGCCCCTCTCGATGTCAGTCTTTGGCAGTCGGAACGTGTGATGATCGAGGCGGCGCTACGCCACCATCGTCACAACGTCTCACATGCGGCTGCGGCGCTGGGGCTAAGTCGGCAGGCACTGTATCGCCGGATGAACCGTTATGGGCTTTAGGCGCGGTCTGGACGTCATAGCCATCGCGATTGGCCTGGTGCTGACCGGCGGCTTGGGCGCGTTCGCCTGGCGATATGGGGTGTATGGCACGGTGCTGTTTGCCTGTCTGATGATGACTTGGCTCACCGCGGTGCTGTGGTGGCGGGTAAATCACCCTCCCGAACCCGCTGCGGCGCCTGCCGTCCAGAACGATGTTGAAAGCGAGCGGATCATTTGGCGTGCACTGCTTGACCAAGCCCCCGGCGCACTGCTCGCCATAGAGGGCTCTGCACGAGTCCGCGTCCTAAATCGCGCTGCCCGGCGCATGTTTGCTACCGATGACAGGGTTTTGCCTGCGCCGGCAGCCCTGCTAGATCCAACGGTTTCCCGCTTGCGATACGGCAACCGCAGTTGGCGCGTCGATCGCGTCGACGTCCAGGGGCTTGGGCCGGAGCGCACCTTGGTTGCCCTAGTTGATATTGCCGCCGAAGAGCACGCTGCGGAAGCGCGGGCGACGCGTGAATTGCTGCGTGTTCTTGGCCATGAAGTGATGAACGCGATGGCGCCGATCGCCTCGCTCGCCGAAACCGCGCTCACGACGCTCGCCGCGCCGGAGCGTCGGGACGAAATGCTTGCAGATATTCTAGGCACCCTTTCCCGCCGTGCCGAGGGATTACACCGCTTTACGGAAGCCTACCGCCGGGTAGCACGGCTCCCCGAGCCCGCTTTGTCGCCTGTATCTGTTGTGGACCTGCTTGGTGATTTGACTCGGCTGTTTGAAGGCCAGTGGGGCGGCCGCGTAGCTTTTGTGGCTGAAACGACAGTCGACCAGCCAGTGCTTTGTGACCGGGCTCAGATCACTCAGGCCTTGTGGGCCATCATGCAAAACGGCGCAGAAGCAGCATTAGCCGCCAGATCATCACCCACCGTCGGCTTGTCCGCGACCCTCGGAGAAGGGCGGTTGACATTTCGTGTGACAGACAGTGGAAACGGGATCGAGGCTGCATATCGATCCGAATTGTTTCGACCTTTCTTTACAACCAAAACTGATGGCGACGGTATCGGTCTCGCTGCAGCCCGTCAGATTGCCCGGAGCCACGGGGGGGATACGGCGCTTATCGATGACATCGTGACGACATTCGATCTCACGATCCCTTGCTGAATTGGGGTATCAGGGGGGCTTGCAATGGAAGCGCCTTGCTACGTCAGAGATTGAAACGCAAAACGAGCGGAAGTGGAAAATGGGCCGTAAATTTTCCTATTGTGTTCAATGCTTTGCGCTGGCTTGGACAGAAATGCAGTGTCTTGTCGCTCATTTCTTGAAAAATGCAGCGTCTTAACGCACACTAGTATGTCAGCACAAACCGGCGGTTTTCACCAAACTGAATGAAACCAGTAGGTTGGGGAACACGGCTTAGCCGGCCCGCACAACTCCTGTCCATGTCACTTAAGACACCGAAGTCTGAGCGTTAAGATGTTCCCTTATCGCTACCACAGGATGCATTTTGGTAAGTATGGAGTGACGTTTTCTATAGGAAGTTGAGGAGGTTGGGATTCTAACTAGTGTTGTGGAATCAACGGATGGATTCCCTTGATCTTGCAAATATGCGAGTCTGTGTCGATGGACATGGACAAAAGGCTGTTGCTGTCGCCTGAGGCTCGGGTGCGGTTGGAAGGTTGGGTGGCGGACCGGAACACGCCGCAGAAGCTTGTTTGGCGTGCGCGGATCGTGCTGATGTGGGCGGACGCGGCGAGTTTGGCGTCGATTGTGCGGACGCTGGGCAAGACCAAGAAGACGGCCTACCGCTGGCGCGATCGTTATCTTGAG
>NZ_AQWM01000069.1 GCF_000376105.1 Asticcacaulis benevestitus DSM 16100 = ATCC BAA-896
GCCCAGACATCCCACTACACACAAACGGTTCGGAAAACGACATCCGCTCTATCGTGACAAAGCGCAAAATATCAGGCGGGACCATGAGCGACGCCGGAAAGGCCGCCCGAGATGCCATGCTCGGCCTGATGAAAACCTGCGCAAAGCTCAAGATCTCGTTCTACCGATTCCTTGGCGACCGCTTCACAGTCCAAGACGCTCCATACGTCCAAAAGCTACCAACCCTCGTCAGGCTCGCAGCAACGTAGCTGCACCGGAATGTGCCCCGGTTACGAAATAACTCCCAATTTTTCTGTTAAATCCTGAAAAGCGATGTGCAGACAAAGACTTACGCGAAACGGGAGTTGAGCCTTTATCTTGCCTTCACTGCGTACCCATTTTGTTCCGATTTTGATGTGGTGTTCAGTTGCCGCATTTTGTGCGTTGCACTCATCTCTCCGCGTTGTTTTGACGGGGGACTTCTCTTTGGTCTCGTCGGCGTGCATGTGTGGCGGTTTGGTATTGTGCCCGCCGATCCGGTCGCACTGATCGTGAACCTATGCCTAGTGCTGATCGCCCTGGTCTAATTTTTAGCTTCGTCTGGCGGCCCCACGTGAAGTCAAATCCCTAAGGCATAGGGCGCCTCACCTAGACAGGTGTGGCGCCCCTTTCGTTGGCCCTTAAGGTCGCGAGGTGAAGACAATCACGGCGACAAGGCGTCTGACCAGAGGCAAGGCCAGCAGCAGGGTCGGGAAAGCGATGACCCACGACATGCCCCACGCTGCCATCCAGCAGGACGCGAAATTGTGTGCAAGGCCTATGTTCTTAAACGTGGAAATGGCCGACACGACAAAAGTCATCATCACTGACAACAGCAGAGGCATGACAAGTGTGGCATATTTTGAGGGTAGTTTTGTAAGCTTCATCATTATCTCACTTGATGAGACGGGACCGTCTTTGGCTACGAGAACACCCCTCCAGCCCTTCGGACCAGAGTAACCCGGATCAAGACGATCCCGAGGTTAAGGTGCGTTGCCTGACGTTAGACGCTTACGATCGTGCTGAGACACGATAAGGAAGACTATCATGACTTAAATGATTTGTCACTTGCCATACGCCGGCGGACATATTGTCCTGTAACCTCAACAGCACCCCAGAGGGAAAAGGCAATGTCACAAGCTATAGAGACCGAGCTTCGTCGGCTTCGCAGAACAGTTAAAATTCTGACGGTCGTTGTATGCGCCCTGTGTATTCCCGTTCTGATCGCCGCAACGAAAGCCCCGCCGAAGGAAATAATCGCTCATACCATCCGCGTCGTCGACGACAAGGGCGTCACAAGAGCCGTGCTCGCGGGATCAGTGCCTGATCCTATTATTAATGGAAAGTCCCTGCCACGCATGGGACCGGCAGCCGGTTTGATTATATATGACCGAAAGGGGAATGAGCGCGGAGGCTACTTGACCTCTCTGTCCGATGAGGGCGTTCTGACATTGGACGGCGCACATGGGGGCGAGGTTTTCAAGGTAGTTGCGAACCCCGACGCGGGTGCGTCTCTGTTTCTGCCTCACGCCAACGGGGCCCTACTGGCGCTGACAACTTACCGGGGACAACCGGAATTACAAATGGTGGAAAAGGATGGAAGAGCGTTGATCACCTTGCCTGCCGACGCCCCTCCCATCCCTTGAATTTGGAGCTTTGGCTTTGCAAGGCGGTCCGGTTTGCCCTGCGGAAGGGTGGGGCGAACTTGGTCTGACTAGCCGGCCCTAAGCGCCTCACTGATACTGTCCGCAATACGGCTGGCGGCAACCTTGATCGGCGCATTGGCGAGGTGGGCGTAACGCGCCGTCGTTTGGACTTGGCTATGCCCTAGTAATTTACCGATCATCGGTAGTCCCTCGCCAAGAGCCAAAGCACCACTGGCGAAGGAATGGCGTAGATCGTGGATGCGGACGTCATGCAAGCCAGCCGCTGCGCGTATGCGCCGCCACGGGTGTTGCAGATCGGTGAGGGGCCGTCCGTCATTCTTGCCAGCGATGACATAGGGGTTGCTGTTGATGCGCTCGATTTTAAGCAGGACATCGACCACACTTTGCCCGATATGTACTATCTTCGCTCCGGTCTTGGAATCTGGCAGACGTAACTCATAGTCGGCCAGATAGACGTCGTCCCACATGAGCGTCATGATCTCGTTGAGCCGACAGCCGGTCAGCATGAGCAGTCGGATAGCGTTGATCGCCGAAGCCGTCTCCGTCTGCCCGTGTTCGGCTTCATGCAACGCCTGGCCTAACGCCTTGTACTCTTCCGCACTCAAGAAGCGGGCGCGCTTGCGTTCGGGATATTTTTTGACGTGCAGGCACGGATTGCTGCCGTCCGGGCGGATGTTCCACACCTCGGCCAGATTGAATAAGACTGACAGGACCCCCAAGGTGCGATTGGCCTGGTAGGGGATATGACTGAACGCGCCATGCAGTTCGGCGATGTCTGCCCGACCGATATCCGTCACCTTGCGCGACCCAATACGTGGGACAATGAACAGATCGACATTGCGCTGATATTCCGCTTGCGTCCGAGGCTTGCAGCGCACGGCGACGTGGTCACGCATGAAGCGTTCGCACAATGCCTTGACGGTCGGCGACTTACGCATCTGGTCGAGCTCGAACGCCGGATCACGGCCGTTCTTCGCTTCTGACAGGATATTGTACGCTCGGCTCCGGGCTTGTTCAGGGGACACCGGGCCATGTGGCCCAAGCGTGATAAAGCGCTGGCGTCCTTTGACCCGGCACTTGACCAGATAGACCTTATGACCGGTCGGCCAGATACGCAGGCCGAAGCCGCGCAGTTCGTCGTCCCACAGGCAATAGGTCTTGTCCTGGACGGCAGCGGACTCCACCGCGCGCTTGGTCAGTTTTGTCATGTCGTCAAACTCCCGCAGCTACCGCATAGCTACCACTTGAACGAAAAACAGGCGTGGACAGGAGCGTATCGCGATGGTGCAGAATGTCAATAAAGATAAGTTAAAACAACGAGCTACAGAACATTCGCGGACGGTGGCGGACGAAAAATGCGTCTTTTCAACTATCTCATAACCTGAAGGTCGTCAGTTCAAATCTGGCCCCCGCAACCAAACTTTTAATACAATAAAATCAATACGATAAAATTTCACTTGGATTTGTGTGGCGCCCGTTTGCACACGTTTGTTGTAAAGCCGATGGTATAGCGGAGCATAATTGTCTGATTATATTAGATTTAATTTCTAGCACACAATCGAAAGAAAAACCTGACGGTTGGCATGGCTAAGCGTCCAAAATCGACCGCCCAGTTTCTACAGATTGCAAATGGGTAGTCGCTCATCTGTCGGAGCAACAACTAAATCCGGCGATGACGCTGAAATCTCGGTTAGCATCCAGGCATTCTCCATCAAATCGACTTCAGATTTACCCGCTTTGATAATTCCTCAGCACTTTCCTTGCGCTCCGAATATCGGTCAACCAGGTAGTCGGCACAGTCGCGCGTCAGCAAAGTGAACTTCACCAGTTCCTCCATCACATCTACGATCCGGTCATAGTAGGATGACGGCTTCATTCGGTCGTTTTCGTCGAACTCTGTGAATGCCTTGGCCACAGACGACTGGTTCGGGATGGTGATCAGGCGCATCCAGCGGCCCAGCACCCGAAGCTGATTGACGGCGTTGAACGACTGAGAACCGCCGGACACCTGCATCACCGCCAGCGTCTTGCCCTGCGTCGGCCTTACCGATCCGAGCGTCAATGGTATCCAATCAATCTGGGCTTTTATGATACCGGTCATGGCGCCATGCCGTTCGGGTGAGCACCACACCATACCCTCAGACCATTGTACTAAGTCGCGCAATTCCTGAACTTTGGGATGACTCACATCCGCGTCGTCAGGAAGCGGCATGCCAGACGGGTTATAAATTCGCGTCTCGGCACCGAAGGCCTCAAGGATGCGCGCGGCCTCCTGTGTGGCCAGGCGGCTAAACGAGCGTTGGCGCACCGAACCGTAGAGCAGCAGGATACGTGGCGCATGACTCGAACGCGTCGGGTCTAGCAGCGAGGTCTCGTCGATGGCCTTGAAGCTGGGCGCCTCCATTTGCGGCATATCACTCAGATCAGACACGGTTGCCATCCGCATCAATCATCAGGCTGTCGTCTTCCTTGGTGAAAGGTCCCTTTGGCCAGTTTTCGAGCAAATCCAGCACCGTCTCGGATGGCCGGCATAGCTTCGTGCCCTTCGGTGCCACAACGAATGGCCGGTTCACCAGAACGGGTTCTTCTAGCATGGCCGCCAGCAGGCGCTCATCGCTGACGCCCGGTTCCATCAGTCCCAACTCCTTTGCCGGTGACTTCGTTTCACGCAAAGCCTGCCTTGGCGTCAGGCCTGCGTCCACAAACAGCGTCAGAAGCTGATCGAGCGACCAGCCGGTCTTCAGGTATTCAATGACTTCGGGCTTGTAGCCAGCGGCTTCAATGACCGCGAGGACATTGCGCGACGTCCCGCAATCGGGGTTATGGTAGATGGTAATCGTCATAGTTCGGCATCCGGATTGATAGGCTTGGCTGAGGCCTGTTCGGTCAACAACCAACTGAAAATAAGTACGCCCGCCAGAGCACCCACGCATTGCGCCGCGATAAACAGCGGTGCAGATGACGGGGCAATGCCGGCGAAAGTGTTCGACAGGCTGCGCGCAATGGTCACCGCCGGATTGGCGAATGATGTCGAGGCCGTGAACCAATAGGCGGAAGTGATGTACAGGCCGACGGCGACTGGCGTAAATTCGTGTTTGAAGCGGATCGTGCCAAAGATGGTCGCCATCAGACCAAACGTGGCCACGGCTTCGGAAAATGCCAAAGCCGGTCCGTCCCTAAGTTTGGTTGAGACCTGTAGGATGGCATCGCCGAACATGGCGTGCGCCATCCACACGCCCAGGATGGCTCCCAGCACCTGCACCACGATGTAGGCAATGGCCAGGCTGAAGGACATGTCCCGCCGCGCCGCAAACGCCAGGGTCACGACCGGGTTGAAGTGCGCGCCAGAGATCGGCCCAAAGATGGTGATGAGCACGACAAGACCCGCGCCCGTGGCAAGCGTATTGCCAAGCAAGGCGATGGCCGTGTTGCCGCCGGCCAGGGTCTCGCCCATGATGCCTGAACCGATGACAATCGCCAACAGGAGGGCCGTGCCCAAAAGTTCGGCAAATAGCTTACGCGACGTGGAAAACATGAGCCCCCATTAGTGTTTGATATCCGTCCAGTAGATTTCGACCTGAAGCTTGAGCGCATCCGGCAATGGCACATAGTCCAGGCTTAACGCGGCCTGCTGGCCATTCTCAAGCGCCCAGGCGAGCATTTCCAGCAATGCGCGATTTGCAGCATAGTTATTGGGCTTCTTCGGCAACAGTATCAATGTCGTTGCCGTAATGGGATACGCATCCTTGCCGGGCGCATCGGTCAGCACAAGGTAGAAGTCCTGATCCCTGCGCCACTGTGCGCCCTCGGCTGCCTTCTGGAAGGCCGCCACGCTAGGCTTGACGAAGTTGCCGGTCCGGTTCTGTACTAGTCCCCAGGTCAGTTTCTTCTGTGCGCAATAGGTGTATTCGACGTAGCCGATGGAATAGGGCGTCTGTTGCACAAGCTGGCCCACGCCATCATTGCCTTTGCCGCCTGTTCCGACAGGCCAGTTGACCAAAGTCCCTTCACCAACGCGGGCTTTCCACTCCGGGCTATATTTTGACAGGAAGTTGACCCAGTTGAAGGTGGTGCCGGAGCCATCCGAACGATGGACAACGTTGATCGTCTCATTCGGCAGGGGCAAACCCGCATTGATGGCCACCAAGGCCGCATCGTTCCATTTGGTGATCTTGCCAAGATAGATCGCCGCAAGAATCGGGCCGGTAAACTTCACCACCCCAAGCGGAACGCCGGGCAGATTGAAAACTGGCACCACGCCGCCGATGACGATGGGAAACTGTCCAAGGCCAGACTTCTTGAGTTCGGCAGATGGAAGCGGCATGTCCGAGGCGCCGAAATCCACCTTGTGCCCCTTGATCAATTCGATGCCGGCGCCAGAGCCTACACCCTGATAGTCGATTTTGGTTCCACCGTTTACCCGGAAGTCTGCCCTGTTGAAGGCTTCCGTCCATTTGGCGATGATCGGATAGGCAAAGGTCGATCCCGCCCCATGGACGATGGCGGGCTTTGGCAAGGCGCGAGCGCTACCGGCGGCAACCGTCAGGGCAAACGATCCCGTTAGCAGTCCACGACGTGTCCGCTTCTGCATGGTACATCCTCCTCGTTAACCTAATCGGAGACGACCTTGGCGGTCTCCGTCGCACCTTCCGATTCAGCCCCGATGCGATTGAGGGCTTGCTTCATGTCCTTGTTCGAAAGGCCGGCCGGCAAAGCCACCAGGGCGTCGATCCACACTTCCAATTGACGATACGCTTCGACAAAGCCAGCCTTGCGGGCAGAAGGATCTGCGGCCGCTGACGGATCTTCAATACCCCAATGCGCGGCCACCGGATGTCCGGGCCAGATCGGGCAGACCTCGCCCTTGGCGTTGTCGCAGACTGTGATGATGATATCTAGAGCATTTTGCGACCTGTTTGACTCTTGGGGTTTCCAAAAGACTCGAATAGTGATTCAAGCTGGAGGCCGCGGAGGAGGCGGCTTTCATGAGTCATGCCTATTCAGTCGATCTTCGCCAGCGCGTCGTTGATTACGTGCTGTCCGGTCATAGTTGCGCATCTGCGGGTGACCGTTTTGGTGTCAGCGAGTCAAGCGCGATCAAGTGGACGCGCCGTTATCGGGAGACGAAGGAGATAGCTCCTAAAAAGCTGGGTGGGGATCGGCGTTCA
>NZ_AQWM01000070.1 GCF_000376105.1 Asticcacaulis benevestitus DSM 16100 = ATCC BAA-896
CAAGCCCATCGACACCCTGCTCAAGATAACGATCGCGCCAGCGGTAGGCCGTCTTCTTGGTCTTGCCCAGCGTCCGCACAATCGACGCCAAACTCGCCGCGTCCGCCCACATCAGCACGATCCGCGCACGCCAAACAAGCTTCTGCGGCGTGTTCCGGTCCGCCACCCAACCTTCCAACCGCACCCGAGCCTCAGGCGACAGCAACAGCCTTTTGTCCATGTCCATCGACACAGACTCGCATATTTGCAAGATCAAGGGAATCCATCCGTTGATTCCACAACACTAGGAGGCGCGTGTGGTTTCACTGAAATCCCGCCGTCGATAAACTCCAACAGGTCACGGCGCATGATCAGACGCCGCCCGCCAACCTTCACCGACCGTAAGGCCCCTTCGGCGATCCTTTCGTAAAGGAATGACCGGCCCAGGCCCGACGCCTTCACAGCCTCGTCTATCCGGTATGAAATCTTGTCATTCATATCTGCCATGTCAAAGCCCTCCAAACCAAATAATACCATGCGAAGCCAATTTCTCCGAAAGCCCTAGGAGGGACAGGCAGCGCCAAATGAGGTCAGGGGGCGCACTTCGAGAAAGCCGACAAAATTGGATTGGGGGGGCGATACATCGCGTTATCGAGGCTCTTGCAGGTCCGGCCAACCCTAGGCCAGGGGGCTGCTAAGAGCCCTTTTGGGAGACGTTTTTTGTGCGGTGCGCAAAAAGTCAATTAAATTAACAAAAACAATCGATTACAGCGAAAGAACTCCTAATTTTTTTGTTAAATCCTGAAAAACGATGTGCAGACAAGGGCTTACGCGAAACGGGAGTTGAGCCTTTATCTTGCCTTCACTACGTACCTTTTTTGTTCCATTTTCAATGAGGTGTTCTGTCACCGCATTTTGTGCGGCGCACACTGGGCGGTAGCAGGCTAGTGATGGAGGGGCGCCACGCCCCTTCTTGATCATGAGGATTGCCTGACATTCCGGAAGAACAGGCGCTGCGGCGCTACCTTATGGCCTCCGCGAAATAGCGCGCGTTAATACGCCTTGCTGATCCCGTAAGAGTTGCTACGCTTGTCCCGCTAAAGTGGAGCGCGTGAAATCGTGCGGGAGGGGCGAGTGGACAGCAACAATCACCTGAGCGGGCCGCAGTCCGTCAGGTTTATTCGTGACACAGCGGCAGAAGACGATTTCTTCGGCACACATTCAAAAATTGGCGCCGCCATTGCGGAAGCCATTCAGTCCAACGACAATCTTAAGGTCATCGGCCTCCTCGGCGCTTGGGGCAGCGGTAAATCGACCGTCATCAAACAGATCGAGAAACACCTACCTGACGCGGATCAAATCAACACCACGCTCTTCTTTACTTATGATGCCTGGCTCAATCAAAGTGACCACCCACGCCGGTCATTTCTGGAAGCCTTGCTTCGGTTTCTCATGGAAAACGGCCTTTCTAAAGACAATACGTGGGAAGACCAGCTTGCGACGCTAAATGGCCAGATCGAAGAAACCGAAACAACGACTTCACCGGTGCTGACGCCATCGGGGGCCTTGGTCCTGATTTCATTTTTATGCGTGCCTATCGGGATGCAGTTTTTTGGCTATGACGCCCTAAAAGACTATCTAGGCGACGAGAACAAGGTACAGGGCACTTGGGCCTTCTTTTCTGGACTGACACTTATCTTAGCGCCTGCGCTAGTTAGTTCATTAATTTACCTTTACCGACGGCCAGTTCGTTGTCCTCTTCGCAAGTCTTTCTGGAATCCTAAGAACTGGACAAAGAACCGAAAAGGGCACGAAAAGCAGAGCGTCATGTCTTTGTTCGCTAACAAGGCCATTGAGAAGCAACTCAATCGAACAACGCGTGAACCTGAGCCCTCGGCAATCGAATTTCAAAAGTTATTCGGTGACATCCTTTCTGAAATAGCTCGTACCGGCCAACGAATAATACTCGTCATAGACAATCTAGACCGTCTGCCCGAAACTGAGGGCATCGCAATGTGGACGACGATAAGGAGCTTCTTCCTTGGCACTAACCAATCGACGGAACATTATCAAAAATTGCCAGTCATTCTTTTGCCCGTCGACCAGGATGCGGTAACGCGGCTTTACGGGGATCAAGCACAATCCTTTATGGACAAGACCTTCGATCTGACCTTCCGCGTGACCGCCCCCGTGCAGTCGGAGTGGAAAGCATATCTTCACAAGCGTATGAAGGCGGTTTTTGGCAGCGAAACCCCAGAGCAATGGGTCTATCATGCTGCACGGCTATTTGAACGGTCGCGACAGATGGGTGAGAACATCACCCCCCGAAGCATCAATGTCACAATTAACGCGATCGCCACTCTATGGCTCCAGCGCCGGAATGACGGCATCGAATTCGCGTCTATCGCCTATTACACAATTTTTCGAGTTTGGGCTGACCGCTCGATTATTGACGCGATACGGTCACCGAACCTGCACTTGGTTGATCTTGACCCTGATTGGGCGCGAGCGCTTGCAGCGCTCCACTACGGGGTTACCTTGGAAATGGCCTTCCAAGTTCTTATTGAGGACCAGTTACGATCCGGCCTGACGACCACAACCCAGGAACATTTTGGCAAGTTGGCAGAAGCAAAGGGGTTTGGCGATGCGTTCCTCAATCTAATTGAGAATGCAGGCCTCACGCCGATGGCTAGCCTCCCGATAAATGCTAGCATTCTGCTAGCCTCGCTAGAGCCGGCAGATGCTCTATGGATTGGCACGGCGTGGTTAAACCTTCGACGACAACTCGTGACTTCAACAAATTTCGATAAGCCCGATGCAAACTCCCTTCAAGCCGTGCAAGTGCTTCTGAAATTCGGCGGCCCAAAAGGAATGCGGCCCTTCATTGAAGGCATGGTGCAAAAAGTTTCAAACTTATCCGCCACGACGGCCTTTAGTGCAGAGCACGCGCAAGTCTTCATCGATTTAGTCGGTGAGCTTACTAGCTCAGCAGAATCAAACGGGTTTGATGCGCCATCATTTGTAATAAATGCAGACGCCAATGGGTTTTGGGAGCTGTGTGTCCTGGCATGTGATCGACCTCAAATCCTCACGGCCCTTTCGACTAAACTCCGATCCGAAGACCTTATTGTCGAACTTGTCCGTAACCTTGAAACGCCCGAGGGCTGGGAAAAAATTATTCCCAGATTCAAAGCAGCCGTACTCCGGAGCGACATAAATCACTGGGGACCGTTAATCGACGCCGCACGAAATCTCGTTTGGTCGAACGATGGCCGGCATCCACCTATGGCGGCGGCATTATATATCTTGGGCACCCTGTCCGTAGAGGACCAAATAGCAATAGAGGCAATGCAAAGCCTTGCTAGAGACGGTCATTTGCAACAACGGGTTCAGGAACTAATGAGTGGACCCGAAGCAACCTTGGCCATGGTTGCGGCACTTGGCGTGATATTTGGGCCACCATTCCCCCTGCGCGGTGATTGGGGCCAAGCCCTGGTGCAAATTCCGTCGCTGCCGGAGGCTACAGAGCGCGCTTTCGCGCAATTCAAATTGGAAGACAATCTCACACACTTACTCGCGGCATCGTTCGATATTCCCGAATTCTTACCATTATCTCGAAACCTCATCACGCGCCGTGTACGTTCGGGAAAGTTGATAATAGCAGATATAGGAAAAGTACTCGACAACCTCGATCATTTTCTGGGTTGCGTAGAACCCGCCTACCACCGCAAGGCCGTTATCTTGATGAGCCAAACATTTGGCTTCTGGGCAAAGATCGAAAGCATGGCCTTTAGTGCCAATTGGGTACATATTTTGCGAACGCTTTTAGAGGCTGACGAAGTATTGGAGAGTGATCGCGAGCAAGCCGTTCGTGTTTCCAAGAACGGGTTACAATGGCTTACCGATCACGATTGGGAAGATACTCTTCGGGGCAACTCTCAGGCGTTGGAGTTAGGACAGAAAGTGTTTCAAATCAGGAATGAATCTATTCTTGCACCAGGCACCGACTTGGATGGTGTGCTCGATAGACTAATGACTGAGGTTCTTCAAGACGGACAACGCCCGCTGATAAAACGTTGGTTTTATGCTTCAAACTTGCTCAGTGTTAGCGCCCGAATTACAAAACTACAAACCCTCCGCGATAGGTTCAACGGCGCCCCTCTGCATATCATTAATCAAATTATTGATGTGGGAGGAGAGGCCTTCCTGCGCGACGCGCAATTTTTGGCTGATGCGGACGCCGCAACGCGCAGGGTAATAATTCCCCAACTCGCCTCAACGACGGATGCTAGAAGATTGCTCAACCACCCCGCTATATTTGCCGCTTGGGTCAAGGCAAGCACAGAGGCGACCAGAAATTATCTCCAGGAGCAACTTAATGTCATTTACGGTACAGCCCCTTCAGAAGATCAAAAAATGCTTAGGGAAGTAGCCAAAAAACTCAAGGTTAGGCTCCTGTCGTAATACCATGACCGATAGACCATTGGCTGTGTCTACCATCTGGACATAACGCTCATCCATTGGGGAAGTGAGCTCGAATTCTGAATATGTTCTCCAAAAGGATCGCCTGTGCCTTTCTAGCCATAGTTTTGCCCTGGGAAACGCACCGTCATAGTTACGTTCGAAGAATAGCCGGTTGTTGGCTCGATAGGGCGAGGGGCCACTTTTCGTCGTCTTTGCGCAAACTGCTTGGGAGAAAGAATATCGATGCCCGCGCGCAGGTGATCGAGATAGTCTGACCACCATTGCGCCATTTCCACCCGTTCATCCCAAAATTGGCTACGTTGATAGATGCCGCGTACACTGTCGTCCACATGTGACAGGGCCAGTTCGATTGTCTCGGGTGCCCACAGCCTTGATTCGTTGAGGAGTGTGCTGGCTGTGCTGCGGAAACCATGTGACACCATATCTTCGTTACGATAGCCCATCGTCCGAAGAGCCTTGTTCAAGGTGGCGTCGGACATGGGCTTTCGCCAACTCTTGCGCGCCGGAAAAACCAGTTTGTAATTGCCGAACCTGACATGTGCTTCATTGATAATTGCCAACGATTGGCGAGATAGAGGCACGGAATGAGGTTCCCGCATCTTCATTTTCTCAGACGGTATTTTCCAGACGCTGTTGTCACGGTCCACGTCCGTCCATTCAGCACTGCGAAGTTCGCCGGGACGAACGAACACATGAGGCGCTAGCCTGAGCGCAAGGCGAGTGCCGATGTATCCGCCGTAATTGTCAATATCCCGCAAGAGCTGACCAAACGCACTTGGATCAATGATGGCCGCGTGATGGCGTACCTTTGGCTTGATAAGCGCTTCGCCCAGCTCCGCCGCAGGATTGGTTGCGGCTCTGCCCGTAAGGACTCCATAGCGGAATACGCGCGCGATAAAGCCTCTTATGCGGTTGGCCGTCTCATAATGTCCGTTTTCTTCAACCTTACGAATGGCCTGGAGTATCTCATATGGCATGAGATCGTTCAGCGCCTGGTCACCAAGGTCTTTTTCGACAAGGGAAAAGAACCAGGCCATTTTGTACAAGGTCTTCTGTGAAAAGCCGTCTTTGCGCTTTTTCTCGATAAATTCGAGAGCGACTACCCGCAACGTGCTGCTCTTTTCCAGAATTTTGGCTTTCTCCAGGCGCTTACGTTCCTCGTTGGGATCGACACCGTGGGCCAACAGGACGCGGGCGTCGTGCCGCCGTTGTCGCGCCTCATTCAGGCCAATCTCGGGATACGAGCCTATAGACTGAGGTGGTTCCCGAAAACTGGACAGCTGGCTTAGATATAATCTTGCCCCTATAGTGGCCACCGGCCAAGGGGTTTAAATGAAGAATATCCGCAAGAAACACAGTCCTGAGTTTAAGGCGAAGGTGGCGATGGCTGCCCTTCGTGAGGAAGGCACGGTGTCTGAACTGGCCAGTAAGTACGGCGTCCACCCGAGCCAGATCAATACCTGGAAGAAGGCAGCCCAGGACGGCATGGCTGCCCTGTTTGAGGGCGACAAGAAGGCTGCAAAAAGCGAGGCGGCCGATAAAACCAAG
>NZ_AQWM01000071.1 GCF_000376105.1 Asticcacaulis benevestitus DSM 16100 = ATCC BAA-896
TCCTTCGTGTGCTGGACCGCCCAGACATCCCACTACACACAAACGGTTCGGAAAACGACATCCGCTCTATCGTGACAAAGCGCAAAATATCAGGCGGGACCATGAGCGACGCCGGAAAGGCCGCCCGAGATGCCATGCTCGGCCTGATGAAAACCTGCGCAAAGCTCAAGATCTCGTTCTACCGATTCCTTGGCGACCGCTTCACAGTCCAAGACGCTCCATACGTCCAAAAGCTACCAACCCTCGTCAGGCTCGCAGCAACGTAGCTGCACCGGAATGTGCCCCGGTTACAACATGTTACGTTAGGTCATTGGATTCAATAAGGATTCCACGATGCCAGCGACGGTTTTACGGCGAATTGATCAAACGCGAAATATGGCGCGATTTTATGAGCTCGATATTCAGCCAGGTCTATTTGGCGATGTCGCGGTAACAAGGCATTGGGGCCGGATCGGCGCCAACGGTCAATCCAAACAGCATTGGTTCGCTGAAGACACCGGCGCGGCCGAACTGGCCGGCAAGCTCCTGAGTCAAAAGCTTCGGCGTGGTTACACTTCGCTTGTTCCCTCCCCTATTTAATCTGTTAACCTTTTCGGTCAGTGGTGTGTCTGGACAGGCTCAATACAGTTTTGAAAAATTCTCGTAACTCATTGAATTGCAATGCATTTATGGGACGTTGAGGCGGGAATAGCCTAGGCCGTAAATTAATAAACGGGATTCCCCAACGTGTTTGATTGTGATTCAAGGCTCTCGTTGTTGTGGGTGCTCAAAAAGCTCAAATGCTATGTTTTACTGAAAAAATGAGATACTTCGGCTGAATTAATCAGTAATTTTACATGAGATGAGCTGGCCGTATGCGATCCATTACTCCCATTTACGTAAATCAGTTTTTCAATATCGATATTGTAATTGTAGGTAGGCGAGAGCCCCAAACTCACTTGTGTTAGACTCAGGAATTCAGAAAAATGGCGAAAAAATCACCCTCTATCCCGCCCTCTTCCGATCAGAAAGCCTATTTCCGGTTCCATGCGCCGCACGCGCATCTACAATCTATATTTGGAGACGACTGGTTCGCCCTTAAAGCGGAAGCTTTTGCCCGCTTCTTCGGGACGCCTACCTTCCTTATTGGTCAAACGGCTGTTGTCACGCTGTGGATAGTGGCGAACACGACCGGCATCGTCAAATTCGACATTTATCCGTTCATCCTGCTTAATCTGGCTTTCAGCCTGCAGGCGGCCTATGCCGCGCCGCTAATCTTACTTGCGCAAACACGCCAGGCTGATCGAGATAAAGTGAATGCGGACGCTGATGCCAGGCATCGCGAAGCCTTGGCAACGGCTAGCACCGAACGTTTAGCTGTCGCCGCAACCCAGACCGAGCTGCTGGTCGATCTCGTCAAGCAAAATACGCATCTTACAGAAACCGTGAGAGATTTGACCGAGCGCGTCTCGGGCCTCACGATGGAATTACACAAGCAATTGTGTGTTGTGAAAAATCCGGAAGACTGACAACCGGATAGGTACTCGCCCAGCCAGCCAAAGAGGGATTCCTATATCCCGCCATCAGGCCGGCAATCATACTCAGCTCGCTGTTGTATCGGCAAAGAATCCAATAGCAGGGATAGCACAGTCTCAACAATGCTGGCATCGATACACCTTCGCGCGCTTATCGGAAGTGGGAACCATACCATTACAGTTACCCCCCGTCATCGCCGAAGCGGACCATGTCATATCCTCAATTGCGGCAATTGTTCTTGACTAAGAATAATGGTACTGATATTGGACTATCACAATTTGGTACCATTAAGGGATAGCTATGATGGTCGACAAGGCTTGGTTCGAGACGGTTTCTATTCCGTATTTGATCCATCACGCTCAAAGCACGTATGGCGCCGCCATGCGCAAAGCCTTGGAGGCCGAGGGTTATGACGATATCCCCAGAAATGGTCTCTATGTGATAGGCGTACTTGCTTACGAACCACACAACATCCAATTGGCCAAGATCATCGACGACCTTGGGTTATCAAAGCAAGCCTCAGGTCAGTTGGTTGATACGCTTGTTGCACGGGGTTACCTGGAGCGCCAGATAGACCCACAGGACCGTCGTCGCTACATTGTTTCGCTTACAGAACGAGGCCGCGATGCCGCACGCATACAAACAGAGGCGCGCGAAGGGATTGACCTTAGCCTCACGGCTCGGATCGGTCGCTCGGGCTTGGTGGGGCTACGTAAGCTATTGGCAGCCCTGATAGGTGTGGGACGTGAAACACAGTCGGATCGGGAAGCAAATTCTGCGCGGACTTTGCAGGTGAAAGGCGTCACCCCGATTCTCTTCGTAGGCGATGTCACGCAGGCCGCCCAGTTTTATATGGACTTGGGTTTCTCGACAGATTTTCTTTATGGCACCCCCCCTTTTTACGGTTCCGTGTCGCGTGATGGGGCGTGCCTCCACCTCCGTTATGTCGCTCAACCAAACTTCGCCGAGCTTGCCGCAACAGAAGAAGCGCTTATTCTCGCGACGGTCGAAGTCTCCGACATTCACGCACTGCATGCCGAGTTCGAAAGCCGAGGTTTGCCTATTTCGCGTGGGCTTGTCCATCAGCCATGGGGCGGGACGGATTTCCATGTTCGCGATCCGAGCGGCAACGAGATTTCTTTTGTGCAATACCACCCGACCGAACGGACGAACGGCGGCGCCGAATGACACCATACTGCCTATATTTCGGATAAGGCGTGCCTTGGTGAGTGAACAGAGTTTTAAAAGACAACCCAAATAGGAGAGCGGACAGTGACTACTGAAAATAAGTTTGTAAACAAACGGATTGAAGAAGGGAGCTTCGAGGATTGCTCGATGAAGGCATGTAGATTCGACAATGTGGACCTGTCTGCCAGCACCTTTACTAACATTAATCTGAAGGGAGCCAAATTCCACGATATCAACATGTCAGGTGTCGCAATTACCGATGCCAAAATTGATGGCCTGACCATTTTCGGACATGACATCCAGGTTCTCATAGAAGCAGAAATCAAGCGTAAAGCGTGACCTTACAGTGCCGCCCCTTGAAAAACCCTCTGCCAGGAACATTCGGGCAAAAACCGCGCTAATGGCTGCAGATTTGCCGTGGTGACGGGCAGCGAAATGCGCGCCGTGTGCCTGTCCCTATGACCTGCCTCCAGCATTCAGCGCTATCGTCTCACGATTATGCTGTCCCTTGGTCGATTGGAGCCACAACATCTAGCCAAGATATTGCTTTAGCCGTGGTATCGAAACTCATTATTTGGCCTTTTGTATAGGCCTCGTCAAAAATTTTTGCTCGAATTTCAAACAGAATTTCAACAGTAATAATAGCGACGTAGTTGCAGATCTCCATGCTCGCGGTTTCTGCATGCCACCATGCTAGAAGACGTTCCACCTCGTCGTAGCTATAGATACCCTCGGCCCGGCGATAATCGAAAATGCGCCTGTAAGTCCAGGCGGATCTATTCGTCTTATAGGCCTCGATAATAAGGTCCGTCAGACGACCGCTCTCGATCACGCCTAAGACTTTAAAAATTAAAAGTTTACGCTCGTGATCTATAACAATTTTAAGCACAATAGCGTACTCCGTTGCTCTCCATGTCTTTATTATTAATCATTAATGCTGCGCTTCGTAAGCTAAAATCGCCATCGGGTCTGATTGGCGTTGGCTTATAGGGGGCCACAGTGCTTATAGTACCGTAAATACGCTAAAGCTCGAAAATCAAGAACAAGCACTAAGCCGATTTAATGGCAGGCGGTAAGTTAAGTAATTTCCAGTCTTTGGGCAATTCTGAACTATTCTCGGCGTTGCCCTCGATGTTGTCTAGGCGACTGCGCCGGTCATCTATCGCTCGACTTCAAGCGCGTCTCGGCCAAAACCGCCTTCTGGGCGGGGCATCCCGCCATGCCCATCGTCCAGGCCCTTGACTGGTTTAAAGACAATCGAGCCGTCTTTAATCGATGGCATGGTACGCTATCTTGATCGATCATCACATCGCGCTGAAATTCTGACGGACCTTCGCGACAACAAGTCGGGCGTGCCGTCCTGGATGTGTAATGTCATCGACATGGCAATCCGGAAGTCTGAACAAAAGGACGAGAATTCAGCGTAGGTTTCTTGAAATTCTATTGGCCAATGGCGCGAACTCTTATGCTCTTGCATAGTGTCAGAAACTTTAATATATATCTGACACTATGGAGCCTATGATGAAAACCCTTTGTGAGAAAATTATACAACTTGCTGAGAGAATGCCTGAAGGCGAAGCCCTTTCGGCTAAGGCGTTGCTTCATCTCGGCTCCCGCCAAGGAGTCGATCAGGCTTTGTCCCGTCTCGTCCGGCGCGGCCAACTCCTTCGAGCGGGCCGAGGGACTTATGTGCGTCAGGTGCATACAAAATTTGGCTCGCGTCCTCCCTCCCCTACCAAGTTGATAGAAGCGCTGGCAGCCCAGACAGGCGAGACCATTACGCCCAATGGTGCCGCAGCGGCAAACGCGCTGGGCCTGACGTCCCAGGTTCCGATCAAGCAAATTTACCTGACATCTGGCCCTAGTCGCAAATTCACCTTGGGTTCCCAAATCGTTGAATTGCAGCACACAGCGCGATGGCAAACCACACTTGCCAACACGAAAGCCGGACAAACCGTCCGTGCCTTAGCTTGGCTTGGGGAGCAGAAAGCCGGAGAAGCCATTCCCTACCTACGCGAACAGCTCATGTCGTCAGAGTTGGCCGAACTTCTGCAAGCCAGACCAGTTCTGCCTACCTGGATGGCGCGTGAAGTGAGCCGGATGGCAGAATATGCCTGATAATTTCATGGCGCTGCCGGCAGACGACCGACTTGAGGCTTTGGAGTTGGCCGCCGCCGGTTCGGGACGGCCCCTCCATTTGCTAGAAAAGGATATTTGGGTCGTTTGGACATTAAACGCATTATTCACTGCAGCGTTTGGACAGCACCTAGTCTTCAAAGGAGGCACATCTCTGTCCAAAGCCTACGGCATCATAGAGCGTTTTTCCGAAGACATAGATGTGACCTACGACATCAGGGCCATCGCGCCAGATTTGACGGGTACCGACCAAGAACCTCTTCCGGAAAATCCAAGTCAACTAAAAAAATGGCGAAAGCTCATCGAGGAACGGCTGCCCTTATGGATCCGGGACGTCGTTCAGCCCGACCTTCATGAACGTCTGAGGGCAGAAAATCTAATGGCGACTCTTCGGACGGAAGAAGATTGCTTGCTTCAAGGCGCAGTGGAAACGAAGCGAGCCCGGTGAAAAGCCGCTGGTCTCGCCTTTGATCCTGCAACCACGACCGCCACGGACCATGAACATGTCTGAGGTGGTCCCCGAAAACTGGACAGCTGGCTTAGATATAATCTTGCCCCTATAGTGGCCACCGGCCAAGGGGTTTAAATGAAGAATATCCGCAAGAAACACAGTCCTGAGTTTAAGGCGAAGGTGGCGATGGCTGCCCTTCGTGAGGAAGGCACGGTGTCTGAACTGGCCAGTAAGTACGGCGTCCACCCGAGCCAGATCAATACCTGGAAGAAGGCAGCCCAGGACGGCATGGCTGCCCTGTTTGAGGGCGACAAGAAGGCTGCAAAAAGCGAGGCGGCCGATAAAACCAAGCTCG
>NZ_AQWM01000072.1 GCF_000376105.1 Asticcacaulis benevestitus DSM 16100 = ATCC BAA-896
CATCGAGCTTGAGCCGTTCGATATCAAGGTCAGGATTGTGCTCCCAGGATCAGCTCCGAGCACCAGCTTTGGCTCAACGGCGAGATCGAAGATACAGGGAGGGGGAGGCTTCCATCCGGCGTATGCTGAGTTCGCCAATGAGGTCATGGCCAGGAANCAGCAAAATCAGGCCCCTCGAACACAGAGTTCCGATGTGGTGAACGCAGTCTGGCGGGCAGCTACAGACGACAATTGTCCGATGCATCAGCCTGCCGGTGCAGATGCCATCGCTTGGGNGAGTTGAGCTTTACCCCTTCCAAAGCGGCTGTCGGGGGTGAGGACCGCTTTGGGCGCGAAAGAGCCGAAGCAGTGAGATGCCCTGAGCAGGCACTTGCGGTAAAATTGAATTTTGCGTTAGGTAAGGATAGTTTCTACTAAGGGCTGCGCCTACAGGTTCCCTGACAGACAGAAGGTGTTGTTGAAATGCGTAAATATCTGTTCTCGATTGTCATCTTGTTGTGCATATCAGTATTTCTTTTTACGTACCTTATGCCCTTGAAGTTTTTGCCCTTTATTTTGCCTAAGGCTGGGTCTTTAAACGTACGAGTGGAGGGGTATTTGCAAAAAATACACGTAGGCGTTTACGTGCTTTGGGACAAGAATTGCCAAAATACTACGATTGCTTACATTCCTGACGGAGTGAAAAGTAAAAATGGCGCTCTCTTCCAAAAAATAGATGGAGGGCCTCTAAGTGAGAGATTAATTGCGCACGGCGTTTTTGATGGAAAAATACAAAGAGACTCGTCAATAAAAGAAAAGGGTGGCGATAGGGGCCAGGTTTACATAGAAGTAAAAGATATGAAAATTCAAAAAGTTGCAAAAATTTCTGACCAATTCAAATCGACGTCGCAATGTAGCATGATGTACTAGTGGATTGATTCCAACGTTTGGTGCGCGCGCCTGACGGCTGCGACGATCTCATCAGGATCAGCTTTCCAGATGAAGGGGCGCGGCTCCTGGCTATGCTCTTTGATGAAGCGGTCGATGGTAGCCTGAAGATCCACGACGGAGTGGAAGGCGCCGTTTTTCAGGCGTCGCCGGGTCGGTTTGGCAAAGAAACCCTCAGCAGCGTTGAGCCACGAGCAGGATGTGGGGACGAAGTGGAAAGTCCAGAGTGGATGCCTGGCCAGCCAGGCGCGGACTTTGGGCTGCTTGTGGGGTGCGTAATTGTCGAGGATGACGTGAGAATACGCATCAAGGGTTTCAGCTATCGGCTGCAAAAAGGTGCTCCACTTTCCTCGGTCTTGATCATAAGGAAACATGCTCAAGTGCAGGTCTTGGTGCTTTGTCCGGTTTCGAAATTTCGTAGTGAAAGCTGAATGTCCGGAGTAGGCGCACAGGTGCCATCATTCAGGTTTTTTAGCCGGCTCGGCATCCTTCATCTGGATCAGCGTTTGAGTTTGCAGGTTGAGTGATGGTACGCCCATTGCAGCTCTTAATGCGTCCGAGATCGCGGTACGATCATATGGTTCTTGCGTAGTGGCTTTGTCTTTGGGCGTCATGTACTGCGTGCCGAAGACCTGAGGTCGACCGATAGCAAGGAGATAACGGTCAAGTGTCGCGGCTGCAATCCACTTCGCAGCGGCTTTTCCACGTGCAACAGCAGCTGTTGCTAGGACATGGGCCTTCAAATAATCTGCTTCGTTGTCACCGTGCTGGTATACAAAGGCCGCGTGATAGAGGTCGTCGGCACTATGCAGCAGACCTTGATCAAGCAATTCGCCGGTGCGGACCCGGCGCTGGCGATCTGCTTCGCGTTGCATTGCGAAGTCCTTTGGTGGCCAGGTTTGACGGCTCGCTTGGTCAGCGTCGAAGATCGCAGTCATCTCAACATTGGTCGCCCGATAAAGTGGGGTAGGGTAGTTCTGGTTTTGATCCCAGCTACCCATCGATGTATTCGGGGCTTCGCGCACGAGAAGTAACGGCTCAACCTGTATGCCGAATGCGGCAAGCGTAAGATATTCGGCGGTGACATGACTATCATCTATGGATTTCAGTCTGAAGACATCTGGAGATGAGCCTGGACGCAGGTCATCAAAAGTGAGTTCAAGGGTCTCACCAGCGGCAACCACTTTCTTCGCAACGCGATGTTCAACAGGCCCCGCGACATGGCTAAAGCTTTCGCCGTCGGTGCTCATTTTCGCGGGACGATCCCAAGTGGCGGTCCAGATCCCGCTAGACGTTTTTTCAATATCAAACCGGTATATCAGCGTGCCCTCGGACATCGCTGCCCAGATGCCAGACGGGGTGGTGGCCATTGCTGGCATTGAGAAAAATAACGCCCCGATAATAGCTGCTATTCTGATAAACATATCTTCCCCTCCGTTCCTTTCGGATTTCGAGCATTTTCGCAGCTTAAGGTAGTCTTAGCTGTAAGGAAAGAGCTTCCGTTCGAGGTGCCTTTGGGGGCGCTGGCCATTGTGCCCTATGCGGCAGAGATATGGACAAGATCGGATTTGTAAATAGTCAGAAGTGCGTACAACACGCGTAGTCCGGTTTCGGGTGCGAACTTTCGTAGCAACCTGAATGTCCGGAGTGGGCGCAAAGCGAAGTCAAGTTCCTCGTGGTTCCGACGTCTAGATGAGATATCTTCGTCCTGACAACCTGGCGCGTAAGTCATCTTGTGGAAATCAACTTGCCGTCAACAGCCAGTGTTTTGCCGTCGGCGGACGGCGTGAAGATTACTTCGGTGGTCTGGCTGGCCTGGCAATAATAAGTGTCCCATTGTTCTCGCCATTGACCAGTGGAATCCGGCGGAGACACGACTCGAATATCATAGACGAGAGGCACCATAGCGCATTTTATATCTGGGCGCTTGCGCCGGTCTTCCTGCACCTGATTAACGACGTCGGCTTCGGTACGAGCCTGTAGCCCTGGCGTGGTCAGCGAGTGGCCCGCTTCCATCATATTGACGATAGGCATCAGAGCCGGCGCGACATACTTGCTCATCAGGTTTAGCCGATAGGTTTTACCGCAACCTGCGACGCGGATATGCTCGATTGCTACCGAGCCGTCGGGTGCCGCTGCTGTGGCCAGAGTTATAGTTTCCGGAAACCGTGGCGCGGAAGCTTTTCTAGCCTCACTGGACTGCGTCAAAATCTGATCCAGAGTGGGTAGATAGGCGGTGCGATCGTCGGTCACTGCCTCGAAGCCTTCACTTTCAAGCGACATAGTTTTGCAAACACCGAAATAGCGTTCAATGCGGACATCGATACCATCCAACGCCAGTTCGGAATTGACCGCGGCCTCATAGGCCGGCTGGCCCAATGGGCCGGTCAGGCTTAAAGGACGGGGGCTCAAGCTCGACAAAACGGCAAAGGCAACTAAAAGACCGGACATAAAATCTCCCCCTCTGTTCACAACAAATGGTAGCCTGTATCTGCGCACGGTTTCAAGGCTGATAAGGCAATTCCCTCGATGCAGCGTTCACCTGTATCGTTTGACGCGCGGAGTTTCACGCATGTGCGTACGCTGCGCCGTAAGCCTCGTCTTTTGCATTAGTCTACTTGCCCATTGACGGTACAGAAATGAAATCGGGTGACCGGGCTTTGCCTAGTGTCCGCAACTGATAAATTTTCGGGCGGTCCAGAATGACCGCCTTGCGCGCACTGGAGCCGAATGGGCTACATTTTTGGAACTAAGGGCGTAAAGCAAGATTAAAGCAATGGCTCCACGCCATCCGCAAACCCTTGTCTGCACATCGTTTGGGATGGCTCCATTCCACACCCGAATGGTGCCATTTTGGAGCCAGCCCGGTTTAGGAGCCGAGGCGCTCCTGGCAGACCGCTTCAACTGTATCGCGGAGAATGGTGATCCGCTCGTTGAGCCATTTCAGCTCATCTGCAGAGACCGCATACTCTGCTGAATAGCGTGCCTCTACGTACGCCCTGCGGAGGCGGTCAAAGGCTTGTCGGTGCAGTTTGGTATCGTTGGGCCAGACCGCCTTCAGGCGGTCGTTTAGCGCCTCTGCTTGCGACCGCAGCATGGTAATGCGGTGGCTTTTGGGCGAATAGAGCGTCAGTACCAACAGGACGCAATGGTAAAGCCGCTCTGCTGCCTGATGAAGGTTGAAAGCGGTGAGCTTTGCGTTGCCACGTTCACTATGGAAGTTTGCGGCTGCCTGAAACTCGACAGCATCTGGAAACCATTGGTCGTAGTTAGCCTGGGCTTCGTGTCTGACATCGGCCGCTGTGAGCGGCTTCGGCTTAACCAATGGATGACCAGGCGCTTCGTAAAGCATGATGCCGTCACGGGCGATGTCGGTGAAAAACGGTCGACCGCGTGCCAACTGGTCGTTTACATCGGCCAGATCATGGACGATGAAGTTGACCGGCGTTTTTATATTTTGGGTGACCGTCACTTCGCGGATGAAATGCTCGTCCGCCTTGCCCCAATATTCGTGCAAATCGGTGAACTGGTGGCTGTTGACCACGATAAGCAGGTCGTAGTCAGAGCGATAGCCTGAAAGCCGGTCCTCCACCCAGTCGCCGCGCGCATACGAGCCGAAAAGGATGACCTTTAAAATGCGGCCGAGTTTCCGCTTGTCCGATAGCTTGGTTTTAGTGACGTCCTCGAACTCATCGAACAGAACCTTCAGCACGCGCTCAAGCTCGCGGCGCTTCGTGTCTGGTAGGTGAGAGAGCTGATCGGCCAGCATCGAGATTCCTGTAAGGTGGAAATCCGAGTTTAGCACCACTGCCGGGCGTGGGCTACCGCTTTTGCTGCGGCCCTATTTCAAGTGGAGCCTACCTGCCTTCAATGGCAATTCGAGCTGTGTCCATTGTGGAAGCCCGCTGACGTCGGGCTTCGTCGCTGGCACAATGGCGGGCGCTGGCGGCGCGGGCGCTTTCTCTAAATTCCCGCCGTCGATAAACTCCAACAGGTCACGGCGCATGATCAGACGCCGCCCACCAACCTTCACCGACCGCAAGGCCCCTTCAGCGATCCTTTCGTAAAGGAATGACCGGCCCAGGCCTGACGCCTTCACAGCCTCGTCTATGCGGTATGAAATCTTGTCGTTGGTATCTGGCATTGGGTAGCCCTCCAGACCGAATAATATCATGCCAAGGCGGTTTGGCTGATAGTCCCAGGAGGGTCAGGCAACGCCAAATGAGGTCAGGCGGCGCACCTAGCTAGACGCGATGAAACTGGATCGGGGCGCAAACATCGCGTTCTGGGGGCTCTTGCCGGCCCGGCCAACCATAGGCCAAAGGGCCGAAAAGAGCCCATTTTTCGTGAAATTTTGATGCGCAGCAGCAAAGGTCAATTAACGTAATAAAAACAATTGATTACAGCGAAATAACGTAACCGGGGCAAATTGGCGTGCAAGGGGGCTTGGCAGGGACTCGCGGTTATGATTCAAACTGGAGATGGCTCCATCGACTGAATCGAATGACGATTTTTCCCTGGCGGGTTTGCGCAGTGTTGTTGCGACACTTTTGGGGCAGGTTGAGCGACTCCAGACGGAGGTAGGTTCGCAAGCGAAGGTCATTGAAGAACAATCTCGTACCCTTGAAGATTTGAAACTGGCGGTGACGGTTCGCGACG
>NZ_AQWM01000073.1:2500-5342 GCF_000376105.1 Asticcacaulis benevestitus DSM 16100 = ATCC BAA-896
AGAGGCGATGAAGGACGTAGCAAGCTGCGATAAGATGCGGGGAGGCGCTAGCACCCATTGATCCGCATATTTCCGAATGGGGAAACCCACCTTTACGGCTCTCTCATTTATCCAAACCTTCTGGTTTGGTTAGATGAGTTAGTTGTTGAAAGGTATAATAAGCTGAATACATAGGCTTATTAAGCAAACCCGGTGAACTGAAACATCTCAGTAACCGGAGGAAAGGACATCAACCGAGACTTCCCTAGTAGTGGCGAGCGAACGGGAACCAGGCCAGTGCTCTTGTGAAATAAAGCCGAACGATCTGGAAAGGTCGACCATAGCGGGTGACAGTCCCGTAGGCGTCAAATAGCAAGAGACTCGAGTAGGGCGGGACACGTGAAATCCTGTCTGAACATGGGGGGACCACCCTCCAAGCCTAAGTACTCCTCTACGACCGATAGTGAACAAGTACCGTGAGGGAAAGGTGAAAAGCACCCCGACAAGGGGAGTGAAACAGATCCTGAAATCGGAAGCCTACAAGCAGTCGGAGCCCCCCAGCGGGGTGACGGCGTACCTTTTGTATAATGGGTCAGCGACTTCATGTGCCGAGCAAGCTTAAGCCGTTAGGTGTAGGCGTAGCGAAAGCGAGTTTGAATAGAGCGTTAAGTTCGTCGCATGACGACCCGAAACTAGGTGATCTATCCATGAGCAGGATGAAGGTTGGGTAACACCAACTGGAGGTCCGAACACGTGAATGTTGAAAAATTCTGTGATGACTTGTGGATAGGGGTGAAAGGCCAATCAAACCTAGACATAGCTGGTTCTCCGCGAAATCTATTTAGGTAGAGCGTCGAATTTATTCCTTGGGGGGTAGAGCACTGGATGGATGCGGGCTGCGCGAGTGGTACCAATTCTAACCAAACTCCGAATACCCAAGAGAACTGTTCGGCAGACACACTGTGGGTGCTAACGTCCATGGTGAAAAGGGAAACAACCCTAACCTGCATCTAAGGCCCCCAAATTATGGCTAAGTGGGAAACGATGTGGGATTGCTTTGACAATCAGGAGGTTGGCTTAGAAGCAGCCATCCTTTAAAGATAGCGTAACAGCTCACTGATCAAGCGATCCTGCGCGGAAAATGTAACGGGGCTAAAGCCATGTGCCGAAGATCAGGGCTCCTTCGGGAGCGGTAGCGGAGCGTTCTGTAAGCCTGTGAAGGTCAATCGTGAGGTTGGCTGGAGGTATCAGAAGTGAGAATGCTGACATGAGTAGCGATAAAGAGTGTGAGAGACACTCTCGCCGAAAGACCAAGGGTTCCTACGTAAAGCTAATCTGCGTAGGGTTAGCCAGCCCCTAAGGCGAGGCCGAAAGGCGTAGTCGATGGGAACCAGGTAAATATTCCTGGGCCAGTATGAAGTGACGGATGAGGTAACTTGTGAGGGCTTATTGGATTGCTCCTTGCAGGGAACTTGTCCCTGGAAATAACTCATACAGAGACTGTACCCGAAACCGACACAGGTGGTCAGGTAGAGTATACCAAGGCGCTTGAGAGAACTATGCTGAAGGAACTCGGCAAATTACACGCGTAACTTCGGGATAAGCGTGACTTGTATTTGGGCAACCAGATGTAAGTGGCACAGGCTAGGGGGTAGCGACTGTTTATCAAAAACACAGGGCTCTGCGAAGCTGTAAAGCGACGTATAGGGTCTGACGCCTGCCCGGTGCCGGAAGGTTAAAAGGAGTGGTGCAAGCTGCGAATTGAAGCCCCGGTAAACGGCGGCCGTAACTATAACGGTCCTAAGGTAGCGAAATTCCTTGTCGGGTAAGTTCCGACCTGCACGAATGGCGTAACGACTTCCCCACTGTCTCCAGCATAGGCTCAGCGAAATTGAATTCCCCGTGAAGATGCGGGGTTCCCGCGGTCAGACGGAAAGACCCTATGAACCTTTACTATAGCTTCGCCTTGGCGTTAGCAGCAACATGTGTAGGATAGGTGGGAGGCTATGAAGCGAGGGCGCCAGTTCTCGTGGAGCCATCCTTGAAATACCACCCTTATTGCTGTTGACGTCTAACCGAGATCCGTTATCCGGATCCGGGACATGGCGTGGTGGGTAGTTTGACTGGGGCGGTCGCCTCCCAAAGTGTAACGGAGGCGCGCGATGGTGGGCTCAGAACGGTCGGAAATCGTTCGACGAGTGCAATGGCATAAGCCCGCCTGACTGCGAGACTGACAAGTCGAGCAGAGACGAAAGTCGGCCATAGTGATCCGGTGGTCCTGCGTGGAAGGGCCATCGCTCAACGGATAAAAGGTACTCTAGGGATAACAGGCTGATTTTGCCCAAGAGTCCATATCGACGGCAAAGTTTGGCACCTCGATGTCGGCTCATCACATCCTGGGGCTGGAGCAGGTCCCAAGGGTATGGCTGTTCGCCATTTAAAGTGGTACGTGAGCTGGGTTCAGAACGTCGTGAGACAGTTTGGTCCCTATCTGCCGTGGGTGTACGAGACTTGAGAGGATCTGTCCCTAGTACGAGAGGACCGGGATGGACATACCTCTGGTGGACCTGTCGTGGCGCCAGCCGCGCAGCAGGGTAGCTAAGTATGGAATAGATAACCGCTGAAAGCATCTAAGCGGGAAACTAGCCTCAAAACAAGGTCTCGCTGAGGATCGTGGTAGACCACCACGTTGATAGGCTGGGTGTGGAAGCTCCGTGAGGAGTGAAGCTAACCAGTACTAATAATCCGATAGGCTTGATCGTTCCTCAATTAAATTTATGTGTGCTCAAGCAGCGAATGCGGTAGCACAGTCCATAATGGAACAACATCAACATACACTGAAATTAATGTCATACCTGCTTGC
>NZ_AQWM01000074.1 GCF_000376105.1 Asticcacaulis benevestitus DSM 16100 = ATCC BAA-896
GATCAACTTGGCAAGCCGAACCAACTCATGGTCAGGATCAAGGATCTGATCCAGCTCAGAGCGAAATAGGTCAGCACCACTGGGTTTGGCTGGCGGCTTGGGAAGCATGGACGGCCCTCACGGATAACAGAACCACATACAAGCACGGCCACTCAGAACCGGAAATCCCAAATCAAAACCACGGAGGATTTCGCAAGCTTTTGGCGCAAAACAGCCGAAACCTTGCGATTCAATATACATGAAAACACCATTTTATCAATATAATTCAATATATTGAGCATTTTTCACGGCCGACTATCTCGAAGCACTGATATCAACTGCTAGGCCGTCGTTTTGCCGGGTTGGAGCACAATTATCATCAGCAATACCAGGAACATGTTTGGCGCCTAACGGAACGACAGAGCGGTGCGCAGATCGTCATGCGCGAATGCACTTGCCATTCGCTCGATCTGCGACGCTTTTGCCCCAAACCTTCCAGCGACCTCGCGCCATTGCTGCGTAGCTTCGGCAACTTCAGCAATTATATCGCCGGCGGCCTTATTCTGCAGATTGAAATAGCCCGCGACGGATCGGGCAAGGTCAATGTCGCAAGTGCCATCTTCCAGGTCAATTGTCGTGGTCAATATCCTGGGCTTGATATCTGTTGGCACCGGATTGATATCATAGGCCGGAGACAGGACCCAACCTCCCGCGCCCGACCACAAGAACCCATGGTTTCGCAAGTGGTCGTCAACATTTGAGACGAGGATGTTGAACACCATGCGCCGAAACAGTTCATGAGCATCTTGTTTTGCCTGGGCGCCGTAACGTCCGAGAACGTCGACGATTTCGGGATAGCTGGCCCGTTCGCCGTCGCGAAGTTGCATCATCGACATGGCGGACAAGAATGGGATGCGGTGTTCGTCGGCACGATCGAATCTCCTCGACAAAACGACTGGCTTTCCAGCAACCTCGATCAGTTGGGTTTCCGCAGTTTGGATACCAGCCCTCTTAGCGAGATCGAGAGCGACTGTTTCCCAAAGTTCCTGACCATAACCATCCGTTTCCTTTGGGAACTTTGCTATGGAAAGACGGCCGTGCTGATCGAGAACCGACGCCTTGGGTCTCGCTCCGCCGAGAGACGATCCAGGCGCAAAAATCATAAGCAAATCTTCGTCGGTTTCTTCGTCTCTCAAGGTACGTTCGGTCGCTGCAAGCAGGTCTCCTAGCGAAAGCAGCCCCGGTACGCCGCGCGCATTTGGCGCTTGGAATACCTCTTCCCCGACTCGCCGAAATCGCAGCGCCCCAAGACGGGAGATATCGGCACCGCCTAAAAGGTAGTCGGTCTCCATCAGGGTTCGGGGAACACGCCCCTCCGTCTTTGCACGGCGGCGTTCTTGTTTCAGCATCAATTGCCGCCCCCACGTATCTGGCGCGGAGTCCCCCAACGACCCAAAAATCTCCCGATCGGCGCCAGGTGGGAAAACACCGGCCGATTTAAGAAGTGCGGGTTCCAGCGAAAATCCGTGATCGGCTTCGACCCATCCTCGATCATACTCGAAGCTCACGGACTGGCCCTTGCGCCCCTCGTTTAGCCGCATCAAACCTACTAGGTGATGACCTTGGGCGTAGTCGATATGCACTTCGATGTCTGTCATGATCTAAGCTTTGGTCTTGCGAATGCGCACTCGCGGCGGCAGACTCTGCGCAATCAAGTCTTGCCCGACCTTGTCCGATTCAATCGATGCTATGTTGGCAAGGGCCTCAAGTTGACCAAGTGCCTGCAAGACTGAAGCATAGATACCAATGCCTACACCGCTATCCCCTTTTTCGATGCGCACGAGCGTCGGTCGCGATGTAAAGGCGCGACCGGCAACGACGTCGGCTGACAGATTACGCCGGAGCCGCGCTTCTTTGATATTCTGGCCCAAAGCCCGTAAAGTTCGTCGGACGGCTATAGAGGGCTCATGCGGAGTTGGCATGTAAACATCCTATTACAAATTCACGTCATTATGTAACACGATACTTACATCAACTCAATTAAGGTTCTTAATAAACGAGCGAAACATCACATCGGAATATTTTTCAGAGATCAAACACCAAGGATGAGGCCGTAAAGCGCTCGAACAGAACCGCCATGGCGTCTGCAAATTTATTTGGAAAACGTGGTCGCCCTCCTGGGCGTTCGAGGACCGCCGCTTCGTTCAACAATCCGGATTTCGTCGCGATCGTGACCCACTCATACAGACATCGGTTCGGCTAATCTAATCGCTTTTTCTCGCGGACGTAGTGCACACGCGGCTCCTTCGACTTGCCATAAAAATTTTGAAGCCGATCTGGATCAGTTATAGCTTCGCTTGCTGCCAATGGCGGATTCATCCCAGGCACGGATCTGAAAAACATATTGCAAGATTTTAGATCCGGCTCGTCATCCAGATGATACAGGTGCATTTTGGGTTGAAATTTTGAGACGAAAAACCCGTTCTCTAAGGCAAAAAGTTGGGACCGAGCCAACACCTGCTGAGGCCAGGCTAATTGGTTATCGTCCGCAATAACGACTAGTCCCTCGCCTTGCCACCCAATTGCCTCCATACCGCGTTGTGTGAAGACTTTTACACTTTCACCTGCGTTGGAAGCTCCCCAAGGAGGGTTGGTGTAAAAGCAGTCGTACTTCGCCGGGGATGGAAACGCGTCCAAACAATTATAGAGCTTGGCGTCTAAGTGCTCAATTCGTTCTTTATCAGCGAACCTCATCACAGCTTCAACAACCCTTTCGTCAAAATCAAAAACGGTTATTCGGCTAGGGCCAAAATCGAGAACACTCCGCGCCTTTACCGCACGCGACCATTACCAGTTTCACGAAAATGGTAATAAACGGGTGCGGAGAATAACCCGCATAATCTCCGCATGATATGCGGAATATAATCCTTGCATGTGCGGAGTATATTCTGCATAATCTCCGCAAGGAGTGCGGATAATATGGAATATATTCACGAGCTAGAAAGTTGGCCAAAATTCCGATGGAGCCATGAAAAACTCGCCGACCAACTGGCATCTGTCCGACATCATCAAGGCAGGCTTGTGGGGCGCATGGAAGCTCTGGGCTTCGCCCTACGAGAGGAAGCGGTCCTCAATACCCTCACCGAAGATGTTTTGAAATCAAGCGAAATCGAAGGCGAAGTCCTCGACAAGGATCAAGTTCGATCCTCAATCGCTCGACGCCTCGGCATGGATATCGGTGCGCTCGCGCCCGTCGACCGTAACGTCGAGGGTGTCGTCGAAATGATGCTCGACGCGACACAGCATTACGATAGGCCGCTTAATGTGGAACGCTTGTACGGATGGCATGCCGCCCTCTTCCCGACGGGCCGTAGCGGTATAACAAAAATCGTCGTCGGCGCGTGGCGTGACGGCGCAGCCGGCCCCATGCAAGTTGTCTCCGGCCCCATAGGCCGCGAGCGAATTCATTTCGAAGCGCCCGAAGCCGAACGGCTCGATGCCGAAATGAACGCATTCCTCCAATGGTTCGAGGCAAAATCAAATATCGACCCGGTTATCAAATCCGCCATCGCGCATTTGTGGTTCGTCACGATCCACCCTTTCGAGGATGGCAATGGCCGGATTGCTCGTGCGATTGCCGACATGGCGCTAGCGCGGTCTGAACAAAGCACACAACGCTTCTACAGCATGTCGGCTCAAATACGCTTTGAGCGTAACGCTTATTACGACAGGCTGGAAGCGACGCAGAAAGGTGACCTCGACATAACCAAATGGTTGGCATGGTTTCTGGCATGCCTGGATCGAGCCTTCATGGGCGCAGACACGATCCTTGCGTCTGTGATGGTAAAGGCGAAGTTCTGGGAAAAGCACGATGTCAACGTGCTCAATCCGCGCCAACGGATGATGCTTACCCGCCTCCTGGACGGGTTTGAAGGTAAGCTGACATCGTCCAAATGGGCTTCAATAGCGAAGTGCTCGCAGGACACCGCAAGTCGCGACATCGACGATCTTATTAAGCGAAACATCCTCGTCAAGGATGGGTCGGGCGGACGCAGCACAAGCTATTCGCTAATATCAGAATAGGCGGAGTTGCCTGTCGCATGTGATGAGTTCTTGCCTGCGGTGAAGCACGTTACTCCTCGATCTGTGCGCTAGATCAATGCCAGGTGTTAGGCTTTACCGCGAGGTACCAGTTTTTGCGAGGATTGAAGACCAGCTTATTTCCGGGCGAATTCACCTGCTGGGCGAAGACGACGATGGCTTTATAATTTTTAACCATAAGTCCTTTCCCGAATCCCGAGAAACATGGGAAGCCAAAGCGCTGGACTATGCAGGCCAGTTGGCACTCTATGGTCAGGCTGTCGCAAACGCTACGTACCCATACGCCCAAGGCCACAGGCGTGTATTCATTTTTTGGCGCAGAACAATTCAGTTTTCGTACGTTGCTCGACGTAGTGATCCCGATTGTCTTTCAGAGCCTCGGTCAGGTAGTCGATCCCATCTGTGGTAAAAACTGTGATCGACTCCTTTGTCTCATCGGCTGGGTAATCGTCGTAAACGGTAAAGCAACCCTCCTCAGAGAACATTTCTATGGTTATTTCGCGTAGGAGATCTTCGTCTTCCTCAAGCTGCTGGGCGACATATTTTAAAGTGAAGAATGTACTGTCTCGGTAAGCCATCAGGCCGCCTCTGTCTTGCTTTGGGTTAAGGGATGCCAGCTCCAGGGCAGGAGTTCATCAAGGCGGTGAGCGGGATGGCCTTCAGGATCATATTGAGCCCTTCCCTGACCAGGATGTCATTGAAGATGTCGGTATGGTTTGAGGGGAATAGCCTGCTGCCTTCGATGCGAGTGGAGGAGCCGATGCTCTCGATGGTGGCGACACGGCGCAAGGCCAGCAGGCGT
>NZ_AQWM01000075.1 GCF_000376105.1 Asticcacaulis benevestitus DSM 16100 = ATCC BAA-896
ATCAGGCGCGCGCGCTGATCGGCGGCCAGGTCATCCGGCAAGCCGGCAGCGACGCCACGCCGTATCGCATCGCCCTGCCGGTCAATGGCGCGATCGACATGCCTATCCTTGACACCATGACTGGAACGTCCGGACATGGCCGAGACGTCGCGTGCCATGCCAGTTTCCAGGTCGATCATTTCCTTCGTCGAATAGCGAATGCCGTCAGGTCCGTCAGAGATCCGCACCAGTTCGTCTGACGCCATGACTTTTGAATAGAGAGCCTGGTACTCAGACGGGTCGTCATTGATGTACCTGTGCAGCGTACGGGCGACATCACGGCGATCAAACACGCTCTTCTCACCGGTGATCAGCGTCAGCACCTGATCGGGGTTTTCACGGATCAATTCGGCGTTTCTAACCCTCGCCTCCTCGGCCAGCCGCTCGCGCTCAACCGCCTTGCCGTGCCGGTCCATCTGCGTGGCATGCACGCCGACGTGCTGGGTCGGCTCGATCTCCAGCCCCCGGTCCTGGTGTGAACGATGATCGATGCGGATATCATGACCGGCGCGGGCAAGATGAAGATTAGCCGTTTCTTCCCACTCGACACGCAGGGCTTTCAGCTGCTCGTGGGTTGTGGCCAGATCATTAGCCTTCAGCCATTTGTTTTCACGTTCAAGGTCGGTCTTGTCGCCAAGCCATTCTTCGGTCACCTGCCTTGTCGTAAACATGATGTGCGCATGGTGGTTGCGGATATCCATATCCTGATCGGGCGTATGCAAAGCGAAGTCCACTGCCACGTCATAACGATCGGCCAAACCTTGAGAGAACTCCCGTACCAGCTCGAGTCTCTGTTCCCCCGTCAGCTCATGCGGCAAGGCGACTTCGATTTCGCGGGCCACACGTGCGTCCTTGCGCTTCTCCGCAAACTCAGCGGCATTCCAAAGCGTCTCCCGGTCGCGCGCCCATTCGGCATTGCTGCCGTCCGGCAGCACAATCTCCGAATGCTCGATACCGCCCTTGCGGGTGTAGTCATGCGTCAGGCCATCGCGCTCATTGGTCAGGCGCGTGCCGGAACGATAGGCGGCCGCGCCCACGGCCGAGCGGCCCGATGCACGGGAGACGGTTTTCATGCTCAGATGATAAATCGCCATTGCCCTATCCCTTCGCCGGCCCCTGCCGGCGCGCATCTGAGTTGCAAAGCAACTCGTAAGTGCGCCCTTCAAAATCTCCGCTACGCTACGATTGCTCAGGTGTGCTGCACATTTGCCAGGCCCGAGACACACAACACATACGGTCTCAGAGTACCATAAAAAGACTTGCAATCAAGAGTCGAGTTTGGCAAAATAAAGCATCGTGGAGTTGTTACAGGGGTAACACAATGGCGCGTAAATCCATCGAAGAGCGGCTGGCCCAGCTGGATGCCCAGAGAAAGACCTTGCAGGCCAGGCTGACCAAGGACGAACGGGCCAGAGATACCCGCCGTAAGGTGCTGCTGGGTGCGCTCGTTCTTCACCGCATTGAAGACGGTAACGAGGCCAGTGCCGACTATCTGCGCGACTTCATCCAACGTGAGCTACCGGGGTTTCTCACACGCGAGACCGACAAGGTCTTGTTTGACGACCTGATCGGTTCGGACAAGGCAGCGAAATAGAGGGCATACCTGCGCCGATAACATTGGGCAGTGGCGGCCTCTAGTGGCGGAATTTTGCATTGAACAAACACACAAAAGAACGCCTGGGTTAGCCCCAGTCATTTGGCCGGAATATCACCCGTGCGTTCGACAGACAGGACGGCGGATTGTCATATTCAAAGCGGCATATCGGCCGGCCGCTTTTGACACCAGACGAGGTGCAGAATCCGCGCCAGAATTTGCAATTTCTGTTCCCTGACTTCTCAAAGGCCGAGGGTCGCCGGGAAGCTGGGCGACAACGATTGTGCCTCGTTCAATGGGAGGCTTGATCCGCCATAGGACGGCCTGCGTGCTGGATGAAAAAAGGCCTCGCCGATGACCGACGAGGCCTGACGCAAAGCTCAGTTGCCCGAGGGGCGGCTCCAGATCAGATGAAAGACGTCTGGCACGTCGCTGGCAACCAGGCTGGCATAGACCGGATGCGGGAACGTCGGATCGTCGAACTTGACGGAAAGGTATTCACCTCCGCTATCGCGTCCTGTCCGTTTCCAGCCGGCGCCAACCTCAACATCGCCTGCCATCAAACGAAAGTCGGGGCTGTTCTCTGATGGGGCCTCGATGGCCACGATGCGGATGTCGACATCCAGTTTTAGCGTGTTGATCTTACCTGTGAAGTTATGGCCCGAAGCCGTAAAGGTGCCGATGATAGCCATGAGAAGGTACCTTTCTGAAAATCGGATCGCGCCTGTCGCGACCTCGATGCCGCGCCCATGGACGTGAGACCGGACCTCCTGCACCCCGTAGGGGCTGAAACGCAGTGGAGGACGCCGGGCGCAAGACCGGCGTTGCCGGATGGTCCGGCTTATGTCCAAAGCTGCATGAATGAGATCGCGATCGGCGCCTTCCCATCAGATGGAACCGTGTGGGGATTGCGGACCGAGTCCGGGCGAACTATACCGGTAGGACACTGCGGGAATATTCATGTCGCCAGACGCCCTGGACCATCTTCCGGACACCAAACGCCGCGAGCTTGAGCACGTGGTGAAGGTGTTGTTTGACGCCTTTGGAGAAGCCACAAAGACGAAGCAGTCTGATAAGCGCAAGGCCGGCCGCATCCTCAAGGTGATCCTGTTCGGGTCCTACGCACGCGGCGACTGGATTGAAGACCGCCTATCGGGCTATCGCTCAGACTACGACATCCTGATCGTGGTCAGTGGCCATGAGCTCACCGATTTGCAGGAATACTGGTCGGTGGCGGACGACACCTTCGTGCGCGAATACACCCTCACCCATGAGCTAAAGACGCCGGTCAGTTTTATCGTGCACAGCCTCCAGGATGTGAACGACCAACTGGCGCGTGGGCGGCCCTTCTTTAGCGACATCGCACGCGACGGCATCATGCTGTTTGAGGCGGAGGGGCATCCGCTGGCAAAAGCGAAGCCTTTGACGCCGGAGGAGATCAAGGCTGAGGCTAAGGGGTATTACGAGCAGTGGTTTCCAAAGGCCGTCTACAATTTGAAACGAGCGCAGAACAGTTTTGCAGATGGTCAGCTAAAGCATGCAGCCTTCGACTGCCATCAAACTGTTGAAGCCCTCTATCACTGCATCCTTCTGGTCGTCACGCTTTACAGCCCAAAATCTCACCGCCTGAGTTTCCTAAGATCACAAGCCGAGGGCCTCGACACTGGGCTCCGCGACGTATGGCCAGATGATAGTAAATTCGCGCGGCGCTGTTTCGCGAAGCTGCAACGGGCCTATGTCGAAGCGCGCTATTCAGCGGAATATGAAATCACAGCCGACGAGCTAGCCTGGCTGCAAGAGCGGGTTGGCCTACTGACGGAAAAGACTAAGCAAATTTGCGAAGCGCACATCGCTTTATAATTTCTGTCTTCTGTCCATATCGCAGGGTACTGCCCTATCTCGCTATAGAAGGGCCAAAGGTGCCCCCTAATAGTCGATAGGTCCAATAATGTCATGAACACGTTTGGAAGCCGCCATTGCCCACTCTTAACCTAAAAAATACTGTTTGCGTCGGTGCATTTTTGAGGTCATGACCCGGCAGCATTACATCACCAACTAGTAAACAGCGTAGTATCTAAGAAGATATTTTCCATTTTCAAATCCCACCTTCTGATTTAATTAAGCCTTCTTCTTTTGCTTGTCGCAAAATATCTTGGAGAAAATGAGCAAACATATACACTTTTGGGCGACCATCTATCATCTTGGTGCCCGTATCAATTCCATTGGCTGTGCAATACTCCATTGCCCACCAATCCGTGCCTCCGCCTAACGCTCTATAAAAAAGCGCCTCATGATTGTTTGAGGAGTCCTGTTCCGGATCTACTATGTCACGCAGGTATTCGAGCGCACTCGAAACGCCCATGCCTGGATCGGTGGTAAACTCAATCATCAAGCGAACCCGGTTGGGCTGCTGCCGCAGGAAATCCCGAACCAATTCGTAGAAAACATCTTGACCATCCCGAAGGTAGGCCTCTTTGTCTCGGTGTCTTCGGGGGACATAGTGTGACAAGTCAAGGCCGTCATATTTTCCGGCGTCACGGCCGTGGTCGGCTAGGTAGGCTTCGAGCTGTGAAAGCGAGGGCTTAGAATTCATCTTCCGACCTGCGAAATATCAAAAAAATGCTTACTACGAGCAACGGTTAGTCATGATTCCGGAAGGTGATCCACGCTACCAGATCTCTGCCGATCTTGCTCTTCCTGAGTTCAAAAGCAAACGTACTGCGACAATGGAGATAGTCGGCCGTGAAAAATGCTCAATATATTGAATTATATTGATAAAATGGTGTTTTCATGTATATTGAATCGCAAGGTTTCGGCTGTTTTGCGCCAAAAGCTTGCGAAATCCTCCGTGGTTTTGATTTGGGATTTCCGGTTCTGAGTGGCCGTGCTTGTATGTGGTTCTGTTATCCGTGAGGGCCGTCCATGCTTCCCAAGCCGCCAGCCAAACCCAGTGGTGCTGACCTATTTCGCTCTGAGCTGGATCAGATCCTTGATCCTGACCATGAGTTGGTTCGGCTTGCCAAGTTGATC
>NZ_AQWM01000076.1 GCF_000376105.1 Asticcacaulis benevestitus DSM 16100 = ATCC BAA-896
AACCTGACGCCGTTGGTTGATGACACCATCATTCTGAGGGACGACCACCAAAGCGCAAGCCCTGGCTAAAGCCGGCCCGTTACCCCATCTTTAGGAGCGAATATCCATATTTTGGTTTCTTATGGCGCGCAGATTATCTTGCGGCAACACATCTAGCTACTATATCAGATCTTCTGGAGGGGCAGATGATCGGCTTTGCATTGGTGGTGGCTAGCGAGAGCAGTTTCAGGCACATTACCTCAAGATGGAATGAACCTGATCGCATCAGCGATGCGCCATATTTTGGCTGGCTGTCGACCTCACTGCCAACCTACCCGGAGACCATGAATCTCAAGCTGAATGTGCACATGAGGGCGCCGGGCTCGACACCCATTTTTGAGCTTGAACCGACGGATCATCCTTTGGCCCTTGATCAACGTAATGGTGTAAGCGCGGCGCAGTGGCACAATCGTGCGCTTGAACTATTGGCAGGCTAGGTTGTGCAGTTCGGCTTTGACGCGGCAAACGCACGCGCTATAAGGCGCGCATGACAGATCAGCCCCTTCTTCCCTGCATCATTCTTGACCGTCCGCAGATGGCCGAAAACATCGGCGCCGTGGCGCGGGTCATGGGCAATTTCGGCCTGACCGAGCTGCGTCTGGTGGCGCCGCGTGACGGCTGGCCGCAGGAACGCGCCTGGGCCCTGAGCTCCGGTGCCGAATGGCCGCTCAACGACGCCAAGGTTTATGACACTCTGGCCGATGCCGTGGCTGACCTGCAGGTTGTCTACGCCACCACGGCGCGCAACCGCGAAGTCCATCTGCCGGTGATCACGCCGCGCGCCTGTGCGGCCGACGCCATGAAGATCAGCCGCGAAGGCCTGAAGACGGGCCTTCTCTTTGGCGCCGAGCGCATGGGGCTGGAAACCAACGATCTTTCCAACGCGCACTATATCGTCACCATCCCGGTAGATCCGAAGTTCCAGTCGCTCAATCTGGCGCAGGCGGTCAATATCGTCGCCTACGAATGGCGCCTGCAGGTGATGGATACGCCGGATGAGGCCTTCACGCGCAATATGGACCCGCCGGCCGACATGAAATTCGTCACCGGCCTCTATGAGCATCTCGAAGCCGAACTCGACACATCGGGCTTCTTCTTCCCGTTGGAAAAGCGTCCGTCGGTGGTGCGTAACCTGCGCGCCGTCTTCAATCGCGCCGGCCTGACCGAGCAGGAGGTGCGCACCTGGCGCGGCGTGGTGACGGCGCTGACCAAGGGACGCGGGCGCGTTCTGGCGCGTCTGGCGAAGGAACAGGGCGAAAAAGAGTAGATTGCGTCTGGTCAGTGGGCGAATCCCGGTGTTACCTGTTCTTTGAAACGAAAAGGACACGCCCATGGCCCTCGACCGTCGCGCCTTGCTGACCGCGTTTGCCGCCACCGCCCTTGCGCCTTCGCTGGTAGAGGCGCAGGTCACCACCAACGATTTCGACCTGCCACTGGCCGATGGCCGCGTTGTGCGGGTGATCAGCCGCAATGTGCCCAATCCGCGCGGGGTGGTGCTGTTCTCGCACGGCGGGGGCAGTTGGCCCGAACAGTATCACAAGATGGGCGCGTTCCTGCTGAAACAGGGTTTCGCCGTGCTGGCGCCGCTTCATACCGATTCCGTCAAGATCCCCGAAGACAAGCGCGCCACGCTGCAATCGAGCTTTCCGCAGCGCATCGCCGACATGGCGGCTGTCGCGGCCTATGCCAAATCGGCCTACAAGGACCTGCCACAGATCTCCGCCGGCCACAGTTACGGCTCGCTGTTCGCCGCGATGCTGGGCGGAGCGCTTGATTACGTGGCGCCGCTCTATGCGCCGGATGTCAAGGCGGTGGTGTGCTTCTCAAGCCCGGGCGCAATCCCCAGCCTGATCAACCCGACCTCCTATGCCACCCTGAAAGCGCCTCTGCTGATGGAGACGGGTGACGCCGATACGGTGCCGGGGTTTGTTACCGACTGGCACGATCATCTGCTGCCGTTCGAGGGCACCACGGTGAAGGAAAGCTATGCGCTCATTATCAAGGGCGGCGGTCATGAGTTGATCAGTGGCGCCGATCCGGTCAGGTTCGCGCTGGCCTTGGACGTGACACGCCAGTTTCTGGGGCGCGAAATCCTTGGCAGCGATGGCACAATCAGCCTGCCGACGGGCGCTGCGGCCGAACTTAGGCAGAAATAGGCGAGGGCGATGCTCTATCTCCTTATCAAGGCCGGTTTATCGGGGCTGATCATTGCCGCCGTTTCCGAAATCGCCAAGCGCTGGCCGGGCTTTGGCGCGCTTGTGGCGTCCCTGCCGCTGATCTCGATCCTGGGGATGCTGTGGCTATGGCGTGATACGCAGGATATCGAACGCATGGCACAACATGCCGAGGGCACCTTCTGGTATGTCCTGCCGTCGCTACCGATGTTCCTGCTCATTCCGCTTTTGCTGCGCAAGGGCGTGTCTTTTTATCCGGCGCTGCTGGCGGGATGCGGGCTGACGGTCGCGCTCTATCTGGCCATGACGCTGATCGGTCCGCGATTTGGACTCAAACTGTAGCGGCTTAACAACATGTTAGGCGTCATTGTGGAAACGTGATGCCAAATTGACAAAGGGGCTGATCATGGCTGGCATTGAACTTTACGCACCACGCACCGAACGGCATCGCCGCACCTGGACCTGGGCGGCGATTGTTATCGGCATCGTGTTTACCTTCCTGGCACAGATCGTCGCGCTGCTACCGTTCATTATCCAGACGACGATCGCAGTGCAGAAAAATCCGGCGTTGGCCAAGACCATAACCCAGCCGGAAATCGATCCAGGCCTGATCATCGGTATGACGGCGCCACTCATTGCCCTTATTCTGCTGTGGGTGTGGCTGTTCGAAAGGCGCGGTCCGGCGGCGATTGGCTTCAACAGCAAATCTTTTCTGCGCGTGGCGCGTGGCTATTTGATCGGTTGTCTTTTCCTGGCGTCCGTCGTGGGCGGTTTGTGGGCGATGGGCGTCTATGAGGTCGAAGGGCCGGGCGTGTTTCTGAAGCCAAGCCTGGCCGCCTTGGCGCCGATCTTGTTTTATGCTCTCGCCTTCCTGATACAAGGTTCATCCGAAGAAACCTTATCACGTGGCTGGTTGATGGGCGTCATTACATCGCGTCATGGTGTTGTATGGGGTGTCATCGGCAACGCCGTGCTGTTCGGCGCCATGCACCTGCTCAATGTCAAGGCGTCCCCCGCTATGTTTGCGGGCTGCTTTAATGTGGCGCTATTCGGTATCTTCATTAGCCTTTATGCGGTGAAGGAGCGTTCGATCTGGGGTGTCTGCGGCTGGCATGGGGCGTGGAACTGGTTGTTGGGTGTGGGCTTTGGCCTCGAAGTCAGCGGCCTCAAGCTCAAGGTCACCCCGCTCATTGTCGATCTGAAAGATGCGGCCGGCGCGCCGTGGTGGCTTTCAGGTGGCGAATGGGGGCCGGAAGCCAGCGTCGTGTCCACGTTTGTGCTGGGGGCGGGCATTGCCTGGCTGATCTGGAAAGGTGCGCTGAAGCCCAAAGAGAGCTATCCGGCGCCGGTTTCGGCAGAGAAAACCGCCGTTTAGTCCGTGTTCTGTTGATAAGATGAGTTATTTCGGAATCCGTGTTGACTCGCCGGTCTCATCTCCTTAGAAGCCGGTCTCCCGACTGAGGGGCTTTGGAAGCGACGACATGACGAACCGGAAACGGTTATGATTTAAGTCTTTCCGAGGGTTTTAGGTTGGGGCGATAGATTGGTTTTGATAGAGTTTTCGGTAACGACATTCTTTTAAAAAACTGGTTGACTCGTTTGCGGTGTTTCCCTAGAAACGCCGCTCCGCTGAAA
>NZ_AQWM01000077.1 GCF_000376105.1 Asticcacaulis benevestitus DSM 16100 = ATCC BAA-896
ACCCCCACAAGGCTTTGCGCTATCTCTCACCGAGAGAGTTCAGAGCCATGCAATCGAAAACCTGATCCTGTCCGGGAATTAGGGGGCAACTACACCTTCTACAATGCCAGGCGCCCGCATTCGGTCCATAAAGGCCGAACGCCGGACCAGGTCTACTTCTCAGGCTTGCCAAACATGGCGGAGGCGGCTTAAAGGAATTGCACGACGTGCAGCGCGTGAGAGTTGCCCACCGCGGCGGTCTTTCGTCGTGAAGGCGACGACCGACCGCCGCCGTGGACAACTCTGGAAACAACAGAAGCTGGCAGGCTCCACTTATCTCGGCCCGCTGCGTGTCCAAACGAACTGAGCCAGCTCTCACCAAATCTGAAGACTGTTTCCAAGACTAGGCTACAGGCTGAAGTCGAGTAAGCCGTTATCGCTAGCTTCAATAAATCTCCGTCGACGGCACCCGGCCCATAAAGGGATTTTTTTGAGCTGCTACGTCGAACCCAAGACCAAGATGTTCTTGGCAATCTTCATACATCAGTCATTTCCGATATATGCTGACAGAGCCATTCGGAAAAGGAACTACTAATTTGTCGAGGCTTCTGATCCATCCCAAGCTCGTGATTCCAAAACACTATCGGCGGCTCTCCCTCGGAAATGGTATTGATGCAATACAAATTTCCTGCTCCGTCATTATAGACCGGTATCAGATGCTTTAAGAGAGCAGGATACATCTCCGTTCGTTCGGAAAGAGTGATCTTAGTTAACTCCAACGCAGGCGAAATGTCTGATCCCAGCCCATAAATCTCTGTGTAGGCGAGATCGATCCAGCCATATCGAAGGAGAAATTTAGCAAAATCACCTCTAATCGATACATCAACTGTTTCTTCAAACTGCGTTACTTCCTCTTGGGTCGCACCCTGTCCAACCTCCTTCGGGGCGGGGTAGTTGTCAATAAGTTCTGATAATGCAGCAAACGACATATTTAACCTCTACGGATGGTTCAGCTTATAGTTTGTCCGTGCGGCAGCGGCTATGCAGCATATCACTGGCACGATCCAGAATATAAGCCAGACAAGCTCCGCTATTGCCTCTGCCGTCGATCAGCAAATGGCTGCCACGCAGGAAGTCGTACAAGCTGTTAATCAGGCATCTGTGGGTACGCAAGAAGTCACATCTAATATGTCAGGCGTTGCCCAAGCCGCCGAACAAACGGGCGAGGCCGCTGTTCAGGTGCAAAGCTCTTCTTCCGAGTTGGCTACGCAGGCGGAGCGCCTCCACTTTGAAATGGACAAATTCCTTGCAACTGTAAGGGCGGGCTGACGTTTGAACCTGAAAGTCCAGGCAGTTACCCAGGCCTCCATTGGCACATCCAACATCACCGGTGTGGCTCAGGCGGCTGAACAAACCGGCGATGCCCCAGCGCAAGGTTTGAGTGCCTCCGGTGAATTGGCCCCACAAGCCGAGCGCCTGCATCAGGAAATGGATAAGTTCCTGACGACTGTCAGAGCTGCATGATCGGCCGTCGCAACAGCGAAGTAAAGGCTGGTCACTTTGGGGCCAGCCATCCAGGCCCCTGCTTCGGCCGGTCGAAGCCGCCTAAGCCGTGGACTACAGCGCGGAGTGAGCAAGATCTTCAACCGACATCGGCTGACAAGTCTAAAGCCGCCTGCAGACTTTTCGCGGCGATTTGTCCCACATCATGAATCTATCCTGAACATCCATATTTTCCAATCAAGAAATTCATTGCCTGTATCTCAAAAGAGATACATTGGCCTGGGTGATTCAACCTGAAGAAAATTTTTCATGGTGCAAACGTCAATGCTGCACGTCCGGTTAGACGACGAAGTCAAAACGCTGGCCGCGGAAAAGCCTTCCGGCCTTGGGCTTACTGTGTCGGATGCTGTGCGGATATTGATAACCCGGATAGCGAGGGAGGGTGGACTACCCGCGGGCCTGACTGCGCCTTCAGAATCCTATGACACCTGGTTTCGCGCCATGGTCAAAGAGGCGCTGGATGACACCCGGCCGACGCTTCCCCATAAGCAAGTGATGGATGATGTTCAAACCTTGATCGACCAGAAGCGCCGTGCCCCTCGCGCTTGAATGGCGCGAAGCCGCCCGCCGAGACTTGCTTGCAATTGTTGATTACATCTCGGATGAAAGCCCTGACTCAGCACAACGGCTAAAAGACGAAATAGAAATGAAGGCAGCCAAACTGCCGTCGAGACCGAAGGTTTACAGGCTCGGTCGCGTGCCGGGCACACGCGAGATCGTCATTCGGCCGACTTAAATCGTCGTGTACACCGAGAATGTCCGCACAGTTATCATTCTTCGTGTATTGCACGCCGCGCAACAATGGCCATCAGCGAAGCGTTAGCCCAATTCTAGGTCAGCGTAAATTTGGAATTCTAGTTTTAAATGGCCTCGAATTTCAGGAAGCAGGTCAACGCGGTTCCGACGGACCCTCAACCCCCCGGTGGGGGGACCCGCGTCGGAACGGTCCGTCGCGCTAGCGTCGCCTGTTTTTGCACACCGGAGTGTCTGGGATGGGTGATTTGGTCTCAGGTTGCTTTTGACGCTCAAGCTCGCTAAGCAGTCTTATTTGTATAATACCGAATATGAACGCGACCGCGAGCCAAAATTGCATCGACATCGCGACTTGATGATCCCGGTGCAAGGGTCCCGTTCCTCGGCCAACACCACGCCCAGCCACAGCGAATTCTATAGGTGCCATCTATGCAGAACGATCTTGTATTTAAGGCTGGCTTCGGCAAACGCACACTCGGATGGCTTGTTTGCTTAGGTGCTGCGGGCGCATTGGTCGCCATGATCTACGGCATCTACACACACCCAGAGAACCAAATTCCGTCCGAGCTTTGGTCCGCTGCCGCCATTGCTGTTTTCCTGATCGGTCTCATGGTGGCTGGGATTGGCATCCAAAATGTGCATTGGAGCATCGAAAGCGAGAACATCGTCTATCGCGGTCTCTTCATAAAAAAGACGATCCCGATCTCCAATTTGGCCGGCTTTGGACAGATGATCGTTTCTGTAGTCCTCATTCCCTTTCAGCACGTTGACCTCTACGATCACCAGCTTATGCACCTCGTGCGGCTTCCGGTAAGCTTCAAGGACTGGCCAAAAGCGGAAGCCTGGCTTGCAGAGCGGTTGCGTTACGTCGTCAATGACGGAAGCCATATCCTGCCCAAATACAGATTCGCTGACACTCCGAAACCTAGTCGCCAACGGCTCGATATCTAAAGCTAGTTTGCCACTCTCGAATGGGTTGACTGGTTCAATAACCGAAGGCTTCTTGAGCCTATAGGTAATATACCGCCGGCTGAGGCTGAGCAAATGTACAATGCCGCTCTCGACACCGAAGAGATGGCCGCGTAACTTTTATAAACTGGCCTCCGGCAAACCCGGGGCGGTTCAGTCTACCTCAACGCCAAGCCCGATGGGACGATCTCCGTCGAGTTTTCTCTGCTTTGCGCAGCCGCGTATTATCTCAATGGTAGCGTTGGTAATCGCTACCCAATATTTTGAAGATCACCTGTTCGAGGTAACCGGGGCAAATTGGCGTGCAAGGGGGCTTGGCAGGGACTCGCGGTTATGATTCAAACTGGAGATGGCTCCATCGACTGAATCGAATGACG
>NZ_AQWM01000078.1 GCF_000376105.1 Asticcacaulis benevestitus DSM 16100 = ATCC BAA-896
CGACATTCTGGCAAAATCGCCAGCGACAATTAACCGGCAAGACTCTCTATCTTAAGTCAGCCCACTTTCTGTCCAACTGACGGGGTCCACCTAAGACAACGCTTTTTCAACACCGTGCCATCGGTATTTCAGCCGCCAGAATTTGCCGCCGGCCGGCGTCACAAAGAGATAAAGACCGTGTTCGTCATAGAGCTTGTAGGGTTTAGTCGTCGGCTTCGCCAAGCGCGCCGTCATATCCGATAGAGCCATGTTCCCTCCTGGAACGTATGAGCGACATACGTGCGACAGTCGGGCGGCGATACCCCATTATACCCCCAAAATCACGGTGGATGCTGGCGGATACGGGCGGACGGCCGTGGCCTGTTACACGTATAAACTACCAGATTTTAAGAGGTTTTTCAAGATTTTTGCGAATGCAAAAAACTGCAAATGGTGCCCCGGTCGGACCATATATAATGAAATAAGATTTTGTTCTTACAAGATAAATGCAATTGCAGAAAATTAAGTAACCCCGAAAGTGACCCCAATTATTGAGTTGTCAGTGCTTCAAATCAACATATTCGCCTTACGCTGGTCGCACCGTGACTTGAGCTACAGCCTCCTCATAGCTTGAAGACCCCTTCCTCACGCATCTCCGCCTCGCTTGTCGCACTCAGGACCTTTTGCGGCTGCGAGGTTTTGCTTGAGGCGCAACCAACAACGGTTCGTCCAAAGGAAGTTGAGCTTGCTGCTTTGCCGCCTTGCCCCCTTTGATAGGCATCGGTGGCAATGGAGGTTCGTTTCTCAGTTCTTCCGGCGTCCGGACCTTTGCCGGCCGTTTTCTCTGAACTGCACGTGCGGCTTGGGTAACCGTCACGGAGTTCAGTTCCGTTAGGATTCCAAGATTTGGCCCCCGAATAAGGTCAGCAACCGTAACAATCTGAATTTTAGCACGATCTCCTCCAGGGAGCTCAATGCGTCCGCCAACTGCGGCCTCCGTTCGCATATCTTGCGTGGGATCGTTGAGACAAATGAACACGCCCATATCAGCACGCTCGCGCTCAACTACGCTTTTTAAAACTCGAACAGCATCAGGGCCAACATGACGCCCCGCTTTTACTGAGACAATTGCCCGCCCGTAATTGTTCGGACCGCGAACGAAGATAACCTCTCCATCGATCCCTTTGTCAGGCCCCCTCCCGCGAGGTTGACCTCCTACTCGCGCGACCGCCCATTCTTGGAACACGTACGGATCTTGCTCTGCTAACTTTCTAGCCGCAAACTCGTCTTTAGGAATCCCTTCGATAGAATATTGGGCTGATGGTAATCGGGTCTTAATGCGATCTACAATGACCTGAATAGCTAAATAAGTAACATCAATTCCTATCCAACTTCGCCCTAGGCGCTCGGCGGCATGGATTGTTGTGCCGCAACCGCAGAACGGGTCTAGCACCACGTCGCCTTCCTTCGTGGAAGCCCGGATGAGACGCTCGAGAAGAGCAACTGGCTTTTGAGTTGGATATCCTAAGCGTTCTTGAGCCTGCGAGTTTATCGGCGGAATATCAGTCCATACATCTGTAAGGGGCGTACCACTCATTTCATCGAGATAACGCTTATAACGTGGCATCCCACTGCTGGTATAAACAAGCCTGCCCTCATCGTGGAGAGATTGCATTTTCTCCTTGGTCCACCGCCACACTTTGACAAGTCCATTCCATTCATAGGTCAAATTTGGCCTATCAGGGTTTGGATTAAGGCAATCCCCCAAAGTATAACGCCTGCCGGTGCTATCCTCTACGTTGTTATAATGACTCTTAAGAAGCTTATCGGAGTGTGGCACGTATTGCGCCTGCCAAATAAACTGGCCCGATTTTCTATACATCAGTATTACATCGTGTGCCGACGAAAATCTGGTGAACGCGTGAGATTTACTGTTGGTTCTCTGCCATATAATCTCGTTGGTAAACGCCTCTTTTCCAAAAATGGCATCCAGCACTATTTTAAGATAGTGACTGGCCGTGGGGTCACAATGCAAATAAATGCTGCCATTATCCCGTAATATTCTCTTCATTTCTAGGAGGCGCACTGCCATCATGGCCAGATAGGCCATTACATCGCTTTGCCCCATAAACCCTTGCAGAGCATGCAAAACCTTGAATATTGAGACATCGGCACGCCGGATATCGTCCATTGCTGCTTCTGCGCCGTCCTCCCAGCGCCAGGTATCTTCAAATGCCTTACGCTGAGATTCTGCACCAACGGGCGACTTATAGACGATGTTATACGTTGCCTTCGAATTAAAAGGCGGATCGAGATAGATCAGATCGACCGATGCATCCGCAATGCGCTCACGCATCACATCGAGATTATCACCAAAAAATAGCGTGTTCATTCCGGCCCCTACGTACATTCTGCACATATTGAGCATAACACGCTCTGTGGATAAGTTGGTTAACGTCGTTATTTATTCATTAAGCATAGGTTGTGTCGTGAGCAGCGAATGAGCACTAAGGATTGTGCCGCCATGCATTTCACGTCGCATAATTGTAAACGCGCTTTTTTCTCATCCACTCCGCCACCCCGCCATGCCGTGAACACGTCCCGCTCCGATGTTGGCTGAAACCACACGTCCCGTCTCTACATCTAGCGCTGGCACCTGAGGGGGCGCATCCGATGACCTCTTTGTGCGGCGATTGCACCGTGTTGCCGTCACTGTTGGTGTAATACCCATTATCACCGTCGGACGTTTGCAACTCAGGCGTTGGCGTGTAAGTCGGAACCATCTCGGCCGGCACGGGCTGAAGCGACAATGCGCTGGACGATGACACCGCAGCCGCATGGTTCTGCTTCCGTTGACCAGATGAGCTGGGCGAACTCTCTGAGGACGAACTGACTGCTGCAAGTGGCTCCAGATCGGCCGGCGGTGGTGTGGACGGCGTCGTGCATCGCCCCAGAATTAAGGCCAGTACGATGAGGAAGACAATCAGGCAGCCGCGATTGTTCTTACCGTTGCCGGTTGGCTTTGGCGGCGAGTTANGATGATGATGTTGTGTCTTATGGTGGTGAGGCACTGGACCGCGCAGCTTTCGNCTACGTGATGATTGGCGGCTCAACCTTTTCGAAGTTGAAAGTGGCTCGGTCCTCAACGTGCACCACTGACCAGAGTTTTACGCCGCCGTGGTCAGTGTCTTNACGTAGAGACCACCAAGTGTCTGGGTGGTTATTTTTTACCATGACGTTGGTGCTTGATTTAACGGGAGGAACCGGCTGTTCGGGCGGATACACACCATCAACGAAAAGCACATTCCGCGC
>NZ_AQWM01000079.1 GCF_000376105.1 Asticcacaulis benevestitus DSM 16100 = ATCC BAA-896
ACCGATGATGGAACCGCCATGATCGACCCAACTACATTTGCTGTTCAATCTCTGGGGCGAGCCGATGGGCAGCCCATCGCGAACTATTGGGTCGGGTCTGGCGCCTTGAGCCCTGAGGGAGAGATTATGTTCGGTGGAACCGGCGGGCTCACGGTTATACAACCGGAGAAGGTCAGTTTCTGGACCTATATCCCGCCGATCGTCGTAACAGATATAAGAGTCGGCGGCACATCCCTCCCCGTCAATCGCTTCAACAGCGCTCGTGTCGACGAAGTTCTAATCGTGCCCCCCGGAGAAAGCGTGTCCATTGAGTTTTCCGCCTTGGACTATTCTGCGCCTGAGCGCAATCTCTACAGTTATCGCCTTGAGGGTTTCGACAAGACATGGATCCAGGCCGATGCCACGCATCGCACCGCGACCTACACAAATCTTTCGCCAGGATCCTACACGCTGCATGTGCGCGGTTCCAACAGAAACGGCGCCTGGAGTGACCGTGAGCTCCAAATTGCAGTTCGTGTCCTTCCTGCCTGGTATGAAACGATCTGGATCAAACTCGCCGGCGTGATTCTCGGCTTGGCCGCCGTTTTTGGCCTGGTACAAAGCCGCACGTTGATTTTGCGCAAACGGCAGCAAGAACTGGAAGCCCTGATTGACCAACGCACATCAGATCTGATCAAAAGTCAGCTTCAACTCGAGAAGATGGCATATTTCGATGTTCTTACCGAACTGCCCAACCGACGGATGTTCAGTGATGATTTTCGCAAACTTCTTGCTCTGGCTCGACGTGAGAAACGCGGCTTTGCCTTGCTCCTGATTGACCTCGATCGTTTCAAGCACATCAATGACACATTGGGACACGATGCCGGCGACGCCCTCCTGATCGAAACCGCCTCACTCCTGCGCAGCGTTTTGCGCGACAGCGATTGCATTGCACGGTTAGGTGGGGACGAGTTTGCGATCCTGTTGGTCGAGGCCCATGATGAAGCGAGCATCGATATCGTCTGCGAGCGCATCGTCGCCAGTTTTATCGCGCCCATAGAATTCAAGACGGAAGAGATCAAAACAAGTCCAAGCATTGGGGTAGCCATATTCCCGGAAGATGGCGACAGCCAGGAAACCCTCTACAAATCGGCCGACCTCGCGCTTTACGCCGCCAAGCAAGCTGGCCGCAACACTTGGCGGCGGTACGGACCAGCTAGACCGTAGAAGACAAAGGCTGGCTTAGGCACAGATCGGACAAAACGGATGACCGCTGGCTCGATCGAGGCGCGTCAGGTTTTTGTGTTAGCCAACAGACCTAGAGATTATAAGAGAAGGTCAGTTTAGGCACGATTGCCTTGCGACTCTACTCCCGGCGAACCGCACACGTGAAAGACATTTTAGCAACTACTTCGACATATCGCGGGGCCAAAACGTAGGATGAGTCTTATTTCGCTATTGACTGCCGATGCGAACAATCTCCTTAGAGAGGGCGCGCAGACCGCTAATCACATCACCACTTGCCAAGTACAATTCGTCAAGGTGAGACAGCGCGGCGTCGAGATTACCGGCTTCGTGGGCTTGAAGCGCAAGTTTAGCGGTTGAATGAACGCGCAAGTGCGGGCTCTCCAGATCCTTAAAAGCTCTAAGGGCTCGAATTTCTGGAATATTAATTGAGTCGTACCACTTCCCAAGTCGACATGTGTGGTGGTCGGGAACATCTTTTGCGGCCCAATTTGTCTGACTTAGGACAACGTCAACCGCTCGCTTTCTAAACATGATATGATCGATTTTGGCCATTTCGCATAGCGAGAGGGCGGAATCTTGATCGAATGCCGTCTTCGCCTCCTCAAGCATCAGGGAATTGCTAGAATTCAGTTTCCCAATCATCGCATGCTGTAAGTCTTGACAAGAACGGGCTATTTCCGCCGCTACGGCTGCATCTTTAGCTACTTCATCACTCGCAAATGTTTGTTGTTGGACGACAGTGTTTATTTCCTGAACGTGTTGAGCTATGTCAATCGTTTGCCGACTTATTTCTTCAGCAGCGGTTGTCGCGACGTTGATTGTTTGTTGTCCAAGCATAACTTCATTTGCAGATATTTGCACCGCACTGGAAATCAGGATTATATATTCTCTTACGGACCCAATGCTGGTTGATACGATTTCAGTAGCTTTTGCAGTTTGATTTGCAAGTTGTTTTACTTCTGAGGCGACAACCGCGAAGCCTCGACCGGCTTCACCGGCGCGAGCGGCCTCGATCGTGGCATTTAATGCCAGAAGATTTGTTTGTGCAGCAACGCCTTCGATTAATTTCAGCACGTCCGTAATATTGTCAAACGCCTTCGATAGATGCTCCGCTTGCATTTCAGCGGACCGGTTGGCGCTCTCGATCGCAGACATTCTATCGCGTACTTGTCTGAAGCACTGTGCGACGTCCTGCGCACCTTGCTGGGCAGTAACGGACTTTGTCGCTGTCGTGTCGCATGTTGACGATATTTGCTTTATCGACGCTACGAGTTCAACGGACGCAGAGGCCATTTGCTCCGCGCCGTTTGTCGCCAGTCGAACGTTCCTGCCAAGTTTCGCTATTTCTATACCTAATTCATTTACGCGTTCTGCGGAGATTCCGATTGTCTGAAGTTCGTGTAATTTGATCGTTTTATTTTCCACCTCGTCAAAAACGTCGCCCTTCTTTACATCGAATAGGCCAGTTACCTTTGAGGTAAGAAGCAAGTACCGTTGCGCATATTCATAGGGAATTTTGTCGCTATCTTTAGGCGTTGACTGACCGATTTTAAGAAATGAAGTAATGCTCACTTCGAAAGCCTTTTCACAAGTACGTTGCAAATTGACTCTTTCATGGGGCAATTGGAGAAAAGTCTCTAATTTCTTCACCCCAATCTCGCCGCAAATAAACTCGGAAATAAATCGCTCATCTTCTGAGCACGTGGCCCGATTTACTGTCCGTCTGAATTTGAGCATAATTTGAACCTAGATATTTTATGTGTTCACTATTCTTATTATTATTCCATGAAATACGTCGAAATACTACATGTCATTTTCAATGACACACATAGTTAATGAGGATCATTCGCTCACGTCGACCATGTCGCATGGCCGACTGTAAATCTGGTTTTAAAGAATAATAAACGAGGCGACCAAGGAGCTTATCGTGCGACCCTTATCGAACAGTGGGTCGTGTCCCACAGCGTGGTGTAATTGGTTGAGAGCGTAGCGCTAGGCTCGCTGCCCGTCCAAAGGGCAAAGCGAGCCTCAGCGAAGCGGGGTT
>NZ_AQWM01000080.1 GCF_000376105.1 Asticcacaulis benevestitus DSM 16100 = ATCC BAA-896
CCGACATTCTGGCAAAATCGCCAGCGACAATTAACCGGCAAGACTCTCTATCTTAAGTCAGCCCACTTTCTGTCCAACTGACGGGGTCCACCTAAATTGTCCCACGTATTGGATCGCGCAAGGTGACCGATATTGGTCGGGCGGACATCGCCGAACTTCATGGCGCGTTCAGTCATATCCCCTACCAGGCCAATCGCACCTTAGGGGTGTTGTCAGTGTTGTTCAATCTGGCCGAGGTGTGGAATATCCGCCCGGACGGTAGCAACCCCTGTCTGCACGTCAAAAAATATCCCGAACGCAAGCGCGCCCGCTTCTTGAGTGCGGAAGAGTACAAGGCGTTAGGCCAGGCGTTGCATCAAGCCGACCACGGGCAGACAGAGACGGCTTCAGCGATCAACGCCATCCGACTACTGATGCTGACCGGCTGCCGGCTCAACGAGATCATGACGCTCAAGTGGAACGACGTCTATCTGGCCGACTATGAATTACGTCTGCCAGACTCCAAGACCGGGGCGAAGACGGTGCATATCGGGCAGAGTGTGGTCGATGTCATGCTCAAAATCGAGCGCATCAACAGCAACCCTTACGTCATCGCCGGAAAGAATGATGGACGCCCCCTCACCGATCTGCAACATCCGTGGCGACGCATCCGCGCAGTGGCTGGCTTGCCTGACGTTCGCATCCATGATCTGCGCCATTCGTTCGCCAGCGGCGCCCTCGCCCTCGGTGAAGGCTTGCCGATGATCGGCAAATTGCTCGGTCATAGTCAGGTCCAAACGACGGCGAGATATGCGCACCTTGCCAATACCCCAATCAAGGTTGCCGCCAGCCGGATTGCAGACAGTATCAGCGAGGCTCTCAATTTCGGATGACAAGGGCTTTCTGGCAGAACCTACGCCACATTTCTGCTTTCGATATTAAATATTAGGTTGAAGGTGTGGCGACATAGGCGAGGGCATTTATGGACAGGCGTTATTTCTTACAAGCGGGCACTGCGCTAGGCTTGTGCGCTGCTAGTCCCGCATTGGCGGATACAGGCTTCAAGCTACTACGATCTGACGATGGGCTGATAATGCCGGTCAATTTGAATGGGAGTAACTTAAGGGGAATTTTCGACTGTGGTGCAAGCCACTGTATTCTAGACACAAAGATAGCAAACCAATTGGGGATAAAACCCACAAAGCCTTTAACAGGCAAAGCTATTTATGGCGACTTTAATGCCGGAATCACTGACCCGATCAAATGCCGCATAGGAGACGCAGATTTCCTATATCCCATAATTATTGCTTCACTTGACGCAGCAGGCCTGGGGGCGGATCTTTTGATCGGCCGAAACATCCTCCAAAGGGCGAGCCTCGATCTTGATGCTCCGAATCTTCGTGCAAGTTTTCAGAAAAGCAAACCCAGGCAAGGTATGGTACCTGTCGGCATTACGGCAGGGAAACGCGGTTCTCTGATTACGGATGTTCTTATTGAGGGCAAGCCGGCAAAAGCCTCTCTCGATTCAGGAAGCAATACGCCATTGATGATCAGCAAATCGTGGGCAAGTGAAAACGACCTTTTGAAGGGCCGAGCTTTATCGTCCTGGATAACTGGCGATCTTACCGGCATTCATACAATTGCGATGACTACGCTAAAGCACGCTGCGTTAGGGGGAATGCTATTCACCGACGTCCCAGCCGAGATTTCGGAGACCCAACTTTCATATGAAATCAACCTTGGCTTACCGTTTCTGGAGCGGTTTAGGAGTTTTTGGGATATTCCTGGAGGAAAACTATGGGTGTCAGCAACCTCAAGGAATTTGGGCGCCCCATTTGAACGCGAACGAAGCGGCCTAGCCTTCGAACGACAGAACGATATTCTTAAGGTAATTTTTGTTGCGCCTAGTAGCCCTGGCGCCGAAAGCGCTTTTAAGGAAGGCGATCAAATCGCCAGGATTGATGGCATCCCGGTTTCGTCCCTCACGGACGCTGAAACACAGAAATGGAAACATGAGGATGCACGCGTGTCGGTGCGATTGACTTTGGCCACCGGAGAAGTGCGAAATCTTACTCTACGCAACTATTATTGAACCGTCCCTACAGCAAACTGGTCCATCAAGTAGTTAGGGGGAAGTGATAGTATTTCCTCGATCCGCTCAACCTTAGTGTGCGGCGCACAAAATGTGGCACCTGAATACCGCGACAAAATCGGAACAAAAAAGGTACGTAGTGAAGGCAAGATAAAGGCTCAACTCCCGTTTCGCGTAAGTCCTTGTCTGCACATCGCTTTTGAGGATTTAATCGAAAGACAGGGAGTTATTTCGTAACCGGGGCAAATTGGCGTGCAAGGGGGCTTGGCAGGGACTCGCGGTTATGATTCAAACTGGAGATGGCTCCATCGACTGAATCGAATGACG
>NZ_AQWM01000081.1 GCF_000376105.1 Asticcacaulis benevestitus DSM 16100 = ATCC BAA-896
TTCCAATTGATCTTTGAATCTGTGATGCTGCGCTGTTAGTGACGTCCTTACGAGTGCAGGCTGCAAATTATGACGCGTGGAATTCTATTAAATGGCCCGGAACGGCGGCGGAAATGGCATGATAGTCAGCGTCGCGAGATTGTCTCTCTGGCGTTTTCGCCTGGTTCGAGCGTGACAGAAGTAGCCCGGCAGTTCGACGTGGCGACAAGCCTGATTTACAGATGGCGGGATCAGTTTCTGGCGGCCAGCAGCGGCGTTTCTTTCAGTCCCGCTTTACTTGCGGACGGGCCAGCCGGCCCTGGGTTGGAATCAGGTACGGGTTTGATAACAATCGACTTCAAAATCGGCGCTCGTGTGAGCATTGGCGCTGGGGCTTCTCTTGAACTGGTCTCGGCGATCATGAAGAGCTTGCGATGATCCCCATCGGTTCGGCCGCTAAAATCTGGATTGCCACAGGTCACTTCGATATGAGGAAAGGCATGGCTGGACTGTCCTTGTTGGTCCAGGAACATCTGCAGCGCCTGCCCTTCGCCGGCGATGTCTATGTCTTCCGTGGGCGTAGTGGTCGGCTGATTAAGGCGATCTGGCATGATGGGGTCGGGCTGTCGCTTTATACAAAAAGACTGGACCGTGGACGCTTCATCTGGCCCTCTACCGTGGACGGCGCGATCCAGCTGACGAGTGGTCAGATGTCTTTTTTGCTCGAAGGTATTGAGTGGAGAAATCCCCAACATAGCTGGCGACCGACCAGCGCCGGGTAGGATTTATGGTCACAGGATGTTGAATCAAATATAGCGAAAACCCTATACAGGGAAGGGGTTTTATGATTCATTTCTCTGTATGGATCACGCTCTGGACGCCTTGCCGGATGATGTCGCTGCCCTACGGGCGGAGCTGGCATTGGCGCGCTCAGAACGGGTGGCCGCCGAGGAGGCCTTAAGGATTAAATCGGCGTCTCACAGCACTCTTGCGGCGGAACACGCTGTGGCTCAGGCCAAGGCAGCTGAGGATATGGCGATAATCGCCCATCAGAAGCTTGTCATCGAGAAACTTCAAAGGCAGATCCATGGCCAACGCTCTGAACGATCTGCCCGTCTGACCGATCAGCTTGAAATGACCTTTGAAGAGCTTGAGGCCACAGCGACGGAAGCCGAGCTGTTGGCGGAGATGGCGGTCTCAAAAGCGACGCATGTGGCTGGCTTTACGCGCAGCCGGCCTCATACCCGTTTGAACTTCCCAGAACACCTGCCTCGCGAACGCGTCGTTGTGCCTGGACCAACCGTCTGCGACTGCTGTGGCAGCGATCGTCTGCGCAAGCTCAGTGAAGATGTCACGAAGACGCTCGAATCTATTCCGCGCAGGTGGAAGGTCATTGAAACCGTACGCGAGAAGTTCTCATGCCGGGATTGCGAGAAAATCAGCCAGGCGCCATCGCCGTTCCATACCATTCCACGGGGGTGGGCTGGCCCCAGCCTGATAGCCATGATCCTGTTCGAGAAGTTCGGTCAGCACCAACCTCTCAATCGTCAGATTGAGCGCTATGCGCTGGAAGGGGTACCGATCAGCCTGTCAACGGTCGCTGATCTGGTTGGCGCCAGCTGTCTGGCGCTGGTGCCCCTGATCCGACTGGTTGAGGCGCACACCTTCAAGGGCGAGCGTTTACACGGCGATGACACCACAGTGCCTGTGCTGGCAGAGGGGAAGACGATTACGGGCCGAATATGGGGCTATGTAAAAGACGACAAGCCCTTCGGGGGCACGTCGCCACCATCGGCCATGTTCTATTATTCCCGCGATCGCGGTGGAGAACATCCTCAAGCGCATCTGATTAAATTTAAAGGTCTGTTCCAGGCCGACGCCTACTCCGGTTATGGTGAAATTTATAAACCGGGGCGAAGTCCCGGGCCCATTTTAGAAGCTGCCTGCTGGGCGCATGCGAGGAGGCCTTTCTTCATCATGGCCGACGTCGAACAGAATGCACGCCGTAAGGCCGAAGGTAAGAAGCCGTCCGTCCTGTCGCCTATTGCCATGGAAATGGTGCGCCGGATCGATGCCCTCTTCGAGATCGAGCGTGGCATCAATGGCAAAAGTCCTGAAGAGCGCCTTGCTGTACGCCAAACTCTAAGTAAACCCATTATCGACGATCTTGAGCCCTGGATGCAAGATCAGAAAGCGAAGCTGCCTAATGGGCATGACCTGCGCAAAGCCTTGAATTACATGCTCAGCCGCTGGCACGCCTTCACACTCTTCCTGACGGATGGTCGGGTCTGTCTGTCGAACAATGCCGCCGAACGGGCGT
>NZ_AQWM01000082.1 GCF_000376105.1 Asticcacaulis benevestitus DSM 16100 = ATCC BAA-896
CGCCGATCCAAAGCCCTTCGTTTGGACCAAATCCGCTACAGACATTCTTGAAAAGGTCGCCAGGGGGCGACAGGCGTTAGAGTCACAACACTAGCATGCCGTCGGGGAGGATCGACACTGGCGGGCAGAACGAAGGGACACAGCTTGAATTGCCATTGAAGACGCGCAAGTAGGACTATCCTTATTAATCAGCTAGCCGCAAAAGCGGTAGCCCACACCCTGTTGCGGTGCTAGACTCCGACTTCGACGTTAGGAATCTAAATGCTGGCCGATCAGCTCTCGCACCTGCCCGATATCAAACAACGCGAGCTTAAGCACGTGGTGAAAGTGCTGTTCGACACCTTCGAGAATACAACAAAGACAAAGCTGTCCGACAAGCGTAAGGCCGGCCGTATTCTGAAGGTGATCCTGTTCGGGTCATATGCCCGTGGTGGCTGGGTTGACGATCGTCCGTCAGGCTACCGCTCGGACTACGACATCCTCGTTGTGGTCAACGGCCATGAGTTCACTGATTTACAGGAATACTGGTCTGAAGCGGATGACACGTTTGTGCGAGAATACACCCTCACCCATGAGCTTAAGACGCCGGTCAGTTTTATAGTTCACAGCCTCCAGGACGTGAACGATCAATTGGCCAAGGGACGCCCGTTCTTTAATGACATCGCCCGTGACGGTATCATGCTCTTCGAAGCCGAGGGGCATCCTCTGGCTAAGGCAAAGCCGCTGACGCCGGAGGAGATCAAGGTAGAGGCTAAGGGCTATTATGAACAGTGGATGCCAGACGTATATGATTTTCAAAAACTTGCGGTCACTTGCATGGAGATGGGTAACAACCGACTCGCCGCGTTCAACCTGCACCAAGCAACAGAACGTTTGTATCATTGCACCCTGCTGGTTTACACGCTTTACAGTCCTAAGTCCCATCGACTGAGTTTCCTGAGATCGCAAGCTGAAGGTCTGGATGAGCGGCTTCATGATACTTGGCCGGACGACACTAAATTCGCTCGCCGTTGCTTCGCCAAGGTGCAGCGCGCCTATGTCGAAGCGCGATATTCGGCGGAGTATGAGATTACAACCGATGAGCTGGAATGGCTGCAAGGGCGCGTTAGTCTATTGAGCGATAAGACAAAGCAAATTTGCGAAGCGAAACTTGCAACATAGTTTCGCGTCGCTGATTTGCGTATAGCTTCAAGCTTCTTTCGCTTTTCCAGAACAAAACACCGGAACCTCAACCTGCCGCGTTTCCGGTTCCATAGGCGGCTACCGTAAGTCAATCTATAAACCTCCCGGAAGAGCTTCCCCCCACCTCCGATACCCTCACAGCAAACCTTGCGCGGCGTTTGATACCGCAGGCCCAAGGAGCCTTCAGTGGCCCTTGGGAACACAAAATTTCCCCCTAATAGTTTCGCCACCTGTCCTAGCCTAAACCAGTTCGATGATGCGGCTTTTTACAGTTCGAAACCCATCCAAAAAAACTAACCTTAAGGCGCAACCATGAAGAAAGTCCGTGCACAAATGCACGGTTGCAGCTAACCTCCGAAAAAGGGAATCGGGGAAGAACAATTGGATCAATCGTTTACCGCAGAGAGCTTCCAAACGATTTTCGATCACGAAAATCGGAAAGGGCATTTTCTGGAAGGGCGCTTTTTCCCCGACCTTGAACAAATCACCCACGATATCAAAACATCTACAGCGGACATTAGGGCTTTGCGCAAAGCCAAATTGTCTATGCCTTCAGATCAGTACGAACAACAGATGGCGGTTTTAAACGCTACCCGCGACGCTCAAAGGGGCGACAAAGAAGCACGGCTCACGGCGATGCTCGAAGCCGTGGCGGAAGAGGTAGGACGTGCCAATTTCCGCGTTGAAATCACCCGGAACGATAAGATTGCGGGCAAGCCCGTTTACGTTGCCAACGAGACACCGGCGTCATATTTCGCAATCAAACAGGTCCAAAAAAATATAAATAAGCTTTACAAGGTGAAGCAATCCAATCGGTACAATATATTGTGCCAACTTCGGGCGGCATTATCGGATAAAATGCCAAAGTATGTTATTCGAACCGATATTTCTTCCTTTTATGAAAGTGTTCCGAGAAAAGAAATTCTTGATAAGATTAATAACGACTCCTTATTAACGCTAACTTCCAAGAAAATGATACGCCAAATTCTTTATAGCTATGGTGTATTATCTGGGAGCCTGAAATAGCCCCATAATTGACCGGACAGGATCTCCCACTTAAATAAGAGGTAGGAGCAATGTCGTCATTATGACCAGCCACAATCCAAAGATAG
>NZ_AQWM01000083.1 GCF_000376105.1 Asticcacaulis benevestitus DSM 16100 = ATCC BAA-896
GGGATGCTTGCCAATTTAGAAGCGCCTAAAGCCTTCGTCATTCCAGCCGTTGCCAGCTTTTGCGCCGTGTCTGAACCCGCGCCACGACCTGCATTGGATTGCCCTTCGGCCTTAAGGTCATCACGTAGCGCGTAAATCTTGTTCAGCGTTCCCTTGGTAAGTGCCTTGGCGCCATTGTCACCATCGGCATTACGCAACTTCTCAATGGTTTTCAGCGCCGAGTTGACCTTGCCGAGCGTCAGGTGTTCGTCAGCATCTAGCGCTAGAGAGTGCAAATATTCTTTTTCCGCAACCGGGATGCGCTCAAGTTGCGTGTCAATGACATGCTGGCGGTATCCCGGAGCGGCTGCGTCTAGTTCATCAAGTGCGGCATTACGCGCCTGCGCGATTGCTTGGTGAGCGCCCGGCTTGCGGGCCGCTGCGTCGAGTTGGTGATAAACCTCCTCCAAGGCCTGCGGGCGAGACTCGAAAACGTCGCGCGCGGCTGAGCGCTTGATGGCCGTTTCAGCCACGTCGCCCAAGTGTCCACCGCCTTTATAGACATAGTTTCCAGTGTTCTTTTTGACGGCAGACAGCAGGTGTGCGGGGTCAACGGCTTGATCGGGACCGGCCTTGTTGATAGCGCCCTCTGCAATCTTCATGTTGCGATATTGCGAGCGCGCCACCTTCAGCGCCGCCACGTCTTCGGGTTTGGCTGACGACTGCAACGCATCGTCCAGCACATTGCGGATATCCGCCCCATACTCGCCAATGACCGGCCTTTTCATCAGGCGATCAAGCGGAGAGTCCTTAGCAATGATTTTCTGATATGCTTTGCCGGGGATAATACCATCAGCATCAACCGTGTCGATTATGCCCTGCACCTGCTTAATCAATGGTGCGGTTTCGCTGTCTGACAGCACGAGGCCGGCATCATGTACGATCTGGCCCAACCCACTCTTGAAGTCGTCTCCAGCCTTGATATTGGTCTTGCCTGCCGCTTCCTCAAAAATTGATCCGAGACGGTCTTTGTTGGCTTGTAGGGCGTCGGGCGTTGGTTTGGCAGCGTCGCTACCCATAGCTTTCATGATGCCCTTGTCGAGTTCCGCGCGATGCGCAGGAATCAGCCCATCCTCTGACGCGACAAGATTGGCGCGAGCCTTCTCAAGAGGACCTCGCACGCTACCGTTTGCGCCAGCGGGGCCTTCAAGGATAGAGTCGATGCGCTGAACCACGCCACGCCCATTGGCATCTTTCGCACTCGAAAATGCCGCATCACGACGCGCAATAGCCGCGGCATCCGCCTGCTGCTTCATGACTGCAAGGTCGTCTTTCGAGCCTGTGACTTCGGATAGATACCCTTTGCGCGCCTCATTGTTCGACTTCATCAAGGAATCGAACTGATTTGAAAACTCGGTATTTGTTGCCTTTGTCGAGCGCTCCAGAGCGGATAAGCCGGAATTGCCACCAACAACAGATTGTGCCGTCGTGCGTTGAACGCCGGGAATGGGCGATACTGCGTCGATAGCGACCGGCGCACCTGCCGCGCGCTCCTGCAAGAAGCGGTTGACGATCTTGTTTTGGCCCGCCTCGGTGATCGGATCAATGAGTGCGTTTCGGATGCCGCCAACTGCGGCCTTTCCGCCCCCATATAGTGCGTTTCCAACAACAGGAAGGGCTGCGCCAATAAGAGCTCCCTGCTTTAACTGCTCACTCAGCGGTTTATCGGTCTGCGAAGACAATATGGCAGACGAACCCGCGCCTTCAAGCGCACCTCGTGTAGCCAATGAACTGCCGCGCAAAAGTAGATTACCGCCCCTCCCTGCCGTTCCAGCAACAAAGCTCATGCCAGGCGTAGCCTCGAGCGCTGCGCCAGCCCCCCCCATCAGCGGAGCGGTGAACGCAACGTTGCCCGCAAGACGGCCACCGGTCGCCCACCCGTTATTTCCATAACGGGCGTCATATGCATTCCGATCAGCCTTGTAGCCCGCCAAAGCTTTATCAATTTCATTCGGGGCGGAAAGTTCAGCCCGCTTATCTTCTTCTGACAGAAACGGGTTTCGCCTGATTACGATGTCGTTGAAGGTATCGGAGAACGCCTTGACCGGGACGGCCATCATATTGCCAAAGCTGGCTTCTGCGTCTTTTATATACCCCTGCTTTACTCCCGCGCTAATACCCTCGCCGGTGCTGATCGGAGCGCCTGGCGTCTGGTGAAGAGCGCCATCCCAATCCCAATAATAAACTCCAGGGCCAAGGCGGCTTGTGTTGTTTTCCTGCGA
>NZ_AQWM01000084.1 GCF_000376105.1 Asticcacaulis benevestitus DSM 16100 = ATCC BAA-896
CCGTATCGCCGTCGTGCCCCTCATCGTCGCATTGGGCACCTTCATCTTCACAGGTAATTTCTAGGTCAGGCTCTAGCTCTAGATCAGGGTCTCCGCCGATAGACTTGCATCTTTACAGAAAACCGCAACGGGCGGCTTTTTTCTAACGGTGCGTACTGATCGGCATAGAAAAAGGCGCGCCCCACGGAAGGTGAGAGCGCGCCTTTAAATTTGCCGCTGCGGGGGCTGGGGGGGGCGGAAGCAGCGGCAAGGTCAGTTGACCACGGCGCTTATAAATTTTCGATGGTGTTGTGACGGTTAACAGCATTTTTCATTCCGCAACGCTGCCCTAACGGGCGGCGTTTTTTATGCTCAAAGTTAGTCCACGATTGGACAGTTGAATTAATCGGTCAGAATGGTAATCGGAGACATGATTGCTGTTCACACATTTGGCCATCTGCGCACCGTTAGCCAGTGCATTGACCTGTTCAAACAGAACGTTTTGGACGTTCTTGGCCCGCATGATCTTTTCATTCATACTTGGTCGGAAACGAATCGGCGGACGTCGTCATGGTATGAGTTGAATGCGGAGGTCGAACCGGTCAGCGAAAGCACACTTAGGCTGGTGCGCGATACTTTGACACCGTCCGCCATGCTTGTCGAAGATCAAGTCGTCTTCGATGATGAGCGCGACCATGAGCATATTTCGGCAATGAAAATGCACGAGTCCGTGCGGCGAAGCATGGCGCTTCGTCTCGGGGTGGCGAGGCCTAAAGCGTATGATGCCGTGCTCGTAACCCGGCTGGATATACAGTTCCGCGTGCCAATAGATATACGCCCGTTTTTCGAGCCGCTGTCAGTGCCGCCGTTCGATCGTTCTGTGATGGCTATTACGCGCGATCACACCGCCCATACGAAAAGCCAGATCATTGCCGACCGGTTCGGCGGTCGCGATTGCTTCTTCTTTGGTTCGCAGCGGACTATGGATTGCTTCGCGTCGATGGGCCTCGATCCCTCGATTTATGTCAAAAGCCCTTTGCAGGAACGCACAGGCGAGGTGTGCTTTGACAACTTCATCTACAGCCAGGGGCTCAACTTTCAACCTCTGAACATCGTCTCGCAGGATGATTGGAATGTCGTTCGTCAGTGGACGCCGACCGCTTAGTGAACCTTAAGTAAGTTGGCGGGGCGGCTTCCAATCCGGTTTAGGGCTAGGAAACAGAAAAAGGCGCGCTTACATCTGGGTGAAGCGCGCCTTTTAATTTGGCCGCCGCTGGGGTGCTGGGGGCAATGAATGCAGCGGAACACTCAGACAACCACGTCAGATATAAGTTTTCGATGATGTAGGGTGCATCGTGTTCATCATGTGTAAGATGACATGATACATACGATCCTCATGCGGCAGCGATCATATTCCTGAGCGCTTGTAACGTGACGACCGGCAAGGCATCGATGAAGCCGAGGCTGTCAGTCGATCCATCGGATGCGGCGCAATACTCCTCCACAAGCATCCCGTCCTCGTCGCTCTCATGCACGTCATGGGACCGGGCGCATAGCATGATTGCTAGCATGTCAGCATGCACCTGTGCCGCGTCATCGGTGCCCGCCGGGCCGACTGCAGCTTGAGCAGCACGGTGGGCTTCGATTAGGTCCGAAAGAGGCATCGTGACCGAGTCTGTAAGGGAGGTCATCGCAAAGGCCCTCCCTGCATTGGCACACCGTCCAGAGTGAAGAAGGCATTGCCTCGCCCATCGGTGATGAAATCGCGGATATCGGTGACGCGGGTGGCGTGCCGATCATTCTGCCGTTGATAGAAATACGACGGGCCGTCATCGTCGGCGCCGGAGAAATCGCCTTCGTCACCGTTCAACTCAGTGTCGCTATCGTTGCCCTCGTCATCGCATTCGACTTCGCGGTCATCGGTATCGCCGGTGAAGTCAATGGCGTGGTTCCGTCCGTCCATCGTAGCCAGCGATGGCTCGTTTTCGTCTCCGGTAAGTTCGAGGTCGGGATCACCGTCGATGTGATCCATGGCTGAGATGAGCTTTTCCACGGCATCAGCCATCTGGGCACGAAGCACGCGAAGCTGTTCGCGCGGTCGGGTGATGTTTTGAGCCAACATTACGCAGCCTCCGAAGCTGGACGCTCAATAAGC
>NZ_AQWM01000085.1 GCF_000376105.1 Asticcacaulis benevestitus DSM 16100 = ATCC BAA-896
TCATTTCTAATGTTAGTGGGACTGCCATTCGACGCGGTGTATACGCAAAACGCACGATAGTGGAATTTTGACAGTAAATTTTCCGAGTGCGATCATCAGTGCGTTGTGCGAGCTTGGATACCCGCCTCACTTAGAATGAGTGCGGAGACATTGACGGCATCAATCCAGGAAAGCGGAAAGCGCATCGAGACAATTAAGGCGATCCAAACGATCAAGGTTATGGCTGCCGAAATCGCCCAAGAAAGCCAGTGGTCAAACCGGTACGCCGATTATATCCGGAAAACCATGAAGTTCGCACGCTTTAATCTCGTTGTAGGGAGCGTTCACGCGGCCGTTGATACGGTGATTACGACCGTTATAATCTATCTTGGAGCCAAGGCTATAATTGATGGAAAAATGACGGTCGGTATCCTCTATCCATTTCGGATTTTAGAAGCGCGATAGCGGACAGGCCGGTGCGCTGTTTTTCGCGTTTCAGCTTCCGCCTGATTTCATTCGTAATTGCGACGGATTCGTCATTCATGCGACCCTGGACGAATTACCTTCGTTTGGTTTGTAAGATTTAGGCGTGGTAGAAGAGTAGAAGGCAGCATCCATTCGACTTTGATAGCCTTTAGTCTGAGGCCGCCTTGATGGCCGCGCCCCGGACGGCTATTTTTTGATTGTACGGACAGGCCTGGAGGCGGTCAACAAAGCTCAATTCCCGCCAATCTGATTATTCTTGCTAATAATAGCTAAAATAGCTATTATATAGAATATAGCCAAGGAGGGCTTGATGACCGAATTTACCGTTGCCTCGACAGAATTCCAGAACCGGGCTGGCGTCTATATCGAACGCGCCGCTAAAGACCCCGTCTTCATTACCAAACATAGCCGTCCGGTGCGCGTCCTTCTCGACATTGACGAATATCGTAAGCTTCGCAGGAATTACCGTGAAGCCCTTTATGCCTCGGAACTCAGTGACGATCATTTACAGGCCATCCTGACGGTAGAACTGCCCGCCGAAGCAGAAGCCTTAAATCACGAAATGACCGAACCAAAGATAAAGTAAGATGGCCTTGCCTGATCCCAAGCCCGGCTTGGTTATTAATTACAGCTATCTATGGCGACGTGAGGCTGACAAAGGCGGCGAAGAAGGCCGCAAGGATAGGCCCTGCGTTATCATTCTTGCCGTTGAAGATATTGAAGGCGACAAGATCGTCACCGTCGTACCTGTTACGCATCAACAACCGTCCGATCTATCAAACGGGGTTGAGCTTCCGCATGTCACAAAAAAGCGTCTGGGACTTGATGATGAGCGATCCTGGGTCATGAGCACTGAGGTCAACCGCTTCACATGGCCCGGCAGCGATCTGCGACCGATATCACGCAATAGGTCGGACCAGTTCGCCTTTGGCTTTGTTCCTGCTGATTTGGTTCGCAAGGTTGTCGATCAAATACGAACCCGGCAGCGCGTGGCGATTACCCGGCGGGATGACTGAAGTTTGGACTGCGAGGAAAGACGCAATGCCACTTGATCGGGGGGGGGGCGTGGCATTGCCCCTTAAGTATAGCAACCAAAAGGGCCGGTTTCCAAATTAATCAAATAGTATATCTATTTTACGTACGACTATATTCAAACAGCCAAATTAATAAGACCTTAAATTCGAATACAATTTAAACAGCATTTTATGTTTTCATAATAATGCTTAAATTATTTTCGCATATTATTTGCGAATGACTTTTGCTGATCCGACAGAGTTTGAAGATTTGAAAACCGAAGATACGAAATCTCTGGTTCGTTCTGCTAATGCTGGCGCAGAGCAGGATAGTGTTCTTTGCTAATTTCATCTCGACTAGGGTCTTGTCTCGTCCCCGACTGATTTTGAAATCTACTGGGCCGCGACCATCATTCGCTTCGCTACCGGCATCGGAATAAGTTCCGAACCAGACTAGGCGATAGAGGACGCCCTGCTCATTTCTAATGTTAGTGGGACTGCCATTCGACGCGGTGTATACGCAAAACGCACGATAGTGGAATTTTGACAGTAAATTTTCCGA
>NZ_AQWM01000086.1 GCF_000376105.1 Asticcacaulis benevestitus DSM 16100 = ATCC BAA-896
GTCATTCGATTCAGTCGATGGAGCCATCTCCAGTTTGAATCATAACCGCGAGTCCCTGCCAAGCCCCCTTGCACGCCAATTTGCCCCGGTTACCAATAAATCAACTATGTGTTTGATATTGTTCTGATATTTTTGGTTGCGGGGGCCAGATTTGAACTGACGACCTTCAGGTTATGAGCCTGAGCGAAATTGGTACATCCTTATGAATTTAAACAGATTTTAGCCAATTGAAAAATACTTGTGCTAAATCGTGTGCTAGAGATCACTCGGGTGAGAGGCACCTAACGCAACCCATAACAGGACGGGTCGCCGCCCAGGCGCCTAATACTCGCCCCTAAATTTGCGACAAGACCACCATTCCCTAAATAATGCATACTGCCTTCAATGGCTTCACGCCACGCAGGACCTCTGTCCCAAGCTTCCATGTATGCATCCGCGACAGCGTCGCCTTGCCGGAGTTCGATCATTGTCTCCATTAAGGTTTGCGCCTGTTGACGGTCCTTGCGACTTTTCGCCGTTCCATCGTCATCGATCTGGCGACGAGACCCGACGATAAGTTTGTGAACCGCATATCTTTCCGGCGCGGGCACAAATATCGGCAGCCCCGCCCCGTGAAGCACTACGGCTCGTACAGGTTGATGGATTAGGAAATCTAAGAAGCGTAACGGCTGCGCCGAGGCTCCCCCTAGTGCGGGCATATGTGCCGGCCTGCCGGCATAGTCATTCGAGCCGGTGTTCGGTGTCAAAAATTCCACCTTATAACCAGATCGCGCAACGAACTGGGTTGAATAGCGGTTATCAGCCTGATGGGGTACTTCCCGAAATGTTGGGTCTACTTGGCGCAAGACGTCGATGACCGGTGGCATCGTATCCCCAACAGCTACCGATATAGAATGGAATTGCGCGAAATCTGCATCGCCCGTCTGCATAATGTTATTCGGGAGACGAACGCCCAGAAGGGCCGAATAGCATTGAAACGCCACCGTGCCGACCATGACACCACGGAGGCGGAAAAAGCCGGCCTCTACCAGAGCCCCGATTATGTTGCCTACGAATATTTCAGGCCTCGGCAAGTACGCCTCGCGTACAAGGGTTGAGACAAGCTTACGCCGTGCGCGATTATCCGCCTTAAGATCCTTGAACTTTTCAACTCGTTCTGTGATGGCAGGATCATCAACTGGGCCAACATAAGTGCGTTGCTTTCCGCCTCCTTCTTTCGGCAGGTCGAAATACCAGTATCGTCGTTCGCCACTCTCCATCGAGATGAAACGACCGTCGATAGAAAACTCCTCCGAAAACTGTGCATCCAAGCTGCGTTGGGCCAGCTCGGAATACAAAGTCTGGTAGGTATGGTCGAGTAATTTCATGCCTATTACCTTTTTCGCAAAACTGGTAATAACACATACTCTTAAATACATCTATTACCGTTTTTGCGAAAAAGGTAATAGAGAGAAAAATCCCTGCTAACACATCTGATATACGGAATTGCCGGATGGACTTTCCAACGACGGCCGTCAGGTTTTGAGTAGCATTTGCGCTAAACTTTCTTCTTAATGAAATCAAAGGATTGGGGTGGATTCGGCACAAACCTCAAATCCAGCGCAAAAGCATGCGCCCTGTCCGACAATCAAAATAACCATTATCAAATTGATATTGTTCAGTTTGTTCTTTTGGTTGCGGGGGCCAGATTTGAACTGACGACCTTCAGGTTATGAGACGAAAGCATTTTGAAGTAAATATTTGAACTTTATATACTTTTAAAAATTCACTGTGGGCTTGGGCTGAAAACTGGGCTAAAATTCGTCATCAGATTACGAATATCGCACTCAAAAATCTCCCAGTGGTCCAAGGGAACCCAGGCAAAACAGGAACTTTAGAATTCCGCCCAGAGACTTGCGCTCGCCTCAGAAGTGAAATAGCCCCATAATTGACCGGACAGGATCTCCCACTTAAATAAGAGGTAGGAGCAATGTCGTCATTATGACCAGCCACAATCCAAAGATAG
>NZ_AQWM01000087.1 GCF_000376105.1 Asticcacaulis benevestitus DSM 16100 = ATCC BAA-896
TCCTGTCCCAGAATTTCTATCTTTGGATTGTGGCTGGTCATAATGACGACATTGCTCCTACCTCTTATTTAAGTGGGAGATCCTGTCCGGTCAATATGGGGCTATTTCACCAGAGCCACGATCTGAACTTACATCGGCGTAGTCTTGGCGTTTTACAGCCTTTGTTCACAGCATGCGCCACTCTTTCGTAGTTCTTCCGTCGTTGGGACGCGGGTCGAGCCGTATTGACTCTGCCCGACATCGGTCGCAATCTCAGCGTGAAATAAGCTTGGGAGGGCTGTGTGTCTAAATTCAAAGTTGCGTGCTTGGTCGGACTAATAATTGCGAGCCTGGCGCCGGCAGCTATTGCAGGTTCGCGCTACTCAAGCCGTCCGTACTATGGCGGCGGTCACCATACATCTAGTCACGGCGGGCACTATTCGGGATCGTATAGAGGCTCATCGCATAAGGGTGGGCATTATAAGAACGTCAGAACGTCAAACCGCTACGGGCGGCATAAATAACAGGACCTATTTACGTAGCTAGGGTGGAGGTAGCTGGCATGGGCAGGAAACTAATTTGCTGTTTTCTTTTTTTTTGAAACGGAAGGTTTCCACCTGATTTTCTGGCCATCGAACTCCCAAAATAGAACTTCGAAATTTTCCAAATAGGCCACCAGAGCATATAGGGGCAGCATCACGGCCAGCGCCATCAACGACCACTTCCTGATATCGACGTGAACTATTTTGTTCCCAGACGGGACTGGTGGCACAGGGATGGACGAACTTGGGTCAGGATGTACTAAGTACGATCCGATAGAGATTGTTCCGAAAAATGCCACGACCGCCCATATAGGCCAAAGCCATTTGGTTAGCCAGCCAGTCAGCAGCGCCAACATGATGGATGGAATCCAGCCAAGAGTTATTCCCCACATCCAGCCCCACTCAGACAATAAAAACCACCAACCAAAGCCCAGCACCACGGCGCCGACCGGCACCCGCATGGCGGTTCCAAAAGTTAAATAGCCGCTCAAAACGTCCCCCTATGTATCGCGCACGGCTGGTGCCGGCCGGTTGAACACGCGCCACTTAGGAGTTTACACGCCTCTCCCGTTCCCGGAGAAAGGCCGTGTTGTATAGGCAGAACCAACCCATTTAGGAAATTCTCCTATGTGTAAACGCTTAAGCGCTCCCATCGGCTGTCAAGGCTTTCAGGCTATTTCGTTATCGCATTGCTCGCAGAAATTGCAAGCAATGGGGAGAGCCTATTTGTCAACGATCTGCTTTGCTGGTATGCCAATTTGAGTGGCGACAGTCTGGCCACCCATGGGATGAGGTCAACGACCATTCTCGCAATTGCATTTAAAATGAGGTCGCCTGAAGGCTGTTTTACCTCGAATTTTCATGACGAAGCTGTCGCTAATGCAAGCAGCGCCGCCGCCGCCGCACTTGCACCTGCAGCATATTTATTCCAAAAGCTTTGGCGTTGGACGGTTTTTATGAAATCAATCCGCTCGCCGCGAATTTCGTCGAACATGGTAAAACCACCGCGATCAAACTCTTCCTGGGAAATCTTGACCGCAACCGTTGCTGAAATCCACCAAAGGATGCCGGAAACTATCGAAGCCCCGGTCCCGAGCCACAATGCAGTTCGATGCAATACGATTATTTGTTCTGGGCTCATTGGATTAATTCTCTTTGGATTTGCGTAACCGCACCCCGGCCCCACCACCGTTCTCTGGAATGAACTCGGCACCCGCAGCTTCAAGCGAGCGACGTAGCGCCTCAAGTGTTGCCGGAATGGCCCCTCTCGTTTCGCCCTCAAAGTTCACAACCGTCCTAAGGCTTACCTTACTTAAGTCGGCCAGATCCCCTTGATTGAGATTAAGGAGGCCGCGTGC
>NZ_AQWM01000088.1 GCF_000376105.1 Asticcacaulis benevestitus DSM 16100 = ATCC BAA-896
GTCGGCATGGTGGGCATCAATGTGCCGATCCCGGTGCCCGTGGCCTATCACAGCTTTGGCGGCTGGAAGCGTTCGGGCTTTGGCGATCTGAACCAATACGGCATGGATGGCGTGCGCTTCTACACGCGTGTCAAGACCGTCACCCAGCGCTGGCCGCAAGGCGGCGCTGTCAGCGATCAGAGCTTTATCATCCCGACCATGCGCTAAAGAAGCAGCTCGCTACTTTTAGCTGGGTGGCGGGCTGCTCGCTTCATGGTTACAATTCATTTCTTACAAGTGGCGATCTTGACGTCTACGGCTCCCAGATCATGGTCGCACCTTTTTCGACCATATACCCCCAAGCCGGTCGTGTTTTTTAGAAGAGGTTACGGAGCTTGATTATGAATAGTATCTCAGAATTGCACAAGGAATCCGGCTTCAACCGTGAACTGAACATGGCGGGCAGTTATTATGTCGCAACAGCAAATTCCAGGTCTGATTCAAAAGCTCTAGCGGACGATATCGAAGCTGATGTGTGTGTGATTGGCGGCGGATGCACCGGGTTGTCTGCGGCGCTTCATGCTGCCGAAGTCGGTCTCAAGGTCGTGGTCATCGAAGGCGGCAAGGTTGGTTGGGGAGCGTCAGGTCGCAACGGAGGGCAATTGATTCCGGGACTTCGCAAGGGCCCCACCGAATTGGTTGAGATGGTCGGAGAAGAGCAAGCCCGAGCGCTTTTTTGGCAGGGTATAGAGGCGCGCAACACAGTCCTTGGTCTAATATCTCGCTTTGCTATAGAGTGTGATCTCGTATTGAACGGGCATCTCAACACTGCGGCCAAGCCGAGCCACGTCAAATATTTTGACGAGGAACTTAAAACTCTCAGGAATTTCGGATACGAAAGTGTTGAAATTCTTGATCAAGATGAGACGTCCACGCGTGTCGGCTCGTCCTATTATGGCGGCCTTCTCGACCGCCTAGGCGGACACTATCATCCCTTAAAATATACTCTGAGCCTGGCAAGTGCTGCAGAAACCGTCGGCGTGAAGATATACGAAAACAGTCCTGTCCTTAACTTGAGCAAGGGACCAAACCTGGAGGTGTTTACGGCGCAAGGACGGGTCCGCGCGAAGCGGATCGTCGTTGCAGGCGACGCTTTTCTGGATAAACTTTATCCAGAGATTGAAAAGCGCTTCATACCAATTGGCAGCTATATTGCGGTCACCAAGCCGCTAAAAGATCCGACCGCTATCGTTGCTAACGATCTGGCGGTTTCTGATACGCGCTTCGTTGTGAATTACTTCAGAATGACCCCCGATGGTCGTCTTTTGTTTGGCGGCGGTGAAAACTATTTCCCCAAGCCGCCGCGGGATATGGAGGCTTTCGTCCGAAAGCCAATGGCTGAGGTTTTCCCCCAACTCGCGACTATTCCGATCGAATATTGCTGGGGTGGCCAGGTGACGGTCACCCAAACGCGTTTGCCCCATATGGGACGGGAGGGGGAAATCTATTTTGCGCACGGCTATTCTGGCATGGGCGCGTTGATGTCGACCCATGCCGGAAAATTGCTGGCTGAAGCAATGTTAGGAGCGGATACGGGGCTAGACCTGTTCAGAGCCATAACGCCTCCTGCGTTCCCAGGAGGGGCCGTGTTGCGCGGTCCTTTACAGACTCTTGGCATGTTATGGTTCGCTTTGCGGGATCGCCTTTAGGGTAACCGGGGCACATTCCGGTGCAGCTACGTTGCTGCGAGCCTGACGAGGGTTGGTAGCTTTTGGACGTATGGAGCGTCTTGGACTGTGAAGC
>NZ_AQWM01000089.1 GCF_000376105.1 Asticcacaulis benevestitus DSM 16100 = ATCC BAA-896
GTGATCAGGTCGGTAGATCGGTGCCCGTTCTCACGAGAACGGCGCTTGCGGGAGATGTGGCCACGGGCCTCAAGGCCAGCCATGACAGCAACAACTTTACGCTTCGACATCACGCACCGGTCGGCCACCGTGGCCTGTGAAATGAACGTCTGCCCAGCATCGTTCGAGGCCTCCGCCAGCACCATCAAAACGGCTTTCTCATAGACATCTTCGACGGCCGCCCGTACGGCCCAATTTAGGACTTTTCCGCTCATGCTTCACCTCGCGGGTCAGTAATGAGGTCGAACTCCGCTTGGTAGGTCTGCATATCAGTACCAACGGGTGCGCGGCGGGCCTTCGCGCAAATAACTTCCATGGCGGTCTGCAAATCCGCGACAGCCATCTCATGCTCAAATTCGTTGCCCTTCTTGGGTTTTTGCCGTTCGAGATAGTAAGATTCACGGTAGACGAAAAAGACGAAGTCGGCGTCCTGTTCAATCGATCCAGATTCGCGCAGATCCGACAGTTGGGGCCGCTTGTCTTCCCGGCTTTCGACTTGGCGCGATAGTTGACTTAAGAGCACGACGGCGCAACCAGCCTGCCGCGCAATCTGCTTAAGGGTGGAGGTGATCTCGCCCAGCACAGCTGTCTCATTGCGTCCGCGAGCCTCCGGCCGACGCATAATTTGAAGGTAGTCTATGACGACAAGGCTTAGTGGGCCTTTGCGTTTGCGAGACCATATCGACCGTCTGACATCATCAATGCTTAGGCTGGGCACATCCTGAAGGATCAGGTTCGCCGGCACCTGAGCGTGAGCCCGACGCAGCGCCGACATTTCTTCCGGCCGAACTTTACCCATAGCGATGTCTCGATATTCAACACCATCGCCAGCGCTGGCTGAAATCGCGGCCAACTCACGCTGAAGCATTTCGTCTGGCGACATCTCAATTCCAAGAAATAGAACCTGATCCTTAGGGTTCTCAACGGCGCATCCGTGCGCAAACGCCCGCGCCAAGGCCGTCTTCCCCATCGACGGACGCCCGCCCAGGATAATCAATGCCCCTTTGTGGAAACCTCCCATACGCCGGTCGACACAGCGCAGGCCGCAGCGCTTGCCCAATGTCTTACCGGAGCGCATCTGCTCGGCAAGCTGCGTCAGTACGCTGGCGCCAACGTCAGGGGCGGCTTGAAACTGGGATTCTGACACGCCGCTTTGAGTCTCAAGGTCTGCCAAAGCATTCCGTGCATATGAAAGCACCTCCAAGGCAGGTCGAGGGTTGGTCTCCGATGCAAGGGCGATAACGTTCTGGCCAATGGTCATAGCCTCCCGTCGCGTCCAGTCATCGATGATGGCGGTTGCACAGTCTTGAGCCCAAGAAGGATGCGCCGCTTTCTCACATAGGAGTGAGAGGTAATCCCGTCCCGCCGCAGCAGTGAGATCGTCGATAGCTCTGTCTCCTCGCAGCGCCGAACGAAGGCTAGCCGCATTGGCAGTACCTCCACTGTCGATTTGTCGAGACAGCGACTCCCACAGCCGTGCATGCCCTGCTTCCACCATGTGATGAGGCTTGATATGTGAAAGCTCGGCATACTGACCATTGTTGGCTATGATGCAGCCGATCAGATCCTGCTCCGCCTCGACGTTGGCAATTTCAAGCTGGGCGTGGCCCTTCGAAATAATCATGCAGGGCCTCCCGCCAACATGGCACGGGCGGCGGCAAGATGGGTCTGAGCCTGGACCGTCATAAAGCTGCGATCGTCTGCATATTCAGCG
>NZ_AQWM01000090.1 GCF_000376105.1 Asticcacaulis benevestitus DSM 16100 = ATCC BAA-896
CGCTGAATATGCAGACGATCGCAGCTTTATGACGGTCCAGGCTCAGACCCATCTTGCCGCCGCCCGTGCCATGTTGGCGGGAGGCCCTGCATGATGATTATGAAGGGCCACGCCCAACTTGAAATTGCTAACGTTGAAGCTGAGCAAGATCTGATCGGCTGTGTTATGGCCAATAACAGCCAGTATGCTGAACTCTCGCACATCAAGCCGCACCATATGGTCGAGGCGGGGCATGCACGGTTGTGGGAGGCACTGACCAAGCAGATTGACGCTGGCGGCACTGCCAATGCGGGAAGCCTTCGCTCGGCTTTGCGAGGTGATCGGGCAATCGACGACCTCAATGCGGCGGCCGGGCAGGATTACCTGTCGTTGCTTTGTGCGAAAGCGGCGCATCCATCCTGGGCTCAAGATTGTGCAACCGCCATCATCGATGACTGGACGCGCAGGGAGGCCGTGGGCATAGGCCAGAATGTCATTGCTCTTGCCTCGGAGAACAACCCTCGCCCAGCTCTAGAGGTACTTTCATACGCTCGTAATGCGCTGGCCGAACTTGAGACGCAAAGCGGCGTGTCCGAGGCGGAATTTCAGGCCGCACCGGACGTCGCTACCAGCGTCTTGACGCAACTTGCCGAGCAGATGCGCTCCGGTAAGACGCTGGGCAAACGGTGCGGCCTGCGTTGTGTAGATCGTCGTATGGGTGGCTTCCACAAAGGCTCGCTGATCATCCTGGGTGGCCGCCCATCTATGGGAAAAACAGCCCTAGCGCGGGCTCTTGCGCACGGCTGTGCGGTTGAGAACCCTAAGGATCAGGTTCTGTTTCTTGGAATTGAGATGTCGCCAGACGAGATGCTTCAGCGTGAGTTGGCCGCGATTTCAGCCAGTGCTGGCGATGGTGTTGAATATCGTGACATCGCTATGGGTAAAGTTCGTCCGGAAGAAATGTCGGCGCTGCATCGGGCGCACGCTCAGGTGCCGGCGAACCTGATCCTTCAGGATGTGCCCAGCCTCAGCATTGATGACGTCAGAAGGTCGATATGGTCTCGCAAACGCAAAGGCCCACTGAGCCTTGTCGTCATAGACTACCTTCAGATCATGCGTCGGCCGGAGGCTCGCGGGCGTAACGAAACTGCCGTGCTGGGCGAGATAACCTCCAGCCTGAAGCAGATTGCGAGGCAGGCAGGATGCGCCATAGTGCTGTTGAGCCAGTTGTCACGCCAAGTCGAAAGCCGGGAAGACAAGCGCCCCCAATTGTCGGATCTGCGCGAATCCGGCTCGATCGAACAGGACGCGGACTTTGTGTTCTTCGTATACCGTGAATCTTACTATCTCGAACGGCAAAAGCCCAAAAAAGGCAATGAGTTTGAGCATGAGATGTCTGTCGCGGATTTGCAGACCGCCATGGAAGTTATTTGCGCTAAGGCCCGCCGCGCACCTGTTGGTACGGATATGCAGACCTACCAGGCGGAGTTCGACCTCATCACTGACCCGCGAGGTGAGGTATGAGCGGAAAAGTCCTAAATTGGGCCGCACGCGCGACGGTCGAAGATGTCTATGAGAAAGCCGTTTTGATGGTGCTGGCGGAGGCCTCGAACGATGCTGGGCAGACGTTCATTTCACAGGCGACGGTGGCCGACCGGTGCGTGATGTCGAAGCGTAAGGTTGTTGCTGTCATGGCTGGCCTTGAGGCCCGTGGCCACATCTCCCGCAAGCGCCGTTCTCGTGAGAACGGGCACCGATCTACCGACCTGATCAC
>NZ_AQWM01000091.1 GCF_000376105.1 Asticcacaulis benevestitus DSM 16100 = ATCC BAA-896
AAAGCCTTCGTCATTCCAGCCGTTGCCAGCTTTTGCGCCGTGTCTGAACCCGCGCCACGACCTGCATTTGATTGCCCTTCGGCTTGCAGATCATCGCGGAGAGAGCGAAGCTTCTCCATGGCGTCGTCGCTGATCGACTTGGCGGGATTTACGCCCGACTTGCTGCGCAACTTTTCGATGGCCTTCAGAGCGCTATCGACTTTGCCAAGCGTCATATGGCCGTTGCTGTCCACAAGGTTTAGAGACTGGAGATATTGCGCTTCGTTTACAGGCTTTGACAGTTCGGCATATTTGGCGAGATAAGAGCCGAATCCTGGCGCAGACTCTTCAATGGCATCATCAAGCGCGGATTTCACTTGCATCAGTTCCCCCGAGGCTAAACGCTTATCTGCCGTTGTCCCTATAGCGAGTGGCGAAAGCGACGTATCAATAGCCTTTCGGATGCCGTAAAGCTGTTCAGGGTCTGTCTGGAGGCTTATCTTTCCGTCAGCATCCGTCTTTGCCAACTTCTTCTTTATGGCGGAAAGGGCCTCTTGAACTGCATCGGACTGACCGGCAGGGCTTTGTAAAATCTTGTCGATTTCAGCGATGACGGGTTGGGGATCGGCGGCATTCACATTCTGAAATGCAGCCTCGCGCAATGGGGTTGCCGCTGCGTCGCGTTGCTGAGTCAGTGCCGCAAGATCGTCCTTAGTGCCCGCCAAATCGGAGACATAAGCTTTCCGCGCCTCGTTGTTCGACTTCATCAAGGAATCGAACTGGTTGGAAAATTCGGTGTTCGTCGCCTTTGTTGATCGCTCCAGAGCTGACAGGCCAGAATTGCCGCCGACAACGGATTGCGCCGTCGTGCGTTGAACGCCGGGAATGGGCGACACTGAGTCAATGGCCACAGGCGCGCCCGCCGCACGCTCTTGCAAGAAGCGGTTGACAATTTTGTTTTGGCCCGCCTCGGTGATCGGATCAATGAGTGCGTTTCGGATGCCGCCAACTGCGGCCTTTCCGCCCCCATATAGTGCGTTTCCCACAAGAGGAATGGCCGCGCCAATAAGAACCCCCTCTTTTAACTGCTCGCTCAGCGGTTTATCGGTCTGCGAAGACAATATGGCAGACGAACCCGCGCCTTCAAGCGCACCTCGTGTAGCCAATGAACTGCCACGCAAAAGTAAGTTACCGCCCTTCCCTGCCGTTCCAGCAACAAAGCTCATTCCTGGAGCGGCCTCTAGCGCTGCGCCTGCGCCCCCCATCAGCGGAGCTGTGAACGCAACGTTGCCCGCAAGACGGCCACCGGTCGCCCATCCGTTATTTCCATAACGGGCGTCATATGCATTCCGATCAGCCTTGTAGCCCGCCAAAGCTTTATCAATTTCATTCGGGGCAGAAAGTTCAGCCCGCCTATCTTCTTCTGACAGGAACGGGTTTCGCCTGATTACGATGTCGTTGAAGGTATCGGAGAACGCCTTGACCGGGACCGCCATCATATTGCCAAAGCTCGTCTCAGGGTCTTTTATGTACCCCCGCTTTACGCCCGCGCTAATACCCTCGCCCGTGCTGATCGGAGCGCCTGGCGTCTGGTGAAGAGCGCCATCCCAATCCCAATAATAAACTCCAGGGCCAAGGCGGCTTGTGTTGTTTTCCTGCGA
>NZ_AQWM01000092.1 GCF_000376105.1 Asticcacaulis benevestitus DSM 16100 = ATCC BAA-896
AAGCCGATGAGATCGCCCGTCTGAAGGGGCTACCGCCGCGCCCGAAGTTTCCAGGCAAGCCGTCAGGGATGGAGACGTCGACGTCGAAGCCGTTGGGTGGCAAGGGTAAGAGGCGAAAGCCAGGTCGAGGCTCTAAACGCGACAAGCTGACGGTGACGGCGGAGGTCAAACTGAAGGCTTTGGGGGTGCCCGCAGGCTCCCGTTTTCGCGGCTACGAGGACGTGACCGTCCAGGACCTTCACATCGAGGCGGCGGTCACTCGTTATCGTCGCGAGCGGTGGGAAACACCTGACGGCAAGCGGATCGTCGCCGATATTCCCGCAGGTGTTATGGGTGGATTTGGGCCGCAGTTGCGCCAGTTCATCGCCGCCGCCCATTACCAGGGCCAGGTGACCAGTGAGCGCCTGGTGTCGCTGTTGAACGGGATGGGGCTCGATATCTCCAAGCGCCAGGTGGTGCGCTTTCTGAGTGAGGGCCTCGAAGACCTGATCACCGAAGATCAGGACGTCTTGAAAGCGGGCCTTGAAACGGCGTCATGGATCAGCGTGGATGATACGGGCGCGCGGCATAACCGCCAAGACGCCTACACCACGCAGTTCGGCGACGGCCGCTTCACTGTCTTCCGGACCGGTCCCACAAAATCCCGGCGTCGGTTTCTTTATGACCTGCAATGCGGCCGACAGGACTATGTCATTAACGAGGTCGCGCAGGCCCACATGCAGCGCTTGAACCTGCCCGAGCCGCTCATCGCCAAGCTGTGGTCGCATCCAGACAAGCGCTTCAGTTCCGAGGCAAGCTTCACGGCACATCTGAAAAGCCTGGGCTTTGATGCGCTTAAGATCACCCCAGACCCGACAAAGGTTGCCACCGAAGCTGCGCTTTGGGCGGCCGTCAAGGAGCAAGGACGGCTTGACGGTACGGTCGTTATATCCGACGGCGCAGGCCAGTTCCGCGTCGAGGACCAGGCCTTATGCTGGGTCCATGCGGAGCGCTTGATTTATAAGCTACAGCCCGAAAATGCCGCTCATCGAAAGGCCGTCGAACTGATACGGACCCTGATCTGGTGGTTCTATCGCGATCTGAAGGCCTACAAGCTTTGCCCAGATACCAAACGCGCCCGAATGATGAGGGTACGCTTCGACAGGATCTTTACCAAGAAGACGGGTTACATCCTGCTGGACCAGCAGCTCAGACGCCTGCATCGCCGAAAGGAAAACCTCCTTCGTGTGCTGGACCGCCCAGACATCCCACTACACACAAACGGTTCGGAAAACGACATCCGCTCTATCGTGACAAAGCGCAAAATATCAGGCGGGACCATGAGCGACGCCGGAAAGGCCGCCCGAGATGCCATGCTCGGCCTGATGAAAACCTGCGCAAAGCTCAAGATCTCGTTCTACCGATTCCTTGGCGACCGCTTCACAGTCCAAGACGCTCCATACGTCCAAAAGCTACCAACCCTCGTCAGGCTCGCAGCAACGTAGCTGCACCGGAATGTGCCCCGGTTAC
>NZ_AQWM01000093.1 GCF_000376105.1 Asticcacaulis benevestitus DSM 16100 = ATCC BAA-896
CTAGTACTACAGTTGCGCATAATGGAAAATCATGATTCCCTTTCGTTGGTTAGGATGAGCGGAGATTGTCATGAGTGTGTCAGATTGGGTGGGTACAGGGACTAACTGGCGCGAAGCGTTGACGGAGATGAAGGCGGCGATTGCTCCAGCGCTTAAGCGCTCAGAGCAACGCGCATCTGCCGGTGCCTTCATTGAAGGCCTTATGTCGCGGGCTGAGCGCAAGACAGGGTGGATGCTAGCGGAAGAAGCTGGGCTTGAGAGGCCCTATCGCATTCAATCCTTGCTCGGGCGGTCTTCGTGGTCGGCAGATGCTTTGTGCAAAAGGGTTCGCGACTACACGATCGGCGCGCTGGGAGACCGGGATGGCGTCTTGGTAGTCGATGAAACCGGCTTTTTGAAGAAGGGCGATCAGTCGGTCGGCGTCGCGAGGCAATATTCGGGTACGGCAGGGCGGATAGAAAATAGTCAAATCGGTGTTTTTGTTTCTTACGCCAGCCGTTATGGACACGCCCTAATCGATAGGCAGCTATATTTGCCAAAAGGTTGGTCGGAGGATCTGGATAGGCGACAAAAGGCCCACGTGCCCGACGACGTCAACTTCGCAACTAAGCCTGCCATGGCGCGCGAGATGATCGGCAAGCTGCTTGATGAGGGCATTCCTTGCGCCTTCGTATTGGCAGATGCTGTTTATGGTTCTGACAGTCAGTTCAGGCGGATGTTGGAAGGCCGCAAGCAGCCCTACGTATTAGCAATCCGCTCGACGCACGTACTGCGCTTCCTTGAGGAGTGGCAGTTCATACAAACCGATCCGGCAACTCTCATTGGCGATCTTGAAGCGCAGTCCTGGCGGCCCCTGTCCGCGGGTGAGGGCGCGAAGGGGCCGCGCCTTTACGAGTGGGTGCGCATACATCTCAACTGGGTGGCCGAGGATGGCTTTTCCAAGTGGTTACTTGCGCGTCGCAGTCTGCGCGATCCGAAGGCCATCGCATACTACTTCGCCTTTGCGCCGACAGACACTTCCTTGGCCGAGCTTGCAGCTGCCGCAGGCTTGCGCTGGACGATCGAAGAGTGCTTCTTGCGCGCCAAGGATGACCTCGGCCTCGACCACTGCGAAGCCCGCTCCTGGCATGCCTGGCATCGCCATATGAGTTTGGTCATGGCGGCTGCGGCGTTTCTGGCGAAGCTTAGCGCCACGCAGCGGCGCAACGCCTTTGGGAAAGAGAACGAAAGGAGTCCGGTGATGACAGCCGCCGCGTGATCGCCAAGGCCACGCCGATCTACACCACCCCCGAAATCCTCCACCTGTTCGCCAGGCTTATGCCCTCCAAGGCCTTAACGTCGACATTTATCCTTGCATGGTCACGATGGCGACGGCGCCATCAAGTCATTGCCGCTACAGCCCATCGAAAAATCCGACATTATGCGCAACTGTAGTACTAG
>NZ_AQWM01000094.1 GCF_000376105.1 Asticcacaulis benevestitus DSM 16100 = ATCC BAA-896
TCAGTTGCTGAGCCGTGGCCTGCATTTCGGTAGCGGCGGAGGACACCATATCGACAATGCCGCCGACGGCGTTCTCAAACTGGTCGGCGAGGTCGCACATGGTCTTCTTGCGCTGTACCTCGGCATCTGCGCGGGCCTGAAGGGTTTGTTCTTCGAGGGCACGCGTGCGGATCAGATTGTCCTTGAAGACCTCGACCGTTTTGGCCATATCGCCGATTTCGCTGCGTTCGCCGACATTGGGGATGACGACGGCGGTGTCGCCATCGGCGAGTTTCTGCATGGCGCCCGACATGCGGCTGATCGGCAGGGAAATGCCGCGGATCATGGCGAAGCCAATGACGAAGCAGACGGCGGCCGTCGCACCCAGGGCGATCATGATGAGGGCGATGGCGGCCTTGCCGAGGGCAGCACCGGCTTCTGCGGCCATTGTACCCTTTTCAAGCTGGAATTTGCGGTTGGCGCGAATGGTTTTGCGGACAATTTGCCCATGATCCTGAAACGGCCCCATGAAATAGATGGTTGCACCCACTGTGTCGCCCGAATTGACCATAGCCATAAACGTATCGGTCATGCTGTCGTATGTTTTAAGGGCCTTTAGCATGTCATCCGCCACGGCACGTTCGTCATCGCCGCTGATCAGCGGGGTGTAGGCCGCGATATCTTTCGCCATGATTTTTTTGGACTGAGCCGCCTTGCCAAGGGCCTCTTCTTTTTCAGCACCCGTCATGGTGGCGACCTGCATCTGGCGCAGGCGCATCTGCTCAAAATCCTGTGAAATATCGCCTACCACATTGGCGGAGGGCAACCAGTTGGTAGCGACATCGCCAGCGGCGGCATTGACCGCGCTCAGGCGCAGAATGGAAAACAGACCGAGACCGATAGTGGCGCAAAGCACCAGGGCGAAGGCGGCGATAACGCGCGCGCGGATTGTCATATTCTTGAACATAGGCATCCCTCTGAGCCGACACAAATAGGCGTCGTACCCGGCGGCCTGCGTTACCATCACGGATCGGTTCGGTTCTTGATACGCAGACCATTCGACACTGAGTTCTCAAAATGGATTGTTATGGTGAAGAACCTATTAATTGTAGACTAGAAGTAGAAATTTCGCCGTAAAAGACACCAATAGGGCGCGATGATGATCAATCGCCGCGCCCTCTTTAGGTTTTGCAAGTGAGGTTTTAGGCCGCTCGTCTAGCCCTCAAGCAGCGAAGCGGTAGGGCAATGAAAATGCGTGAGGGCAGCCGTCACGCTGCTCTCACATGCGCGAGGAAGCTGTTGATCTGGTTGCGCAGATTGGCGGCCTGATGGGCCAGTTCGCCGGAGGCCGACAGCACCTGAGCGGCGCC
>NZ_AQWM01000095.1 GCF_000376105.1 Asticcacaulis benevestitus DSM 16100 = ATCC BAA-896
AGCCAGTTGCGGCGCCGGCACCGAGATATCGACGCGCGATTGTGCCTCGCCCGACATATTACCCGCCTCACCGATGGCCAGCACAACGATATCCGCCGCCTTCGCCGCCTTGACCGCCGCTTCGATGCCACCTTCGATCGGGGCCTCGACGTCCGAGCCCTTCACCACGGTTAGGGCATCACCCCCAGAATCGTTCATGGCGGCGCGGAAACCCGCTTCCCAGGTGACGCACGAGGCGATGTCGGGGAAGACCGCCCACGGACCGGGGCAGTTTTCTTTGTCGTTGCCGAAGGGACCGATCAGGGCGATCTTTTTGCCCGATTTCGGCAAGGGCAGCAGGTTGCCATCGTTCTTCAGCAGCACGCACGACTTGCGGCCGGCTTCACGCGCCAGCGCGATGGTGTCGGGCCGGCGGATATCGCTCTGCTCGCGCTTGAGGTCGAGCGAGCGATAGGGATTCTCGAACAGCCCCAGCGCCTTCTTGACGAAGAGCACGCGGCGTACCGCTTCATTGACCACCGCCTCGCTGACCTTGCCGGCCTTCACCAGTTCGGGCAGGTACTTGATATAGAGCCCGCTCTGCATCGAGATATCGCAACCGGCCTTGATCGACTTGGCCGTAGCGTCGGCGCCATCGGCGGCAAAGCCGTGCAGGATCAGTTCTTCTTCCGAGGTGTAGTCGGAAACCACCAACCCCTTGAAGCCCCACTCACCGCGCAGGATATCGGTCAGCAGATACGGATTACCGGTCGAGGGCACGCCGGCGATATCGTTGAACGACGACATGGTGGTGATGGCGCCGGCGTCAAAGGCGGCCTTGAACGGCGGCAGGTGGATTTCGCGTAAGGTCGTTTCGGGGATATCGGCGGTGTTATATTCCATGCCGCCCTGAACGGCGCCGTAAGCGGCGAAATGCTTAGGGCAGGCCAGAACGGAGGTTTCAGCCTTGAGGTCATCGCCCTGGAAGCCCTTGACCCGCGCCACGGCCAGCTGGATGCCGAGATAAGTGTCCTCGCCGGCGCCTTCGGCGACGCGGCCCCAGCGCTGATCACGCGCCACATCGACCATGGGCGCGAAGGTCCAGTGCAGCCCCTTGGCGGTGGCCTCAAGGGCGGCGGCGCGCGCCGTGCGCATGGCCAGGTCGGTATCCCAGCTTGCCGATTCACCGAGCGGGATCGGGAAGGTGGTCTTGACGCCGTGGATGATGTCGCCGGCGAAGATGAGCGGAATTTTGGTGCGCGACTGTTCGACCGCGACCTGTTGCAGTTCGCGGCCACCGGCCACGCCGATGCCGTTGAACAGGCCGGTCATGCGACCCGC
>NZ_AQWM01000096.1 GCF_000376105.1 Asticcacaulis benevestitus DSM 16100 = ATCC BAA-896
TTCACAACCGTCCTAAGGCTTACCTTACTTAAGTCGGCCAGATCCCCTTGATTGAGATTAAGGAGGCCGCGTGCTGCGCGGCATTGTGCTGGTGTAATGATCATAAAGCACACATACATGAGATGCGTAAAATACGCAACATTTCTTGATTTATGCAAAATAGACGTTGCGCATTTTACGCAACATGTTACGTTGATCAGGCCGGAGAGAGTTCGCACCTCCCGCCGGCCCTAACCGCAACAGATCGTATGAGGATCATGCCATGGCTACTCAGCCCATTAGCACCCCTGTGCCTAGCGCTTCAAGCGCCCGCACTCAAATGTCGCTTACCCGCGCCTATAACGACGCTGTCCATACTTACAGGGTCAAGCATGCGCGCAGCTTCCAGTACTACCCCGGCGCCGCCGATGGCGACATGAGCGCTATCGACAAGGCTGCCGCTCTTTTTGTTGCCGGCGTTAAGGCGCTTGCAGAGGCGGTGGACGGCACTGACCTGATCAATGGTGACGTGAATATGGCCCACTGCATCGCAAGCGCCCTGGAGGGCTTTGCTGAGGCCCTGCCGAATGACAGCGCAACATACGCCTATGTGGATGCCATTTGCAGCCTGACCGCTGCCGAGCCGGGCGGTTCAACCGCACCCGGCGCTCAATCCCAACTCGCAGCATAGGAGAGGATCATGCAAGACCTGAGCTCCACACGCCGCAATATTTTGGGCGCCATCCCGTTCATCGGCGCAGCACTCGTTGCCCCTGCGGCAGTCGCCGCTCTCCCGGCCGTGGTCGTCACCCATGAGGTTCGGGATACTCAAGCTGAAATCCGCCACCATATCGAAGCACTGAGGGCATTGGCTGGTGATGAAGTCGTTGTCGTGGCCCCAGGCAATCCGTTCCCGCCGCGCAAAACGATGAATGAAATGTTCAAGCCCGCTACCAATGAGGAAAGGGCATGGTGGCGGGAGCAATACCCATCAGACGCACTGTATCTCACGACATCTGGCTTAGTTGTACGGATTGAGCATGAAGATATTGACGATCCTGACAGGGGGAGTGCGATCTGTGTCTTTCTGTTGGCGGATGGTTACGAGCCGGCCGTGATGACAGTTGGTCAATTGCGCTGGAATATTGTTGGAAGGGTCTTGTGACTTCGCAGCGACCTGCCGTTCGCGTTAGGTAACAGCTAACCACCTTCGCAAGCGGTTTATTTCCTTTTTCCGTTTATGCACCCGGCAGCCGGCCGGACCTCAGTTCCAATTTCCATCAACAATTTTCGAGTGCGCCTTGAAAGCGCATCGAGAACCTGCGCCCGGAAGGCAA
>NZ_AQWM01000097.1 GCF_000376105.1 Asticcacaulis benevestitus DSM 16100 = ATCC BAA-896
GCATCATCCATATATTGCGCGGCCGAAGAGACACTGATCGATCCGATGATCTTGTTGCTGGCATCACGGATTGGCGCCGCCACGCAGCGAATGCGGTCTTCGTTTTCTTCCAGATCGTAGGCATAACCCTTGGTCGCATAATCGCGCATGCGATCCATCCAGGTCTCAAAATCGACGCGGTAACCTGGCCATTCGCGGCCTTCGCGTTGATAAACCGTGGCCAATTCATCTTCTCGACGGTCAAGCAAAAGTGCCTTGCCTATGCCGGTAGATCGCAACGGCTGGCGTTCGCCAATACGTGAACTGATTTCGATACGACGACTCCCCTGCACCTTGTCCAGATACAGCGCACGGTCGCCATCAAGGATACCGAGATGGACCGTATCGCCGGTATCGAGCGATAGGGCCAAGAGATAATCATGAGCGATACGCGGCAGGTTCATCTGGCGGGACGCCAAATGACCCAACTCAAGAAGTTTTGGTCCCAGACTGTAACCCACGCGCGGTGTGAAATTGAGAAAGCGCTGCTCGACCAGAGTCGTTGCAAGCCTGTGCGTTGTCGACCGCGTCAGCCCCAAGACCTCTGATAATTGAACCAGGCTACGCGCATTGGCCGCCACTGCCATCATAACGTCGAGACCGCGCACAAGCGTTTGCGCGCCGGCGAGCGTCTTACCGCCCCCGTCGCCCTCTGCGTCCCTGACCAAACTCTCGTTTGACAAATTATTCGTTGACGTCACGTGTTTCATTATTTAATGCTCATATCTAAAGTGTGGGATGAAAGCAAGTCGTTCATCCCGAAATCCGTACAGGGATGATGGGATGTGATGAAGCGTCCCAAATGGTGAGATTAATGCGGAAATTTCCTAAGATCAAGCAAGTGCGCGCCTCCGTTATCAAGGGCGGCGAAGGCGGCGGCGGCGCCGACTATCACGATCAGGGCGAAGGTCATTGGATCGACAACCATATCGCGACCTCCATGGGCCGCTATCCGGAATACCGCCAGAGCCGCAAATCTTTCGGCATCAATGTGCTGGGCACCCTCGTGGTCGAGATCGAATGTGAAGACGGAACCACAGGTTTCGCGGTAACTACCGGCGGCGAACCGGCGGCCTACATGGTCGAAAAGCACTTCGCGCGCTTCCTCGAAGGCCGCGATCCGTTCGAATACGAGACCATCTGGGACCAGATGTATTTCGCCTCTCAATATTACGGCCGCAAGGGTCTGGTGGT
>NZ_AQWM01000098.1 GCF_000376105.1 Asticcacaulis benevestitus DSM 16100 = ATCC BAA-896
ACCACCAGACCCTTGCGGCCGTAATATTGAGAGGCGAAATACATCTGGTCCCAGATGGTCTCGTATTCGAACGGATCGCGGCCTTCGAGGAAGCGGGCGAAGTGTTTTTCGACCATGTAGGCGGCTGGCTCGCCGCCGGTAGTTACCGCGAATCCGGTCGTCCCGTCGTCACATTCTATCTCGACCACGAGGGTGCCTAGCACATTAATGCCGAAGGACTTACGGCTCTGGCGATATTCCGGATAGCGGCCCATGGAGGTCGCGATATGATTGTCGATCCAATGACCTTCGCCTTGATCGTGATAGTCGGCGCCACCGCCGCCTTCGCCGCCCTTGATAACGGAGGCGCGCACTTGCTTGATCTTAGGAAATTTTCGCATTAGTCTCACCATTTGGGATGATTGGTCACATCCCGCCATCCCTGAACCGATTTCGGGATGAACGACTTGCTTTCATCCCACACTTTAGATATGAGCATTAAATAATGAAACAAACGGCGTCAATGGATAATTTGCCAAACGAGAGCTTGGGCAGGGACGGAGAGAGCGAAGCGGGCGGCAAGACGCTGGCCGGTGCGCAAACCCTGGTGCGCGGTCTCGACGTCATGATGGCGGTGGCGGCCAATGCGCGTAATCTGGCCCATCTCTCAGAGGTTCTGGGGCTGACACGCTCGACAACACACAGGCTTGCAACGACCCTGGTCGAACAGCGCTTTCTCAATTTCACGCCGCGCGTGGGTTACAGCCTGGGGCCAAAACTGCTCGAGCTCGGCCACCTGGCCTCCCGCCAGATGAACCTGCCGCGCATCGCCCATGATCATCTTTTGGCCCTATCGCTCGATACCGGCGATACGGTCCATCTCGGCATTCTCGATGGCGCACGCGCGCTTTATTTGGACAAGGTCCAGGGTAATCGCCGTATCGAAATCAGCTCACGCATAGGCGAGCGTCAACCCCTGCGCTCAACCGGCATCGGCAAGGCCCTGCTGCTTGATGAAACCGAAGGCGGCTGGCGAGATGTTTATGAGCGCGAAAGCCACGAGTTTCCCGGATATCGCGTCGATTACGACACCTGGCTCGCCCGGATGCGCGACTATGCCGCGCTAGGCTTTGCCTACGATCTGGAAGAAAACGAAGATCGCATTCGCTGCGTGGCGGCGCCAATCCGTGATGCCAGCAACAAGATCATCGGATCGATCAGTGTCTCTTCGGCCGCGCAATATATGGATGATGC
>NZ_AQWM01000099.1 GCF_000376105.1 Asticcacaulis benevestitus DSM 16100 = ATCC BAA-896
GGGCGAGCTTCATATGGTCTGGTTGGAGCTGAACTTGATCTTCGGGTACATGTCAGGGACTTTATGGATGGTAGGCTTGACTGTCCGGTGGGGCGAGTATGGCAGGAAGAGGCAATTGAGAAGTTCGGCTTATCCGGACGAGGCGCCAAAGGCGTCTGGGGCAAGGTTGCTTCAGATTTCCCTTTTTTGAGTGATGCCGCAGGAAAAAAGAAGTCCTGGCGGCACGGCTAACCTGTGCACTTAACCTGTGCGCTAATTGAAACCTCCGCAATTGTTTCGAGCTGCGACGAGCCGTAAATTCCTCCCCATAACTGGTTGTTTGGAATTCTCATGTCACTGGATTTAGGAAGATTGGATGGTGCGCACACAGGCATGGTGCGCACCATGTGTTCCGAGTTGCTGAATAGGGTCGTAAATCATCCTGATGTCAGGCCCGCTGTTGGCGGTGTTGGCAATCTTGACCTGACTCAACTTGTTGGCAATCCAGACAATATCGCACTCGTCAATGATTTTGGCGGCTTCATTGGCGTCAAACACGAACAAGGAATTTACGAGTGCCATACACTATTTCTCCCTGAATACCGGGGCACCAAGGCCTTCGCGGCAGCGCGTGAAGCAGCATCCTTCATGTTCACCAAGACAGATTGCCTGGAAATCTTGACCAAGGTTCCTTTGAGCAACAGGCCTGCCGCTATGATGGTCCGTCATCTTGGATATATCGAACGCTTTTCACGTAAGTCAGCTTTCAATGGCCCTGCGGGCCAGTGTGACGTCAGATATTTTGCTTACTCAATCGACCAATGGATGGCGGATGACGTGGCTCTACCGTTTATTGGCCATCAGTTTCATGACCAGATGGAAGCTGCCAAAGATCGACACAGATCGGCACTTCTGACGCACGATGAAGATGAAGCCCATGACAGGGCCGTAGGCGCTGCCGCATCCATGCTTACGGCAGGGAATGCCGTCAAGGCGGTGTGGTTTTACAACCGATGGGCCCGTTTCGCGGAATATCAGACAATTGAGCTGTTGAGCACAAATCCAATTGTCGTTGATGTCCGCGATGCGGTTTT
>NZ_AQWM01000100.1 GCF_000376105.1 Asticcacaulis benevestitus DSM 16100 = ATCC BAA-896
TCGGAAAATTTACTGTCAAAATTCCACTATCGTGCGTTTTGCGTATACACCGCGTCGAATGGCAGTCCCACTAACATTAGAAATGAGCAGGGCGTTCCCTATTGTGGCGACTTTGTCGTACGCAGGCGTTAGGTTGGAGATATTCTGCGCAGTGAACCGAGTCCAATATGAAGATCGCATTTGTTGAGTGGCCAGAGGGGTTGTCAGTCGATCATGGTGAGTGGCAACGACTGATGTGCTCGATCCAGGCGGCTGAAATTGATTTACTCGTTACGAACGAACTTCCTTTTGGCCGTTGGATTGCCGATGAGCGAAGTTTTTCGGAAGACCTCGCCAGATACAGCATTGACGCCCACGAGAGAGGCCTTGAGGCGCTGGCTGCTTTAAAACTACCGGCCATCATTTCATCTCGGCCTATCTGGTACAACGAACGATTAGTCAACGAAGCGTTCGTTCTTGAGCACGGATATGTACGCGCCCTTCACCGGAAGCAATATTTCCCATCTGAACCTGGTTGGTATGAAGACGATTGGTTTGTTGGCGATGGATCTGGATTTGCCGTCAACGAGGTTCTTGGAATCAAAGTGGGAATCTTGCTTTGTACCGAGGCTATGTTCAACGAACACGCTCGGGCCTACGGCAAGCAAGAGGCTTCCCTTATTATCATCCCTCGAGCGACTGGCAGAGACACAACAATGTGGAAAACGGCCGCTGCCATGGCATCATTGGTTTCCGGTGCCTACGTTGTCAGCTCAAATCGAACTGGCCGCTCAAAGAGTGGCACCGTATTTGGGGGTAGAGGATTTGCTTATGCGCCGGAGGGGCAGATGTTGACCCAAACAAGCAAAGCTAACACACTCCAGGTCTTTGAACTCGACCTGGCTCTGTCGGACGCTGCGCGGCGATCATACCCATGTTACGTTTCGGAGTTGAACTGACCAGGACGCAGTGTGTTGATCGAGGACGTGCGCCTAGTGTTGTGACTCTAACGCCTGTCGCCCCCTGGCGACCTTTTCAAGAATGTCTGTAGCGGATTTGGTCCAAACGAAGGGCTTTGGATCGGCGT